>NZ_DIHC01000033.1:0-30084 GCF_002419965.1 Pseudomonas sp. UBA5706
CCGGACACTAGTGACGCTCCGCGTGGGAATGCCGCCTGGGACGCTCAGCGTCCCCACAGCGCCTCACGAGATACATGCCCACGCAGAGCGTGGGCACGATCATAGATACCGCTCCTGCCCGAGCACGCACCTCGATCATGGGGTGGTGGTAGCCAAGGCACGGCGCTGCCCTTAGCGCGGTATCACAGGCGCCCGCAAAACCGCTTCTGCCCAGAGGGCGTAGGAGCCTTGCTTGTAGGCGATCTGGCGCGAAGCGGCAGCAAACACGGCTAACTCGCTGTACCTGGCACCCCAAATGCGCCCGATATCGATCGTGCCCACGCTCCGCGTGGGAATGCCGCCTGGGACGCTCAGCGTCCCCACAGCACCTCACAAGATACGTGCCCACGCAGAGCGTGGGCACGATCATAGAACTCGGTGTACCTGGCACCCCAAATGCGCCCGATATCGATCGTGCCCACGCTCCGCGTGGGAATGCCGCCTGGGACGCTCAGCGTCCCTACAGCGCCTCACGAGATACATGCCCACGCGGAGCGTGGGCACGATCATAGATACCATCACTGCCAGCCAAACCTGCGCACATAAAACCCTTTCACTGCCTGCGTCAGCCCCACATACGCCAGCAGGATCAGCGGCAGGATGACGAAGTACAGCGGTGGCAGCGCCTGCAGTTTGAAGTAATGCGCCAGCGGCCCCATCGGCAGAAAAATGCCCACGGCCATGATGACCCCGGTCATCACCATCAACGGCATGGCCGCGCGGCTTTGCAGGAAAGGGATTTTCGGCGTACGGATCATGTGCACGATCAGCGTCTGGGTCAGCAGCCCCACCACAAACCAGCCGGACTGAAACAGGGTCTGATGCTCCGGCGTATTGGCGCCAAACACGTACCACATCACCGCAAAGGTGGTGATGTCGAAAATCGAGCTGATCGGTCCGAAAAACAGCATGAACCTCCCGACATCCGCCGGCTGCCAGCGCTGTGGCTTTTTCAGCAACTCCTCGTCGACGTTATCGAAGGGGATGGCGATCTGCGAAATGTCATACAGCAGGTTCTGCACCAACAGGTGCATCGGCAGCATGGGCAGAAACGGAATGAACGCACTGGCCACCAGCACCGAGAACACATTGCCGAAGTTGGAGCTGGCGGTCATCTTGATGTACTTGAGCATGTTGGCAAAGGTCCGGCGCCCTTCCAGCACGCCCTCCTCCAACACCATCAGGCTCTTTTCCAGCAGGATGATATCGGCGGCTTCCTTGGCAATGTCCACCGCGCTGTCCACGGAAATCCCGATATCGGCAGTGCGCAGTGCAGGCGCGTCGTTGATGCCATCGCCCATGAAGCCGACCACATGCCCGTTCGCCTTGAGCAGCCGCACGATGCGCTCCTTGTGCGCGGGGGTCAGCTTGGCGAATACGTTGGTAGCCTCCACCGCCAGCGCCAGTTCGGCATCGCTCATGCGCTCAATATCGCCGCCCATCAACAACCCCTGGCGTTCAAGCCCCACTTCACGGCAGATCTTCGCGGTCACCCGCTCGTTGTCACCGGTCAGCACCTTCACCGCCACGCCATGTTCAGCCAGCGCTTTCAACGCGGGCGCAGTGCTCTCCTTGGGCGGGTCGAGGAAGGCCACGTAACCGATCAGCGTTAAATCACGCTCGTCAGCCACGCCATAGGTGTCGCGTCCGGCCTCCATCGCACGGGCTGCCACGGCCACCACCCGCAGGCCTTCTTCGTTGAACCCGGCCGTGACCTGAACAATGCGTTCCAGCAATTGCGGGGTCAGCGCTTCATCGACCTCGCCGTGACGCACGCGCCGGCACACGCTCAGCACTTCTTCCAGCGCGCCCTTGCAGACCAGCAGGTGCGGATGGTCGTGCTCCTGCACCACCACCGACATGCGCCGCCGGTTAAAGTCGAACGGCACTTCATCGACCTTGCTAAAGGCCGTCCCGACCTGCAGTTCGCGGTGGATTTCCACGTGCTCCAGTACGGCGACGTCGAGCAGGTTTTTCAGGCCAGTCTGGTAATAGCTGTTCAAGTAGGCCATTTCCAGCACGTCATCGGACTCATCCCCCCACGCATCCACATGCCGGGCGAGGAAGATCTTGTCCTGGGTCAGCGTCCCGGTCTTGTCGGTGCACAGCACGTCCATAGCGCCGAAGTTCTGGATCGCATCCAAACGCTTGACGATGACTTTCTTGCGCGACAGAAACACCGCGCCCTTGGCCAGCGTCGAGGTGACGATCATCGGCAGCATTTCCGGGGTCAGGCCCACGGCGATGGACAGCGCGAACAGCAGCGCCTCCATCCAGTCACCCTTGGTAAAACCGTTGATGAACAGCACCAGCGGCGCCATGACGAACATGAAGCGGATCAGCAGCCAGCTGACCTTGTTGACCCCGGCCTGGAATGACGTCGGCGCACGGTCGGTGGCGCTGACACGCTGCGCCAGAGCACCGAAATAGGTGTGGTTGCCGGTGGCAAGGATCACCCCGGTGGCGGCACCGGAAACAACGTTGGTGCCCATGAACAGGATGTTTTCCAGGTCCAGCGGGTTGCCGCTATCGACCTCCTGACGACGGGCGAATTTCTCCACCGGCATCGACTCTCCGGTCATGGCCGCCTGGCTGACGAACAGGTCCTTGGCGCTCAATACACGGCAGTCGGCCGGGATCATGTCACCGGCAGACAACACGATAAGATCACCCGGCACCAGGTGTTTGATCGGCAATTCGACCCGCAGCGGCTTGCCGTTGCCGGCCTCCGCACCTTCAGACGCAGCGGCCCGACGCATCACCGTGGCGGTGTTGCTGACCATTGCCTTGAGCGCGTCGGCTGCTTGATTGGAGCGGGTTTCCTGCCAGAAACGCAGCAGCGTCGAGAGCACCACCATCGAGAAAATCACGGTGGCGGCCTTCATGTCTTCGGTCAGCCACGAGATAAACGCCAGCAGGGTCAGCAGCAGGTTGAACGGATTCTTGTAGCAGTGCCACAGGTGCACCCACCACGGCAGCGGTTGTTCGTGCTCGACTTCGTTGAGGCCATGGTGCTGACGCAGCGCCAGGGCCTCGTCCTCGCTCAGGCCATCGTGATGACTGCCCAGACGCGCGAGCAGTTTGGGCACTTCGCTGCTGGCGCCGCGGGTCAGGGTTTGCGCCAGTGTCGGCGGCACTTCACGGCTGACGGTGGCATCGTTGACGCTATCGAGCATCGCCAGCCGACGGAAGTGCCGGCCGAAGTGGCGAGTCCGCAGAAAGCCTGCGAAGAACTCTTTGAGGAGGGCGAGCTTCATGGCTGTGTCCCCTGGACTGAAGGGCTGACGTCAAAAAGGCCCGAGCGGGTACGGCCAGTGCCGGGCGAGCCACTCCCGCAGGAACGGCACACCACAGCTGGCCCGTGCGACCAACAGGCCGCACGCGTCCATGGCGCAAACAAACGACAACACTCGTCGCTCGTCACGCAGGTGAGGCGTCAGGGAAAGACAGGGAAACTTCATCTGGAGCCGTCCGGCTTGCCAACGGTGGCGATCTCAAGGACGCCACCGTTGGCAAGCCGCACGGCATGGGAGTTGGTTGCACTGCCGTTTCTCGCGTTAATCGGCGAGATGACGGCAGTGAAAAAGACTGCGCGTTATCGTGCCGAGTAGTGGCCGGTCATCGAAACCGGCTGACGTCTGTCACTCGAACAAGTACCCACTGTGGGTCTCCGCATTGGTTGAAAACGGGCGAAGAATACGCCCCGCTCTCATGAGAGTAAACGGCCATCACTGAGGCTGCCCAGACTATTGCGCAAGGCTTCAGGGAAGGTTCAGAAACCGCCGTTCAGTGCGCGAAATGCCCGTCTGCAGCCACACGGTTTGTCAGCACAATCCATTGCATGGGCGCCCCCAGCGGCGAATCTTATTGCCGAAGAGCTAGGCGCGAACCATTCGATTGGGCTTGCTGCTAAACTCGCACGCCCTTATTCCTGCCCCAAGGCGCCGAGCATGTCTTCTTTGAACCAGGCGCTCAGCGTCGCCCTCGACAATCGCCAATCCCTGCTCGCAACACTGCACGCCCAGGGCACCGATTGTTATCGCCTGTTCCACGGAAGTCAGGAAGGCGCGAGCGGTTTGACGGTTGACCGTTACGGCCCGCAACTGCTGGTGCAGAGTTTTCACAGCAGCCTGGACAGCGATTCGCTGCTGGCCATGCACGCTGCCATCAACGCTCGCCTGGGCCTTGGCCTGATGCTGGTCTACAACGACCGCTCCCAGGGCAATTCGCGGATCGATCGCACCGATGCCGTCCATAAGGCCGACGACGCCGCGCTGCAAGACCTGATCGGCCATGAGTGGGGCCTGAACTATCGGGTTCGGGGTCGCCATGCCGGGCAAGACCCGCTGCTGTTTCTCGACCTGCGCAACGCGCGCGGCTGGGTCAAAGACCACGCCAAAGGCAAAAGCGTGCTCAACCTGTTCGCCTACACCTGCGGCGTCGGCCTGAGCGCGGCGGCGGGTGGTGCAAGCGAGGTGTGCAATCTGGATTTCGCCGAAGGTAACCTCGCCGTGGGCCGTGAAAATGGCCAGCTGAACCCGCAATTGCCAGAGATGCAGTTCATCCAGTCCGACTACTTCCCGGCGATTCGCCAGTTGGCGGGCTTGCCGGTTGCCTCCCGGCGCGGCCACAAGCTCCCCAGCTACGCGCGCCTGGAGCAACGCCAGTTCGACCTGGTGCTGCTGGACCCTCCGGCCTGGGCCAAAAGCGCGTTCGGCACCGTGGACCTGCTGCGCGACTACCAAAGCCTGCTCAAACCGGCGCTACTGACCACGGCCGCAGACGGGGTGCTGATCTGCTGCAACAACCTGGCAAAAGTCGGCATGGACGAATGGCGCGACCAGGTGCTGCGTTGCGCAAGCAAGATCGGCCGACCGGTTCGCGACTGCCAGGTGCTTAGCCCCGGCGCCGACTTTCCGTCGATGGACCAACAACCCCCGCTCAAGACCTTGATCCTGCAGCTTTGATTGCCTATCGCAGCTGAGGGCGTTTTCCTACAGGTAATGAGGCAAGCGCCTTCGGAACCAGATTGACGTGCCATACTCAAAGGCACCTCACATCGAGAGAGTTGGCGACCTACATGCCCAAAGGATTGAAACGCGTCATCGGCGCGCTGCTGGCCATCTTCGCCCTCTACAGCCTGCTGGGATTCCTCATCCTGCCCGGCATCGCGCTGCGTGTGATCAACCAGCAGCTGGCACATTACGCCACAGTCCCGACCAAGCTGAACCGCCTTGAGCTTAACCCCTACACCCTGGAACTGACGTTGTGGGGCCTAAGCATCGGCGCTCCGGGCAAGGAGCAGATCGGTTTCGAGCGGCTCTACGCCAACTTGCAGATCGACAGCCTGTGGACCAAGGCCCTGCACCTTAAGTCGGTGGAGCTGGACAAGCCCAAAACCGAGCTGCTGTTTGCCAAGGACGGCACGCTCAACCTGGCAGGGCTGTTCAAACTGCCAGCCAGCGAACCCGCCAGGCCCGATGAACCGCCGAGCAAACCCTTCCCGCTGCGCATCGGTGAAATCAAGCTGGCCGACGGCTATGTGCATTTCCAGGACATGCGTCCCAGCGAGCCCATCGAATTTCTCTACGACACGCTCAATTTCGAGCTGAAAAACCTCAGCACCTTGCCGGAAGACAACGCCGACATGACCCTGGTCGCGGCAGGCCCTGAAGGCGGCAAGATCGACTGGGTAGGACGCATCAGTCTGATTCCGATCACGTCCGAAGGCACACTGAAAGTCACGGACGGCAAGATGAAAGTCTGGTGGCCCTATGTGCGCGACGCCTTGCCCCTGGCGCTCAAGGACGGCGTGCTCAACTTCGACACCCACTACAAGCTAAGCCTGGCCAAAGAAACCGAGCTGTTGCTAGATAAAACGTCGCTCAAGGTTGCGCCCTTTGCCCTCGACACGCCGGATGGCCGGCCCTTGGTGCGTCTGAAAAACCTCGACGTCAGCGACACCTCCATTGACCTGGCCAAGCAAGTGGTCACTGTCGGCAAGATCCGCAGTCAGGGGCTGGAAACCTGGGCTGCCCGCGAAGGCGATGGCGAGCTGGACTGGCAGAAATTGTTCGCAAGCCAGCCCTCCAAAGCCGCACAGAAAAAAGCCGAAGCCGAAAAACAGCAGCCCGCCACCGCATCCGGCGCCGAAACCACGGCGAGCCAGCAGCGGGGTGCGCCGAGCAAGCCCTGGCAGGTGCTGCTGCGCGATACCCAATTGCGCGACTACCGTGTGCACCTGACGGACAAAGTGCCCAAGGAGCCTGTGGCGCTGGAAGTCGGCCCGCTCAATCTGGACATGACCCACTTCGACAGCCTCAACAAGTCGCCTTTCAACCTCAAGCTCGACACCGGCCTGGGCAAGCAAGGCAAGCTGACGGCCGAGGGTGAGGTCAACCTCGCGCCGGTGCGCGCCAAGCTCAATGTCACCACCCGCGATATCGACCTGCGCGTGGCGCAATCCTACGTCACGCCGTTCATTCGCCTGGAAGTGCGCAGCGGCATGCTCAATACCGACCTGGCCGTGGACCTGAAAAGCACGCAGCCACTGGCGCTGGGCATCACTGGCAAGGCTCAGATCGATCAGTTGCACACCTTGGACACGCTCAAATCGCGGGATTTCGTGAAGTGGCAGCAACTCAATGTCCAAGGCCTGGACTTCCAGCTCGGTGACAGCCTGAGCATCGCCGCGATCAACATCGAGCAGCCCTATGCGCGGTTCGTCATCGCCGATGACCGCACCACCAACATCGATGACCTGCTGATCCCGCAGCCCGCCGATGGCGCCGCACCAAGCGCTTCAACAGCCTCGAAAACCGCCCCGAAATCCGCACCCACGACCAAAGCGACCGCCGATAAGCCGATGGGGATTCACATTGGCGAAGTGAACATCAATAACGGCTCGGCCAACTTCGCCGACTTCAGCCTCACGCCTAACTTCGCCACCGCCGTGCAGCAACTCAACGGCAAGATCGGCACCCTGGACAACCGCAAGGACCAACCGGCCCCGGTGAACATTCAGGGCAAGGTCGATCGCTACGCCCCGGTCACCATCAAGGGCGCGCTCAACCCATTCAACCCGCTGGCCAGCCTGGACATCGCCACCAGTTTCCGCCGCGTCGAGCTGACCACCCTGACGCCCTACTCCGGCAAATTCGCCGGTTATCGCATTCGCAAGGGCCGCTTGAACCTGGACCTGCACTACCTGATCACCAAAGGCCAGCTCAAGGCCGAAAACAAAGTGGTGGTCGAGCAGCTGCAACTGGGCGAGAAGGTCGACAGCCCGGATGCCGTGAACCTGCCGCTGAAACTGGCGGTGGCCCTGCTCAAGGACGTCGACGGCAAGATTTCCATCGAGCTGCCGGTGACTGGCGACCTGAACAACCCGCAGTTCAGCGTAATGCCGATTGTCTGGCAGACGTTGCGCAATTTGGTGGTGAAAGCCGCCGCCGCGCCGTTCAAGTTCATTGGTGGACTGGTGAGCGGCGGCGGCTCGCAAGACCTCGGTACCGTCGCCTTCGCGCCGGGCTCGGATGAATTGAGCGGCCAGGCCCAGGATTCACTCAACAAGCTGGCCGCCGCCTTGAAAGAACGCCCTGCCCTGCGCCTGGAAATCGAAGGCACCAGCGCCGAAGCCAGCGACGGGCCGCTGATTGCCCAGCAACGGCTCGAGCGCGAATACCAGAGCACCTACTACAAGATCCTGCAGCGCCGCGGCGACAAAGTCCCGGCTCAGGCAAGCGATCTGACCGTGCCGGACGAGGAAAAAGCACCGATGCTCGAAGGCATCTACCGCACCCGGCTCAAGCAGCAACCGCCGGCCGAATGGGTCGAGCTGGGCAAGGAACTGCGCCAGAACAAGCTGCGCGACGCGGTGCTCAAATCCTGGAGTTCCAGCGCCCTGTTGCTGCGCCAGTTGGGTCAGGCGCGCGCCGGAAGCATCAAGGACTATTTGGTGGATAAGGGACAATTGGCGGATGATCGGGTCTATTTCGTCGACGCATCACTCGGCAAGCCGGAAAAAGACGGCCGCGTCATCAGCCCCCTGCACCTGGACAGCGAGTAACGGATTTTGAAGAGCGTGTTAATCAAGATGATGGCCATTGTGGGGCTTGCAACAATCAATGGCCTGGCCCAGGCCGACACCTTGCGTTGTGGCAGCCAATTGATCAGCGTCGGCGACCGGATGTTCGAAGTGCAGCAGAAATGCGGCCAACCGGTCAGCCAGGACATCGTCGGGTACAAGGAAACGGTCAACCATTTCCGCCAGGTCGATCAGGTGCAGGTCCAGGAATGGGTCTACGGCCCGAACAGTGGTATGTATCAATACCTGCGGTTCGAAGGCGGGCGGCTGGTGCGGATTGACAGCAAGCGGGGGCGGTAACGATTTTAGCTGCGTGCGGGCACTTCGCTGTACTCCCGCAAAAGTGGAGATCATGACTGGCACAGGCACACGTATAAACCTGTGCGGCAAAGAACGGCAGCAAATGCTGGCACAAGGGCACTAATTCCGTTTATCGGAGTCCTACAGGGCCGCCGCGACCTAAACGGCGGACCGACCTTTGACGGAGAAGGACTCCTCCATGACCGTAGTAACCTATAGCCAGCCTGTCGATGTTTACAACCTCAATGACTGGTACAACGCCAATACCCACTTTTCCTCTGCCACCTCGTCGGCGTTCCAGCTGACCGACGGCTACCACACCCTCAACTACACCGGCTTCGCCTTCACCTACAACACCAACGGTGTGTCCGGCGGCGTGCTGACGGGCCTTGACTGGAGCGCAGGCGGGCAACCGGTGTTCAGCGTTTCGGGCATTAACACCAGCTACAACACCGTGCTCGACTACGCGCTGGCCGGGGACGAAGTCGGCATGGGCAAATTGCTGCTGCAAGGCAACGACACCTTCATCGGCTCCTACGGCAACGATGATTTCTATGGCTACAGCGGCATCGACACCTATGACGGTAACGGCGGCATCGATACGGTCTGGTACGACACCGGTAAAGACACAGCCATGATCACCGCCACCGCCTCCGGCTACAGAATCATCACCCCTGGCAAGATCGACACCCTGACCAACATCGAGCGCGTTGAATTCGGTGACGGCAGCTCGCTGGCCCTCGACGTGCAGGCCGGGCAAAACGCAGGGTCGGCTTATCGGTTGTATCAGGCTGCGTTTGATCGCAAGCCGGACACCGCCGGGCTCAAATACTGGATCGCCGAAATGGACAAGGGTCAGAGCGTTGGCCAGATCGCGCAAAGCTTCGTCAACAGCGACGAGTTCAAGGCACTCAATCCGGGCCAGGATCAGAACTCGATTCTCAACAACTACTACCTGCATGTCCTGCACCGCACTGCCGATGACGCGGGCCTGCAATACTGGAACACGCAGATGGCCAGCGGCATGAAGGCCAACGAAGTGCTGGTGTCCTTCTCGGAAAGTCAGGAAAACCTGACCAACACCAAAGCAGCCCTCGATGGCGGAATCTGGCTGAGCTGATTCCAGCGCGCCTCGCTTAAACCGGCACACGAGGGCTTCAGTCCTCGTGTCGCAGCGCCGCCTTCATTTCAAAGCCTGAATCAGGCGCACCTTCCTGTTAATATCCCGCCGCATTCGCGCCTGAACCCGGCCAATTGCCAGCCCTGCCCGGGGTCGCAGCGGGTCTCACGACGCAAGGAACGTAACTGACTTATCGGCGAAGTCGACGCTAAACGCTCGCGACAGCCAAGGACTCAACAAATGGATGTTGATGAATGACCTCCCAGACAGCAAAAAACAAAAACGCCTACACCCTGCTTGTCATGATCGCACTGGTGTTTTTCGCGCTGCTTTTAAAAAACAACGGCCTGTTTCCGTTCGTCTTCGCCGATGAATACACCTACAGCCGCTATTCCCGGCTGGAGCCGCTGTCCCACTCGTTGATCCCCGGCTACCTCTATCTGGGCGTCTACAGCCTGACCAACCATTGCGCGACCGACTTCCTGGGCTGCGCAAGACTCTTCAACGCGCTGTTCTTCGTCGGTGCGGCGCCGTTCATTTATTGGGTCGCGCGCCGTGTCACGTCTTTCAGAACGGCGCTGCTGATCACTTTTTGCGCGATGGCGGCACCCATCAACATCTACACCGCGCATTACATGCCCGAAGCGTTCTACTTCTTCAGCTTTTGGGTTTTCGTCTGGGCCCTTTCCCGCGCCCGGGTGGAGCGCTGGCAGGACTGGGCAGGCACCGGATTGGTCCTGGGTTGCAGTGCACTGGTCAAACCCCACTCCATGTTGATCGTGCCCGCGGTGCTGATTTACATCGGTTACCTGTCGGCGAGCGCCCGCGAGCGCCGCCTCGCGACCTCGCTCCGCAACATCGGCGCTTTCCTGCTTGCCGCGCTTGTCGCCAAGTTTGCGTTGAGCCTGATGCTTGCCGGCCCGACGGGGCTGACGTTCTTCGGGCCTTCCTACAACAAGATCGCCTCCTCAACCACCTCCGGCTGGGACCGTGTCATCGAGTTGGCCACCCTCGCCCTGCAAAGCCTTAACGGCCATATATTGGCACTGTGCCTGATTGTCGGGTTGCCGCTGGCTGTTGCCTTGAACCTTGGCGCATCGGCCCTCGGTGCCCATCAGCGTGTGGACGCCTCACGACGCCTGGCCATTCTCGCGGTGCTGCTGATCGCCAATCTGCTGCCCGTGGTCGCCCTGTTTTCCGCATCGGTGATTAACTCCAGCGTTTTCGAGTCGATCACACGACTGCACATGCGCTACTACGACTTCATGTTCCCGCTGCTGTGGATCGTGGTGGCCTCGCGCCTGGGCGATAACCACGCAGCCACCGCCATGAAATGGCGAGCGGTGCTGGGCACGCTGATCGTTGTCCCGACGCTTTACGCGCTCTACACCCACATGGTGCCCTACCAACCCAGCATCATCGACAGCCCCGAGCTGCGCGGCTTGACCGTCAATACCCCGACCTTCTACCTGATCGGCGCCGCAGCCTTGATTGCACTGGGTAGCTGGGTCTACTCGGCACGGTTGGGTGCCGCCTTGTTCGTTTATTGCGCCATGCCGTTGGGCGTGCTGCTTCCCAACGTGTGGGTGACCCTGGAGCAGCGAGCACATCTTGTCCCGGACGTCTACGACCGCGCGGGCCAGTTCGCCCGTGCGTACCTGACGCCCGAGCAACGCGGTCAGGTGGTCGTTATCGGCACGGACATGGGCGGCATGCTCAAGGCGTCTTTCTATATGGACAACCCCGACATCACCCACGCGCAGGTCACCGAAGACAATCACTACGACTTCAAGGGCCTTCCACTGAACAAGACATGGGTGCTCTCCATCGGCCCCTACGTGCCTTACGCTAATGGCCGGCTGCAGGTGATCATGCCGGGCTTCGCCCTTACCCATGTCGAAAACGGCCCGGATCTGGACTTGCGTCAGCCCCTGCCCGCAGCATCGGTGAGCCGCAGCGAAGGGATCTCCGCCCCCGAGAGCGGCGGCGTCTGGTCCGTCGGCCCGCAAGTGCGGCTGGATTTCACCAAGCCTTTGCCCGACCGCTTCCGCCTGCACCTGCGCGCATTGGCATTCGGCCCCAATGTCGGCCAGCGCTTCAGCGTACACGCAGGCTCCGCAGTACAGGTCCTGACGCCCACCGATCAGATGCAGGACTATGTGTTCGACATCGATAACCACCTGCGCGCCAGCAGCATTCGTATCGATGTACCGCAGCCCACCAGCCCCGCACAACTGGGCCTGAGCGCCGACGGTCGCCTGCTCGGTATCGCTCTGCAGCGTCTGTCGATCGAACCGCTGGAGCAATAGCCCGAAAGCCGCGTCATAGACGTTCAGTGAAGCGTGATCGCCCCACTGGCGTCTTTGATCGGGGCCGCGGCAAGGCAATGGCGTGCAGACGCACTAATGCTCCGAACCCCCACTCATGTTAGGCTCCGCCTCCTGATTATTCAGTGCGACCCGTCAGCCGGGTAGCCAACCTCGCCTGAACACACTCCTTTTGATAAGAGTTGCACGCATGCTTGAAGTGGAAAACGTCTGTAAAGAGTTCAAGCTCTACAGCAGACCCTGGCACCGGCTCAAGGAAATCGTCCTGCGCCGCAGTTTCCATCGCACCCATCGCGCACTGGACAACGTGACCTTCAGCGTGGCCGGCGGAGAGACGCTGGGCATTCTGGGGCGCAACGGCGCCGGCAAATCGACCCTGCTCAAGATGCTCAATGGCGTGTTGCTGCCCGACGCCGGGCACATCAGGATTTCCGGGCGGGTAACCGGCCTGCTGGAACTGGGCACCGGTTTCGACCCCAACCTCAGCGGCCTGCAGAACATCGTCGGCAACGGCCTGCTGCTGGGCATGACGCGCCAGCAGATCGACGAGCGTCGCGACGCCATTGTCGAGTTTTCCGAGCTTGGCCCGTTCATCCACGAACCGATCCGCACCTATTCGTCCGGCATGAACATGCGCCTGGCGTTTTCCATCGCAATCCATGCAGACCCCGACACCTTCCTCATCGATGAAGCCCTGTCGGTCGGTGACGGCCACTTCCAGCAGAAGTGCATGCGCCGCATCAAGGAGTTCAGGGCCAAGGGTGGCTCGATCATCTTCGTGTCCCATGACCTGAACGCCGTGAAAATGATCTGCGACCGCGCCATCGTGCTCAGCGGCGGAAAAGTGGTCGCCGATGGTCACCCCGAAGACGCGGTGAACATCTACAACCAGTTGCTTGGAGCCGACGACGAGGACTACAGCGAACGTCGCCACATCGAAGATCACGGCTACGGCTCCCGCCATGCCTACATGGAAAAGGTTGCCTTCGTCGGCGAAAACTCCCAGAGCACGGTTCTGGCCAGTGGCGACAACGGCCTGCTCGACGTGACGATTGCCGCCGACCAGGACCTGGACGACATCTCGCTGGGCCTGATGGTCCGTGACCGTTTCGGTCAGGATATCTTCGGCACCAACAGCCACTACCTCAATGTGGCGATCAGCATGAAGGCCGGCGAACGGCGCACCCTGCGCTATCGCTTCCCGATGCGCCTGGCGCCGGGCAAGTACACCATCACGCTCGCGCTGCACGACGGCGCCGATCACACCACCAACTGCTACCACTGGCACGATAACGCCATCGGTTTTGAAGTCGCCGGCATCACCGGGACCTTCTTTGGCGGCATCTGTGACCTGGCCCCTACGCTGGAACGCCTGGGCGCCCCTACCGAGACTACCGACGGAAGCGCAAGCAATGCTGATACCCAATAACCCTGACCTCGACTTCCAGGAACTCAACCGCCGAATTGAAGCAGAGGTTCAGCGTTATAAGCTGGACACCCGCGAGCGCCCGATGCCGGCATTCGACCCGTCCCCTGCGCAGGTCTTCGACCGTCCGTATGGGTGGATGGAGCTGATCCAGCTGGACGACGAGCCCCTGCTGCTGGCGGCCTACCCCAGCCTGCTGGGGCGCAAGGCCGAGCGCAGTGAAATCCAGCAAGGGCTGCACAAGCTGCGTTCCGGCTTTGATAAGTTCGAAGTGCTGGCCGCGCTGCGCTACTCGCCCGAAGGTATGGCCCACGGCACCGAAGTCCACGGCCTGCGCAAGGCCAAGCTCAAGAACACCCTGCGCCGTATCCCGGTGGTCGGCAAACTGCTGCTCAGCGCGTACGCCATGGCGTCCATCGAGCCGCGCAGCCGCTACTACGTCGCCCGCATGGACCTGCTGACCCGTCAGCACAAATTGCAGAACGACAGCCTGGCGATGCAGCGCGATCACATCGAGAACCAGGCGCGCCAGATCCAGATCCACAACGAGCACCTGGAAGAGCTTGGGCACTATGTGAACGAGCTCAACGGCTACCTCAAGGCCCAGCAGCTCGCACTCGATGGCCAGAGCCTGGCGTTGGAAAACCAGAACGCGGCCCATGCCGAGCAGACCGACTACATCAAACGCCTGGAATCGGAGCTGGACCAACAGCGCCAGATCCAGCAGGAACTGCGCGCTCGCCTGGGCCACCTGGAACGCGCGCCGCGTCCGGCAGCGGCCCCGCTCGCCGCCGATTCGAGCGTGGTCGCCACTCAACCGGCGGCGTCGAATCGGGTGCCCAGCAGCATTCCGGACAGTTTCTACCTGGCCTTCGAAAACCGCTTCCGTGGCGATGCCCTGACCATTCGTGAACGCCAGTCGTACTACCTGCCGATCCTCGAAGGCATCGCGCCGCTCAACGCCGGCTTGCCACTGGTCGACATTGGCTGCGGTCGTGGCGAATGGCTGAACATGCTGCCCGACCGCTACACGCACATCGGCATCGACCTGAACTCCATGAACGTTGAAGCCTGCCACGAGCAGGGCCTGAAGGCGATCCAGCAGGATGCCCTGGTGTGGCTGGCCGAACAGCCGGAAAACAGCGTGGCCGTGGTCTGCGCATTCCATGTGATCGAGCACCTGAGTTTCGAGCAATTCAACACCCTGCTGGACCAATGCCAGCGTGTACTGGCGCCAGGCGGCACGATCATTTTCGAAACGCCGAACCCTGAAAACATCATCAGCGCCGCGACGCACTTTCACACCGACCCGACGCACATCCACCCCCTGCCGCCGGCATTCACCGAGTTTCTGGTGGAGTTCAAGGGCTTCGAAAACGTCGAGATTCATCGCCTCAATCCGATCCCGCGCCAGTTCGCCCTCGACGAGGACAGCGAAGTTGCGCGCCGCTGTGACGCGCTGTTCTATGGCCCGCAGGATTACGCGGTCACGGCTCGCAAGGGCCAGCTATGACCCACAAGCGTATCGACCAGTTTGCAGCATCAGTGGCAGCAGGAGATGGGGTTACCAACGGTTTGCTGTTCACCCGCAGCCTGCTGCGCGACCTGGGTTTCGACTCGGACATCTACAGCTTCAACATCCCTGACCAGATGGCCGGGCAAGTGCTGCCTGCCCGCGCTTTTCATGCCTCGCAATGCGACCTGCTGATGTACCACCACTCCATGGGCCACGACCACGGCCCGTGGCTGCTGCGGCAAAACTGCAAGAAAGCCATGGTTTACCACAACATCACGCCGCCGGAGTTCTTCCCCGCCGGCGGTGGCCTGCGCCGCTACGCCGAGCTTGGCCTGGAGCAACTGCGCCAGTGGCGTGAGGAGTTCGTCCATGCGCTGGCGGTCTCCCCGCTCAACGAGAGCGAGCTGGTGCACGCAGGCTATACCCGCACCAAGACCCTGCCGCTGTTGGTCGATACCCGCCGCCTGGAAGGCACCCAAAGCCTGCCGGCGTTCATGGCCCAGCAACCGCAGGACACGCGGTTCTACCTCACGGTCGGGCGTCTGGCGGAAAACAAGCGGCAGTACCTGCTGATCGAAGCGTTCTACCACCTGTTGCAGCACCAGGACGCCGCACAGCGGCCCCCACAGCGCCTGATCATTGTCGGCGGCACCACCAGCGAGGCTTATGCCCGCGGCCTGCAGCTGCATGTGCGCAACCTGGGGCTTGAAGAAAGCGTGCTGCTGGTCGGCAAATGCTCCGAACCCGAGCTGCGCTGGCTGTACCAGAACGCCCATCAATACTGGTGCGCCAGTGCCCACGAAGGCTTCTGCATGCCGCTGCTGGAGGCGAACTATGCCTCGCTTCCCGTGGTCACACAGGCGCGCTCGAACATCCCAGACACGCTGGGAGAAGGCGGGCTGCTGCTGCACAGCGATGACCCCGTGGACTTCGCCATGGCGGCGCACGTGCTGAACACCCAACCGGGGCTTTATGAGGCCATGGTTGCGGCGGGCCATCGAAACCTGCACCGCTACGAGCGCGAAAACCTGCGCACAGCCCTGGCCACCTGGCTGACGCAGCTTGACCTGATTTCTCCAGTGAAGGAGTAAGACACCGTGCCACGCCTACTACTGACGGGAGCCAACGGCTTCGTTGGCAAAATCCTCACCGCTCGCCTGCAAACTGCCGGCTACGAAGTGGTCGCACTGGGCGGCAATGTCAGTCCTGCACTCAGCATCGCCGACCACTACCTAAGCTGCGACATCCGTGATGCAAGCGCGCTGGCCACGGCCGTTGCCGATGCCAGGCCGACGCATGTCATCCACCTGGCAGCGATTTCCCACGTGCCGACCAGCTTCAAGGAGCCGCTGCTGACGTGGCAGACCAACGTCATCGGCAGCATGAACCTGCTCGAAGCGATCCGTCAGCACGCGCCGCAGGCGTTCACGCTGTTCCCCAGCTCCTCGGAGGTCTACGGCGCGGCGTTCAAGTCGGGCATTGCGGTGAGCGAAGACACCCTGCCGCAACCGCTCAACCCCTACGCAGCCAGCAAGGTCGCGGCCGAATTCGCGTTCCGTGAATACTTCCGCCAGGGCCTGGACGGCGTGATTGCGCGCCCCTTCAACCACATTGGCGCCCAGCAAAGCCCGGATTTCGTCACCGCCTCGTTCGCCCGCCAGATCGCTTTGATCGAAGCCGGGCAACAGACGCCGGTGCTCAAGGTCGGCAACCTGGAAGCCATCCGCGACTTCCTCGACGTGCAGGATGTCTGCGACGCCTATATCCGCCTGCTCGACCTGGCAGGCCAACCGGACCACCCGCTGTGCCTGAACATCGCCAGCGGGCAGTCGCGCAAGATCCGCGAGGTGCTGGACTTGCTGCTGCAACAAAGCCAGGTGGCGATCACCGTCGAACAAGACCCCGAGCGCCTGCGCCCCTCGGACATCCCGATTGCCGCTGGCAACAACGCGCTGCTCAAGCAAACCACCGGCTGGCAGCCGGCGATTGCCCTGGAAACGACCTTGAGCCAACTGCTGGATTACTGGCGCGAGCAGGTCAAGACCCAGCCGTGAACTTCGCCGCGCGCAGCCACACAGCCGGCGGTAATGCCCTTTGCAGGACACTTTGATTCGAGTACCACAACACATGGAAATTGGCTTGGGCTGCACCGTTTGGGCCTCCGGCGAGCGCGCCGGGCACCTTGACGGCATCGGCACTTACTCACGCGCGCTGTGGCAAGGGCTTGACCATATCGCGGCCAACCAGGCGGATGTGCGCATCAAGCCGTATGCGTTCGGTCGCGACCTGCCGACGCTGGCCTGCGGTCAACCCGAACAACTGTCGCCGCGTTACCCGGTGCATGCCCTGCTCAGCGGCTTTCTCAAGCTGCCGCTGAGCAACTCCTCTGCCATCCGCAAGCGCGTGGACCTGTTCCACGCCCCGGATCACCACATCCCGCGCATTGCCCGGGTCAAGACCATCGCCAGCGTCATGGACGTCATTCCGATGCTGCACCCGGAGTGGATCAAGAACGACCTGCGCAGCCTGAAAAGCTGGCTGTTCAACGCGGCCATCCGGCAGTCGGAGCACATCATCACCATCTCCGAGTTCAGCAAACTGGACATGGTCGAGCACCTGGGCCTGCACCCTGATCGCATCAGCGTGACGCCGCTGGGGGTCGAGCCGGTGTACTTCGAGCGTGTCGACAGCCAGGTGCGCGACGCGGTATTGGCCAAGCACGGTCTCAGGCCCGGCTTCTTCCTGTTCATCGGCACGCTGCAACCGCGCAAAAACCTGCCACGCATTCTCCAGGCTTTCGAGCAGTTGCCTGCCGACGTGCGCCGGGAGCACCCGCTGGTGATCGTCGGCCGCGACGGCTGGAACAACGAAGACCTGCTGCCCAAACTGCAAAAGCTGGAACAGCGCGGCGAGGGGCGCTGGTTGAAGTACCTGCCGCAATTGGACGTCATGGCGCTGCTGCAAAGCGCGACCGCCCTGACCTTCCCCTCGTTGTACGAAGGGTTCGGCTTGCCGGTCATCGAGGCATTCGCGGCGCGCTGCCCGGTGATTGCTTCCAACAGCACGTCACTGCCTGAAGTGGCGGGCGACGCTGCCTGGCTGGTCGAACCCTACGACGTGGACAGCATCAACGCCGCCATGCAGGCGTTGCTCGACGAGCCAGCCCTGCGCGAAGAGAAGATCGAACTCGGCCTTGCCCGCGCCCGGCAATACACTTGGCACGAATGCGCCCGGCAGACGGTTGAGGTGTATCGCAAGGTGTTGGGCAGATAACAGGCGTCGCGCTCACCGCCAGCCGACACGCCGCTCTTGCGCAGCGTGCTCCCGAACACGCTCACTCAGGGACAGGGACGTCGCCTGACACGCTACGTGCGCCAGCAAGCGCGCGACCTAGCCCTCTGACAACTCGCCCGGCGTGGCCGATGTGGCCGGTCGCGAGGCATTTTCTGCAACAAATTTCCCGGTTTGTAGGCCGTTTCTTACAGCCTGATCCCTATCTTGCGCGGGACATTTCCTAGAAACTCCTACCCACTTGTGCTTCGTAATTTCGATCTCTAGGCTGCGTTGGTCGCTGAAAATCAGCGTCCGGGTTTAGCAGCCTGATCCTTACAAGTACTTGCGATACCTCCTTATGGTGGCTTTGCGCGGGGCATCTTCGGGTGCGCCGGGTGCTTGTGACCGGTCTGCTAACCCGCTGTCAAAGCCACCACCTTCATTCGTTTAGCAGCTGGTGCCGGTGGTTCCAACCCTCACAAGAGATTGAAAAAATGGTAAAAGTCACTCCCGATCCACCCGATAGATCCCTCGAAGATTCACTGGCCCATGCATCGGGCCTGCTGCGCTGTGCGATGGCAACCGCCTGTGAAAGCGCCGAGAACCACACCGGCGTCAAACGCGACCTTGCCTTCTCCGTCGTCCACCTCATCGACATGGCCAAAGCGGCAGTCGATCGATCGTTGGACCAGATCCAGTCCCCCTGAAGGATCGGCGTTCGCTGACGGGCCATGCCCTGGCTGTCGCAACGACGCAGTGCATTCCCCGAGGACGTCGAAACTGACGGAGCAGCGCAGAAGTAAAAACCCCGCTTCCTTCACAGGAAGCGGGGTTTTGTTTGACCCAAACGTTAAACGCGGATGAACGTACAGGCGCTGGCTGGCCCCTTCGCAGCCCTTGCCAGGCCGCCGGGCTCCAACCCGCCGCAGCGCCCTTCAAGCAAACACCACACTAGGTTCTGTACGAAAAGTCGGCGAGCGAAGGTCAGGCAAGGCAAAAACAGGCGAGGAAGCGGAGTCTACGTGTTGTAAATGAGCATTCTGAGCCTGTTTTTAACGCAGCATCACCGAGCGCAGCCACTTTCGTACAGAGCCTAGCGACCCGCCGCACCACACTGGGCAAACCCAGGCTTCACCCAACTGAGCAACTGCTGCATATACACCTGCCGGGACTCGGCATTGAGGTGATAGTTGGTGTCGAAAAACCGCTCTATCGGGTACATCGTGTCCAGCGGCGAGCCCACATAATTCAACCCATGGGCGCGAGCCTGCGCCGGCAGCGACCGGTAATAACGCAGCTCACGGCCCTGATGGTAGGCCGGGCGGTCGAGCATCGGCGGCGGCACGAACAGCGCGCAACCACCGGCGGCCGTCACCTCATCGGCCAAGGCCTTCCAGCTCGCCCAGTTGGCATCCCAGCGATGCGCCTGTGCGCCATAGGACTCGACCCCGGATCGCTCCACCAACTCGCGCATCCACACTTGTTGCTGGGCCGCTTCGCTGTGCACCTGATCGCCGCGCTGGTCAAGATTCTGCGGCCCGTACAGCCCGCTCACGGCAAACCCCTCGGGCAACCCGCGATACCCGCTCAGCACACGGGACAACGGCGTGAGCCACGCCACCTGAGCCAGTTGTGCCGTGTTGATGTCGATATGGCGCAAGGCTGGGTGCCCCCACCAGTAATCAAGGAATGGATAGTTGATCGCATAGCGCCCGTGAAACATCGGGTACTCCACCGGCAGCAGCACCCAGTCGCCGGGTTTGATCGCTTGCCGGGCGTAATGCTGGATGTAGGGCGCGAGCACCCCGGCGTTCACCCCGAGGTTGACCACCGGGCGCCCGACGGCCTGTTCAAGCAGGCCAGAATCGACGCCGAACATCGCCGCAGAACCGGCCACGACCACCAGTTTGGGCTGCTTGATGGCCTCGGCCAGCGCCAGCTTGTGCGCGTAGGCCTTCTCTATCCACTGGGTGGTGGGCACCGGGCGCCCGGCCTGCCCCAGCGCCAGCAGCAACCACAGCCCGACGATCAGCCCCAGCCCCAGGATCAGGCCCAGCACAAAGCGGCTCGCGAGCAAGACTGGCTTCATCATCGACCTCAGAAATTGAAATACAGGAACGCGCGGTCCGGCGCACCGGCCAGTGCCTTGAGCACCAGAAACAGCCCCACCGCCACCAGCACGCCACGCCCCAACGGCCCGAGCAACAGGCTGAACCGGCGGCTGGTCGGTGCCGTCAATGCCACTGCCAGCAAGGCCGCGCACACCACCGGCAGGCTCTTGTCGATGTGCATGGCAGCCACTTCGGTCAGCAGCGTCGCCAGGTCGAACGTCCAGTTCAAACGCCAGTCGACCAACCCTTCGAACAGGTGCAGGCTGGTGCGCAGTGAGTCGGCGCGAAACGGTATCCACGCCAGCATCACCACCAGCAGCGTCAGCGCCACCGCCAACGGCCGTGGCAACCGCCAGCTGCTCAGGTGCCGCCAATAGTGGTTGATCACCAAGAGCAGGCCATGCAGGCCGCCCCAGAGAATGAATTGCCACCCCGCGCCGTGCCACAACCCGCCCAGCAGCATGGTGATCAGCAGGTTGCCATTGGCCCGCAGCCGCCCTTTGCGGTTGCCGCCCAGCGGGATGTACAGGTAGTCACGCAGAAAACCGGACAGCGTGATGTGCCAGCGCCGCCAGAACTCGACGATAGACGCGCTTTTATACGGCGAGCGAAAGTTGACCGGCAGCCTGATCCCGAACATCAACCCCAGGCCGATGGCCATGTCGGCGTAACCGGAAAAGTCGAAATACAGCTGCAAGCCATAGCTCAACCCCGCCAGCAGCACGTCTGGCGCACTCAGCGCCGCGCCGCCCTGCGCGGCATTGAAAAGCGTCGCTACGCCTGGGGCCAGCGGGTCGGCCAGCAGCACCTTCTTGATCAGGCCCAGCGTCAGCAACGACAGCCCCAACTGCCAGGGCAGCGCCCGGCTCAGCCAGCCTCGGGCGATCTGCGGAAACAGCCAGCGCGCATGCACGATGGGGCCTGCGATCAACTGCGGGAAGAAGCACACGAAAAAGCTGTATTGCAGCACGCTGCCGGTGTCTTTCAGGCGCCCTTGATAAAGGTCAACGTGCCAGGCGATTTTCTGGAAGGTGAAGAACGAAATCCCCAGCGGCAAGATGATGTGCCAGCTGGCGGCAGACGGCAGAAAGCCGAAGAAGAAGCCTGCGTATTTGAAGTAGCCAAGCACCGCGAGGTTGAACGCCACCGCGACCGTCAGCCAGAGCTTTGCCTGCGCCGTGCCGCGTCGCCTGACCTGCAGTTTGCCCAGCACGAAGTTGATGACGATCAGCACCAGCAGCAGGCCCAGGTAGCGCCAGCTCCACATGCCGTAGAACACCAGCGAGCCGACGACCAGCATCGCCAGCGCGGCGCGCTCCAGGCGCCACACGCGCAGGGTCACGAACAGCAGGTACACCGCAGGGAAGAAGCAGAGAAGGAAGGCGTAGGAACTGAAGATCATAGGGAAGACATGTCGGGCACTGCATTGTTGTTTTCTGGCATCTACCAAACGCGGTAGCGCCGTTTGCGTAGGATCCGGCTTGCTGGCGAAACCGTGTTACAGGCGAAACAGATGCATCGGATCTACCCGCCCATTCGCCACTGTCGCACGGCTCCAGAAGCTTCCTACAGGTTCCGTGCCGACCCCGACTTGCGGGGACGACGCGATACCTGTGTTGGACGCCTCAGGTATGGCAGCAGCGAAGAGGCCCCAATCAAACCCCACGTATCGGACGTAACGAGGCATTCGCGGGCAAGCGCGTCTGTGCAGGGTCACAGGAAATCGCGAATATCCCGTTCCAGCTTGCGTCCCACGAAGATCGAGACGGCCAGCAACGCCAGTGAGAACACCACCAATAGGCCAATCGACAGCAGATGCGGCGTTTCACCGGTGATCAACGCGGCCCGATAAGCCAGCACCAGATGGTAGAACGGGTTCAACGCCACCAACTCCTGAATGAACCCCGGCAGGATGTTGGCCACGTACACGATGGGCGTCAGCCAGAACCACAGCTGCATGACCACCCCGACGATCTGCCCGATGTCGCGCATGAACACCGACAAAATCGCGCAGGTAATGCCCAGCGCGTAGGCCAGCAGTTGCTGGCACAGGAAAATCGGAATCCACCACAGCAGCGACCAGGTGAAGTGAAAGTCGATGGCGACTAGGAAAATCATGAAGAAGCCGGTCGCGATCAGGTAATGCACGGTTTCACTCAGGACCACGTACACCGGCAGGGTCCAGAGCGACATGCGCACTTTGCCGATCAGGTGGGCCTTTTCATGAAACACCTGGGTGATGCGGCTTAAGGTGGCGGCGAAACAGTTCCACGCCAGCAGGCCGCTGACCAGATACACGCTGTAGCCCCAGCGGCCCAGGTCCTGGCCGAGGCCACCCAAGCGCATGCCCATGATGTTGGAGAACACCAGGGTGAAAATAAGAATGTTGATCAGCGGCAGGATGAAGGTCCAGGCCGCGCCAAGCATCGAAGCAGAATGACGGTCGATCAGATCCTGGCGAGTGAAGTTGACGATCAGGTTCCAGTTCATTCAGACAATCCGGTACAGGGGAAAGGGGCAGAGGATACGCATTCTGCCCCTATAAAAACACCCACCGTGACGCGCAGAACAACGGCTTGCCCCAGCGCCACAGTGGGGCCTGTTACGCGACAGGTCGTGCTTGGGCAACGGCAGCCGATGAAACCTGAGTGCGGGGTGATTTCCTGAGTTTTTTGCCCAGGGAAATGGAAGGCTTTTCCACCAACAAATGGATGAGGAGCGCCAGGCCGATGACTACCACTGCGGTGATGGGCGCGACGAAGCGCAGCCGCAGGCCATGGTCGAACAGGATGCGCATAACCGAGTAACCGACCAGCGAATGCACGATGTAAAGCGGGTAACTGATGTCGGCCAGAAAATCCAGCAAACGGAAATTGCGGAAATGGTTTCGCGCCAGGTAAGCCATGCTGAAAATCAGCAGGCCATAAAGGTAGCCGGGGGCCACGATCCAAAAGATATCTGGCCAGGGAGAAGCATCCCAGCCACCCAGGAACAGCCCGAGAATCACGACGAACGAGAGAGCGAAGCGGACACGGCTAATGAGCCCGTAAAACAGGTAGTTGAACAGCACGCCGAGGAACATGAAGCTCACAAAGAGCATTTCAGTGCCCACCGCGGAGTGACCGATCTTGTTGGCGACGAAGATCAGTAGCGAGACAGCGATCAGCGGCCACACGCGGCCTGCGAGGATCAACGGCGCGATCAAGGCAGCGACCAGGTAGAACTTGAGTTCGATGGCCAGCGTCCAGTTGACCAGATCCACCGACGGCGTGCCGGTCAGGGTGTGGATCAGTAGCATGTTGCGTAGGACAGTGCCCAAATCCCACATGAAGGGGCGGCCCCAGTATTGGCAGGACAACCAAACCACCGCCATCGCCGAACCCAGGCCGATGATATAGGTGGGGTAAATGCGCAGAGCACGCGCTGCGATGAACTTGAGCCGACCGGCGTGATGCAGCGACATCGGGATGACAAAGCCGCTGATGGTGAAAAAGATTGCAACGCCCAGCACGCCGAAGTTCCAGTATGCGCCGTTGATGTACGCGCCGATCCAGGGTTGATCGCCCTCGGCGGGAGGCGCACCGGTGTAGGCGGAGACGGTGTCCTTGGCGCGCCAGAACACGCAACATAGGTGCGAGAGCACCACGAGAAGCGCGGCAATACCCCTGAGTTGATTGGCAAAAATGACCTTCGAAGTACCTTTCACGATGAATCTCCATATACATCAAACAGCAGGGCTACAGCGGCGTTCCTACAGACGGTTACTGAGCACTCGGCCTCGACGTGGCCTACGACAGGTAGACGAAAACCCGACAACAAAGTATGTAACAGAAAATGTACAGTAGGAATGGGACAGGATTATAGAGCTTTAACGCGCCGGAGCATGCGCGGTTATCGCCAATAGATAGGCTATTTCGGGCCAATAAAAAACCCGCCTTTTAAGGGGCGGGTTTTTTTGATCTGTCTAAGTAGGCCGAAGCCTACCTAGGCATCACTCAGAGTGCTTATTAGGCAACGTGAGTGGTGGTGATCACGCCGTTAGCGTAGCTGACCTGGGACAGGTCAGTAATGCCCGACAGAGTGATAACAGCTACGTTATCGGTGGTGCCAGTGCCAGCAGTGTGACCAACAGCGTTGGTTTCGATTACTGCGCTAACAACCTTGGTAGTAGCGTCTTGCAGGAAGAACACTTCTTTAGCCGAGGTGTTGGTGCCGGTGTAGAAACCGTCAGTACCAACTTTAACGTTGGAGTTGAAGGTGTAACCGTCGCCGATGTACAGAGCGTCACCCTTGTTGAAAGCAGTGATGGTGAAATCGTCAGTCGCTTTGATGGCGCTGAAGTAGAACAGGTCAGCAGCAGCAGTACCGGCCAGCACTGGCGATGTGGCATCCAGGTCGTGGATGTTGGCGCTAGCAACGACAGCAGCGTGTGCGTCTGCAGCCGACTCGAGTACGGCGGTGTGAGCGGTAACTTCAGCGTTGGCTTGAGTAACCAGAGCGTCAGCAGATTGCGCGTCAGCCAGGATTTTCGCAGCGTTTGTAGCAGCTACCGAGTCAGCAGCATAGGTAGTAGCGTGAACAGACGACAGCGCGGTGGTAGCGTCAGTTACAGCCTGAGTCGAAGCAGCTTTAGCGGCATCAGCAACAGCTACAGTTTTCAGAGCGCTGTAAGTCGCAGCAAATACACCAGTGTTGAAAGCCGCATCCAGTTGTGTCAGCGCATTAGCATCGCCAGCAGAAGCTTTAACAACTGCGTACAGTTCAGTAGCGTTAGCGATAGTTACAGTCGTACCCGACGCTGTGTGGTACGAGCTAACAGCGCTAGTGAAAGCAGTCTGGTTTGCTGTGCCGCTACCGATCACGCCATCCAAGCCGCCTTCAACGGAAGAGATGCTGGTAGGAGCAACCACTGCTACTTTAGCGTCAGCAGCTACGGCAGCATTGTAAGTGTTGATTTTGGCAACGGCGTTAACGTCGTTGGCAACCAAATCAGCACGGTCAGCGGCAACTGTGGTATTGGCGTTTGTCGATGCAGTCTGCAGGTCGGCAGTGCTGCTAGTCGAGATGTTGGCGCGCAGAGCAGTGGCGTTAGGGATCGCGACAGCAGCTTCGTTGTAGTCGATCGAGCCGTTGTTGTTGGTATCAGCGATAGCGGTCAACGAAGCGGTGTAGCCAGCGTTCAGAGCGACAACTTTGGCGTTCAGAGCGGAGAGCGAGTCAACTTTCGAAGCCTCATAAGCAGTCACTGCAGCAGCAGCAGCAACATCAGCTTTAACTTCTGCAACGCTTGCAGGAATAGCGATGCCTGGCAGAGCGGCCAAGTTGGTCAGCGCGGTAGTCACGGAAGCGGTAGTGCCGTCAACGCCAGCCAGTACCGAAGTAGCGTCATCGGAAGTGTAGTTGTCGCCAGCAGTCGAAGTGTAAACCTCGGCAACCAGGACCTTGTTAGCAACGATTTTAGCGTCAGTAGCCGAAGCGCCGTTTACGAAAGCAACCAGCAGTTGGTCGGTCTCAACGGAAGCGCCGCCACCGGTAGTCCAGTAAGCCAAGCCAGCTGCGTCAGCCGAGTGTCCGAACAGTTGCAGGTAGATCTTGGAAACGGTTTCAGTGCGGGTCAGGCCGGCGTAGGCATTTTGGTACTCAGGCTGCTCGTTAACGAAGTTAGCGCGCAGGTCTTCCAGAGTCAGGGTAGCCGGGGCAGTAGTGTCGCCATTGAGCTCATTCAGCCAGTAGTCCAGACCAGCTTTATCGGCAGCGCGGCCCAGGTAAGCGACATACAGCTGTTGAACTTGTGCAGAAGTGGTAGCCATTACGTTTTCATCTCCAATATGAGTCGATATCGACACTCAGGCATCCGTTCGGATGAAGGCCCGTCGGCCTCTGCCTGTTGCCACGCCCCAGCGGGCCGTGGCCCCCTTTATGGGAAGTCAGCGATCATCGCTAACCCTGCCGTCTGCTACTGACCCAAGCTCTTTTTTCAAAGCCCTTCAGACAGATAACTGACGATTGCGCGCCGATCATACATGTCAAAATAGCGGCGAAACAATAGCCGTGATCCATCTTTTTCCGGAAAGTCCATAGGGCTTTCTTGATGGGGTCAGTAGGAAGATTCGTTATTTTTTGTGGGCTAAAGTTCCGTAAATTTACGCCGATAATGCGCGCAAAACGTTGTTCAGACGAGCGGACACGGCACCCCACCCATGATTTTTCAACCACACATCCTGCTTGGCACGGGGCGATGCGTCTATCTCGGCCCTTATGCCATCACATAGCGATTGGCTATCAGTGCCCGGAAGAAATGTAACAGCATCGGACACATCCTCGAAAATCGACAACGGCGTGCACAGAACCGGACGACCGGTACTGAGCCCCCAACGCACCGCCGCACTCGACGATTCCTGGGTGTGCTGGTACGGGAAAACGATGACGCTGGCCATGCCCAACCAAGCCAGCGATTCCTCGTCCGAGAGGTAATCGGTGATCAGTGTCACTCGTCCGGATAAATCCGATTGAGTAATGCGCTCACGGCAGGTTTCGGCCAGTTCAGCCGAGGCCGGAACCGGGTATTGAGCGTTGACTAGCAGCAAATGCAGCGACGGGTCTTTCTGCGTCAGCATCGCAAAGGCTTCGATCAGCTCCGGCATGCCCTTGTGCGGCAGCAGGAAGCCGTAGCTGGCGATGATGGTTTTGCTTTGCAGTTTGGCCGCCAGTTGACGTGGGCCGGGTTCAGGCGGCGGGGTGTCGATGACGCCGTGGGGGAACATCAGCAGGTTGTCGTTCAGGCCAAAGTCCTTGAGGCGATTGAGGTCGCTGACGCTGTGCACCAGCAGCCGCGCGCAACCGGCCAGCGACTCGCGCATGTCACGCAGGGTCTTCAATTGTTCGCCGTGCTTCACATCCGCGGTGGAGTGGAACACCACCAATGTGCGAATGCCGCGCCCGTGTGCCCAATCCAAAAAGGTGGCAAATGGCTTTATACCGAAGAAAGAAAAGTTGAATTGAATCAACAGGGTATCGACCCCGGAACGCTCGACGGCGTTTTTCAGGCGCTCCAGGTTATCGTTCGGGCCAGCGGTCCAGCAGCGCTCGACATGGGTTTGGTCGCCAGCGGTCAGGATCGCGTCGTCGTTGGCAAATACCTGGCATTCCGGGCCGAATGCCGGTTCGAGCAATTTGGTGCTGTAGGTGGCGATGCCGCAGGCGCTGTTCCAGCTGGTAATGCTGCCCAGCTTCGGTGCCTTCTTTAATAAAGGCTGTTGCTGGGCCAGATGGATGGCCTCGGCGCTGGCCTTGGCCACTTCCGACCAGGTGAAACGGCTGCGAATCAGGGCATCGGCCGCTTCGACACGCTTGGCAGCGAATGCCGAGAACCTGCCCTTTTTCCAGGCGTCGTGGAATTCACCCAGAATGCTTGCCAAGTGCTCGGCATTGGGCTCGAACCACACCGATGCGCTGGCTTCCAGGTGCGTGCGGGCGCGTTCGTAGCGGTAGTCGATCAGCCAGGCGGTGTCCGGCGTGCAGAAGTCCGATTGCCCGCCCTGCCCTGTCGTCACCACAGGCAGTTTGTGCAGCATGGCTTCGGCCAGCGGCAGGCCGAAGCCTTCGCCACGGGACGGCGCGATCAGCACATCGCCCAGCACGTACAGCGCGCGCATGGCGCTGTCCGGCAGGTCCTGAACGATCAACTCCACGGCTGGCGCCGAGGGCAAGGCCGATGCCCAGTCCTTCACCTGTTGCTCGATGTCGTGGTGCGGGTTGGGGAAGGTCTTGATGATCAGGACCACAGCGTCGCTGGCGGTGAAGGCTTGCCCGTAGGACTTGAGCAACACGTCCACGCCCTTGCGCGGGAAGCATGACGACACGTGCAGCAGCTTGAGGCGCTCAGGCGTGGCTGCCGGCAGGGGCGGCAACGCAGAAGCGTCCACTTCGGCCCGCAGGATATGGTCGGCGCCCAGGCCCACGGTGATGATCGGCGCCGTCACGCCGTTGTCCACCAGCGTGCGGGTCACCCAGCTGGACATGCTGGTGACCAGATGCGCTTGATGGTTGAAGTCGTGGCAGAAGGCTTGCGGCAGGCAGGACTCTTCCCAGCCGTAACAGGAGACAACGTTGAAATCCCCCGCCATGTCGCTGACACGCGGCGGGTACATCAGCCGCAGCACGTTGCTGGCCGGGCGTTCGGCGCGATAATGCAAGGCAGCGCAGTCAGGGTTGGCTTCCAGGAACGCCGGATCGACCGGAATCGGGCCGGGGCCTTCAGTCGCCCGCAGCCCCACCCGGTGCCCGTTCTCGGCCAGTGCGCGGCCCAGCTCGCGGTTTACCAGCGCCAGGCTGTAGGTGCTGTCGAACGGCCCTTCGATGCGGTAATCGACGTTGATCTGCGGGGCGCGCTTTTCGAAGCTGTATTGCGGCAGGTTGAGGTCGAAGCGGCTCAGGAACGCGCTTAGGCGATCGTAAAGGTGCTGATAGGCGAATTCATGCAGCCGCTCGGCACCGCGACGCTTGAGGTGACGGCGCAGCGCGGGGTTTTCCATCAGTTGGGTAATGGTGGCGGCGACCACCTGCGGGTCATGGTCGTTGAGCAGCAGCCCCGCACCGTTGAGGGTGTGGGTCACGTTGCTCGACGGCGCGTCATAGGCCAGCACCGGCAGGCCATGGGCCATGGCCTCGATCAGCGGCATGCCGAAGCCTTCGTGATGGCTCAGGGACACGAACAGGTCGCTGCGGCTGTACAGGGAGACCAGGGTGTCGTCATCGACCTTGCCGGTCAGGCTGACGAACGCGCCGATGCCTAGGTCATCGATGCGCTTCTGGATCTGCTCTTTGTAGTCCATGACCGTAAAGCCACCCACCAGGTACAGGTGCAGCGGCACATGGGAGCGACGCAGCAACTGCGCGAAGGCCTCGACCACGCCGAGCTGGTTCTTGTGCGGCATGATGCGGCCCACGAACAGCAGCGTGAACGGACGCGGGAAGTCGTTGCGCTTGATGGCGTGGGGCTCGATGCGTTCAAGGTCGACCAGCAGCGGGATTTCGGTGGTGTTGTCGGTGGAATAACCGCGCTGCAGCAGTTCCTGCAGGTTCTGCCGGGAGTCGGCGATGCTGCCGGTCAGCCAGTGACGCCAGGTGTCGACCTGATCCCAGCCGTGGGCCAGCATGGGCTGGATGGCGTGCTCCGGCGGGAACAGCTCGCCCGGGGTGATGTTGTGAAAGACCATGAACTTGCGCTCGGGCAAGTCGCGCAGCCAGCCTTCGACCGGGTTGCCAATGCCATGGTGAACCAGCAACGCATCGGCGCTGCCGGGCGCGTAATCATCCATGCACAGCACATCGCCCTGCATGTGCTCGTTGGGCTTGATGCAATAAATATCGGAGGTAACGCCCGCCTGCCGCAGCAGCTTGCGGATCAACAGCATGCCGTTGCTGATGCCATCGCCGACGCTGACGCTGACGGCGAACTGATGAATAGTGATGCGTGCTTCATTCTGCATGGAGGTGCCCGGGATGAAGGTGAAAATGAAAAGAGCGATTATCGATCACTGAATAGAAGAATGGCAGCGGTATGTGTGCCGGCTGGCCGGCCGCGTGAAAACGACAAACCGACCCCGCCCCCCAACCTGCCCTACCGAACCGCCCGGTTTCGCCACCGCTGCGCGCTGGATCGTCAGCAAGCTGGACGCCTACGGCCTTCGGCCAGAAGCCCCCCCACCCACCACAACCCCGCCTCTGCCCGCAGGGCGTAGGAGCCTGGCTTGCCGGCGATCTGCCGCGAAGCGGCAGCAAAACCGGTGCACGCGGTACGTCTGATACAACCGAGTCGTCCGGTTTTGCCACCGCTACGCGCTGGATCGTCAGCAAGCTGGACGCCTACGGCCTTCGGCCAGAA
>NZ_DIHC01000033.1:30174-189742 GCF_002419965.1 Pseudomonas sp. UBA5706
TCAGCAAGCTGGACTCCTACGGCCTTCGGCCAGAAGCAAAGGCGCTGTCAACGCCGCAACCTACCCTCGGCCAAAATCACCCCCGCTACCCACCACAACCCGCCTCTGCCCGCAGGGCGTAGGAGCCTGGCTTGCCGGCGATCTGCCGCCAAGCGGCAGCAAAACCGGTGCACGCGGTACGTCTGATACAACCGAGCCGTCCGGTGCCATGGTCGGTGCCCGGCAGGTAAATCGCGCCCAATAAAAAAGGGTCGCGTTCACACGCGACCCTTCTCTTTATGTTATGCAACCAGCTTACAGCCTGGTTACCCGCTGTTTTTCATGCCGTGTTGCTGGCCAAATCAGAACGATTTGCCGGACTTCACACGCTCCAAGTCGCTCTTGACCATCAGGTCACACAGCTGTTCCAGCGTGGTCGTGGCTTCCCAGCCGAGCACACGCTTGGCTTTTTCCGGGTCGCCGATCAGCAGTTCGACTTCGGCGGGACGGTAGAACTTGGGGTTGACCTGAATAACGGTCTTGCCGGTCTTGGTGTCGATGCCGTGCTCGTTGTCTGCGCTGCCTTTCCATTCCAGATTGATGTCGACGGCCTTGAAAGCCATGGACACGAAATCACGAACGGTTTCGGTGCGGTTGGTGGCCAGCACGAAGGTGTCCGGCTCGTCGGCCTGCAGCATGCGCCACATACCTTCGACGTATTCCTTGGCGAAACCCCAGTCGCGCTTGGCGTCCATGTTGCCCAGTTCGAGCACGTCCTGCTGGCCCAGCGAGATGCGGGCAACGGCGTCGGTGATCTTGCGGGTCACGAATTCCTTACCGCGCAGCGGCGATTCGTGGTTGAACAGGATGCCGCTGGAACCGAAGATCCCGTAGGACTCGCGGTAGTTGATGGTCATCCAGTGGGCATACAGCTTGGCCACGCCGTACGGGCTGCGCGGGTAGAAATCGGTGTTTTCGGTCTGCGGGACCTGTTGCACCTTGCCGAACATCTCGGAAGTCGACGCTTGGTAAAAGCGAATCTTCGGATTGACGATGCGGATGGCTTCCAGCAGGTTGACCGCGCCAATGCCGGTGATTTCGGCGGTGGTCACAGGCTGTTCGAAGGACACACCTACGAAGCTCTGGGCGGCCAGGTTGTAGATCTCCGAAGGCTCGGCCTTCTGCAGCAGACGTATGCTGGCGCCCAGGTCGGTCAGGTCGTGCTCGACCAGCTCCAGATTCGGGTGGTTCAACGCGCCGACTTCTTCAAGGCGCCAAAAGTTGACCGAACTGGTACGACGATAGGTGCCGTAAACCTTGTAGCCCTTTTCGAGAAGCAACTGGGTGAGGTAGGCGCCGTCCTGGCCGGTGATGCCCGTAATGATCACTGATTTGCTGGGTGCATTCATTGCTTCGCGTTCCGCTGTGGGACAGAGTCCGTTTTACTGTTGTTACTCAACCAGATGTTCACGCTGTCGACGCTTTCCTCGGAAAGCTTGCCAGCCCAACGATTGAGGATGAACAGGTTCGTGATGAAGTCGTACTGAGTCTTGAGCAGGTCACGACGAGCCTTGAACTCGTTCTGCGTCGCAGTCAGGACATCCACGGCATTCACCACCCCGTAAGAAAACGCCTTGTCTGCCGCAATGCTCGACTGCGCGGCAGAACTGAGGGCGTTTCGATTGGCGCGTATTTTTTCGACACTGGAGTCTGCGGTCAAGTAAGCATTTGTGGTTTCTTTGACAACCTGACGCCGCGTTGCCTCCATTTGCTCCTCTGCGGTGATCTGATCCTGATAAAGACCGCGCACACGCGCAGAGGTGGAACCGCCACTGTAGATTGGAATCTGCACGTTGACGCCCGCCACATAGCTGTCGGTCTTCGGCGCCAGGGCGTTGTTATAGCCTTCGTTGGTATTTTGCGCGCTGAGGTTCAGGCTGATGGAAGGGTAATGTGCGCCCTTACCGCCCCGCAGCGCAGCCTCTGCCGCTTCGACGGCATGTTGGCTGGCGAGCAGCTGAGGGTTGTTGACCGTCGCCAGCTCAACCCAGCTGGCGAGGCTTTCGGCCGAGACCTTCAATTCGACGTCATCGCGAACCCGGCTTAGACGCTCGGTGACCGGACGGCCGATGATTTCCGACAACGCCGCGCGGGTCACGCGAACCTGATTGCGGGCATCGACTTCCTGGGCTGCCAGCGAGTCCACGCGCGCTTGAATATCGAGCTTGTCGGTAATCATCGCCAGCTGTTTGGCGTACAGCGCGTTGACCCGATCCAGGTTTTTCTGGGTGGCGCGCAGTTCGGCCTGCACCAGTTCCAGCTCGTCGTCGGCCGCCAACGCGGCGAAGTAGCGCTGCGCCAGGTCTACCGTTGCTTCGGCCTGGGCTTCCTTGGATTCATCGCCGGCCTGCTTGGCCAGGCTCTTGAACTTCTCGTAGTTCTCCCAGGCAGCCTTGTTGTAGATGTGCTGGCTGAGCTGGATGCCGTAGTTCTCACTGCTGTACGACTGGGTGACCAGTTCGTTTTCCTGGTGGATGCGGTTCTTTCCCGCGGTGATATTCACCTGGGGCAGCAAACCACCGAATGCTTCGCGCTGTTGTTCCTTGCTCGATTGAGCGCGGGAATAGGAAGCCAGGACCCGAGGGTCCTCCAGGCGCGACTCACGATACAGCTGCATCAGGTCAGCGGAATACGTCGTGGCGCTGACGCTGCTCGCCGGCGGCTTGGGCTTGGAGGGTTCAGCGGTTTTCGGCTCAGCGGCCTGGACTTGCAGCGCCAGCATTCCCAACATCAGGCATGGAAACAGACGCACATTCACTCCTCGATCATCGATTGCGAGATGGCGTTGCGGGCAGGCTGCAGCAGGTATTGCAGCATGGTCCGCTCGCCCGTCTTGACCAACACGTCGGCCGGCATACCCACCAGCAGTTTGCGGTCGCCCAGCTTGTGCGCACCGGCTTCGGTCACTTTGACGCGGGCCAGGTAGTAAGGCTGGCCGGTTTTCTCGTTGGTCAGGCGGTCAGCCGAAACGCTGGTGACAACGCCTTCGATGACCGGCGTGGTCGCACTGTTGAAGGCACTGAAACGGATGTCGGCGAATTTGCCGATGGCGACCCGGTTAATGTCCTGCGGCGGCACTTGCGACTCGACCACCAGATCGGATACCGAAGGCACGATGTCCAGCAGCGGCGTGGCCTGGCGTACCACACCACCGACGGTGTGCACGGTCATGCCAATCACCATGCCGTCGTCGGGGGCACGGATGATGATGCGGGTCAGGCGGTCAGCCAGCGCGGCGGTTTTCTCTTGCAGGTCGTAAGCTTTGGTCTGGACTTCTGCCAGTTGCTTGGCGACGTCAGAGTTGAAGTCCTTGTTGATCTGCAGGATCTGCAATTGCGTTTCGTTGATCTGCAGGCGGGTCTTGGTGATGGTCGAACGATGGTCCGCCACTTCCGATTTGAGCATGTCCAGCTTGCGCTGCTGTTCGAGCATGCGTTGCTTGTCGACGAAGCCTTGAGCCAACAGGTCGCGCAGGTCACCGATTTCGCCGGTGTAGGAACTTTCAAGATTGGTTTTGGTGCCAATCATGTCGTCAGTGCCCTTGATCTGCTGGTTGAGCTGACCGATACGCTCCTGCAACACGGAAATCTGCCCCAGACGGGCACCGCGACGGGCATTGAACACTTGAGTCTCGCCAGCCCGGGCCTCGATACCGCGCGGGGTATCGGCTTCGTCCATCGAGCCAAAATTAATCGCCGGCAGGTCGTCGCGCTCGGCCATCAACCGCGCTTCCATCGCGCGGGCGGCAATCAGCTGGTTGTGGTTCATGTCGTATTCGGCGCGCAGTTGCGCGTCGTCGAGAACGATCAGCGGGTCGCCCTTCTTGACGATATCCCCGTCGTGCACCAGCACGTCTTTGACGATCCCGCCTTCCAGATGCTGAACGGTTTTGCGGTAAGCCTGCACGGTCACGACGCCTGGCGCATACACAGCGCCGTCAATGGGGGCGAATGCTGCCCAGCCGCCGAAAATACCGAAGGTGACGAGCAGGATGCCGAAGCCCAGGCGACGGGTCTTTTTGTCCGAAACAGGTAAATCCGAGAAGTTATCGGGTTGAATACTGAGGGTGCGGGTCATCGATATCTTCCTGTCAGGCGCGAACGGGCGCGCCTGTGCCAACCTGGGCTTTTTGTTGAGCGGCGACTTGTTGCTTGTTCAACTCTTCCATCACCTGGTCACGCGGACCGTACATGCTGATACCGCCGGCACTCATGACCAACAGGCGGTCGAGCTGGGACAGAATCGTGGTGCGGTGGGTGATGACGAAGATGGTCGCACCGCTCTGCTTCAATTCCAGAATGGCCGTCGCCAGCGCGCGCTCGCCGACCTCGTCGAGGTTGGAGTTCGGCTCATCGAGCAGGATCAGGCGTGGCGAGCCGTAGATGGCGCGAGCCAGGCCGACACGCTGACGTTGACCGCCGGAGAGGTTGACGCCGTCGCTGCCGATGACGGTGTCGTAACCTTCAGGCAGTTGCAGGATCATTTCGTGAACGCCTGCGGTCTTGGCGGCCTTGACCACCAGTTCAGGGTCGACATCGGCAAAACGTGCGATGTTTTCACTGATGCTGCCTTCGAACAGCTCGATGTCCTGCGGCAGGTAACCCAGGTGCGGGCCCAGCTCGTGCTTGTCCCAGTTGGCGATATCGGCGCCATCGAGGCGAACCACCCCGTGTTGTGGCGCCCAGACGCCCATCAGCGCACGGGCCAGCGTCGATTTACCCGAGGCGCTCGGGCCGATAATGCCAACGACGGCCCCGGCGGGCACGGCGAAGCTGATGCCACGAATGATCGGCGTCTTCGAACCCGGTGCCCCGACGATCAGGTTGTCGACCAGGATATTGCCCTGCGGAACCGGCAGCGACATACGCTCAGGCTCGGCTTTCTGCTTGTCGAGGATGTCGTTAAGACGGTCGTACTGCGAACGTGCGGCAATGAAGCCTTTCCAGCTGCCGATGATCAGGTCGATCGGCGCCAGTGCACGGCCCAGCAGTACGGAACCGGCAATCACCAGCCCCGGGCTGATTTCGTGGTTAACCGCCAGGTAGGCGCCCAGGCCCAGAATCAGGGACTGGATCAGCATGCGGAAGGTCTTGGAGACGGAACTGACGATCCCGCCCTTGTCGCTGGCATGGGATTGCAGCAACAGGACATTGCGCTGACGACGGCTCCAACGCTCGATGAGCGTGTTGAGCATGCCCATCGATTCGATGACTTCGGCGTTACGCAGATTCTTGGTGGTGTACAGCGTCGCGGCGATGTTTTCCTTGTTCGCCTGACCCAGCGCCTTGCCGGTAAAACGCTCGTTGAGGAACGCCAGGATAAGCAAAACGATTGCACTGCCGATCGCCACCCAGCCGTACCAGGGGTGGAACATGAACATCACGGCGACGTAAATCGGCAGCCAAGGGGCGTCGAAGAAGGCGAACAGGCCGTTACCGGTAAGAAACTGGCGCAGGCCGGTCAGGTCATTGAGCGACTGCGCCGAGGCGTCCATACCGCCAGTGCTCAAGGCGCGTTTGAAGCTGGCCTTGTACACATCGCGGCTGAGCATCACATCCAGACGCGTACTGACCCGCACCATGATCCGCGAGCGAATCCACTCCAGCGACCCCATGGTGATAACTAGGACGGTCATGATCAGGGTGAGCATGGTCAGCGTTGTCAGGTTACCGCTCGTCACGACCCGACCGTAGACCTGAAGCATATAAAAGGTAGGCACGAGCATCAGCGCATTGACGAACAAGCTGAAAAAGCCGACCGAAATAAAACTGCTCCTGCAAGATTTCAAGGCAGCCTGCAAGCTGTTTTCGTGTGTGCTGCGCATATTTTGAATGCCGAAATGGGTATCAGGAAAAGCGCGCGAGTGTAACATCGCCAATACCCCTGACAAATGAAAAGGTGTTTAACGCCGTAGGTATCTTCCAGGCGGCTCGTAAGACTATTCAGTGAGCATTGAGCGCACAGGCCGCGTAAATCGCCGACGCAAAGAATTTGCCTGTCCACTGCAAGCCCCCTAGACTCGGCTCCGGCCGTGCCAACGTGGCTTGAACGCGCCTGCTAATCGTCAGAAAACTGGCGTTGATGTCGCCCCGCTCTATCGTTTTCGAGGGGATGGTTTTGGATGATCCTGCAGCCCATGCGATGGACGGCAGGCTCATCTCCGGTCGTCGCTTGACCGCTGAGCGCTGTTCCCAGTGAGGCGCGCTCGCTCAACACCGACAGCCGGTTCGACACTGCCCGGCCTTGTCCAGTGGCAAAACAATTCCTGCTTCGATTGCCGCTAAGGATCAGCATGATCAACTCTTCAAAAATCGCCGTCGTCATCCCCTGCTACAAGGTCAAATCCCACATCCTCGACGTGCTGCACAACATCGGCCAGGAAGTCGACCATATTTACGTGGTGGATGACTGCTGCCCCGATCAGTCAGGCGAGTTCGTGACAGCCAACTGCACAGACCCACGGGTCAAGGTCATCATGTGCCCTGTGAACCAGGGCGTCGGCGGCGCAGTGATGACCGGGTATGAGGCCGCGATTGCCGAGGGTGTCGACATCATCGTCAAGGTTGACGGCGACGGGCAGATGGATCCGGCGCTGATTGCCGATTTCGTGTTGCCGATTGCCAACGGTGAGGCGGATTACACCAAGGGCAACCGTTTCTTCGATCTCGAAGAGATCCGCCAGATGCCCAAGGTGCGGCTGTTGGGCAACGCGGCGCTGTCGTTCATGACCAAGCTGTCGTCAGGCTATTGGGACTTGTTCGACCCGACCAACGGGTTTACCGCGATCCACGCCAACATTGCCTCGCACTTACCGATGAAGAAAATCAGCCACCGGTATTTTTTCGAAACCGACATGCTGTTTCGTTTGAACATCCTGCGCGCGGTCGTGATAGACGTACCAATGGATGCCAAGTACGACGATGAAGTCAGCAACCTGAAGATCTCTAAAATCGTGGGCGAGTTCCTGCTAAAGCACATTCGCAACATGAGCAAACGTGTGTTCTACAACTATTATCTGCGCGACATGTCACTGGCTTCGATCGAACTTCCGGTCGGCGTGCTGCTGGTGCTGGCCGGCGCCCTCTTCGGCCTGAACCACTGGGCGGGCGCGTTAAGCTCCGGCGTTCAAACCACACCCGGCACCGTGATGCTCGCTGCGTTGCCGATCATCGTCGGCACTCAGTTCATTCTGGCGTTCCTGGGGCAGGACATTGCGTCCGTGCCTCGGCGCGTCCTTCATTTGCACAAGAAGAAGAAAGCCTTCTCCCAGAGCCCTAAACCATGATTTATTTCGTTGCGCTGATCTGCGTCCTGGGCATCGCCGCCGGGCAGATCCTGTTCAAACTCAGTGCTACATCGCTGCACAAGACCGGCAACCTGTTCGACCCTTCCACGCTGATGACGCTGTTTTCGGCCTTCGCGCTGTATGGCATCACGACCCTGGCATGGGTCTGGGTCCTGCAGAAGATCGAACTGGGTAAAGTCTATCCGCTGATGGCCCTGGCCTTTGTCATCGTTCCCATCGGCAGCTACTTCGTCTTCGGCGAAAAATTCCAGACCCAGTATTTCGTCGGCGTCGCTGTCATCATCGCCGGGATCATCATCACGGTCAGGGCTTGAACCACCTGCCGGGCTGACACCGCCCTTGCGAACTGCCCCTGCCCGACGCACCGCGCCGGCTGGTTTTGCTGCCGGTTCCCGGCAGATCGTCGGCAAGCCGGACTCCTACGCCTTCGGCAGAAGCGGGCCAGTGTGAACGCGCCTCTGCGGCAGAAAAATCGAATGGCGCTAAAGACACAAACGCTCTGATTCCGCCCGCAAGCACATAACCCAATGACGCCAAAAACTTCAGGCTTTTGATTCGGCCCAAAAGCACATAACCGAATGACGCCCAAAACCTGCGGCTTTTGATTCTGCCCGAAGGGCGTAGGAGCGCAGCTTGCTCGCGATCGGCTGCGCAGCAGTCGTAAACCCTGCCACCCCGGCCTGTCTGACACACCGCGCCGGCTGGTTTTACTGCCGGTCCCCGGCAGATCGTCGGCAAGCCGGACTCCTACGCCTTCGGCAGAAGCGGGCCAGTGTGAACGCGCCTTTGCGCCAGAAAATTGAATGACGCCCAAAACCTGCGGCTTTTGATTCTGCCCAAAGGGCGTAGGAGCGCAGCTTGCTCGCGATCGGCTGCGCAGCAGGCGTAAACCCTGTCACCACGGCCTGCCTGGCACACCGCGCCACCTGGTTTTGCTGCCGGTTCCCGGCAGATCGTCGGCAAGCCGGACTCCTACGCCTTCGGCAGAAGCGGGCCAGTGTGAACGCGCCGCTGCGGCAGAAAATTGAATGGCGCAAAAGACACAACCGCTTTGATTCTGCCCGCAAGCAAATAACCGAATGAAGCCAAAGACCTTAGGCTTTTGATTCGGCCCAAAAGCACATAAACGAATGACGCCCAAAACCTGCGGCTTTTGATTCTGCCCGAAGGGCGTAGGAGCGCAGCTTGCTCGCGATCGGCTGCGCAGCAGTCGTACACCCTGCCACCACGGCCGGCCTGGCACACCGTGCCGGCTGGTTTTGCTGCCGGTCCCCGGCAGATCGTCGGCGAGCCGGACTCCTACGCCTTCGGCAGAAGCGGGCCGGCGTGAATATGCCTCTGCAGCAAGCACATCCGGCCAGGTTCAGAAGCCCAGAGAAACATCGAGCAAATATCCTCCCGCACGCTTCCTTGATCATCTCCTAGCCTTGCTCCTACGTTGATCACCAAGGTGCAAAGGAATGCCGACACTCCCTCCACACGCCCGACAGTTACGCGCTGGTCGGTACTCCGGCACGCATCAAATTTACCTGCTGACGTCGGTTGTACAGAATCGCTACCCCTTATTCACCGACTGGCGACTCGGACGATTGGTGGTGGATGAGTTCAGGTTGGCAGAAGAGCAAGGAGCCGCGCGTTCATACGCATGGGTGGTCATGCCTGACCATTTCCACTGGCTTGTTGAATTGCGCGACAGCACGCTACCGACCCTGATGCGTCGCGCCAAATCACGCAGCGCGCACAGCATTAACCGACGGTTGGGCAAGCGATGCCGGGTCTGGCAGAAGGGCTACCATGACCGTGCACTGCGTTCGGAAGAGGACCTCGTTCACGCCGCACGGTACATAGTTGCCAATCCTTTGCGGGCCGGGTTGGTGTGCAGGATGGGAGACTATCCGCTGTGGGACACAGTGTTTTTGGCCTGACAGAGCCACGTCATCTGCTGTTGAGGCCGGTTCCCGGCAGATGGTCAGCAGGCCGCACGTCTACGCCATCGGCTTCAGCGGTTCGGTGTCTGCCGCCTCCCGCCTTTGGATGCGGACCGCAGGGCGCAGGCGTGCAGCCTGCTGCGATCTGGCGCAACGCCGCAGTAAAGCCGGTACCTGCGATACAACTGACGCCACCGCGTCGTCCGGTTTGCAGAAGCGTCCAGCGGTAAATCCTGCGCAAGCAATGCCCCTCTACGCCGCCCTCACGTCCACGGCGCCGGATCCCCAAACAATCGCCCCTGCACCCCTTTTATTCCCATTTCGGCAATCACCTGATGCTCGCCTTCGGTCTCGACGCGTTCGGCGATCAAGGGCAGGTCGATGCTGTGCGCCGCACGCTGGACCGCCTCTATGAACAGGCGTTTGTGGCTTTCTTCATCGATGGCGCGGATGTAGCTGCCGTCGATCTTCAGATAAGCCAGGCCCAGATGCGCCAGGTTGCCGATCATGCTGAAGCGCCCGCCGAATCGCTGCAGCGCGAGCGTGAAGCCGGCGGCCTGCAAACGACGCGTGAGCTGTTCGAGAACCGCTTGATCGGGCAATTGCTCTTCGCCGATTTCAATGGTCAGTTTGCCGCCGAGCTTGGGATGCTGGCGCAGGGCATCAAACACCTGGTTCAGCACAGCAGGATCGTTGAGGGTAGCGGCCGAGAGGTTTAGCGCCAGCGGCTGGCCGTGGCTGTCGAGGTGCCTGAGCACTTGATGCAGCATCAGCAGATCGAGGCGGCTCGACCAGCCGAAGCGTTCGACCCAGGGCAGGAAGCGGCCTGCGGAAATGGTGTGGCCTTGCTCATGCACGAGCCGCGACAGCGCTTTGTGATGCAGCACCTGGCCGGTATCGTGCGTCGCAACCACCGGCTGGAAGAACAACTCGAAGCTGCCGTGGGTCAGCGCATGATCGAGCACACGATGCCAGGTGTGTTGATCCTCAGTGACTTCGGTGAGCTCGGTGACTTCGCCTTTTTCGACGTAGTTCCAGGTCCGCTCGCCTTGGGTTTCGGCCTGCGATAACGCCTGGTCTGCAAGGCCGAGCAAGGTCAGCGGCGCTTCGCCTGGGGTATACGGGGCCACGCCCATGTGAGCGACCGGCGACACATCGCTGGCGCCCGTTGCGCTCAGGGTTTTCAGGGCTTGCTCCAGATCCTCGGCCAAGGCCAGCGCTTGCTCACGGGCCATGCCCGGCGCCAGCACCGCGAACTCGCCGCCCCGTGAGCGGCTGATGAGATTGCGGGTCTGGGGGTACTTGTCACACTGCTCAAGCAACACCTGCGCCACCGCCACCAACAAGGCATCGGTGCGCTTGCCGCCCAGACGAAGGTTCAGTCCCGCCAGATCGCGCACGCGCAACAACAGCAGATGGCCTGCCCGATGCTCTTCCTGATTGCTGACGTGGGCCTTGAGCTGCATGTCAAAGTAACGCCGGTTGGACAGGCCCGTCAGGCTGTCCTGATACGACTCGATGCGCAGTTTTTCACTGCGCTCGGCGCTTTCCTTGAAGAGCGCCTTGAGCTTCTCGACCATCTGGTTCATCGCCTCCACTACCCGCCGCAACTCCGGCGTACGTGGCAGCTTCGAGAGTGTGAGGAACTCTCGACGAGCGATGGCCTGGGACTGCGCGACCATGTAATCCAAAGGTTTCAACTGGCGACGCAACAGCAATGCGCCAAGAAGGGCGCTCACCACACCACAGACCATCAGCCAGCCCAAGGTGCCAAGCACGCTCTGCCATAGCCGGGTCTGAGTGAACACCGGGTTGCTGACCACCTCGACCCGCGCCGCCGGCTGCCAACCGCGGCTGACGATGGCCTCGGCCCCTGCCGCGTCCAGCCCAATGCAGTCGATGAACCACTGCGGCACTTGTGGGTTGTCCAGCGTCGTGCCGCGCTCGACCATCACCGCGTTGGTCGCCAGATTAACCACGCGGATACGGGTGTAGTACCCACTGTCGAAGATCGACGAGGCCAGCAACTCGACCATCGCCGGGTCGTCGATGTTGGGGGTCAGCGACAGGGCCAGGGACGTGGCGGCATCCTGCGCATGAGACCTCAGCTGATTGATTGACTGTGCACGCGAGCTCTCGAAGCTAACGACGACGCTGCCGGCGAACGCAACCAGCAGCACCAGACAAATACCCATCAACAGCTGTTTCAGCAGAGACATCAGCGCTCCTCATTCTCAGGCTCGGTCGGGAAGCCTTCGGCGGTCATTTTCTTCAGTACGTCCTGCCAGCGGGACAGGCGCTTGGTGTCGCCCACTTTCTTGTTGCCCTGCGCGCCCGGCAACCACAGTCCCTCGGCGTTGAAGGCGTAGACCGGCAGCAGGTCCGGCCGCTCGCTGGCGGGTTTTATGTCGTTGATCAGACTGTCGAGCACCAAGGGTATCGCGGTCGGGCTGGCGTAATAGGTCAGGACCATGTGCGCACGATTCAGGCGCAGCGCCTTGACATAGGTAATCAGCAGCTTCTCGCCGGGCACGCCCAACCGGCGCAGGCTGAAATATTTGGCGATGGCATAGTCTTCACAGTCACCGCCGCCCTTCCACAATGACTGGATCGGCGTCGCCCAATAATCGACCTCGTGCCACAGGTCGATGTCTTCCACGTAACGCATCTGCGTGTTGAAGAACTGGTTGACCCGCGTCAGCTTGTCCATCTCGCTGGCCTGCTTTTCGGTAGCCAGCAACTGCTGCCATGCATCGATCCGTTGCTTGCCGGCGCCCAGCGGCCCATAGAGCGCCTCGGCCCGACGACTGATCAGGGAAAAATCCCAATCGGCGCTCAGATGGCCCGCAACCGCCGTGCACGCCAGCGCAAGCGCCAGAAGGCACCACAATGCTGGGCGCGTGTGAGCTGAACGTACCGCCAATTCGTGGAGTCCATAACGCAAGCGGATAACTGGAAAGCGATGGTGAGGGGTTGATTGGGAAAAGACAATGGCGTCAGCGGTGCACGTCACGCTGCACAGGCGGTTCAATGCACAATCGAGTCGCGATAACGGATATAGCGAAACGATATCGCAGGGTCGCGAAATCGCCAGTACGCGCCCCAAGCGGGCTTGTATACTGAGGCCCCGTCACCTGTGGGGGCGTGACCCTGCATTTTGATCCCGTTTACGCAAAGCGCCGGGGTGCACGCCGCTTGGGAGAGAGTCCGGAGCGCGCAGGCCAGACGCTCTACTGGATGAAGAAAGCGCTGTGCGTTCGAACTTAAATATGGCCTCAAACTCAGACATAATCAGTCACCCCTAAACTCAGACATAATCAGTCACCCCTGTTACCATTCGCGCGCCATTCTCGTGACCCAATCAGAGTCAGCAGAGCCTCGGCGCTTGATTCCTCGCGTCCAAATGGCGGGTTGCAAGTCGAGAAAGCAAATTGCAAATGTGAGAGAAAGCTGTGACCAAAGCGGAATTTTTGAAGAGAGAAATGGCGACCTTCGGCGAAGGTTGGCATGCATGGTATTTGCTGGCGTTGCACGACGTCAAAGGCCGCTACCGACGATCAATCATCGGGCCATTCTGGCTCACACTGACCTCGTTATTGTTCGTCATCGGCCTGGGGCTGGTGTATTCAAGGCTTCTCAATCTAGACCTTAAGGAATACCTGCCTTTTCTGGCCTGCGGCATTATTGCGTGGACATTCATCATCACTTTTGTCAACGAGGGCGCCAGCTCGATCATTAACTCGGGCCACATCATCAAGCAGATAAACATGCCGATCCTTACCCACGTCATGCGTGTGGCGTTCAGGAACGTGCTGATCTTCCTGCACAGCTGGATCATTCTTATCCCGCTTTTGATGTGGTACGGCTACCTGACGGTTTACGGGCTGCTGTGCTCGATCATCGGCATCGTGCTGGTGGTGTTTGTCCTGACACCTCTCGCGGCACTGCTGGGGGTAACCTGCGCACGTTATCGCGACGTCCTGCCGATGATCGCCAGCGCCATGCAGTTACTGTTTTTCGTGACCCCGGTGATGTGGCACCCGCAGCAACTGGCCGGGTTGAGCGCCGTGATTCATTACAACCCATTCGTCTATCTGATCGATCTGATACGCGAGCCCATGCTCAATGGGTATTTCCCGCTCGCTTCTGCCGGGCTGGTGTTTGTGATGGGCGTCGTGTTGTGGGCCGGTGCGCTCACCACGCTGTTTCTCAATCGTAAAAAAATTCCTTATTGGCTTTGACGATGACTTATCTAACCGCAGACCGCGTCACGGTCGATTACCCCATCATGGATGTCTCGCACCGGTCATTCAAAAAAGACGCCCTGTCATGGGTGACAGGTGGACGGATTGGCGAAACGCCCCAGCATCACCTGACCATCCGGGCGCTGGACAACGTGAGCCTGGATATCCAGCCCGGGCAAAAGATCGGCTTGTTGGGACATAACGGCTCAGGCAAAAGTACCTTCCTGAAGGTCATGGCACAGGTGTACTGGCCGACCTTCGGGACACTGAAGTCCTCCGGCAGGATTACCTCCCTGCTGGATCTGACACTGGGCATGGAAGTCGAGGCAACGGGCTACGAGAACATTTACCTGCGTGGGGCGATTCTGGGCGTCAGGCCGGGAGAAATTAAGCAAACGGTCAATGACATTGCCGAGTTTTCCGGCCTTGGCGATTATCTGCGGCTGCCTCTGCGCACGTACTCGTCAGGCATGCTGGTGCGCCTGGGCTTCTCGATTTCGACCGCATTCCCCGCCGACATCATTTTGATGGACGAATGGCTGGGGGTGGGCGACGCCCAGTTTCAGGAGCAGGCCAATACACGCTTGAACGAGATGACCTCCAATGCGTCCATTCTCGTGCTGGCGTCCCACTCTCCGGAGCTAATCAACAGCGTGTGTAACCGCTGCATCAGACTAGAACACGGAAAAATCGTTGAAGACTTTCCTATCGGGTGACCGCCATGAAAATAGCTATCGTTTCATCGTACAAGCTTGAGTGCGGCATTGCCCGATTCTCAGAAGTGCTATACCGCAATTTTGCGCCGTCCAACGATGTAACTGTATTTGAGCTACCGCCGCAGGAACTCAAGAAGAGCTTCGGCGCGACCGATGTAGAGGCTGACCGTTATATTGCCGGGCTGTGCGAACAACTCAAATCGTTCGATGCCGTTTCCATCCAATGCGAATATGGGTTGTTCTCCGACTCGATCGGGCTGTCGATCGCGCGAATCAAGCGGTTGCTCGGTGCCAACCCCAATTCCACGATCACCTTTCATACCGTTTTCAGTAGGTCGGTATCGGCGGAGACGACTTTCCCTTCCGCAGGGCGACTGCTGACGCAACCCCGCTCGTCGCTGATCGAGTATTCGAAAAGCTGGCGTAGCAGCAAGACTGCGCGTTATGAATTGAGTCTGTTCGAGTACATCCGCAAGAACAAGATCAAGGTCATCGTCCATACCGACACCACCAAGCGTGTACTTCAGCATCGATTCAAACTGACCAACGTCCAATGCCATCCGCTTTGCTACACCAGTGAAGCCGAAAAGGCCGGGTTCAGCCATGAACAGTGCCGCGCCGAACTGGTGGACCGCCTGGGGTTCAGTGAGAAAGACAAACTGATCGGCGTATTTGGCTTCTTCGGCGGCTACAAGGGGTTCGATTACGCGATCCAATGCATCGCTCGACTGCCGGAAAACTACAAGCTTCTGATATTCGCAGGCCTGCACCCGACTGCCATCAAGCAGTCCGATACTTCACAGATAGACCAGTTGGTCGGACTGTGCCGCAAGTACAAGGTGCTGGGCCGTACGTTCTTCATGGGCAGCGTTGATGACACGTCGATGTACCGGGCAATCGCCGGTGTGGACTTCTCCTGGCTACCCTATCGAGAAGTCGGTCAGGAAGCGTCTGCCATCTGCAGTGAAGTGGCAGAGCTGTCTCAGCGCATGATCATTTCCAGAAACTTCGCGTTCGTTGACTACATGAAGTTCAACCTGCGAGACGACTATGAGTTTTTCGAGATCGGCAACGTGGAGGAGCTCAGACTCAAGACTGTCCACTATGATGCGTATCATCCGCCGGCCGCTGCTTCGATTCGCGATCACGCGGCCTTGCAGACCAAGTTTTATATTGAGGTATTGAGCAAACAGGCGTCGTAACACGGGTGACAGGCATGGAAGCCGATCACCGCCGGGAGCTGGGCAACGCGTTAATGGGTGAGCAGAGACTTCTTCAGCATTTGAGCTACATTGCTTGCAACAACTGGTGAGCCAGGAAGTACACCATGACCGTTAAAATGTCGCCCGCTTTTTCGATATATCTGGATCTGGTTCGCCTGGCATCGGCAGGCGTCGTCCTGCTGTCGCACTACCCCACCACGGTGAGCCAGGCAGCCATCACCAACCGATTCAATTTTGCGTATGACGCCGTCATCGTGTTTTTCGTCCTTTCCGGGTATGTGATCAGCTACGCGGTGGACACGAAGGAAGATAACGGTGTCGTTTATAGCGTCAATCGCATCGCGAGAATATTACCTGTCGCGGCAGTAGCGGTTGTACTCTCGTTGTTGCTCATGATGTGGGGAAGTCAGACTAGCCCGGCGATGTATCCAGACGTCTCACAACTGCAACTCCCTTTCTATTACGTGGCCCGAACACTCTCATTCACTAATGAGTTCTGGTGGGATGACATCCGCCCATTCATGAATGGGCCATACTGGAGCCTGGCATTCGAGGTGTGGTGTTACGTCATCTATGGTCTGGTCGTGTTCACGCGTGGACCATGGCGCGTAGCGTTTGTGTCATTGGCGTTACTGGTGACCGGCCCCAAACAATGGTTGATGCTGCCTATCTGGTTCGCAGGTGTTGCTGCCTACCGGTATCGAGACCGCTTCAGTCCCTCCCGAGGGCTACTTTGGTTGCTCTGCCTGGGGCCTGTCGCGCTGTTTGCTGGCATCCAGCTGAATAATCCGCGGGACTGGTCCTATCCGTTGGTGGGTATGCAGATAGAGCGCGTGTTGGGCCACGGCCTGGATAGTGCTGCCAATTTCGGCTGGGGGTACGTGCTCGCAGCGCTCATGTCCGTTCACCTTATCGCGGTACGCCAGCTCTGCCGGACGACCACGCTCGATACCGAAGGGCGCGCTGGTACGCTGGTAAGACAACTCGCTTCCTACACCTTCAGCCTTTATATCCTGCATTACCCGTTGACGCTTTTCTGGCGAGCACAGCTAGAGCCGGCACAAGAGTCCTGGGATCCGGCCCTTCGGGCGTTGATCTATGCAGGTATCTTGATCCCGGTGTTCGTTCTGGGGCAGCTCGTCGAGCGTAGAAGAAAGGCGTTTCGGCAAGCAGTACGCAGGGTATTGACCCTTGCGCAGCGGTTAACCGCGCCACGAGCGCAATAGGCCGCAGACCGATCCGATCATGACGAGACCGAGGCAGTTTCGCCGGCGGTTCTCTGGTATTCTTGCAGCCCTTCAGAATAAGGCGAAGCCCTTTGAAACCGGTTGAATCGGGCTGCTTCGTCTCTGTGCATTCACAGGACTGAGCGCAATGAAAAATGCCAGCTCGGTACCTTGTTATTCCAGTTGCGCCATTTGGCACTTTAAGGATTTTGAACCATGGGATTGATACCCGTAATTTTGTCTGGTGGCGTAGGTAGCCGGTTGTGGCCCGTGTCTCGCGAGGCCCACCCCAAACCCTTCATGACACTGCCAGACGGGCAGAACCTTATTCAGAAAACCTTTCTGCGTGCAACCGGGCTCGACGGTGTGTCGGAGGTGCTGACTGTCACCAATCGCGAGCTTCTCTTCAAGACCGAAGATGAGTACCGCACCGTCAACTCCAGCGGGGTTGCCCAGAGCTATATTCTTGAGCCATTTGGTCGTAACACGGCAGCCGCCGTCGCGATGGCCGCCTTGCAGCTCAAGGAGGCTCATGGCTCCGATGCTCATATGCTCGTACTCGCGGCTGACCACCTCATTCAAAACGAAGCTGCGTTCGCCCAAGCAGTGGCCAAGGCTGTGCAGCTTTCCGAAAAAGGCTTTCTGGTCACTTTCGGCATCAAACCCCAATACCCTGAAACCGGCTTCGGTTACATCGAAGCCGGCGCCGCCATCGACGCTAACGGTGGCCTGCAGGTCGCGCGCTTCGTCGAGAAGCCGGATCTGCCAACCGCCGAATCTTACCTGGCCGCTGGCAACTACTTCTGGAATTCGGGCATGTTCTGCTTCCAGGTCGGCACCGTTATCGAAGAGTTCGCCAAGCATGCGCCGGACGTACTGAGCGCCGTCGCCGTTGCGATGGAGCGCTCGCGCCTGACGCAAGCCGATCGCTACCGCTGCCTGGCACTGGACGCGGAATCCTTCGGCGACGTGCCTGACATTTCCATCGACTACGCGCTGATGGAACGCTCCGACAAGGTTGTCACCGTCGCCTGCGACATCGGCTGGAGCGATATCGGCTCCTGGAACGCCGTCAGTGAACTGACCCCCGAAGACGAAAACGGCAACCGTTTCGAAGGCGAAGTGTTGTCTCACGGCGCGAAGAACAACTACGTGAACAGCGAAGATCGCCTGACCGCGCTGGTCGGGGTTCAGGAACTGCTGGTGGTCAATACTCCGGATGCGCTGATGATTGCGCACAAGGACCATGCCCAGGACGTCAAGCATATCGTTGGCCAGTTGAAGAAATCCGGCCACACGCTGCACATGTTGCACAGTACCGTCCACCGTCCCTGGGGCACGTACACGACGCTGGAAGACGGCGAACGCTTCAAGATCAAACGCATCGTGGTCAAGCCAAAGGCGTCGCTGTCGCTGCAGATGCACCACCATCGCAGCGAACACTGGATCGTGGTCAGCGGCATGGCCGTGATCGTCAACGACGATCAGGAACTGATGCTTAACACCAACGAGTCGACGTTCATCCGCGCCGGTCACCGACACCGCCTGAGCAACCCGGGCGTCATTGATCTGGTGTTGATCGAAGTCCAGAGCGGCGACTATCTGGGTGAAGACGATATCGTGCGATTCGAAGACGTCTACGGTCGAGCCAACTGACCCATCCCGGCCTGCCTGTTGCCATTAACCGATGCCCTTCATCCCTCATGGGTGAAGGGCATTATCCGATGCCAGGATTCTGCGCAACACATTCGCCGCGCACCCGTACTCTTACGCTCGGGACAGCAATGATTAAAGTTCTGCACTTCTTCAAAACCTACTTCCCGGAAACACCCGGCGGCGGAATCGAGCAAGTCATCTTCCAGCTGGCCCAAGGCAGCGTGAATCACGGCATTGAGCCGCAGGTGCTGTACCTGAGCGCCAATGGCTCGGCGCGTAACCAAACGGTGGGTAACCACATTACCCACCGCTCGCGACAGGATCTGTACATCGCATCCACCGGGCTGTCGTTGTCCGGCATTAGTGACTTCAAGCAGCTTGCAGCGTCCGCAGACGTCGTGCATTACCACTTTCCGTGGCCGTACATGGACGTGGCGCATTTTGCCAGCCGACTGAAGAAACCCTCGCTGGTGAGCTACCACTCCGACATCGTTAAACAGAAAACCCTGCTCAAGTTTTATACGCCGCTGATGAACCGGTTCCTTGGCAGCGTCGACCGGATCGTGGCCTCTTCCCCCAACTATGCGGCCAGCAGCGAAGTGCTGACGCGTTTCAAGGACAAGGTCGAGATCATTCCTTACGGGCTCGATCGCGCGACCTACCCTGCCCCGTCGCCGTCGAAGCTGGCGTACTGGAAGCAGCGATTGGGCGAGCGTTTCTTTCTGTTCGTTGGCGCTTTGCGCTATTACAAGGGCCTGGATTTTCTGCTCGAAGCCGCGCACCAGACGAAATTGCCGGTGGTGATCATGGGCGGCGGGTATGAAGAGCCACAACTGAAAGCCAAGGCCAGGGCGCTAGACCTGAACAACGTGACCTTTCTTGGCGGGCTGGACGATGAGGACAAGAACGCATTGCTCACACTCTGCGAAGCCTTTGTGTTCCCCTCACATCTGCGCTCGGAATCCTTCGGTATTTCGCTGCTCGAAGGCGCCATGTATGGCAAGCCGATGATTTCCTGCGAGATGGGCAGCGGGACGACGTTCATCAACATCGCTGACGAAACCGGCCTGGTCGTGCCGCCGCGTGACGCGAATGCGCTGGCCGCGGCCATGACCACACTGTGGAATGACCGGGATCTGGCGAGCCGCATGGGCGCCAGGGCAGTTCAGCGCTATGAAGAGGTGTTTACGGCAGACAAGATGGTGCGGTCCTATGCAGCGCTCTATCAGGACATACTGAACAAGCGTTGAGTCGTCCTGGCAGCCGCCCAGCCGGGCGAGAGAATGTCACCCGGATGGGGAACGACTCGCAGCTATTAAGGCTTACGCTTGCGCGGCCCGGTATTGAACGCCGGGACTTTTCTCACTGGCTTCGCCGCCGGGGCGTCGGCTGCCGCTTCGCCACTGTCGACCCACTTGCCCAGATTGCGCTTTGCACCGCCGCTGGTTTTCGGTTTTTTAGGCTTTTTCGGTTTTTTCAGAATCTGCCCGCTCGCATCAGTGGTCGGTACGCGGTGCTCCGGAATGAAGTCCGGTTCTTCCCTACGCTGCAGGGTCTGACGGGTCAGCACTTCAATCGCGCTGAGCAGTTCAACTTCGTCGGCGCACACCAGCGAAATCGCCTCGCCGGTTTGCCCGGCCCGACCGGTACGGCCGATGCGGTGCACGTAATCTTCAGCAACAATTGGCAAGTCGAGATTGACCACGGCCGGCAGGTCGTCGATGTCCAGGCCGCGCGCAGCAACGTCGGTCGCAACGAGAATCTGAACCTCACCGGCCTTGAACCGATCCAGCGCCCGCTGGCGGGTCGCCTGCGGTTTGTCGCCGTGGATGCCGTCGGCATTGATGCTCAAGCCTTGCAGGCGATCCACCAACTGATCAACCCCGACGCGAGTCTTGGCAAACACCAGCACCTGGCTCCAACGCTGCTTTTTCAGCAAGTGAATGAATAGCTCGCTCTTGCGCTTCTTGTCGACCGTGACGACCCACTGCTTAACCGATGACGCCGCCACGTTGCGCGGGCTGACTTCGATGCTCAGCGGATTGTCCAGCATCTGCCCGGCCAGGGCGCGGATCGAGTCAGAAAAGGTTGCGGAAAACAGCAGGGTCTGGCGACGCTTGGGCAACGCGGCATAGATGTCACGCAGCTCTTCGGAGAAACCCAGATCAAGCATGCGATCAGCCTCGTCGAGGATCAGCGTCTGGACCTGGGAAAACTTAACTGCGTTCTGACGATGGAGATCGAGCAAACGGCCCGGCGTCGCGACCAGCACATCAACGCCACGGCGCAGCTTCATCATCTGCGGGTTAATGCTGACCCCGCCATACACCGCGTAGGTGGCCAGCGGCAGGTGTTCAGCGTATTGGCGAATTGCTTCATGCACCTGTTCGGCCAGTTCACGGGTCGGCACCAGCACCAGCGCGCGCACTGAGTTGGCAGCGACTTTCGGGCCTTCCATGGTCAAGCGCTGCAGCAGCGGCAAGGCGAATCCGGCGGTCTTGCCGGTGCCGGTCTGGGCGGCAGCCATCAGGTCGCGGCCTTCCAGCACAGGCGGGATTGCCTTGGCCTGAATAGGAGTTGGCGTCTGGTAGCCAAGCGCTTCAAGGGCGCGCAGCAGAGGTTCGATCAGGCCGAGAGAGGCGAATGTCATGGGAATACCGTTGAAAGGATCAGCGCAAAAAGCGTCTATGGATAGACGATGGCGCGCAGTTTACCCTTTCTGTAGCGGTTTCTGCTTGCGCCACTGTTCAACGACCACGCTAGGTGCGGTACAGCGAGCGGTTACTATCGTTGCAGCAGCAATACCGTCAAAATATACAATAAGCAACTTAGAACCAATGTCGCGAGACCACTCTACACAACTTACAACCTGTATGAAGCAACCTATACAACTTAGAGAAACGTCTCGTTCACAAACCCGCTAGACTTTCCCGGCATCAGCGAAAAGCTTCTGGTATCGAATACGCGGAGAGAGCAACGCGTTTTCGTCTGGCTTTGCTATGGACAATGAGTTAGTGAGTGATTATGTCTACCGAGATACCAAAGCACATGCGGATACTTTCCAGCCTCATCATCAATGACTTGAAAGCTCGATATTTAACAAATTACCTTGGTTTCTTCTGGGTTCTCATACAACCGTGCGCGACTGCGCTGATTCTCTGGTTTGTCTTTGAGCACGGCGTCAAAGTCGCACCCCATCACGACTTTCCATTTCTGCTATGGCTGATATGCGGATTAATCCCATGGTTTTTTATAACCGAAGCGCTCAATACGGGATGCCACGCCATAAAAGACAATAGCTTTCTAGTTAAAAAAATTGTATTCACGTATCACTTCTGCCGTTAGTCAAACTCACATCCGCCCTTACTGTGCATTTGCTTTTTGTTTGAATTTTGATTGGCCTGTTCCTGGCTTATGGATATTCCGTCAATGTTTACTGGCTACAATTCCTTTACTACATCACCTGCCTCTATGTTCTCTTGCTTGCACTTGCATGGCTTACAAGTTCATTGGTCATTTTTTTCCCGGACCTCACGCAGGTCATCTCTATGGCCACTCAGGTAGGTTTCTGGTTGACCCCTGTGTTTTGGGACATCACTGCACTCCAGAGTTCGGTCACTTCCGCCTCGTGCGCGACGTTAACTTCGACGCTTATGACTACGTTGCGTTTTCGGATCAAGACGACGTGTGGTACCCCGACAAACTGAGACGGGCTACCGAGATGCTCAAGAATAAAGGAGCAGAAGGGTATTCGAGCAACGTTCGGGCGTTCTGGCCAACAGGGCATAAATGTTTTGTAGACAAGGCTCAAGCCCAAGTACGTTGGGATTTCTTGTTTGAGGCCGCAGGTCCGGGATGCACCTATGTGCTAACAAAACGTCTGGCTTGTGCGCTGAAAAAATCGATTTCTAGACAATGGCGGGAGTTGCAGCGGGTTACTTTCCATGACTGGTATTGCTACGCCTTCGCTCGCAGCAATGGTCATCGGTGGTATATCGACCCCCAGTCGTCAATGGATTACCGGCAGCACGCCCACAACCTGCTAGGCGCTAATATTGGTCTGCGCAGATTGGTAGAAAGATACCGACGCATTCAAGATGGTTGGTGGTTTGGCCAAGTTCACCTCATCTCACGCCTGATAGGCGAACCGTCAAATCCGCTAAAAACCACTAGCAAGCTGCCCTCCCCTAGACAGCTCCTCTTCCTGTCTCTCAACGCCTGGCACTGCCGGCGCAGGATGAGAGATAAGATAGCGTTCGCTGTCGCCTGCTGGATCGCAATCCTCAGTATTCGCAAAGGTTGAATGCTCGTGTCCTCTCTCAAGCTCATTACTCATTGGTAGCTTGCATCGGTTTCTGCTTGCGCCACTGCGGCAGGCCGATCAGCACTACTGCGCTGATAATCACGGTCATGGCCGCCGCTTCTGCCGGGCCGATGTGTTCGTCAGCGAAGAGCACACCCAGTAGCACCGCCACGGCAGGGTTAACGTAGGCGTAACTGGTGGCGGCGGCGGGACGTACGTTTTTCAGCAGGTACATATAGGAGCTGAATGCGACGATGGAACCGAACACCACCAGGTAGGCCATCACCAGCCAGCCGGAGAAACCAGGCGATTGGGTAAGGCGCTCGCCGCTGGTATAGCTGCCGACCAATAGCATCACCCCGGCCACCAGCATTTCGCAGGCGCTGGCCATGGGGCCGGGCGGCAACGGCAGGTAGCGACTCCAGACCGAGCCGAACGCCCAGGCTGCCGCCGCCGATATCACCAGCATCGCGCCCATGGGGCTGGCTTGCAGGTTCGAGCCTAGATTGAGCAGCGCGATGCCGATCAGACCGAGCACGATTCCCGCCCATTCCAGCCCGGTATTGCGATGCCTCCAGATCAGGCCGAATAACAGCGTAAACAGCGGCACCACGGCCACCGCCAGCGCTGCGACACCTGAGGCGACGCCTGCATGCTCAGCCAGCGTGACGCCACCGTTGCCACAGGCCAGCAGCAGGAAACCGACCAGTGCCGCCGCTTTCCACTGCTTCCAGCTGGGCATTGGCGCTCCGCGAAGACGCATGAACGCGAAGAGAATCGCCCCGGCGATCGTGAAGCGAACACCCGCCATCATGAGCGGTGGCCAGGTTTGGATTCCGATACGAATAGCCAGATAGGTCGAACCCCAGATCACGTAAAGCGCGAAAAAGGCTCCGATGAGCAGCAAGGGAAAGCGGCGAGGGGAAGGCATGGCAGGCTCGACTTTGTTCTGTGGTTGATCCCTTGGCTGGGTCGGCAACCTGATGTTTTGAAGCGCTATTCTAGGAAAGCCGGGCTGGTGGGATTAGTAACAAATGGGGAGTATTCGACCCGTACACTTTTTTACAGCAAGCGCGGGTGCGTTAGATCCCGCGATGCTTGCTGATCGCCTCGGCGATTTTTTTTGCCGGCACCTTCTGCAAGGTGCAAAGCAACTGGTGGGAAACCCCGGCGACACCGTGGGTGTTCCGCAGTTGGTGGCTCAGATGCACCGTGAGATTGGCAGCCATTTCGGCGTCAGCCATCGCTCGGTGAGCCTTGCCGGTGTGCGGCAGTCCTGCCCAGGACGTGAGCGTACCCAGCTTGTGATTCGGCGCATTGGGCATCAGGCGTCGCGCCAGCAGCATTGAACATGCGAAGCTTTGCTGCCGATTGCGCTTGATGCGCGACAACTCGAAGTCCCAGAACTTCTGGTCGAAAGACGCGTTGTGCGCCACCAATGGCGTCAGACCGACGAACTCAACCACCTCGTTCATGACTCTTTCGGCAGGTGGCGCGGTGCGCAGCATGCTATTGCTGATGCCGGTCAACGACTCGATGAATGATGGGATGCGCACGCCTGCGTTCATCAGGCTCTGATAGCGCTCGACGATGACACCCTGCTCCATGATCACCACAGCAATTTCGGTGGCGCGGCATCCGCTGCCAGGGGATATACCGGTGGTTTCAAAGTCGATGACAGCAATGCGTTCGTGCATGAAAAAACCTTTGATGCGATCAATGTCTGTAGCTGAACGGGCTGGCCGGTGGTGGTGATTTCGAGAACATCACCGCTGGCAAGCCGCGCTGCTATGAGGTGGGGCTGGGTCAATGCTTGAGCAACAACCCACCCTCGACCGGCACATATCGGCTGGCGGCGCGGATCAAGGAGTTAGCGGTTAGCCCAGGCACGCCATAGGCCACGGCCTCGACCCCGTGCTTGCTGATGATGCGATCAAGCAGGAGATCGAAATCGCCATCCCCCGATGCCAGAACGACTTCATCGACGTGGGGGGCAACGTCCATGATGTCTATGGTGATACCCACGTCCCAGTCGCCCTTGGCCGAGCCATCGCTGCGCTGGATGTAGGGTTTGAGTTTGACGGTGAAACCGAGGTTACGCAGGATCTGCTGGAACTGCTGCTGCTTGCTGTCGCCACGGTCGATGGCATAGGCGTACGCCTCGACGATCTGCCCGCGCTGACTGATGTCCGCCCACAGAGCGGCATAGTTGAAATGACATCCATGGGCCTGACGCACGGTGTAATACAGATTCTGTACGTCGGCGAACACCGCGATTCTTCTCACCAGGACTCCTCGATGCGCTGACAAGCGACGATGGCCGAAAACCGGACCGGCGCCCAGTATGCCATTTTGAGAAGGGGATTGAAGCGACGTGTCGGATTTGTGCAGGTGTGCACCCTCGGCCGCCCGTCGAAATCAGGTAGCAGCACGGCCTGTCGGGGCCATCCACAAGGGAGTGAACGCCGACAAGCCGGGCTGCTAGAGGGTCCGACGCAGGCCGGTTTTATGAAGCGTCAGACGTAAGAGTCGTCATCGTCACCGCCGAACATGCCGCTGTCATCGCTGCCGTAGTCGGTATTGGCGAAGCCGCCGGCGTCATTGCCCCAACCATCGTTGCCGGTGACGCGTTGCTGATCGTCGCCCCAGCCGCTGTTGCCGCCAAATTCACTGTCACTGGCAGGTTGAGCCGGTTGTTGCTCGATGATTTCGACGATCTCCTGCGGCTGGCTGTTGTGGTGAAACAGGCTGCTGATGCCTTCGGCCAGCATGACGCCACCCGCCACACCGGCTGCGGTTTTCAGTGCGCCGCCGAGGAAACCGCTGCCAATCGGGGCGGCAGGCGCCTGCTGTGGCGGCGACGCGTAATTACCTTGCTGCGGCGGATTATACGGTGGGGGGCTCGCCGGCCCGTTGTCGCGCCAGCCACCGCCAGCGGACGGCGCGCTGGCAGGACGGGAAAAGGACGACGCGGGCTGTTGTGCCTGTGGCTCGCGCGAGCCGCCACCAAAGATGCTCGACAGAAACCCACCGCTGCTTTGCGCAGGCGCGGTTTGTGCCTGAGCCCTCACGCGCTGGAGTTCGGCCTGCAACTGTTGGATCTGCTCGTCACGCTGGCGGCTCTGGGCTTCCAGCTGTTTGACTGCGACTTCCTGAACCAGGATCGCCTGCGCCATGTAATAAGGCGCAGCGGGCTGGCGCGTCAGGTGTTCCCTGATCAGCGCCTCGGCCTGGGCGTCTCGGGGGGCGGAATCGGTTTCAGCTTGCTTGAGCTTGCCAAACAAGCCGTCGATCAGGGTTTGCTCTTCGCTGTTCATGGCGACCTCGTTAGATTGCCGTAGGAATTCTGTGGCTGATCCGTGTCAGACACGAACAGTAATGGGGCGTTTCAAAGGTGTTTCAATAGGGTGTAGAAAAAGTTAACCAGGCCCCCCACCGTCCATCTGATTGGCCCACCGGGTGCCTCTACGCTAAAGTGTCGGCCTGCTTCTGCCTGTGACGCATTCATGAATCCGTTGACGATCATCCAAGACTCGCTGTACTTCTTCCGGCGTAATTTCGCCAGCATTCTCACGCTGTGCCTGCCGCTGGTGGTTCTTGAGGCCCTGACCAAGCAGTTGCTGGCCAGCGCATCGGGACCGGATAGCTCGGCAAGTTGGCAGCTGCTGATCGGCCTGTTGTTCTACCCGCTCTACACTGGCGCGCTGATCCTGTTCCTCAGCGCCAAGACCCGCAGCGAGACACCCGCCAAACGCGATTTGCTGGCAGCAACCCTGCGCATGTGGCCGACCTTTGCCGTACTGACCGCGCTGAGCACCTTGTTGATCATGGCCGGGCTGTCGCTGTTCATCGCTCCTGGGGTATGGGTGATGATCAAGCTGGTGTTCTCCGAGTATTTGCTGGTATTGCGCGGGTTAGGGCCGCTGGAGGCGATGCGCGAAAGTTTCCGTATGACCCGTGGTCACATGGTGCGAATTCTGACCTGCGTGCTGTTCGTTTACATTCCACTTTCGGTCCTCGAAGCGCTGAGCTACTACGTCTTGCCTGATCAGCAAAGCCCGCTGCTGTCGCTGGCAGTGGACAGTATTTCGAGCTTTTTGCAGCTGTTCATCAGCGTAGCGATGTTCCGGCTGTTTATGCTGATCGACGAGCCCGCGCGCCCGGCCTGAGGAGCGCCGATGCAACGTTCACTGCGCTACCTCATCGTGCTCATGGTGCTGATGGTTTTGACCGCAGGGTTGCTTTACGACATTACCTGGCATCCGGCCAGGCATGAACGAATGCCGGTCATCTGCAACCCCAAGGATGCCGCTCCCCCGCTTCTGGTGCCCGGCCAGGCGTTGAAGGTCATGACCTGGAACATCCAGCACCTGGCTGGCAAGCGCTACGTCTTCTGGTACGACATGGCCGACGGCAGTGGTCCGGATGAGCGCCCGACCCCCGAGGACATCGCCTATAACCTCGATGAAGTGGCGCGAGTAGTCCGCGATGAGCAACCGGACATCGTGCTGTTGCAAGAAGTGGATGACGGCGCCAAGCACACTGACTACACCAACCAACTGGCGCTGCTGCAGGAGCGGGTAACCGATCTTTATCCGTGCACTACCGAGGCGTTTTACTGGAAGGCTGACTTTGTCCCTGACCCGCATATCTATGGAAGCGTCGGCACCAAGCTGGCCACATTGAGTCGCTATCGGCTGGACAAGGCCGAACGCTTGCAATTGCCCTCACCCGAGGGCCATCTGATTGACCGCCCGTTCGAGCCAAAGCGCGCTTTGCTGGTGAGTTATCTGCCGCTGCGCGACGGTGGGCACCTGGCGGTGGTGAACACCCACCTGGGGGCGTTTCGTCCTGGCGACGACACCCTTCAGCGCCAAGTGGCGGCGACTAGCCAACTGCTGACGACGTTCGAGCGCGGCGGCACACCCTGGATCAGCGGCGGCGATTTCAATCTGCTGCCTAAAGGGCAGTACGAGCACCTGCCTGCCGAACAACGGGCACGATACGCTCCCGAAAGCGCGCTGCATGCCCTGTGGGAAAAATTCCCGATGATCCCCAGTAACGAGGACGTCAGCGGTGAGGAGCGTCGCAAGTGGTACACGCGCTTCCCCAATGACCCAAGGGTAAGCGGACCGGATCGCACCCTGGATTACCTGTTCTACAGCCCGACGTTACAGCGCGTCGATGGGCAGGTACGACGGGAAGATACGCTGTTGATCTCCGATCATTTGCCGGTAATCGGACGATTTTTGCTGCCGGGTGCGGCGCAATGACGGGTGTGTCACGCGATCGCGCTTCTGGCCGCACGCAGTGGGAAATGGCTTGCCTGCGATGGGTCGGTAACCAGCGATTAACCCCAAGACGTCATGTCGGCCAGCCTGTGTAGGCTGATCTTACTGCTGGTACGCACGTCGTCCGCAAACTAACGCCCACGGCCGTCGGCCAGACTAAAAGCAATCGCAACCATGGCGGTTATTGCCTGGATTTGACCCGTGCCGTCGGCTCTGCAATCAGCGGGTCATCCGGCCAATAGTGTTTGGGGTACCGGCCCTTCAAATCCTTCCTTACCTCGGCATAGGTGCTGCGCCAGAAGTTGGCCAGGTCTTGCGTCACTTGCACCGGCCGGCGCGCCGGGGATAACAGGTGCAGCTTGACGAGCTGACGCCCGCCGGCGATACGAGGCGTGTCGCAAAGACCGAACAGCTCCTGCAGCCGCACCGCCAGAATCGGCGGAGTTTCGCTGTAATCCAGCCGCACCGAAGACCCCGACGGTACGCTTAAATGATGGGGTGCCTGTTCATCCAGTCGTTGCGGCAGCGGCCAGGGCAGGAGGCTGCGCACGATCGAAGACAAATCCAGATTGCCGAAATGGCTCAGGCGCGTGACCTTGCCCAGGTACGGCAACAGCCATTGTTCGAGGCTCGCGAGCAAGGCATCGTTGCTGACATCCGGCCATTGGCTGCTGTCCTGCTTTTGCAGATCCAATTGTCGCAACAAGCTGACCCTGGCTTGCCACTGCCGCAGCTCTGGTGTCCAAGGGAGCAACTCCAGCCCTTTTCGCCGCACCAGCGCCAGCAAGGCCTGACCGCGCGCAGAGTCATCCAGCCCCTTAAGCGGTTCACGACTGATGATCAGCTCACCGGCCTTGCGCTGTCGCTCGGCACGAAACACGCCCTCGCGCTCGTCCCAATCCAATTGATCGAACAACGTGACTTGCTCTGAAAGCACCGAGTCGAACAGCGCCGGATCGAACTCGGCCGCCAGATAGATACGCTCTTCGCGCTGACCCTGGCGGCTTCCTAGCTCAGCGATGACCAGCCACGCGTGCTTCATCAGCGCATCGGGCTCGGCGAATAAGGCCGCGCGGCCGTTGGCCAGTCGATATTCAGCGCCGCCGGCCTTGCGTTGTTGGGCGACGCGATCGGGATACGCCAGGGCCAGCAAGGCGCCGAGCCAGCGTGGGTGATCGGGATCGGCAACCGGCTGTTTCGGGGCTCCTTTCAGCGCGCCGCGGTATTGCCTGGCCAGCTGTTTAGCCCGCTGCACCCCGCCCTGGGCACCCCGGCCTGCGCGTTCGGTGCCCCCCAGCAGGGTCAAGCGGGTATGCAGGTCCGCCCCCGCACCGCGCAAGATGTCGCGCTCGCCCAGCAAGGCCGCGACGTCACAGGCCAACACGCCAAGCCCCAGCGCCTGACCGCGCAGCAGCAGGTGCGCGATCCGCGGATGGGCGGGCACCTGCGCCATCGCTTGGCCATGCGGCGTGAGTTTCCATTGTTCACCCGGCTTACGGCTCAGCGCGTCGAGACGACCGAGCAGATCCTGCGCCTGTGCATAAGCCGCTCCGGGCGGCACATCCAGCCAGGCCAACTGCGCAGGCTCGACGCCCCAACGCGCCAGTTGCAACGCCAGCCCTGCGAGGTCAGCCTGAAGAATTTCAGCTGCGTCATAGGCCGCCATTTGCTCGTGCTGTGTTTCGGACCACAGGCGGTAGCACACACCGGGCGCAAGGCGCCCGGCCCGACCGGCACGCTGCGTGGCGCTGGCGCGGGAGATGCGCTGGGTATCGAGTCGGGTCATGCCGCTGCCCGGATCGAAACGTGGGACCCGTGCCAACCCTGCGTCGATCACCACCCGCACGCCATCGATGGTCAGGCTGGTCTCGGCGATATTGGTCGCCAGCACCACTTTGCGCTTGCCGTGGGGAGCAGGTTCGATGGCCGCACGCTGAGCACTCAGATCCATTTCGCCATGCAGCGGGCACAGCATCACCTCACTGCGCTCGCCCAGCACATCAGACAGCTGTTGGTTAACCCGACGAATTTCCGCCTGCCCCGGCAGAAACACCAGCAGGCTTCCGCACTCACTGCCCAGCGCATCGAGCACCGTTTGCACCACGCGCGGCTCGATGAACTCGCCCGGTTGAAACGGGCGCCCCCACTGCATCGTCACCGGGAACATGCGCCCTTCACTGCTGATCACCGGCGCGTCATCCAGCAAGTTCGACAGCCGCTCGCCCTCCAGGGTGGCCGACATCAGCAAAATCTTCAGCAGCTGCTCGTCGCGAAATAACGCCCGGCCATTGAGGCTCAACGCCAGCGCCAGATCGGCATCCAGACTGCGCTCGAGCATTTTGCCACTTGCACTGACTTGTCAAATCCACGAGAATATAGATATCACAAGGGCTATGGGCACGCAATACCGTGGATAAAAATTTGACAATCATCAAAGGAATGCTTGCCTTGGTGAACTATCCGTTCACCACCCTCCCGGAGGACGTCGTAGCCCTGATGACACGCACCTACGCTCCGATCGCCATGGACGGGATGAGCCAATTGATCAAGCTGTTCGATGCGTACTGCAACGTCACCAAGGCGGAAATCACGTACATGGGGATGTCCTCGCCCAGCTTCGAAAGCACAATTCGTGGCTTCTTAGGGGCCCTGTCCGATGACACCTTTATTGGTGTGACCCGTGGCCTTCGAACGAGTTATGCAAAGGAATTCGTTCGGCTGATCCACGAGATGGCGAAAGACGTTCCTTTGCTTCCGACCTTTGAAGGGAAAGATGGCTGGCCTACGCCCAATGCAAGATATTGGGCAGTTGCCAAAGAAAATCTCGACCCGTCCGCAGTTAGGTTTTGGAACGGCTGGCCCGTAGAAAGCGCCGACGGTAAGACTATCTACATGTCCTTTGCCAATCTCTGGATCTCGCACGGGGCGGAGTTTACGGAGCAAGCGTACAAAGCCCTTTGCCAGTGGGCGATCAAGATGCGGCGCCCAAGATGCAGTGAGTTCAGTGCATTCCTAAATTTTGTGTCAGAGCGGGCCAATAGTTGGCCTGTGGAAACATTCCGGGATCCTATTCAGATCAAACATCTGTTCTTGGATTTCATGGTTTGGTATTTCAAAGACCAGCTCGCGCAAGACAACGATCTTGCGACGGCTACAAAGTCATATGCTGCTTTCATCAACCTGATCACCTCTACCATGCTGGCCGGGGGATCGTGGGTGAAGCCGTTCATGGGAAATTTGCCAAAGCCAAAAGTTATCAATGTCGCCGGTGTAGACACGAATAAAAAGAAGAACAGCAAAGGTGAGGTCATCAAGGCGAAACTCATTACCGAGATTCCGTATGAAGTAACCGATACACAAGCCATCGAACTATTGTTTAAGATCATCAAAGCTGACAATGATATTTTGTACCGCTGGGCAAATGCTCAGGCCTGGAAAACCTCGAACAACCGAAAAGCCAGAGAACGCCTAGCCAAGTCCGGAAGTTCCGACAAGGTTATCTATGCCACACATTCTCAACCCCATGACCTCAACCCTGCCGACGTGTGTGCAGCTTTCCAAGAACATGGCTTTGACTACGTCAAACGAGACTTCTCAAAGCGGTTTGGGAAAAATGTCAACCGCGAATTCTTGAATGGCTTTCTAAATGTTCCAACACCTGATGATCTGTATCCATTCAAGCTACTCCTGGTACATGCTTACCCTTGTATCACGCAATCGTTCATCGATAACTTGGAGCTATATAACGAGCAGGGCGTACTCCATGGCTTTGTGAAGCTAGAGGGCTACTATCAGCTCACTGGCTACAAAGACCGAAGAGGCGGGAAACTCAGTGAGATCAAGGTCAAGCTGACGCCTCGGGACGCGGTGCGTGTGCGGCAGGTGATCAGGGCGACACAGCCCCTGAGAGATTACCTCAGAGACCAGGACGACGACGCATGGCGATATCTGTTCATAGCCTGCTCTCGCGGCCTGACGCACCCCACGAAAATGGTAGCGACGAACTGGAATTCAGGCACTTTGGCAACCCGCTATCAACACCTTTTCGACGAATTCTCCCCCTACCTGAAGCGCCCGAGGGAGGAGGTAGAGGACTACATCTGCCGGATCTCGATTACGTCACTGAGGGCGACCAGAGCGGTTCTCACCTACATCGAGAGCAACAGCATCACGGACACAGCGAAGGCACTCGGGCATTCCGACGTGTCGCTCGATCTGCTTGAGCGCTATCTACCTGAGCCGATCCTGGCTTTTTTCCAAACAAGATGGATCCGAGTCTTTCAGAGAGGAATAATTTGCATGGCCATGAAAGACAGTAAGTATTTGCTGAAAGTCTCGAATTTTCAAACCTTCGATGAGCTTCATACCTTTCTGGAGAACAATGCATTGAAGGACATTCCAGAAAGCATGCGTGACCCAGAGGCCCTGAAGAATCCAAAGCTCTCAAGATCGTCCCCCCAGGACAAAGAAGCAGCAGATCGGGTCGTCATCTCGCTCGACGTCGGGATCTTGACCGCGTTGCTCTCCATTGAGGAAGCCGTTCGGATGTCTACCCGCCGCGATGAGATCAATGCTAAGGCGCTGTACTGGGCAAAACTGACCAGCCTTCTTGTCAACGATATCGCAGACGGGAACGAGTTTGACCTGCAGGACTACTTGGCAACCGCGCGCGGTCAAGTCGACGCAGCACAAATGGAGGCCATCATTTATGCTACTGCCGCCTGAACTCGCTTTCTTGGCCCCCCTGCTCCGATCACCTCGTGAGGAGTATAAGTCAGCAGCTTGGCTGATCAGTGACTTCGACAGCACAATATGGCAGTACTCTTTTGAGTACAAAAAAGCCCCAAAGGAGCTGGACTGGAATGTCCCTTTGTCCGATGGCAGCTCGCTTCTCGACGAAAAAAACAGAGACACGCTGCTGGGGTTTAAGTACTTCCTTACCTGTAGCACTCGCAACGAAAGTGATACTGGCGAAACTAATGATCTCAAAGGGCAACAGGCAAGGCAATTCTGGCGCGCCTGTCACATTATTGATTTCTTGCTCATCAACGACTCTCGCTACCAAATTTTCAGGTACGGCCTGGCAGGGCTAACGGGAGGCAATCTGATTGAGTTGCTGGACACCCTCTCAAAAAACACGTCTATTTCCGAATCAGTCTACAGTTGGACTCCGACTCTGCGGGAGTATTGCTACACCCTTCTTAAAGAAACGGACGATAGCAGGATCTTTGAGACCCTCAAGGCACGTCCCCAGCTTATGATCCTTACCAACGAACAGAAGGATGAAGATGAGCTGGGCATCCCGTTCGACCTGATCCCGCCAATTAGGGCTTGTTTATACCTAAATGACATGTACGGCTCGCCTCAAGTTGATTATGGTCTTCAACCCAATACGATACGTCTTTCTCAGGTTCTTTATCCACAGTGCCTATGGGGCAGGACGCAGGCTAAGACCGTACATTCTGTATTAGGCTTCAACGATGATACATCGATGTTCACTCGTGAATACGCTGGTGTGCCGGCGCATACGGGCACGAACACAATAATGCGTGACCAAACATACTTCGATTATCGATCGAGCTTGTACAATCTTGGGACGCTCTTGGAAATCGGACTACCGGCCCCTCAAATTTCAGCACTTGTGGAGGCGGACGCCTATACCCCAAAACTCGGGCTAAAGGGAAGGTTTAGAACCGTACCCTCCGATACTGTATTCAAATCGATTCGACACGCAATCGAATTCCACATTGAACACGGCGAAGAGATTATCAAAGGGTTTTGTCGAATTGCCCTGGAATGCCAAAAGCGGGGCGTCGCCCCATCAACGCTTTCGGAAGCTGAAGTCAAGAGTATTATTGGCCCGTACCTGGTCAATCTGGGTGTATCACAGCTGTCTCTGAGTTCGCGGATCATCGACACAAAAACGCTGCGCGAGTCAATCAAAGGCAATAAAGAAGAATATTTTATCAAGCTAAGGAATAATGTAGGACTATACGATCTGCTAGCCGCCTATGTGGGCGGAATCCAGCTCACGGTCGGCGTGCTAATGGCCAGGCGGGTTAGCGAGCTTTATACACTTAAGGCTAACAAATGCCTAAGTGAATGTGGAGACTGGCTTTATTTCCGCAATGCCAAGAGTAGCAAGCACCTGTTCGGCCATCGCCGCTCCGAAGCTCGCCCTATCGAACCTATCGCTGGGGATATGATCAAAAATTTAATAAAAATGCAAAAGATCCTTTTGCGTATCGGCTACATTAAATCCTACCACACCCTTTTTGCGCTTCCGCAGATGCGGGGCAATCGGGGCTTGGTAGATTCGGGCAATGCCGCTTACAACCGCAATCTCGATATTTTTTGTGATTACTTCGAAATGCCGGTCAATGCACTGGGGCAGCGTTGGTACCTGCGCCAACACCAGATGCGACGCTTCTTCGCAATGCTCTTCTTCTATTGCGGCAGTTTTTCAAGCCTTGATACGCTGAGATGGATGCTCGGCCATACTGACATCAAGCATGTTTGGAACTACCTCACTGAAAGTACGGAGGGCGCCATCCTGGCCTCGGCCGCTGCGCAGCATGCAGCCGAAAACATCCACATCGGGAATACAGAAAACTTCAAGGAACTCGTAGAGCTCATCAAAGAGCATTACCAGACTGAAAACTATACTCTCATTGCAACTTCCGAGCTTGAAGATTACATCAGCGACCTTATGAGCGAAGGCATGGTTGAGATCGAACCCGAGTTCTTCACCGATGCTGACGGCACCCACATGAAGATCGTTTCTCGTTTGAAATACAAGGAGGCAGCGTGATAGACAACAAGCCTTCTCGGGCTGACAGTGCCCGTGCGGGCGCTGTGGCTTTGCAACGCCTTCTGAGCCAGGTCATCACAACTCCGCACGCCTTTGCTGCGGACAAACCGCTGATTGCCGCTCTGAATTCCCAAGCTGGCCTTGCAAACCTTGATCTAACTGTCCAGGCCGATAATGGGGATACACTTAACTGCTTCCCCACAAGCCTTAATACCCTCAAAAAATACAGTGATGAGGTGCTCATAGGCGGATTCAAATCCCTCAACGCGCTTCGGGCAAAAGCCCTGGAAGCCATCGAGCGCCATGACCGCCAGAAAACCAAGAGTAATAAGCGTACAAAAGAGGGCCTAAAGCTAACAGTCGCCGACCATGAACAAGAGCTTGATATGCTTCGCCAGACCAACTTCTTGCTCCTGCGAGCGCTGCAAGAGTCTATGGGTCAAATCAAAAGCATCAGCACAGCAAGTGATCCGTTAACCCGCGAAAAATGGGCATCAGATGCCATCGCTACCCTTTTGGCGATCACAAGCCTCGCTATCCCCCCTTTTAATCTTGCTGACACCCCACAACAACAAAAGCATAGACCTTCCACGGTGGCGGACATCAATGACTACCGAAAGTAAGCACTCAGATCGTTATTCTAAAAAAATGTACACGCTTTTAGGCGAGCATAAAACATTCGGAAGCTTCTCGGTTGACCGGATATTGATGCGCGACGCCACCAACATTTCGTTTATGAGTTGGCCTAATGGCTCCCCATGCATCATTGGAAATCTGTATATGCTTACCCTATTCAATAGGAAGGGGCGAGGCGGTGGACATGGCCTGTCCCGATCGGGCCAAGGCGGAGGGACAATGGGCGACTATGCCGCCAAGCTCAGTCAGCTCCTCCGTCGTTGCTACCGGGATGCACGCGATCCGATAAGAATGAACGACGGCGATTTTGCAGACTATATAGAGGAACTAAGAACAGAGCCTTCCCCTACGAACCCATCAAGGAAAAAGCGTACTGAAGATTCAATTTCTGAAGTTGGCCGGGTATGGCTAGATTTTTTAGGATTCGTAGGGCGCATCCACGGATACGAGGACTTCGTCTCCCCGGAAGGTCGAATCCGCGCCGAGCAGAAAACATTTGTGTTTGTAGACCACGCAGGCAACAAATCGAACCGTAATTTTTTGACTCACCACTCCTTTGGCCCCCCTTCTAGAAAAAAATCCAGAAACCCTATCACCAATGAGCAAATTATACTTCTTAAGGAAACCTCTAGGAAGTCCAACGACACTAACTTTGTTAAAACTAGGCGCTCATTACTGATTGACGTCCTGACGGATACTGGTGCCCGCCGCTCGGAAATTCCCAACCTGACTATTGACGACATAGAAAGGGCAAAGGCGATGCCAACTCCGACTTTGTCAATGACCACATTGAAAAGAGGAGGCGAAGTATTCATAAGAGAAGTACCTGTACATCCTTCCATGCTTCAACTTCTGGATACATTTATTCAGAAGCAGCGTCGGAATATTATGAAAAAATTTCTCAAGGGCAAAAAAGATCACCGTTTCCTCTTCGTATCGGAAACAACCGGAAAACCACTGACCAGTAAAACGTTGTACAATGAAATAGCAAACCTTAGAGACCTCGCCGGAATCGAATCTCAAACCTGTCCGCACATGTTTCGCCACAGATACGTCACTGAATACTTTATCGACTTTATCAAACAGCATCAAATCAACAATGCTGATGACTTTCGCCGGACTTTGCTTCTTGACATTACAATATTCAAAGAAAAGGTCATGAAATTTACCGGCCACCTCACTCCAGCCTCCATCGACACATACCTGCACCTAGCTCTGGAAGCACTGAGCGAGTATTCCACCACGGTAACGTCTATTTACGTCAAGCGCGCCATGGATGGATACTTCAGGCGTGAGAAGGAACTGCGTCAGCGCCTGCAGGAAGGGATGCCCGTCGATGAGTATCTGATGGAACTCGACCTCCTTCAATCGATGTACAAAGATGATCTTAAGGTAGCTGAGTCAAGGACGGAATAATCTGCGTCTGCGGGTCTGAGTAGCGGAGGATGTAGCCGCCCCAGACACCCAGCTAGTCGGCCAGCCGGTATCGTAGGCTAAGCATTCAGGCAGTGGCCCCCAATCTTACTTCACGTCCCACGAGGCTTCGCGCGCGCTGTTGCTTCTGCAACTAATGGGTCTTCGGGCCAATAGTGCTTAGGGTACCTACCTCGCAGATCTTTCCTTACATCGCTGTAGGTCGAACTCCAGAAACTCGCCAGATCCTGAGTAACCTGCACCGGACGGCGAGCGGGGGACAACAGGTGGAGCTTCAGTACCTGTCGTCCCTGAGCTATACGCGGTGTATCGGAAAGCCCGAAGAGTTCCTGTAATCGAACAGCAAGAACGGGCGGATGCTCGCTATAATCGATGCGGATGTTGGAGCCGGACGGAACCTTGAAAGTCTGAGGGGCCATCGCTTCGAGGTGGTTAGGTAGAGGCCACGGCAGCAGTGTCACAAGCACAGATGCTAGATCGAGCCGGGCGAAATGGCTAATCCGGGTCACTCCCTCCAAATAAGGCAAAAGCCACTCTTCGAGAGTGGCCAGAAGCGAGGCATCACTAACGTCTGGCCATTGGCTAGTGCTTTGGACATCCAATTCGAGCGTACGCATAAGCCCTACACGTGCCTGCCACTGACGAAGCTCTGGCGTCCAAGCAAGAAGCGCCAGCCCCTTACGACGTACGTAGCTCAATAAGGCTCGGCCACGGGCCTCGTCAGTGAGGTCTGTCAGCGGGGCTGTGGAGATTACGAGTTCCCCAACGCGCCGCTGCCTTTCAGCGCGAAGGGCACCCTCACGCTCATCCCAATCCAGCTCATCAACCTGGCGAACCAGATCTTGCAGAACATTTTCGAAGAGATTAGGGTCAAGTTCAGCAGCAAGGTAAATCCGCTCCTCGCGCTGGCCTTGTCGACTCCCAAGATCAGCAGCGACAAGCCAAGGATGCTTCATCAGCGCATCGACGTCGGTGAACATTGCTGCCCGGCCGTTACTCAAGCGGTATTCCGCACCGCCTGGACGCCGTTGGTGCGCAACACGATCGGGATACGCCAGTGCAAGTAGGCAGCCTACCCATTTCGGGTCGTTGGGATCAACCACAGGCTCCAGTGCAGGGCCCTGCAAGTGTGAGCGGTACTGCTTGGCTAATTGTTTGGCCCTTTGCGCATCCCGGTGTAACCGCTGCCCTGAAAGCATGGCCATCCTGCTGTGAACGTCAGCGCCTCCACCGCGCAGGATGTCTCTTTCCCCCAAAAGCGCTGCGAGATCACAGGCCTGTTCAGACAAACCCAGATTATGACCACGGAGTAGCAAATGGGCGATGCGGGGATGAGCGGGCAATTGGGCCATGGCCTGCCCGTGGTGGGTAAGTTGACCGTTGGTATCCAGCGCACCTAACCGATGTAACAGATCACAAGCTTGTGCGAAGGCGGCAGCGGGTGGCGCATCGAGCCATTTCAACTCGTCGGGTGAAACGCCCCAGCGCGCCAGCTGCAGAGCCAGCCCTGCGAGATCGGCCTGTAGCATTTCTGGGTGACTAAAGCTGGAAAGCTGCTCATGCTCCGTTTGAGACCACAGTCGATAGCACATCCCTGGTTCGAGACGCCCTGCCCGTCCAGCGCGCTGAGTTGCGCTAGCATTGGAGATGCGCTGAGTCGCGAGACGAGTCATCGAACTACGCGGATCGAAACGCGGTACGCGCTCCAGTCCTGCGTCGATCACAATTCGTACTCCCTCGATGGTAATGCTGGTCTCTGCCAAATTCGTGGCTAGTACGACCTTGCGCTTGCCAGAAGGCGCTGGCTCAATGGCGGTGCGTTGTTCGTTCAGTGAGAGCTCCCCATAAAGTGGGCAGAGCAAAATGCGGGACGCGGATTCGCGTGGCTGTCTTCCGAGCCAGTCTTCCAAATCCCTGTAGACCCGGCGAATTTCGGCCTGGCCAGGAAGAAACACTAGTACGCTGCCCGTTTGCTCTTCGAGCGCATCGATGCAGGTCGACACCACACGGGGCTCTACATAATCTCCGGGCTGAATGGGCTTGCCCCAGACAATATCCACGGGGTGCATCCTGCCTTCGCTGGTCACGATAGGCGCATCGTCGAGCAGAGTCGAAAGCCGTTCGCCCTCCAACGTAGCGGACATCAGCAGAATCTTTAGCGGTGAGTTCTCTCGGAATAGCTCTCGGCCATTAAGAGCGAGCGCTAGAGCTAAATCTGCATCAAGATTTCTCAGGTGGAATTCGTCGAAAATAATTAGGCCTACACCATCCAACGAAGGATCGTCCTGGAGTCGGCGAGCGAGAATTCCCTCCGTCACGACCTCTATGCGGGTCTTGGGGCCGACCCTGCTTTCCAGACGGATTCGATAGCCGACGGTTTCGCCCACTTGCTCACCAAGCTCCTTAGCCATCCGTTCAGCTGCAGCACGAGCAGCCAGGCGGCGTGGCTCAAGCATCACAATGGTCTGGCCGGCCAACCATTGCTCATCGAGTAAGGCCAGTGGAACTCGTGTGGTTTTCCCTGCTCCAGGGGGAGCTTGGAGCACAACGTCATTGCGATGCTGAAGGGCTTTGATAAGGGCCGGCAGAGCGGCGTCGATCGGCAACGAGTTCATGGTGTCTCCGGCAGTAGTACCAGAATTATACAAGCTGCATGGCCTTTAGGGTTCGAGAGGTCACCGCCTCACCTATAGCCCATATACGCCGTAAGCTACCGAGCTGATACACGCCAATTTTACTCGCACCATATACCCGTACATTGGCGCACACGAAGGGTTTGTCATAATCTCCACTACCAGAAATATCATATTGCCCAAAACTAGATTTTCGCTCAAACAATCGGAAATCCGAGGTCGTGCGATGGGGCGTCGACCTTGCTGACAGCGGCGCATTGGAATTTGACATAGCTGACAAAATGCGAAAACCCTCTGTCCACCGCTACTTCCTAGATGGATAGCGAGGCCGCTTGCATGGCTGGGCTTAACCAGCTGAGCCAAGCAATCAAAGCGCATTACCCTAGCGAGCTTCCGTCTCGACGCTGCGCACGGTCACGGTCACGGTGCCCAGGCTATGATGAGTAATTGCCAGACTAATTCCATTAGCCGAACCCCGTAGCCAGAGCAGCACCTAGGAGCTTGCATGCCAATTGAAACGCGCATGAGGTATCTCACAACCGAAGAGTTTGACGCGATGATGAAGGAGTTCGCGGAGGCGGAGGATTGGATGCATGAACAACTGCTACAAAGGCGCTGCACCGCACCAGCTCCAGCTACTCCCCCTACGACAGGCGATAGCGGTACCCTGAATCGATAGCCTCCTGGCCCAAAGTTCAAGCAAGCGGCCGAAAAGAAATCGCCATTCAGCTATTTCCCATGACACTTCTTAAATTTCAGCCCAGAATCACATGGGCAAAGTTCATTTCGTCCGACTTTACCCATCCCCAATCCATTAGCGACGAGCCGCTGCTCGTTGGCTATATGCCTGTGCTCGCGCAGGATAAAGGCGATGTAGTCAGTTTGATGCTCGACCTCCCTCCTCTGAATATCAGAAAGCCCCTCTATGTAAGGATCCAGTCTTTTGATTTCCGTCATGCTTCCTTGATGATCTCCCGCCAGCGCAAGTATCACGGCGTACTGGCTTCTGACCTGAACCATGCGCGCGATGAGGCCGGCATCGGCCACGACGGGTAACACATGCTGTTCCATCACTTCCCTGGCGCCCTGAAAATCTTTGAGGCCCACAAACTCATCGGCTAAATCCTGGCCAACACGGACTATGGAATCGAACGCTTGCACCATGCCGTAGAATTTCATGGAGTAAATTCGCTCACGGAGAGCCTTGAAGCCCTGTTCCTCCCTAACCTTCGAGAACAACTCTAAGACATCTGCAAGATGCTTGATATGCTCGTGGACATTGTGCGGTCGTTTAATTACTTTCCAGAGCACATCAGAATTTTTGCCAGTAACATCTTCTGGCTTCAGCCCCAAAACCTCAAAGTACTCAGCGATTATTCTTCGACATAGGCCTTCGGACTCTCGAACAAGTTTCAGCTTCCACAAAGCAATGGCGTGGTTGTAGTCAAAAATTCTCTGATGTTCAGCATCAGGGATCTTAGGGCTGGCGTATTCAATCGCCTGTCGTACCTGTTCTTCACTACCTTGATCGGAAGCGAAGAGTATCTTCTTCATCGCCCAAGCGACCTGCTCCCGAAACTCGAACTCGTGCTCGTTCAGAAGCTGCTCCATCATGGACAAGCGTGCTGAAACCTCGTCAAAGCGCCCATCCCGCATGAAGGAGAACACCAGCCCGTCCAACGCCCAAAATGCCTGGTGAGGCCCCAAAGCCCCGCTATCTACTGCCAGCTCCAGGCTGGAGATGAGGTCTGCCGATATCCCCATTTCATAGAAAACTTCTTCTCCGGATAGCCCGATCAGTGTTTCTACGTCCCCGAGCCTTATGAAGACCTGAGTGAGGAGTGAAAACCGAGAGGTATCCCGATCTTTCTCCAGACCTTGTATCAGCAACTCCTTCAACCCTACCAGTGCCGTTGTGACGCGTTCTTCGCCCATCAGCTCCAGGTGTCGAAGGCCTATCACTCGCACGGCATCATGGACTTTAAGCGTTCTTGCTCCGAATACCTCAATCGTACCCGTGGCTTGGATTTTTTTGATCGCGGCCGCAGCCCCGGCCAGAGATAGCCTCAGAGCGGTAGTAAGTAAACGCACCACTTCTTCGTGCGTTAGCCCCACATCAGCCAGGCTGACAACTCCTAGGGCGTCTTGGGTAACTTGGTCATAACCCTCATACACACGCGCGAGTATGACCTCTTGGGCGGTTTCCACGATATTAGCTTGCTGGGCGAGATCCGAGCACAGCTCATCCACGCTGCTGCCGTATTCCGCCATCGCGACCTTCGCAGCGCTGTCGACGTACAGAGGAAGTCCGCCTGTGTAGACACGTAGCTGTTCAAGCGACTGCGCGCTGCCAAAAGCCCCTGCACTGTGCACCACCCCAGCTACGGTATCGAGATCCCATCCCCGCAGGTTTTCACGCCGCAGCGCCAAGAGCGCCTCAAGCTCGCGGACATTTTCATGGGGCTGGCATAGAAGAACAAAACGGATGTGATGGGTGACATTCAATAGGTCACGTAGGTTGGCGACTGGCACCCTATGAGCATTGTCGATGACCATTAAAAGGCTGGTTTCATCCTTCTCCAGGAATCGATCAAAAGCACGAATCGCTTCCAAGCCGCTGGCACCAGGCAAAAGTATCTTCCGGATAGCTTCAGGATCGCGCTTGGAATACTTTGAAGCCAGTTCACGCACGATGGAGCTTGCGATGGCGGGGCCTGGCAGATCACCTACGTCATAGTAGGCGCAATGCTCGGGGCTATGCAGAGCTGAGTGGGCAGCCCAGGAGGTTTTGCCAGCACCGGACAAACCGCACACGATGCGTACCCGTTCAGAGGATACGAAGTCGGGCTCATGTTGCTGGGGCCTGTAGGACTGGGGAGGTGTTGGAAAATCCTGGAGCTGCACGATCAGTTGCTCGAACAAGTCCGGCAGATCTGTGGTACGAAACACATGCCTCGAATTCCCGCCCCCACCTGCAGATGCCAGTGTTACCAGGCCTGCCAATTTCCAGATCAACGAGGACGGAGACAATAGGGAAAAATTTAGCTTCTCAGCTTGAGCCGTGCACCACCTCGCGGCCTCATCCAGGGTTCGCCACGCAGGGGGAAGACAGTTGAGGCGCGAAGTCGCCGCTTCTGGATAAACATAACATAAGTCAGATGGACACTTTTCCTGGTCTACCTGGGATCGAAGCGTCGGCCCAAGCTCTTGGTTTGCCACGATCACAAAACGGGCTTTGCCGGAGCGGCGACCAGCCTCGTGCTCATTCTTGATTAGGTCGAAGCGCTTCAGGGCGCCTGAAACATCTCCCGGCATAATTGGAAGTGAGCGCGTCTTGACCTGCACATACACTCGACCGGAATCCATGGTGAGCTCAATATCCTCATCCATCTCCACCAACACTTCCTTTACACCTGATACCGCTGCGAGGAGAAGGCATCCCACTGCGTAAAGATGCTGGTAAAGAAAGCCTCTGTGGACAGATTCGATCCGAGTTAGCTGTGCTTGGTCGAGTACTTCGCCGTGATCATCCTGGTCATTGAGCTTCATGGCACGTCCATTTGTAGGGGGGCAGGTCTGACTGGCGTAGCGCCAAACCTTCCGACGCCGTCCCCATGATAAACGTCAGATCCTATGATGGTAATTCGCTGAGGTAACCTGGGCCAGGCTTGGCGACGCATAGGCTTGAAACCAGGTATCAACACACCCTGCAGCCGTCGACCGAATATAGCGTTGCAAGTTGAGGCCATGACGCACTTGGCACCCTGATAGTCCTATAGCCTTCTTTCAGTACACTATCCCCTTCGAAGCAATCTCCGGAACGGCCGGTTTGGCAGGCAATGAAGGCCTTTGACGCGCTATCTCAATGCCAAAATGTGCCATCGTCAACGCATCGGCCCTTGAGTCCGTCAGCAAGAGCCGCGCGAGCATTTGCACTGGCAGATTTACGCGCCGCCAGAACAACGTTACGGAGACTCAAGACAAGATTCCTTGAGCACTATGAGGGGTCTGAACTAGAGACCTTGCTCGGCGTGTCGGGCTCTGACTGCCAACCCCTTTCTCTTAACTGTAAGCGTCCGGCCAACTCACCTACCCGATCCCAGCAATAAGGGCGATGTTCTCCACCTAAAAATACGTGGACACCATCACCCTTATCGTCAGGATTCCCATGCGCCAAAGAACGTCTTATCCCAAACCCCTCAAAGCCCAGATAGTCCAGGAATGCCTGCAACCCGGCGTGTCGATGGCCAGCGTTGCACTGCGCCACGGCATCAATGCCAACCTGGTTCGCAAGTGGATACCTCTTTACCAACATATTCAGGCTCCGGCGCTACCTGCTTTCGTACCAATAAAACTTGAGCCCGTAGCTCGGCCTGATCAGCCATTGCCGGTGACTCTCGAAATCCCGCTCGGGCAGCAGTCGATTATCGTGAAGTGGCCTTCGGCAGATCCTGATGGCTGCGCCCGATTCATCCGTGGTCTAGCCCGGTGATCCGTATCGACGCCATCTGGCTGGCCACGGAACCTCTGGATATGCGCGCGGGCACAGAGTCTGCGCTGGCCAAAGTGATCGCCGTGTTCGGTGCGGCGAAGCCGCACTGTGCTTATCTTTTCGCCAATCGTCGCGCTAACCGGATGAAGGTTCTGGTACATGACGGTGTGGGGGTCTGGCTCGCAGCACGGCGACTCAATCAGGGCAAGTTTCATTGGCCAGGCCTCCATCGTGGAACGGAGGTCGAACTCGACCCCGAACAACTCCAGGCGCTGGTACTTGGATTACCCTGGCAACGAGTCGGTGCGGGCGGTGCAATTACATTGCTTTAACTGCTGCCTTTTAGCTGAAGCAGTCGGGCTGCTTTGGTAAAATCCACCCCCATGACTTCCTTGCCCGATCTCGACCAAATGACCCCCGAACAACTGCGCACACTGGCTGCGCAGTTGATGTCCAAGGTCGACACCCAGAGCCGAAAGATCCATCGTGACGAAACGATTATCGAGCAGCTCACTCACGAGATCGCCATCCTTAAACGGCACAAGTTCGCCAAGCGCAGCGAGCAGATCAGCCCGGCGCAGGGCAGCTTGCTCGATGACCTACTCAATACCGACCTCGAAGCCATTGAGGCGGAGTTAAAAGCTCTTCATCCCGCACCCGCGCAGGCAGAGCCACGCCAGCAACCCAAGCGTGCGCCGTTACCACCGCAGTTCCCACGCACTGTGATCCATCACGAGCCGGACAACACCCAGTGTGCGTGCGGCTGCCAGCTTCAGCGCATTGGTGAAGACGTCAGCGAAAAGCTGGACTACACACCCGGCGTGTTCACTGTCGAACAGCACGTTCGTGGGAAATGGGCCTGCCGGCAGTGCGAAACACTGATCCAGGCCCCGGTGCCGGCGCAGGTGATCGACAAGGGTATCCCCACTGCCGGCCTGCTGGCCCACGTGATGGTGGCCAAGTTCGCCGACCACCTGCCGCTGTACCGGCAAGAAAAGATCTTCGGCCGTGCCGGCCTGGCTATCCCGCGCTCGACACTGGCGCAGTGGGTGGGTCAAACCGGCGTGCAGCTTCAGCCCCTGGTTGATGCGCTGCGAGAAGCAGTACTGGCCCAGCGCGTCGTCCACGCCGATGAAACGCCGGTACAGATGCTGGCGCCAGGCGAGAAGAAAACCCACCGCGCTTACGTTTGGGCCTATAGCTCTACGCCGTTTTCGGCACTCAAAGCCGTGGTCTACGACTTCAGCCCGAGCCGTGCCGGCGAACATGCGCGTAACTTCCTGGGCACCTGGAACGGCAAACTCGTCTGCGACGACTTCGCTGGCTACAAGGCCAGCTTCGAGCTGGGCATCACCGAGATCGGCTGCATGGCCCATGCGCGCCGCAAGTTCTTCGACCTGCATATAGCCAATAAGAGCCAGTTGGCAGAGCAGGCGCTTCACTCGATTGGCGGGCTGTACGAAGTCGAGCGACACACCAAGGAAATGAGCGACGAAGACCGTTGGCGATTACGCCAGGAAACAGCGGTACCCATCGCTGAAAAATTGCATGAGTGGATGTTGGCTCAGCGTGAACTTGTGCCCGAAGGTTCGGCCACGGCCAAGGCCCTGGATTACAGCCTCAAACGCTGGGTAGCGCTGACGCGCTACCTGCAAGATGGTGCTGTGCCCATCGACAACAACCAGATCGAGAACTTGATCCGGCCGTGGGCGCTTGGGCGGTCTAACTGGTTGTTTGCCGGGTCGCTGCGTAGCGGCAAGCGGGCGGCCGCGATCATGAGTTTGATCCAGTCAGCGCGCATCAACGGGCATGATCCGTATGCTTATCTCAAGGATGTGCTGACGCGGCTGCCGTCGCAGCGGGCGAGTGAAATTCATGATCTACCACCTCACGTATGGAGGGAATTTGAGTAGCACTGTCCATACTTTGCAAATCTGACGGCGCATCAACTGGTGAGGAAAACATGGAAGTACGGCGTATCACCCTTAACGATCTCAACGCGTTTTACTCCCTCTTTTGTGAGGTGAGCGCGGAGGGCCGTTACTCGGCACGGCCAAGCCCGCCACCTATTCAAGCAATAGAAAGTGCGTTAGCACAGGTGGAGGAAAATCATTGGCCGGTATATGTGATCGAGCATGAAGGCCAGGTAATCGGGTCAGCTGAAGCCTATCCAGATAGCTTTTGCCGGCCAGGCGGTAGCGAATTGACTGGAATTCTGGGCATGCAGGTAAAGCGAGAGTACCGCCGGAATGGTTATGGATTTGCTCTCCTTTCAGCAGTGATAAGGCATTGTCGGGGAGCCGGTTTCAACTCTGTCGACCTCAGTGTTTTCAAGTCAAATACGGCAGCTAGATCACTTTATAAAAAGCTCGGTTTCACTTGGGTCGAGGATCTCCCGCCTTGCAAGCTTCCATGCGGTACAGTTGAACAGCCAATAAAAATGCGGCTCGCACTCTGAATGCATGGTTATGGCAGATACCGAAAGCATTGACAACGTGTGATGCCGAGCCGCTTACGGATTACAGCCTTAAACGCTGGGTAGCGCTGACGCGCTACCTGGAAGATGGGGCTGTACCCATAGACGACAACGCAGTCGAAAACCAGATTCGTCCGTGGGCACTTGGACGTTCCAACTGGTTGTTTGCCGGGTCGCTTCGCAGTGGCAAGCGGGCGGCGGCGATCATGAGTTTGATCCAATCGGCGCGCATAAATGGGCACGATCCATATGCCTATCTTAAAGATGTGCTGGCGCGGTTGCCGACGCAGCGAGCGAGTGAGATTGAGCGACTGCTGCCGCATCACTGGGTATCTGCCTAAGTCGTGCAAGGTGACTTCGGCGGACGCTTATCTTTCGTTCCCATGAAGCTTCCTGTAAACGGGCGGCGGCAAACATGAGTTTGATCCAGCTGGCGCGCATGAATGGGTGCCATCCTTGTCTATCTCAACGATGAGCTGAAGCGGCTGCCGACGCAGCGGGCTAGTGCGTAGACGGGCTATTGCCGCATCAATGAGTAGACGTCTCGGTGACACACATTATGACCTTATGGTGCGAATGCGTATCGCTGATCGAAACTGGATAAACTGTAACGGCAAGGCTTAGATGGCTGTGCCCTGCGGTTAATCGGTACCGACCATATCGACGGCTAGGTCAGCGAGTGCACGCAGTCTGTCCATTCGTCGCATATCGTGGTGATAGCCCATCCATATGTCACGACTGGGTGGCGCTTCGTCGACGTCAAGCAGCCTCAGCGCGGGCAGCTGGTCGCCAAGAGAACGCGGGAGTACCGCGAGCCCAAGTCCCTGCGCGCACATCTGTGCTTGCACCATGCGGCTGCTGCTCTTGAAAACGCTCCGAGCCAGTGGATACCTCTGCTCAAGCCAGAGCACATCAGGGTAATGGGCTTGGGCCGTATTCATGGTGATCAGACCAAGGCCTTCACCATCCTTTTGGGGCGACGGCACCCCAACACCCGCGTACAAACCGTAGCGCATCGTCATCAAACGACGCTGAACGATGTCAGGCTCGGTGAAAGGTACGATACGAAACGCAATATCAGCTTCCCTGCGGGCGAGATCGAACTGCCGATGTCCGGGAATTATCTCTGAAACAATCAACGGGTGGCGTTGTGTAAGCTCGCGCAGCACGGGCGACAGTACATAATTGGAAAACCACTCAGCACAAGAAATCCGCAATAGCCCTTCTAGCTGGTCGCTATCGCCTGCCATGCACCGCTCAATCGCCAATGCGCTTTGTTCCATCTCTTCAGCCAGATGCAGAATCCTCTCCCCGCTGTCGGTCAGCACAAGTCCTTGTCCGACGCGTCGAAAAAAAACTTGCCCGCTTGCCTGTTCGAGCACATGAAGGCGCCGCCCAACGGTGGGATGGCTGACGCCCAGAAGCCGGGCGGCTGCCCCTAGTGATCCGCTTCGAACAATCGCGAGAAACACGCGCAAGTCATTCCAATCCATCGCGCACCTCTAACAAATCTGAACGCCGAGGTTGCAGCAATGGCACTCCCGTCGCAAGACCCATGCCCGCAAACTGGGCTCATGTTTTTTCCGCAGCATTCCATATAGAGACAGCTTATGAATATTGGATTTATCGGGGTAGGCAGCATGGGCCGAGCAATCATCCCTGTACTGGTCGACGCAGGGCATCGAATCTTTGCTTGGAATCGCAGCCGTCAAGCGGTAGCAGGCTTGGAAGGCGTGCAGGTGCTTGAATCCCCGGCAGCAGCATTTCGGCAAGACATCGTTATCAGCATGCTCGCGGATGATCTCGCTATGCGGGAGGTACTGCTGTCCACGGGGGCCATGGAGGCTGCGCACAAACACGTTATTCACGTAGTCATGTCGACGCTGTCGCCCCAATTGATGGAGGAGCTGCAAGCGCTCCACGACACGCTCGGGATAGCCCTGGTGGCCGCGCCGGTTTTTGGCGTGCCGGCGGTGGCCGCCAAGGGCGAAATGAACATTCTCGCAGCGGGGCCCGATGACGCCATTGCGCAAATCCAGCCGATCTTCGATGTGCTGGGAAAAAAAACCTGGCGACTGGGCAATCATCCCGTTCAGGCCTGCATTGCGAAAATCGCCGGAAACATGATGATCACCCAAGCGATCGAATCACTCTCCGAAGCCTGTACGCTCGCCGAGCGCTACGAACTGAGCCCGGCAGCATTTATCGATGTCGTGACCCAGACACTGTTTGCCTGTCCCAGCTATCAACGCTACGGGCAGAACATTGTGAACGGTAGGTATGAGCCAGGTTTCAAGCTCTCTCTAGGCCTAAAGGACATCAACCTCGCACTCGACGCGGCTAGCTCCAAGAGCTTGCGGATGCCAGCTGCCGACGTCGTGAAGTCCAGAATGATTGCCGCAGTCGCTCAGGGATTAGGAGATAAAGATTGGTCGGCGCTCGCAACCGTGACTCGGGATAGCTTGGCGATCAGCCAGAATCAGGATCCATGGCGTACTGCGCCCGTGATCAGCTCACGGCGCGGCAGTTTTTGGGTGACCGGGCAGCGGGTCGTCCGGGAGGGGAAAAGCTACCAAAAAGGCCCGATGTATGTGGCCTGGGAAGCGCCAGAGAACATTACCCAACCTTATCCGGTCGTACTGGTACACGGCGGCACGCTGCAAGGCACCGAGTGGCTTGATACGCCAGATGGTCGTCCGGGTTGGGCCCAGCGCTTTGTCGAAGCTGGCTATGTGGTATTTCGAGTCGACAGACCGGGGCACGGTCGTTCGCCCTATCACAGCGAAATCATGGGAGAGATGGGGCCAGCCTTTTCCTACGAGCGTGCGCGTGAGGTTTATTTCCCCGAGGGTGGGGGCGAAACGCAGTGGCCGTTCGCAGTGGATGATGAGGCCGCTTTCGATTCTTTTATTGCGGCCTACGGCCCGATGCCAGCAGACCTGGCTGCTTCGCAAACACTGGATGCGGATCGCCTGGCTAGCCTGTTAGATCGGATCGGCAAGTCCATCATCGTTACCCACTCCGCATCGGGCCCTGATGGGTGGCTGATCGCTGACCGCAGACCAAACCTTGTCGCGGGGATCATTGCGGTAGAGCCCATGGGCCCGGCGTTTGGGGATACTCCCGGCATAGGATCTCTAGAGTGGGGACTTACAGCGGCACCGATCACCTTTGATCCTCCTCTCGCGACGGCGGCTCAGGTGCGGGCTGCGGATCCATTGACCTTAAAAATACCTGGGCTCAAGGGTGTACCCGTCGCACTGCTGACCGGGGAGACATCCATATTTGCGTCTTTCGCGACCAGCATTGTTCCTTTCCTACGGACTGCCGGGGCGAGAGTCGATCATTTGGATCTGCCCGCATTAGGCATCTATGGCAACGGGCACGGATTGATCTATGAGCGCAACTCCGACGAGGCCTTTGAGGTGGTTTCACAGTGGCTCTCTACGTCAGTCAGCGCTTCCAGCAAGCCATGAAGAATTTAGCCAATCGGGACACACCATGAATAATGAAACGCTGCTCGCCCGAGTGGATGCGTTAGAAAGTCGCGCTGCGATAGAGGCACTCATCTCGGGTTACGCCAATGCGTTTGACCGCAAGGATCGCGGGCTTTTGCAGGATATCTGGCACGAAGACGCAATCTTGGATCTACCGGGGTTTGGGAGTGCCGCGAGTCGTGATGAAATTTTGAGTATGGCGAATAACAACTGGCAAAAAATGCCGCACATGCACCACTGGATGGCCAACCCTTTGATTGAGATTGACGGTGAAAACGCCACTGCTACGGTGGCAGCTAACTGCCTGTTTCATGACATTGAGCTAGGCCCGGTACAAGTGAGTGGCCTCTACTACGACAGGTTTTCACGCCGCAGCGGACAGTGGCGCTTCTTGTCGCGGTGCTTCCAATTGCATTACCTCACTCCGCTAAAAAACTGGGTGCCAGTAGCAGGCACCGAGCAGTTCATCACAAGCAACTAAAAGGACTCGACAGGAGACCGTCATGATAAAGACTTGGTTAATAACCGGTTGCTCCAACGGCCTCGGCTTGCACATTGCCGAAGCAGCACTGGCCCGTGGTGATCAGGTGCTGGCCACGGCGCGCAACCCAGATACGCTTGGAGAGCTGGAAAAGCGTTTCCCCGGGCAAGTACGCATCGCCCGATTGGATGTGACTCAGCCTGAGACAGCCACGCAGGCCATTGCTCTAGCGGCGCAGGCATTCGGTGGAATCGATGTACTGGTCAACAATGCAGGCTATGGTTTGATGGGTGCAGTGGAAGAGGCAGTGGTCAGCGAATATCGTCCATTGTTTGAGACTAACGTTTTCGGCTTGATTGAGGTTACTCGTGCCGCATTACCCACATTACGCCGCCAAAGTGGACGTATTTTGAATATATCTTCCGGCGCGGGCATTGCCGGTGCTGCGGGCTACGGCTATTACAATGCAACCAAGTTTGCTGTGGAGGGTTTGTCTGAAGCGTTGGCACAGGAAGTCGCGCCACTGGGAATGCGAGTGATCATTGTCGAGCCAGGGCCGTTTCGTACTGAATTCCTGGGACGATCCATCGCCACCGCTGCGCAGCAGATACCTGCCTATGCCGCAACTGCTGGCAAATTGCGCGAATATTGCCAGAGCAATCACGGCCTGCAAGCTGGAGACCCAGTAAAAGCCGCAGCAGTGATCTTGCTCGCGGTAGACAGCGACGAGCCGCCATTGCATCTTCCTTTAGGGCCGATTGCATTTGACATCGCCGAGCGCAAACTTGCGGCATTTCGCGAGGATCTTGAAGCGTGGAGAAATACAGCGATTGACACCAATTACTGAATGGCGTGGCCGAGGCACGGATGGGAAAGGAGGAGGCGTCGTTGAAACAGGTGACGTTTTTCGGAAGCCTCGGTCATCCAGCGAAAAGTAGGCCCCGCATGGCTCGCTAGCTGCAAGGTGTGTTCGCTGGCCGCTTACTCTTAACTCGACTTGGGCTTCCATGCGGATGCCAACTTCCCTAGTACACGCTTTCCGTAAGCAACCCGGCTATGGGCAGTTGCTTGAAGCGCAGAGCAGCCGCATCAAGGAACGCTCATGCCGCCTGCGCCGCAGGCTGATTCAGGACGGCTTTGCAGACAGCAACATGATTGACGACCAAATGGCCTACGATCTGGGGCTATAAGCTCTTCCACCCATTCGGCATAGACGATGTGCCAACCACATGGGAGCCCTCCTGAGCTCTTCCGTCGTGGCGGCTTGGCCAAGACGCTTGGAATAGTTACAAGCCCGACTGCCTGTTAAGTAAAAATTCGATGTGTAAACCTAGCTGGCTTACGCATCAAAAACTAGGTTTACACCTGCGGCTCATCTCGCCTGATCGGCTACGCACTCACGGCAGCATAGGTGCTAAAGGCCAAGGTTAATAGCGAACAAATCATCGCGCATTGCGTCAGTAGCATGCCCTTCGTCGACCAAGCGTTGTTGCGGGTACCGAACGATGTGCCACCTCAATCGGTGCCGTATTTCGATGTAGCCCAGCGTCATGGCGCTTGATGAAGCTTGAGACAACGCTGAGACGAGAGCATCCAGCACCATGTTGCCCACCGACGAAGCATGCACTCGGGTCAGCACGTCGAATCCAGGATTGCGCCTGTACTGAGAGAGGGCATGGTTTACCATTTCGAAAAGAGCTCCGCCATAAGCGATGGAAGCTGTCTGCCAGATGCTCGTCTCAAGTTCAGATCCAAGCTTCACGAACCACCGCTATCAAATCACGCCGCCAAAACACAACATATAGAATAAAAACCGATAAAATCTCGAACAAACCACAATATGTAGTTTTTTTGAAAAAAATGCCATGTGTTTGCAATCAAAGCATAAGCAGCAGCCTGCCGGCTGCAAAGAAAGCGATTCCTCCCGAGCCCACAGCCCCCATTCCAACCTTGGACTCACCTCCATTCCTCAAAACCGCGTGACCGAGAAGCCGGAACTAACAGTCCCCAAAAGCCGCCTGTATTCTGTGGATACGTCGGTGTCTGGGCCACTGCTGCTTTTCTTTTGCTCTCAAATATAAGAACTCCGTCTCGTTTAAAAATTTTAAAGGGGGTGGTGTGGAAAAAAGATGAAGGCGCCGACGAGCGGTCAAGATATTGCCGGAATGGCAATGCGTTGTGAAGGTGGTTTATGCGTCGTAGAAATGAGAGTTAGGGCGCTGGAAGGCCCGTAAATACTGGGTTTAAGAAGATATCGGAAAGGTACGCGGGCAGCTTGAGCGGGTCAATTTCAAGAATCCGGCCACGCAATCTCATTTTTGGCTATCAGTGTTGTGGGCCGAGGTTCTGTAAAGGCGCACATACCTGCCCTACCCGGTTAGTCCCACGAGGTGTCCGCGTCAGAGATCAACTGCTCTGCACCAGTTCGTCCGGATTTTCTGGGTCATGGGTTCCATCCAGCTCAGCCATTACAAGACTTGATTAGCCTACGACTGGTTGAGGACAAGCCTGGCAAAGTCCATGAGATCCCTAACTCCAACTGGGCTTGCCCTGTTCAGGTGAACGCCGGCAATTCCCACCGCACGCGGCCCGTGGCAATCGCAGCGCAGGGAGTCGCCAATCATTATGATCCGGTTATCGCCGGTAATGTGCCCCGGCTCAACGCCCAGCATCTGGCATGTCTGGCGGTACATCCGTGGGTCTGGCTTCGTCACGCCTGCCTCAAAGCTGAACCCAAAAGCGTCCATCGTTGGAAACAGCCTCTTCACAGCGACGCCGTAGGGAAATGCAAGATTGCTGCAGATCGCAATCAGTCGGCCGTGCTCTTGCAATAGTGCCACGGCCTCCAACGCATCAGGAAAGGCTTCGATGCCGCTGACTTCTTCCTCCAAGATGTCCTGCAGCTCAGCCAAGCGCGAAGCAGCCACTTTGATACCCAGTTGCTCGGCTGCATGAGGTATCCCGCCGTTGAGCTTCATCAGCGCTTGTGCGTCATCTGGCTTGGGGCGGCGGCCTTGGCGGATGCCCTCCCTCAAAAGCAGCTTGTAGGGATGCTTCCCGTCCCTGATTTGAACAGTGGTGCCAAAAGCGTCGAGCAAAACCGCCTGGTATCTCATCGTCCACTATCTCTACTTAGGCCATCAGTTCAGCCTGCTCAACACTGGATTCCTGAGGTTTAACAAAAGCGCGGTGGGCGCAATTGAGCGGCTCGGACGGTTTTGGCATCGGCTGACTTTCGAAACCCGTTGCCCAAAAGCAGATATAGAGTGTCAGCGGTTTCAAATATACCGCCCCGGTAGGCCGACGTGGCATACCCTGAAAGCACGGTGTCTCCCACGCGAAGACTGCCACTGGTGTGCGAATGGACGCAGTGCGCATACATGACGATGGGGAGCATTGGTTTAGGCAGTGGCTCAGCCCCTACGGCGCTTTCAATATCAATTAGCACCCACCCTGAAACAACACACCAAGGCTTACCCGAGACATTGACTTTGGCTTCAATGTCATCGGCGTCTTGTGGCCCTGCCCCCGGAACAGGATCACCCTCAAGCGCAACCATTTCGACAATCGGCAACAATTCCATACTCATTCCACCGGTAATTTGAGGGTGTCGCACTGCGGAGCAATCAGTACGTAAGCGCTGCCGGTCAACGTTATAGCTACCAGGAAGTCGGCGATATCGATGAACTCAATGATGTTCGACGTTCGGATCAAACGACCGCTCTTAAATCTGTCTTTTTGATCAAAATAAACTCTACCCACGAGGCTAAACCCCTCGATCAGGGGCTGGTATAAAAAGGCAGTGATTGCCCGGCCAAAATTGATCCTGGAAGCTTCCAACACTTCATTCGGCACTACTGGTTCTAACGCCATCCAGTCAGCCCTCCCCGTGTTCGCTGACAATGACGTAATGGTCGTTGCGGCAGGCGCTGCGCACCAGCAAGAACCCTTCTCTATTGAGCAATAGGACGACTGGCGGAGTGACCACTGTCATACCATCGCTGATCGCGCCTGAGCGGTCGAAGTAAGACTCTGCAGCATAGCGATCGCCGACTCGCGCAGCGTTCGTGAGAAAAGCGTCAATGATTACCCCCCAGTCGATACGACTGGCGACCAAAACCTGCATAGGAACAGTGGTGGGGGCAACCACGCTCAAACGATGTTTCCCCGTCATGTGGTGATGACCACGATTTTGCCTGGATCGAATCCAGTTTCTTCGTTCGGATACCCACGAGGATTAGAGATGACGCGGCACTGGCCAAACATCGCGTCGATGGCCCGATGCGTGTGTCCGAAGATCCATAAATCTGCCTTCTCGACGAGCGCGTGCCAACGGTTGTAGTACCCAGCGCTTACATGGCCTTCGTCTTCGCCCGCCGCTTCCGAAATCGGACAATGGTGAGTGACGACAATCGTCGTGCCCGCAAAAGGTGTACTTAGCTCACGATCCAGAAAATCGCGGGTGGCGTGGTTTTTTGCTATCAGGTCAGCTGGGCGCAGACGGCGATATTGAGCATCAGCCCTGATCAGTTTGAAGTCTGTCATCTCACGCACACACGTCATCGACGCAGCAAGAACATCACCCGTCGAAGAAAAATCCGTCCAACCTGTCGCAACCAGGAACCGCACCCCGCCGTGAATCCATGCCTGGTTTTCCAAGACATGCACGTTAGGCTCGGCCGCAGCCTGCATCTTGACCAATGTGCGATCAAGATGGCCCCGGTACAGCTCATGATTACCGCAGCAATAGACCACTGGGCAGCCAAACGCCTTATTGGCCCAGATGACTCCTCGGGCCTGCAAATCGATATCTCCCGCGAGCACGACCAGGTCAACCGCATCATCGGGCGGCGTGAACGCTGAGAATTCGTTGTGCAGATCCGATAAAACCAAAATTCTCATGAAGACTCGCGTGTTCTCTGCACCATTGGATTAGCTGCGGGGTAATGCCAAGAGACCAGGGCAGCTTGGCCAGCAATAGTCGTTTTAGCGGTATATTGAAGGGAGCACGCAGACACTGAGCCCCCTAGCGGCATTCAGTGTGTCCGCCGCCTCCTTCGCTATGGCACTGCCGCTATGCGGCAACGAACCTACCCAACAAGGTCAGTCCCCTATTAGCAACTATATACAGTGGAAGGAGACTAGGCAACATGGCTTTATCGTAAGCTTTGGGAATGCTTCATGAATCTCAAGCTTGCGATCGGTGCAGTGCTTCGCACGCTACGGAGTAAAGCAAAGCGAACCCGAGAGAGCCTCGCGGATGCAGGCAGCACTACCTACCTCGGGAGACTGGAGGACGGCAAATCCGGTATTTCTGTCGATAAGCTTGAGCTGATCAGCGAGACGTTCGGCATGAGTCCTGTGACGATTTTGACTCTGGCAGTCGCAACCAGCCAAGCGAAAACGATCCAGGAAGTACTAGCGCAAGCGCGCATAGAGCTTGATGCTTTTGAAGCCTCAGGCGCTATCGCGGAGCTGGGTGATCAGATTAAAGATGGTGAGCTTGTCGCTCGCAGGCCCGGTAAACCTATCGACTACCAGCGGCTGGAGAATGTCCTCAGATGTAAATCTGAAGGGATGTCTCAAAAGCTGACTGCTGAGACCCTTGGTATCAGCAAGCAGACCGTTCATAAGCTCTGGCACCGCGACCCTGTGTAACTGCAGATTGCCCTAACCACGACACCCCACCCGCCTCCGAATAAACAGTGTTGATCTGCGACAGCATCCGCACGCCTGGCGCGAGTGCAGGGCTCCCTGGCTAGCCCATTCGCCCAAGGCTGGGGTTTGCGACCCAATTGACCCAGGCGGCAGTAGAAGCGCCCCTGGCCCATGCGTCTCCTTTGAGCCCAAAGGTCGCATGACAACAACTCTGGGATGCCCCACACGGCCTTGAGCAGACAGCTAGGGTCAAGTGGCATTCGCCTGAGTAATAAATCTGACCATCTGATCTAGCTCGTGCGAAAACTCCCAGAGCATGTCTTCCGGCTCCAGGCCCTCGAAGGTTAGAGCAGCCCTCATCATTGCCACCTTATTAGCCTCTCCCCATAAGCTTTTTCCATGAGCATGCGTGTACTCGATGTCATTTTTGACTTTGGATGTGCTGATGCCAGCACCCACAAAAAAAGCCTCCAGAGCCTTATGAAAAGGTTCGTGCTGCCCGCATACGAAATCGTCAACTGAGAATTTTGTCTTGTGATCCGCGTAGCCTTGCCAGCACGTAGCAGCTGCGTGGAGCAGCGCTTTGGGGGGTAGATAGTTTTCAATCTCGCGCCCTTTAGTGACGCAAAACAGCGCAGAGCCGGGTCTGCTGGCGTTTAGTCGATCCACCTCTGCTTTCACAGCACGGGCGCCTGGCTTCAGACGCTCAGCGTTATTCCCATCCACAACCCCATCGCGGTCAGAGTCGATGGCAATAATGACGTTGCGGCAGATACTGAGCGCATCAAAAGCCAATTCACGGTGCTCATCGTCAGCGATCTCAAGGTACGCGATCAGCCCGCCGCCGTAATGCATGATCGTGTAATGAAATCCCTCCTCCAGATCCGTCCCCTGGAGGGCATACTTGAGCCAGTGACGGTAGAACACCAGTTCCGTAGGGCCCTCTACCCAGAGCACGACATTCGCGGTGAACAGGGTACGGGCGGGCTGTACACCCAGCGCTTCCAACAGAAGGAAGCCGTCTTTGCGGTTGGTCACTTCCTTGACTTGAAGCGTCGTGTTCTCTGCATCCTCTTCGTACGAGGAGTCGCACCGGTAGATTTTGCTATCGATCGCGAAGATCGGGGCAAACTCTAAGGCGTGCGTAGCGATCAGGAATTGCCGTGGGTCTTGTTGAATGAGATCCAGGATCCTGATCCTGCGAGTGGGGTGCAGGCCATTTTCGGGCTCGTCCCAAATCACCAGGTCTGTTGGGTTCAAAAATTGAGTCAAACCAAAGTAAGCAAGCGAAACCCGGGTACCTGAGGAAGCCCTACGGTAGTCGACCCCGTCAATTGAAAGGCACTTTTCACCATCGATTTCGTGAAAATCAATTTCGTGCTGGAGGAGCCGTCCCAGATCCTCTAAGGCAGAGCGAAACTTCCTTTTTTCCACTGGCTTTCCAGATTGCTGATCGCACATCCTTCTGATGAAATCGGGAATAACGTTATCGATGTTTTTGTTTGAGTCCACGAGAACGGCAGAAGGAAACAAGGTATTATTGAGGGCATCATCTAATACGCTCCGTTCCACGACCTCGGTCAAAGCGCCAGGCTTGATGATCTCGCACTGCGAAACCCGTTCAAGCTCAGCTGAATAATCTTCAAACGATTTTTTGAGTCGGTTAAGCTCTTCTCTAGTACTTGGATTGTTCGTCGAGCTCAACTGCCTTTCAGTCTCATCGATTCGGCGCTCGGTTTCTTCTATCGTAAGCCGCAAATCCTCGATCTTGACCATACTCTGAGCAGAAACTATATGAAGTTCCGAATCGGACTTTAAATACTCAATAAAAAACTCACTGCCATTGCATATGATTTTCACAGACAGTTCATCTGACACCAACTCCAGCACGTCAGACATAGAGCTCGCCAGGCACTTCTCCTCATCTTCGAATACCATCTCGACTGATCGGAATGAAAGCCATCCTGGCACATCCCCAATGTCACCACATACGGTCTTGCGCGACAAAATATCGAGAGCAAGCTTCACCACCAGCAATATCGTCGTTTTCCCAGCTCCATTCGGGCCGACAAAAGCGTTTACATTGTCAAACTCTAGGCGCAGTCTTTCGACACCTGGCAACCCATGAAATACCGCACTCCGAAGCTTCATTTATACTCCATAACCCTAAAATCAAAGCATCAAGCGCCGATAAAGAAACTGGCAAACAACTCGGACTGGGTCTTGATATTCAATTTACTATAAATATGTCTGCGGTGCGTCTTAACGGTATCGACCGATATAGCCAGGCGGTCGCCAATGCCCTTACTCGAATGCCCACTGAGCATCAGTTGGCAGATATCAAACTCCCGAGCGGTCAGCGCTGCCCGCAATCCATCAAGCCCCGCTGTCGTGGGTGCCTCCACGCGCTCATGGGCCTCATAGGCAATGCGCTGACGCATCAAGGAGGTCATCCAGGGCTCGATCATGAACAGTGCTCCGATCTCCTCTGCGGTAAATCGCCTGTGCGATCCAAACGACAGGCAGACCAGCCGCCCATCGTCGAGCAAGCAGTTGAACTGAATTTCATCGGCGACGATGTTGAGATGGAAATAGCGCTGGTAGTACTCGGTGTCCTCAAAGCAATCCGGCGCCACATCCCGCAATTGGAAAAGTCCGCTACGAGGCGTTTCGCAATTGACGCCGTAGAACGGATCAATCAGATAGATACCGTTGAGGTAATCCTGAAATAACGGATCAGGGCCACCGCCGGGGGCTGTTGACTCAGCAAGCAAGGTTGGTCTGCCATGCTGAAAAAGCATTGCTACCCAGTTATCGAAGTGAAGTACGTCCGACACCCGCCCCACTACAGCTTGCCAAAAGCCTGGCCGATCAATGTGATCGATGAGAAGGCCTACGGCACGATGCCAAGCGATCTCCGGAAACGAGGGGGGCATAGTCACTCCTTGGGATTACCCACCACGTGTGATTACCGTCATGGCAAGGGCAGCTCATAATAGCTCAGCAGGAAGGCTCATCGCCTGCCCTTAGTGTCCTGGAGATTTTGAATGAAGGTCGAACTAGCCCAGATCAAGGGTCGAGATGGTGACACGGCATACAATCTGGCACGAGCGCTGGATGTGATTGCGACCTGCGCGGCCGACACTGAGCTGTTGATCCTGCCGGAGACGTACATCACTGGGTTTCCAACCAAAGCGAACATCTCCGAGCTAGCAGAGCCGCTGGACGGCCCTAGCATCCAGCGCCTGCATGTTGCTGCCAGCGCGCGGAACATCTCAGTCGCAGTTGGGTTCGCGGAGGTGTGCGATGGGCGCTACTTCAACACTACTGTTCTGATTACGCCTGAAGATGGAGTGGCGCTCCACTATCGCAAGACTCAACTGTGGTCGGGCGAGCGAGATGTTTTTGAGCCTGGCGATCGATTCGTGACCGGTATGTGGAAAGGCATCCGGGTAGGACTGCTGATCTGTTACGACATCGAGTTTCCTGAAACAGCACGCGCTCTAGGGCAGCTGGGTGCTCAATTGTTAATCGTCACCAACGGCAACTTCGATCCATACGGCCCGACTCATCGTACCTGCATCATGGCTAGAGCGTTGGAAAACCAGGCATTTGCTGTGATGGTAAACCGTGTGGGTCTAGGCGATGACGGCTTGGTTTTCGCCGGGGGATCCGCTGTAGTTGATCCGTTCGGGGATTTGATGGTCGAGGCTGGCCGAGAAGAGGCACGCATCTGCATGTCCCTCAACCCGGAGCTCTTAGCTAAAGCGCGCAAGCCCTACGTCTACTCTCAAGATCAGCGCATGAAAGTGTCCGGTGAAGTCATCGAGTACGCAGATCGCCGCGAGCTGCTGATTCCAGGCGCCCAATAACATCTGCTTCACCTCAAACAAAAATACTCAGCATTTCTCTTGCAGCACCTGCCGACCACCCGACCGCCAATGGCGGACGACAAAACCATAATCGGAGACGTCGATGACAGATTTAAAACGCACCTTGTCGCTTAGTACGCTGGTGATCTTTGGAGTTGGCCTGATGACTCCCATCATCGTGCTGGGCACCTTCGGCATCCTGGCCCAGTCCAGTGGTGGGCATGCCCCTATGGCCTACCTTGCCGCACTGGTGGCAATGTTCCTGACGGCCCTGAGCTATGCCCATATGGCCCGCGCGTTCCCCGTTTCCGGCTCTTCATACACCTATGTACGCAAAGCCCTTAATCCGAAATTAGGCTTCATGACCGGTTGGGCGATTCTCCTGGATTACCTGTTCCTGCCCATGGCGATCTGGCTCATTGGCACCGCGTATCTTAACTCGGCTTATCCTGATGTTCCCGGGTACGTGTGGCTGCTGGCATTCATCGTGCTCACTAGCGCTATCAACATCATCGGGCTCAAACTGGCGACGGCGGTCAACATCGCATTGCTGGTGATTCAGATCCTTGTCCTAGGAGTCTTTATAGTCCTTTGTGTTCATTACACACTAGGTGACGCGACGAAGCCTCTGTTCAGCTTAGCGCCGTTCATGAGCGGTGGTGTGCAGTGGCCACTGATTATGAGCGGCGCAGCGATTGCTTGTTACTCATACCTGGGATTCGATGCAGTCAGCACCTTGACCGAAGAAACTCATAACCCAGAACGAAACATGCCCAGGGCCATCCTTTGGGTAACAATTATCGGCGGCCTGATTTTCGTTGGCACGTCGTACATCGTGCAGATTGCTCAGCCATCGTTGGAGTTTGCCAACGTCGACGCAGCGGCATATGAGATCGCCCGCAACATTGGCGGTGACCTATTTGTCTCGATATTCCTGATTGGCCTCATTCTGGGCCAGTTCACTTCAGGCATCGCGGCCCAGGCCAGTGGGTCTCGCCTTCTGTACGTTCTAGGTCGTGACTCAGCTCTGCCAAAGGCATTCTTTGGCTACCTGTCGCCCCGCTTCAAAACGCCTGTCTTCTGCATCCTGCTGAGCGCTGTGGTGGCGCTGCTGGCACTCAATATGGATGTGACCACCTCCACATCATTCATCAACTTTGGTGCGTTCCTGACCTTCATCCTGGTCAACCTATCCGTCATTTTCCATTACTGGAGAGCTGAGAAACGCAGGGGCTTGGTGGCGTTTGTTCTGTATCTACTGTTGCCAGCCGCAGGCATGGCGGCTGACCTTTGGCTGATGTTCAGTCTTGATCACAAGGCAGTGGTGCTGGGCCTTTCATGGCTGGCGATCGGATTCGTTTACCTCCTGTTCCTGACAGGAGGACTTCGCCGGCAGCCGCCAGAATTGGCAATGTGATTATATAGCCGAGCGTCAGTCAGCATAGGTCGCACAGGGAGGTAGCGACCTACGCCAGCGTTACTCACTGACCAACCAGTAAGCCTTCGCCGCTCCGCCTTGGCGGGCATAGCCAATACAGAACGCCATCAAGTCGCTCAGCCGCTCGTCAACCATAGATCGGCGGATTCCAGGCTGAACCCCGATGACCGAAAAGCTAAGTTGAGTGGCTTGGGTGGACGTCAGCAACTGAATGGTCTCTGGAAGGTTGCCGCTCACAAAAAATGAAGGTGAGGTGTGCCGGCGATGCATACGATCTTCCATGTGATGTAGAAGGGTAGGCACTTCGCAGTAGAAAACAGATTTCACCAATTGACCTGCAACTTCATACACATCCCCCACTCGACCGCCGTTAGCCGGGCCACCAGCGCCTTTGCAGTGGTATAGGCTGACATCAACTTCCCCATCGTCTCCCCTAGTGACGCACACGTAGTCCGCGGCTTCGCCCGTACGGTGGTCATAGAAAATCGCCTGAACGTTGGGCAATGTCAGAAGATGTTGTTGCAAGCGTTCTTGCACCGTGGCCCTGCCCGCGAGCAAGGCCCGGCGCTCTAACGTCTTAGGCGTCGTGTCGTTGGGCAGAAATTCAACCGTGACGTCACAATTGTCCCAGACGATGGCTTCAGCATCCCCGGCAACAAGCTTGAGTGTCTGCTGAAGCGGAGCCGCGATAAGATTCATGCCTTCGAATGATGACTTGTCGGCGGCGTAAAACACGGGACAGTTCTCACACAGCCATTGAGCGAGGGGCATCCAAGCATCATGTGCAGATTCAATTTCGAGGGTTGCCACTCGATCCAGGCACGTGATCATTTGCCCTTGAGCGAGGTTGAAGCACATCTCAACCGCCCCATCCACGTGCGCAACGGCAAATGTCATGCTCCCAGCCTGAGGGTCACTCCGAAAATCCTGCAAATCCCATTCGACCAATTTCGAATACCTGTATGCGACTTGAACCGTCGGACGATATCGAATTTTCGGATTGGCCTTGAAGCCCTGCTTCGGCCAATTCGCCGCGATGACCATATCAGGCAACCGGCGCAGCGCAGTCGTAGTTCTGACGATGTCGAGGTGAGTCGCACTTAAGGGCATATCCCCTGCTATCCGGGCGTTCAGGGTACGAATCCATTCTACAAAATCGGGAATCGACAGGCGCTGATTGCTCCAGATTCTAGAGCTACTGCTGGCACCTACCGTCTCCTTGATCTGCCCATTCATGCCGCTCCCAAAAAAATGCCCCTGTGCGTATGCACGACTGTCTCCGGAAGTAACCGCACGCTCTGCCTGAGGCCCTGTCAGTGTCCGATAGGTCTCACTCTGCGAGTTGAAGGTCGTGTTCTTCAATCCAACGTTAAAGAACTTCACGCCCTGCAAGCCTGCCCTTGCTCGGCTGGTCTCTTCATAGCTCAGTGGCCTGCTACCGTCCGGACAAATGACATCCATGATGGCGAGGTATAGCTTTTCTGTCCGAAGGGTCGAGCCGATGTAGCAATAACTGGACTCAGGAAAAAACATCAGAAAAAACGCTTCATGGCGAACATCGATCACCGCATCCAGAATCGTCCACTTGGGAGGTGCTTCGTCCGCAGTGAGAATCACTGAGATGGAACCGTCCTCTGTTCCCCACTGCTTTACCACCCGCAACCGCCGACCTACCTTTTCGCCGAACAAGGAAAAATCGGGCGCTACGGAGCAGTGGAAAACCCGGACGTGAGCGTACAGATGAAAGGAGAGCGGGGAGACAGACTCATAGTCGGATTCGGTGATCCTGCGGACAGGCAGTCCCTGCATGAATTCTTGGTCTTCTACGGTGCCTTGGATCTGCGCGAAAGCTGCGTCATCAATCATCTGCGCCAGCTCTACACCCTCCTTGAGCAATGACGCGGTGGCCTCCCGTATCCTGAACGTAGGCGCGATCAGCGTCGGCTGGCCTGTGGAGGCATCAATTCTTGCGAACCGGCCAATGAACTGGATGGTTGGCACCAACGATTTATGAGGGGCGTGGAGCGCAGCCACCTTCAGCTTAGGAAAGTCGTAGCCCTCTCCAAACATATCCACGCATACGATCGCATTCAGCTCACCAGAAATGAGCTTCGCCTCGACCGCATCTTGCTGGCGTTTCGTCAATTGGCTGCTGATTGCTTCCACCGCAATGCCGAGTGCTCGGTACAGCGGGACTAGGTCTTGGGCAGCTTTGATTGTTGCGGCGCGTATGAAAAGCCTGTGGTCAAAGCCCTTAGCCAGGTCTTCATTGAGCTGGTGAACAGCGGCGCCGGCTATCATTTGATCGACGTGCGCATCGTCCAGTTCGTTCTCGATAGGTGCTGCACAGAATCTGATGGGATCAAACGCGCCCTCAGCGACTGCCCTCATCACCGGATATCTGTATACCAGCTTGCCCGGGATCAGACGCCCGTCGCGCCGAAACGGGGTGGCGGTCAGAAAGACGAATTTAGCGTTCCTGTAGTGCTCGACATAGGCGACCCATGAGTCTGCGGGTGCGTGATGCGCCTCATCGAAAATTATCAAATCAAATAGGTCGGGGTCGGCGCCTGGAACGATCGCGGGCGATGAGCTTCCTGGCGTGGAAACAACGACATCAAACTGTTCCAGTAAGCGCCAGTCGTCTACAGAGTGAGGCCGCTTGGCATGCAGGTGAACGGACGGCAGCGGGCCATCATTGGGAAGCGCCCCTATTCGCCTCAAGGTGGATAGCACCGAAATGTGAGAATGAACCTGTTTCCTCAAGGGATTGGTCGGCTCGACTATCAATACACGTGCAGGCCCCAGCAGCAAGGGTAACGCCATCATCAAGGATGTCTTGCCGTATCCCGTGGGTAGACAAATGATGGCGGGATCATCCTGTACCGAAAAGTGAGCCAGCACTGCATGCATGCCGCCCAGCTGGCCAGGTCTGAAGCCTGTGTTGGGACTTCGGTACTGCTGAAACAGATTGAGTGTCCCTGCTTGCTCGACAAAAAAACCTGGCACGGCAACCCCTCCATGGGATTGAAAAATTCCCACCTAAGCCTAACCGGGTAATGGCCATTCGCAAGCATCAACATCGAAGAAAAATCCGTCTGTAGTGGTCAACTGATCCCGGACACTGAATTGAGTTTTTCCTCAGCGACCGCAGGCGCTAGCCCTTCGTTGAACTGATGCGGTCGCCGCCAGTTGTATCGCTCCATCAGGAACCGGCCGATATCCTGTTGCGCTAGCGCAGCGCTCAGACATGCAAGCTCGGCATGAAGCTTAGGTTCGTAACAAGCTAATTTCACAGGTAGAAAAAAGGGGGCCGCGAGGCCCCCTTCTCTTAGTTCAATCACGCATTAGCGAATTGCGCACTGAGTTTCGCAGCAGCTTTTTCGAAAGCCACCTTCATCTCTTCGATCACAATGTTGCTGTGCTCAAAGGAGATGTAAATCCGCCCATAAGGCGAAGGCATCATGGTCAGACCCGCTTCCCGCAGCGCTAGATGGAGTGCTTTGGTGAAAGCAGGGTTGGCCATCTTGGCTGCTTCCTCATAGGTCACTGGCGCTTTGGCCGATCGCCATACGCCGAAGACGTTGCCGTAGCCGCTGGTGGTTACGGTAATGCCATGGGATTCAAAGATGGCCTCGATGGCAACGCGCAGGTCGTTACCGCGCTGGATGAGACGCTCGTAGTCACATTTGTCGAGGTGGGCCAGGGTGGTGGTCACCGCAGCACACGCCATCGGGTTCCCACTGAAGGTACCGCCGCGAGCGACACGGTTTTGCTCAAAGCCTTCAAGGATATGAGGCTTGCCTACAACCGCTGAAACAGGGATGCCATTACCGATCGCTTTACCGACGCTGGCCAGGTCAGGGTCAAGCCCTTCACGCAGACCCGCAAGGCCCGCATAGAGTCGAAACCCCATCAGTACTTCGTCGCAGATTACCAACGCACCATGCTTATGGGCGATGTCTTGAACATGCTTGAGGTAGCCAGGCAGCGCCATGATGCAACCTGCGTTTGCAAGCATTGGTTCCAGGATCACCGCTGCGATGTCTTGGTCTTCTGCGAACAGGCGCTCCACATCGGCGAAGTCGTTGAAACGAATGAGCGTCGTGCGATTGGTCGAAGGACGTGCGCCATCTTCAAACGTAGCCTCTTTGGAGGTCACGTTGCCGAAGCTCACATCATCAAACCAACCATCAAAACCAGCGGCCATCTTGGCAATCTTGCCTCGACCGGTGTACGCACGAGCTGCCCGGCAAGCGAGGTGAACCGCTTCGCTACCAGAGTTGGTAAACATGACCTTTGTCAGCTCGCCCGTGTGCTTTGCCAGCTCCGTGGCGGCGCCGTGCTCACGGACATGGGCCCAGGAGGGAGCAGCGCCGTCAGCCAGTGCTTGAGACACAGCGGCGTTGACGGAGTCATCGGAATGACCCAACAGAACTGCACCGAACCCTAGGGCTGTATCAATGTATTTACGGCCTTTGTCATCAAAAAGATACGCGCCTTTAGCGCTTTTAATGAACAGCTTTTCTCCTTCCAAGTCAGGAAGGATACGGGCGGCGCTTGATACATCACCAACAAGATTAGGCATCTTAAACCTCTGAATTTTGACAGTAGTTAACCGACCCGCTGGATGTTTCGGGAAGGGTAAATCTGGCTTTATAGCCGTCTAAATGAGTTGGCCTTGCCTTATTATTCTTGTTTTACTTTCATTTTCTCGTTACGACGCCGTAGAACTTCCAAGGTCAACAACATCAACACAGACAGGATGACCATGATTGTGGCTACAGCGGCAATATTGGGACTAATATTCTCTCGAATCCCCGCAAACATCTGAAGCGGGAGGGTGCGTTGCGAAGGGCTGGCAAGAAACAGCGTCACGACCACTTCATCAAAGGAAGTGGCAAAAGCGAACAGCCCGCCCGAAATCACGCCCGGTGCAATCAAAGGAAGCACCACTTTGAAGAACACCGTCAGCGGAGGTGCGCCCAGGCTGGCAGCGGCTCTGCTCAAATTGGTGTTGAAGCCTTGCAAGGTTGCATTGACCGTGATGACAACGAAGGGAACCCCAAGCATCGCATGCGCCAGAACCAGTCCTACATAGCTGTTGAGCAACTGCAGCTTGGCGAAGAAAAAATACAAGCCGACGGCAACGATGATCAGCGGAACGATCATGGGCGAGATCAGGAAGGCCATGACGATGCTCTTGCCCTTGAAGTCGCCACGGCACAGACCGACAGATGCCATCGTTCCGAAAATCATGGCCAGCACCGTAGAGCCTGGGGCAATGATGAAGCTGTTCTTGAATGCCTGTCGCCATTCCTGGGAGGTCATGAGTTCTTGATACCAGCGCAACGAGAAACCGTCCATTGGGTAGGTCAGGAACGACGACGAATTGAACGACAACGGGATGATCACCAGGATCGGCACAATCAAGAACAGCAGGATCAGAATCGATAGAGACACCAATCCGAAACGGGCGATCTTCTCTGCAGGTGATGCATAGGGTTGCAGCATTTCAATTACCTCGCCTGGTTTGGATTGGTGAGTTTTCCGTAAACCGTATAGAGCAACAGGGTCGCGATGAGCAGCATGCTGCCAAGCGCCGAGGCCATACCCCAGTTCACAGTTTTATTGGTGTAGAAGGCTACGAAGTAACTGACCATCTGATCTGCCGCGCCGCCTACCAAAGCCGGGGTGACGTAGTAGCCGATGGCGAGAATGAAGGTGAGCAATCCGCCTGCAGCCAAACCAGCGAAGGTCTGTGGTACATACACCCTCCAGAAAGCCACGAACGGGTGAGCACCCAATGAGATGGCTGCGCGCACGTAGTTCGTTGGGATGCTCTTCATAACGCTGTAAAGCGGCAATATCATGAATGGCAACAGCACATGGGTCATCGCGATGATCACGCCCGTACGGTTGAAAACAAGCTGGATAGGCGAATCGACAATGCCGAGAAACATTAAGCTTCTGTTGATCAGGCCATCCGATTGCAGCAGCACGATCCAGGCAGCTGTCCGAACAATCAATGACGTCCAGAATGGCAGCAGTACACAGATCATCAGCAGATTGCTCTTGCCTTCAGGCAGCGTGGCCAGCCAGTACGCTACTGGAAAGCCCAGCAACAGGCAGAGCACTGTCACGATCCCGCCGATGTAGAACGTGCGAATGAAGATGTCCACATAAATGGACTGGTTCGGATCGGCCTTGATGATGCTTCCGCTGGCCGGATCCAACCGATGATCCACAGAGGCCAAAAGGTAGTAAGGCGTGATCTTTGATGATGCCTGCTTCAAGGCTTTCCAGTAGGTAACGTCGCCCCATGCCTTGTCGATATCAATAAGCGCATCACGCTTGGATGGCGCGGTGTCATCGGGAAGGTTACGCAGCGTCTTGGTGATCACGGTGCGGTAGTCAGGAATCTCATAGCTCAAGCGCTTGCTCAAGGCCATGATCTGCCCATTCTCTTTGGCGTCCGCCAGCTCCTTGAGGAACCCTGCATAGGTGGCCTCATCAGGAAGCTCGCGCTCGTCCCAACTGCCCAAGGCAGCAGCGGTCACTGGAAGTGCCGTGTGTACCTCGGGGTTATCTACGCTACGGCTCAACATGGTGCCGATCGGGAATGCGAAGCACACCAGGATGAAGAGAAATAGCGGCGCGATCAGGGCAAGCGACTTCATCTTGTAGGCGCGCTGGGATTTCTTCAGCTTGGCCCTGAGGTCGATCGTCTCGTCAGTAGTTTGAAGCACTGCGGCTGTGTGGCTCATGATCGGCAACTCAGTGTTTGGTTACATCAAGAGCACGAATATGCTCAGGTGCCCAAGAGAGGGAGATCGAGCTACCAACTGTCCAACTGCTGTCCATTTGCGAGGCGGGAAGCTTGACCATGAAATTGGATTGCCCGGCGATCTCAGTGATCATACGGACATGGTCACCCAGGTAGATGTATTCCTGGATTCGGGCAGTCAGCGGAGTCGTGCCAGCTGGACTCACGATGACGCGCTCAGGACGGATGCACAAAGCGACCTGCTCATTCTGTTTCGCTTGGAATACGGTGAGAGCACGGATCAAGCTACCGTCAGCCAGGCGCACCATCGAGTGGGTCGCATCGGTCGATGCCAAGGTGCCAACGAGGGTGTTGTTCTCACCGATAAATTGGGCGACAAAGCTTTTGGTCGGAGCTTCGTAGATGGTCGAAGGGCTGTCGATCTGCTGAATCACACCGTCGTTGAATACAGCCACACGATCGGACATTGTCAGCGCTTCGCTCTGGTCGTGGGTTACATACACCACGGTAAGGCCCAGCTGTTTGTGAAGATGCTTGATCTCCAACTGCATGTGCTCACGCAGCTGTTTATCCAATGCCCCCAAAGGTTCATCCATCAAAACGAGCTTGGGCTCAAAGACCAGGGCACGGGCCAATGCCACACGTTGCTGCTGGCCACCGGACATCTGGGCCGGGTAGCGCTTTGCGAAATCTTTGAGCTTGACCATGTCCAGCGCGCGACGGACTTTGTCGATCCGATCGGTTCGATTCATCTTGCGCACAGAAAGCGGAAAGGCCAGGTTCTCCTCGATCGTCATGTGAGGGAACAGCGCATAGTTCTGGAAGACCATGCCTATATCACGCTTGTGAGGAGGCAGGTTGTGCAGCGGTTTATCTTTGAGAAAAATTTCGCCATGGGTAGGCGTTTCAAATCCTGCCAGCATCATAAGGCTGGTGGTCTTCCCAGATCCTGATGGGCCCAGGAGAGTTACGAACTCACCTTCCTTGATATCCAGATTCAAGTCTTTAACGACAGGACGAAAACCGTCGTACGTTTTCTGAATATTTTTGAAACTGACCAGGTGCTTCATGTTGCAAGCCTCAATAGGGAGACGCAGATACCTGCTGCGCTCTCCACCTGCGTTGATTGCAAATGAAGAGCCTGCAGCGGGTGCCTAGGTCACGCTGGGTGACCTCGGCCAAACTTCAGGTGAACCTGTCATCTCATTAAGATGACAGGTAGTACTGGACGGATGTATTACTTCTGGGCGATCCAGGCGTTGAAGCGTTCAGTCAGCGCTTCGGTGTTATCTACCCAAAACTCGACGTCCAGCGGCAGGGCCTGGGCCATGTTTTCTGGAGTGGTCGGCAGATCAGCCTTGAGATCAGCCGGCACCAGAGCATTTGCTTTGGTGTTAGTCAGGCCATAGGCGATGAACTTGGGAAGCTTGGCTTGGTTTTCCGGCTTGCTCGCATAGGCGATGAAGTCCATTGCCGCTGCTTTGTTTTCGCTGCCCTTGAGGACAGTCCAGGAGTCGATCGCCGAAACGCTGCCATTCCACAAGAACTTGAAGTGCTTGCCTTCGTTGCGGTTGAAGCCTGTGATACGGCCGTTGTAGGCCGAGCTCATCACAACGTCGCCTGCCGAGAGCATCTGCAGAGGTTGAGCGCCGGCTTCCCACCAGACGATCGAGGACTTGATGCTGTCGAGCTTCTTGAAGGCGCGATCAACGCCAGCGGGGGTACGCAACTCTTTGTAGACGTCAGCAGGCTTCACGCCATCGGCAATGAGGGCAAATTCCAGCGAGTACTTTGGCCCTTTGCGCAGGCCGCGCTTGCCAGGGAATTTGGTGGTATCGAAAAAGTCAGCCCACGACGTAGGAGCGGTTTTGAGCTTGTCACCATCCCAAGCCACACCCGTGTTCCAGACGATTGCGCCCACGCCACAGCTGTTGACCGCCTCAGGCACGAAATCCGACTTGCTGCCGATTTTGGCCCAGTCGATTTTTTCGTAAAGACCCGAATCGCAGCCTAGCGCGAGATCTTCGGCCTCAACCTCGACGACGTCCCAGTTGGGGTTACCAACCTTCACCTTTGCATCCAGCACCCCGACACCGCCATCCCAGCTCTGGTCGAGAACGTTCTTTCCAATCTGTTTGCCGTAAGGAGCAAAGAAGATTTCCCGCTGCGCGTCTTGAAAGTTTCCTCCCCAGGAAACGATGGTCAGATCACGAGCACTGGCAGCCTGAGCGGACATCAGTCCAGTGATTGCTAAGGCGAGTGCGGCAAAAGCATGGCATGGTTTATGCATTTTGAACCCCGAAGCGAGTGTTGTGTGGTGGCGGTAAAAATTTTTACCATTCCGCCCAGCTCTTCGCAAGCGATATTTATTTTCGTGCCGTATTTTCGTAAATCGCCCGGATAGCCGGTAAGCGATTGTTTTCTAACGCCTATGATTTAGTTGAAAGTGTTTATTTTGGCTTCCACAGATCCGAATTGTTAGCAGGCTAAGCAATCGACAGATAGACTTGATCTGGCCACCTCGTGTTACTTTTGCTCTCTAAAGGGAGAGCACAATGGTGCGACCTTACCCATATCGGTGCACGTAGCGGCCGGCTGGGAAAAAGACACATGCTGGCTGTGGAAGAAGCTGAATACATTTGAGGATTCAACCGTGATAGAAACTTCGGCGATCAGCCGGAATCCCCATGCTCCTGATGACTCGCAAGAGGTACCGGCATTCGCCGAGGAGAGTGCCTCGGTAGGGGAAAGACTCAAGGCTCTAAGGCAAAGCAGAGGGCTTTCTATTCGAGGCCTGGCTGAACAGGCAGGTGTGCCCCACGCAACGCTGTCCATCATCGAGCGCGATAAATCCAGCCCCTCGGTGAGTATCCTCAAGCGCTTGTTGCGCCCGCTGAATGTGACACTAAGCACGTTCTTCTCTGATTCGGCGGTTCAGGATCGAGCAGTCTTCTACAAGGCGAGTGATCTCGTTGAGCTAGCCGACGGCAGAATGCTCTCCTACCGCCAAGTCGGCGCCAACCTGACTAACAGCTCCATGATGATCCTCCATGAGCGCTATGAGCCTGGCGCGGATACAGGACAGGAAGGTGAGGAGCTCTATTCCCACGAAGCGGAAGAAGGCGGTGTCATCATCGAAGGTCGCTTGGAAATGACGGTTGGAGATGAGATACGAGTCCTGGGCCCAGGTGATGCCTACTATTTCGATAGTCGCCTACCTCACCGCATGCGCAACCCGTTTGATGAGGTCTGCGTCGTCGTGAGTGCAGTATCCCCACCGACGTTCTGACGTCGGGTGTCACAGAAGGGGCAGCCACTACGCTGTCCCTTGTCTATTGCGATGCCCACATGGAAGAAGTGCATGAGCAGCACCAAAGACTATTTCTTCGAGATCGAGCAAGAGCGGCGCGACGCATGGCTTCAGGAACGGCTCGGGGTTGAAGAGCTCGACGATGAGTCCGAAGCCTATATCCAGCTAGCCCTAGAACACGCAAACATGATGGAAGCTTACGCTGAGGAAGCGGAGTACCGATGGCTCGAACGCCAGTCGTTCCACGAGCAATACATCGATTTTGGAATAGATCTGCGGGCAGCAATGGATCTGATGACTCAGAGCCAAGGTGCTCCGCATTCGGCCATGATTTGCAAACTGCTCTACGCCCATGCCGTAACTCTTCTCGAAACCATGATCGGTACATCCGTTCAGGCTCTCGTCGTAAGGGACGAGACTTTCTACCTGAACATCGCCAAGCAAATGGACTTGATCCACAAGAGCAAAAAGTACTCGGTTTCTGAAATTGCCAGCCATCCAAAAGGCCTGCTAGGGCTGACACTGAAGATCCTCTCCGAACTTTCGTATCACAACCCCGCAACCATAAACACAGTCCTATGTGCCCTCATAGGCGATCGCATGAGGGGACTCGATGTTTCGCCCATCGTGACCATCTGCCAGAAGCGTCACGACATCGTGCACCGAAATGGCAAAACGATCGACGACCAGCCGATTGAGTTAACCCCGATGGAGGTGCACCTTGCGATGCACACCATTGATGCTTTTGCATCGGATGTGAGTCGTAGGATAAAGGCAGCTCTTGCCGACCTTGACGGCTCTGAGCTGGAGTCTCAATCCCGTGACGTAGATTTTTAGTTTGGATGCATTGGGTATCCAATGCGCGCGCTGGGTCAATGCCAGGGTGACTCGACGAGCTTGGCCTCCAGAAAATCTCGGAAGACCCGAATTCTCGGACTCAAATGCTTGCGGTTCGAGTAGATCAGATAGATGGGCTCTTTAGCCGGGATGGCAAATTCACGCAGGATAGGGATAAGCCGGCCCTCTCTGATATCGGCGCCGATGTGAAACTGAGCTAGCTTGACGATCCCTCCTCCGCCCAACGCAATTTCGCGCAGCAGATCCCCTTGGCCAAATACGGCTTTAGGTGCAATGGGTATCGTGACAGGCTCCTGGTCGATGATTAACTGCCAGGTGTTCCAGGCACTATTGAAGCCAAAGTTGAAGCAGTCGTGATCAAGCAAGTCAGATGGCTGGCTCGGGGTACCGCGACGCTCCAGGTACTCCGGCGACGCGCAAGCAATCCATGCGCTCTCTCCGATCTTCCTGGCGATCCTTGATGAGCTCGGGAGCACGCCGCTATGGATGGCTATGTCTAACCCCTGGTCGAAGTGATCGACGTACTGAGCACCTACCTGGATATCGACCGTCAGCCCCGGATAGGTGGACAGAAACTCAGGCAGCCAAGGCAAAATCTGGTGTTTGGCGAAAGTGGTCATCGTGTGAATCCGCAGCGAACCGGCCACACGCGTTGGAAAAGCCTCAGCCAGTGAGTCGGCCTCTGCCATGGCGCTGATGACTTCCCGCGCACTGACCAAATAAGCGGCCCCCTCCTCCGTCAACGTCAGGTTTCGATTCCCGCGCTGAAACAGCCTGACCTGCAAGCGATCTTCCAGGCGGGTGATCAGCTTGCTGACAGCCGAAGGCGTAAGCCCATTGGCACGCCCGGCAGCGGAGAAATTCCCGTGCTCGGTAGCCCACATGAAGGCGAGCATCTGGGAGTAGTTATCCATGGGAGCGGCCTCTCGGCAAAGTCTTGTGGGCGCAGCCTGCCAGCAATCCGCGACTCAAACAACAAGCGCGCCGAAGCGCGCTTGTGCAGAGCATACCAACGATCAGCGAATGAACTGCTCGATGTAGTCATCCGGCAGGCCAAGCTCTTTGTAGTGCTTACGAGCGGCTTCCAGCTTGGTGAAGACGTCCTCGTAACCCACAGCAACGCCCTGGGGGTCGACGTACGTGTAACCGCCCTGCACGTGGAACCAAGTGATCATCTCTTCCACGTCTTCCGGGACAAACAGGGTGTGCGTTTCGCCCGGTGGCTCATAGGCAAACGAACCCTCGGAAGCGACCCAATCGTGCTCCAGATAGTACCAGCGACCTTTCAGAACGATCGCGTGCACGCCACCGGTGTGGCGGTGACGGGACAGTACACCGCTTTGGCGGACGCGCAGCAGGTTGATGTAGTAACCGCCCGTGGTGCTCAGGAGCAGTGGCTTGAAGGATACCGAAGCAGTTACAGGAACCCACAGCTTGTCGTCATTCAGCCACTCGGTCAGCACACCTGGGTGCACCATATCCGGGGTCATATACGGTACTTGGGGCAACGCGTACGGGATCGCGAGTTCATCAGGCTTGCGTTCAGCGGTCATCATTTGGTTCCACGGTGGTCATCTGGTGTCCCCATTTGCTTGGGGTTGTACACAGGTTAAGCCACCGCTTTCGACCGAAAAAGACCAGCTTAGGAATACCTGCTATGAACCAAATTCACACCATATCTATGTTGTGGGCCAGATATCGGCTGGCAGCGCCCCATTCCCGCCGATAGCGCTACCAGCACCTAAGCGGGGTTCAAAGGCCGCGCAAAAAATGCACACATCCACTCGATGCCGTCGACGGCTGGAAATCCTACTACCCTATGTCAGGCTACACCATATGAGCAAAAGCCCTTCCCACACGAAATTTTTAAGGTATATAATCTCGTCACCCGAAACCAGAGCATGACTCAATGACCCTAACCCCTGAAGCTATTGCCGCCTTGCTAATCGCCAACGTCTCGCGCGACCTCGTGATGGGTGTCGAAGACGCCTTTGCTGCCGGTGCGCTACAGGCTTACGGGGTGACGAAGGAGGTGAGTAAGCAGCGCAAAACTGCTCTGGGACAAATGCGGCACATCCTGATGAACGAGCGCTTCAGCGACTTGCTGGAGGCATCCAACGCTGAATTGATCTCCCCCCAAGGTAACCGCGTGATCGTGGGCCAGGCTGGAATTTTTAAGTTTGCGCGCTTGAACATGAGTACTGCGAACTGGAATCGACCCACTCGTAGCATCATCCGACGTGAGCTGGCCGAAGCAAATGAGGCCATGAGCCAACTGGTGCAGCCATCCCTTCTTGGGCCTCAGGATGTGACCTCCGGGGCGTTTTTCTTCGTCGCACGTTTCAGCGGTTCACTGCATCATCATCCCGAGACGCCGCTGCAGGTCTATATCGCGGTGCCCACTCCGAAAATGGATGGCTGGCTGTTTCGGGAACCTTTAAGCCAGTTCCTAGATCGCTATGAAGCGGCTCCTAAACAGGCCGACAACGCAAAAGTAAAACTCAAATCGGGCCTCATCGAGCTCGGAGGACAGGAAGAAACATGAGCCGGGGCATTACAGATTTCCAGCCAGGTCGATTGATTCAAGCATTGGCTGCCCGCGCCCTTTCTCAGGTACAGCTTGCTGCCATGGTCGGCGTGTCGCCCGCCACGATCAGCAAGTGGAAATCGGGTCAGCAGGCACCCGAAGCGGAGGCGCTGGACAGCCTCTCAAAGGTCATCAATGTCAGCCCTGAATGGTTCACTCGCCCTCTTCCCAAGAAAGGATCGCTGCCTCTTTTCAGAAGCAACGCGTCCGCGCATGTCTCTGCAAGGGCGATGCTGGAAGCTCGGCTTGAATGGACGCAGGACATCGTCCTGGCGATGAGCGAATTTGTCGATTTTCCGGACGTTAACCTACCCGTAAGGACGTTCACGGATCCTCAGCAAATTGCCAATTCCGATATCGAGGAAGCGGCCAGCGAGTGCAGAGACCTCTGGAGTCTCGGCCGTCGCGCAATTCCTGATTTGGCATTGGCTGTGGAGGGAGCTGGCGTCATCGTGGTTCGCGAAGAAACCGGTATCGCACCGATCGAAGGACTTTCAGCTTGGAGCCACGAGCTTCAAAGGCCGCTGATCCTGCTTTCCGCCGACAAGGGTAATGGCTTTCGCAGTCGATTTGACCTTGCGCATGAACTCGGTCACCTCATTCTGCACAAGGGTATTGACCGCTCAACCGACCCCGAGCGCTACAAGTTGATGGAGTCGCAGGCTCACCGGTTCGCGGGAGCCTTTCTGCTGCCGGCAGAAACGTTTGCTGCTGATGTCAGGACTCCGGTCACACTGGACAGCCTCCTGTTGCTCAAACAGCGCTGGGGCGTCTCGGTCGCCGCCATGATCATGCGTCTTGAAGCGCTCAAGATCATCGATGCTGATGCGAAGCTGGTTCTGTTCAAACGCAGGTCAGCCAGGTGGGGAGCTAAATCTGAGCCAGGTGATGATGCGCGCGCCCCTGAACAACCTCGCCTTCTCAAGCGTACGATCGAGTTGTTGTCCTCTTCTGGGGTCATGCCGATTGAGTCGGTATCGAGCTATATCGGTTTGGCTGCAAACGATGTGGAAAAGCTGGCGGGCTTGCCTGAGCGTTATCTGTCGGGGAAAGCTTCGGTCTTCCATCTGGCCAAGCTGAAGTCTATGGTTAGCGGGGACTCGTCGATCAAATCTGCCGACAGCGGTGTGGTGCTTCCTTTTAATCGGAGCAGATGATCCTCGTCCGCCGCATCGAAGGGGTTCAATAGCTTGCGCATTGCTGAAACTCAGTTCTAGAAGACGGCTGCAGTTGGGAAATGAGCCATCAGCAATCTGGCCAGCACTCGTTGTGCACAGGCCTCCGTCCTTACACGGCTAAACGCTGTTTTGCACTGACGCGTTGCGCCAAACACAGCGGACACGCGTTGTCTGGACTTGGGGCTCTCGCAAACCGCGACAGCTTTTGGGCAGGCTCAAGCGGCGTAGGCGCTCATGACCAAGCCGCTTTACTGTTACCTAGCTGTTAGCCATAAAAAAACCGCTTATCCGTTATCCCTGAGCGGAACCATGTGCTGTCCGTCATAAGGCTCATCTAGGGGTAAGCTTTTATTAACGGGATGGGCTTCTCGGGATTAGCTTCCCAAAGGCCGGTCGTCAGCCCGAGCGTAAAGTGTGACCTGTGGTACCGACTAGTCCTCGGCTCACAGGACAGGAATCATAAGGAAAATATGACTAAGAAAATTCTAGATTGGCGTGCCCGCCGGAAATGGTTGGGCGACATTCGTTCATACTCAAAAGACTTATTGACCCCGGAGCTGACTGCCACCCTGGAGCGCACTCGCCCCAAATGTTGGTCAGACGTCATGGACTGGCTACCCGATCACGAAGAGGTCGTTGCAGAGTTTAGTAGTCGCATGTCCTCGTTCTATTCCCACTTCAAAGGTTTTCACGGGTGTCGGCCGGAATCACTGTCGTCCTATTACTCAGATGGGCTGAAGGGCCAAAACGCCGCCGCAATCATTGAAAGGTTTCGATTGCTATTTTCTGACGTTCCTCTGGTCGACCTTGAACAAGCCATTCTGGACATGGCTCATCGCGAGTCTAGCGAAAAGGGTAAAATATGGCTCTCGGGAGATGATCGCGAGATGCTCGAAAACTTCGGCCACTACGTTATCAACGGTAGCGAATATCTTTTGGCCTTGGCAGCAAAACTAGGAACCGGTGGCCGTGGTGGAGAAGACTACCGGCTGCGGTTACGTACCATTGGAATTCCGACCATCCTGGAAGTGGACATCCCGATTGACTTGGTTCCGCCCCTGCAGCAGTTCGAGGTAGCAAGAATGCTATTGTCCGAATGGGGGCAGCTTCGGACAAAGACACCACTCGGGATGTCATCTACCCCCTGCTACGTGGTGCGCTCGGATATTCCAAGCGAATGCATCAAGGCACATTACCACCCAGCGAGGATCAGAGACTTCCACCATTATGTACCCACCTATATCAACAAGATCGTGCGATGTGAGCACTGCCTGTGAGCTGAAATCTGACCCGGCATCTATACAAATAAGTGGGTGGAAGCAAACCTACACAAGCCCTTGCTTAATTACAACTCAATAAGCTTTAAGATATACACGCAATGGATATTGAATTTATAACAGAAGCAGAACGAAAAAGGATGATCGCTGCAGGTTATGCCAGTACAAAACACATTTCACTGGCGTGCGCCTATGTGACTCCACAACATTTGGAGCAAGCAATTGAGCCATTAACATTCAGCTTCTTTGAAGATCACTGTGACGAACGCGCCGCCATTGATTTTTCACAAATCCCAACGCTACACCGAGTAACGCTTTATCGGGCTTTGGAGAACGCGGATGAAATTCAAGGAATAGGTTTCGGCTTTCCTGGCATGCGGGGGCCAGGGGAGCATAAAGATCAGATCGTACCTATCAATGGCTGTGCGCTACTGCAGCTAGCACGTCACCTGTTGTCCAAGCTTCCTGCCCACGCGTTTCCGAAAGGCGAGATTGATACTAAGTTCTCAATTGATCTGGGATTGTGAACGCACCACGCATGTGGTCTTTGGCTTTCTTGAAGCTGCTGACGCACATGCCCACATGCAACCTTCCGCTCACTTTGGCTCGGCGGCGGTTTCGGAGACGTGGCACCTACCGGGGGTGGGGCTAACTACCAGAATGGCTGGACAGGATGGGTTAGCTTCTCGGTTGGCTGATGGAATTAGGCAAAGGCACGGGGCTGTAGGATTTGACAAAATCTGGGTTTTTTCGGTGCAGGTGACAAAACGTGATACTCGTCGAAGATCAAAAGTCCGACGCCTTCCAGCGATGGGTCGTCCTGCAGACGGCGGGTGAGAATCCCCTCGGTGACCACTTCGATCCGGGTACGGGGGCCGACCTTGCTGTCCAGACGGATCCGATAGCCGACCGTTTCCCCGACCTTTTCACCCAGCTCTGAAGCCAGCCGCTCGGCGGCGGCGCGGGCTGCGAGGCGCCGGGGTTCGAGCATGAGAATGCTTTGCCCGGCCAGCCAGGGCTCGCCCAGCAAGGCCAGGGGAACGCGCGTGCTCTTACCCGCGCCCGGGGGGGCCTGGAGCACGGCTTCATTGCGCAGCGTCAAGGCTTCACGCAGGACGGGCAGAACAACATCTATCGGCAGCGAACTCATGGCGACCCTCGAACTGGCCGGCGATTATAACGGCTAAGCACGGAGTCACTGCAGCGGTTTTCGATTCGCAAAGTCCCACAGCAGGTCTTGCCCAAGGGCCATCATTGACTGGTTCGGTACGCCTGTTACCCCACCTCAACACCACCTTGGCACCCAAGGGTGCGCAGTGGCTGCCCCGCCGGTACACGGATCAGAAAATATTGATCGGGTAGTCAACGATCAGCCTAACCTCGTTGATATCGGCATAGCGGTAGCCGGTGCTGGCGCGGTGAGTGGCCTGACGCAACCTGAAGCTCAGATCCTTGGCGGTGCCGGACTGCACCACATAGCGCGCCTCTATATCCCGCTCCCAGTGCCGGGTGTCGCTGCCTTCGGGGTAACGGTAGCGTGAGGTGTAGTAGGTGTTATCGCTGTGGGCATTGCCGATGTGGTCGCCGCGTACGTAACGGGTCATGAACGTCAGGCCGGGGACGCCAAACGCCGCCATGTCCAGGTCATAGCGCAGCTGCCAGGAGCGCTCGTTGGCCTCGGTAAACGTCGCGTATTGCACCGCGTTGGCCAGGGCCACGCCGCCGCCCATGGTGCCAAAACCAGGCCAGTCCATGGGTTCGTTGCCGTCCACGCGCTGATAAGCCAGGGTCAGCGTATGCGCCTGCATTTTGTACGCCGCCGCCAGCGACCACGTGGTGTTGTCGATGGTGCTCGCCAGTTGCTTACCGGTGTCGGTGGTGCGGTACACGTTGGCGTCCAAGCTCAACGACTGCGTCGCGGTCAGTGGCTGGCGGTATGTGAGATTGGCGTAGTACTGGTGCCAGGTGTCCTTAAGGTTCGAGCCGTAGAGACTCACACGCAGACGCTCGGTGGGCTTCCATACCCCACCCAGATAGTCGATGGAGCGGATACTGATCGGCAAACCGTAATCCAACGCCAGGGCGTCGTCATTGTTGCTGGAGTCGACACTGCCTTTGGCGGTGAAATGACCTGCGTCCAGGTGCAGATCCTCGATGTCATCGCTGGCGAGCATGAAACCGGTGGCGGAACTGGGAAACAGCCGCACCTGGTTGACCCAGAACACCGGCACGGCGGGAAACAGGTTGCCGTACTTGAGCTCGGTACGTGAGACCCGCACCTTCAGTGCACCGCCGGTTTTCGAGTAGCTGTCGTCGGGCTCGCCGTCGTCATGCAGCGGTAGCAGGCGGATACCGGCGCGCCCGCCCCCGCTGTCGAGCTTGATCGCGGTGTAGTTGTAGGCGTCGATGCCCAGACCAACGGTGCCCCGGGTATAGCCCGACGCATAATTGATCATCAGCCCCTGTACCCATTCTTCCGAGTACCGGCTGCGCTCGTCGCGTGATTTATAGGGGTTGCGCCCTACTCCGCTGACACCGTCATGTTCGTAGTCGCGACGGAAATAGAAATTGCGATTGAGCATGTCCAGATGGGCATCGTCGATAAAACCTTTGGCATCGGCCTGATCACCGACCGCCCAAGCGTAATCGATGCACGCCAAGGGGGTGGCCAGCAGGCAGGCAAGGGTATTGCGAAATCTCATGATGATGGCTCGCTTGTTGTTTTTGTTGTAGGAAGTTCAGTCGAACGCACGCGACCGTCCTCACGGCGAGCGCCCACGGGGGCACGCCGGTCGCGATGAGGCAAGGATTACAGTGCGCAAGCCAGTGGCCGTCGGGGATCAGGGCATGGTGCTGCTCGACATCGCCGCCAACGCAGGCCCGCCGTTGACCTGTCGTGCCTGGGCCATGTGGCAGGCGGCGATGTAGCCGAATGTCAGCCCAGGCCCCAAGGTAATGCCCGGGCCCGGGTACTGGCCGCCCATGATCGAGTTCATGTCATTACCGGCGGCATACAAACCCTCGATCGCCTGGCCCTGAGCATCGAGTACACGGGCCTGCTCGTCGGTGATGAGTCCGCACGCGGTGCCGATGTCGCCGGGCACCACCTCGACCGCATAGAACGGCCCCTTGATGATCGGGGCAAGGCACGGATTGGGCCGATGGGCCGGGTCGCCCAGATACTGGTTGTAAGCGCTCTGACCCTTGCCAAAATCCGGATCCTGCCCTTGCTCAGCGAACGTGTTGTAGCGCGCCACTGTGGCCTGCAGCCCTGCAGCATCAATACTCAACGCCAAGCCCAGTGCCTGAACGCTGTCACCACGTTTCAGGTAGCCGCTGTCGATAAAACGCCGCAGCGACGCCGCCTGCGGCCTGACCATGCCCAAACCGTAACGCTGCAGGAACTGACTGTCGCAGATCAGCCATGCCGGCACTGCCCCTGCCTTATGCTGGGCTTCGCCACAGGCATGGTAAGAGTCGGCCTCGTTGACAAAACGCTGACCGGCCTTGTTGACCATGATCACCCCAGGCTTATAGCGATCGAGCATTAAGTGCGGGAAACGCGCCGTGCTGCCATCGGCGCGTTGCATCATCGAAACCGGGGAATAAAAAGCGTTATTGCGATTGCGTGCGTGACCGGTGCCAGCACCCAAGCCCATGGCCAGGGTGATGCCGTCACCGGTATTGGCCTCATTGCCCGCCGACCATTGCCCGGTGGGGTGCGGCAGCCACTGTTCACGCAGTTTTAGATTGGCCGGAAAGCCGCCGGTGGCCAGCAGCACACCACGCCGTGCCGAGACCCGTACCGGCTGACCGGCATGATCAATCAGGGCACCCACAACCCTTGCTCCCTCCAGCAGCAGCTCGCGGGCCGGGGCTGTGCGCCAGAGCTCGACGCGCAGGTCCAGCAGGCTTTTATACAGGCGCCCAGCCAAGGCATTACCCAGCACCAGGCGTGTGCCACGTGAGTATCCGCGTAGACGGTCGCTGGCAAAGCGCGCGAGCAATTTCAGCGCGTGCCTCATGCCAGGCAACGAGCGCTTGGCTTTTAACAGCAAATCGATGTCAGTCTTGTTGACCATCATGCCGTCGAACGCAAGAAACTCTGGCCAAGGCGCGCGCAGGTTTTCGAAGTCCGCACCGAGCTGGCGTCCGTCGAACTCCAGCGGATCAAGCGCCCGCCCGCCTCGCCCGGCCCCTTCGAGTTCGCAGAGATAGTCGGGCGAGTACTGGCGACCGGAAAACTTCACATGGGTATGCCTCTCGAGAAATTCGAGCATCGCCGGGCCGTGGTCCAGAAAAGCCTGACGCATGGGCCGTGGCGCCGCCTCCCCGACCACTTGATCCAGGTAAGTCTCCACCGCTTCGCGGCTGTCCAGGACTCCCAGCGCCTTACCCTGGGCATTCAACGGCACCCAGGTGCCACCGCCGGACAGCGCCGTGGTGCCGCCGAAGCGATCAGTCTTCTCCACCAGCAGCACGTCCAGCCCATGCAACTTCGCTACTGCTGCGGCGCACATGCCGGCCGCACCACTGCCAATCACCAGCACATCGACTTCAATGGATTTCACAGGCACAGCCTCCGGGTTATTGGCTCAAGCCCAGCGATGGATCGACGTCCGCGTAGGGTGTCGGTCGCAGCAGCCATGTGTCGGCGCGGCCCAGCAGGCTACGGCCAAGGCTACGACGCTGCTCGGCATGAGCCTGTTGAATGCGCGCATCGCTCCAGTAGGCCTGCCAACCGGCCTCACGCGTGGCGAAATCCGGCCACGACAGCAGGCTGACCAGCCCCGGCATGTACTGCCCGGCGACCAGGTTGAAACTGCCGAGCAAACTGGCCCCCAACTCGTTGAGTACCGGAAGCGCGGTTTGTGCAAGGTAGGCGTGGGCGGCCTTGGGCTGCCCATTGGCGATAGGTTGCACGATCAACTCATGCAAAGCGCCCACCTGCGGCGCTGGGCCGTGCTGGCGGTGCTCCAGCCAGGCCGGACTGGGCGTGAGCAGGGAAATGTCGTAGTGCTGGACCAGTTCACTGCCGCCGTTGGTTTCGGCCCGCAATGCCCACCAGTCGGGGTCGGCATAAAATCCGTTCCAGTGCGTTTCGCGCTCGGTGTTGTCCTTCCACGCCATCAGATAGATGAACAGCGGCGTGCCACGCCCGGCAATGGCGTGCCAGCGACCAACGACACGAATGCCGTGCTTATGCAGCAAGGGCGGCAAACCATCGCGCATGCGCGCATCCAGATCGTGCATGCGCCCCGGTTCGACGTGGTAATAGCGAAGTTCGTATTGCATGGGATGCTCCTGAGTCAAAGACTGGCCGAGGCCACGTAGTTGCCGACGCTCCAGCCACCGTCGACGGTTAGCGTGTGGCCGTTGATGAAGCCGGCCTGATCGCTGCAGAGGAAATAAATGGCGTTGGCAACGTCTTGCGGCGTGCCGATGCGATGGAACGGTGTGGTATCGATCATCACGGCTTTAAAGCGCGCGTCGGTGCGAATGCGTTCGGCGGTCAATGGCGTCTCGATGATGCCGGGAGCCACCGCGTTGACCCGGATGCCCTGCGGTCCGTAATCCACCGCCATTTGCCGGGTCAGACCGACCAGCGCAGCCTTGGTCGCAGCATAAGGCGCTACGCCGGGATGCCCGATAAGGCCAAAGATCGACGCCAGATTGATAATGCAGCCACGACCAGGCTTGAGGTGCGGTAAGGCCTCGCGGGAGAAGCGAAAGACACTGCGCAGGTTGATGTCGGTGTAACGGTCCCATTCCTCGTCACTGGTCTGCGCCGCACTCTTGGCTTTGCCGATGCCTGCATTGTTGATCAGCCAATCCAGGCCGCCAAAGGCGTCCACGGCCAGCTCTACGGCCTGCCGTGGCGAGTCCTGCGAGGTGACGTCCTGGACCAGCAAGCGAAACGCCTCTGGCCGAGCGCTAAGGCTGCGGGTCTGTTCGAGCAGCGCACGGTCCAGGTCGGTGATCACCACGCGCGCGCCCTGCTCTGCCAGACGCAATGCGGTGGCGCGCCCCAAGCCTTGGCCTGCCCCGGTAATCAATGCCACCGGCGCCGTTGAAATTTTATCTGCACACATGCTCGATCCTCCTTAGCTGTAGCTGCCGCCCAACGACTTGCCGCCGTCGACGAACAGCACCTGTCCGGTCACAAAACCCGTGGCCGGGCTGCAGAAAAAGGCGATGGCATTGGCGACGTCCTCGGGCCGTCCGGCCTTGCCGGTCGGCTGCAGGGCTTCCTGTGCCCGCCGACGCTCGGGGCTCAGCGACTGCAACAAGGGGGTATCGATCAAACCGGGGGCAATGGTATTCACCGCGATGTCGCGCGAGGCTAACTCCATTGCAGCAGCGCGGGCGTAACCGACCACTGCAGCCTTGGAAGCCACGTAATGGGCATGATTACGCGCCCCGAGGTAAGCCCGCGACGCGACGATAACCACCTTGCCACCCGCGGTCATGCGCTCGCTCGCTGCCTGGGTCAAGGTATGCACGGCAATGGTGTTGATCTCGTACATGCGCCGGAAATCATCGCCGCTGGCCTCGCCGAACGGGCGTTCATCGAAGATCCCGGCGTTGTTGACCAGGGCCGTCAGCGGTGGGATATCGGCCAGCATCTGCCGCACGGCCGCTTCATCGGTGATGTCCACGCCCAGTGCGGTGACGTCCAGGCCCTGCTCGCGAAGCTTTGCCGCCTCGGACTGCGCGAGGGTGACATTGCGGTCCACCAGGAACACCGCGAAGCCGTCTTTGGCCAGCCGCTCGACAGTGGCGCGGCCCATGCCGCTGGCGCCGCCGGTGACCAGCGCGTAAGGAAGAGTCATAGGGTTGCCTCTACTCGATTCATTGTTGTTGGAAGAGGTGCAGGCATGCACAGCGCGGGGCCTATTGCATGCGGTAACCACCGTTGACATCAGTCATGGTGCCGGTGATGTACGACGCTTCAGGAGAGATAAGGAAGGCGATGGCCGCGGCGATATCGTCCGGCTGACCCAAGCGTCCCAAGGGGATATTGGCAGCGGCCGCAGCCTCCTGACCGGGCGCCATGGACAGGCGCAGCATCGCTGTGTCGATCAGGCCTGGCGCAATGCCGTTGACGGTAATGCCCATTCCTGCCGTTTCACGTGCCAGTGCCTTGGTATAGCCCAGCACCGCCGCCTTGCTGGAGATATAGGCCGAACTGGAGCGATACCCGCCCAACTGCGCCGCGCATGAGGAAAACGTCACGATCCGGCCATGGTCCACGGCTCGCAGTCGGCGCGCACGCACGAAGGCACGTGTACATAGGAACGTGCCGCGAGTGTTGACCGCGTGGGTCAGCTCCCATTCGTCGAGCTCGGTGTCAGCGATCAGCCGCCGCTCACCCTCGTGGAGGATGAGGATCCCGGCGGCGCAGACAATCGCGTCGACCGGGCCGTGCTCGGCTTCGATGGCTGCAAAGGTGGTATCGACGCTGGGCTCTTGGGCGACATCCATGCGCCAGGCGCTATGGCCGCTGCCGGGCAAACCATTGACGGTGGCTTGGCAACTGGCCTCATTGAGGTCGGCAGCGGCAATGCGATAGCCACGGCTGGCGAGATACCTGGCTACTCCGGCACCAATGCCTTGGGCGGCACCGGTAATCAAAACGTGGCGCATAGCGCCATTGGAAGACACTGCAGGCGATGACATGAGGTTTTCCCCCTGACTATTGTTTTTAGAGACCATGTATACATGTAAGCCAGTTACCCGACAGCGCGGCACAATAAGCTGCGTAGCGACAGAAAAACGCTGGACCATGGATACAAGATTGGTGCTAATCTAGCATCTTTACGTAATGCGTAAACAGATTACGTAAATTATTTGATCGCTGCTCTTGCGTGATTTGGTCAGAGCCAGCACAAAAGGCCAGCGATCAGCCCCTTGCGTATCGCCCGATAAAAACAACAAACAGGACATCGTTGATGGAATCTCAAATTGCCCAGTTCCACGCGGCGCTAGACCAACGCCCGGTTTCCAGGCAGCAATGGCTGATGCTGTTGATGCTGGTTTTTCTTTTGGTGACCGATGGCTACGACGCTCAGGTCATCAGCTATGTAGTACCGGTGCTGTCCCAGCAGTGGAATTTGCCGCCAGCCGCGTTCGGGCCGGTGTTCAGCGCTAATTTGTTCGGCCTGACCCTTGGCGCGCTGTTGGTCAGCCCGCTAGGCGACCGCATTGGAATTCGCCGGGTGCTATTGGCTTGCGTGTCGTTGTATGCGGTGCTGACGGTGACCATGGTCCTGGCTAAAGACATTGAGCTGCTGATGGCCATGCGTTTTGTCTGCGGCTTGGGCATGGGGGCGGCAATGCCCAGCACCATGGCGTTGATGGCCGAATATTCGCCCCCTCGCCTGCGCACGGTGATGGTCACCATGGCCGCCTGCGGTTATTCGCTAGGGGGTGTGCTGGGCGGATTCGTAGCTGCCCTGATGATGGATAGCTACGGCTGGCAGGCTGTGTTTATTGCCGGGGGCATCACGCCGCTGCTGTTGCTGCCGTTTCTGTTCAAGTACCTGCCGGACTCGCTGAGCCATCTGTTCAAGGACCCTGCGCCCTATACGCGGCTGCTGCAGATCACTCGTCGCTTCATGCCTGAATGGCAAGTGCCCGAGCGCAGCACCGCGCCCGCCGACGCGCAACCGGTAGCGACCAGCAAACTGCCGGTGGTCAATCTGTTTCGGCAAGGCTGGTCGCGCCCTACCCTGTTTATCTGGGGCACCTTCCTGTTCAGCCTGATGCTGACGTACTTCTACCTGAGTTGGCTGCCGGTGCTGCTCAAGCAAAGCGGCATGACGCTCAACGCCGCCAACGTCACTACCTCGATGTTCCTGCTATCGGGCGTGACCGGCGCGGTACTGATGTCGTACCTGGCCGACAAGCTACAAAACAAAACCCGCGTGCTGGCCTTGATGCTCTGCGGTGCAGCCTTGGCCACCGTCGCCATTGGCAAAAGCCAGGGCCATGCCGGGTGGTTGGTGTTCTTCGTATTGGTGGCCGGTTTCTGCATCATCGGCGGGCAACTGATGCTCAACTCCTTCACCAGCAGTTTTTACCCCAGTTATGCCCGCGCGACGGGGATCGGCTGGGCCATGGGCATCGGCCGTTTCGGCTCGATCATGGCACCGCTGCTGGGCAGCCTGCTGATGACTCTGAACACGCCGCCCGAGCAGATCTTCTATCTGTTCGTCATCCCGGCGCTGATCTCCATGGTCTTGATCACTCAGGTGCGCAGGCCACAAAGCCAGCCGCCTGCGCAGGAGAGCGTCGATGAAAAAGCGCAGGATCCGCTGGCACGAGCAGATCAGACGCTCAGTCGCCACTGACCCGCGCGAAGTTGGCTTCCAGAAAGCGCCCGGCAAAATACACGTGCTCGCGCATCAACGCTTCTGCGCGCCATCCCTCACGGCGAATCACCGCATCGACGATGCGGTGATGGTCGTCATGAGAACGCAGGATCGTGGCGTAGTCATGCCAAAGCATCAGACGTGAACTGACATATGGAATTTCCTGGGTGCGCTGAACGAACTCGCCAATCCAGTGATTGGCGCTGTTGTCGATCAGCACCTCGTGCAGCATCACGTTCATTTGTCGGTAGGGTTCAAAGTCCTCGGCTGCCAGGTAGCCTTTGCCAAGCATGGCGTCTCCTGCGGCCAATTGTTCATGCAACAGGGCAATGAGTTCGTCGCTCAGGCCTTGCTCGGCAGCCATCCGGCAGGCCATGCCTTCGAGGTTGGCGCGCACCGCATAGGCTGCAACGATGTCACGGATGTCGAACCGGCGGATCAGGTAGCCGCGCTTGGCCTGGTACGTCAGCAGGCCCTGATGCGCCAAGGCATTGAGCGCGCCGCGCAACGGCGTACGCGAGACTCCAAGCTGGCTGGCCAGGGGAATTTCCTCCAGGTGCTGGCCGGGCTTGAGCGCACCGCTGAGGATCTGTTCGCGCAGTTGCTCGGTGATTTTTTGCGACAGCGTCTGCATTGACCTTCCTTGTTATGGACCAGCGTGCCGTGACAGGCGCACGTTTATTGCGCCGGCGCCGCTGCCCAATGCGCGGCAGCCAGTTCAGGCAACCCGCCTTGCCAGGTCAAGGCCAGCGCCGTGATTGCGCGTCTCACATCAATACGTGTGGGGCTGCTCTGAGCGCCCGGTTCATAGCGCCGTGGGTCGGGTGCCGCCCATGCGCCGGGTAATAGTGTCCGCCGTCTGCAGCAGCATATCGGCCGCCGAAGCCTGGTTGGAGGGCGTAAACACCGAAGCCGCGCCGACGACGGTGATCACCCCGGCCAATACCTGCCCGGTCGCGAACAGCGGCGTGGATACGGCATTGACGCCCGGCATCAGCAAGCCGTGGATCTGATTCCACCCCGTGGCGCGGATCCGCGCGACCTGCGCTTGCACGTCTTCAGGGGTGGGAGCGCCGCCGTGAGCCCGCTCCTGATCGCTAAGCTCGCTGGTCTCGGCCAAAGGCAGGAAACTGTTGAAGACCATACCGGTGGATGATGTAAGCAACGGCAGCACCGAGCCCACCCGCGTCACCAGCGTCACCGCGCCCAGCGAGGGCTCGACATGCACGACAGTGGGCCCCTTATTGCCCCAAACGGCCAGAAAGCAGGTCTCGTTGAGGCTTTCACGCAGGCTCTGGAGATAGGGAATACCGACCTTAATGACGTCCAGCCCGCCCAACGCAGCCAGTCCTACCAACAGCGCCTCGCGGCCCAGGCCGTAGTGATTGTTGGCGCGGTCCTGTTCAGCGAAACCACTGGCAATCAACGCTTGCAGGTAGCGATGGACCTTGGCCGCCGGCATGCCGACGTGCTCTGCGAGCCTGGACAGCGAGGTGCTGGGCGCCAGCTCTGCCAGCCCCTTGAGGATGCCGGTACCCACTTCGGCGGCCTGCACTTTCTGCTGCCGGGCGCCGGGTGCGAATGCGGCTCCTGATTGGATGTTGTCACTGACCATGAGCGATAGGATGCCTTTGCGGAGAGTGCGCTTTTATAACTTGACCTCCACCCAAACTCAAATTACGTTATTCGTAATCCAATTACAAAATATACAAAGAGGTCGTCCATGCTCCCCGCCTCCGATACGCCGCGCTATCTCAGCGGTTTCGGCAACGAGTTCAGCAGCGAAGCCCTTCCCGGCGCCTTGCCGGTGGGCCGTAACTCACCACAACGCCCTGATTACGGCCTGTACGCCGAACTGTTCTCAGGCACGGCGTTTACCGTCCCGCGCAGCGAATCGCGACGTACGTGGCTGTACCGCATCCATCCATCGGCGAAACATCCGCGGTTTGGCCGCCTTGAGCGACAGATCCCCGGACGCGAGCCGGGACCGGTCAATCCAAACCGCCTGCGCTGGAACCCCCTTGAGTGCCCTGCTACGCCGACCGATCTGCTGGACGGCCTGGTGACACTGGCAGCAACCGGGCCGGCGGAACGCGCTGAGGGCATCACCGTGCACCTGTATGCCGCCAATACCTCCATGCAGCGCGCGTTCTTCAACGCGGATGGCGAGTGGTTGCTGGTTCCGCAGACAGGGCGCTTGCGTGTGGTCACGGAACTGGGCGTACTGGAAGTCGAGCCGCAGGAAATCGTCGTGCTGCCGCGGGGCCTGAAATTTCGCGTGGAACTGCTCGACGCCACCGCGCGGGGTTACATTTGCGAGAATCATGGCAGCGCCTTGCGCTTGCCCGACCTGGGACCGATCGGCAGTAACGGCCTGGCCAATCCGCGAGACTTCCTGGCGCCGGTGGCGCACTTCGAAGAGCAGAACACGCCCTGTACGCTGGTGCAGAAATTCCTCGGCGAGCTATTTGCCACCCAGCTTGATCACTCGCCGTTCAACGTAGTCGCGTGGCACGGTAACAACGTGCCCTACAAGTACGACTTGCGCCGCTTCAACACCATCGGCTCGATCAGCTACGACCATCCCGACCCGTCGATCTTCACTGTACTGACCTCGCCCAGCGCCACCCATGGGGTGGCGAATGTCGACTTCGTGATTTTCCCGCCGCGCTGGCTGGTTGCAGAGAACACCTTCCGCCCACCGTGGTTTCATCGCAACGTGATGAACGAGTTCATGGGCCTGATCGAGGGTGTCTACGACGCCAAAGCCGACGGTTTCGTTCCTGGCGGTGCATCGCTGCACAACTGCATGAGTGCCCATGGCCCGGACGACACCACGGCGCAAAAAGCCATGAGCGTGGAGCTGGCACCGCACAAAGTCGACCACACCATGGCCTTCATGTTTGAAACCTGCCAAGTGCTGCGGGCCAGTCAGGCAGCCTTGGACAGCACGCAGTTGCAGATCGATTACGACGCCTGCTGGAGCGCACTGGCCGACAACTTCACCCGAGAAAGATCATGACCCCTGTTCACACACAACAAAGCTGGATCGCCAGCGCCAACGACAACACCGACTTTCCGTTGCACAATCTGCCGCTCGGTATTTTCAGCCGACCCGGCGAACAGCCGCGGGGCGCCGTGGCCATTGGCGATCAACTGCTGGACCTGGCCGCTGCCGTGGCCGCAGGTGTATTCCAGGGCGCAGCGCTAGGGGCCGCGCAAGCCGCCAGCGCCAGCAGCCTGAACGCCTTCTTCGCGCTGGGCAGCGGGCCGCGCCGCGCGTTGCGGGCAGCCCTGATCGAGCTGCTGGGTGAACACAGCGCGCATCAGCAACAATTGCAGGCAGCGATCTACCCGCAGGCCGAATGCCAAATGCATCTGCCAGCCAAGGTGGGCGACTACACCGACTTTTATGTGGGTATCCACCATGCCACCAATGTCGGCAAATTGTTCCGCCCGGACAATCCCTTGTTGCCTAACTACAAATACGTGCCCATCGGCTACCACGGCCGCGCCTCGACCTTGAATATCAGCGGCAAGGCCTTCAAGCGACCGCAAGGGCAGACCCTGCCCGCAGGCGCCAGCGAACCGGTGTTCGGCCCCAGTCAGCGACTGGATTATGAGTTGGAAATAGGCGTGTGGATTGGCCAGGGCAATGCTCAGGGCGAACCCATCGCGATTGCCGATGCGCCCGAGCATATCGCCGGGCTGTGCCTGTTGAACGATTGGTCGGCACGCGACCTGCAGGCATGGGAGTACCAACCCCTTGGGCCGTTCCTGTCCAAAAGCTTCGCCACCACGCTATCGCCCTGGGTGGTGACCGCCGAGGCGCTGGCGCCGTTTCGTTGCGCCCAGCCAGCACGCCCCGCAGGCGATCCGCGGCCGCTGGAGTACCTGTTCGATGAGCATGATCAACAGCACGGCGCACTGGATATAGAGCTGGAAGTCTTGCTGCTCACGCCAAAGATGCGGCAGGAGAATCTGGCGCCTCAGCGCATCGGCTTGAGCAACACGCAATACATGTATTGGACGATCGCGCAGATGGTCACCCATCACAGCGTCAATGGATGTGCCTTGCAACCTGGCGACTTGTTGGGCACAGGCACCTTGTCAGGGCCGGAGCCGGACCAATACGGCAGCCTGCTGGAAATTACCCAAGGCGGCAAACAGCCACTGAGACTGGACAACGGTGAAGTGCGCAGCTTTGTGCTCGATGGCGATGAAATCATCCTGCGCGCGCGCTGCCTGCGCCCCGGTGTAGCGCCTATCGGCTTTGGCGAGTGCCGCGCCAGGGTCGTTTAAGCAAGCCGTTGCCCATACGCAGAATGCAGACCACAACCTGCATTCTGCGATTGCCTTCCCAAACGTGCCCCCGCCTCGCCGGCCTGGCGTTGCAAATGGCGAATTCGCGTGTGATTGGTCATGCCCCGATGGACAGCTGTTCGGTTAACCACCAAGGCCGTTACGCCGCGCTGAACAGCTCGTCGATAGCGGCCTTCAGTTCGCTCATTGCAAAGGGCTTCGGCAGCCAATGAACCCGTCCATCTTCGAATGCCGAAGTGGGCACGGCGTTTTCAGAGAAGCCCGAGATGAACAGGACCTTGAGCGACGGGGCTTTCTTCAGCGCCAGTGTCGCCAGCTCATGACCGCTGGTTCCCCCGGGCAAGCCGATGTCAGTGACCAGCAGTGTCAAGGACGGAAGTTCGGCCAGTAGCCTCAGCGCTTCATCGGCCGTCCCGGCCTTGATGATGTGGTAACCGACCTCCTGCAGCGCCTCACCCACCAGATCACGAATGGCAGCTTCGTCGTCCACCACCAGTACCGAGCCCTGCTCAACAATGGTGCCATCACCGGCAATCACCGGAGTACCTGCTGCAGCAGTAGGCGATGCCCCCTGATAAATCGGCAGAAACAGGCTGACTGTTGTGCCCTTCCCCACCGCTGAGCTAATCCGGACATCGCCTGATGACTGACGGGCGAAGCCGTGGACCATCGACAGTCCCAACCCGCTACCAGCTCCCAGCGGCTTGGTGGTGAAGAACGGATCGAACGCTCTCTGCAGAATGCTTTCAGGCATGCCGGTGCCGGTATCGGTGACGCGGATCAGTGCATAGTCACCAACGTCCAGTGCAAGTGCGTCCGTTTGCGAAGTGATCCGGACCTCGCTCACCTCAATCCGCAGCCGTCCGCCACGGGGCATGGCATCCCTGGCGTTTATACAGAGGTTCAAGACTGCGTTTTCAAGCTGATGCGCGTCACACAGGCAGAGCAACACAGTGGCAGGCGCCAGTAACTCCAGTTCGATGAGAGGCGTCAGCGTGCGGCTGATCAACTCTTGCATGTCCTGCATGAGCAGTGCTGGCGCAACGACCTTACTGGCCAGCGTCTGACGTCTGGAGTAGGTCAGCAGGCGATGCGTCAGCGCTGCGGCACGGGACGAAGCCCCTTGGGCCGCCGCCACGTAGCGCTCTATGTGCTCGAATTTGCCTTGGGCAATACGCCGCTGGAGCATTTCCAGGCTGCCACCGATCACGGTCAGCAGGTTATTGAAATCATGCGCCAGACCGCCGGTCAACTGACCGACCGCCTCCATTTTCTGACTTTGCTGCAACTGCGACCTCACCTGCTCCAGCGTCTCCTGGCGCTCCTTGAACAGCGTGACATCCCTAGCCACCGCAAGGTATCGGCCTTGCCGCCGCGCAATACGCCAATTGAGTTGCAGATGCTTGCCATCGCGCCGAACGCATTCGGTGTCGAGCTCGACACTCGTGAGTGTATTCAGCGTCTGCAGCGCAACGGCCAACTGCTCCGCGGAAATAAACTCCCAGAGACGTCCCTGCGCCAGCTCCCCTTCCGTCCACCCGGTCTCGACCTGCCACGCAGGGTTGGCCGCCAGCAATTGGCCGTTTTCCGAGAGCGTGCAGATCAGGTCCGGGGAAACATTCCAGACGTCATTACGCTCCTGAGTACGGCGTTCCACCTCCTCCTCCAGACGCATATTGGCGCGATACAGTGCGTTCAAATTCTGCCGGAACAAGTGGCAGACCATTGCCATGGCTAAGCTGACCAGGCCGAAGCTGAAGGTATTGCCCCAACTGGACCCGTCGTGCTCAAAGCCAACAGAGCCAATGAAAAAGTACTGAGCTGTCAGCACTGCCAATGCGCAACCCACGATGGACGCACCGGTGCCGAACCAGAACCCGCAGAACATCAACCCGGGAATGAAGAACAGATAAGGCAGCGCCGTGCCAGGCATTTGTGCTCGTATCAAACCGCACAGGGCCACGACTACGACTGCCCCCAGGTAGCGAACGACGAAGCCTTGCCGCATGCGTACCTGTCGGCGCGCCGTGTGCAGCGTCGAAACGGACGCATCGCTCAGCCGACCTTTGACGACATGGGTCGATTCGGACATGCACTCGCACCCCTCTGACGTTCGATTTGACCTGTGTGAAAATTGCGCCGGGCAACCCCGGCGTGCTGACAGGCTATCGGCAAAGCCTGCGCTAGACTTGAGTCTGGCGTTCCGACCCCGCATGATGGCCATCCAATAGCATTTCTCGAACAATGTTAGTGAAAAATCCGATTAGTCGCAGGTTTCGGGAATGAATAAGCTAGCGAGGCCAGATGGGCGCGCTCATTCGATCGTCGACCGCCTCATTACGATTTGCCACAGGAAAGGCCTATGCAAAGCTTCAGCGTAACGTTCGACGAACGAGCACGCCTGGCCGAAGTCGATCGGCTGACTGCGGACTTGCCGAGCGGTTCGGACCCCGTACTCAACAGTATCGTGGCGATGATCTCGACGCATTTCGGCGTGGCCACGGCGCTGGTCAGCATCGTCGATCGCGACTTTCAGGTGTTCAAGGCCAAAGTAGGCCTGTCATTACCGCGCACCTCGCGAGAAGTTTCTTTCTGCGCCCATGGCCTCGACAGCAGCGACATACTTGAAGTGTGCGACACGCACGCCGACTCGCGGTTTGCCGACAATCCCTTGGTCAGTGGCGCGCCGTTCATACGCTACTACGCAGGCGCACCTCTGGTGATCGAGCCCGGGCTGGCGCTGGGCGGCCTGTGCGTTATCGATAAGGCAAAACGAGCCCCCATGAGCGCGCAGGACAAGGTGTTCCTGCAAAATGCGGCAGAACTGGTGGTGGCCCGACTGCAATCCATTCACTCGCAGCATTTCTTCGACGCGATGACCGGGCTGCCCAACCGGCAGCGCTTCGAACTGGACGTCAATCAATTGAACGTCCCCTCATCCGAGCGAGCGGCGCTCCTGATCGAACCACTGTCAGCGATGGGGATGGACAGACTCGCCAAGTCGCTGGGCCTGGATTTCTTCGCCGACTTCATGTTGGCAGTCAAAGAGCTGCTGCTCGGACTACTGCCCCCAGGGGCGACCTTGTATCGAACACACACGCTGTGTTTCACGATACTGGCCGACTGTCATACCCAGGACACCCTGCCCCGGCTGCTTGACAGCATTACCGAAGCGCTCGGGCGGCCGGTGAACAGCAAAAACGTGCCGGTCGTTGCGGATGTAGGCATCGGTGTACTGAAATTCGGCCCCGACGCTCAACTGCCTATCGACAGCTTGCGCTTGATGGCCAGCATTACGGAGGCGGCGCGCAAGGGTTCACACCGCTGGCTTCACTACGATCCGGCAATCGATGCATCGCTACGCCGCAGCGTCACGTTGCTCAATTCAATCGAAGCTGCATTACTGGCGCCCGACCAATTGCGGCTGGTCTACCAGCCACGGGTTGACCTGGGTAGCAACCGCTGCGCCTCTGCTGAAGCGCTGCTGCGCTGGGCCCATCCGACATTGGGTGAGGTGGGCCCTGCCGAATTCATCGGCCTTGCGGAAACCACGGCGTCGATTCGCCATATCACCCGCTGGGTGGTCAGGCATGTGTGCGAACAGTTGGCTCAATGGCGTCGCCAGGGGCTGACCATGACGGTGTCACTGAATGTGTCGGCGCTGGACCTGACCGACGCGGGCCTGTTTGATGAACTGTGCCAGGCGCTGGACACTTACGACATCGCCCCGGAATACCTGGAGCTTGAGTTCACTGAAAACGTGCTGGTGACCGACTTTGCCGCCGTCCGTGAACAGCTGCTTCGCCTGCGTCGCCTGGGTGTGGCCGTAGGTATCGACGACTTCGGTAGCGGTTACAGCAACTGGACCTATCTGCGGCAAATCCCGGCGACCAGCGTGAAGCTGGACCGCTCGCTGCTGGCCGATCTTCAACCGGGCAGCAGCGACTGGCACATCGTGCGCGGCCTGATCAGCCTGGCAAAGGACCTCAACCTCACGGTGGTGGCAGAGGGAATAGAAACCGAACTTCACTACCATCTGCTGCGCGGCTGGGGTTGCCACGAGGGGCAGGGTTATTACTTCGCCAAACCCCTGGCCCCTGACCATTTGGTCGACTGGTTGTCCAACGGTTCCTACCCGCCCATGATTCCTATGAATGCTGCCAACCAGGACGTTTAAAATACAGCCTGCCGGCACAGAACCGTCCCACGCACTGGATAGTCTTAGAGATTAGGCATTTGCCTTGTATAGTTGCGACTTTCTCTTAAGGAGATCTCCATGCGTATTCCTTCCCGTGTGATTGGCGGCGCTCTGGTCGTCAGCCTGCTGGCTCAACTGACCGCCTGCGGCAGTATTTTCTATCCTGACCGTCGTGGTCAGATCCAAGGCAGTGGCCGAATGGACCCGGCAATCGTGATCCTCGACGCCGTGGGCCTGCTGTTCTACATCATCCCTGGCGTCATCGCCTTTGCCGTCGACTTTGCGACCGGTGCGATTTACCTGCCTTCCGGCAAGCAGGCGCAGATCGACCCGCAGAAGCTGCAGCCCGCTGTGAAGGCAGACGGCACCGTGGATAACGCCAAGCTGCAAGCCATCATTCAAACAGAGCTGGGTCGCACCCTGCCGCTGGACGATCCTCGCCTGATTCAGCACAAAGGCAGCGCGCAGCAGTTGGCGACGCTGGGTCTGGTGCCGTCCGCTTGATTTCCAGGTCCAGATTGAAGGAAGCGCCATGAGCACCAGCCCTGAACATGCCCGGTTATTGCGTCTGGCGACGCGGGCATCGCTGGCCGTCGCCAGCACTCTGATCGTCGCCAAGGCCGTGGCCTGGTGGCTAAGCGGCTCGGTCAGCATGCTGGCGGGCCTGACCGACTCGCTGCTCGATGGTGCGGCCTCGTTCCTCAACCTGTTGGCAGTGCATTACGCGCTGCGGCCCGCCGATGAGGACCACCGCTACGGGCATGGCAAGGCCGAGGCATTGTCGGGCATGGCGCAGTCGCTGTTCATTGCGGTCAGTGCGTTTCTGATCGGTTTCCAGGCCATCGAGCGCATTCAACATCCGCAATCATTGGGCGCTCCGGGGCTCGGCATTCTGGTAATGCTACTGTCGATCGCACTCACCGTCGCGCTGTTGACTTTCCAGCACAAGGTGGTGAAGGAAACCGGCTCGGCAGCGATTCGCGCCGACTCGCTGCATTACCGCTCTGACCTGCTGCTCAACATCAGCATCATGGTAGCGCTGGGGCTAGCGTATTTCGGATATGACCAACTGGACGCTTACTTCGGTCTGGTGATCGCGTTCTACATTCTCTGGAGCGCGATCTCGATCGCACGGGAAACGGTGTCGGTGCTGATGGATGCCGAGCTGGAGCCAGGCGTCAGCACGCGGATGCTGGAGTTGGCGCAGAACGTACCCGGCGTGCTGGGTGCCCATGACTTGCGCACGCGCATCTCGGGCAATCATTGGTTTGTGCAGTTGCATCTGGAATTGCCCGGCACGCTGACACTGCTGGTGGCGCATGACCTGTGCGAGCAAGTGGAGCGCGCGATCATCGCCGAATATCCCAAAGCCGAAGTGCTGGTGCATGCCGACCCGCAGGAGGTAACGCAGGGAGCGAGTGGACCGGTGTTGAATTGAAGACTTATTTCGATAACAACCTGTAGCCAACCGGCTTGCCGGCGCAAGCGATCTCAAAAACGCCACTGCCGGCAGGCCGAACCGCAGAAAAAGCAGCAGCTCGACAGCAAATCACTGTTGAACGCTGTATCCCCTCCCCGCATAACACGCCGCCATGGCCTGACGGTAGATCCCCACGACTTCAGGCGCTGGCTGGTAGGTCGCAGCCGCTGGGTCAAAGTTGCTTTGCTGCACAGCGTATCGATAGCAATCGTATCGATCCTGCTCGATCTGTTGCTGGGTCTGGCCATTGGCCGGATAGGCAAGCACGTCGTAGGGGTCGGCCGTTTGCTGCTGAGCCTGTTGTGGCACCTGCTGCGGCGAGTACACCGGTTCGACACCTTGCGGCGGCTCGGCGACGACGTATTCCTGGGTGCTCTGCTCGTAGGTGTAATAGGTGCCCGCCGCGAGGAAGAACAGCGCGCTGCCCAGCCAGACCTGTTGCGCATAATCCGGCAGATACCGCACTCGCACCCCGTGCGGCGGGGCAACCACCACATAACGCGGGCCCTGCGGGCGATACCAGTAGCCACCTGAATAGAAGTAATCGCTGCCGTGGTAAGGCACGCGGGAGTAGCCGCCTGGCATGCGATCAATTTCATAACCAGGACGATAGCGTGGTCCGCCGCCCCAACCATCGCCATGGCCATCGGGGCGACCGACGTCCGGACGACGATCGCCACCCCGCCATGGGTTGTTCTCACGGGGCTGATCGCGGTAGAAGCCCTGGCGCGGCTGCTGGGTCTGCATCACGGTGTCCGGGCGGCTCTGGATCGGCAGGTTGCTCTGGCGATCCTGCAACTGGCGCTGCTGCAATTGTTGCTGTTGCTGGCGCTGTTGTTGTTGAAGCTGATCCTGTCGTTGCTGATTACGTTCGCGGTCCTGCTGCTGGCGCTGTTGATCGGCGCGCTGCTGCTGATTTTGCTGGACCTGACGCTGCTGGTTGAGTTGTTCCTGCTGGCGCTGTTGCTGTTGTTGCTGTTGTTGCTGTTGCTGGCGCTGCTGGTCCTGATTGAAGCTGCGCTGCTGGTTCTGTTGCTGGCGTTGCATCTCGAAGCCACGCTGCTGTTGCTGGCGTTGCTGCTGCTCATTGCGCTGCTGTTGTTGCTGCTGTTGATTGTTGTCGTCGGCCAACACCTGAGCGCTGATGCTCAAGGACAAAAGACTGACACCTGCCAAACGCCAGATGCACATGTTCATGCTTTCCTCACTGCGGCGCGGATACCTGTTGATAGGACTGCATTCTGGGTACGCCGTTCGCCGCACTCTATCAGCGAGGGTCAGGCCGCGAAACCATCAGGGTGGCCAGGTCCCACACCCGGCATCACCCTCTTGACCAAGCCAGCTTGCTGACGGTGGCAATTTCGATGAAGCCACCGTCGGCAAGTCGGACGGCTACAGGAGCGCACGCAGCTTATGAATAGGGGAAACAAAATCGCAGGCATAAAAAAGAGGGCCTTTGGCCCTCTCTTGAATACTTCGTCCTGGCTCGACGCTTTTGACGCCGGCTCACCTCGCATCGTCTTCTGGACACTGCGTAGCCCGGTGGCCTGATCAACCCTATGGGGCTGGAGGCCGCGGCAGGCCTGATTCGGCGGGCCGCGCTGGACGCGTTGTCCGGGCAGTGATTCTGGTTAAAAGAATAGGCTCGAGCATGCGACACAGGATTGCGAATGTTGCTGACGAAAACACTACTTGCGCAATTTTTCGCTTCGGATGAATAATTCGGCGCAATCGTTCTTATAAAGGTGCCCTCCGTGAGCAAGCTCGATAGATATGACCTGAGTATTCTGGCCGAACTGCAGCGAGACGCGCGCATCTCCAATCAGGAGTTGGCCGAGCGCATCGGGCTGTCGCCCTCGCCCTGCTCACGGCGGGTCAAACAGCTCGAAGACGACGGCTATATCGTGCGTCAGGTGGCACTGCTGGACCGCAAGAAGCTGGGCCTGAGCCTGACCGCTTACGTGCTGATCGGCATGGACCGGCACACGCCCGACCGCTTCGAGCATTTCGAACAGCAGATCCGCAACTTGCCGCAGGTTCTGGAGTGCAGCCTGGTCACCGGTGTCGATGCCGACTACCAACTGAAAGTCGTGGTGCCCGACATGGACCACTACCAAAAATTTCTTCTCGGCCATCTGACCCGTATCGACGGTGTCACCAGCGTGCGCTCAAGCTTCGTGCTCAATCAGGTGCTGGCCAGTACCGAACTGCCGCTGGTTCATCTGCGCAGCTGATGTCACGACAACGTCTATAACCGTAAGCCCACCGTTGAACCGGAGATGATGATGCAACCCGAGGTGTTCGAAGAATGGATGATGACCATTCTAGTGACCGTGCTGATCGGTTTCATGGGATTCATCGTCTGGGACCTGGCGAAAAAATCCGGGGCTGGGCGGTTCGGCACGATGATTCTGTTCGGCGTGCTGGGGCTAGGGGTTTTGGCGTTTGTGATCAAGACCGTGGTGATAGCCTATCTTGAGCAGCACCCATGATACCGATCGCGCTTCGGACCTGTAGCGGAACGCTTTGCCGGCGGTAGCGGTGTCGAAGCGGGCAACCTTGCCCTACACAAGGCGATCAATTCCAGACACGCACTCACGACAACTTCGCAGGCACTTCCCGCCACTGCCCTTGATCCAGCCCATCGATGGTCCAGTCGCCAATGCGTACCCGAACCAGCCGCAGGGTGGGCAAGCCCACTGCTGCAGTCATTCGGCGCACCTGCCGATTCCGGCCTTCCTTGATGATCAGCTCCAGCCAATGGGTCGGCACACTTTTGCGGAAACGTACCGCAGGGTTGCGCGGCCAAAGGTTGGGCTCGTCGAGGCGTCGGGCCTGCGCGGGCAGGGTCGGGCCGTCATTCAGTGCGACGCCATCTCGCAGGGTTTGCAGTTGCTCATCGGAAGGCTCGCCCTCTACCTGCACCCAATACGTCTTGGCCAGCTTGTGTTTGGGGTCGGCGATCCGCGCCTGCAACTGCCCATCGTTGGTCAGCAAAAGCAGGCCTTCGCTGTCACGGTCCAGTCGTCCGGCCGGGTAGATGCCGGGGATTTCGATAAAGTCCTTAAGCGTCGCACGCCCTTGGTCATCGCTGAACTGAGTCAACACGTCAAACGGCTTGTTGAACAGGATCAGCCGGGGCTCGGCAGGCGGTGCCTTGGCGACACGGCGAGGTGCGCTGGATGCATTCGGCGCGGGGCGGCGGGAAATGGGGCGTTGATGGCGGGGCATATCGGCTCAAAGCGTAAAAACGGAAAGGACCACTTTAGTGGCCCTTTCTCTGAACAGCCAGTAAATCAACGGAACGGTGGCTCGTCGAAACTGCGCAGCTTGCGCGAGTGCAGCGAGTTGAGCTGGGTGCGCATCAGGTCCAGGGCGGCGATGCCGATCTTCAGATGCTGGGTGACGGCGCGCTCATAAAAAGCATTGGCCGAGCCCGGCAGTTTGATTTCGCTGTGCAGCGGCTTGTCGGAGACACAGAGCAAAGTCCCGTATGGCACGCGCAGACGATAGCCTTGAGCTGCAATGGTGCCGCTTTCCATGTCCACCGCGACGGCGCGCGACAGGTTGATCAGCGGCCGTTCCTGTGCCCAGCGCAGCTCCCAGTTGCGGTCGTCGTAGGTCAATACGGTGCCGGTGCGCAGGCGCTTTTTCAAATCGTCTCCACGCTCGCCCGTGACCTGCGCTGCCGACTCCTGCAACGCCATTTGCACTTCAGCCAGCGCAGGGATCGGGATGTTTGGCGGCAGAACACGATCAAGAATGCCGTCACGACGCATGTAGGCGTGGGCCAGCACGTAATCGCCGATGGTTTGCGACTGACGCAGGCCGCCGCAGTGGCCGATCATCAGCCAGCAATGCGGGCGCAGTACGGCCAGGTGGTCGGTGATGTTCTTGGCATTGGACGGGCCGACACCAATGTTGACCAGGGTCACGCCGTGGCCGTCTTCGGCGATCAGGTGGTAGGCCGGCATCTGGTATCGGTGCCAGACCACGCTGGAGACGATGGCCTGAGCCTCGCCGTGGTCCATGCTCTTGTCGACGATGACGTTACCCGGCAGGACCATTTTCACGAAACGCGGATCGTCACGCAGTTTTTCCAGGCCGTGGACGATGAACTGGTCGACGTAGCGATGGTAGTTGGTCAACAGAATCCAGGGCTGCACGTGGCGCCAGTCGCTGCCGGTGTAGTGCACCAGGCGGCGCAGCGAGAAGTCCACGCGAGCGGCGTCGAACAGCGCCAGCGGCAGCGGATCGGTATTGGCCCAGTCGTACAGCCCATCGGCGATGCCGTCGGTGGCGGCGGACAGGTCGGTACTCGGGAACACGCGCGCCAGGGTGGCGGCGGTAACGCCCGTGCCGGCCAGTTCGTCGCCCTGCTCGACCACATACGGATAAGGAATGTTCTGCGCGCTGACCCCGACTTCGACCGTGACAGTGAAGTCGTTCATCAACGGTACGAGCTGTTCGAGCAAGTATTTGCGGAAGGCCGCCGGGTGGGTGACGGTGACGCTGTAAGTACCGGGCAGTTGGACCTTGGCATAGGCACGGGTGGTCAGCGGTACTTCGCCATGGCAGTGGTAGGTCAGGCGCAGCTCAGGGTAGCGGAACAGCAGACGCTCGGCGGCATCGGGCTCGACGCGGTCTTTGAGGTAACGCTTGAGCGCCTGGTTCAAGGCGCCGGTCGCACGTGCGTGCAGCTCGGCAAGCCGATCCACGGCTTGCTCGGCGGTTTCTACGACAATAAAAGCTTCAGTCACGATGCGCATCCTTCTGATCTTGCAAGGCTCCATCTTGCCTGCAACGGCGGGGGAAGGCACGAAATGATGCAGCAACAAAAGGTGATCTGCAGCAGCACGATTCGCTGGCAGCGGCGTCCTTAGAACGCTATTGCCGGCAAGCCCTACTGCTACGGCAAGGGTCTATCGATCACGCTACCTGCGGCGACGACCGCGCCACCAACGCCTGAACATCCACTCCACGAGGCAGCACGCCGTAGACCCGGCCGGGGTGTTGCAGTCGTCCTGCGATGAAACCGTCACTGACCGTCGAATTCCCCGCCTCCAGCAGCAGCTTGGCTTGCAGTCCTACGGCGATGTCTTCGGTCAGTTGCCGCGCGCGGTACTGAATATCAGCTGTGTCCTTGAACGCGGTCTTCAATTGGCCGATATGCGCTGCCAGTCGCGCATCGCCGTGGCCATCGCCCAGTTCGTCGAACAACGCGTCCAGTACGCCCGGCTCTTTCGACAGCGCTCGCAACACGTCCAGGCACTGTACGTTGCCTGAGCCTTCCCAGGTTGAGTTCACCGGCGCTTCTCTATAAAGACGCGGCAGGATGGTGTCCTCCACATACCCCGCGCCGCCCATGCACTCTGCGGCTTCGTTGATCATGGCCGGGGCGCGCTTGCAGATCCAGTACTTGCCCACCGCCGTGACCAACCGTGCAAAACGCGCTTCGTGGGGATCGTCAAGCCGCTCCAGCGAGCGCCCCATACGCAGGGTCAATGCCAGCGCGGCTTCGCTTTCCAGCGCTAGATCAGCCAACACGTTCTGCATCAATGGCTGCTCACTGAGCACACGCCCGCTGACACTACGGTGGGCGCAATGATGCGCCGCCTGCGTCAGCGCCTGACGCATCAAGGCGCTGGAACCGGTCATGCAGTCGAAGCGGGTCATGGCAACCATCTCGATGATCGTTGGCACGCCGCGCCCTTCTTCACCCACCATCCAGGCCAGCGCCCCGCGGAATTCGACCTCGCTGGACGCATTGGACCAGTTGCCTAGTTTGTTCTTGAGGCGCTGTATGTAGAACTCGTTGCGGGTGTCGTCCGGGCGATGGCGAGGCAGCAGGAAACAGCTCAAGCCTTTGTCAGTCTGCGCCAGGGTGAGGAAGGCATCGCACATCGGCGCCGAGCAGAACCATTTATGTCCGACCAGCTCGTAGGCCTGACCCGGGCCAGGCTGACCGACCGGATAAGCCCGGGTGGTGTTGGCTCGCACATCGGTGCCACCCTGCTTTTCGGTCATCGCCATGCCGATGGTGACCCCGGTTTTGTGAGCGATCCCGACATTGCGCGGGTCGTACCGGGTCGCGAGAATTTTCGGCAGCCAGATGTCGGCCAGATCAGGTTGCAACCTGAGGGCCGGAACGCTGGCGAACGTCATGGTCAGCGGACAGCCGCTCCCAGCCTCGGCCTGGGTGTGCAGGTAACTCATGGACGCGCGGGCGACATGAGCGCCCGGGCGCGGGTCCGTCCAGGGCAGCGAAGCAATGCCGTGCTCGACAGCGGTCTGCATCAATTGGTGATATGCGGGGTGGAACTCCACCAGGTCGACGCGATGGCCATAGCGGTCATGGCTGACGAACACCGGTTTGTTCTGATTGGCGAGAAATCCCGCCTCCATCAGCGGCCCGCCCGCCAATGCACCGTACGCATCGATTTTCGCCTGCGCCCAGCCCGCACCGAAACGCCTGGACCACTCCTGCAACGGCAGATCGATGCGGTACAGGTTGGTCCCGTCCAGCGCTGGGGGCTGGTTGGTGACCTCGTGGGTTTCGGCGAACTGATGCAGGTTCATGAGCGGGCTCCGATTCGGGTCGGTACGCGGCAATCGCGCAGAGGCGAACCAGTGAATCACGCAGCGGCAGCGAAAAAAAAGCGCCATAGGCGACTAAATGACGGCGGTTTTGCCATGTCCCTGGGCAGTCACGCTGCAAGCGCTCCGCAGCGATCCGGCTTGCCAACGGCAGCAATTTGCAGGCCAATCCCCGCCGGCCAGTGGTGCCATTACAGGTCCTGTTGCGGGGGTTTCGCTCGAGCGATGTCCAGACTTAACCTGAACTGACTGCCATTGCCCGGCTCGGACTGATGGCTCAAACGGCCGCCTTGTAATTCGATCAGTTGCCGACAAATCGCCAGCCCAATCCCAAGCCCGCCGTATTCGCGGGTCATGGAACCGTCGACCTGATAAAAGTTGGCATAAAGCGTGTCTTCGTCCAAGCGAACGAAGCCTATGCCAGTGTCTATGACATCAATCAGCAAGCGCACTTGTTGATCGTCGGTGTGGCCTTTCACGCAGACTCTGATCGAGCCCTGCCTGGTGAACTTGATGGCATTGTCGACCAGACATTCCAGGCACTGACGCAGTTTCAGCGCATCGCCTTGCAAGCTGTCCGGCAGCGCTTCGTCCAGTTCAACACTCAAGGCCAGGGCCTTGCTGCGGGCCGGCGGCTCGAATGTGCTGCGCAGCTGAAACAGTAAATGCCGCAAGCTGAACGCTTCGCTGTGCACCTCAATCCGTCCGGCCTGCAGTTCGGTGAGGGTCAGGATCCCGTTAACAATGCCCATCATGTTCTGCGCGGAGTCGGCGGCGGTCTGGCGGTACAGCTCGATGTCGTCCTCGGCACCGTTCATCTGCATCAGCTCCAGGGAGCCGATCACGCCGTTCATCGGCGTGCGCAGCTCATGGGTGAGCGTGGCCAGAAACTCGTCTTTGAGTCGGTTGCTCACCGCCAGTTGCTGGTTGAGGGCTTCCAGGTCCCTGCCGGACTGCGCCAGGATATGCGCCTGGCGTTCGCGCAGGGTGTTGATGCGATCGGCCAAGGCCAGCGACAGCAGCGCAACCTCCACCACCGAACCAATCTGGCTGGCATACATGGTCCAGAAGTTGTTCGGCAACAGCCCTAGCAACATCGTCGTGTTAATGACACCGCCCAGCAAAAACGCCGACCACGCAAAAATGAAATAACGCGCCACGCGACGCCCTCTCAGCCAGGCGACGATACCGATCAGGAGAATGACCGGGGTAAACAGCAACACCAGTCCTGTCACCAGTCGCAGCGCGATGCCGTAATCCTGCGTCAGCGACAGCAACATGATCACTGCCGCGCAGGCCGTCATCAGTTGCAGCGGCACATCCAGCCAGCGACCTAGCCTGGGGGTTTGCAGGAACTTGCGGGCGAACTGGCTGGCAAAGAGAATCGCTGCCCCAATCAGGAACGTGGTCGAGGTGTTGGCCCACCAGGGGCTGTTCGGCCACAGGAACTCGATACCGGCACCATTGATAGACACCTGATACAGACCGAAGCAACAGATATAGAGGATGTAATAGAGGTAGCTTCTGTCGCGCACGCTCAGGTAGATGAACAGGTTGTAGACCAGCATCACGGCCAACACGCCGTAGATCATGCCCAGAATGTAAAGCCGCGCCGGTTGCGCCTCTATGTACGCATGACTGGCCCAAAGATTGAGTGGCGCCTGCACCGAACCATGACTGGAGACCCGCACGTAAGCGGTCTTGCTTTGGTTGGGGGCAAGATTGAGTTCGAACAGGTAGTTATTCTGTTTTACCTGACGGCTGTCGAAGGGCAGCATGTCGCCGGTCTGCCAGGTCAGGCTGGGCTCGGCGGTTTCGCTGGCCAGGTACAGGTCAACGTGATCCATCGGCGGATAAGCAAGTTCGAGCAACCAGTCGGCAAACGCCACTGGATTGACCGGCCGATAGGTCAGGGTCACTTTCAACCAGAACACCGACTCCGAAAAGCCTGCGTTAAGCGCATTGCCCTCCAGCGCGCTAAACCGGGACTGGCCTTCGGGGGACGACACTTGCTTGATCGTGGCGGCGCCTGTCGGATCTTCGAAGACCTGGGTCGCCGGCCCCAATGACAGCGTGCGCGTGTTCTCGTCGAACTCTACGGCACTGACCAGCGTTGGCAGCAATATCAGCAGCAGCGTTAAAAACAGGCGCAAGGATCACCGCCAATCGTAGTCTGAGCGGCGGTCTGAAACCCTTGATCCATGGGAGGCAACATCCGAGTCGAGACCGAGATGTCGGCCAGTCTGGTTAACGGGCAAAGCACTTACGTTCACTCTTTGGCAGAAAAAAACGGCGGCTCGCCGACAGCATAAAGACTGATAGCCGCATGACACTATCTGTATCGTCACACGACAGAATTTCGTGATGTTTTCAAGACGACCGGCGCGCTCCTGCCTGCAGACGGCGCAATAGAGCGTCCCAGCGCCGGTAGACGAAAATTGTGCGGCCGACCGGCGGCCCGGCAAAAGCTTTAGTGGTAAGCTCGCGCACCATGAATATCTATAGCTCCCGCCCTGTTGTCCTCTGTCTCTCCGGCCACGACCCCAGTGGAGGCGCCGGCTTGCAGGCCGATATCGAAGCCCTACTCGCCCAAGGCTGCCACGCCGCTGCGGCAGTGACCGCCCTGACCGTGCAAGATACCGTAAACGTCAGCGATTTCCGGGTGCTGGACCGTGAGTGGGTGCTGGCCCAGGCCAACGCCGTGCTCAACGACTCGCCTGTCGCAGCGGTGAAGCTGGGCATGCTTGGCTCGCTGGAGATGGTCGACACCGTGGTCGAGTTGCTTGAGGGCCATCGACATCTGCCGCTGGTTTGCGATCCGGTCCTGCGTGCGGGCGGCGGCGGGCGGCTTGGCAAGGATGAAGTGGGTTACGCCATGCGCGAGCGCCTTCTGGCGCTGGCAACCGTTGCCACACCGAACCTGCCCGAAGCGCGGATTCTGGCCGAACTGCCCGAAGGCACCGCCGACGAATGCGCCGAAAAACTCTTGCCATACTGCGAGCACCTGCTCATCACCGGCGGTCACGGGGACGAGCATGAGGTGCATAACCGACTCTACCTGCGCAACGGGCAATCGCGCACCTTCATCTGTCAGCGGTTGCCGGGCAGTTATCACGGCTCAGGCTGCACGCTGGCCAGCACCCTGGCCGGTCGCCTGGCTCTTGGGCAAGACCTGATCAGCGCCGTGCAAACCGCGCTGGACTACACTTGGCGCACGTTGCGCGACGCAGAACAACTGGGCAAAGGCCAGTTCGTCCCCCGTCGCCTGCCGCTGGATTTCTGCTCGTAACGCCACGATTAAAGAGGCACCCCCTGATGAAACTACGTGGCTTGTACGCCGTGACCGACAGCCAGTTGCTGGCTGGCAAATTCCTGGCCTACGTCGAAGCCGCGCTCGACGGCGGCGTGACCCTTCTGCAATACCGCGACAAATCCGGCGACGAGACCCGCCGTCTGCGCGAAGCCTCGGAACTGCTCAAGCTGTGCGAGCGCTACAAGACCCACCTGATCATCAACGATGACGCCGAAGTCGCCGCACGGCTCGGCGTTGGCGTGCACCTGGGGCAAACCGACGGCTCGCTGCCGGATGCCCGCGCCCTGCTTGGTCACAAGGCCATCGTGGGCGCTACCTGTCATGCGCAGCTTGAGCTGGCGGAAAAAGCCAAGGTAGACGGGGCCACCTACGTTGCATTTGGCCGTTTTTTCAACTCCAGCACCAAGCCCGGCGCGCCGGCATGCAGCCTGCAAATGCTGGCCGAAGCACGCCAGCGCATCAAATTGCCGATCGCTGTCATCGGCGGCATCACCCTGGACAACGCCGCGCCGCTGGTGGCCCATGGTGCTGACCTGCTTGCGGTGGTGCATGGCCTGTTCGGTGCCGAAACAACCCAGGAAGTCACGCGTCGTGCCCGTGCTTTCAACGACCTGTTCAAATTGGCCTGACTGGAGTCGGGCCGGTTCACCTCATTCGATTCAAGCAGAGACCTTCACCATGTCCCGTTCTGAAACCCTGTTCGCCAATGCCCAGAAACACATTCCCGGGGGCGTTAACTCGCCGGTTCGCGCCTTCAAAAGCGTTGGTGGCACCCCGCTGTTCTTCAAACATGCCGCTGGCGCCTACGTGACCGACGAAGATGACAAGCGCTATGTGGATTACGTGGGTTCCTGGGGGCCGATGATTCTCGGCCACAGCCACCCGGATGTACTGGACGCTGTGCGCAAGCAGCTTGAACACGGCCTGTCCTACGGGGCACCGACCGCGATGGAGACCGAAATGGCCGATCTGGTCTGCTCGATCGTGCCGTCGATGGAAATGGTGCGCATGGTCAGCTCCGGCACCGAAGCGACCATGAGCGCAATCCGTCTGGCCCGTGGTTATACCGGTCGCGACAGCATCATCAAATTCGAAGGTTGCTATCACGGTCACTCCGACAGCCTGCTGGTCAAGGCCGGTTCGGGTGCGCTGACGCTGGGCGTCCCGAGTTCGCCGGGCGTTCCCGCTGCATTCGCCAAACACACGCTGACCCTGCCATTCAACGACATCGACGCCGTTAAGGCGATGCTGGCCGAAGTGGGCCAGGAAGTGGCCTGTATCATCGTCGAGCCGGTCGCCGGCAACATGAACTGCGTGCCACCCGCACCGGGTTTCCTGCAAGGCCTGCGCGACGCGTGCGACGAACACGGTGTGGTGCTGATTTTCGACGAAGTGATGACCGGTTTCCGTGTTGCCCTGGGCGGGGCGCAGGCGTATTACGGCGTCAAACCTGACTTGAGCACCTTCGGCAAGATCATTGGCGGCGGCATGCCAGTGGGCTGCTTTGGTGGCAAGCGCGAGATCATGTCGCACATCGCGCCGCTGGGTCCGGTGTATCAGGCAGGCACGTTGTCCGGCAACCCGCTGGCCATGGCGGCAGGTTTGACGACGCTCCGCCTGATCAGCCGTCCGGGCTTTCATGACGAGCTGAGCAACTACACCACCCGGCTGCTCGACGGCCTGCAGCAGCGGGCGGACGCAGCGGGCGTCCCGTTCGTGACCACTCAGGCGGGCGGGATGTTCGGCCTGTATTTCACCGATGCCAAACAGATCGTCACCTTCCAGGACGTGATGAGCAGCGACGCAGATCGCTTCAAACGCTTCTTCCACCTCATGCTCGACGGCGGCGTGTACCTGGCGCCGAGCGCCTTCGAAGCCGGCTTTACCTCTATCGCCCACGGTGAAGCGGAGTTGCAACACACGCTGGATGCGGCCGAGAAGGCATTCGCGCAGTTGAAATAAGGCACGTCACACGAGCCGGGCTGATCGCTACCTGGCACTGTGTGACGCAAATCCGCAAAGCGCCGCAGCCTGTGGAAGACGTCGCAGGTTACGACCGTAGTGAACGCGTTGGTCAGTCAATAACAGCGTGACTGGCACACCGCGTTCGCCAGCAACCAGCTACTGAAGCCGTTGACTGGTGGATGATGCATTGAAATTCCAGGCTTGCCGACGGTCCAGGCGCCTGAATACGGGCCAATCAGCGCCTTGCTGCAGAAAATCAGTAAAGACTTTGTAAGGTTGGCCCTGCTTATTTCATAATGCGCAGCCAGCACGTTTCGCTGGACGGGCATGCCCGCACCTTTTTCAGAGGTAAGTCGACTTCCATGAATCGCACCGGCCGCACCCTTGCATTGGGCTGCCTGTTGCTTCTTCATCCCCTGCTGACGAATGCAGGTGGCAACTCGTTGTTGATCCCAGCGGCGGGTCGCTGCACCCTGAATACCCAGCCAGACGACCTGCCAGCCGCGTTGTCGGCATGCCAGCAGGCGGCTCAAGGCGGGGATGCTCAGGCGCAGTACGAGTTGGGACAGTTCTATTACGACGGCAAGAGTACGCCGCGTGACCTGACCCAGGCCCTCAACTACTTCGAACAGGCCTCGTTGCAAGGCCATGCACAGGCGCAGTATCAGCTGGGTCTGATGTTCTTCCGTGGTGAAGGCGTGCAAGCCAATAACATCCAGGCTTATATCGTGCTGAAAATGGCGGCGGTCAACGGTTCGGAGGATGCCCTGGATCAGGCCGACGAAGTGTCCGCGCAGATGAAGAAAGAGGACCTGGAAGTGGCGACCCAGGTGCTGGGGCAAATCTTCCGCAAATACTTGCTGGAACTGCAAACCGCCGAAGGAAGAACGCCCTTCGCGCCCTTCCCTGATACCACCAAGCCCTGATTGCCTGGCCTGTTCAGCAGGCCCTTACTTGTCCGGCATCGGCATCGGAAACGGCATGACGTTGCCGGTCTGACGCGCTTCGCTGATCTTCGCAGTCCCCATGCGCTCGACTTCATCGATGCGCACGATTGAATGCATCGGCACGAAGCTGCGCACCACACCATCGAACTGCGCCTTCAACTTCTCTTCGCTTGGGTCTACCACCACGGTCGTACGCTCACCGAAGACGAATTCTTCCACCTCCAGGAATCCCCACAGATCACTTTGATAGATCTGCTTGGCGTACATCTCGTACACCTGTCCCTGGTTGAGAAAAATCACCTTGTAGATTGGAGCTTCGCGTTTGGTCATAACAGGCAGGCAATGATCGGTGTTTTGAAAGGGGCGCGAACTATAGCATGCCGCGGGTTACGCAACGCTAGGAAGCTGGGACCAGGGTCCCTATAATGCGCGGTTCTTCGAATCACCTGATGAATCCGAACCCGCATGGCCAAGAAGCTTTACATCGAAACCCACGGCTGCCAGATGAACGAGTACGACAGCTCGCGCATGGTCGATCTGCTGGGCGAACATCAAGCACTGGAAGTCACCGCTCGCGCGGAAGATGCCGACGTCATCCTGCTTAACACCTGCTCGATTCGCGAGCGGGCGCAGGATCGCGTCTATTCCCAGCTTGGCCGCTGGCGTGAACTGAAACTGGCGAACCCTGAAATGGTCATCGCCGTCGGCGGCTGCGTGGCCAGTCAGGAAGGCGCGGCAATACGTGATCGCGCGCCTTACGTCGATGTCGTATTCGGCCCGCAGACCCTGCACCGCTTGCCAGAGATGATCGACGCCGCACGCATTACTCGCCTGCCGCAAGTGGACGTTTCGTTCCCTGAAATCGAAAAGTTCGACCATTTGCCTGAGCCTCGCGTCGATGGCCCGAGCGCTTATGTGTCGGTGATGGAAGGCTGCAGCAAATACTGCACGTTCTGCGTGGTGCCCTATACGCGCGGAGAAGAGGTCAGCCGCCCGTTCGATGATGTGATCACCGAGGTGTTCCACTTGGCCGAAAACGGCGTGCGCGAAGTGACGCTGCTCGGGCAGAACGTCAATGGCTATCGCGGCACCACCCATGACGGGCGGGTGGCGGATCTTGCCGAGCTGATTCGCGTCGTGGCCGCTATCGACGGCATCGACCGGATTCGCTACACCACCTCGCACCCACTGGAGTTTTCGGACAGCCTGATCCAGGCCCATGCCGAAGTGCCGGAGCTGGTCAAACACCTGCATTTGCCGGTGCAGTCGGGTTCGGACCGCATCCTGGCGGCGATGAAGCGTAATCACACCGTCCTCGAATACAAGTCGCGCCTGCGCAAGCTGCGGGCGGCGGTCCCGGACATCTGCATCAGCTCGGACTTCATCGTGGGTTTTCCCGGCGAAACCGAGAAAGACCATCTGCAAACCATGAAGCTGGTAGAAGATGTCGGCATGGACTTCTCCTACTCCTTCGTCTATAGCTCGCGTCCCGGTACACCGGCAGCGGATCTTGTCGACGAAACATCTGAAGAGACCAAGAAAGAGCGCCTCAAGCAGTTGCAGGATCTGATCAACCGCCAAGGCTACGAGATCAGCCGCAAGATGGCTGGCACCGTGCAGCGCATTCTGGTGACCGACTACTCCAAGAAGGACCCTGGCGAACTGCAGGGTCGCACCGAGAACAACCGCATCGTCAACTTTCGCTGCGACGACCCCAAGCTTATCGGGCAGTTCGCCGACGTCTACATCGACAGCGCGCAGCCGCATTCGCTGCGCGGGTCACTGTTGCAATAGGCCCGGTCGCCGCCATTCGAAGGCAATACTGATACACCTGTTGCAGTCCGGGCTGCCGGCGGTAGCGCTTCGACGTCCGGCGCCTGCAAGCCGGACTGCTATAGGGCACACATCGCCAGCCCTACAGTAGTCAGCGTCGCGCCTGACGACGGCCATCAAATTCAGCAGCTATCCAACCATTAGTAAGCGGGCCCTTTCGGACACTGCGCACAGGGGTTATCCTTCGTTTCACATTCACTGCCGTCGGGCGGCTAAAAACCACTTTGAACGCACCTATCGAACCACATCGTTTCAGCCTTGAACCTATCGAGGCACATCGCTTCGCCAATCTGTGCGGCCAGTTCGACGAGCACTTGCGCTTGATCGAACAACGTCTGGACATCGTGATCCGCAATCGCGGAGGCCAGTTCGAGATGATTGGTGAGCCCAAACACACCACTTCGGCAGAAAACCTGTTGCGTCGGCTGTATCGGGAAACCAAAGGTACCGAACTGTCACCGGACATGGTCCACCTGTTTCTGCAGGAATCCGGCGTTGAAGAGCTGGACAACCATCCCGCCGCCGAAGTCGGCGTCGCCCTGCGTACCAAAAAAGGCATGATTCGCCCACGCGGCCTGAATCAGCAGCGGTACGTGAAGGAAATCCTCGCCAACGACATCAATTTCGGCATCGGCCCTGCCGGTACCGGCAAGACTTACCTTGCCGTGGCCGCGGCTGTCGATGCGCTTGAGCGCGAGCAGATCCGTCGCATCCTGCTGGTTCGTCCTGCCGTTGAAGCGGGGGAAAAACTCGGCTTTCTGCCCGGCGACCTGGCGCAGAAGATCGACCCTTATCTGCGACCGCTCTACGACGCTTTGTACGAGATGCTGGGTTTCGAATACGTAGCCAAGCTGATCGAAAAACAGGTCATCGAAGTTGCGCCGCTGGCTTACATGCGTGGCCGCACGCTTAATAACAGCTTCATCATTCTCGACGAGAGTCAGAACACCACCGTCGAGCAGATGAAGATGTTCCTGACCCGTATCGGCTTCGGCTCCACCGCCGTGATCACCGGTGACATCACCCAGATCGACCTGCCAAAAGGCACCAAGTCCGGGCTGACCCACGTCATCGAAGTGCTCAAGGACGTGCCGGGCATCAGCTTCACCCACTTCAAGCCCAAGGATGTCGTACGCCATCCGCTGGTGCAGCGCATCGTCGAAGCCTACGAGCGCTTCGAAGAACGCAATGATCAGTCAGGCTCACGGGACACCCGTCGCGATGCTTGAGCTGGATCTGCAAACGGCCAGTCAGGCCAGCGCTCCAAGTGAAGCGCAGTTGCGCCTCTGGTGCGAAATGGGCCTGCGCCAGCGCTCGGCTGACTCGGAGATGACCATTCGGCTCGTCGATGAAGCCGAAGGCCGGGAACTGAACCACACCTGGCGGCACAAAGACTACGCCACGAACGTGCTGTCGTTTCCTGCGGACGTGCCCGATGAATTCCTGGATATCCCGCTGCTGGGCGATCTGGTGATCTGCGTTCCTGTCGTGGCCCGTGAAGCCGCCGAACAGGGCAAGGCACTGGACGCTCATTGGGCGCATCTGGTGATTCATGGCTGCCTGCATTTGTTGGGCTACGATCACATCGACGATGACGAAGCCCAAGAGATGGAAGCACTGGAACGAGAGTTGCTTGCAGAGCTGGGCTATCCAGACCCCTACGCCGACGATGACCTCGTCGACACATCACCTACCGAAACACCCCGCAAGGACCACGAGTAAGGGCTATGAGCGAAGACCGATCGAGCAACGGGCAAAAGTCATGGTTGGGCAAACTGACCCAGGCATTTGCCCATGAGCCGAAAAACCGCCAGGAGCTGCTTGAGCTGCTGCGCGAAGCCCATCAGAACAAACTGCTGGACAGCGAGGCGCTGGCTATCGTCGAGGGCGCCATTCAGGTCGCAGACCTGCAGGTGCGCGACATCATGGTGCCGCGCTCGCAGATGATTAGCATCAAGGCCAGCCAAAGCCCTCGTGAGTTCCTGCCCGCAGTGATCGACTCGGCGCACTCGCGATACCCGGTCATTGGCGAGAGCCATGACGACGTGCTTGGCGTGCTGCTGGCCAAGGACCTGCTGCCCTTGATTCTCAAGGAAGACGGCGGTGCTGCGGACGTCAAGAACCTGCTGCGCCCGGCGACTTTCGTGCCCGAGTCCAAGCGCCTGAACGTGCTGTTGCGTGAGTTCCGCGCCAACCACAACCACATGGCCATCGTCATCGACGAGTACGGCGGCGTGGCGGGCCTGGTGACGATCGAGGATGTGCTGGAGCAGATCGTCGGCGACATCGAAGACGAGCACGACGTCGAGGAAGACAGCTACATCAAACCGCTACCCAGCGGCGACTTCCTGGTCAAGGCGCTGACGCCGATCGAGAGCTTCAATGAGTTCTTTGACAGCGAGTTCTCCGATGACGAGTTCGACACCGTCGGTGGCCTGGTGATGAATGCATTTGGGCATCTGCCAAAACGTAATGAAATCACTGAAATCGGCGCGTATCGTTTCCGCATCCTGAACGCCGACAGCCGGCGCGTTCACCTGTTGCGTCTGAGTCCGATCTCCCGCTCGTAATATCGTTTGTCATAAGGAATGTAAATGCGCTGGATCACCCGCCCCGGCTGGCCCGGTAACCTGCTGGCCGTGGTGGCTGGCGCGCTGATCACCCTGGCCCTGGCGCCGTTCGACATCTGGCCACTGGCGCTCGTCGCGCTGGTGGTTTTCTATCTGGGGCTACGTGACCTCAAGCCTCGCCAGGCCCTTTGGCGCGGCTGGTGCTACGGGTTCGGCCTGTTTGGCGGCGGCACCAGCTGGATCTATGTCAGCATCCACACCTATGGCGAAGCACCTGTCTGGCTCGCGGGCTTCCTTATGGTGCTGTTCTGCGCTTCGGTGGCTTTCTTCTTCGCCCTTCCCGCCTGGCTCTGGGCTCGCTGGATCCGTCGCAATGAAGCACCGCTGGCCGACGCACTGGCATTCGCGGCGCTGTGGTTCGGCCAGGAAATGTTTCGGGGCTGGTTCCTGACCGGTTTTCCCTGGCTCTATTCCGGTTATAGCCAGCTTGAGGGCCCACTCAAGGGCCTGGCCCCGCTGGGTGGCATGTGGCTGATCTCTTTTTGTCTGGCGCTGACCGCTGCGCTGCTGTGCAACCTGCCTCGCTTGCGCGCACGCAAAGGCTTTTTCGCAGCAGGCAGCCTGTTGTTGCTCGCGCCCTGGGTTATCGGGTTGGCGCTTAAAAGCTACGCCTGGACCGAAGCATCCGGCGCGCCGCTGAAGGTCGCCGCCATGCAGGGCAACGTTGAGCAGAGCATGAAGTGGGACCCCGCCGCGCTGAATGCGCAACTGGCGCTGTACCGCGACATGACCTTTACCTCGCAGAAAGCCGATCTGATCATCTGGCCGGAAACCGCAGTGCCGGTGCTCAAGGAGTCTGTCGAAGGCTACCTGTCGATGATGGGCAAATTCGCTGCCGATCGCGATTCGGCGCTGATCACCGGCGTGCCTATGCGCGAAAAGGGCGGCCGGGGCGAGTACCGTTATTACAACGCCATTACCGTCACCGGCGAAGGCGATGGCACTTACCAGAAACAGAAGCTGGTGCCTTTTGGCGAATACGTACCACTGCAGGATCTGCTGCGTGGCGTGATCGGCTTCTTCGATCTACCGATGTCAGATTTCGCCCGAGGCCCAGCCGAACAGGCCCTGCTGCAGGCCAAGGGCTATCAGATCGCGCCGTTCATTTGTTACGAAGTGGTGTACCCGGAATTTGCCGCCGGGCTATCTGCACAAAGCGATTTGTTGCTCACGGTCAGCAATGACACCTGGTTCGGTACGTCCATCGGCCCGCTGCAGCACCTGCAAATGGCGCAGATGCGCGCGCTGGAAGCGGGCCGCTGGATGATCCGCGCCACCAACAACGGCGTCAGCGCGCTGATCGACCCGTTCGGCAAGATCACCACCACCGTGCCGCAGTTTGAGCGCGCTGTGATGTACGGCGAGGTCACGCCCATGCAAAATCTGACGCCATACCTGCACTGGCGCTCCTGGCCACTGATCATTTTGTCGGTGCTTTTGGTAGGCTGGGCGCTGTTGGCCAGCCGGATTGCGAAGACGGTTTGACGCAAAATCTTGCTAGGCAAACTGGCCTATATCGATCGTTCCCACGCTCGGCGTGGGAACGCGATCAGCTGTGGGGTGGGAACGATCTGAGGCTGCCGGTGAATCACCGATAGAACACTCGATAACCCACCCACCCCGCCGCTTCGTTCAGCAATTGTCCCATCTGCCATATGGCCTTGGATTCAGGCATCCAGCCACCGAAAGGCCTGGCGTTATCCACGCTCAAAAAGCCGACGGGTGCAGGCACAACGTTAAAACCTGCCTTTTCAAAACTCCACACCGAACGCGGCATGTGCCAAGCCTGGGTCACCACAACCACACGCCTGATCCCCAGTGGCTGCAATATCGCAGCGCTCATCGTCGCGTTTTCCCACGTGGTGCGGCTTTGCCCTTCTTGCCAACGCACGCTCACGCCGAAGTCATCGCGCAGTGAGGCGGCCATGATCGCCGCCTCACTGGGTGGCTCGCCGTAGTGCAATCCGCCTGTGGTGAGGATCGGCAACCCCGACGCTTTGGACAGACGCGCGGCATAGCGCATACGCTCAAGCGCCACGCCAGTGGGCACATCGCTGCCCCAGGTCGGATCGTTGCGCTCGCGACCCGAACCCAGGACCACTATCGCGTCGGCCCGCTGCGCCAGGGTGGACCAATCGCTCTGCGTCAACGGCGGAATGTTCTCGATCCCCTGGGCAGACCATTGCACAGCCACCGGCAGGCTCATCAGCCACAGGCCGCCCAGCCCGATCACAAACAATGCCCGTGCCAGACGCGGCCTGGTGTTTCGCAACCACCAGGCCGCCAGCACAAGTAACAAAAAGAGGCCGGGGGGCAGGAGCAGGTTCTTGATGAAATAGCGAAAGGGCATCGAGCATCTCCAAAAAGATGCCCGAAGCCTAAAAGGATTGACGTTAAGCAACAATGCTTAATCAGACGGGCTTAACACCCGCGAGCTTTACCGCTTGAAATGTTTGCTGGAACTGTAGCGACTCAACTTTGCCGATACCTTGGCGCGACGCTGGTCCTTCAACCACACGACAGTGGCTGAGGGGCGCTGGGCGCGGGCCGGTTCCGTGGGCTCCCTCGACGTATTGGAATTCCTTTGCTTCGCATCGGGTGAGAGCTCCGTGACGACAGCATCGCTTTTCTCGGTTCTGTCCAGATATGCCTCGATGATTTGGAATTCAGCGTGACTCAAACCACGCAATTCCAATTCAGCGGGGTGTTCATTGCGAAGCCGGACTGCTGTTTTCGCCGTGTCCAGGGCAAGCCCAAGACGATCGATCAAACGGTCATACAGATCAGGGTTCTTGTTAACTTGATGCCGCAGCTCTGCCATCCGTTCACCTCACTGAAGATAAGCCATACCCTCGTCACTGAGCTTAGCGCCACTGCGCAAACCGGCGCGATGCCGCGACCAACGGCGGATGCCAAGGTTCAAGCGACTTAACCATGCAATCAGGGTTTCCCTAGGAACTCGGCGCTCATGTATGCTACGGCGCTTCCTGTACTTCCACTTCCGCTCAACCGGGCTCCAATCCGTCGCGTCGCCAAAGGCACAGCCTGACAAGCGACGGCCCTCTGGTCCGGGACTGCAGCGAAGAGGTCAAGGGTCACCAATCTCTAGTAAAAAGTAGCCATGCACGAACTCTATCAGCCCCGCGAAATCGAAGCCGCCGCCCAGACCTTCTGGGAAGAGCAACAGTCTTTTGAAGTCAGTGAACAGCCCGGCAAGGACACTTACTACTGCCTGTCGATGTTCCCTTACCCCAGCGGCAAGCTACACATGGGTCACGTGCGCAACTACACCATCGGCGACGTGATCGCCCGCTATCAGCGCATGCAGGGCAAGAACGTACTGCAGCCGATGGGCTGGGACGCGTTCGGCATGCCGGCAGAAAACGCCGCGATGAAGAACAACGTCGCGCCCGCCAAGTGGACCTACGAAAACATCGCTTACATGAAGACCCAGCTCAAAAGCCTAGGCCTGGCGATCGACTGGTCGCGCGAAGTCACCACCTGCAAGCCGGATTACTATCGCTGGGAACAATGGCTGTTCACCCGCCTGTTCGAAAAGGGCGTGATCTACCGCAAGAACGGCACCGTGAACTGGGACCCGGTCGACCAGACCGTGCTGGCGAACGAACAGGTGATCGACGGCCGTGGCTGGCGTTCAGGCGCGGTGATCGAAAAACGCGAAATCCCGATGTACTACTTCAAGATCACGGCCTACGCCGATGAGTTGCTGGAGAGCCTCGATGAGTTGCCGGGTTGGCCTGAACAGGTCAAGACCATGCAGCGCAACTGGATCGGCAAATCCCGCGGCATGGAAGTGCAGTTCCCGTACGATCAGGCATCCATCGGCCAGGCCGGCGCTCTGAAAGTGTTCACTACGCGCCCGGACACGCTGATGGGCGCGACGTACGTCGCCGTTGCTGCCGAGCACCCGCTGGCCTCTCTCGCCCTTCAAAGCATGGCCGCGGACAAGGCGGCTGAGCTGCAGGCTTTCATAAATGAATGCAAAAGCGGCAGCGTCGCCGAAGCCGACGTCGCCACCCAGGAAAAGAAAGGCCTGCCGACGTCGCTGTTCGTCGAGCACCCACTGACCGGCGAAAAACTGCCGGTATGGGTCGCCAACTATGTACTGATGCACTACGGCGACGGCGCTGTAATGGCCGTTCCGGCCCACGATGAGCGCGACTTCGAATTCGCCACCAAGTACAACCTGCCAATCAAAGCCGTGGTGCGCACCAGCGCGGGCGATGAAACGCCAGCACCTTGGCAGGAGGCGTATAACGAGCACGGTCAACTGATCAACTCCGGCGAGTTCGACGGCCTGGACTTCGCCGCGGCCTTCGATGCCATCGAAGCGGCGCTGGCCCGCAAAAGCCTCGGCAAGTCGCGCACGCAATTCCGCCTGCGTGACTGGGGCATCAGCCGCCAGCGTTATTGGGGCTGCCCAATCCCGATCATCCACTGTGACACCTGCGGCGACGTGCCGGTCCCTGAAGACCAGTTGCCCGTGAAGCTGCCGGAAGACGTGGTCCCGGACGGCGCTGGTTCGCCGCTGGCGCGCATGCCCGAATTCTACGAATGCAGTTGCCCGACCTGCGGCGCGCCAGCCAAGCGCGAAACCGACACCATGGACACCTTCGTTGAGTCGTCGTGGTACTTCGCCCGTTATGCATCGCCTCATTACGAAGGCGGCATGGTCGACCCGAAAGCCGCCAATCATTGGCTGCCGGTTGATCAATACATCGGCGGTATCGAGCACGCGATCCTGCACCTGCTCTACGCACGCTTCTTCCACAAACTGATGCGCGACGAAGGCTTGGTCAGCTCCAACGAGCCATTCAAGAACCTGCTGACCCAAGGCATGGTGGTCGCGGAGACCTTTTATCGCCTGGAAGCCAACGGCAGCAAGACCTGGTTCAACCCCGCCGATGTCGAATTCGAACGCGACAGCAAGGCCAAGATCATCGGCGCCAAACTGATTGCCGATGGTCTGCCGGTGGAAATCGGCGGCATCGAGAAGATGGCCAAGTCGAAAAACAATGGTGTCGATCCGCAATCGATGATCGACCAATACGGTGCCGACACCTGCCGGCTGTTCATGATGTTCGCCTCCCCGCCTGACATGAGCCTGGAGTGGTCCGACTCCGGTGTCGAAGGCTCGCACCGTTTCCTCAAGCGCGTATGGCGTCTGGCCCAGGCCCACGTCAGCGCTGGCCTGCCGGGGGCTTTGCACAAAGATGCACTGGGTGACGAGCAGAAAGCCGTGCGCCGCGCGACTCACCTGGCCATCAGGCAGGCAGGGCAGGACGTTGGCCAGCATCACAAATTCAATACCGCCATCGCTCAGGTGATGACGCTGATGAACGTGCTGGAAAAAGCGCCACAAACGTCGGAGCAGGATCGTGCACTGCTGCAGGAAGGCCTGGAAACCGTCGCCCTGCTGCTCGCTCCGATCACCCCGCACATCAGTCATGAGCTGTGGAATGCCCTGGGTCACGCAGATCCGGTGATCGACGCGGCCTGGCCGGTGGTCGATGAGGCTGCGCTGGTGCAAGACACGCTGCAGCTGGTGGTACAGGTCAACGGCAAGCTGCGCGGCCAGATCGAAATGCCGGCCAGCGCCAGCCGCGAGGAAGTCGAAGCTGCTGCAAGGACCAACGAAAATGTCCTGCGCTTCATCGACGGCCTGACGATCCGTAAAGTGATCGTGGTGCCGGGCAAACTGGTGAATATCGTCGCCAGCTGAATGGATCAGGCGCCTGGCATCACCGGGCGCTGAAAACACTTCCAGAGCCCGCACTGCGGGCTCACACGGATTCAAGGGGAACAATAAGATGATCAAACGCAATCTGCTGGTAATGGGCCTCGCGGTGTTGCTGAGTGCCTGCGGTTTCCAGCTGCGCGGCACCGGCACCAACGCCTTGTCGATCAAGGAACTGGACCTCAGCGCCCGTGATGCCTACGGCGAAGTTGTCACCCAGTTGCGTCAGACGTTGACCAACAGTGACGTTCACGTCTATACCGGCGCTCAGTACAAGCTGTTCCTGGCTCGCGAGGATGAGACCCAGCGTACCGCCAGCTATGCAGGCTCGGGCCGTTCGGCTGAATACGAGCTGACCACAGTCCTGCAGTACGAGATTCACGGCACCAAGGACGTCCTGCTGCTGAGCGACAACGTACAGTCGACCAAAACCTTCGTCCATGACGGCAATAACCTGATCGGCTCCGACCAGGAAGCCGACCAGATCCGCAAGGAAATGCGTGGCGATCTGGTACAGAAAATGGTCGCCCGCCTGCAACAGCTCAGTCCTGATCGCCTAGACGAGCTGCAAGCCAAGGCGGATGCTGCTGCGCGCGCGCAAGCCGATGCAGAGGCCGCCGCTCAACGCGTTCGCGATGAGACGCCGCAGCAGTCTCCGATCGAAATCCCGTCCAAGTGATGGCCTCGGGGCCGCTACGCCGGCCCCGATCTTCTGACCGATGAAACTCGCCCCCGCTCAGCTCTCCAAACACCTCCAGGGTGCGTTGTCACCTGTCTACATCGTCAGCGGTGATGATCCGCTGCAATGTCAGGAAGCCTGCGATGCCATTCGGGCGGCAGCCCGGCAGCAAGGTTTCGATGAGCGCCAGGTGTTCAGCGCCGATGCCAGCTTCGATTGGGGCACGCTGTTGCAGGCCGGTGCAAGCATGTCGCTGTTTGCCGAACGCCGCCTGCTGGAACTGCGCCTGCCGTCCGGCAAGCCGGGCGATAAAGGCGCAGCCGCTCTGCTCGAATACTGCAGCCGTCCTGCCGAAGACACCCTGCTGCTGATCAGCCTGCCCAAGCTTGACGGCGCAGCCCAGAAGACCAAATGGGGCAAGGCGCTGGTCGAAGGTGCGCAGACTCAGTTCGTGCAGATCTGGCCGGTGGATGCCAGCCAGCTTGCGCAATGGATTCGCCAGCGTCTGTCGCAGTCGGGACTTGCAGCAAGCCCTGACGCGATAGAACTGATAGCCGCTCGCGTAGAGGGCAACCTGCTCGCTGCGGCTCAGGAAATCGAAAAGCTCAAGCTCATGGCCGAGCACGGGCAGATCACCGTGGAAACCGTGCAGGCTGCTGTGGCGGACAGCGCGCGTTTCGATGTCTTCGGCCTGACCGATGCCATCCTCAACGGCGAAGCATCGCACACCCTGCGCATCCTCGAAGGCCTGCGCGGCGAGGGTGTCGAGCCTCCGGTTATTCTCTGGGCGCTGTCGCGGGAGTTGCGCGTGCTCGCTAACCTGGCGCTGCAATATAGCCAAGGGGTGCCGCTGGACAAGGCATTCAGCCAAGCCCGTCCGCCCATCTGGGACAAGCGCAAACCCCTGATGAGCAAAGCCCTGCAACGGCACTCCGCTCGCCGCTGGGGCCAACTGCTAATGGACGCCCAACGCATCGACGCGCAAATCAAAGGGCAGGCCGAGGGCTCGGTGTGGAATAGCCTCAGCCTGCTATCGCTGCAGATGGCAGGACAGAGATTGGCATTGCCGTCCGAGTAAACCTTTGAGCAGCGATACCGATTTCTCAGCGCGGCTTGCCAACAACCCGTGCTGCTCGATGCGAAGTGGCTTACGCACGTTGGACTTCGATAGATGACACCGGGTCAGCGATAGCGCAGATCAATTAGACCCTTGCCGGAATGTGTCTCATCATTCCTGCCGCTTCAATCATCACAGGGAATACCGCCATGAGCAAAGCCAAGAAGCGGCCGAACAAGGCCAAATCCATCGTCGCCCAGCCACTGTTCCGTAGCCGTCAGGAACAACCCACCAAGGGCAAAGGCAGCTACCGCCGCGAAGCCTTCCAGTCGAGAGATTGGGAGGCTTCTTCCGTTATGGCGGCTTGATTCCTTGGATTACGAATAGCCACCGCTTGATCGGCCGGAACGAATCTAAACGTAGCATCATCACTTAAAGTGGCAGGAGCCTCAGGGCAATAATAGGTATCGCTATGCCGGTCAGAGCGTAGACCTCTGCTGATCGGACCGCGAACTGCTCAATCCTGCAATTGCCTGGGGACGGGCAACGTTTCCTGGTCACCGAAAACACTTCAGGTTACTGACCGGCGCCCCGTCAGCTGGGTCGACATGTTAAGGTCTGCACCTTACGGTTTATCCCTGTGGACCCCAGAATGCCCTTTAGCTTTCCTCGTCGCTGGCATGTCCGCCAGATGATCGCCGCCTCCAGCCTCTTTGTGCTGGTCGCCTGCGCGGAACAACCCACCGCCGCCGTCGCCACTCCGCTCCAACCCGCCCCTCTGAATGTCGCGAAAGCCGCCCCGACGCCCTCCGGTGCTGTCGCCCAGCCTGACGACGCTAATTTCGAAATACAGCCTGCGATGAGTTTTGCCGAATGGCAGTCCATGTTCCGCACGCAAGCGTTGAGCGTAGGCATTCGTCCCGATGTGTTCGACAAGGCTTTTGCAGGCGTGACACCGGACATGAGCGTGGTCAAGGCCGACCGCAGCCAGCCCGAGTTCAGCCGCCCTGTCTGGGAGTACCTGGACAGCGCGATGTCGGCTGTACGCGTGCGCAAAGGCCAGGCGTTGCTGGCGCAATACGCCGATACACTGACCCAGATCGAACAGCGCTACGGCGTGGATCGCCAGGCATTGGTTGCCGTGTGGGGCATGGAGAGCAGCTTTGGCCAGTTCCAGGGCACGCAGTCGGTGATCCGCTCGCTGGCCACGCTGGCCTACGAAGGACGCCGCCCGCAGTTCGCTCAGGAGCAACTGATCGCCGCGTTGCAAATCATCCAGCATGGCGATATCGACGCGCCGAGCATGTTGGGCTCATGGGCCGGGGCTATGGGGCAGACGCAGTTTATCCCCAGCACCTACAACACCCACGCCGTGGACTTCGACGGTGATGGCCGCCGCGATATCTGGAACTCGCCCGTCGACGCCTTGGCCTCGACCGCGCATTACCTGCAAAGCTCAGGCTGGCAGAAAGGACAGCCTTGGGGCTTTGAGGTGCAATTGCGCCAAGGCTTCGATTACGCGCTGGCCGACGCCTCAACACGCAAGAGCGTCGCAGAATGGCAACAGTTAGGGCTGACGTTGCCTAACGGCTCAGCGCTCCCGGCCAATGAAATGCAACAGCAGGCGGCATTGTTGCTGCCAGCGGGTTACAAAGGCCCGGCGTTTCTGGTGCTGGATAACTTCCGCGCGATTCTGAAGTACAACAACTCGTCTTCTTATGCGCTGGGGATTGGCCTGTTGTCCGAGCGTTTCTCTGGTGCCGGCTACGTGCTTGGCCAATGGCCACGCGGTGACCGCCCTCTCAGCCGCTCCGAGCGCATCGAGTTGCAAACCCTGCTCTCGGCCCGCCAGTACGATGCCGGCGCCCCAGACGGCATCATCGGCGCCAATACGCGCAAAGCTATCCGTAATGCGCAACAATCGCTGGGCTGGCCCGCAGACGGTTATCCGACACAGGAGCTGCTGGAGAGTCTGCGCAAGCCATAGCGCTCGCGGCTTCGACTTTTCTCTGGGGAAGTCATACTTCGCCACTCCAAAAAAACGGGCCGGATAGTGATATCCGGCCCGTTTTTTTGATCCTTCCCACACTCCGCGTGGTAACACAGCCCCGTACGCTCGGCGTCAGGAGCTGGTAAACCGATCAACCCGCGGTCAGCAACGACTTGGTCAGCTTGGCCTGTTCGTCGGCATGATACGAGGAGCGAACCAGCGGCCCCGAGGCGACGTTCTTGAAGCCCATCTTGTAACCTTCTTCGGCGAACCAGGCGAACGTGTCCGGGTGCACGAAGCGCTGGACCGGCAAGTGGCTGCGTGAGGGCTGCAGGTATTGGCCCAGGGTCAGCATGTCGATGTTGTGCTCGCGCATGCGCTGCATCACTTCGATGACTTCGTCGTCGGTTTCGCCCAGACCCAGCATCAGGCCGGATTTGGTCGGCACGTGAGGGACCATTTCCTTGAAGCGCTGCAGCAAGGTCAGCGACCATTGGTAATCGGAACCCGGACGCGCAGCCTTGTAAAGACGCGGCACGGTTTCCAGGTTGTGGTTGAACACATCCGGTGGCGTGGCGGCGGTGATCTCAAGTGCGATGTCCATGCGGCCGCGATAATCCGGCACCAGCGTTTCGAGCTGCACGTTCGGCGACAGCGCACGGATTTCGCGGATGCAGTCGGCAAAGTGCTGGGCACCGCCGTCACGCAGGTCATCGCGGTCAACCGAAGTGATCACTACATACTTGAGCTTGAGATCAGCAATGGCAACGGCCAGGTTCTTCGGCTCGTCCGCGTCCAACGCCTTGGGACGGCCATGACCGACGTCGCAGAACGGGCAGCGGCGGGTGCAGATGTCGCCCATGATCATGAAGGTCGCCGTGCCGCCGGAGAAACACTCGCCCAGATTCGGGCAGGACGCCTCTTCGCAGACGCTGTGCAGCTTGTGCTTGCGCAGCAGGGCCTTGATCCGGTCTACCTCGGGGGAGACCGGAATTCGGACCCGAATCCAGTCCGGCTTCTTCGGCAGCTCGACCGTCGGGATGATCTTCACCGGGATGCGGGCAACTTTTTCCGCGCCGCGCAGCTTCACGCCGGCTTCTACTTTCGGACGCGCCGCACGTTCAGGGGTGCTCACGCTCACTGTCGGGATCAGGGTTTGCACGGCGTCTGCCGTCTCATGCGCAGTAGTCATATCAGTCGATTCCGCCCGTTAGGGTCGTCTGCTCAGCATAGTCGAGGTGTTTGACGAGCTGCGCACGCAGCCGGGCACTAACCTCGGCAAATTCAATCGGGCCTGCCTGTTCACGCAGCTGGGTCATTGCCAGCCCCGCGTACCCGCAGGGATTAATCCGTTTAAACGGGTCCAGATCCATATCGACGTTCAACGCCAATCCGTGGAACGAGTGACCGTTGCGGATACGAAGGCCTAGAGAGGCGATCTTCGCGCCGTCGACATAGACCCCCGGCGCTTCGGGTTTGGCGGCTGCCGTCACACCGTAACCGGCCAGCAGCTCAATCAGACTGTGCTCGATCCGGGTTACCAGTTCGCGCACGCCGAAACCCAGGCGACGCACATCCAGCAGCAGATACGCTACCAGTTGGCCGGGACCATGATAAGTCACTTGACCACCGCGATCGACCTGTACGACCGGAATATCACCTGTCAGCAGCAGATGTTCGGGTTTGCCGGACTGCCCCTGGGTGAAAATCGGCGGGTGCTGGACCAGCCATACTTCATCCGGTGTGTCGCGACCGCGACCATCGGTGAAACGCTGCATCGCATGCCAGGTGGGCTCATAGTCGATCAATCCCAGATCGCGAAAGCCCAGACACGCGCCCATCACAGCACCATGTGCACTTTGCCTGTGGCGCGCAACTCGCTATTGATGTCGTAAAGCTGGTCCTGCCCGGTGGCGATGATGTGCAACTGCACCGTGGTGTATTTACCGTTGCTGCTTTGCCGCTCGGCAAGTTTTTCATCCAGGATCGTCGCGTGTTTCTTGACGATCTCGATGACTTGATCGGTAAAGCCTACCCCGGTGTCACCGATGATCTTGATCGGGTAGTCGGCGCAGGGGAATTCGATTTTTGGAGCTTTAACTTCGGAATCTGTCATGACAGTAACGGCCTCGTAAGCCGGGAAACGGACAGGCCCCCACCGCGATCAGCGGCAGGGGCGTACGGAGCACAATCAGGCAGTGATCAAAGAGTGATCAGTTGAACAGACTGTAAAAGAACATGCGAATGCTGTCCCACAGGCGGCGGAAGATACCACCTTCTTCGACGGCGTCCATGGCAATGAGATTAGCGGTGCGCACGACTTTGTCTTCCAGCTTCACATCGACCTGACCAATCACGTCACCCTTGGCGATAGGAGCGACCAGTTTCGGGTTGATGGTCATGCTGGCGGTGAGCTTCTTGATTTCGCCTTTGGGCATGGTCATGGACAGATCGTCAGCCAAGCCAGCTTTGACCTGACGCTCGGTGCCTTTCCAGACAGGCGCCTGAGCAAGCTCGGTGCCCTTCTGATAGAAGGTCTGGGTTTCGAAGAAACGGAAACCGTAGGTCAGCAGCTTTTGGGTTTCGGCCGCACGGGCCTGCTCGCTGTTGGTACCGAATACCACGGCAATCAGACGCATGCCGTCACGAACGGCCGAGGACACCATGCAGTAGCCAGCTTCTTCGGTGTGACCGGTTTTCAGACCATCGACGGTCTTGTCACGCCATAACAGCAGGTTGCGGTTGGGTTGCTTGATGCCATTCCAGAAGAACTCTTTTTGCGAGTAGATCGCGTAATGAGCCGGATCTTCGTGGATGATCGCACGCGCCAGCAGCGCCATATCATGGGCGGTGGCATAGTGATCAGGGTTAGGCAGGCCGGTGGGGTTCATGAAGTGGCTGTTGACCATCCCCAGATCACCTGCGGTTTTGTTCATCATGTCGGCAAATGCGTCTTCGCTGCCGGCGATGTGCTCGGAGAGCGCGACGCTGGCGTCGTTACCCGACTGGATGATGATGCCGTGCAGCAGATCGCTGACGGTCACCTGACTGCCGACCTTGATGAACATCCGCGAACCGCCGGTACGCCAGGCGTTTTCACTGACGGTTACCGGATCGTTCTCGCCGATCTGGCCCCGACGAATTTCCAGGGTGGCGATGTAGGCCGTCATCAGCTTGGTCAGACTGGCCGGCGGCAGGCGCTGGTCACCGTTGTTTTCGACCAGAACGTTGCCGCTGTTGGCATCCATCAGCACGTAAGCCTTGGCAGCCAATTGCGGTGGCGATGGCGTCATCTGTTCCGCCGCGAACACGGCAGGCGCGGTGAATAGCGGGATAAGCAGGCAAAGGCGTTTTGCAAAGGTGGTGATGTTCATCCGTCTCTCGAAAATGCTAATGGGCAAACATGCCCTCGCGGGCAAAGCGGTAATGCCAGGCTACCCTGGCGAACGGGATGACATTCTACAGATGCCCCCGTGAAAAGCTGCTGACAACGCGCACACTGGCGGCAAGTTCACTGCCTGCCAGCGTCGATTCGGCCCTATAAATGCAGTTCGAATCACCGAATCGGTACTGATTGGAAGTTACTGATCCGATGTCACCACACTCGGTGATCCCAGGTTGGCCGACCTTACGCTGTTTTGCAGCTGTTGCGCTTCACCCGGCGTGTCGACCGGCCCCAACCGCACGCGATAGAGCGTCTGTTGATTGCGCGCTATCGAACTGACGAACACCGGAGCCCGAACCATCCCGCTCAGTTTCGACCTCAGGAGTTCCGCAGCGTCCGGGTTGGCGAAGGCTCCCACCTGGAGAAACAGCCCAGACGCTTGTCCGGAAGCGTTTTTTTTTGCGTCGATCGCAACCGGGGAAACCGGAGCTGCGTGCTGTTGCGGTGGCGGCGTCCATTGCTCGATGGTGCCTGCCGACGCTGTGATCACTGGCGCTGGTGCCTGCTGACGGGGCGCGGGATTGCTGGCCACTTGCGGCTGGTCGAGCATCAACGGTGCCGGCTTTCCACGCTGAGCCCAGTACTGCGCCGGGTCGATTCCTTCGACCTTAACCCGTGCCGTACCGATTTCGGCATAGCCCAGTTTCTTCGCAGCGGCATAGGACAAATCGATGATGCGGTCAGAATAGAACGGACCGCGGTCGTTGACCCGCAGGATCACAGTGCGGTTGTTATCCAGGTTGGTCACGCGAACATAGCTTGGCAACGGCAGCGTCTTGTGCGCCGCGCTCATGCCGTACAGGTCATACACCTCGCCATTGGCGGTGTTCTGCCCATGGAACTTGGTGCCGTACCAGGACGCCGTACCGGTCTGCGCATAGGTGCTGGAATCGTTGAGCGGGAAATAGGTCTTGCCCAGTACGGTATAGGGGTTGGCCTTGTAAGGGCCGGTGTGCATGGTCGGAACGGCATCCGGTATGCGCGAGACATCGACGTCCCACCACGGCGCACCATCTTTATGCGCCCGATTGATGTCCAGACCCGGTTGCGCGCGGATGGTATTGCCTTGCTGCACGGTCCGGCCTGTGGGTCGGCTGGTGGAGCAACTGACGACCAGCAATGTCAGCGCCGCGAAGGCCATCAACTTCAATGGTTGTTTGATCGGCAATGACCGCATTACTTGACGCCCCGAGCTTGAACAAGCAGTTCAGACAGCTGATGCACGGCCATGGCGTACATCACACTGCGGTTGTAACGCGTGATTGCGTAAAAATTCTTCAGACCCATCCAGTATTCAGGGCCGCTGTCGCCCTCGAGGCGAAACGCCGTGACCGGCATATCATCGCGTAGCGCATCATGACTTGCCCAGCCCAGGGCTCGCAACTCCCCAACGGTCTTCACCGGTTCGATTCCCGGGCTCAAGCCTTCTTCAAAATGATCACCGCGCACACTGGCCCGGCTGACAACAGACTCACCCGCTACCCAGCCATGACGTTTGAAATAACTGGCGACACTGCCGATTGCGTCATCCGGGTCAGTCCAGATATTAATGTGCCCGTCACCGTCGAAATCCACTGCATAGGCGCGGAAGCTGCTCGGCATGAATTGCGGTAACCCCATCGCCCCAGCGTACGAGCCTTTAAGTGTCAGCGGGTCGACTTGCTCTTCACGGGCCAGCAGCAAAAACTCGCGCAGCTCCTTGCGGAAGAATTCGGCGCGAGGAGGATAATCGAAACTCAGCGTCGATAAGGCGTCGATAACGCGATAATTTCCAGTATTACGCCCGAAAAACGTTTCAACGCCGATGATCGCGACGATCACCTGCGCGGGCACACCGTATTCCTGTTCGGCGCGGGCCAGCGCCACTTCGTGCTGCCTCCAGAAATCCACACCGCGCGCAACACGCGCATCGGTGAGGAACATCGGGCGGTATTCCTTCCACGGTTTTACCCGTTCGGCAGGACGGGAAATAGCGTCCAGAATCGACTGTTTACGTTCGACACCGCGGAAGATTTCTATCAGTTGCTCGCCGGCGAATCCGTAATCGCGGGTCATGTCGCTGACGAACTGGGCCACCTGAGGCGAGCCCTCATAATCACCGGCGAACGACTCCTGCACTGAGCCGAGGATGCCCATCAGACCGACCAGCGGCGCATATCGAGCAGCCCAGCCACGCGTTACTTGCATTGAGTTCCTGACCTTAATACCTGAGCGGTTATTCACTGTAATCAAACCTGAGCGATCCACTTGCGGTGGGTATGGATCGACATCAAAACCCCAAACGCTGACAGCAGCGTAACCAGCGAAGTTCCGCCGTAGCTAATGAAGGGCAATGGCACGCCTACGACCGGCAGCAGACCGCTGACCATACCGATGTTGACGAAAACGTAAACAAAAAACGTCATGGTCAGGCTGCCCGCTAGCAACTTGCCATAAAGTGTCTGCGCTTGGGCGGTGATCACCAGCCCGCGGCCGATCAATAGCAGGTAGATCAGTAACAGCGCACAGATACCCACCAGACCGAACTCTTCGCCGAGCACCGCGATGATGAAGTCAGTGTGGCTTTCAGGCAAAAAGTCCAGGTGCGACTGGGTACCGAGCAACCAGCCCTTGCCAAACACACCGCCCGAACCGATGGCCGCCTTGGATTGGATAATGTTCCAACCAGTGCCCAGCGGGTCACTTTCCGGGTCCAGGAACGTCAGGATTCGTTGCTTCTGATAGTCGTGCATGAAGAAGAACCACATCCCCACCGCAACCGGGATTGCGGCCGCGATTACGCCAATGATCCAGCGCCAGCGAAGGCCTGCCATGAACAATACGAAGGTCCCGGATGCCAGAATCAGCAGCGAGGTGCCAAGATCGGGCTGGCGTACGATCAGAATGAAGGGAAGGCCGATCAGCCCCAGACTCACCGCCACATGCTTTAAATGCGGCGGCAAGGTGCGCTTGGACAGGTACCAGGCGATAGTTGCCGGCATGATGATCTTCATGAATTCCGAAGGCTGGAAACGGATCACTCCCGGAATGTTGATCCACCGCGTGGCGCCCATGGCGTTATGGCCCATGACGTCCACCGCCACCAGCAACAGCACGCCAAACACGTAGGCAATCGGCACCCAGCGTGCCATGAAGCGCGGCTCCAACTGGGCGATCACGAACATCGAGACCAAACCGATACCAAACGATGTCGCCTGTTTGATCAGCAGGTCCCAACTCTTGCCGCTGGCCGAATAGAGGACAAAAAGGCTGCCGGCGGCCAGCGTCAACAGCAGGATCAGCAAGGGACCGTCGACGTGGATTTTCTGCAGGAAGGTGGCGCGACGGCGCATCACATCTTCGCTGGAGAGGATGCGGTCGAAATTACTCTTCACGGGCCGCGGTCTCCGGAGGCAGTGTATTGCTGGCATATTCGGGTTTCAGACGACCTTGTCGGTCCAGGAGCCATGCATCCATGACCTGTCGCACGACTGGCGCCGCCACGCCGGAGCCCGACTCGCCGTTCTCGATCATTACCGCAACGACGATCTTGGGGTTGTCGGCAGGTGCAAAGCCCACGAACAAAGCGTGGTCGCGATGACGCTCTTGGACTTTTGAGCGATCGTATTTCTCGCCCTGGCGAATGGCGACGACCTGGGCCGTGCCGCTCTTGCCGGCGATGCGGTATTGCGAACCGACTGCTGCCTTGCGCGCAGTGCCGCGAGCGCCGTGCATGACTTGCTGCATGCCGTGATTGACCTTGGCCCAATCGGACGGGTCGCGCAAAACGATATCGGGCATGGGGTTTTCATCCACCGGCTTTTGGCCTTCGACAGTCCGGGCCAGATGAGGACGGTTCCATTTGCCCTTGTTCGCCACCAGTGCCGTGGCCTGAGCCAGTTGCAACGGGGTCGCTTGCATATAGCCCTGGCCGATACCCAGAATCAGGGTTTCGCCCGGGAACCAGGCCTGACGGCGGGTGATGCGCTTCCAATCGCGGGACGGCATCAGGCCCGGCGACTCTTCGAACATGTCCAGCGAGACTTTCTGCCCGATGCCGAACTTGTTCAGGTAAGTAGACAGCCGATCGATACCCACCTTGTGTGCCAGGTCGTAGAAGTAGGTGTCGTTGGAACGCATGATCGCGGTGTCCAGATCCACCCAGCCATCGCCGGTGCGGTTCCAGTTACGGTATTTATGATCGTAGTTGGGCAGCATGTAGTAGCCAGGATCGAACACTCGGGTACTGGCAGTTACCACGCCAGTGTCGAGCCCCGCGATGGCCACCGCCGGCTTGATGGTCGAGCCCGGTGGATACAGGCCCCGCAGGATACGGTTGAACAAGGGCCGGTCCACCGAATCGCGTAGCTCGGAGTAAGCCTTGAAGCTGATGCCGGTAACGAACAGGTTCGGGTCGAAGCTCGGTTGGCTGACCATCGCCAGCACTTCTCCGGTGTTAGGGTCCAGGGCCACGACAGCGCCACGGCGCCCGGCAAGCGCGGCTTCGGCGGCTTCCTGCAGCTGGATGTCCAGGCTTAGCACAATGTCCTTGCCCGGCACCGGGTCGGTACGTTTCAGAACCCGCAGCACGCGACCACGGGCGTTGGTTTCGACCTCTTCATAGCCGACCTGGCCGTGCAGTTCGGGCTCGTAGAAGCGCTCGATGCCGGTCTTGCCCATGTGGTGGGTACCGCTGTAGTTAACCGAGTCCAGGCTTTTGAGCTCTTTCTCGTTGATGCGCCCCATGTAGCCGACCGAGTGGGCGAAATGCTCGCCCTGGGGATAGTGACGCACCAGCTGCGCGACCACCTCAACGCCTGGCAGGCGGAACTGGTTGACCGCAATGCGGGCAATTTGCTCTTCACTGAGTTCGAACAGGATCGGCACCGGTTCGAACGGCCGACGCCCCTGCTTCATGCGCTTTTCGAAGATGACCCGGTCGTCCGGGGTAAGCTCCAGCACCTGCACGATGGTGTCCAGCACCTGCGCCCAGTCACCGGAACGTTCGCGGGTCATGCTCAGACTGAAGCTGGGACGGTTGTCGGCGATCACCACACCATTGCGGTCGAAGATCAGCCCGCGACTCGGTGGAATCGGCTGCACATGCACCCGATTGTTCTCCGACAGGGTTGAGTGATAGTCGTACTGGATGACCTGCAGAAAGTAGAGCCGCGCCACCAGCACACAGATCAGCACGATGACCGCCACCGCACCGACCACGACCCGGCTGCGCACCAGGCGTGCGTCCTTTTCGTGATCTTTCAGGCGAATCGGCTGGGACATTTAGGGCGTGTTCACAGTGAAGGCAGCGGCGCTACTTGTGATAAGGGTGACCGGACAACACGGTCCAGGCACGGTAGATCTGCTCACCGATGAGGATGCGCACCAGCGGGTGCGGCAACGTCAAAGGCGACAACGACCAGCGCTGCTCGGCCCGGGCGCAGACTTCCGGCGCCAGACCTTCAGGACCGCCAACCATCAGATTGACCGTGCGTGAATCCAGGCGCCAGCGGTCCAGTTCAGCCGCCAGCTGCTCGGTGCTCCACGGCTTGCCATGAACTTCGAGCGTAACGATCCGCTCGCCCGGCTGCACCTTGCCCAGCATGGCCTCGCCTTCCTGACGGATCAGGCGAGCGACGTCAGCGTTCTTGCCACGGGTATTGAGCGGAATTTCTACCAGTTCAAGTGCCAATTCCGATGGCAGACGCTTGGCGTATTCGTGCCAACCCTCTTCCACCCACTTGGGCATGCGTGAACCGACAGCAATCAAACGCAGACGCACGATGAGCCCTTATTCCTGACCTTTGCTGAGCTTGGTGAAATGCTCATGGGTATTTTCCGGGCTGTGATGCGCAGCGCTGAGCGACCGGCTCTGCTCGGCACCCGCCCACAGGCGCTCCAGATCGTAGAATTGACGCGCCGAGGCGGTCATCATGTGAACGATGGCAATGTCCAGGTCCAGCAACACCCAGTCACTGTCGCCCTTGCCCTCTTCACCCAACGGTTTGAGGCCGTTCTTCTTCACCTCTTCGCGCACTTTATCGAGCATCGCGTTGATCTGGCGATTCGAGGTACCCGTGGCGATGATCATGTAATCAGTGATGCTTTGCTTGTCGCGCACGTCCAGGACCTGGATATCCTGGGCCTTCACGTCTTCCAGGGCATCGGTGATCACTTTGATCATCGGGTTTTCGATTACTGCATCTTTACTCGTCATATAAAACTCATTCAGCTCTTGTGTTTGGGCGTCTCTTCGCGCTCTTGGCAGCGTCGAAACATACCTCAGTTCAATTAGGCGCGCGGTACAACCCGTGCGCCTCGATATAGGCCAGTACTGCGTCTGGCACCAGAAAACGTACCGACTTCCCGCTGGCCAGCAGGTGGCGGATCTGGGTGGCAGACACCGCAAGCGGCGTCTGCCAGACGAATGTAATGTTCCCGCCAGGGCCTTTGAGGGCCTTCGGGTCGCTGACCGCGCGCGCTGCCAGCAGGTTACGCATGGTGTCAGGCGACTCGCTGTCGGCGTCCGGGCGTTGCAGCACCACGATATGGCAGTGCTCCAGCAATTCTTCCCAACGATGCCAGGTGGGCAACCCGCAAAAGGCATCCCACCCCAGCAACAAAAACAACCGGTCATCGACGGCCAGTTCGGCGCGCATCGATTCCAGCGTATCGATGGTGTATGACGGCTTATCGCGCAACAACTCACGATCATCCACCGTCAATGGAAACACCTCCTGCACGGCGCTGCGGACCATCGCCAGACGGTCCTGCGCCGAAACACTCGGGGTATCGCGATGAGGCGGCCTGGCGCTGGGCGTCAGGCGCAACTCATCGAGTTCCAGCAATGCGGCGACTTCCAGTGCGCCGCGCAAATGGCCGATGTGCACGGGGTCGAAGGTCCCGCCCAACATGCCGATGCGCTTCGGCGCGCGGGGCACGCAAGCCACGTCCCCGCTAGGCCGGGTTACGGCTTCGACCTGTTCGCGTGCGTGCTGCCGATCATCGGCCAAGTCAGACTGGCCCCTGGCCGCGCAACTGGCGTCCGTCACCCACGACGATGTACTTCTCGCACGTCAGGCCCTCCAGCCCTACCGGGCCACGGGCGTGAATCTTGTCGGTAGAAATACCGATTTCCGCACCCAGACCGTATTCGAAGCCGTCAGCGAAGCAGGTCGGCGCGTTGATCATCACCGAACTGGAGTCGACTTCGGCCATGAAGCGGCGCGTCTGAGCCTGGGAATCGGAGATGATGGCGTCGCTGTGATGCGAGCCGTAATGGTTGATGTGCTCGATGGCCTGATCCAGACCGGTGACAATACGGATCGAAAGGATCGGCGCCAGGTATTCGGTATGCCAGTCTTCTTCAGTGGCCGGACTGGCTTCGATCAGCTCGCGGGTACGCTCGCAACCGCGCAGTTCGACGCCTTTTTCGCGAAACCGGGCAGCCATTTGTGGCATGAAATCCGCCGCGATCGCCTGGTCCACCAACAGCGTTTCCATCGCGCCGCAAATACCGTAGCGATAGGTCTTGGCGTTGAAGGCAATCTGTTGCGCAGCTGCCAGATCGGCATGGGCACTGACATAAACGTGGCAAATGCCATCCAGATGCTTGATCACCGGCACCTTGGCATCGCGGCTCACGCGCTCGATCAATCCCTTGCCGCCGCGCGGAACGATGACGTCAACGTACTCGGGCATGGTGATCAGCGCACCCACGGCGGCTCGATCAATGGTCTGGACTACCTGCACCGCGGCAGCCGGCAGACCGGCTTCATCCAGGCCACGCTGAATACAGGTGGCGATGGCACGGTTGGAGTGGATGGCCTCAGAGCCGCCACGCAGGATGGTCGCGTTACCGGACTTCAGGCACAGGCTGGCCGCATCGATGGTCACGTTCGGCCGTGACTCGTAAATGATGCCGACTACGCCCAGCGGTACGCGCATCTTACCGACCTGAATGCCCGAAGGCTGGAAGCTCATGTCGCGAATGGAACCGATCGGGTCGGGCAAACCGGCAACCTGACGCAAACCGGCAATCATGCTGTCGATGCGAGCCGGGGTCAGGGCCAGACGTTCCAGCAGGGCGGGTTCCAGACCATTGGCGCGGCCAGCAGCCAAGTCCTGCTCGTTGGCAGCGGCCAGCTCGTCCCGGGCAGCGTCCAGTGCAGTGGCGGTGGCGGTCAGCGCGCGGTTTTTCTGCGCAGTGCTGGCGCGACCGACCACGCGCGAAGCTTCACGGGCGGCACGACCCAGGCGGGTCATATAGTCAAGAACGGACTCGATCATGGTCTCAGAAGTCTTGGCAGAGAGGAAAGCGGCCGATTATAGCTGTCGGGCGGGCCGAACGACAGCGGCGACAGGCGGATGGTCAATATAAGCCGGATTTACTGGGCCAAACCCCTTCGCCCGGATGGCAAACGCTCCCGCCGCAGTCCGGCTCGCCTGCGGCGGCGTCGTCTTGATCGTATGCGCCGGCGAGCCGGACTGCTATAGGGCAGAACGCTGCGGGCAAGCGGATGTCCATTCAGCTGCAATTAAGCCCCAGATTGTTATCATCCCCAGCCACCTCACCATGTGCCCACTTATGCCCGACCATAGCCCACGCGCCCTGCCCGACAGCTTTTTCGATCGTGACGCCCAGACTCTTGCCCGTGAGCTACTCGGCAAAGTGATCCGCCACAAGGTCGGCGAGCTGTGGTTATCGGCGCGCATCATAGAGACAGAAGCGTATTACCTCGAGGAGAAAGGCAGCCACTCATCCTTGGGCTATACAGAAAAGCGTAAGGGTTTATTTCTGGATGGCGGACACATCTATATGTATTACGCACGCGGAGGTGATTCGCTGAATTTCAGCGCTGGCGGTCCGGGTAATGCCGTGCTGATCAAATCGGCCTATCCGTGGGTCGATGCACTCTCGGGAGAGAACAGCCTCGCGCAAATGCTGCTGAACAATCCGGACGCCAGCGGCAATATCCGCCCGCCCGAACGGCTGTGCGCCGGGCAGACACTGCTGTGCAAGGCCCTGGGCCTGAAGGTGCCGATGTGGGACGCCAAGCGCTTCGACCACGAACAGATTTTCGTCGATGACGTCGGCCAGCAGCCTGCTCAAATCATCCAGACCACACGCCTGGGCATTCCTGCCGGACGTGACGAGCAACTGATGTACCGTTTTGTCGACGCCACCTATGCACGGTTTTGCACGCGCAACCCGATCAGGCGTGGGCAAGTCGAAGGCCGCGACTACTTCATCATCGAGCAAGGAAACTGACCCATGGGTTCATGGCTCGACAGCGTCACCTCATGGCTGAGCGCCAACCCGTCCTGGCTGGGTGCGGCGGTTTTTCTGGTTTCTTTCGTCGAATGCCTGGCCATCGCCGGAATCATCGTGCCGGGTACGGTTGCGCTGTTCGCAATTGCCGCGCTGGCGGGCAGCGGGATCCTGCCATTGGGCGAGGCGTTATTGCTGGGTTTTCTCGGCGGGCTGTTGGGCGATTTCGTTTCCTACTTTCTGGGTCGGCGTTTCCACCAGAACATCCGCCGACTTCCGGGGCTTCGCCATCATCCGGAATGGATCGCCGGGGCTGAAACCTACTTCCAGCGGTATGGTATCGCCAGTCTTCTGGTAGGTCGCTTCATCGGCCCCCTGCGTCCGATGTTGCCGATGGTGGCCGGGATGTTCGACATGCCTTTGGTGCGCTTTGCCGCAGTGAGCGTGGTCGCGGCAGCGGGCTGGTCCGTGGCGTACATTCTGCCGGGCTGGGCGACCGGGGCTGCCATTCGCCTGCCCCTTCCCGAAGGCTTCTGGCCGGAGGCGGCGGCGGTGGGCCTGGGGCTGGCAGCGCTACTGGGGGTAGCGATCCACAGCAGCGTGCGGGGTAAACCTTACGCCAACAAACTGATCGCCCTGACCAGCCTGGCGCTGCTGATCGCGGTGTTCCTGGGCTGGCCTTTCCTGGCGCACCTGGATCAGGGGGTGATGACACTGGTGCAAGAGCATCGCAGTGAAGCCGCGGAGAACTTCGTGGTGCTGGTGACGGGCCTGGGGGACTTCAAGACGCAATTCTGCGCCGCGGCATTGCTGTTGATCGTCCTGGTTGTGACCCGTCAGTGGCGGCACGCGGTGTTCGCCTGCTCGACGACCCTGGGTTCGGCCATCATTAACCAATGCATGAAGCACACATTCGCTCGCGCCCGCCCTGAAGTGTTGGCCGAGCCGTTGGCCAGCTACAGCATGCCCAGCGGCCATGCGTCGGCATCGTTTGCGCTGTTCATGACGCTTGCCGTACTCGCAGGCCGAGGGCAGCCTGTTCGCCTGCGGCTGACCTGGCTGGTGCTGGGCCTGATTCCTGCGGCGTCGATTTGTGTGTCACGGGTGTATCTGGGCGTGCATTGGCCGACAGACGTGCTGGCCGGGATGCTTCTGGCGTTTTTTGCCTGCGCCACCAGCCTGGCGTTCGTGGAGAACAAACGGCCGCTGCCCGCCCTGCCGCGACGCGTATGGTGGTTGCTGTTACCGGTAATCTTCGCGGTGCTGGTGGGGTTCGCGGCTCATTCGCTGACACATGGGCTGATTCGCTACGAGTATTGATGCCTGCAGCGAGCGATAGCCGAGCACCTGTAACGGGCAACGGCTGCCGGCGCAGACTTCAAGGATGCCGCCGCCGGCAAGCAGGACCGTTACAGGGAGCCGGTCAGGCCTGCATATCTCCCTGCATCTCATCGAGCAGATCCTGAATCGCATCGAGCCGCTCTTCGGCGTCGTCGATTTCCAGTAACTCGATTTTGTCTTCCTCGGCAAACGGCAGCAGGTAGGCCAATTGATTGGACAGTGACTGCTGCCCGCTCGCCGTCAATCCCATATTCAGCGCGGCCACCATCGGGTGCTCGGCCAAGGCCGTCAGCAACGCCACCAGGTCGTCGTCTTCCTCCTGCAGCGGCTTTTCCTGCGGCTCCTGCAGCCACTGCACCTGGGCAATCAGCAAGTTGTCGCGCTGGGCCTCGGCGCTGACCACGCGAAAACGTCGACCACCCACTACACGAATGCCGAGCAGGCCATTGTCCTGCTGCTGGAAGTCGGTCACCAGCGCCTCGCAACCGATCTGCGAAAAGCCCTCGGGTACCTCACCGATTTCGCTGCCTTCAGTGATACACACCACTCCGAAGCCCTCGCCCTGTTTCATGCAGCGGCCAATCATGTCCAGGTAACGCGCCTCGAATAACTGCAGATCGAGCACACACCCCGGGAACAACACAGCGTTCAGCGGAAACAACGGCAACGACATAGACACACCCTCAAGCAACCAGAGACACCGCCAACGGCAAGAACAATGCCGTGGCAACACCCATCAAACTCATGGCGAGCGCAGCAAAGGCGCCGCACTCCTCACCTTCCTGCAAGGCCGCGGAAGTCCCGACAGCGTGGGCCGTGAGCCCTAAAGCCATGCCTCTGGCTTCCGGGCTTTGCACACCCGCCAGGGTCAACAGACCCGGGCCGAATATGCCGCCAATGACGCCGGTGATCAACACGAACACCGCAGCCAATGCCGCAACACCGCCGATCTGCTCGGCCACCAGCATGGAAATCGGCGAAGTGACCGACTTGGGCGCCATGGTCATCAGGATCATGTGATCGGCGCCCAACACCCAACCAATTCCCACGCACAGCGCAGTGGCAAGCACGCCGCCCACCAGCAGCGTAGTCAACACCGGCCAGAACAACTGCCGAATACGCCGCAGGTTCAGATAAAGCGGCACGGCCAGCGCGACCGTGGCAGGGCCTAGCAGAATGCTGAGGATGTCCGTGCTCTTGCGGTATTCGGCATATTCCAGTCCGCAGCTGACCAGTACGCCGATCACCACCAGCATCGACACCAGCACCGGCTGCAGAAACACCCAACGGGTTTTCTCGTACCCGGCCAGGACCACCTGATAAGCGCCCAGGGTAATGGCGATGCCGAACAGTGGATGATGAATGACCGACAACCAGGCCCCCTGCCAATCCAGACTCATGACGGCTCCCGGCGGTTGGCCTGACGGTCCATGAGCTTTTGCATAAACCAGCCGGCAAAGGTCAGCGAGATCATCAGCGACAAGACCAGAGAGCCGACAATGGCCCAAAAATCTTCGGCGATCTGCCCCGCATAAACCATCACGCCCACCGCAGGTGGCACCAGCAGCAACGGCAGGTAGCGCAGCAAGCTGCTGGCCGCCAGGCTGATGGGCTCACTGACCCCGCCACGCACCATCAGGTAAATCATCAGCAGCACCAGGCCGATGATCGGCCCTGGCAGTATCGACAGGAATAAATGGTTCAGCGCCGTTCCCACCAACTGGAACAGCACCAGCCAGGTCAAACCTCTTAGCAACATAAAAAACTCCAGCAAATGCGCGACGACATTATAAGCACGCAGCTCGTCAGCCTATGAGGTGGCATTCGCAAGCAGTGAGATCGTTGACCAGGCCAGGACGGCGTGCTGATCTTCGATGCCGGACACAAAGACATTTTGCAGCCGCCCTGCTTGCAAGCAATGGCGATCGTGCGGATGCCGGCATGGGCAAGCGGTGTTGCTGCCGACGTTCTGCATAAAGCAATTAAAGAGCCTATAGCGGCTAACGTCCGAAAAAACAAAAACAGCATGACGAATCAATGTCACCAGGAGAGTATCGATGCCCTATGTACCCGTTGCAGAGCTCAAGCGCTATGAAGGTAAGGAATTGGGATATTCCGAATGGCTGATGATCGACCAGGCGCGGATCAATCTGTTCGCTGAAGCGACAGGGGACTTTCAGTTCATTCATGTCGATCCGGTCAAAGCTGCGCAGACCCCGTTCGGCTCGACCATCGCCCATGGCTTTCTGTCGCTGTCGCTGATCCCGACCCTGATGGAGTCACTTCTGGTCCTGCCCGAAGGTATGAAGATGGCGATCAACTATGGGCTGGACAGCGTGCGTTTCATTCAGCCGGTTAAAGTCGACTCGCGCGTTCGTCTAAAAGTTGCCCTCGCCCAGGTCAGCGAGAAAAAGCCCGGCCAGTGGCTGCTCAAAGCCACCGCAACGCTTGAAATCGAGGGTCTGGACAAGCCTGCGTTCATCGCCGAACCGCTCTCCCTGTGCTTTGTGTAAACCCGATAAAACATCAAACAGTCATAACAGACTGTTTCGTGAGACTTCCCGGCTGCGGCATACTCGGCGCGGCTGTGTGAGCGACTCGATTCCAGTTCGCAATCCGATCACGCCGCAACACCTCATTTTCGGGATTTACCATGCGCGCGCTTGCTCCGTTGGCCCTTACCCTTTTGATTACCGCATGCGGTGACGGCGAATCATTGTTGCCGCCAGACGCACGCTTGCCCGATGGCGGTCGCTACCGTGGCGATGTGGTCAATGGCGTGCTGCAGGGCAAGGGCCGCATCGATTACCCCAATGGCAGCTGGTACGCCGGGGAGTTCAAAAATGGCCAATGGAATGGTCAGGGCGAGTGGCATGCCAGCAACGGCGACGTCTATAAAGGCGGTTTTCAGGACGGCCTGTTCCAAGGTCAGGGTCAGCTGACCACCAGCGCGGGCAGCTATGTCGGGGGCTACAAACTGGGGCGTCGCGATGGCGAGGGCACGCTCAAAGAGCATGGTATGAGCTACCGCGGCGAGTTCAAGGGCGACCTGTACGACGGCCTGGGCCACCTGGTTCTGGAAGACGGCAGCGAGTATCAGGGCCAGTTTGCCCACGGCAAACCCAACGGCGAAGGCCAGCGTAGCGACGCGGCGGGTAATCAGTTCAGCGGTAAATTCGTCGATGGTCAGCTGCAGGGTGTCGGCAACTACAACAGCGCCGATGGCGATCAATACGTTGGCGGCTTCCATGACAACCAGCTCAACGGTCGCGGGCGCTATGAAAACGCCGATGGCGACGTCTGGTCGGGCCAGTTCAAGGACGGGGCCTTCACCGGCAAGGGCGAACTGATCGGCTCCGACGGCACCAACTATCAGGGGCAATTCCGCAGCTGGCGCTTCTCGGGCGAAGGTCGCCTGAAGCTTGCGGATGGCAGCGTCTACACCGGTCATTTCGACAATGACAACTATCAGGGGACGGGCGTGCTGAGCTCTGCCGATGGCACCGTGCAGAGCGGCACCTGGGTCAACGGCCAGCGCGTGCGCGACGCGGCTGGCAAGCTGCTGCCTGACGCGCTGGAGGTCGGTCTGCTCGCCCAAGGCCCGCTGCTGGACAAGGCACTGGCGGCGGTCCCGGCGTCCACACCGGCTATCGAGCTGTACAGCCTGGTGGTCGGCGGCGACGGCAAACAAAGCGTGTTTCTGCGCGAGGCCGATTTCGTCAACAATCTGCTGGCAACCCGGTTTGGCGCTTTCGGCCAGATTTCCCTGGTCAACCACCGCGACCACATGGCCGACCGGCCGCTGGCGACCCGCGAAAACATCAGCCGCGCGGTGCAGACCCTGGCGCAACGCAGTGGCCCTGAAGACCTGATCTTCATTTACCTCACCAGTCACGGCACCCACGAGCATGAGCTGGTACTGGATCAGCCGCGTCTGGAGCTGTCGGATCTGCCCGCCAACGAGATGGCGGGGGTGCTCGCGCCACTGAAAAGCCGCGACAAGATCGTGGTGATTTCGGCCTGTTATTCAGGCGGGTTCATTCCGGCGATCAAGGACGAGAAAACCATGGTCATTACTGCATCCCGCGAAGACCGCGTTTCATTCGGTTGCTCGGAAGAAGCCGATTTCACCTATTTTGGCGAGGCGCTGTTCGGCAAGGCACTGGTGCAGACCGACGATTTGATGCAGGCCTTCAACGACGCCAGAACCATCGTGGCCCAGCGAGAAATCGAAGAAAACTTCGAAGCCTCCGATCCTCAGATCTGGGCGCCCAAAGGCGTTATCGCGCACTGGCAGAAGCTGCGTAAAAGCCAGGCGGAACGGGCGTTGAATACCGTCAAACGCTGACAGCGCCAAAGCACTGACGAATATTTCAGGGGTTTTGTGAAACCAGCCCGGTTGACGCACAGTCTGTTGCGTTAGAACGCCTATGCTTGTGGCGTATCAAGGAGAAAAATCATGTACTTGACGCCGCAACACATCCTGCTCGCCGGAGCGACCGGCTTGACGGGCGAACATCTGCTCGATCGCCTGCTCAACGAACCCACGGTCAGCCGCGTCCTGGCCCCAAGCCGCAGAGCGTTGTCCGAACATCCTCATCTTGAAAACCCGGTGGGCGATTTCACCGCGCTGTTGCCTGAGCTTGATGGCCAGGTCGATATCGCTTTTTGCTGTCTGGGCAGCACTATCAAGCAGGCGGGCTCCCAGGACGCCTTTCGCGCGGTGGACATGGACATGGTGGTGGCCTTCGGCAGGCGCGCTCGGGAATTGGGTGCCCGCCACCTGCTGGTGATCAGCGCAGTGAACGCCGACCCTGAGTCGAGCATTTTCTACAGCCGCGTCAAAGGTGAGATGGAAAAAGCGCTCAAAGATCAAAACTGGCCGCAACTGACCATCGCACGCCCATCCCTGCTGATTGGCGAGCGAGAGGATCAGCGTCTGGTGGAACAACTGGCCGCGCCCATCGCCAAATTGATCCCCGGCAAATACGGCGGTATCGAAGCCTGCCAATTGGCTCGCGCGCTGTGGCGTCTGGCATTGGAGGAGCAGAAAGGTGTGCGGATCGTGGAGTCTGATGAGTTGCGGCGGCTGGGTAAGTAGCGCCCATTGCTACTGATGAGCACGCTGTGTAGCAGTATGGATGGTTCGCGATGGGATTAATGAGGCCGCGGCCGCCGGTAAGCCGGACGGCTACGGGGCGGATTGAACCTCTCGGCCCGTTGTCCGCTACATTCCGCCCGTCGCCTGATATCCCACACCTAAAACCGTTAAAACCGATAAGGGCAGCAGCACCGTGTCGAGCAACGCGCTGCCGGGTAGATCCAGCATCGGGTATTTCGGCGCCTTGACACCAAAACGCTCTTTCTCGCAGCAACCGCCCTGAATCGCATACAGATCCAGCCGGGTGCCGGAATACACCACCGGCGCGCCCGGTTGATTGGCATCCAGCGTGCGCACCGTCGAGCAACCGGTGGCCAGCACCAGTCCGAGCGTAAGGACGAACAGTTTCTTATTCATCGGCGCCGAAATGATGCTCGCCCCAGCGCGGCAGCATGTCCTGGGGGATGTTCAGCAGGTTGAGAATCCGCGCCACGACGAAGTCGATCAGGTCATCGATGGTCTGCGGCTGGTGATAAAAACCGGGCGCGGCCGGAAGAATCACCGCCCCCAGGTTCGACAGCTTGAGCATGTTTTCCAGGTGAATACTGGAAAACGGCGCTTCACGTGGCACCAGAATCAACTGCCGCCGCTCCTTGAGCGTCACATCGGCGGCGCGTTCGATGAGGTTATTGCAGGCCCCGGTGGCGATGGCCGACAAGGTACCGGTCGAGCACGGCACAACCACCATCGCACTGGGCGATCCCGAGCCGGACGCTACTGGCGACATCCAGTCTTCCTTGCCATAGACCCGAATTTGCCCCGCCGCCGCGCCAGTGTATTCGGTGAGAAATGCCTGCATCATTTGCGGCTTGGGCGGCAGCGTCACGTCGGTTTCGGTGGCCATTACCAACTGCGCGGCCTTGGAGATCAGGAAATGCACTTCGCGATCTTCCCGCACCAGGCAGTCGAGCAGGCGCAGCCCGTATTGCGCGCCGGAGGCTCCAGTCATCGCCAGGGTAATGCGTTCCGGCCCGCTCACTTGAGCGCCTCGGCCAACTTGCCGTGTAAACCGCCAAAACCGCCGTTGCTCATGATCACTACGTGAGTGCCGGGCTGCGCCTGACTTTTCACGCGTTCGATGATGGCGTCCAGGGAATCGCAAACCACTGAAGGGACTGTGCACAGTGCAACTGTCGCGCCCAGATCCCAGCCCAGATTGGCCGGTGCGTACCAGATCACCTGATCGGCCTGATCGACGCTTTCCGGCAGCCCTTCACGGTGCGCGCCGAGCTTCATTGAATTGGAGCGCGGCTCAACGATGGCAATGACCGGCGAATCACCGACCTTCTTGCGCAGACCGTCCAGCGTGGTGGCGATAGCGGTCGGGTGATGAGCGAAGTCGTCGTAGATGGTGATGCCGTTTACTTCAGCAACCTTTTCCATTCGGCGCTTGACGCTCTTGAATGCGCTCAAGGCTTCGACACCTTGCTGGGGCACGACGCCAACATGCCGAGCGGCTGCCAGGGTTGCCAATGCGTTAGCGACGTTGTGCTGGCCGGTCATGCCCCAGTTGACCACGCCTTGCGCGACGCCCTCGAAACTCACCTCGAACGTCGAGCCGTCTTCGCTGAGCAGCTTCGCTTGCCACTGACCGCCCTGACCGGTGGTTTGCACCGGCGTCCAGCAGCCCATTTCGATCACCCGCTCAAGGGCCGGTTCGGTGGTCGGATGAATCACCAGGCCTTCGCTGGGGATGGTGCGCACCAAATGGTGGAACTGGCGCTCGATGGCGGGCAGGTCCGGGAAGATATCGGCGTGGTCGAACTCAAGGTTATTAAGGATCGCGGTACGCGGGCCGTAGTGGACGAATTTCGACCGCTTATCGAAGAAGGCGCTGTCGTATTCGTCGGCCTCGACCACGAAGAACGGTGTGTCGCCCAGGCGGGCAGACACCGAGAAGTTCTGCGGCACACCGCCGATCAGGAAGCCAGGCGCCATGCCTGCATGCTCCAGTACCCAGGCCAGCATGCTGCTGGTGGTGGTCTTGCCGTGTGTGCCGGCCACGGCAAGCACCCAACGACCGCGCAGCACATGATCGGCCAGCCACTGCGGGCCGGAAACGTAGGGCAGACCTTTGTTCAGAACGTATTCGACCGCCGGATTGCCGCGTGACATGGCATTGCCGACCACCACCAGATCCGGCGCAGGCTCCAGATGCGACGGATCATACCCTTGCATCAACTCTATGCCCTGCGCCTGAAGCTGCGTGCTCATCGGCGGGTAGACGTTGGCGTCGGAGCCGGTAACTTTATGGCCCAAATCCTTGGCGAGAACCGCCAGCGACCCCATGAACGTGCCGCAAATACCCAGAATATGAATGTGCATGACCGACCTCTTAAAACATGGGCGCAGGTTAGCGTAGAGAGGGTCGGTTCGCACAGTTCAATTGGCGAAGGATATTGGCGGTATTGCGCTACGGCTTTGATTCTCGCGCAAGGGCGTGGAGCTCGGTTGCCGGCGATCTGCCGGGAGTCGGCAGCAAACCTGTGCGCTCGATGTGCCAGATAGACCACGTTTACAGGGTCTGCCACCGCTGCGCGATGGATCGCCGGCAAGCCAGCTCCCACGCCCTCCGGGCAGAATTAAAACCTGCTAACGCGCAATCCCATGCTTGCGCAGCTTTCTATACAGGGTATTGCGGCTGACCCCCAACGCTCGCGCCGCGTGGGTCATGTGCCAGCGTTGAGCTTCGAGGGTTGCGATCAGCGCTGAACGTTCGGCGCTGTCCAACGGCGAGTCAGTCGGCTCAGGCGCGAAAGACTCTTCGGCAGCGCCCTGACGAATCACCTGCGGCAAGTCGTCATAGCGGATGACATCGTCCTCGCACAACGCCGCCAGTGTCCGAAGCACATTACGCATCTGCCGCACGTTACCCGGCCAGTCAAATCCCAGCAGCGCGCCACGGGCATCGGGATCGATCGTCACCGGATGACCTTGCGCCTCTTGTTGCAGCAGAAAATCCAGCAACTGCGGTTTGTCGCTGCGCTCGCGCAATGGTGACAAGGCGATTTCCAGACCGTTGAGCCGGTAGTAGAGGTCCTCGCGAAAACGGCCGTCCTCCACCCGCTCCTGGAGATTGCGGTGGGTTGCGCTGATGATTCGAACGTTCACGGCCTGGGGTTCGCCACCAATCGGTACAACCAGACGGTCCTCCAGCACCCGCAACAAGCGCGTCTGCAAGGTCAGCGGCATGTCGCCGATTTCATCCAGAAACAGCGTTCCGCCGTCAGCCTGCTGCAGCTTGCCACGCATGCCTTCCTTGCGCGCGCCGGTGAAACTGCCACCGCGATAGCCGAACAGCTCACTCTCGATCAGGCTCTCGGGAATGGCCGCGCAATTGAGGGCCACGAACGGCCTGCCTGCACGTTGACTGGCCTGATGCACAGCCTTGGCGAACGCCTCTTTGCCGGAACCGGTCTGCCCATTGATCAGCAGAGGCACATCACGCTCGAAGACCTTCAGGGCGCGACGAAAATCGGTTTGCAGCGCAGCATCGCCCAGACAGATTGCGCTCAGCGAAGGCGGTGAAACCGGTTCGGTGACAATGGGCGCAGAATAGACTTTCAGTTCAGGCCGTGGTTGGCCACGCAGCACCGCGAAAAACCCTCTACCGTCCCGGGTGCGCAGCGGCCAGCTGGTTGCAGCATCAGGCGCTGCGCGGCTCATAAGCTCATCCAGCGAGCAGTCGAACAAGGCTTCGACCGTCTGCCCGATCACATCGGCGCGGCCCAGGCTGAGCAAATTCAATGCGCTTTGGTTTAGCGCACTGATCCGCCCCGCGCCGTCGAATGCCAGCAACCCTTCACTGAACAACCCCACCGATCCGGGCTGCAAATGAAAACGCAGCAGCCACTGATCGTCGAAATGACGCACGAAGTAGCTGCTTTCGATCATCTTCGCCGAGAGATTGACCAGCGCCATGGTGTGAAACTGGCTTTGCCGGGATACATCGTGCCGCGCCGATGACACATCAAGCACCGCCAGAAGGTCGCCGTTGGGATCGAACACCGGGCTGGCAGAGCATGTAAGGCCTGTGTGCCGCCCGCGGAAATGCTCGTCGCGATGAATGGTCACCGGCTGGCGCTCCACCAGACAGGTGCCAATCCCGTTGGTCCCTTCCCGCGCCTCGCTCCAGTCAGCCCCCAGCCAGAGGCCCGCGCGCTCGAAAATCTTCCGTTCTCCGGGCTCAGTGACACAGTTGAGGATCACCCCGCGATCATCGGTCAACAGCACTGCATGGCCACCAGAAAGCTGCTGAAGCAGGCGGTTCATCTCGCCACCGGCGATGGTCAGCACCTGCTGCAGACGCTCGCGACTTTCCAGTACCCGAGCATGCTCCAGTACCGTCGGGGCCATGGGTTGAGCGGGGTCCAGATGATAGTCTTCAAGGCAACGCGCCCAGGACCGGGCAATCGACGGGTCGGCACCGGGGCCAGAGCGATGAGTCGACTTGCCTTGGGCAACTGTCAGGACTTGCTGTGCGTGTCGGGTGAAGTGATTGCTGTGCATTTTTATTGTGCTTCCTAGGTGCTCCCGGGGAGTTGCAGACCAGCATCCTCTTGGCCTCTATGCATTGCAATGCTTCCAAAGGCGCATGCGAGCGAATCGCTCCGAATTCGGTACAAAATGTCACACAGGCCGTATCGCCCCTGGCGCACAACAGTCGCTCAGGCATCCGATGTTCTGGCTGAGGCCTTATAAGCCGGGGTCTTGACGGCAGTGGCCCAAGCTTTGCTCTACGCTTTGACCAAGCAGCTCTACCCAATGAAGCAATGCGTTATCCCCACACAATCACAACAACGGAGATATTCACCATGCGTTATGCCCATCCCGGCACTGAAGGCTCGGTCGTGACCTTCAAGACCCAATACGGCAATTACATCGGTGGCCAATTCGTGCCGCCGGTCAAAGGCCAATATTTTGAAAATACCTCGCCGGTCACCGGCACGCTGATCGCTGAGTTCCCTCGCTCGACTGCCGAAGATATCGATAAAGCGCTGGATGCAGCCCACGCCGCCGCCGATGCATGGGGCAAGACGTCCGTTCAGGAGCGCTCGCTCACCTTGCTGAAAATCGCCGATCGCATCGAGCAGAACTTGGAACTGCTGGCCGTCACCGAAACCTGGGACAACGGCAAGGCCGTGCGCGAAACCCTCAACGCCGACATTCCGCTGGCCGTCGATCACTTCCGTTATTTCGCAGGCGTGCTGCGTGCGCAGGAAGGCAGCGCGGCGGAAATCGACGGCAATACCGTGGCGTACCACATCCATGAACCGTTGGGCGTGGTCGGTCAGATCATCCCGTGGAACTTCCCGCTGCTGATGGCCGCCTGGAAGCTCGCACCCGCCTTGGCAGCCGGTAACTGCATCGTACTCAAACCCGCCGAGCAAACCCCACTGAGCATTACGGTGCTGATGGAAGTGATTGGCGATCTGCTGCCAAAAGGCGTGCTCAACGTAGTGCAAGGGTATGGCCGGGAAGCTGGCGAAGCGCTGGCCAGCAGCAAGCGCATTGCCAAAATCGCCTTCACAGGTTCTACACCTGTGGGCTCGCACATCATGAAACTGGCGGCCGACAGCATTATCCCTTCCACCGTGGAACTGGGCGGCAAATCGCCGAACATTTACTTCGAAGACATCATGAGCGCCGAACCGGAGTTCATTGATAAAGCGGCTGAAGGCGTGGTGCTGGCGTTCTTCAACCAGGGCGAAGTGTGCACGTGCCCTTCGCGCTGCCTGGTCCAGGAGTCGATCTACCCGCAGTTCATGGAAGCGGTAATGAAGAAGGTGCTGAAGATCAAGCGCGGCGACCCGCTGGACACCGAGACCATGGTTGGCGCCCAAGCATCGCAGCAGCAGTTCGACAAGATCCTGTCCTACCTTGAAATCGCTCAGGGCGAAGGCGCCGAGCTGTTGACCGGCGGCAAGGTCGAGAAGCTGGAAGGCTCATTGGCGACCGGCTACTACATCCAGCCGACGCTGCTCAAAGGCAACAACAAGATGCGCGTGTTCCAGGAAGAAATCTTCGGACCGGTGGTCAGCGTTACCACCTTCAAGGATGAAGCCGAAGCGCTCGCCATCGCCAACGACACCGAGTTCGGCCTCGGCGCTGGCGTGTGGACCCGCGACATCAACCGCGCCTACCGCGTTGGCCGCGCCATCAAGGCCGGTCGTGTGTGGACCAACTGCTACCACCTGTACCCGGCGCACGCTGCGTTCGGTGGTTACAAAAAATCCGGCGTGGGCCGCGAAACGCACAAAGTCGCGCTCGAGCACTACCAACAGACCAAAAACCTGCTGGTAAGTTACGACATCAACCCACTGGGCTTCTTCTGATCCGGTAAACGTGCTTTAAAAGAACGGTCTCTTCGGGGGCCGTTTTTTCATGAAAGCGCGTAAGCAGACACGATATCCAAGACAGCGAGTCATCACCGGGGAGGCGTCGCAGCCCAGGCTTTTCGATCGTCCCGACGCAGGCTCGAAAATGAATTGGCCTCCAACGGTTCGCCGAGGCGTGCGAAGGCCATTGCATCTAAATATTTCAATCTGAATACCGCCCCCAGCGACATCCCATGGCTTCCCTCTATAATGCGCCGCAATCAGCAGTCATCATTGACCCGCACAGGGCCCGCTTGGGGCCTTTTTCAATCAGGTGCCGTACATGGATTTCCACCCGCTCGACCTCATCCTTCACCTCGACGTCTATCTCGACTTGTTGGTGACCAACTACGGCACCTGGGTCTACGCGATCCTGTTTTTGGTGATCTTTTGTGAGACGGGTCTGGTCGTCACGCCTTTCCTGCCGGGTGATTCGCTGCTGTTCATTGCAGGCGCCGTCGCGGCTGGCGGCGGCCTGGATCCGGTCTTGCTCGCTTGCCTGTTGATGGCCGCAGCGATTCTCGGCGACAGCACCAACTACGTCATCGGCCGCAACCTTGGGGACAGGCTGTTCAAAAATCCCGATTCGAAGATTTTCCGCCGCGACTATCTGACCAAAACCCACGAATTCTACGAGCGTCACGGCGGCAAGACCGTGACCCTGGCGCGCTTCCTGCCCATCATTCGCACCTTCGCCCCTTTCGTCGCTGGCCTGGGCAAGATGCACTACCTGCGCTTTTTGGGTTTCAGCGTGCTGGGTTCGATCCTTTGGGTCGGCGGTCTGGTCACCCTCGGCTATTTCTTCGGCAACATCCCATTCATCAAGAAAAACCTCACGCTGCTGGTGCTGGCGATCATCGTGCTTTCGCTGCTGCCCATGATTATCGGCCTGGTTCGCAGCCGTATGGGCCGTTCGGCCACAGCGCGCTGAATCATGTGGTCAATCGGCAACTGGCTGAAACGTCGCACCCTGGCGCGCAACCCGGTCGAGCCTGAGCTATGGGCGCGGGTACGCCAACGCTTGCCGATCCTTGATGGCCTGACCGCCGAAGAGGATCGCTACCTGCTCGACAGCTGCGTACTGTTTCTGCATGGCAAACACCTCACGGCACTGGAAGGCGTTCACCTGGATGACGAGTCGCGCCTGTTTCTCGCCGCCCAGGCGCAGTTGCCGCTATTGGCCCTGGGCGACCTGAACTGGTACCAGGGCTTTCATGAAATCGTCCTCTACGGTGACGATTTCATCAGCCCGCAAAAGCACCGCGACGCCAGCGGCGTCGAGCACGAGTGGGATGGCGAACACAGTGGCGAGGCCTGGTCCCAGGGCCCGGTCATCCTGGCGTGGCCGGGCGTATTGGCCAGCGGCGGCTGGGAAGCCTACAACCTGGTGATCCACGAACTGGCGCACAAACTCGACATGCTCAACGGCGGTGCCAACGGCCACCCGCCCCTGCATAACGACATGCGCATCGCCGATTGGGTCAGCGCCATGCAGGGCGCCTTCGATGACCTCAATCGCCAGCTGGACGCGGACCCCGATGCTGAAACCGCGATCGATCCTTACGCGGCGGAGAATCCTGCCGAGTTTTTCGCCGTCACCAGCGAATACTTCTTCAGTGCACCGGATTTGCTGGCCCAGGCGTATCCGCAGGTCTACGCCCAGCTCAAAGCCTTTTATCGGCAGGACCCTCTGGCCCGCCTCACGGCACTTCAACCCGGCACTTAAGTCTGAAACGCCGGTCTATCAGGCTCAACCCAACGCCTGGAAGGCGAGCGCCACGCATGGCAACGCTTTTCGAATGTGCCTATAATCCGGGCCACTTTTTGGCGTTGGACGCCAGATTCTGAATGGTCAACCAAGGGGGCAAAGCCCAATGAGCTACAGCAAGATTCCGGCCGGCAAAGACCTGCCGAATGACATCTACGTCGCAATCGAAATCCCGGCCAACCACGCGCCGATCAAATACGAAATCGACAAAGAAAGCGACGCGCTGTTCGTTGACCGTTTCATGGCCACCCCAATGTTCTACCCGGCCAACTACGGTTTCATCCCCAACACCCTCGCCGACGACGGCGACCCCCTCGACGTGCTCGTTGTGACGCCATACCCGGTTGCACCCGGCTCGGTCATCCGCGCCCGTCCGGTCGGCGTACTGAACATGACCGACGATGGCGGCGGCGATGCCAAAGTCATCGCAGTACCACACGACAAACTGTCCCAGCTGTACGTCGACGTGAAGGAATACACCGACCTGCCACCGCTGTTGATCCAGCAGATCGAGCACTTCTTTGCGAACTACAAAGACCTCGAAAAAGGCAAATGGGTAAAAATCGAAGGCTGGGCCGGCGCAGACGCCGCTCGCGAAGCCATCACCAAATCGGTCGCTGCCTACAAGGGCTGATCCGGTTCGACACCTCCGGGGCGCCAGTCGCCTCGGAGCTGCGTATTCTTTCTGCTGTTCCCCCGATGGGGTCTCATGCCAGCCGGCTCTCGGCGTTATGAAAGGCTGGAAACTCAGAGCCCGCCAGATCGTAAGCACCCATTGATTCGTTATCGATCGCGAACTGACTACAAGGTCATGCCATAGGTGCATTTCGGATGCGCGCAAGCATGGCCTCTCGGCAGCTTTTTCACCGTATGTGTCCGAAAAAATGTTTAAACCTGCGCCCCTTCAAACAACTCGTTTATACCCGTAGTACCCGCCACCCTTTCGAAACACAATACCCACAACATACGTCTTTAACCGACGCTCTATCTCGTACCCTGTACTAAAATCGCCTTGCAGGCGCCGGTCTTTGCGACTGTTGACCGAAAACAATATAGTTGTTGAAACTTCCTACAAGAGCGCCCTCAAGTTGTAATCCCCACAATCGCCTTCTACGTTGAAGTTGTGCGCATTTGAACACTTCGTTCATTTAAACAACGTGCAACCGCACGTAAACTTCGATTCATGAATACATCAGGTGATCGACTACGTGTCCTTCTGCGAGAGTGCCGTCTCTCTGCAACAGACTTCGCCGCCAACCGTAAGGTGACGCCGCAACACGTGAACAACTGGTTCAAGCGCGGGATACCCTTGGCGCGTATGGAAGAAGTCGCCGAACTGCTGAGCGTCAATGTCCGCTGGCTGCGTACCGGGGAGGGAGCCAAGCACCCCGGTGAACTCGACAGAAGCGGTCTGACCGGCATCGCCAAGCCACGCATGGAGCGCGGCAGTGCGCGCGAAGAACTGGAGATGCCCTTCTACACCGAGGTGCAAACGCAAAACCTGCCTCATGCTGGCAGGCGCACAGCGGTCAGCGAGCTGCCCAACCATAAAGTCCGCCTGGCCAGACGCGTGCTCGAAGCCATGGACGTCGAACTGCACAACGCCATCTGCGTCGCCATGGTCGGTAACAGTATGGCCGACAAGATCCAGGACGGCTCGCTCGTCGGCGTAGACCGAGGTCGCATCAGCGTCATTGACGGCGAAATGTATGCCTTGGAGCACGATGGCATGTTGCGCGTGAAATACCTTTACCGCCTTCCCGGCGGCGGTCTGCGCCTGCGCAGCCACAACGCCGGCGAATACCCCGACGAAATCTTCAGCGCCGAGCAGGTTCAGGAACAACACATCCACATCCTAGGCTGGATCTTTTGGTGGTCCACGCTCAACAACCGCCGCCACCCTGCGACCAGCCCCTGACCCGGAAAAACGAAAGCGCGGATGAAGAGACATGACAGCGGTTCAGGACTGGGCAGGCGATGCAAGAATGCGTATCCTGCACGCCTTCGTTTCACCACCCACAGGCTACCCGCCGAGGGTGATCGACAAGGTAAAGTCTTCGCGACCTGCCTGGTCTACCTAACAAGCGCCTGCTCGCAGCGCGCACTTTTGCGGACGAGTGCGGTTAGCCAAAAACTCACCAAGCCCGTCACCGAGAAGCCGGCCACAAGCCGGCTTTTTATTTCGCTATCACATTGAAAAATAAGAATTTTTACTTAGCAAGCTTCACTAGCCCATACGCCAGCCCATACCCACGCTGCCTGCTCGGAACTGTGTTGGCGCGGGACCTCGTCCATCTTCAACTGAGATGATGGATTGCTTCCGCCCTGGCTAGGACATCGGGCTTGAATGTCGCTTTATAGGCGGCGCACCTGACGGCATTCCCCCCCCGATCGACCGCGCGCTGACTTTGAAGCGGGATTACAATGCATTACGCCAGTCATTGACGCTCGCAGCGCCCCTTGAACCCAGGTTGCGCTGCTCTCGCATCATGAATAACGCATCCTCTGTACCTCGAATGGCCCGTCGTCGACGAGAGTCTGGTCGTCATTAGCTAGGCGCCACATCCGGAAGCTTCCCTCAGCGCCAGCTTTGCCAACCATGTAGACTCGGCCATATTCGACATGGCGAGCACCTGCCTTTGCTTTGTCAAACTGTCGGAGATGCGGTCCTTTGACTTCACCTAACGCTACCCCGCTTCCTTCACTGCGCTCGGCAACGCCGACGACGAAGTCCGGAAAGAATCCCACTCCTTCAGCCCAGCCGTACAGGGCTACAGAAAAAGGTTTTTGCGGCGGATTACGGTGCCACCACAACACTTGAGAAGAAGTATCAAGCATTTCAGCAAACTCTCGCTCCTGAGGTCGAAGATCTTCCGGGAAAATGCCATAGAGGTTGCGAGCAGCTGGCGCCAACGGCATCGTGGATGATACGAACGCTGGCAATGGGACGGTGGCGGAACTGACTTGCTCAGATCTCAGACGTTTGTGCGCGTCACGAATGAGCTTGTCGTTACGAACTAAGACTAACTCCAACTGGCCGGTTAATGCTTCTTCGCTCTCCGGCAGTTCGTATCCCTCACTGACAAGCACTTCCCGGAAGCGCGTCCGTAACGCATGAAGCAGCTCGCGCCGATCAACCTCTTCGAACTGAAATGCTATCTGACGTGCCCTCTGAGCAATGGCAACCGGAGAGACGGTTGCCCATACATCCTTATCTTCCGGCGCGGTTCCTGATGCAAATACATCGGTCACCCGCTCTGTAACCCTTGAGCGTACTTTTAGTCGATCACCGAGTACCCGAGAGAAGTCGATGTGGTGAGCAAGCCTTTGCTCGAAGTCCTCGGGCAAAGGAGGTAGAGTTTCAGTTACAAGCGACTGAGGGGTCGCAGCCCTAAGTGCATAATTGAACCCATTCGAATGGGCTTCTAGCTGAAAGGCACGGGCAAGGGGTGAGGATTCCGTGTAGCCATGCGCCAGCCCCGGATGAAGCGGGTCGGCAGGTGTCTGACTTCCTACTGAAAGAACGGGGCCGGGAGGTGTAGCAAGTATCTGAAAAAAATCTATCTGCGATCCTAACCCTTGGGAGGAAGAAATATACGATGAACTCAAATCTACAAGATCTGGCGTACCTTCACCGTTTGTAGGCCGGGCACTGTTATCCGCCGAGTTGATAGACAACGCCGTGCTCTTTTGATTAGCGAGAAGAGAGAAGGTTTCCCCAGGTTTAGCAACCTGCACACTCGACTCACCCCCTATGATGGTTACGACAGTAGCGGGTGTAGCGGACGCTAGCTGGCCAGGCAATTGGTTTATTTGCGCTGCAGCGTTGAGCAAGCCCTCCTGCGCCTCCCCATTCGCAAGAAATACATAACCATAATGCAATAAAGGCGGCATGTCGTTGAGCCGGCCTTGAAGCAAACGGTGAACGCGCATGATGCGCCCTACGACTTGTACGCCAAAGTTGGAGTCGCGAGCGCCACGGAGAGCTGCGAGAGTGAAAGCCCGAGGAGCATCAAATCCGGTTGCGATCGCCATCTTAAATAAGATGACTTCAACCTGAGGATCGTCCGCAAGTGCCGACAGGTTCGGATCCGGTTCGTCCGAGGTGTGACTGCGTACAGCTGTTTCTGGAAAGCGTAGAACGTTGATCAGATACTTTTTGGCTTGCTCCAACATCTGTCCGCCGTTGGGGACCTGCACCAACATCAAGGGGACCAACCCGACGTTGGCGTCGGCTAAGGTAGTCTTGATAAGCCGGTGCATCGCGGCGGCTTCAGACATGGCCACCTCTTCAAAAGCTAGCAGCTGCGCATCGTCCTGGTTCTGGGCTATGAATCTTGCAGCCTTGACGCTCTTTTTTAGCAGCTGCGCGTCCACCCCTTCGGCACGTGTGATCGACGCCCAATCGTTAGGCCCTCCGATCTGGTAACCAGTTTGCTTGGCAAACTTAGCCGCATCCGTGTCTCTAGGAGTAGCCGTCATCAGCAATACATAGTCCGGTGACATCACCTCGGCGAAAAAACGTCCTGCCTCAGTGGCACGGACAAACCCATGGTGAGCTTCGTCTACCACGACACCGATGCGAAAACCGAGATGTCTTGCTTCAGCTATCAAGTCATCGACAGCCATGCCTACATCACCGGTCTGCCGGACTACACGAGAGTCACGAGATCTGGCTGCCACCGTCTGCCAACTTAGGACGAATACCGCTCCTGGGAGAAGCTTCTCGACTTGGCGATCAGAGTCAATATCTAGGTGTATCAAACTTGGGGCCTGCCGCTTGAGCGACGCTTTAGCCTGAGAAAGAACGCCAGTGAAGGGTGCGAACCAGAACCATATGATTCGATCTGTGGGCGAAAATCTCGCGATAAACTCGCTAGCCATCAACGTTTTGCCAATACCGGTGGGGGCCTGCAAGAGAACGCACGCGCCGTTACGGCGGAGGCGTTCAAGCTCATCCTTACGTGGATTGGAGCCCAAGGCATCGTAGGTGGACTTCAGAGCTACAAATCTCTCGACTAACACATTGATGTGCCGGTCTTGAAAAGGCATCGGGACGGTTCGGCTCACGGCTGCTCTCCCTGTAGTACCAATTGATCTTCCCTTGCTTCGGTTTCAACAGGCTCAGGTTCTCGGACCTGCGCGTTGCCTTGCCGGAAGGCATGCTGCAAGTCCTGAGGCACAGCCACATAGCTTATGTTCATAGCTAAGCCTACTAGGGCTTCCTGCACCGCTTGGATACCCCAGCTAAGTACCACCGCTGGCCCCTTATGGTTCTCCAATTTTGCACAGAGAGCTGCCAACGTTGAAGGCTTTGTATTGGCACAGTATGCGATCAGATGATTGCCATTTATTGAAGTGGATACCCCCTGCTGTGGTGCACTCAAAGGATGGCCAGAAGCCTGCTGAGCAAATGTCCAAACCATAGAGTCTGTGAGCTGCTCCTCGAACCTATGCATCGGGACAGGAATGGCCTTCAGGTAAGCAAATGAGCCCCCTAGAGGTTCGACAAAACCAGTTTTTATCGACGAGTATCCTTCCATCGCCTTGCGAATTCGCACAGCGCAAACGTCGCGGCATAAGTTTCTGTCAGGTGTCTCGTCAGTCGCTTCACGGCTAGACACCACCACAAATCTTCTTTGCCCTCCGTCAGCCTTGTTCATTCGGAGCAACGCATGCGCCGTAGTTCCAGAGCCTGCAAAGAAATCGAGCACAAGAGCGTCTTTCTCTGGGGCGCAGATTTGGAGGACTCTTTCCATTAGCCGGGTGGGCTTCGGAGTATCGAAAGCCGTCTGCGTGCCAAAGATGTCTTGAATCTCTTTTCGCGCCTCGTCGGTGTGCCCGACCTCGTCGTGCGGCCACCAAGTCCAAGGTGTCATGCCATCAATGTCTTCCAAGAACTGCATCCGGCTAGGCATGGCGTTGCCATCCTTACCAAAGTAGATAAGCCCCTGCGCTAGAAGATCATCGTATTTTGACTTTATTACCTTCCAACAGCCCCCTTCTGGGGGGCGGAAGACTTTTCCTGTAATTGGCGAGACAATTTCGTACATCTGATTAGGCCGGAACCCTTGAGCGGACAGCGACACGGCACGCCACTTCCCTCGGGGATGCCCTGTCTCTTTGTAAACTGACTTCTGTTTATCACCTAAAACCAACCTACCTCGGCGCTGCTTGAACGCATCAGGCTTGAGTGAGTAAATCAAGAGATATTCATGTGCATCGCCGATAGCGCTACGGTTCTCACGGCTGTAGCGCTTTTGCCAAATGCAATTAGCTAAGAAACTACGCTCGCCGAATACTTGATTCATGAGCAGCCCCATGTTGAACAGCTCATTGTCGTCAATACTGACTACGATGGCGCCATCCTCTTTGAGGAGGGCTTTAGCTAAAACCAGGCGCTGATATATGAATTCGAGCCATGTACTGTGCCGGTAGCGGTCTCGGGAGTCGAAGAAGTGGTCGTTGTAGACAAAATCCTTGTTGCCCGTGTTGTAGGGGACATCAATATAAATGAGATGAAACTGCCCCGCATGGGTGGTGGCCAGGTGCCTCAACGCATCATAGTTGTCCCCTTCGATGACGAGGTTCTCCCATGGGCCCTCACCGTAGCACTGCTCAGGTAGAAGCTCGAACCCAACGAAGTCTCGGTTGAGCGCCTTATCTGGGGTAATGTTCTGACGCTCCCAATGCAGCCCGTAATGAGCCTGCACGTCGCGACGCTTAAGCACTTCGATGAGTTGCTCTTTAGTCAAAGTGGAATAGTCGATAGCGCTCAAGCTTTCCTCGGTTGTCTAGGGGTGGACACCTGCCGTGCCTGGATCCAGATGGAAGCCATGCGAGTCGCGGCAGTGCTGACGAGTTTTCGACGACATATTTCGTGAAATATTTCTATGAGCGGAGGCTTCACGGCCGCGCCTGATCAAGTAAGAGCTTACCGGGTTCCCAGCCTCGCTCGTCCAGAGTCGCGAAAACGGCTTGTTCAAATCACACATTATCATGCATTACGTCGTCGAAGACGAGAGCACGCCGCCCTTGTGAACCTGTAGAGCACCCTAGGACAAGTGACTAAGGCAGCGTGCCTGGCCCTTGCTGGAGAGGCCCCAGAAACAGAGTGTTCGCCACTAAACTACGTCTTGAGCAATGCAAGGAATTCCGAGTGGAGGCGCAGCCTGGACGAGTTATTTGACCTGGAGCAGCTTTCAGCCTGATAGCAGTAATGCTGTATTCCTTGATGCAGCAGGCAGCCCACCACTGAATGCTCCGGGGCTATTTTACGTTGGCAACATGGTTGCTGTGGCGGTGCCTGTCATCCATTGCAAGCGCCTTCCTGAGCGCCTCGGCCACTTCGTCTACTCTATCGTCCGAGATGCATAGCGTGCCGTGGATGTGTGCAAGGTGATTTTCTATGCGGCCGGTGTGTTTGGATTTAGCGTGAAAGCTAGATCCGTCTCAATCCCCAGCTTTGCCAGGGTCGCTTGATCATCGCAGCGAGATAGTTTGCTGGTGGGCGGACCTAACAAAGCAGCTTCAGCGGTTGATCGAGCCGCATACTAAAGGTTGGCGGTCGGGCGTTGTACGCTGAAAAAGAAATCAGGGAGATGCCACAGCGCGGCGGTTGCAAGGTTATGGCATCCGGCAGCTTAACTGCGGCGCGGTGGCGCTACCGCTTTAAGAATCTCATACGCATCCGCGTCCAAATGCCTGCAGATTTCTAAGAATTCGATCACGTCAAGACGACGCTCTCCACGCTCGTACTTGGAAACGAACGACTGCGGCCGGCTGAGTGCCTCAGAGAGTTGTTGCTGCGTGATGCTTGCCAGCTTGCGCTGCTCGATCAGTAATACGAGCAGCCGCTGGTACGGTTCCGAGTGGATGGATTTCAAAGTGCGCCGCCAAAAAAAGGACTGGCGGACTAAATAAACCTGTTCTGGGATTATCCCAAAACAGGTTTTTAGGTATTATCCGAGACTGTTTTGCCTGAATGTGTAAGGCAACGGACCAACCAAAAGCCGAAAAAGGATCTCTCCGTGCTGAACAAAGCGTTGATTTTTGCCACCACCGTGCTGCTTTCAGCCCCAACACTTGCGGAGGTCAAGGCAGACTGCTCGACAAAAATGAATGGCAGCACACGCTGCGAATTCATCAACAATGGTGTGAAAAAGGACAGTTCGTGCGTGGTAATAGAGGTGGCCCGGGGTTATGACGCAGATGTCTACAGCGTCCGCTCAGCAGGTGGTAAGGGGGCGGTGTTAACTTCTGAAAAGATCTGCTCAGGACTCGTTGAGCCACAAGATATCCGTGAGCGTACACCGACTGGGTCGTTCACGGCTGGCGGACGAATCATGACGCCTTTCGAGTTTTGCCAGTCAGATAACCCATGGTTCAAAGCTTCTTCGAACTGCACCATGACAACTAAAACCGTTGCGAACTGACCGTGATTAAAGGACTGAACATGCGGGCGATTGTTGAAGCAAAGCATCTGAAAATACCGGGACTGGTCGCTGCCATGCTGCTTTTGACAGGGTGTAGCTATGGCTTAACCCAGCGAGGTATTGACTCGTCTCCAGTGAGTAAAACAGTGATGGTCAAAGGCTCCGCTCGTGAGGTGTACCAGTCTCTTGCTCACGAGATGCAAGGCCCTGGCTGCCCGCCGATCCACTCGAGTCAACTCTATGAAAATGGAGATAGCTTCGTCGTGTACTGAACGAGCCCCATGAAAGAC
>NZ_DIHC01000006.1 GCF_002419965.1 Pseudomonas sp. UBA5706
CAAAAGCGGGCTGCGGTGGACATCGATCCGCTTCTGCCGAAGGCGTAGGAGGCCAGCTTGCTGACGATTGAGTGCGAAGCGCTCATAAAACCAGACGCCCTCGGTTGAGTCAGGAGAACCGCCTGAGCAGGGGTTAGTGGCGGTTCCCAGCAGATGCCCAATCCGCGTCCGCAGCCAGCTGAACGGCTACGCCTTCGGCATAAGCCGCTGTGTGGTGACTGTTAGTGTTGCTCCAACCGATTCGAATACATCCGACACTCCGCCAGCAATGCCAGCAGATTCGGATCGCGCTCGCGGGCTTTGAGAAAAACCAGCCCGATGTGCTGCTGCATGCGGTAACGCGCCTGTAGCGGTATCAGGCGCACGCGGTTTTCGTAGACGGCGGCGATCCGGCCGGGCAGCAGCGCGTATCCCACTCCTGAGCTGACCATGCTCAGCAGCGTGAAGATGTCGTTGACCTGCATCGCCACCTTCGGCTCGAACCCCGCTTGCTGAAATACTCGTGCACCGTCGCGGTGAGTGGCAAAGCCTTGGGTCAGGGTGATGAACGTCGCTTCGCGCAGATCGCTCAGGTTCACCTCGGCCTGTTGCGCAAAGGGCGAGTCGGCAGGACAGGCGAGGAAGATATCGTCGGAAAACAACGGCAACTGCTCGCAATCCGGGTCGTTGACGCTCTCGTTGAGCGAGACCAGGATCGCGTCGACTTCCATGTTCTTGAGCTTGTAAAACAGATCGATGTTCGAGCCCAGAATCAAATCGATATTCAGCTCGCTGCGACGGATCTTCAGCCCCATGATCAGCTGCGGCACGGTCTTGACCGTTAGCGAGTACAACGCACCAAGCTTGAATCGCGCAGCCGAGAAACCAGCGGCGGCACGGGTCTGCTCGACGGTACTTAACACGTCCTGCACCAGTTTCTGCGCTCTTTCTTCCAGCACGTAGGCGCTTTCCAGCGGCGTCAGGTTGCGCCCTTCATGCTTGAACAGCGGGCAGCGCAGCGCGTTTTCCAGTGAATGAATCGCTCGATGAACGCTGACGGTGCTGGTCTGCAGTTCCACCGCCGCACGCGCCAGATTGCCGGTACGCATGAACGCCAGAAAGATCTCCAGCTTCTTGAGGGTCAGTTCTTCGTCGATCTGCATCGTGTGTTTTCCGCAGCGAATTTGTTGTTCTTCGAGCGGCCGATTGTGCCGAACTCAAGTGTGGCTGGCTGCATAAAATGCTCATAAACCCTGACACATGCATTGCGCTTTTGAGTCATAAGCTGGAGCCTTGTCCACTGTCGTGCAACTGAGAGAGGTGTATTGCGGATGTACTACGGAGAAAAATTCAACGCCTGGACCCACCTCGTCGGCGCGCTGCTGGCGTGCATCGGTGCCGTGTGGCTGCTGGTGATCGCCAGCCTGGCTGGCGATGTGTGGAAGATCGTCAGCGTGGCGGTGTATGGCGTGGCGCTGGTGGTGTTGTACAGCGCCTCGACGGTGTACCACAGCGTACGCGGTCGGGCCAAAGCGATCATGCAGAAGGTCGATCACTTTTCGATCTACCTGCTGATCGCGGGCAGCTATACGCCGTTCTGCCTGGTCACGCTGCGCGGGCCATGGGGCTGGGCCTTGTTCGGCATCGTCTGGGGACTGGCATTGATCGGGATATTGCAAGAGATCAAACCGCGGTCCGAAGCGCGGGTCATGTCCATCGTGATCTATGCGGTCATGGGCTGGATCGTGCTGGTGGCGGTCAAACCGCTTATGGCTGCCCTGGGCACCGCCGGATTTACCTGGCTGGCGCTGGGCGGGGTGTTCTACACGGTGGGGATTATTTTCTTCGCCTACGACAAGCGCTTCCGGCACTGGCACGGCATCTGGCATCTGTTCGTGATTGCCGGGAGTGTGCTGCATTTCGTCGCGATCACACGGTATGTGCTTTAACACGGGAGCGTGCTTGTCTTCGATAAACGATGACGCGTTACATCTAAAACCGTGTCGTCGATAACGCAGGCAAGCGCTCCTGATTCAGCTATTTAGTTAGCTTAGAAATCCCCCCACAACTGCTGCGCCACGCTCAGGGCCACGACCGGCGCTGTTTCTGTGCGTAGCACGCGCGGGCCGAGGCGGGCGGCGTGGAAGCCTGCGTCCTGAGCCTGATCGACCTCGGCGTCATTCAAACCGCCTTCCGGCCCGATCAGGAACGCCAGCGTCTGAGGTTTTTCATGACTCACCAGCGGTTCGGCGACCGGATGCAGCACCAGCTTTAAATCCGCCTCGGTGTGCTTGAGCCAGTCGCCCAGTGTCACGGGCGGATTGACGACCGGCACCACGGATCGCCCGCACTGCTCACACGCACTGATCGCGATCTGCTGCCAATGGGCCTGGCGTTTTTCTGCACGCTCATCCTTAAGGCGCACTTCACAGCGTTCGCTGACGATGGGCGTGATCTGTGTGACCCCCAGTTCGGTGGCCTTCTGAATCGCCCAGTCCATGCGCTCGCCGCGGGACAAGCCCTGGCCGAGGTGAATCTGCAGGGGCGATTCGGTCAGGCCAGGGAAGCTTTCGCTCACCTGAACCCGAACCTGTTTCTTGCCGACTTCCACGAGCGTTGCGCGAAACTCCAGGCCTGAGCCATCGAACAACTGCACCGCATCCCCCTCGGCCATGCGTAACACGCGGCTGATGTAATGCGCCTGGGCTTCGGGCAGTTCGTGTTCGCCAATGCTTAAGGTGGCGTCGATGAAAAAGCGGGAGAGTCTCATGGTTGTATCTCTGTGTTCATGGTGGCAACGCTACGATCGTTCTCACGCTCTGCGAGGTCATGCATTCCGTGGCGCTCTGAGCCACACATCGGTGCCAGGCTTAACCCGGATCACGGAAATCCGGATGGAAATTCTCTCTCACCGCCACGCTAATACTGCTGCGCGTTGCGATGTCGATGCCTTCGCTGGCCACTTCCGCCAGAAAGTCGATCTGCTCGGGCGTGATCACGTACGGCGGCAGGAAATACACCACGCTGCCCAGAGGACGCAGCAACGCGCCGCGGGTCAGTGCGTGTTCGAAGACCTTAAGCCCACGACGCTCCTGCCACGGATACGCCGCTTTGCTGGCTTTGTCCTGCACCATCTCGATAGCCAGCGCCATGCCGGTCTGTCGGACCTCGGCAACGTGCGGGTGATCCGCCAGGTGCGCGGTCGCCGTCTTCATGCGCTGGGCCAGCGCCTTGTTGTTCTCGATAACGTTGTCCTGCTCGAAGATGTCCAGCGTTGCCAAGGCTGCCGCACAGGCCAGCGGATTGCCGGTGTAGCTGTGCGAGTGCAGGAAGGCGCGCAGGGTCGGGTAATCGTCATAGAAAGCAGCGTAGACGTCATCGGTGGTGATGCACGCGGCCAGCGGCAGGTAACCGCCGGTCAACGCTTTGGACAGGCACAGAAAGTCCGGGCGAATGCCGGCTTGTTCGCAGGCAAACATCGTTCCGGTGCGACCGAAGCCGACGGCGATTTCGTCGTGAATCAGGTGCACGCCGTACCGATCACAGGCCTCGCGCAGCAGCTTGAGGTAGATTGGGTCATACATGCGCATGCCGCCCGCGCCTTGAATCAGCGGCTCGATGATCACCGCCGCGACCGTGTCGTGATTGTCGGCCAGGGTCTGCTCCATCACCGCGAACATCGTGCGGGTATGCTCCTCCCAGCTCACGCCCTCGGGGCGGTGGTAACAGTCCGGGCTGGGCACTTTGATCGTGTCCAGCAGCAGCGCCTTGTAGGTCTCGGTGAACAGTGGCACGTCGCCCACCGACATCGCCGCGACCGTTTCGCCGTGGTAGCTATTGGTCAGCGTGACATAGCGTTTCTTGTCCGGTTTGCCTCGATTGAGCCAGTAATGAAAGCTCATCTTCAGTGCGACTTCGATGCAGGATGACCCGTTATCGGCGTAGAAGCAGCGGGTCAAGCCCTCGGGAGTCATGGCCACCAGACGTTCCGACAGCTCGATCACCGGCTGATGGCTGAAGCCGGCCAGAATCACATGCTCCAACTGATCGACCTGATCCTTGATGCGCTGATTGATGCGCGGGTTGGCATGGCCAAAGACGTTGACCCACCAGGAGCTGACAGCGTCCAGATAACGCTTGCCTTCGAAGTCCTCCAGCCACACTCCTTCTCCTCGCTTGATGGGTATCAGCGGCAGGTTTTCATGGTCTTTCATCTGGGTGCAGGGGTGCCACAGGACCTTGAGGTCGCGCTGCATCCAGTCGTTATTAAGGCCCATCGGTGATCTCCAGCTAACGGCTCGCCCAAGGCGAGGGCAAAACAATCGCGCAAGCCTATGCAATGCATGGCAGCGGGACAACCTTTAGCGCACCGGTGGCGGCAGAAACAAGGCTGGCTGACATTGCTGGCGGGCGTATCACGGCTGGCGTATCCTGCGCGCTCTTCGAAGAATCGGAAAACAAATTCCGACAATTCCCTCGTTTAATCCGGAGTTTGCTGAATGCTTTCTGGTTGGCTGCGCGCCTCTGCGCTGGTGATGGTTGGGCTGGTCAGCGCTTCGGCGCTCGCTGTGGATAAACCGCATACTGCGATCGTTATCGGTGGCGGATTGGCGGGACTGACGGCAGCCTATGAATTGCAAAACAAGGGCTGGCAGGTGACGTTGCTGGAAGCCAAGCCGACCCTGGGCGGGCGTTCCGCGCTTGCGGGCAGCGAGTGGATCGGCAACGCCAAGGCGCAACCGGTACTCAATCAGTATCTGGATCGCTTCAAGCTCAGAGCCGTCCCTGCGCCGGAGTTCGTGCGCACGCCGGGCTATCTGATTGAAGGCGAATATTTCTCCGCCGCAGACCTGGCAACCAAGCAACCCGCAACCGCTGAAGCGATCAAGCGCTATGAAGCGGCCATCGATGACATCGCCCGTTCGATCACCGACCCGGAAAACCCTGCGGCCAACAGCACGTTGTTCGCACTGGACCAGATCAATGTCGCCAACTGGCTGGACCGTCTGGCCTTGCCTCCGACCGCGCGTCAGCTGATCACCCAACAGATCCGTAACCGGTATGACGAGCCATCGCGCCTGTCGCTGCTGTACCTGGCTCAGCAGTCACGGGTCAATCGCGATGTGGACGACCGCGACCGTCGTGCCGCCCGCCTGCCCGGCGGCAGCGCGGTGCTGGCCGAGGAATTCGTCAAGCAGTTGAAGGTGATCAAGACCAACTCCCCAGTATCGGCCATCAGTCAGGACAAGGACGGTGTAACCGTCAAGGTCGGGTCTTTGGGTTACGAAGCTGAGTACGTGGTACTGGCCGTGCCGCTGCGCGCGCTGAGCAAAATTCAGCTGACTCCCGCGCTGGATGCTCAGCATCAGGGCGCAATCAAAGGCACTAACTACGGTTGGCATGACCAGATCATGCTCAAGTTCAAGACGCCGGTCTGGGACAGTAAGGCGCGCATGTCCGGTGAGATCTACAGCAACACAGGGCTCGGCATGCTGTGGATCGAGCCCGCCTTGAAAGGTGGCGCCAACGTAGTGATCAACCTGTCCGGCGACAACGCGCGGATCATGCAGGCGTTTGGCGACAAGCAGATGGTGGATCAGGTGCTGATTCGTCTGCACGCCTTTTATCCGCAGGCACGAGGTGCATTTACCGGCTATGAGATCCGTCGCTCCAGTGTCGATCCTTCAACCGGCGGGGCTTACCTGGCCTTTGGTCCGGGTCAGATCAGTAAATACTGGCGCCTTTGGGAAAAGCCACTGCAACGTGTAGCCTTCGCCGGCGAGCACACTGACACCCTTTACCCAGGCACGCTGGAAGGTGCATTGCGAACCGGTCAGCGCGCGGCCAGCCAAGTGCAGGATCTGGCGGCAGGTAAATCGTTCGAGCCTGTGAAAGTGGCACCACCGAAAGCACCTGAGCCTGCGAAGGAAAGTGGCGGCGGTATCGGCGGCTTCTTCTCCAACATGTTCGGCGGCTCCAAGGCAGAGCCCAAGCCGGCCGAGAAGGCACCCGAGCCTGCTCCTGCGCCAACACCCGCTCCAGCACCGGCGCCAGTCCCTGCGCCAGCTGCGCCGGTCGAGCCGGCCAAACCTGCCGAGCCTGTGAAGAAGACGCCCGCCAAGAAGGAGCCGGCCAAGAAAGAGCCCGCTAAAAAGGCACCGGCCAAACCTGCAGCTACGCACAAAGCGCCTGCCAAAACGGACGCGACAAAAAAAGCCCCTGCCAAGGCTGCAAGCGATAAAGCAGCCCCGGCGACAGACAGCAAGAATTGACGCTGAACGGCTGAAATAAGAAAGGCGCGGTGAATACCGCGCTTTTTTTTGTCTGGTGATAAGCACCAGGCGATTTGTTGGTCGTCCATGGCCACGCGGCTTGTCAGCGTTGGCGTGATTGAGACCGCAGCCGCCAGCATCTGAAGGCCATCCGGCGGCCATAACGTTGCGTTAATCCATTGAGAAGAAAAATATGACAGGAAATTTCAATCGTATTTCCTGATATTTCAAAGCGAAAATTTGCGCTTTCTTTCGATAGATAAACCGATAGTCTTTCTATCAGCTTTTACAGGAATAGAACCATGCAGCTACGCAATTCTTCTTCTCGATATGGCTGGGTCAGCATCGTCTTGCACTGGGGCGTCGCGCTGACTGTGTTCGCCATGTTCGCGCTGGGTTTGTGGATGGTGGGCCTGGGTTACTACGACAGCTGGCGCAAGGCCGGCCCCGATCTGCACAAGAGCATTGGCATCGTGCTATTTCTCTTCATGCTGATTCGCGTGGTCTGGCGCTTTATCAGCCCGCCACCGCCAGCGTTGGCCAGCTACACCCGGTTTGTGCGGGTTGCTGCCACACTGGGGCATGCGTTTCTCTACCTGGACTTGTTTCTGGTGATGTTCGCCGGTTACCTGATTTCCACCGCTGACGGCGTGGGGATACCGGTGTTTGGACTGTTCGAAGTGCCTGCGCTGATCAGCGGACTGCCCGACCAGGCAGACGTTGCCGGCACAGTGCATTTGTACCTGGCCTGGACCCTGGTGATTTTTGCGGTACTCCACGGCCTGGCCGCTTTGAAGCATCACTTCGTTGATCGTGATGCAACGCTCATTCGTATGCTTGGCCGCAAGGCCTGATGCTCACTCTCAACTCAAAAGGGACACCACATATGTTGAAAAAGACGCTTGCTGCATTTGCTCTCGGGACTGCGCTGCTGTCGGCCGGCCAGACGATGGCTGCTGATTACACTATCGACAAGGAAGGCCAGCACGCCTTCATCAACTTCAAGATCAGCCACCTGGGCTACAGCTTCATCTACGGCACCTTCAAAGACTGGGACGGTACGTTCAGCTTCGATGCTGCCAAGCCTGAAGACAGCAAGATCAAGATCGACGTGAAGACCGCCAGTGTTTTCACCAACCATGCCGAGCGCGACAAGCACATCAGCAGCAAGGACTTCCTGGACGTCGCCACCTATCCTGACGCCAAGTTCGTGTCTACCAAGGTCACCAACGTTGGCAAGAACGCCGACGGCCAGACCACGGCTGACGTGATCGGCGACCTGACCCTGCATGGCGTGACCAAGCCGGTGACTGTGAAGACCACCTTCCTGGGTGAGGGCAAGGATCCGTGGGGCGGCTACCGCGCAGGCTTTGAAGGGACCACCACCATCAAGCGTTCTGACTTCGGCAAGATGATGGACTTGGGTCCACAATCCGACACCATGACCCTGGACATCAGCTTCGAAGGCGTCAAGGCCAAGTAAACGGGCTGATACATTGAAAACGCCGACCTCAGGGTCGGCGTTTTGTTTGGCGTGCAGCAATCGCTGCCGGCGCGGGCCTGTTCCGCGATCTGACGAGTAGCGGCGGTAACGTGTGAGGACGCGGTCCTTGCACCGCATGTGCAGCGTTTGCAACGCCTTCCTCGCCGATCGCGGGGCGAGCACGCGCCCACAGCCGTGCGAGTTCATAAACAAAAACGCCCCGAACCAGTCGGGGCGTTTTTATTTCAGCGTGACTTAACCTTCGCGATTGCGAGTCAGCAACGCGGGTTTTTCACCCCGTGGGCGGCTCGGCAACTGATCGAGCTGCTCGGCGGAAGGGAAGCGATCGCTCTTGGACTCCTTGTGCATGATCTTTGGTGCGGGCTGCCCATCACGCGGCCCACGCACCGCTGGCTCCTGACGAGCAGGCTGCTCATCACGGCGAGCCTGGCCGTCACGTCCCGAACCATTACGCGGACCGCCGCGCTTGGCTGGAGCGCTTGCGCCGCCGTTGCTGGCGGCGCCGGTCGAGCCGTTGCGCGGACCGCTGCGCCCTGGTGCCTGACCACGTGGTGCCGGAGCGGCGCCCGTGGCTGGCGCGCCTGGGCGACGGTTGCGGCCTTGCTGGCCCTTGCCCTGATAGGGGCTTACGTAGTCAGCGCGGTTACCGAAATTGTCGACTTCGTCGTCCAGGAACTCGTCAGGAGCGCGGTCGGCACGCGGTGCCGGGGCTTGCGATGGACGCGCTTCGGCCGACGGAGTGCCCTGACGAGGCTTTTGCTGACGAGCAGGCCGTGCGGGGCGTTCGCCCGCTGCAGCAGCTGCCGGTTTTTCTTTGCCCTTGTCTTTGCCCTTGTCCTTGCGACCGCCACCACCGCCGCCGCCATTCGGACCGTCGCCACGAGGGCCGCGGGCATTGCGCGGGTTGCGCACGTCCGGACGTTCGCGAACTTCCGGCTTCTCGGCCTCGACGGCGTTGATGTCGAAGCCCATCAGATCGCCGTCGGCGATCTTCTGCTTGGTCATGCGCTCGATGCTCTTGAGCAGCTTCTCTTCATCCGGCGCAACCAGCGAGATGGCCTCGCCGGTACGGCCAGCGCGACCGGTACGGCCGATGCGGTGCACGTAGTCTTCATCGACGTTGGGCAGCTCGAAGTTGACCACGTGAGGCAACTGATCGATGTCCAGGCCGCGCGCGGCGATGTCGGTGGCAACCATGATGCGCACGCTGCCAGCCTTGAAGTCTGCCAGTGCTTTGGTACGGGCGTTCTGGCTTTTGTTGCCGTGAATGGCCACAGCGCTCAGGCCATGCTTGTCCAGGTACTCGGCCAGGCGGTTAGCGCCATGCTTGGTGCGGGTGAACACCAGCACCTGCTCCCACGCGCCTTGAGTGATCAGGTGCGCCAGCAGCGAACGCTTGTGGTTGGCAGGCAGGCGGAACACACGCTGTTCAATGCGCTCGACCGTGGTGTTCGGCGGCGTGACCTCGATGCGTTCCGGGTTGTGCAGCAGCTTGCCGGCCAAGGCCGTGATGTCCGTCGAGAACGTGGCCGAGAACAGCAGGTTCTGGCGCTTGGCGGGGAGGCGGGCGAGGACCTTCTTCACGTCGTGAACGAAGCCCATATCGAGCATCCGGTCGGCTTCATCAAGCACGAGGATTTCGACGTGAGACAGGTCAACGCTGCCTTGACCGGCCAGGTCCAGCAGACGACCCGGGCAGGCGACCAGTACGTCGACCCCGCGAGCCATGGCTTGAACCTGCGGGTTCATGCCCACGCCGCCGAAGATGCAGGCGCTGACGAACTTGAGGTTCTTGGCGTAGATCTTGAAGCTGTCGTGAACCTGGGCTGCGAGTTCACGGGTAGGGGTCAGGACCAGTACGCGCGGTTGGCGCGGGCCGTGACGTTGGGATTTGTCCGGGTGACCGGCGGGGAACAGGCGCTCCAGAATCGGGAGGGCGAAACCGCCGGTTTTACCAGTACCTGTCTGAGCGGCGACCATCAGATCGCGGCCTTGCAACACGGCGGGAATGGCCCGCTGTTGCACCGGGGTAGGCTGGGTATAGCCAGCAGCCTCAATGGCGCTGACTAAAGCCTCGGAGAGACCGAGGGAAGCAAAGGACATGAGTAATCCTGTCTTAAGTTGGGGCAATTAGGGGCCCGAATAGGAATGATCTGCTCGGCGCGAATTGGTGGTCGAATGGCGCGATCCCGAGGTCTGTAAGTTCAACTCGTGGCATGAGCGCGTGAAAGAGAGTGCGCTGTAGACGTGATCGAGAAGTCTTCTGTGAGACCGAGCGTCCGGGCGTGAGCCTGGCGGGAGCGCCCGAGTATAACAGAGCAATCACAATGCGCTGCTTTCATGCTGCTCAACGGTTTTATCGACGCCAGGCGTCGATTGCACGGTGGCTTCTGCGGGCTGGTTCGCCAGCGTCGCACCGGTATAGTGCGCCACGAGCCGGGCATAGGCCGGTTCGCGCTTGAACCGCTTCAACTCGGCTCCGAAGCGTTGTACCAGCAAATCCATTCCTGCGTTACGACGCAGCGCAAGGTATTGCGCGCGGGTGCTCAAGACCGTAGGCAGCTGGCTGACCTGATCACGCAGTTTGAGCTGGTCGAGCATCTGCTGCCCCACGCGTCTGTCCGTCACCAGCAAGTCGATGCGTCCGCGGATCAGCTTGCCGAAATTAGCCTGATGGCTCGGTGCCGGTTCGCGAACGAACGAGGATGAACTATCGAATTCCGGGGTGTACAGATAACCGGGGGAAACGCCGATCGTCAGGCCCTCGAGGTCTTCAAGCGTGCGGAAAGGGTGCGGGCGCGCGTTGGCGTGGAACAATACCCAGTTAACGTCGGACAAAGGCTCACTCGGATACACCAGCAAGTCCTTCTCACGCGCACTGACCTTGAAAATATCCAGTGCGCCATCGGCTTCTCCCCGCTGAAGCATCATCAGGCAGCGTTTCCAGGGCAGGAATTGCCATTGCACATCGATGCCCAGGCGTTGAAGCACGATAGCCGTGGTGTCGTAGTCCAGCCCTGAAGCCTTGCCGTTTTCCTCCATTGCGTAGGGCGGCCAGGGCTCTGTGACGAGACGCAGCTTTTCGCCCATGGCACTGAAACTCAGGCAGGCGATAAGCGCGGCGGACAGAAACTGGGAGGTCTGGGGCATTGGGCGAGATTACGACGCTCGTCCGGTAAATAGAAGAGGCGCGCGCCGAGGCGTCGCGAAAGCCGGCAGCGCTATCTGGCTGGTCAACGCGCCGATCGACTCCCGATCAGATGCTGATAGATCGCCGTGCGCCTGCGCCCGAGCAGTCTGCGCACCGCCCAGTGATCCAGCCACTGGCGCAGATGCGCGGGTTCGATCGGGTCCTTCATTCGTTTTTCGGCGTTAGTGAACGCCTTTTCCCACCACACCGCCGAGCAGGCCTGATCGAACTCGTTGGCATGCTCGCAGCACCCGTAAAGCACCTCACGGACGAATTGGCGCTGTGGCTGGGGCACCGCCAGCGTTGCGCTTTTGTACATCAGCCGCTGCCAGGTAGCGGGACGCGGAATGCGCATCGACACATTGCCCGTGTCTGCCAACGCTTCGGCACTGGTGGGGTTGTGCCCATGTTTATGGAGCCAGGCACGAACCTTGGCGCGAAACAGCTGCTTGCGACTCCAGTAATGGTGAATCACGTCGGTGCATTGCTCGACTTTCAGCGAGCGGTACGCGGCCACCCCCAGGCAGAACTCTTCCAGCGTGATGGCGCCTGGCGTGATCGGGAAAAACTCGTCCATCAGCTCAATGGACGTATCTAGCGTTTGTGCGTTCTCGCGAGTCAGCCCGATGACGCCCGAATTCAGCAATCTCATTTGATCATCGGCCAGGTTTCGTTCGGCCAGTGTTTCAGCGAGCGCGGTGTAAAGCACGGTCTCCTTGCAGTCGGAGTAGCGCAGTTGAAAGGCATTGCACAGCAGGGTGTCGGGGCGCACTTTCTCGAACAGCTTCATGGGGCTGTCATGGAAAAACGTATCGGTGTCGATCAGCACCGCTTTTTCCGATTCCTGCAACACCTTGCGAGCGAGCACATGCTTGCAGCGGAAAGGGTAGTGATGCGGACCACTCCACTCGCGACGCGTGTCGGCGCCTAATGCACGAACGCGTACCGGCAGTTGACGATAGGGGTCGCTTTTGTCGCTGAATACTTGAATGTCGAACGGACGGTCATCGGCATTGCCCGCCTTCGCCAAGGCGCTGGCGATGCTGAACACCGCTTCCTGATGGTAGGTATTGGCACCGAAAACCAGATAAATCAGTTGCGGGCGTGAAGTGATAGGTCTGAATGAAGTCAACTCAATGTCCGTCGCGATTAAGGCTTCAGCAAGCTTCGTCATGACGAAGCCTGCTGGAGAAACGTTGCCTTAATGTGACAGGAGCACTGCTATTGAATTCCGACGGCTTAGCGGGGCAGGTGCAGGTTGTTCCAGATAGCCAGGCTTGGTTCGGCCTGATTGAGCGTATAGAAGTGCAGGCCGGGGGCTCCGCCCTGTAACAGGCGGTCACACATCTGTGTAATCACTTGCTCGCCGAACGCCTGGATGCTCGCCGTATCGTCGCCGTAGGCTTCCAGTTGCTTGCGAATCCAGCGTGGGATTTCCGCACCGCACGCGTCGGAAAAACGCGCCAGTTTGCTGTAGTTGGTGATCGGCATGATGCCGGGCACGATCGGGATGCTGACGCCCATCTTCTGGACGCGTTCCACGAAATAGAAGTAGCTGTCGGCGTTGAAGAAATACTGGGTGATCGCGCTGTCGGCACCGGCATTGGCCTTGCGCACGAAGTTTTTCAGGTCGTCTTCGAAGTTGCGCGCCTGGGGGTGCATTTCCGGGTAGGCGGCGACTTCGATATGGAAGTGGCTGCCGGTTTGTTCGCGGATGAAGCTCACCAGATCGTTGGCGTAGCGCAGCTCACCGCTGGCCATACCCATACCGGACGGCAAATCGCCGCGCAGCGCGACGATGCGGCTGATGCCTGCTTCCTGGTACTGGCCCAGCAGGCCGCGCAGGTCGGCCTTGCTGTCGCCGACACACGACAGATGCGGTGCGGCGGGAACGTTTACTTCCTTTTCCAGCTGCAGCACGGTGTTGATCGTGCGGTCACGCGTGGAGCCCCCGGCACCGTAGGTGCAGGAGAAAAAGTCAGGGTTGTAGCCAGCCAGCGTGCGTGCGGTGGCAAGCAGTTTTTCATGACCAGCGTCGGTCTTCGTGGGGAAGAATTCGAAGCTGTAGCGACGGTCTTGGGACATCGGAGGGGACCTCCAGCTGCAAGCTACAAGCCACAAGCGACAAGAGGGCGGTGCGCCTGATCCTGTCGCTTAAGACTTGAGGTTTGGTGCTGCTAGTGCGTGAAGATGACGATGTGCAAGCTCTGGCGCTGCAAGTGAAGGCGAGACCGATGGCCTTCACTTGCAGCTTATGGCTTGCCGCTCAAAACTGCTGTCAGTACCGGTAAGCGTGCGGCTTGAACGGACCTTCGACGGTCACGCCGATGTAGTCGGCCTGGGTCTTGGTCAGCTTGGTCACGACGCCGCCGAAGCCGCGTACCATTTCCAATGCCACTTCTTCGTCCAGCTTCTTGGGCAAGACTTCGACGGTCAGACGCTCGGCTTTCTGAGCCGGGCTCAGATCGGCGTATTTCTGGCCGAACAGGAAGATCTGGGCCAGCACCTGGTTAGCGAACGATCCGTCCATGATGCGGCTTGGGTGCCCGGTGGCGTTGCCCAGGTTTACCAGGCGGCCTTCGGCCAGCAGGATCAGGTAGTCATCGTTCTGTGCGTCGAACTGGCCAGCGCCGGTGCGATGGATCTTGTGCACCTGCGGCTTCACTTCTTCCCATGCCCAGTTCTTGCGCATGAAGGCTGTATCGATTTCGTTGTCGAAGTGACCGATGTTGCAGACCACCGCGCGTTTCTTCAGCGCCTTGAGCATGTTCGCGTCGCAGACGTTGACGTTACCGGTGGTGGTCACGATCAGGTCGATCTTGCCGAGCAGCGCTTTGTCGATGCTGGCTTCGGTGCCGTCGTTTTCACCGTCGATAAACGGCGAAACCAGCTCGAAGCCGTCCATGCAGGCTTGCATGGCGCAGATCGGGTCGACTTCGGACACCTTGACGATCATGCCTTCCTGACGCAGCGACTGAGACGAGCCCTTGCCCACATCACCGTAACCGATGACCAGGGCTTGCTTGCCGGACAGCAAGTGGTCGGTACCGCGCTTGATCGCATCGTTCAGGCTATGACGGCAACCGTATTTGTTGTCGTTCTTGCTCTTGGTGACCGAGTCGTTGACGTTGATCGCAGGGATCTTCAATTCGCCCTTGGCCAGCATGTCCAGCAAGCGGTGTACGCCAGTGGTGGTTTCTTCGGTGACGCCGTGGATCTTGTCCAGCATCGCCGGGTATTTCTTGTGCAGGATCTCGGTCAGGTCGCCGCCGTCGTCGAGGATCATGTTGGCGTCCCAAGGCTGGCCGTCCTTGAGGATGGTCTGTTCGATGCACCACTCGTACTCTTCTTCGGTCTCGCCTTTCCAGGCGAAGACAGGGATGCCGGCAGCGGCGATGGCAGCAGCGGCCTGATCCTGAGTCGAGAAAATGTTGCAGGACGACCAGCGTACTTCGGCACCCAGGGCAACCAGGGTTTCGATCAGCACGGCAGTCTGAATGGTCATGTGGATGCAGCCGAGGATCTTCGCGCCCTTGAGCGGTTGCTCGTCGGCATATTTGCGGCGCAGGCCCATCAGGGCAGGCATTTCGGATTCAGCGATGATGGTCTCGCGACGACCCCAGGCGGCCAGGGAAATGTCGGCGACCTTGTAGTCGTTGAAATCGTTGGGCGTCAGTACAGCGCTCATAGGAGTCTCCATTCGTAGGGTGCGAATGGGCGCCGTTGTGCGTTTAAAGCTTGATCGGCGCAAGGCCTGACCAAACAACGCCCTCTCCGAGCCTGACAGGTCTGACCTGCTGCAGCGCCCCTCGGACAGGTGGCGGGAAACGGCATCAAGCGGTGATAACCGTTTTTTGAAGCGGTGGCGATTATAACGGCCTCGGAGAAATAGCCCAATAGGTCGTTTCAGATAAATGACGGATGACTAATCAAGACCATAGTCGATGCTCAATGGAGGTAAACGCGACGGGCTGGCACTATGCTCGACATCTAAAGGCAGATGACTGGAGCACACCATGAACTTCCACACTCGCAAGTGGGTAAAACCCGAAGACCTCAACCCGAACGGCACGCTGTTCGGAGGCAGTCTGCTGCGCTGGATCGACGAAGAGGCGGCGATCTATGCCATCGTTCAGCTGGGCAATCAGCGAGTGGTGACCAAGTACATTTCCGAGATCAACTTCGTCAGCGCCTCGCGCCAGGGCGACATCATCGAACTGGGCATCACCGCCACCGAGTTCGGTCGCACCTCAATCACCCTGACCTGCCAGGTGCGCAACAAGATCACCCGTAAAAGCATTCTGACGGTCGAGAAAATGGTTTTCGTAAACCTTGGCGAAGACGGCTTGCCCGCGCCCCATGGCAAGACCCAAATCAGTTACGTGAAGGATCAGTTCAAGGAAGATGTGATCAACGAGTGATTTGCGAGGCGCCACAAAACCCGTTGGAGCTGCTGCAGGTTACGACAGTGGCGAAGCGGGTTGCCTGACACACCGCATTCGCCACTGTCGTAACCTTGCGTAGCTCCTACAGAGGGATTTGCACAGGATTTGCGGTATCACTCAGCAAGGATTACCCGCCTTCCAATCCCGCAACCACTGTAACCCTTTGCTGGTATCGCCACGCGGGCGGTATTCACAGCCGATCCAGCCGGCGTAGCCCAGCCGGTCGATTTCTTCGAACAACCACGGATAGTTCACTTCGCCCAGGCTCGGTTCATGACGGTCCGGCACGCCAGCGATCTGGATATGGCCGATACCTGCGAAATCCCGACGCAGCTTGGTGATGACATCGCCTTCGACGATTTGGCAGTGATAGAAGTCGAACTGCACTTTCAGATTGCCTGCGCCGACCTCCTTGCACACCGCTTGCCCCTGATCCTGACGATTGAGGAAAAAACCCGGCATGTCGCGAGTATTGATCGGTTCGATTAGCACGGTGACGCCAGCCTTCGCCGCTTCCTGCGCGGCGTAGGACAGGTTTTCCAGATAGACCGCGTGATGCCGCTCACGCAGGTCTTCGCTCGGCAGCAAGCCTGCCATCACGTGAATCCGGTCGTTACCCAGCACCTGCGCGTATTCCAATGCCTGCTCGAGGCCGTTGCGAAATTCGCTTTCACGGCCCGGCAACGAGGCAATCCCGCGCTCGCCCTTGCTCCAGTCACCAGGCGGCGCGTTGAACAGCACCTGAGCCAGGCCGAAGTCGTCCAGCCGCCGTTTGATTTCGGCGGCGCTGAACGCGTACGGAAACAGGTATTCCACGCCTTTGAAGCCGTCAGCCGCCGCCGCAGAAAAACGAGCGAGAAAGTCGTGTTGCGGATACAGCATGCTGAGGTTGGCAGCGAAACGAAGCATGATTGTGTCCTGAAAGGGTTAAACGAAAGGCCAGATTAGTAGTGCCTTCAAAAAAACCAAAGTGCCCGAACGCTTACTGACAGGTCCAGATGAGTCATGGCGTCATGTCGTGGGTGTCCTGTTTTTAGGGTTTTCGGCAACGCCGCGGCGTCTGAGACCGATAAAACGGCCCCCCGCTCAGAGTGCCTGGTGGATTACCAAGCCACACCGAAGGTCTGGCGCAGGTCTTCCAGGGCCGCTGCGTCCAGCGGCTTGGGTTTGGGGTTGCTCATCAGCCACAGGCGCGCGGTCTCCTCCAGTTCCTCCAGAGCGTAGGCCGCTTTGGCGACCGAGCTTTCCCAGATCACCGGTCCCAGCCGCTCCAGCATCACCCCACGCACGCTGTTCGCCAGTTTAGCCACCTGCTCGGCGACGTTCGGTGAGCCGGGGCGCTCATAGGCGATCAGCGGAATATGCCCGACCTTCATCACCTGATAGGGCGTGATCGGCGGCAGGATGGCGTCCGGGTGCCACACGCCCGCCAGCGTCAATGCGACCAAATGCGTGGAGTGGGTGTGTACCACGCCGCCGACGCCTGGATTGCGGTCGTAGACCTCGCGATGCAGCATCAGGGTCTTGGAGGGTTTATCCCCGCAGACCCATTCGCCGGCCAGATTGACCTTGGCGATGGCCGTCGGATCAAGGCGACCCAGGCACGCGTCGGTTGGCGTGATCAACCAGCCGTCCTCCAGACGCGCGCTGATGTTGCCAGCGCTGCCCACGGTGTAGCCGCGACCGAACAGCAGCCGGCCTATGTCGCAGATTTCATCGCGCAGCTTGTTTTCGGCGCTTGCCTGGCGGCTCATTTAACACCTCCTGCGAGCTGCTTCAGGGCTTTGTCGAAGAAATCGCGGCCACCGAAGTTGCCGGACTTCAGTGCCAGTGCCAACGGTTTATCGCCACTGCTGATGGTCGCCGGCACGCCGGGATCGATCTGTGCCCCGATCTTCAGCAGGTTCACGCCCAATGCCTGAACCACCGCCCCCGACGTCTCGCCGCCGCGACGACGAAGCGTTTGGCGCCGGCATCCAACAGGCCGCGGGCGATCTTGCCCAAGGCGTCTTCAACCATCGCGCCTGTGCGCTCGACACCGAGTTTTTGCTGCACCGCCTTGACTTCTTCGGGGCTACTGGTGGCGTAGATCAACACGGTCTGGCCTGCGTCGCGAGCGAAGGCCAGAGCCTGCTCGACCACTGGCTTGCCGTCGGCCAGCGCCAGCGGGTCGATGCGCAGGGCAGGGCGCCTGGCGTCGAGCCACGCAGCCACCTGGTCATTGGTGGCGACCGAGGCGCTACCGGCCAATACCACCTCGCCGCCTTCGACCTGTTCAAGCTGCGCAGCGTCGATGTCGCGCAGCTTGCCAGCCTTGCGGAAATTGCCCGGCAGGCCCAGTGCCAGACCCGAGCCGCCGGTCAGCAGCGGCAGGTCAGCGCAGGCTTCGCCGAGGGTATACAGGTCGGCGTCGGACAATGCGTCGGCAATCGCCATGGTCACGCCATCGGCACGCAGCTCGGCGATGCGCGCACGCACCCCCTCCACGCCTTTGGCAATACTGTCGTAACGCAGCAGGCCGACTTTCTTGCGGGTTTGTGATTGCAGCACGCGCACCAGATTGGCGTCGGTCATCGGCGTCAGTGGATGGTTTTGCATGCCGCATTCGTTGAGCAGCTGGTCCTGCACGAACAAATGACCACGGAAGATCGTGCGGCCGTTTTCCGGGAACGCGGGACAAGCGAGGGTGAAGTCGCTGTCTAGGGCTGCGAGCAATGCTTCGCTGACCTGGCCAATATTGCCTTTGGCGGTCGAATCGAAGGTCGAGCAGTATTTGAAGAAAATCTGCTCGCAGCCGCGATCACGCAGCCATTGCAGTGCTTGAAGCGATTCTGCAACTGCTTGCGCAGCGAGGGTAGTACGGGATTTCAAGGCGATGACGATAGCATCGGCATCCAGCTCGGCAAGGCTTTGGGCGCTTGGAATGCCGATGCTCTGTACGGTACGCATGCCTCCGCGCACCAGCATATTGGCAAGGTCCCGTGGCGCCGGTGAAGTCGTCGGCAATGCAGCCCAGCAGCGGGCGCGGATTGGTAGTGCTCATGGGGGGGGCCTCAGTCGTTGGCAGCGGGCAGGGGGATGCCCGGGAAGATGTTGATCACCGCAGAGCCGTTTTCACGACCCAAGCCTGCGGTCGAGCCCTGCATGAGTATCGGGTGAGCGCTAGGCGACAGGGAGCGCGCGATGCCCAGGCCCATCTCGCCCAATCCAATGACGTCGACATGCTTGTTATCCATGAAGCTCTCCCCGCTTGGAGTGCCGGTGTGTCGTCAGCACTCGAACAATGTTTGTTCTGATCGGGTAAGGATAGTGAACCAGTGATCGGATAATGTTAAGCTTCTTTTTTATTTAACAAATATTAACATTGCTTGTTTTTTGATCAATGCCCGACATCTTCACGACGTGATAGGGGCTGAGGGATTGGCACACGTCTGCGTCCAGGCGAATTCATTCGCAACCTGAAGAATCGCCACGACGCAACTTAATCAGTTTACTTTCGGATAGTTTCTTTTGGCATGGTCGCCGGTTATCTGATTTCGAATAATTCTAGAATGAACACGCTCATGGGCTATTGTAATTATTGCGAACAGCTGAATAGCTATTAAGGCGAGTGCAGGTCGGCAGCAAAATAGCCTTCTGTTGACGTTTTCGTTATTTAAGTGCTCAGACGCTGAAAGCGCCAGCGACGCTATTTTATGGTGTGTCCTGAGATGGGGCTTTAGGAGTGGGCCGCTGGTCAGAGTTTTTATAGGCCTCTGCGCGTTGCCTTGACCTTTTGAAGTTTGGCATTAATAGTAAATAGGTAGCGGGTTGGAGAGTTTGGTCGATTGAAGCAAAGCATGCTTATGGAGATTATCGTTATGACTGCGATTAGTTTGAAACTAAAAACCGATTTAAGATCAGAAGCTGAGTTTCGCGGTAAGGTCGAGCCGGAGGGAGATACAGGGTATAAATTTTCCGGCGATCTCACCGCTAGCTGCAAGCTGGACAGGAAAGCCACGGGCTTTGATAACATTGTGCGACTTGGACATGGCAGCTCATCAGGCGAATATACGTATCTGGAGTTCAAGCTCGTTGGAGACTCGAATAACACCTTTATAGTGAGAGGCCAAGGAACAAGGGCGGCTGAGGATTCGGTGGATTTTCGTCTGGGTATTAATGAGGGTTTCAAGGGTAGCTACATTGACGGGAGTAAAGTAACCGTTGATATAGAGGAAGATTCTACCAGATCCTCTCCATTAGAGAGTTACGTTACCGCTGTGAACTCAAAAATCGATTTATCACGCAAAGAATGACCCCGCAGAAAAAATAAAGGGTGAAGTGGGCGTTGATGCGAGTGCCCACGTCCACCGTCTTTATCGGTGTTATTATTTTCAGTTTCGTTAAATGCCTTTCCGTCGGCAGTGGTTGTGCCTTCGCGATCCGCTACTTCGCCTTTATCGCCTCAGATAGGTATTGAGAACCAAAGACATCTTCATGCAATAGCACATGGCAAACTGTTCAGGCTACAAATACTAATCCAGCGTCAGCGTTATCGCTCAACCGAAGCCAACATCACATCCACTCCAAGGGCCCGGATGCTTTCAGCCGCCGCTTCCGCCAGTCCGTTATCGCTGATGATCGTGTCGAACTGCTCAAGCCCGGCCACTTTGTACATGCCGAACGTGCCGTACTTGGAGCTGGTGGTCAGTAACACACTGCGCGAGGCCGCGTGCATGGCAGCTTGCTTGACCTCGACCTTCAGCGCTGAAGGGGTGGTCGTGCCACGCTGCAAATCCCACGAGCTGGTCGACATGAACGCCACATCCGTAGCCAGTTGCCGCAAGGTCGCCGCCGCCAGCCCGCCGACGCAGGAGCGGTTGGGATGATCCAGCAGGCCGCCGGTGTGAATCACGTCCACGTGCGTGGCATCGGCCAGTGCATTGACCACGCCGAAGTCGTTGGTGACCACCGTCATGCCTGATAGGGCGGCAATGTACGGCACAATTTCCAACGTGCTGGTCCCGGCGTCCAGGTACACGGTCATCTCGGCATGCAGCAGCCCGGCGGCCAGTTTCGCCATGGCCTGCTTGTGCGGCAGTTCGATCACCGCCTTGGACTGATGGCTTGGCTCGCTGTGAACCTGACTGGCGATGCGCACGCCGCCGGTGACCGAATAAGCGCGGCCACTCTGTTCGAGCAAGGCAATATCGCGGCGGATGGTCATGTGCGAGCAGTCGAACATCTCCATCAGCTGATGCACGCTTAACACTTGATGCCTGCGCAGCTGGCGCATTATCAACTCCCTGCGCTGATCGGGAATCATGGGCGCTGCACCACTGACGGTGGTGTCTTCTTCGCTGGACATTCAGGCTCCTGGGGCATCGGCACGCTTTCGCGGTGGCTGGCATCTTAGCCAATCGTTCGCGTTGTGGCAGCACTCAAAGGTGGGCGCCGCAAAATGGGTGGCTGTGTGCGATGCGTTAAATCCATCTATCCTTCGCGACGCGCAGGCCACTGGCCGATCCGCCGAGGTCGTGGGCGACTCGCCTACACGCCCATGTCGAAGAACCTTTCGCTGCGCGGTGGCTCTTAGCTGTGGGCAGATAATGCCCGGAACGCTTCTGATGAAGCTCAAAAATTCAAAAGGATGATGCAAATGACCGTTGCCTTCTGGTGCGTGTTGATCGTGATTCTGTTGCCGCTGGTGTGCACCTCGATTGCCAAGTTCAGCAGCGGCAAGTTTGGCGCCCGGCAAAACCACAACCCGCGGGATTTCCTCGATAAACTCGAAGGTCTGCCGCGTCGTGCCCATGCTGCGCAACAGAACAGCTTCGAAGCGATTCCCGGATTTGCCGCCGGGGTGATCATCGCCCACGTGGCAGGCGTCGCGCAGTTGGTGACCATCGACGTGCTGGCGGTGCTGTTCGTCACCAGCCGCCTGCTGTACATCATCTTCTATCTGGCGGATCTCGCGGCGCTGCGCTCGCTGGTGTGGTTCATCGGTCTGGCGCTGGTGGTTGCGTTGTTTGGCGTTTCGGTCTGATCGTTCGGTCATTGGTTTTCATGGTGCAGGTTCAGGCGATCCATTTTTTCAGCGTGGGGATGCCGCGCCCTCCAAGAGCGTTGCCGTGAAAAGATCGCTGAGCAGTTCGTTGTTAAAGGTCACGGGGATGGTGCTGGTCGCCGGTTTGACGCTTGTCGCCTGCGGTGGAGTCGACCCTGATTCGCCGTTGGGCCAGCGCAAGGCCATCTTCAAGCAGATGCTCAAGACCAGTGAAGACATCGGCGGCATGTTGCGCGGCCGCTTGCCGTTCGACGGCACCAGGTTCGCCGAAGGTGCAGTCAGGCTCGACGCACTTTCGCACGAACCTTGGAAGCATTTCCCTGCGGTGAAAGAGGCCGAGCACACAAGCGCCAAGGACGCCGTCTGGCAACGGCAGGCGCGGTTTCAGGAATTGGCTCGGGCGCTGGAGGCCCGAACCGGCGAACTGGTGCTAGCCACGCAGCAATTGCAGCTGAGCCCGGCAAACATGATCGCGCCGATGAACAACGTCGAAGCTGCGTGCGATGCGTGTCACAAGGAGTTTCGAAATCACTGACGCTTGGCCGTTCAGGTAGACGTCATTCGTCATCTTCATCGGGCTGTAATTGCTCCAGCTTCTGCTGTTCGTCCTGCAATTCCTTGCGCGATTCGGCGAGTTTATCTTTGCGCTTATTGATTTTGTCGGGGTCGCCCTTTTTCATGGCTTTGTCCAGATCCGCCTGCCGCGTGCTGACCTCGCGCTTGGCGTCGAGCACTTTCTTTTCCTGCTCCTTGAGCAGGCTGGCATCGGTACAGTTGGCGGATACTTCGCTCAGTGCCTTTTCCAGGCCGGCTTGCTGATTGTCGTTGCCCGCCGCCTTGGCCTGTTCGAGTTGGGCGCTGATCGCCTGGCGCTTGGCCGCACAGCCGCTCAGCTCGGGCGCTTGCTCGGCGGCGAACGTGGGCGCCGCCAATAACCCCAGGACGGTGAACACCCACAATGGTGACAAGAACTTCATGAATACTCCTTGAGAAACACATTCCCGGGCTATTGAACCGTCGCCCGGGATAAAAATGACTAAAAACCCTTGATGCCTTGCTCCCGCAGCTGCCTGCTCAATGCCTGCACGTGCGGGTCCTGAAAAAATGCATGCAACTGCCTCGCACGGCCAGGGCCAATCCCGGACTCTGCTTGCCACTCATCGATGCTGCGGGCTGCTAGCCCGGACCAGGAGTCGCCCAGATGCGCATGGGCGGCGGGCGGTAAACCGATGGCTTTGAGCCAAGTTTCGAACGATTGTTCGCGCGCCCCCTGAAAACTCCCCAACAGTCTAGCGCTGCTGCGCTCACCGAGGCCGGGAATATTGCGCAGTTGGGCAGCGTCCAGGTGCATCCAGGCCAATAGATCGTCCATCACGCCAGCGTTGATCAGCTTGTCCCAGGTACCCGGTCCTACACCACTGAGCGCAAGGCCCTTCTTGCTGCTGAGCCATTTCAGGCGCTCCCGAAACTGACGCTCGCAACCCTCGGTCGGCTGCCAGCAACTGAGCGGGTGGTAGTCTGCCGCATTCGGTACAGGTAACGGGATACGATCGACACTTCGTGTCACAACTTCGTCCAGTCGCGGAATGGTCAGCCCGGCCAAGCTGATGGCCACCTGGTCACCGGGGCGAATATCCAGCCTCTGCCAGCGTTTTAGCGACCCCGCGCTCACCCGGCTGATCGTGCGGTCATCCAGATGCACCGGTTCGACATCCAGCACCGGCGTGATTTTCCCGCTGCGGCCCACGTTGAAATTCACTTTGCGTACTTCAGCCAGCACCCGTGCGAACGGGTATTTCCATGCGGCGATCCAGTAAGGCGCTTTCGCCTGCCAGCGCTGTGCCGGCGGGCGCTCGCCCTGACGAATCACCACGCCATCGCTGGCGAATGGCAAAGGATGTCTGTACCAGTGCTCCCGCCAATTCTTCGCCTGAGCAAAGCCCTGCATCGGTTCGCTGAAACGCAGGCTGTCTTCGAAACCCAGTGCTCGCAGGCTGGCAAGGCGTTCGCGCATGCCTGCCGGCCCATCTGGCCAGTCCCAGATAAACAGGCCAACCTGCGCGCCCTCATCTTCACTGATGGCATTACGTGCCAGCAATCCCGCTACTTTGCTGCGGGCATTGAGACTTCCTGCTTTGGCCTGGACATGGTCTTTCAGTCGCCAATACAGCTCGCCTTGTAATACCAACGTGTCCTGCCAAGCAATATGGCGGGGGATCGCCTCGATTCGCTGAGCATGTCCGGTCCAGTTCTGCCCCTTGATTCCATCACCGCGGCTGATCGCCTGCACCAGCGTGCCCTTCTCATAAACCAGCGTGACAGCGACGCCATCGACCTTCGGTTGTATCCAAAGGTCATTTCGTCCGTTGAGCCACGCACGCACGGCGACTTCATCGCGCAGCTTGTTCAGCCCGGTATGGGGAATCGGGTGAGCGACCGGCCCGCCGGCGGTTTTCAGCGGGTTATCGGTGATCGAGTGGCTGGCAAAGCAGGCTCGAAGGTACTCAAGGCGCTGGCGCGATTGGTCATAAAGCTCGTCGGCCACCAGTGACACACCCTGTCGATGGTAGCTGTCGTCCCATCGCTCGATTTGCGCCTGTTGCAGGGCTATCTCGCTTCTGGCTTTTACCGGTGACCAGTCAGGACAGGTTTGAGCCTCGGCGAAGGTGAACAGGGTGGCGGACAATGTGAGAACGGTCACGCGGAGGGAGAAGGGCATTTGAGCTTCCTTGCCTGGGGATAAGCGAGCAAGGCTAAGCGGTGCCAGCACAACATTCGCGCCTGCGTGGTTACCGCATTTGTCGAAGCACAATCCAGCATTTGCACGTGGCTACGTGCCTGCATCGAAGCCGCTGAAGGCCGCCAAACGTCTTACTTTCAGCCCTCGTATGACCATCCGTCACTCTTGGCGAACTCTGCGTGTTGCCGCTGGCTCAATCCTTTGTAACGAGTCTGTTGTCCGGTACGAACCGCGACGGTAACCCGGCCGTATCCAATGCCGTGCGCGCCTTTTCTTTAGATGGAAGATGGTGAATGACATGCCTACTACGTACGAGACCTCTCAAGGCGAAGAACGCCGGACACCGCCCCCCGCCGAGCACCTACAGGATCTGCAGGATGATGCCCAGGCCCTGTTGAATACCGCTCGCGAGCAAGGTTCGGCCAAGCTGGACGAATACCGCGGCACCGCAGCCGACCAGCTCGAAAGCCTGGCCCAGACTGCGCAATCCGCCGCCGAGCAAATGCAGGACAAAGACACATTGGGCCTTTCGAACTACGTGACCGATGCAGCGCAGAGCCTGACCACGCTGGCTGACAACCTGCGCAACAAAAGCGCCGAAGAACTGTTACAGCAGACCGGGCAGCTGGCTCGCGACAATCCGGCCTTGTTTCTGGCAGGCAGCATCGCGCTGGGCTTTGGCCTGTCGCGCTTCTTGCGAGCCTCCAAGCCCGATATCAACGCGAGCGCAAGCCCAGCCTCTGGCGATGAGAGCGAGCAGAACGGCACCTGGAAGCGTGATAAACCCGGATACGCCGCAGGCCCGCAGGGCGCTGACGAAGGGTTTACAGCCAGTGGAGCGGATGTGCACCACAGCGGGCAGCCAGAGAATGCTCGCTCTACGGAAGGCCAATTCTCCTCCTCCTCTTCCTCCGCCGCGGGTGCCGCGGACTCCGGGATTAAACCGTCCGGCGCAGAACTGGGCAGTTTCGAGAACAATGACCCCTACGCAGGCTCCTCAACCACCGGTAGCCAGCCAGGAAGCGTCATTCCTGTACAGCCCACGCCGAAACGTGAAGGAGAACTGTGATGGCCGTCAATTCTGATCTGCCCCCTCGCGAGGGCGTGGAAGGCGACACCTCGGTGCTGGGCCTGATTCGTCAACTGGCCCATGAAGTACCGGTATTGGTCGGCAAGGAACTGGCGCTGGCAAAGGCTGAGATACGCGCCTCAATCGAAACCACCAAGGCGGGTGTAAGTGCGGTCGCGGGCGGGGCGGTGGTCATGCTCGCCGGGCTGGTGATTTTGCTGATGGCAGCGGTGTATGCCTTGGCAATGGTCCTGGCGCCTTGGCTGGCTGCACTGATCGTGGGCGTCGTGGCGATGCTGGTCGGCTATTTGATGATTAAGGCCGGCAAGAAGCAGTTCGAACCGTCCCACTTCACGCCCGAACGCACCATGAATTCCTTGCATAAAGACAAGCAAGCCATTCAGAGGAAAGTCTGATGAACAACGATAACAGTTTCGCTAATCAAGACAGTCTCGACAGCACGACCCGGTTCGAAGCCGACTCGCAAAAGACTCCTGAAGAACTGGAGCTGGAGATCGATCAACGCAGGGCCAGTATCGGCAGTTTGGTGGACGCGCTGGAAAGCAAGCTCTCGCCGGGTCAGATGGTCGACCAAGCGCTGGCTTACGCCAAAGGCAACGGCGGCGAGTTTTTCACCAATCTGGGCAATACCGTCAAAGCCAATCCTTTACCGACCGTTCTCACTTCGGTGGGCCTGCTATGGCTGGCACTGGGGCAAAATCGCAAGCCTGCTAGCGATGAAGGCTCAGTGTTTGGGGGGCTTGCTGATCGCGCCAGCGGTATCGCCGAACAGGTGGGTGATACCTTTGGTAATGCCAAGGCACGGGTCCAGGAAACCGCTGCCAAAATGAAAGCCAAGGCCAGTCACGTGTCCGATCAGGCCAGTGGTTTGGGCGACAGTGTCAGTGACCTCGGGCACCGTGCTCAGGATGGCTTGTCCGACGCCAACGCCCGCCTGCACTCGGGTGCACAACAGGCAGGCGAAACCCTGCGCCGCCAGGGGCAAAATCTGCAGTCCAGCCTGACTTACATGCTGCGCGAGCAACCCTTGGCAGTTGCCGCCATCGGGGTTGCGTTGGGTGCCGCACTTGGCGCCGCACTGCCTGCCACGGAGAAGGAAAACCAGCTCATGGGCGCCGCCAGCGACAAGGTGACCGGCCGGGTCAAAGACTTGGCGACCGACACCTATAGCAAGGCCAGCGACATGGGCAAGGATTTCGTCGATAACGTGAAGTCCCAAGCCGCTGCTCAACCGCCGAAACCGGAGGCTGGCGGCGACGCGCCGCCCAACGCGTCAGCCGTGTAATACCCGCCTCAACAAGGCCGCCTGCGGTGAGGCGGCCTTTATTGCTCAGCGTCAGCGAGCGGTACAGTCCCGATGCATTTCGTTTTGCAGCTGTCTCTTGAGCCCATTCAAGCGGCATGCAAAATGGTGCCTTAATTCTGTGCCTGAAAGGACGCCCAGCAATGGACCTCTCGACCCTCGCCGTTTTCATTCCCGCCTGCTTCGCCCTGAACATGGCCCCTGGCCCTAACAACCTGTTGTCGATCAGCAACGCCTCGCGTTACGGATTTATCCGCGCGTGTACAGGCGGGCTAGGACGGCTGCTGGCATTCGCGATCATGATTGCCCTGGCGGCGGTAGGTCTGACTGCCGTTTTGCATACTTCAGAATGGCTGTTCCACGTGATCAAGATCATTGGCGCGGCGTATCTGTTCTACCTGGCCATCCAACTGTGGCGCGCTTCGGCGCAATCCCACATTGAAGAAACGACCGCGCAAGGCGGACTGCGGCGGCTGGCGCAGCAAGAGTTTCTGGTCGCCATCGGCAACCCCAAGGCGATTCTGCTGTTCACCGCATTCTTGCCGCAGTTTGTCGATCACTCAGGTGCTGTCACTACCCAGTTCGTACAACTGGGCGCGATGTTTCTGGCGCTCGAATGCATGGCCATCGCCCTGTATGGCTACATGGGTATCCACGCTCGCCGCCTGTTCGCCAGACCGAGTGGCAAGCGCTTGTTCAATCGGCTGTGCGCGGGCTTGTTGGCCAGCGCTGCGTCGTTTTTGCTGGTAGCACGGCGCGCATAACGAAAAAAACCCTGCCGATCGTCATCGGCAGGGGTCTGGCAAGCGTGCTTTGGACCGAAATCAAGCCGCATCAGGTTCGGATGTCTTTACGCAACGTTGCGATTTTATCGACCAGGGCGCTGCCACCGGGCTGCGCGGTGTACACCAGATTGAGTTGGATGTCTGTGACGACCAATTCCCCGTTCGCGTTTATCAGCGACTTGGCGAACTCACTGCCGGGCACGTGCAACTGCCAGTCCGAAATGGCGCCTGTGCCCTCGAACGGCAAGTAGCGACCGTCATGAAACATCAGTTCGTACACCCATTCATTCGGCCCAAAGCCCAAGCCGTCTTCCAACGTCGAGGACGACAGGGCGATCTGTTGCTGGGCGCGCAGGTTGCGCTTGATGCTGGCCGGCGATGTGGCGGTTGGTGTGTACAGGTACTCGGCGCCCGCGCTCTCTGGTTTGACGAGCGTGGTGTTGCTGGTCTGGGGTGAGGGCATTGATCGAAAGGGTCAGCGGCGGGATCTGTTTTTCCAGGCCCTCCTGATTCAGCAGCAGCTCACCAATGTCGGGTCGGCGATGCGCCAGCGTGAAGCGTTCGTCCGATTCGCTGGTCGCTTCCAGCGCCAGTACTTGTTGATACAGGGCATGCAGGTAGGCGACCGGGCCACTGTTGGCTTCCAGTGCATCGGGTGCACACCTGTCGGCCAATTGTTCGGGAAAGAGCGTGGCGTAGGTGGCGGCGGCGGGCGTGTTGGTAGTGCTTGGCATGACGGATTCTTCCTTGATTCAGTAGTGCACCTAGGGCGTGGCGGGTGAGCAGCACAACGCAAACGCCCACGGCGATTCATATCGCCGTGGACGCAGCCCTGTCAGTGTCAGGAGGTTTTTGCCGGCGCATCGGGTTTAGCAGGCCGCTTGTGCAGGTCCTTGATGTGTTTTACGAAATCACTTGTACCGGCCAGTGAGCTGTAAACCAGGTTGATCTGGATATCCTTCACAACCGGATTGGCGCCAGTGATCAGTAACTTGGCCATATCGCTATCAGGAATTTCCAACTGCCACTGCGAAATCGCCCCGGTCCCTTCAAAGGGCAGATAACGGCCGTCGTGGAACATCAATTCATAGACCCAATCGCCCGGCCCATAGCCCAGCCCGTCCTCCTGTACTTGCGAAGACAGTGCGATCTGCTGCTGCGCCCGCAGATTACGCTTGATGCTCTCAGGTGGTGGCGTTTTGCCTTCGCTGTATAAGTAGTCGGCGCCTTGCAGATCTGGCTCGACCAGCGTCATGTTGGCTGCTTGTGTAAGGATGGCGGACAACTCCTCCAATTGTTGCCCCGACTCCATGACCAGTGACACCGACACGTGCTTGAGCTGACGCAGATAATGACCGGGGTAGTTTTTATCGAACTCGCTGGCTGCAAACCCAAACGCCAGTGAGTCGCCCTGGGCAAGCGTTTTGACGTTGTCCGTCCAATTTTTTTCCCCCAGCAGCTTCCTGAGGCTGAAGGTTTTCTTGATCGTCAGTCGCCGTTCGTTGGCCAGCAAGCAGGCATTTTCCATCTCCTGCAGGTCGACCAACAGCGATTCGCCCGCCAGCATGCCTTTGTAGGAATCGCTCCAGGCACTGGTTTTAATGAACGCCTCGCGTTTGTAGTCGCCGATTTCATAACGCCAGGCCGCTTCCACGCTCAGGCACAGCGACAGCACGGCGTCGTAGGCTGCGCCGTAGAGCAGCTCCTGACGCGCGACGAGCCAGTTGTAGATCGGGATGATGGTGAAGCCGGTGGTCATAGCAACGTAGGCTTCCTCCAGGTTTTTCCGTTCTTGTCGGGCTTGTTGCAGGCTGATAGTGGAAGCATTGAGTTCAATATTGGTTTCCGTGATTTGCTGATCGATCAGTCTCATGTCCCATTCGGCCTGACGCATATCGAACGTCCATCCGGTGGCACGACGTTCGTACCCAGACTCGGTTTGAAGCTGATTGGCCAGGAAGCTCAATGCCGTGCTGGACATCGACATGGCTTTCGATCCCATTCGAGTAAGCTCGGCAGGCCGAGTACCCCCCACAGCCATGCCCAGGATGGTGGGCACCACGCCATCGATGCCTCCGGCAACGATCTCGGCGGGGATGGCCGCGTACTTGAGCACGCCTGCTGTCCAGGTCATTGCTGTCGCGGCTTCCTCTCGGGGCGACCGTCCAATTTCCAGCAAACCGGCCCAATGATTCTTTCTGAATTCAGCAGCCTCAAGACTCAATTCAAGTTCACGTTTTTTTGCCTTTATGGAATTTATGTTTTCTTTACCTAATTGCAGGGTGAAGTCGGACATCCTGATTTCCTGAGCCTTGAATAATACCGACAGCGATGTATTGAACTCATCTTCCATCAACTTCATATAATGCCGGCCCATATCCAGCAACTGCTGGGCAGCGGCACGGGCTGCGGGCAGCAACTGGCGGAAACGGTAGGCCGGAACCGGTGCGCGGTTGCTGTTGTAAGTGCCGGTGATGATGCTCAGCCCACCTTTTGCGGAAGCAAACGGGTCACCTCCTTCGTCGCCCCAGCCCAGGTTTGGCAAGGCCTTGCCGTCTAGGGTCAGGCCATGGCGCAGGTTGTACAAACGCCGTTCGAGGAGTTTCCTGGCCTCGATCACCCGCTGGTTGACTGGCATGCGGAAGCTGTTTTCGCTCGCCTTAGCCAAAGGCACCGGGCTCCAGCGCGACACGGCAGCGCGCTCCGGCAGCGGGCCGATCAATTTCAGTGCCTGCTGATAGCACAACCAGGCGTGATTGAGGCTGCTGAGGGTCAGCTGCCGATAATAGTGGTCGCCTTGGCGCTGCCAGTTTTCCACCAGGTCCAGGAACACAGCCTGCCGGTAATAGCGCGACAGGATGAAGGCCCGTGCAATAGGGTCCACGGACTTGCGCAGTTCGGAAGTCAGGCTGCCCACCTCCGCCAGTGGCCGGGTGTTCCAGTAAGCAGGGCGGCCATCCTCCCCGGGCAAGGCGCGGTAAGGGTCGAACAGGTAATGCAGGTACCAGCTTTCTGCTTCTTCGAACTGCTGCTGCTCGGTAAGGCGGCTGGCAATCAGCGCCGGCAGGTGCAGGAACAATTCACGGAAGTACAGACCATTGGCTCCGTGGAAATCAACGCGCGGGTTGGGCTCAGCCTCGTCGATGGTCGGTTCCTTCAACGTTTGAGTGTCCCAACCCAAGGCACGTTCAACGCCTTCACTGGCACGGGCTACCAGTTGTTTGCCAAACAGAGTATTAAGGCGAACGCTATTGGATGGAAGTTTGGGGAGAGTTTTGTTTGCCGATCTCAGATCGAGAAACTGGGCCTGTTCAGTGTTTTTAACGATCATCACATCCCAGAATTCGTCCGTGTCGCTGGTTAAAAAGTTAAAGATAATTTTCTTTTCAAAGTCCCTATCATTAGAGCGGTCTTTTAGGAAGAAAGTATAATCTCCTTGTTTGTCAAAGGTAAAATCATAAGTGTGTACTGCTATCACATGGTCTTCCCTTATTATTAGGCTAACTTTCAATGCCTCTAAGCGGTCGTTGTCGGGCCTTTTTACCATAAGTGCAGCATTATTATGCAGCGGCGGGAGATTGGCCTTAATAATTGCTTTTTTAAGCTGTGAGTCGGTAATTTCTATGGTAAGTGTAAAGAGTTCCAAGGAAAAATTTTCATCAATCGGACTTTTGGATCTTGCTGTATAGACCGTATTGCTAATCTGTTTTATAAATACTACCTGGCCGTCAAATGTGTGCTGAACTTTTCGTATGTCTTTATACGACTTAAATACAGTCATTACGAAGCTGTCTTTGCTGTTTTTTTTGTTTTTGATATCCTTTGGTATTGGTTTTTTCTCAATCAGCAATAAATCCCTTGCCTCGAAAAAGTAATCATCGTTCAGCGTTCCTAATCCCTTACCTTCTCTCTTGCAGTTATAAAGGATTACGGTAAGCCAAGGATCAGTGGCGCGTGCGCCCTCCATGTCTACGAAAACAATAAGGCCTGGAATATACGTGTCGTCTTTTAAATAAGCGTTGGGTTTGTTGTTTGCGTCCTTGTCAGCCAAACGCTCACCGTTTTCTGTACCGTCCAGACACAGTAATTCGTTGGCCGTGCTCCAGAATCCGTCGCTTTGCCGATAAGCATATTGCACAGAGAGTTTCCTGAACTTGGTAGGCGTCTGGTTTTTCTCATCGGCACTGGGCAGGCCTGTGACGCCTCGTTCCACCCAGAACACATAGGGCCGGCCGGCAATGATCACCGGGCGGATAGCGTCGCTGGTGTGAGGGATTGTGATGGTTTTGGACTCCTGCTTCCCATCGGCATTTGTCACTGTTGTTACCACCGGCTCGTCATAACTGCTCTGCGCGATCTGCCCGCTTACCGGCAGCGTGATCTTTTCCCACTCACTCCAGGCGAGCGGGCTCAGGCGTTGCCGATCATCGCGCAGGCCCATGTCCACCGAGCGCCAGTAATATTCCGCTGGCGAGGTGTTGGTCTTACCGATCAGGTGATAGGTATCGTTTTTCGGGTCGTGGCCGTCCAGGTAGCCACTGACAATCTGCAAGTTGCTGAGCTTCTCGAACTTGGTCAGGTAGTTGCACACAGCCGTGTGCAGCAGTTCTGTGTCTAGCTTGCCCTGATTGACCTCAACTTCCAGTTCCTGAAAGGCAGCGGTCTTGTTTGGACGATTAGCGTAATAAATCAGGTTTTCCGGGTGATTGAACTGGGCCTGCCATTCTTTCCATGTGCCGTAGTGGCTCAGGTAGCGCTGCCATGCACTGTCGGCCCCGCCCGGGAAAAGACTGGCGCTATAGCCGGGCTCCAAATGGGAAAACAACCGATGCAGGTAATGCTGCAGGCTTGCGACGGCCTGGGTGATGGCAGTCGTGTCTCTGGCCTGCGAAGTCACGCTGACATCGGTGAGGAAATAGCTGGACAGGTCATCGACACTGATCAAAGCGGCTTGACGACCGGCATCTTTCGGCACCCACTCGCTCAGCAGATAATCCACCAGCGCATCACGCCACTTTACTTGCAGGCCAGGCTCGATGGCTTCTCGTGCCTCATCAGTGCAGGCGCCGAGCAGTAACAAGCCGGCGGTATGAAACGCTGCATAGCTGGACGCTTCATCAAGCCATGAGACGCCCAATAGCGATTGGCAAGAAAGGCCTGTAGTGGCACTTAGCGACCGCAGGCGTAGTACGACGTCGATATCACGCATTGTTGTAGGTACACGAGCATCACCTTCTTTAGCGAACACAGTGGGGGCATCTGTTGTTGGCGTTGAAGTGTCAGGTGGCTCTTCAACCGGTGCGCCAATCATTCTCATTTCCAGAGGTTTTGGAAGTACTGGAGTTTTGCCGCTTGCTTTTATTTCCTCAAACAGTTTTGCCCAATATTTCGGATCATAATCAGCTTCGTTGTATTGCTCTGGCGTTAAAAGCAGTGGGCCTGGGTTCTCGGACAAGAATTTTTTGAATTTTCTATTAGTCCCGTCAACTATTGGAGAGTAACTGTGATGACCGTGATCAAAAAAAGATGACAGTAATGCGCTTGGCATAAAGATCTTTGATTTCTGATCGCTGTATGCCTTGATCTCGTCTGCTGTTAGCCAAGTAATGAACTCGTCCAGCGTCCCACTTTTCTTCGCAGGTTCCTTGGTTTTAACGGTATTCTTTTCTGGTTTCCGTGTTGTGGAGGTAGATACCATGTCATGCGGCAGTGCTAATAACGTCTCTTGCATATCCCAACCAATAAACTTCCCAAGCTGACTGGCTGCGGCCTCGACCGCTGCGGGTTCATTACTTGCACGCAGGCTCGACAAATAGCCAAGTGCATTGCCTTCATCAAACCCGTTTTCACGACAGATGCCGATCCAGGCACGGTAGCGTGTGATTTGGTACAGCAAAGCCAGGTTCAACTCGTTCGAGATGGGAGATTGAGTGTTGTCGTTTTTAAAGGCGAACCATTGCGGATGCTCTATCAGTGCCTCAAGCCCCGCCGGGCTTAAACCGGTGAGGCTGATCGCGAGCGTGTAGCGCGCCATGTCGCTCCACAATGCGAAGGAGCGAGTGCGTTGTGCCTGGTTCGCAGGTACAGGCACCAGCAGGTCTGAAAGCAGGTCAAGGGGGCTTCTTTTAATCCATCTCAGCAAGGCCAGCGCATAGCTGGACGCAAGGCTTGGCTCCAAACTGTTGGCGAACATGCGCTTAAAGACGTCCTTGGCCAGGTCTTCCTGCTTGATGCGGGCGTTGGTCAGCTCCGTAGCCAGTGCCTGGGCCAAGTCGGCGGCGTCTCCCGCGTTTTTCTTAAGTTTTCCCCTGAGCAGGTCGACCAGCTCATTCCGTAATGTGGGCTCCGCCGGAAGGCGGGGTTTGATCAGGCCGTTTTTATCGAGGTAGTCCTCGAGTACCGTCAGCCAGGTGCTGTTTTTTGCTTCAAACGCTTCATTGGCTTTCGGAACGCTGCGGATGTTTAGCTCTGAAAGGCAGGTGCCCGCAACGTCAGGTGGGGCTTCACCCAGCACTTTTTCGCGTGCCGCTTCGATCTGATTCAACACCTGATCCGAGGCTTTGGGTGCGCTCAACAGTGCCAAAACTACCGAAGGCGTCAATTCATTGCGGCGCAACCAGCGTTCGGCGTTGGCCAGCGCCATGAGTACGTCAAGGATGTCTGCCTTGTCCGGGTCGTCGCTGATCTGCCCCTTGCCAGCCACGATGCCCTGCACCTGGTCGTTACCGAGGGTCAGCAGGGCAATCAGGTTGGCGCCTTCGTTCGCACTCAAGCGCAGCAGGCGTGGCAGGCGGCTCAGACGATAGAGTGAAGACAGTAACGCCAGCGATCGTTTGGGCTTTGTTTGGCCAAGTGCCTTGGTGACCTGTTTCAGATAATCATTGGCCACCTGTTCGCTCAAGCCAAGCGCCCTGCACAAGCGCCCCATCGTCGAGCTGGCGGCGCTTTTGCCATCGCCGTCAACCTTTTCAGCCGGGTCGAAGGTGCCATCATCGATGCTCAGCCTGTCGTCGATTTCCGCCAACTGGCCGCTGCCAGGGCCGTCCAGCACGCGGTCGAGCAACGGCACCTTGTCCCCGACGGCATAGGGCGACACTTCGTGGATCAGCGCGGCGAATTGCTCGACCTTAACGTCGTAGGCTTCATTGAAGAAGCGGAAGACCCCGATTGCCCGCAGGGTATTGGCGGTGATGTGGAAGTCTTTGGTCTGACCTTCAGCGCGCAGGGCTGACATCAGCAACAAATCGGTTTCGGCAAAGGACAACTCAAGCGCATGCGCCAGATGGATGAGTTTATGAATCCGGGCGTAGTGGGCGGCGGTGGCGTCCGTGATCTCCAATTGGATGCCGGGGCCTGACAGGGTGTCTCTGAGCGAAAGGCTCTTGGATTCGCCATTGTTGATGAACACCGCGCCGTAATGTTTACCGTCCGCCGTTTTGCTGCCGGCCACCTGGTAAGCGGTGGACGTTTTGACGCTGGTTACCCCTTTGCTGGCGCCGTCGTCGACGCCCGCAATGGCCAGCAAGTCCAATACGTCCTCGGGTTTGACCCCTGTTTTCTGGCAGAAAAATTCGACGCTATTCAACTTACTGGCTGCCGATGCATTACTTCCGGTCGTGCTGAAGCGGGTAGCTAAAAAGTCCTCTCTATCGTTCAGGTCATCGTCCTGCAGCAGTTTTTGCAATGCCGGGCTGAAACCGGTTGCGGTGCGCATGATCTGCCGCAGCTCATCGGTACGCAGGTTGCCATGGCAAAAATCGGGGAAGCTGTATTCGGATTGTTGCAGCAGGTCGAACAGCGACAGCTCCTTGTGTCGCAACACGGCCTGGATCTGCGCCAGGGGATAGTGAAACGGCAACCCGACACGCTGCTGCGCCTTGCTGACTGCTTCGGCCAAGGGCGTATTCTGTCCTGCATGGGCCTGCGCCTGGCGGGTGAGGGCGCTGATTGCCAACGTCAAGGCAGGGATCTGTTTTTCCAGGCCCTCCTGATTCAGCAGCAGCTCACCAATGTCGGGTCGGCGTTGCGCCAGCGTAAAGCGTTCGCTCGATTCTTTTGGTGCCCTCCGACCTGGCCTGGTCGCTTCCAGCGCCAGTGCTTGTTGATACAGGGCATGCAGGTAGGCGACCGGGCCACTGTTGGCCTCCAGTGCATCGGGTGCACACCTGTCGGCCAATTGTTCGGGAAAGAGCGTGGCGTAGGTGGCGGCGGCGGGCGTGTTGGTAGTGCTTGGCATGGCGGATTCTTCCTTGATTCAGAGAGTTGGCGCAGGTGGGGCCAAGACGCGTCGCGGCTGAACCGCATTGCTGACGCTGGTTGAAAATTGCGACCTGTTCGGGTCTTCTGAAAAGGCTAGCCGCTCTATGGCGGGCGTGAAGGCCCCGTGCTAGAAGGGTTCGAGATAGGGTGAATCGCGAATCGCTATATGTTGGCTGCGTGAGCCTCAAAAGGGGCGCGCAAAAAAATGCCCCTGACAACGTGCTGTGTCAGGGGCATTTTTTGCGCTGGGCGGCTATGGCTTTTTAGCAGGCCGGATCGCTGGACGGGCGCGTTCGGGGGGGTTGGGACTCGCGTAAAACATCGCCCAGGCCGGCAATCGATGCATCCAGCAGCGCCTTGGCGGCTTCGATCTGGTGCACCACGGCTCTGGCCAGGGGGCGGAATTCCGGCGGGGTGTTATCCGCTGATTCATAGGCAGTGGCGGCGGCGCAGTTGAGGTATTCGCTTACAAGTGTGAGGGCGTCTTCAACATGGATGCCCGGTTGCACGGTGAACAGGTTCTGGCTGCCGATATTGAGCCCGAAAGGGGTGGATCTTGTGACGGGTATTTCGGGGGGATGCGGCGTGGATCGAATCATTGTGAATCCTCTTGGAATTGAGCCGATACCCCTCGCTGTCAATCAAAAGGTGGCGGCTGTACGCGGGTTGACAGACCAGTCCAAGAGCAAGCTGGCGCACACAAGTGTGCCCCACTAACAGCCGCCATAGCGCACCTACAGGCATGAGCGCTGCAGATGTTTGCTGGCGTTGCGCTAAAGGAATCGGTCTGTCAAAACCGGTCGCTGGAATCAGCGACGCGAAAGAGGGTAAGCCGAGAACGATAGAGCCGCAACGCGCGCAGGAGAATAGCGGTAAATTTCAGACGCGTCCTACATCGGTGTGTCGTTTTTATTCGTGAATGTGTCTGGAATAAACATTTTGCGACTCATTACAACGCCGCCGACTGCATCAATGCGGCAGATGTTTCAGGCCACGAAACGCTTTCGACTGTTACGTCGCATCGCGAATGAATTCGCTCTCACGGGGCTTTTCATCGGTCTTCCGATAGTTGCAGGCTGCTGCTTCTCGCGGCGAGGGCTGCCGAGTGCACGTTCACAAAAAAGCCCCTGACGATTTTCATCGGCAGGGGCTTTTTCTTACGTCGTTTCCCTATCGGGCGTTACAAACCGGCAGCAGCACGCAGGGCGTCGGCGCGGTCGGTTTTTTCCCAGGTGAACGTGGTGAAGGTGTCGTCGCCCACGGTCTTGGTTTGCGGCGTGCGCCCGAAGTGGCCGTAGGCTGCGGTTTCCTGGTACATCGGGTGCAGCAGGTCGAGCATCTTGGTAATCGCGTACGGACGCAGGTCGAAGTGCTCGCGCACCAGTTGAACGATCTTGTCGTCGCTGATCTTGCCGGTGCCGAAGGTGTTCAGCGAGATCGACGTCGGTTGCGCAACGCCGATGGCATAGGAGACCTGAATCTCGCAGCGCTCGGCCAGACCGGCCGCAACGATGTTCTTGGCAACGTAACGCCCGGCGTAGGCCGCCGAACGGTCAACCTTGGACGGGTCCTTGCCGGAGAACGCGCCGCCGCCGTGACGGGCCATGCCGCCGTAGCTGTCGACGATGATCTTGCGACCGGTCAGACCGCAGTCGCCTACCGGGCCACCGATGATGAACTGGCCGGTCGGGTTGATGTGGAATTGGGTGTCCTTGTGCAGCAGCTCGGCAGGCAGCACGTGCTTGACGATCAGCTCCATCACGCCTTCACGCAGGTCGGCGTAGGCCACTTCCGGGTTGTGTTGGGTCGACAGCACGACCGCGTCGATACCGACCACGATGCCGTTTTCATAGCGGCAGGTGACCTGGGATTTGGCGTCCGGGCGCAGCCATGGCAGCAGGCCCGATTTGCGGGCTTCGGCCTGACGGTGCACCAGCTGATGCGAGAACGCGATCGGCGCGGGCATCAGCGCTGCGGTTTCGTTGCTGGCGTAGCCGAACATCAGGCCCTGGTCGCCGGCGCCCTGATCTTCAGGCTTGGCGCGGTCAACACCCTGGTTGATGTCGGGCGATTGCTTGCCAATGATGTTCATCACGCTGCAGGTTGCGCCGTCGAAGCCGACGTTGGAGCTGGTGTAGCCAATGCCGCTGATCACGTCACGAACGATCTGCTCCAGGTCGACCCAGGCACTGGTGGTGACTTCACCGGCAACGATCGCAACGCCGGTCTTGACCAGGGTTTCCACCGCAACACGTGCGTGTTTGTCCTGAGCAATGATGGCATCCAGCACTGCATCGGAGATCTGGTCGGCGATTTTGTCCGGATGCCCTTCGGACACGGACTCGGAGGTGAAAAGGGAGTATTCGCTCATCTCGACGGGTTTCCTGAGTGTTACCGATGGTGAGTGTCGCCAGCCGGTCGCTGAAAATGGCGGACCTGGATCTGGAAACCATTACGTAAACCTATGTACAGACTTTCCCCGGGGACCAGCCCCGCAGCGATGGCCCAACGGGCCAGATCTTCCTGTTCGAAGCCCAACCAGAGATCGCCACAGGCCTCCCTGGCCCAGCTCTGGTCATGGCTGCATAACTCTGTGACCAACAGGCTCGCGCCCGGTTTCAGCAGGTTGGCCAGCTGTTTGAGTGCTTCGGCTGGCGCCGCAAGGTGGTGAAGCACCATGTTCAAGACGATGCAGTCACCCTGAACATTAGCGTCGGACAGCGCATCGGCCAGTTTCAGCTCCACGTTGTGCAATGCCTTCTGCTTACAGAGGCTGCGCGCCAGATCGAGCATGGCCGGGCTGTTGTCCAGCCCCGTGACATGTTGAAAGCGCTGCGCCAGATCAGGCAGAAAACCACCGTCACCGGGGCCGACTTCCACTGCGGTGGCGTCGGCGTCGAAGCTTAGTTTGTCCAGCAGCGACAACAGGCTGTCGCGGTACTGGGGCAGTCCTGCGATCAGGTCCTGCTGGGCACGAAACTTTTGCGCAGTGCGTGCGAAAAAGTCCTGACTGGCGTTGGCGCGCTGACGGTGTACCAGGCCAATGCGGGCCTGAACATCGTCTGGCAGGCAGAGGCCATCGACCTCTTCGAGCAGCGCCGCATGAAGCTTGCCGCCGGTCCGTTCGGTGTGGGGCAGGGCGCGACGATAAAAGATCGCGTTGCCTTCGCGGCGTGTGGCCACCAGATCCGCCTGGGCCAGCACTTTGAGGTGGTGACTCATGCCTGATTGACCAATGGCGAAAATCTGCGCCAGTTCCAGCACGCCGAACGAATCGTTGAACAGGGCGCGCAGCACGTTGAGCCGCAGCGGGTCGCCACCCGCCTTGCATAAGGCAGCCAGTTCGTCGCTTTGATCATGCTCAAGGGCCGGCGCGCGTAGATTCATAGGGTTGGCAGTCTAGTTAGCGACTAGGGTTGTCGCAAGATCAATATCAAAAAGTTTTGATATTGGCTCAGGTGACAACCGGCAGGCGCCGCTATTTTGCCGTTTTCAGGCTTGGGCTCGGCGTGCTGCACGAAAAAGCGCCGATAGCGGGTGAAAAATACGCTGAGGCGTGATCTGTCATTGCCCCGAAGCAGTGCCTGAGGGAAAATGGCCGCCTTTTTCAGATCCACTTCTTTCAGCCTCAGGAGATCAGCGATGCCAAGCCGTCGTGAGCGTGCCAATGCCATTCGTGCACTCAGCATGGATGCCGTGCAAAAGGCCAACAGCGGCCACCCCGGTGCCCCGATGGGCATGGCGGATATCGCTGAAGTCCTTTGGCGCGACTACCTGAAGCACAACCCGAGCAACCCGATGTTCGCTGACCGTGACCGGTTCATCCTGTCCAACGGCCACGGCTCGATGCTGATCTACTCGCTGCTGCACCTGACCGGCTACGACCTGTCCATCGACGACCTGAAGAACTTCCGTCAATTGCACAGCCGCACGCCGGGCCACCCTGAATACGGTTATACCCCGGGCGTTGAAACCACCACCGGCCCGCTGGGTCAGGGTTTCGCCAACGCCGTCGGTTTCGCTGTCGCTGAAAAGACCCTGGCTGCCCAGTTCAACCGCCCAGGCCATGACATCGTTGACCACCACACCTATGTGTTCATGGGTGATGGCTGCATGATGGAAGGCATTTCCCACGAAGTCGCCTCGCTGGCGGGCACTTTGCGGCTTAACAAACTGGTTGCCTTCTATGACGACAACGGCATCTCCATCGACGGTGAAGTCGAAGGCTGGTTCACCGATGACACGCCCAAGCGATTCGAGGCTTACGGCTGGCTGGTGATCCGCAACGTCGACGGCCATGACGCCGAAGAAATCAAGACTGCCATCGACACCGCTCACAAGAGCGACAAGCCGACGCTGATCTGCTGCAAGACCACCATCGGTTTCGGCTCGCCGAACAAGCAGGGCAAGGAAGAGTGCCACGGCGCACCACTGGGCAACGATGAAATCGCCCTGACCCGCGCTGCGCTGAAATGGACCCACGGTCCGTTCGAAATCCCGGCCGACATCTATAAAGAGTGGAACGCCAAGGAAAAAGGTCTGGCGACCGAAGCCGAGTGGGATCAGCGCTTCGCTGCCTATTCCGCTGCATTCCCTGAGCTGGCCAACGAGCTGATCCGTCGCATGAGCGGCGAGCTGCCAGCCGACTTCGCCGAGAAATCCGCAGCGTACGTCGCTGAAGTCAATGCCAAGGGCGAGACCGTTGCCAGCCGCAAGGCGAGCCAGAACGCACTTAGCGCCTTTGGCCCGTTGCTGCCCGAATTCCTCGGTGGCTCGGCTGACCTGGCCGGCTCCAACCTGACCATCTGGAAAGGCTGCAAGAGCATCTTCGCTGATGACGCCAGCGGCAACTACCTGCACTACGGTGTGCGTGAGTTCGGCATGGGCGCGATCATGAACGGTATCGCCCTGCACGGCGGTTTTGTGCCGTACGGCGCGACCTTCCTGATCTTCATGGAATACGCCCGCAATGCCGTGCGCATGTCGTCGCTGATGAAAAAGCGCATCATTTATGTGTTCACCCACGACTCCATCGGTCTGGGCGAAGACGGCCCGACTCACCAGCCGATCGAACAGCTGACCAGCCTGCGCACCACGCCGAACCTGGACACCTGGCGCCCGGCCGATGCCGTGGAGTCGGCAGTGGCCTGGAAGCACGCGATCGAGCGCAACGACGGTCCGTCGGCGCTGATCTTCTCCCGGCAGAACCTGCAGCATCAGGCACGCGATGCGCTGCAACTGGAGAACATCAACCGCGGTGGCTATGTGCTGCGCGACTGCAATGGCGAGCCGGACCTGATCCTGATCGCAACCGGGTCGGAAGTCGGTCTGGCCGTTCAGGCGTTCGACAAGCTGACCGCTGAAGGCAAGAACGTGCGCGTGGTTTCCATGCCGTGCACCAGCGTCTTCGAGGCTCAGGATGCGCTGTACAAGCAGTCGGTCCTGCCAGTGGAAGTCAGCGCGCGCATTGCCATCGAAGCCGCACATGCCGACTACTGGTACAAATACGTGGGTCTGGAAGGCCGCGTGATCGGCATGACCACCTTCGGCGAGTCGGCCCCTGCGAACCTGCTGTTCGAAGCGTTCGGCTTCACGCTGGAGAACATCCTTTCCACGGCTGAAGAGCTGCTGGAAGACTGATTACGGTCGCAAGCGGTTGCAATACTGTGGGAGCGGAGTCATCCGCGAGGGCGTCGCAACGGACGCCAGGGCCAGTGCGGTGTGAATCAAGTTCACCGCATCGACCCATTCGCGGATGACTGCGCTCCCACAGGTTCTTCATGCAGTTCAAAATCCCGAGAATCCCATGCCTCAGCCCCGCCCTTATAAAGTCGCCCTTAATGGTTACGGTCGTATCGGCCGCTGCGTGCTGCGCGCGTTGTGCGAGCGGGGCGCGAAGGCGGGGTTTGATGTGGTGGCGATCAACGATCTGGCCGACATGGCCAGCCTCGAATACCTCACGCGCTTTGACTCCACACATGGCCGGTTTCCCGGCGAAGTTCGGGTCGAAGGCGATTATTTGCACATCAACGATCACGTCATCAAAGTGTTTCGCAGCGCGACGCCGGAAGGCATCGACTGGGACGCACTGGACGTCGATCTGGTGCTCGAATGCTCGGGTGTTTATAACAGCCGTGCCGATGGCGAGCGTTTCCTGGCAGCACGCGCGCCGCGGGTGCTGTTTTCCCAGCCGATGGCCAGCGAAAGCGATGTCGATGCCACCATCGTCTACGGCATTAACCAGCAAACCTTGACCGGTGCCGAGCGTCTGGTCTCGGCTGCATCCTGCACCACCAACTGCAGCGTACCGTTGCTGGACTTGCTCGATCGCGAGCTGGGGCTGGAGTACGTCACCATCACCACGATTCACTCGGCGATGAACGACCAGCCGGTGATTGACGCCTATCATCATGAAGATCTGCGGCGCACACGCTCGGCTTTTCAGTCGATCATTCCGGTGTCCACTGGTCTGGCGCGGGGCATCGAGCGGTTGCTTCCGGAACTTGCAGGCCGAATTCAGGCCAAAGCTGTTCGAGTGCCGACGGTGAACGTCTCGTGCCTGGATATCACGCTGCAGGTCGCCCGTGATACCGATGCACTGGAAATCAACCGCATCCTGCGCGCGGCTGCCACCGGCGGCCCGCTCAAGGGGCTGCTGGCCTATACCGAATTGCCCCACGCCAGCTGTGATTTCAACCACGACCCGCATTCGGCGATCGTCGATGCCAGCCAGACACGGGTTTCCGGGCCTCGCCTGGTCAATGTCCTGGCCTGGTTCGACAACGAATGGGGTTTTGCCAATCGCATGCTGGATGTCGCCGAACACTACCTGCACAGCATCCATAAACAACAGTAATAAACAGGGAACGCCTCATGACCGTGTTGAAGATGTCCGACCTCGACCTGCAAGGTAAGCGTGTACTGATCCGCGAAGACCTCAACGTCCCGGTCAAGGACGGTGTCGTCACCAGCGACGCACGCATTCTTGCTTCGCTGCCGACCATCAAGCTGGCGCTGGAAAAGGGCGCAGCCGTCATGGTCTGCTCGCACTTGGGTCGTCCGACCGAGGGCGAATTTTCCGCCGAGAACAGCCTCAAGCCGGTTGCCGAGTATCTGAGCAAGGCGCTGGGCCGTGACGTGCCGCTGGTCGCTGAGTACCTGGACGGCGTGGACGTCAAAGCCGGCGACATCGTGCTGTTCGAAAACGTGCGCTTCAACAAGGGTGAGAAGAAAAACGCCGACGATCTGGCGCAGAAGTACGCAGCGCTGTGCGATGTGTTCGTGATGGACGCCTTTGGCACCGCTCACCGCGCCGAGGGCTCAACCCATGGGGTTGCCAAATTCGCCAAGGTCGCTGCGGCCGGCCCGTTGCTGGCCGCCGAGCTTGATGCGCTGGGCAAGGCGCTGGGCAACCCTGCCAAGCCGATGGCCGCCATCGTTGCCGGTTCCAAGGTGTCGACCAAGCTGGACGTGCTCAACAGCCTGAGCCAGATCTGCGATCAACTGATTGTGGGCGGCGGCATCGCCAATACCTTCCTGGCGGCGGCTGGCCACCCGGTCGGCAAGTCGTTGTACGAACCGGACCTGCTGGACACTGCGCGCGCCATTGCCAAAAAAGTCAGCGTGCCTCTGCCGGTGGATGTGGTAGTCGCCAGCAAGTTTGCCGAAGATGCCGAGGCGACCGTCAAACTGATTGCCGACGTGGCCGATGACGACATGATTCTCGACATTGGCCCGCAAACGGCGGCCCAGTTCGCGGATTTGCTGAAGTCTTCCAAAACGATTCTGTGGAACGGTCCGGTTGGCGTGTTCGAGTTCGACCAGTTCGGTGAAGGCACCAAGACGCTGGCCAAGGCGATTGCCCAAAGCCCGGCGTTCTCCATCGCGGGCGGTGGCGATACGCTGGCTGCTATCGATAAATATGGTGTGAAAGAGCAGATTTCGTACATTTCCACCGGCGGCGGCGCCTTCCTCGAATTCGTCGAGGGCAAGGTGCTGCCTGCCGTGGAAATTCTGGAAAAACGCGCCAAGGCCTGATCCAGGCCGGCGTGAAGGGGAATGAAATGGTCAAGCCATTACCGCTGTTGATTATGGCGGGTTTGTTGGTTGGCTGCGCAAGCAAGCCCGAAGCTCAGACGGCGCAGAGCAATGCGCCCGAACCGCTTCAGGTGAGCTGCTATCAAGCTGGCTGGCAGGCGGAAACGGTACCGATCGTTTACAAGCGCGGCGGTCCTGAGGTTTGGGAAAAATACGAGTTCATGCCCGCTGTGGGGCCGGTAGCCTGTCGCTGAGCCTGAACGGACAGCGCACGCGAACATCTGAAACAGAACTTCCCCTGGATATCGAAGCGTTGTCCGACTACGCGCTTCGCAGGGGATCGGGGAGTGGTAATGAAACGCTTGATTGCCCTTGCGACACTGATGCTGCTGGGCGGTTGTGCCAGCATGAAGTCGTCTGAGCCGGTTGCGCCCTGGACCCATTGGGTCTGCGACAGCAAGGCACAGGTTTACTGGCGCTATGTCGATGCTGCGAAAAAGCAGGTTGACGTACGCCTGAACCAAAGCGAGCAGGAATTCCGTCTGCAGGCCGAACCCGGTGCCTCGGGCTCGCTCTACAGCAACGGCGTCCTGGCGTTTGACAACAAGGGCAGCGAAGGCCTGGTCTACTGGGACGCTACCAACGATTTGATCGGTCGCGGATGCAAGGCGCCCTGACGGGCCGGGCATTCAGACCGATGCGGCACCGGGCGGTGACTGAGTCGTACGCCCTTATAATTTGAATAGCCGCCGTTACGGCAGGCACACGCGATCAACGACCCTACCGGGAGAGAAAAAGACAATGGCACTTATCAGCATGCGCCAGATGTTGGACCACGCCGCCGAATTCGGCTACGGCGTTCCTGCATTCAACGTGAACAACCTGGAACAGATGCGCGCCATTATGGAAGCGGCCGACAAGACCGATTCCCCGGTGATCGTTCAGGCATCGGCCGGTGCGCGCAAATACGCAGGCGCTCCGTTTCTGCGTCATCTGATTCTGGCGGCGATTGAAGAGTTTCCGCACATTCCGGTGGTCATGCACCAGGATCACGGCACCAGCCCTGCGATCTGCCAGCGTTCGATCCAGTTGGGCTTCAGCTCGGTGATGATGGACGGCTCGCTGCGCGAAGACGGCAAAAGCCCGGCGGACTACGAGTACAACGTACGCGTGACCCAGGAAACCGTCGCCATGGCGCATGCTTGCGGTGTTTCCGTTGAAGGTGAGCTGGGCGTTCTGGGTTCGCTGGAAACCGGCATGGCCGGTGAAGAAGACGGCGTGGGCGCCGAAGGCCAGCTGGACCACAGCCAGATGCTGACTGATCCGGAAGAAGCAGCCGACTTCGTCAAGAAGACCCAGGTCGATGCCCTGGCTATCGCCATCGGCACCAGCCACGGCGCGTACAAGTTCACCAAGCCGCCTACCGGCGACATCCTGGCGATCGAGCGTATCAAAGAGATCCACAAACGCATCCCGAACACTCACCTGGTGATGCACGGTTCTTCGTCGGTGCCTCAGGAATGGCTGAAGATCATCAACGAGTTCGGCGGCGACATCAAAGAAACCTACGGTGTGCCGGTCGAAGAAATCGTTGAAGGCATCAAGCACGGCGTGCGTAAGGTCAACATCGACACCGACCTGCGTCTGGCGTCCACCGGTGCCATCCGCGAGTTCATGGCCAAAAACCCGAGCGAGTTCGACCCACGCAAGTACTTGGCGAAAACCGTTTCGGCCATGCGCGACGTGTGCATCGCCCGTTACGAAGCTTTCGGCACCGCCGGCAACGCTTCGAAGATCAAACCGATCTCCCTGGAGAAGATGTTCGAGCGTTATGCCAAAGGCGAGCTGAACGCCAAGGTTAACTGATCGTTTTTTGATCAAATGGCCGTTAAGAAGAAGCCCGCAGTGATGCGGGCTTTTTTGTGGGTGTCTTTCGGCATTCGTTCTGTCCTTGCCCGGCATGCCGGCAGTGCTAGCTTCACAAGCGCTAGCGCCCGCAAAGCGCGCGGCTAAGGGCTCTATTTTCCGGGCAGGCCAATGGTTCGACCTGTGTACGCCGGTGCTGGCTGATCGCTTTGCGCTTCGGTGAGCAAGCGCAATGCTTCTAACGATTGCTCACTGAACGGCGCGGACTTTGGCCCGGCGGTTAGAGCCACGTGTAATAGCATTTGCTCACTGGCTGCCAGCGCTTCCTCACCGCCCGCTTTGTACAGGCTGTGATAGAGCCGCACCCGCTTGCCGTCATGGGCGACGACCTGGGTGCGTACTTCTACCTGCTCGTCGAGTTTGACCTCATGCAAGTAGACAATGTGTGCCTCCAGGGTGAACAGCGAATGCCCACTGGCATCGCGGTCGTCGCTGGCCAGACCGATGCGGTCCATGAAGGCGTCAGTGGCGTAGCTGAAGATCAGCAGGTAGAAGGCATCGCGAAGATGGCCGTTGTAATCGACCCAATCGGCGAGGATCGGGGTTTGGTAAGTGATCAGGGCAGGCATGGGGCATTCCAGATTATGTGGTTTGATCGTACCCACGCTCTGCGTGGGCACGCCTGGGGTGACGCTCTGCGTCGTAGGGACGCGGAGCGTCCAGAGCTGCATTCCCACGCGCAGCGTGTGGAACGATCAGGCGGTGGCGGGTTGGCGATCATCCTCAAACGCCATCCCATGTGGATTGATCGTACCCACGCTCTGCGTGGGCGCGCCTCGGGCGACGCTCTGCGTCGTAGGACGCGGAGCGTCCAGAGCTGCATTCCCACGCGCAGCGTGTGGAACGATCTTCGGTGTATGGTTGGCGATCATCCTCAAACGCCTTGCCAATGCTTGGAAGTGATCAGTGCAGGCATGGGGCATTCCAGATTATGTGGATTGATCGTACCCACGCTCTGCGTGGGCACGCCTGGGGTGACGCTCTGCGTCATAGGGACGCGGAGCGTCCAGAGCTGCATTCCCACGCGGAGCGTGTGGAACGATCTTCGGTGTATGGTTGGCGATCAATCCTCAAACGCCATCCCATGCCTGGCTCTAGTGGTCTTGATCGTACCCACGCTCTGCGTGGGCGCGCCTGGGGTGACGCTCTGCGTCGTAGGGACGCGGAGCGTCCCAGAGCTGCATTCCCACGCGCAGCGTGAGGAACGATCAGGCGGTGGCGGGTTGGCGATCATCCTCAAACGCCATCCCATGTGGATTGATCGTACCCACGCTCTGCGTGGGCACGCCTGGGGTGACGCTCTGCGTCGTAGGGACGCGGAGCGTCCAGAGCTGCATTCCCACGCGCAGCGTGTGGAACGATCCTCGGTGTATGGTTGGCGATCAATCCTCAAACGCCATCCCATGCCTGGCTTTGGTGGTCTTCACTGCTTCCAGCACCGCCAGCAGGCAGTCGTCGCGATAACGTTCCAGTGCCGAGATGCTGTGACTGCCCAGCTGATCACTGGTGCCGTCGACCACATCGTCGATCAGCTTGTCAGTCAACTCAGGGGCAGGCAGGTAGGTCCATGGCAATTGCAGCGCCGGGCCGAATTGCGCCATGAAGTGGCGCATGCCGGCATCGCCGCCTGCCAGGGTATACGTCAGAAATGTACCCATGAACGACCAGCGCAGACCCGCGCCGAAACGAATGGCGTCGTCAATTTCGCCGGTGGTCGCCACCCCGTCGTTGACCAGATGCAGCGCCTCACGCCACAGCGCTTCAAGCAGCCGGTCGGCAATGAAACCAGGCACTTCCTTGCGCACATGCAACGGCCGCATGCCCAGTGACTCATACACCTTGATCGCCGCCTGAACCGCTTCGGGGGCTGTGTTCTTGCCGCCGACCACCTCGACCAACGGCAATAGATACACCGGGTTGAACGGGTGACCTACCACGCACCGCTCCGGGTGAATCGCGCGCTCATAAAACTCGGAAGGCAACAGGCCCGAGGTGCTGGAGCCGATGATCGCGTCAGGTTTGGCAGCAGCGCTGATCTTGCTGTGCAGGTCCAGTTTCAGGTCCAGTCGCTCCGGGGCGCTTTCCTGAATAAAGTCGGCCTGTCGCACGCACTCTTCGATGGTAGCGACGAAACGCAGGCGATCCTGAGAGGCGCCAACGGCGAGACCTTGCTGTTCGAGGGCAGGCCAGGCATTGGCGACACGCTTGCGCAGCGCCGCTTCGGCACCGGGTGCCGGGTCCCAAGCCACGACGTCCAGCCCATGGGCAAGAGCGCGAGCAACCCAGCCGCTGCCGATGACACCGCTGCCCAGCGCGGCGAAGGTTTTGATTTCGGTGATGAAAGTCATGTCGATGTCCTGAGCAAAACGGGATGGCAAAAGAATTCGCTGTAGCAGTCCGATTTGCCGCCGATGGCGATCCTCAAAGGCATCACCGCCGGCAAGCCGGACCGCTGCGCGGTTGTCAGAAGCGCTTGGTCAGCCCCATCTTCACGCGACCTTCGGCCGGGGTCATGACGCGTGCGCCCAGGCGGCTGAGGATTTCGCTGGCGCGTTCGACCAGCGCCCCGTTACTGGCCAGTACGCCCTTGTCGAGCCAGATGTTGTCCTCCAGGCCAACGCGTACGTTGCCGCCCAGCAGCACCGCCTGTGCCGCCATCGGCATCTGCATGCGCCCGATGCCGAAACCGGCCCAGACCGCATCGGTTGGCAAATTATCGACCATGGCTTTCATGGTCGTGGTGTCTGCCGGGGCGCCCCACGGGATGCCCAGGCACAGCTGGAACAGCGGGTTGTCCAGCAGACCCTCTTTCATCATTTGCTTGGCGAACCAGAGGTGGCCGGTGTCGAAGATTTCCAGTTCGGCCTTCACGCCCAGTTCCTGAATGCGCCTGGCGCCGGCGCGCAGTTGCGCCGGGGTGGACACATAAATGGTGTCGCCGTCGCCGAAGTTCAGCGTGCCGCAATCCAGCGTGCAGATTTCCGGCAGCAGGGCTTCGACGTGCGCCAGTCGGGTCAGTGGGCCGACCAGATCGGTTGCCGGGCCGAAGTCGGTCGGACGCTCGCCCGGGCCGATTTCCAGATCGCCACCCATGCCCGCCGTGAGGTTGACGATAATGTCGATATCGGCCTCGCGGATGCGCTCCATGACTTCGCGGTACAGCTCGACGTCACGGCTGAACTTGCCGGTGTGTGGATCCCGCACATGGCAATGCACGACGGTCGCGCCCGCCTTGGCAGCCTCGACGGCAGCGGCGGCGATCTGCTTTGGGGTGATCGGGACCAGATGGCTTTTCCCGGTCGTGTCGCCAGCACCGGTGAGTGCGCAGGTGATGATGACGTCGTGATTCATGGGCGAGATTCCTTACAGGCCAGGTTCGTTTGCGTTGCAGGTTTTTGGTGCCCGCTTTTGAGGTGCAACGCTACGCAGGCCAACACGCTTCAAAGCGCACAGCGGCGACAAGCTCTTGCACAGCAGCGACCTGCGCTGTTGCCCAGGTTCGGGAACCGGTGTATTGGGTTGTGCGTCTGTGAGTGCAATGCCCCTCAAATCCTTAAGGAACGCGCCAACGATGTCCCAGGATTTCTACTTTCTGCTTATCCCTGGCTTTTCAATGATGGGATTCGTCTCGGCTATCGAACCCCTGCGGGTGGCCAATCGCTTCGGCGGCGAGCTGTATCGCTGGCATGTGCTAAGCACCGACGGCGGTCCGGTGATTGCCAGCAACGGTATGTCGGTCAATGCCGATGCCGCGCTGGAGCCGCTGAAAAAGGGGGCGACGCTGTGTGTCATGGCCAGCGTCGAGCCGTTGAAGTTTTACACCTCGGCCTTGGAACACTGGCTGCGGCGGCTGGACCTGGACGGCGTGACCTTGGGTGCGATTGACACCGGCAGCTTCGTCCTCGCCCAAGCCGGGTTGCTGGAGGGCTATCGCCTCACGCTGCATTGGGAGGCGCTGGAGGCGTTTAAGGAAACCTATCCCACGCTGCAGGCGACTCAAGAATTGTTCGAAACAGACCGGCGCCGCATCAGCTCGGCAGGCGGCACGGCGTCGATCGATCTGATGCTCGACCTGATCGGCCAGGCGCATGGCCCGGACCTGGCGATCAAAGTCTCCGAGCAGTTCGTGCTGGGTCGCATTCGCCAGCGCAAAGACCACCAACGCATGCAGATCGCCACGCGTTACGGCATCAATAACAAAAAGCTGGTGCAGGTGATCGGGGTGATGGAGCAACACACCGAGCCACCGCTGAGTACCCTGGCGCTGGCCGATGGCATTCAAGTCACCCGGCGTCAGCTGGAGCGCCTGTTTCGCTTGCATTTGAACGACACGCCGAGCAACTTTTATCTGGGGCTGCGGTTGGAGAAAGCCAGGCAGCTGCTGCGCCAGAGCGACATGAGCGTGCTAGAGGTCAGCATCGCCTGTGGATTTGAGTCGCCCTCGTATTTCACTCGCAGCTACAAGGCACGCCATTCGGTGTGTCCGCGGGAAGATCGGGGACGGTTGGTACGGGAAAGGCTCGTTTGACTGCCGATAATTGTGAATCGTGCTCACGACCATAAATTATGGTCGTCGCAATAATTGGGTATAAGTCATAACGAAGCGCACTGGCTTTGTACTCAGGCGCGACACCCTTGCGCTTACCATCGCGCAGGGCCTGGTTAGTGCGCATGACAACCAACCCTTCGCGCCCTTTGCGGATGCCACGGTGCTGGCGGTCAGCAAGGCGCTGGAGGCTTTGAACAGCGACGTTGTGCCCGGTATGCAGACCATTCAGGCGGCCATTGATTCGTTGCGGGAGAAAGAACTGTTCTGGAAGTCCAGTCGCGGGGCCTATGCGTTGGAGGACAAGGCGTTCGGCGAGTGGTTGCGGCAGCGCAGGCGTTAAGAACACTTACGCGATTTCAGAAGGCTTCCGGTCATCAACGCGCCGCGCTTGCGCCAGGCAACCACGGCTCCTGAGGGATGTCTTCGCCAAGACGTTCCAGACGACATCTGGGTGTCGACTGAACCGGCCCCGTGCGAATGCGTGTGTTCCCAACGGTCCGTAACCTGGCCACAGCGCTAACCGGGACAGCTTTATTTGACGCCCTTCATCAACGCTGAGCACGCCACTTTGTACGCCTCGTGCTGATATTTGTTGAGCGCGGCAGGCAGTTCGAAGCTGTGCTTTTTCATCTGGGCGTTGATGGTTTGCGGTGAGAGCAGCACCACGTCGCAGTCATCCAGCAGCTGGAAAACCGTTTCGATCTTGAAGGTGGTTGGGCCGCCAGCGAACTCGCCTTTTTTGCTGCGCTTCTTGATCGCGATGTGGGCAATGCCGTTTTCGCGGACGAATGTCGCGATCTGTTGCGCGAACGCTTTGACGTTGCCGGACTCGTCATCGTCTTCCAGCGCCATCTTCTTGATTGCCAGCGGCCGGTGTTCCAATACGCCGGATGCGCGAGTGGCGACAGCGAAGATGGCTTCGCTGCCTTTGATGTCTACGCCGCAGATGTTCATGTGCTTACCTTGAGCTGTGAGGACGTCAGGGTAGCGCATTCGTGACTCATTCTGCCTGCAGGATACTTTCCAGGTACTCCGACCGCTCGTCGCTCGTGCGTGCTATGCAGTCGTTCTGGCCGATGTCGAATTCCCGAGTGCCTTTTTTGGCCGGAAACACTTCAACCTCGCAGTCGGCGTCCCGCAGTTTCTTCCAGGCGTCTTCCGCCGCTTTCAGCTTGGTGACAAACTCGTTGGCCTCTGCCTTGTTGGCGCCGTACTGGGTGTTCACCCGATCTTCCAGATTCTTAAAGTTCTCACCCAGCAGTCTGACCGCCGTGTCACGGTTGTACACCGAACAGTCAAGCGTCTGTTTGTCCTCGTCTACACCGTCGCACGGGGTGGCATCCGGATTCGCCGCCGCGTGTGCGCCTGTCGCCAATAGAGCCAGAGCCAGAAAAATCGTCTTCATTGAGGTTTCCCGATTCAGTGATGCGCAAGATTCTCGCCCAAGCACGCGGCAAAGAACAGTTATCAAACGTACACCGTAGACATCCGCGGTCGGCCTTTGTCGCTTCTTGACGCTTTCGGCAATTCCCCTGTCGTTTTTGCACCCGGCTCGCTTGACCCTCCGGCATATGCTGGCCCCAAAGCGCCGGCAGACGTTCGGCGCGTGATTAACCAAAGGGGACAGCCTGATGAGCCCAGCCGAGTTGCACGCCGACAGCATCGTCATTGACGGGCTGATCATCGCCAAATGGAACCGTGAGCTGTTCGAAGACATGCGCAAGGGTGGCCTGACCATGGCCAACTGTACGGTTTCAGTGTGGGAAGGTTTTCAGCAGACCGTTAACAGCATCGCCTCCAGCCAAAAGCTGATCCGCGACAACAGCGATCTGGTGATCCAGGTGCGCAATACCGCCGACATCCGCAGGGCCAAGGAACTGGGCAAGACCGGCATCCTGTTAGGCTTCCAGAACGCGCATGCTTTCGAAGACCAGATTGGTTACGTCGAGATCTTCAAGCAGCTGGGCGTGGGCATCGTGCAGATGTGCTACAACACCCAGAACCTGGTGGGCACCGGTTGTTACGAGCGCGATGGCGGGCTCTCCGGCTTTGGCCGTGAAATCGTTGCCGAAATGAACCGGGTCGGCGTCATGTGCGACCTGTCCCACGTGGGGTCCAAGACCTCGGAGGAGGTCATCCTCGAATCGAAGAAGCCAGTGACCTATTCCCACTGCCTGCCTTCAGGTCTGAAAGAACACCCCCGCAACAAGTCCGACGCCGAGCTGAAATTCATTGCCGACCATGGCGGTTTCGTCGGCGTGACCATGTTTGCTCCGTTTCTGGCCAAGGGCATCGACTCGACCATCGACGACTACGCCGAAGCCATCGAGTACGTGATGAACATCGTCGGTGAAGACGCGATCGGTATCGGCACCGACTTCACCCAGGGCCACGGCCAGGCGTTTTTCGAATACCTGACCCACGACAAGGGCTACGCCCGTCGCCTGACCAACTTCGGCAAGATCATCAACCCGCTGGGCATCCGCACCGTCGGTGAGTTCCCGAACCTCACCGAAACCCTGCTCAAGCGCGGCCACCCTGAGCGCGTGGTGCGCAAGATCATGGGCGAGAACTGGGTTCGCGTTTTAGGCGATGTCTGGGGCGAGTAAACCTTGCCCGATCACTGAATGTCTGCCTCTCCCGTTCGCGGAGAGGACATCCAAACGAATTTTTCTGGAGTTAAGTTTCCATGGCCAAGATCGCCCCGCAATTGCCTATCGAAGTCGACAGCGAGACCGGTGTCTGGACCTCCGACGCCCTGCCGATGCTGTACGTGCCTCGGCATTTCTTCGTCAACAACCACATGGGCATCGAAGAAGTATTGGGCGCCGAAGCCTATGCCGAAATCCTTTACAAAGCAGGCTACAAATCCGCCTGGCACTGGTGCGAGAAAGAAGCCGAGTGCCACGGCATCGAGGGTGTTGCGGTGTTTGAGCACTACATGAAGCGCCTGTCGCAGCGTGGCTGGGGCCTGTTCAAGATCCAGGAAATCGACCTGGATAAAGGCACCGCCAGCGTCAAGCTGGAGCATTCGGCCTTCGTTTACGTCTACGGCAAGGTTGGCCGTAAGGTCGATTACATGTTCACCGGCTGGTTCGCAGGCGCCATGGACCAGATTCTGGCGGCCAAAGGCAGTTCCATTCGTACTGTCGCCGAGCAGGTTTACGGCGGATCGGAAGAAGGCCACGAAGATGGCCTGTTTGTCGTAAAACCGTTGTAAGCCGAGGACCGTGTCATGGCTTTCGAAGCAATGTTTCAGCCTATTCAGATCGGCAAACTTACCATCCGCAACCGCGTCCTCAGCACCGCGCACGCCGAGGTCTATGCCACCGACGGCGGCATGACCACCGACCGCTACGTGAAGTACTACGAGGAGAAAGCCAAGGGCGGCATCGGTCTGGCCATTTGTGGTGGATCTTCGAGCGTGGCGATCGACAGCCCGCAAAGCTGGTGGAAATCGGTGAACCTTGCGACCGACAAGATCATTCCGCATTTTCAGAATCTGGCTGACGCCATGCACAAGCACGGCGCCAAGATCATGATCCAGATTACCCACATGGGCCGTCGCTCCCGCTGGGACGGCGACCATTGGCCGACCCTGCTATCGCCATCGGGCATTCGCGAGCCGGTCCACCGCGCAACCTGCAAGACCATCGAGCCGGAAGAGATCTGGCGCGTGATCGGCAATTACGCCAGCGCTGCAGCCCGTGCCAAAGCCGGCGGCCTTGACGGCGTCGAGCTGTCGGCGGTGCACCAGCACATGATCGATCAGTTCTGGAGCCCGCGCGTCAACAAGCGCACCGATGAGTGGGGCGGCAGTTTCGAGAACCGCATGCGTTTCGGTCTGGAAGTGATCAAGGCGGTGCGTAAGGAAGTCGGCCCTGATTTTTGCGTGGGCCTGCGTATCTGCGGTGACGAGTTCCACCCGGACGGTCTGAGCCACGAAGACATGAAGGAGATCGCCAAGTATTACGACCAGACCGGCATGATCGACTTCATCGGCGTCGTCGGCTCGGGTTGTGATACCCACAACACCCTGGCCAACGTTATCCCCAACATGAGTTATCCACCGGAGCCGTTCCTGCACCTGGCCGCCGGGATCAAGGAGGTGGTGAAGGCGCCGGTCTTGCACGCGCAGAACATCAAGGACCCGAATCAGGCGACGCGCATTCTCGAAGGCGGTTACGTCGACATGGTCGGCATGACCCGCGCGCACATTGCCGATCCGCACCTGATCACCAAGATCAAGATGGGGCAGGTCGATCAGATTCGTCAGTGCGTGGGTGCCAACTACTGCATTGATCGTCAGTACCAGGGCCTGGACGTGCTGTGCATCCAGAACGCTGCGACCTCCCGTGAATACATGGGTGTGCCGCACATTATCGAAAAAACCACCGGTGTGAAGCGCAAGGTGGTGATTGTTGGCGCCGGCCCTGCGGGGATGGAAGCGGCGCGGGTATCTGCCGAACGGGGTCACGACGTGACGCTGTTCGAGAAGAAGGACGCGATTGGCGGCCAGATCACCACGGCGTCAAAAGCGCCACAGCGGGACCAGATCGCCGGTATCACCCGTTGGTATCAGCTGGAGCTGGCGCGCCTGAAAGTCGATCTGCGCGTGGGCACGGCGGCGGATATCGCGACCATTCTGGATTTGCGTCCCGATGTGGTGGTACTGGCCGTCGGCGGTCATCCATTCCTTGAGCAGAACGAGCATTGGGGCGCGGCCGAGGGCTTGGTGGTCAGCAGTTGGGATGTGCTCGACGGCAAGGTGGCGCCGGGCAAGAACGTGCTGGTCTACGACACCATCTGTGAATTCACCGGTATGTCGGTCGCCGACTTCATCGCCGACAAGGGCAGCCAGGTCGAGATCGTCACCGACGACATCAAGCCGGGCGTGGCCATCGGCGGGACATCGTTCCCGACCTACTACCGCAGCATGTACCCCAAAGAAGTGATCATGACCGGCGACATGATGCTGGAGAAGGTCTACCGCGAAGGCGACAAGCTGGTGGCGGTGCTGGAGAACGAATACACCGGCGCCAAAGAGGAGCGGGTGGTCGATCAAGTGGTGATCGAAAACGGCGTGCGGCCTGACGAAGCGTTGTATTACGGGCTGAAGCAGGATTCGCGCAATAAAGGCCAGATCGACATTGACGCCTTGTTCGCGATTGAGCCCCAGCCATCGTTGAGCCAGTCGGGTGAGGGGTACCTGCTGTTTCGCATCGGCGACTGCGTGGCGCAGCGCAATACCCACGCCGCCATCTATGACGCATTGCGGCTCTGCAAAGATTTTTGATGGCAGCTGCAAGCTACAGGCTTGATCGTTCCCACGCTCTGCGTGGGAATGCCTCGATGAACGCTCTGCGTTCGCCTTTGATGTGACGCACAGCGTCACGGGATGCATCCCCACGCCGAGCGTGGGAACGATCATAGACCCCGAGGTCTTTGGGAGCTCCACATGTTGAACACCCTTCTTCCCATCCTGCTGTTCGCGGCCCTGGGGCTGGCGATTCTCGGCGCTCTGCGGCGGGCAGCCATGTGGCGCAACGGACGTGCGTCCAGGGTCGATCTGCTGGGCGGTCTGCTGGCGATGCCCAAGCGCTATATGGTCGATTTGCACCATGTGGTCGCGCGGGATAAATACATCGCTAACACTCACGTCGCGACGGCCGGCGGCGCAGTGGCGTCCATCGTGCTGGCGATTCTGGTCCATGGTTTTGGCCTGCATAACCGCATCCTGGGCTACGCACTGCTGCTGATGTCGGCGGTGATGTTCGTCGGTGCGATCTTCATGTACCTGCGCCGTCGTCACCCGCCGTCGCGCCTGTCGAAAGGTCCGTGGATGCGCCTGCCGAAAAGCCTGCTGGCGTTCTCCGCCTCGTTCTTTCTGGTGACCCTGCCGGTCGCGGGCATCCTTCCGGAATACTTCGGTGGCTGGCTGCTAGCGATCATCCTTGGGATCGGTGTGCTGTGGGGTGTTTGCGAGTTGTTCCTCGGCATGACCTGGGGCGGTCCGATGAAGCACGCCTTCGCCGGTGCGCTGCATCTGGCATGGCATCGCCGGGCCGAGCGCTTTGGTGGCGGTCGTTCCACGGGCCTCAAACCGCTGGATCTGACTGATCCAAGCGCGCCGCTGGGTGTGGAAAAACCCAAGGATTTCACCTGGAACCAGTTGCTGGGTTTCGACGCCTGTGTGCAATGCGGCAAGTGCGAAGCGGCATGCCCGGCGTTCGCGGCAGGTCAGCCGCTGAACCCTAAAAAGTTGATTCAGGACATGGTGGTGGGTCTGGCGGGAGGCACAGACGCCAGCTTCGCGGGCAGCCCCTATCCGGGTAAAGCCGTGGGCGAGCATGGGGGTAGTCCGCATCAACCGATCGTCAACGGGCTGGTGGACGCCGAAACCCTGTGGTCCTGCACCACCTGCCGCGCATGCGTGGAAGAGTGCCCGATGATGATCGAGCACGTGGACGCCATCGTCGACATGCGCCGCCACCTGACGCTGGAAAAGGGCGCGACCCCGAATAAAGGCGCTGAAGTCCTGGAAAACCTCATCGCTACCGATAACCCCGGCGGTTTCGCACCGGGTGGGCGAATGAACTGGGCGGCGGATCTGAATCTTGATCTGATGAGCGCGAAGCGGACGGTCGACGTGCTGTTCTGGGTCGGCGATGGCGCGTTCGACATGCGCAACCAGCGCACCCTTCGCGCGTTCGTCAAAGTGCTAAAAGCGGCCAAGATCGATTTCGCAGTGCTGGGGCTTGAAGAACGGGACAGCGGCGACGTAGCCCGTCGTCTCGGTGATGAGGCGACGTTCCAGATGCTCGCCAGGCGCAATATCCAGACACTGTCCAAATACAGCTTCAAGCGCATCGTTACCTGCGACCCGCACAGCTTCCACGTACTAAAAAATGAATACGGCGCCTTCGATGGCAACTATGTGGTGCTGCACCACAGTACCTACATGGCCGAGCTGATTGGCAACGGTGCGCTGAATCTGGGACAGCACAAAGGCGCCAGCGTGACCTATCACGACCCCTGCTATCTGGGCCGCTACAACGGCGAATACCAAGCACCACGTGACGTGCTCAAGGCATTGGGGATCGAGGTGATGGAGATGCAACGTTCCGGTTTCCGCTCCCGCTGCTGTGGCGGCGGCGGCGGTGCGCCGATCACTGACATTCCCGGCAAGCAGCGTATTCCCGACATGCGTATGGACGACATTCGCGAGACTGGCGCCGAACTGGTGGCCGTGGGTTGCCCGCAGTGCACGGCGATGCTTGAAGGCGTGGTCGAGCCGCGCCCGATGATCAAGGACATTGCCGAACTGGTAGCCGACGCCCTGCTCGAAGACGCCGCCGCACCCGCTAAATCGGCGCCGGTTAAACGCAAACCTGCGGAGGTGCATTGATGAGCGACATTATCCGCCGCGACCCCCGGGCCGAATGGATCGCCCGTAACCGCTTGCACCCGCTGCACGCCACGATGCAACCCACGCAGAGCAGCTGGATGGGGCCCAATGGCGTCATCCGCAAGAACGTCCACGGCATCGGCTTCATCGGCCCCAACGGCATCAAGCGTATCGACCGCACCGGCGCGCAGCAGGGCGCAGCGGTCAAGCGTTCGGCGTCTGTTGACGTGCAACTGCCATTGCATCAGGTTGCGGCGCCGGCTTTCTATATCGCTGTCGTGCCCGACATGGTCGGTGGCCGCTTGAGCAGCCACGACCGCGACTTGCTGGGCCTGGCCCACGGTCTGGCCGGGCAGGACGGTGCGGTACTGGCCGTGGTTTTCGGCGAGCACAAGGAAAGCGCCTTCGAAACGGCGGGCGTTGACCGTCTGCTGGTGCTCGATGGCGGCGAATTCAGCGGCTATTCACCTGAACAGCGGGTACAAGGCCTGCGAGCTGTGGATAACCAGTTCGGCCCGCGCCACTGGCTGCTTCCCGATAGCCGCACCGGTGGCGGTGAATTGGGTCGGCGGTTTGCCGCAAGCATCGGTGAGCGCCCGGCGACTCGCGTTTGGCAGGTCAAGGATGAACAAGCCACCGGCCGCGCAGGCGCGGGCCGTGAAGATCTGATGCGCCCGGTATCGCGCCTGATTCTGGCCGCTGCAGAGTGCGCTGAGCCGGTCAGCGAAACCCGCCACGAAGCGTTGCCAATGGAGTTGTCCACAGCCTTGGTGCGCAGCTTGCCCCGTATCGAGGATATGGGCGCGGTCGCGGTCGATCCGGCACTTATCCCCATGGCCGAAGCGGAATTCATTTTCTCAGGAGGCAATGGGGTCAAGGATTGGGACCTGTTTCACCGCACGGCAGCGGCGTTAGGAGCGACCAAGGGCGCCTCTCGGGTGGCTGTGGATGACGGCTTCATGAGTCGCGATCGACAGGTCGGCGCATCCGGGACCTGGGTAACCGCACGGGTGTATGTGGCCGTCGGTATTTCCGGTGCGATCCAGCACCTGCAAGGTATTGGCGCTTGCGACAAGGTGGTGGCGATCAATCTCGATCCCACCTGCGACATGATCAAACGCGCGGATTTATCAGTGATTGGCGAAAGTGCGGCGATACTCGGTGCACTGATCGACGCCGTCCAGGCCTACCGGAACGGGGCGAAGCGCGATGCAGCCTGACAACAAATTGCCTGTGGATAAAAGCGGCATTCATATCATCAGCCTCGTTTCCATCGGCGCACACCCGACTTCCGGTCGTCCGCGTCGTGCTGAACAGGACGCCCGCGCTGTCGAGTTGGGCCTGCAACTGGCTGGGGATAACCTGCACGTGCTGCATGCCGGTAAGGCCGAAGAGCCCGCGCTGCGGGCGTACCTGGGCATGGGCCTGAAAGAACTGCATGTGCTTGAGCAACCTCAAGACGCCGATGCACTGCCAGGGCTGGCCGATTACATACGCGAATCCGGCGTGCAAATGGTCCTCGCGGGCACCCAGGCCGAAACCGGCGAAGGCTCCGGCATGTTGCCGTACCTGTTGGCCGAGAGACTTGGCTGGCCGCTGGTGGTCGGTATGGCCGAGGTGGAATCCATCAACAATGGCAGTGCGCAGCTGCTCCAGGCACTGCCACGCGGGCAGCGTCGGCGCCTCAAGGTTCGTCTGCCCTTCCTGGCCACTGTGGATAACGCCGCGCCCAAACCCCGGCAAAGTGCGTTCGGCCCTGCTCAGCGCGGCACGCTGGACGTCGAACAGACTGAATGGGTAATCGATGAGTTATCCACAACCTCCGAACTGACGCCTGCCAAACCCCGGCCAAAACGTTTGAAAGTCATCAAGGCAAAAAGCGGTGCAGATCGGATGAAAGCAGCTACGGCGAAAGCCAGTGGTGGCAGTGGTCAAGTGCTCAAGGGTGTAAGTGCTCAGGAGGGCGCTGCGGCGATATTGAAGCTGTTGGTGGAAGAGGGGGTGGTTCGGTGAGAGTCATTCTGAGTAATGTTGCATGTGCAGACGCAAACATACTTTTGACTCCTTCAACCGTCTTGGGTCGGTAATCGACAATACCGATCCATTCGCGCGGAGGGCTTGTTGGAGACCCTCTCTGCTGAATGAGCTGGGCGTTAGCTCGCATGACAACATCGAGAACACGCCTTTGACTTCTTGGGCGGACCCTTTGCAACCGATCGGAGAACTGGGAGTTTGTATCGAGCAGCCGCGTTCGATTCTGGACCGCCGTCATGCCTACATACCCACAATGTCTGTGAATCCGCCTGTGGGTAAACGGTTAGGCCACGGCCAGGGATTAAGCCATACGTGGTCTGCACGCCATTGAGTAGATATTGACCAGTGCCGCATCTTTCATTTGGCAGAGCGTCCCAAAGTGCCCAACACCAATGCGCCCGCATTTTTTCCATAGCCAAATGGCATCCCTTGCGATTTACAAACAGTCGCTGTTGGCAGTTCTGTGGATAAGGTGTTGTCAGTCCTCTACAGGCCTTACTACGCATGCCTTACAGAGCGTTGATCAAGTCATGATCATCCCTGTGCGCTGGGAGGTTTTGCATAAGTCATCGTTTTTTCTACTTTTTTGCATTGAGCTAAAACGACTTTCCCACAATTGCTGTGGGCGGCGCTGTGGATAAGTTGTTTGTGGATGGCGGCGAACGCCGTGACGCGAAGGGGGCGGGCACTTGGCTGTTTTTTAATCAGCGGGGAGCCGTTGCAGAGGCCAGCTTGCTGGCGAATGCGTTATGCCGGGCGAATCGAGGATGCGACTGGCATATTACATTCGCAGCGAAGGATTCTCTGGTTACTCGTGATTAACCGCCACACCCTTCAAGTACTGCGCAGGCTCGGCGCCCATATTTTCGAGAAGCTTGGCGCTGTACCAATCGATGAAGTTGACCACGCCGAACTCATAAGTTTTCGAATACGGGCCTGGCTGGTAGGCGATCGAGTTGATGCCGCGCTGGTTTTCTTCGGCCAGTCGGCGGTCCTGATCGTTGGTGGCATCCCAGACTTCACGCAGACGTGCGACATCGTAGTCCACGCCCTCAACGGCATCCTTGTGCACCAGCCACTTGGTGGTGACGAGGGTTTCCTGTGCGCTGATCGGCCACACCGTGAACACGATCACGTGATCGCCCATGCAGTGGTTCCAGGAATGCGGAAGGTGCAGGATGCGCATCGAACCGAGGTCCGGGTTCTTGATGCGGCCCATCAGTTTGCTGCTGCCCTGTTTACCGTCCATGGTCATCGAGACGGTGCCTTTGAGCAGCGGCATGCGCACGATCCGGTTACGCAGGCCGAAGCTCTTGTGGGCGAACGGAATTTTTTCGGCTTCCCAGGCCGCGGCGGAGGCGGCGACGTGGTCCTTGAATGCCTGGTCGGCGCGTGGATCGGTGACGTCATCCCATTCCAGCAGGGTGTTCAGCAATTCGGGGTGCGAACCGTTGCAGTGATAGCACTCGCGGTTGTTTTCCAGCACCAGCTTCCAGTTGGCCTTTTCAACCAGGGTGGTTTGCACCGCCACCTTGGTGTTTTCCATGTCGTACGGTTCCATGTAGTGATTCAGCGTCTGCAGGAACTCGTCGATCGCTGGCGGGTTGGACGCCAGGCTGATGAAGATGTAGCCGCCAGCCACCTTGCAGTTCACCGGCTTGAGGCTGAACTGCTTCATGTCGAAGTCGGCGCCCATCTCGGTGCCCGCATAGAGCAAGCGGCCGTCCAGTTCGTAAGTCCACTGGTGGTATGGGCACACCAGTTTGGCGACCTTGCCTTTTTCCTTGGTGCACAGACGCGAGCCGCGGTGGCGGCAGACGTTATGAAAGGCGTTGACCGAACCGTCCGCGGCGCGCACTACCAGGATCGGATTCTTGCCAATCTGCAGAGTCAGGAAGTTGCCCTTTGCCGGGATCTCGCAGGTCATGCCCGCGATCAGCCACTCTTTTTGAAAGATTTCCTGCATGTCGATTTCAAACAGCCGCTCATCGCTGTAGAACGGCTGCGGCAGCGAGTAAGTGCGCTCGCGGTTCTGCAGCATTTCAGCGGTGGCCTTGCGTGCGGGTTCCAGCGGATCGCCCAGGCTCAGAGTTGCGGTGACGTCCATCTTTGATGTCCTCAGACCGCATTTTGGGCAGTCTACGAATGTGGCTGATACGGTTGTGGTCGGTGTCTGGCACGCAAGGCGACGGTGTTTTCTGTCGCTCATGTTTAGGGTTGAAATATCTGCTTCTCGATGTCGGCGAGTGTGTAGCCGGGCGAGCGGTGAACCTTATCCATGGGCGACATGGCCGAATCCGTTTCCGACTACGCAACCCCTATAGATCGGGGCTGGTCGCCATGAGCATGTGAATGTCGCTGATAGGTAAATAGCATGCTCGTGCGTTACGCAGAATCGCCACCATAAGAGGCCGACAGTCGGCCGTGGAGAGTGAGTATGTCCCAGAGTTTCCTCAACCCGGTCAACACGCAGACCTGGGCCAATGGCCGCCACCTGGTGCGGGTCGTCAAAGTGATCCAGGAAACCTGGGACGTACGCACCTTTTGCTTCATGGCCGACCAACCGATTCTGTTTTTCTTCAAGCCGGGTCAGTTCGTCACCCTGGAGCTGGAAATCGAAGGCGTGCCGATCATGCGCTCCTACACCATTTCCAGTGCGCCGTCGGTACCGTACAGCTTCTCGATCACCATCAAGCGCGTGCCCGGCGGCAAGGTGTCCAACTGGCTGCACGACACGTTGCATGAAGGTCAGGAGCTGGCGGTGCACGGCCCGGTTGGCCTGTTCAACGCCATCGACTTCCCGAACCCCAAGATCCTTTACCTCAGTGGCGGGGTCGGCATCACCCCGGTCATGTCCATGGCGCGCTGGTACTACGACACTAACGCCAACGTCGACATGGTATTCGTGCACAGCTCGCGGTCACCCAAGGACATCATCTACCACCGCGAGCTGGAGCAGATGGCCTCGCGGATCAACAATTTCTCGCTGCACATCGTCTGCGAGAAGCATGGACTGGGCGAGCCGTGGGCTGGTTATCGTGGCTACCTGAACCAGAAAATGCTGGAGCTGATGGCACCGGACTTCATGGAGCGCGAGGTGTTCTGCTGCGGCCCGACGCCGTACATGAACGCTGTCAAACGCCTGCTGGAAGCCAACGGTTTCAACATGGCTCAGTATCACGAAGAGTCGTTCGGGGCGACGCCGCCGGAGGCCCGGGCCGACGCCGTGGAGCACGCCGAGCAGGCTGCCGACGCACCGGATCTCGATGTCGCGGAGCTGCATCAGGTCGAGTTCACCGACACCGGCAAGAGCATTCGTGTGGCGCCAGGCGAAACCGTCCACGCCGCAGCTGCCAAGCTGGGGCTGATGATCCCCAAGGCCTGCGGCATGGGCATCTGCGGTACATGCAAAGTCATGAAGCTCAGCGGTGAGGTGGAGATGGAGCACAACGGCGGCATCACCGATGACGACGTGGAAGAGGGTTATATCCTGTCGTGCTGCAGCGTGCCGAAAGGCGACGTCCGGATCGAGTATTGACGGTTTAGGCAGGCGTACGGCACGCCGGCGGTGGCGACCTCAAGAACGCCACCGTTAGCAGGCCGCGCTGCTGGAAGCGATCGGGCGGGGAGCGCGCCGCTCATGGCGCGTCCCTGGTGTAGATCATTACAACCTGAATCGCGCCACCATGCCGTTCAAATCTACAGCCAGGCGCGCCAGCTCGTTGCTGGCGGCGGTGGTCTGGTTAGCACCTGTGGTTGACTGAGCCGACAGGTCGCGGATGTTGACCAGGTTGCGGTCCACTTCGCGAGCCACCTGCGCTTGTTCTTCGGCAGCGCTGGCAATCACCAGGTTGCGCTCATTGATTTCAACCACTGCACTGTTGATGGTGTCCAGCGCAACGCCCGCGCCTTTGGCGATGTTCAAGGTCGATTCGGCGCGGTCAGTGCTGCTGCGCATGGAGTTGACCGCCTGCTCGGTACCCCCTTGAATACTGCCGATCATGCGCTCGATTTCACTGGTCGATTGCTGGGTGCGATGGGCCAGGGCACGTACTTCGTCGGCAACCACCGCAAAACCGCGACCTGCCTCACCGGCGCGGGCCGCTTCGATGGCGGCATTGAGGGCCAGCAGGTTGGTCTGGTCGGCCAGGCCGCGAATCACGTCCAGCACCTTGCCGATGTCGCGAGATTCGTCGGCCAGGTTGCCAATCAACTTGGCGGTGCCCTGTACGTCGCTGCTCATGCGCTCAATGGCGCTGACGGTTTCCTGCACCAGGTCGCGACCATCGCTGGCAGACGTCGTGGCGTTTTGCGAGGCCTGGGAGGTGCTCACGGCGTTGCGCGCCACTTCCTCTACCGCGCTGGTCATCTCGTTGACCGCAGTTGCGGCCTGTTCGATTTCATTGTTCTGCTGCGACAAGCCGCGGGCGCTTTCGTCGGTGACCGCGTTGAGCTCTTCTGCCGCCGAGGCCAGCTGAGTGGCCGAGCCAGAGATACGTTGCAAGGTATCCCGCAGTTTGGACTGCATCTTGAGCATGGCGGCGAGCAGTCGGCCGGCCTCGTCGGGACCGTCTGCCACGATGCTGTGCGTCAGGTCGCCCTCGGCGATTTCTTCGGCCGCCTTGAGTGCCGAACTGATCGGGCGGGTGATGCTGTTGGTTAGTAGCCAGGCGAACAGCAGGGTCAGCACCGTCGAAATGATCAGCAGGGCGACGACCAGCGTGAAGGCGGTGTGGTACTGCTCGCCAGCGCTTAAGTTGGCGGCGTCGGATTGTTTGGTGTTGATTTCGACCAACTTCGACAGGGTGGCATTCATCTTGTCGGAGTTTTCCTGTAACTCGACGTTAAGCAGTTGGGTGAGCTCGTCGATTTTTCCGTCACGGCTCAAGCCGCGCATACGGTCTTCGAGCTGGCGGTACTGAACCAGCTGAGGCTGGAATTCGGCGTAGGTCGCTTTCTCATCTGCTGTTGCCGGGAGCTTTTCGTAAGCCGCTTGGGCAATTCCCATCTGTTGGAAACGCGAAGTCATGGCGTCAAGGGTCTTTTGCTGCACCGCCGGGTCGCGATTGACCAAAAGACGAAACGACAGGACGCGCAGCCTTACGCTGGTGTCGATCATCTTGTCCAGACTGCGGATGCTGGGCACGCTGTTAAGAGCGATTTCATCGCCAGCTTCGCGAATCTTGCTCATTTGCGTCAGGGAAAAGATGCCGAGAATCAGCATCAGGGCACCAATCAGGGCAAAACCGAAAAACGCGCGTGGAGCGATATTCATGTTGCGCAGTGACATAGCGGATCTTCCGAAAGAGCGGGCGTGACGATTGCGCCCAGGCAGGATTGTGAAGCTGGTTTACTGCCTATCGGTCGTAAAGCCGGGGGCTTGAATGAAATCGTAATATTTCGAAATGACCTTCGGGTGCTTTTCGCGAAGAGGGCAAGTGAGCAGCGATAAAAAAAGGGGAATGCCCATCTGTGCATTCCCCTTCTTCTTGCTGGCAGGGATTACAAGCGGAAGCGTGCCACCATGCCGTTCAAGTCCACGGCCAGACGCGACAGTTCATTGCTCGCCGCGCTGGTTTGATTGGCGCCGGTGGCCGACTGAGTCGACAGGTCGCGGATGTTGACCAGGTTGCGGTCCACCTCGCGAGCCACTTGCGCCTGTTCTTCGGCGGCACTGGCAATCACCAGGTTGCGCTCGTTGATTTCGACCACTGCACTGTTAATGGTGTCCAGCGCAACGCCCGCGCCTTTGGCGATGCTCAGGGTCGATTCGGCGCGCTCGGTGCTGCTGCGCATGGAGTTGACCGCTTGTTCGGTACCGCCCTGAATGCTGCCAATCATGCGCTCGATTTCGCTGGTCGACTGCTGGGTGCGATGGGCCAAGGCACGCACTTCGTCGGCGACCACCGCAAAACCTCGACCTGCCTCACCGGCGCGGGCCGCTTCGATCGCGGCGTTGAGGGCCAGCAGGTTGGTCTGGTCTGCCAGGCCGCGAATCACGTCCAGTACCTTGCCGATGTCGCGAGATTCGTCGGCCAGGTTGCCAATCAGTTTGGCGGTGCCCTGTACGTCGCTGCTCATGCGCTCAATGGCGCTGACGGTTTCCTGCACCAGGTCGCGGCCATCGCCGGCCGAACTCGTGGCGTTTTGCGAGGCCTGGGAGGTGCTCACGGCGTTGCGCGCCACTTCCTCTACCGCGCTGGTCATCTCGTTGACCGCGGTTGCGGCCTGTTCGATTTCATTGTTCTGCTGCGACAAGCCGCGGGCGCTTTCGTCGGTGACCGCGTTGAGCTCTTCTGCCGCCGAGGCCAGCTGAGTGGCCGAGCCAGAGATACGTTGCAAGGTGTCGCGCAGTTTGGACTGCATCTTCAACATCGCAGCGAGCAGGCGACCGGCTTCGTCGGTGCCATCAACGTGGACGGTACGGGTCAGATCACCCTCGGCGATTTCCTCTGCCGCGTTTAACGCTGACGCGATAGGCCGAGTGATGCTGTTGGTCAGCAGCCAGGCGAATAGCAGCGTCAATGCGGTAGCGATGACCAGCAAGGTGACGACCATTGTGATTGCGGTCGAGTACTGGTGCGAAGCGACCTGTTTCGCATCCTGGAACTGCTGAGTGCATATCTCGATCAATTTGGCCAATACCACGTTCATCTGATCGGAGTTGGTCATCAGTTCGGTGTTGAGCAGGGCCGCCAGCTCCTCAAGCTTTTCGGCGCTGCTCAGCGACTTCATCCGGTCCTCCAGCTGTCGGTAGTCGCCCAGCAATTTCACGTATTGATCGTAGGCGGCGTGTTCCTCGGGGGCGAGGATCAGTTTGGCGTAGACAATGCGCGCGTCCTCGATCTGCTTGTTGCGTTGTGCCAGCAGATCGACGGTTTTGCGTTGGGTTTCGGCATCACGATTAAGCAGCAACCGGTAGGAGAGTACGCGCAGGCGAATACTGGCTTCGGTCAGCTTGTCCAGCGCCTTGATACTCGGCACGCTGTTGGTGGCCATCTGTTCTGTCGCGTCGTTGATCTTGCTCATCTGCGTTAGAGCGAAAATGCCAAGCACCAGCATCAATACACCGATGATGGAAAAACCGAGAAAGGCGCGCGGCGCGATATTGATGTTGCGTAGGGACATGACGGTTCCAGGGAAAGCCGCGATCCATGCGAGGCGAAGGTAGGTAATCATATTGACGCATGGCTTATCGGTAGCCACTGCACAGACTTGAACACTTTCGTCCATTGCTGTGCACTTATCTCGCAACGGAGGCGATCTGACGAACAGCAGGAACAAGACAGGGAAAATGCAGTCAATCAGGTCCGTTATGCGTTTGCGCAATTGAAGTAATACGAGTGCTTGTCTGTTCGGTGTAGTGGCGTCAAAGCCCTGATTTCACTGGTAGCTGGAACGACTTTTCTTTATCGTACGCGCCCTTTGAAATTTGCCTGAGAAATCAAAATGTTGGAAGCATCCCTAAGCCAGTTGGAAAAGCTCGTTGCCGACCTGGTGCAGCAAAACCAGGACCTGCAGAACACCAATAGCACGCTCGCCGAAGAGCTCAAGCAAGCCAGGGATGACAACGACAGCTTGCAGTTAAGCCTGCTGGAACAGGAAGAGAAGCAGGGCGCGACCGCTGCCCGCATCCAGGCGCTGGTCGATCGCGCCACCAGCGTCAGCGCGGTTGACGCATGATCAACGACCGCGACACCACCAAGGTCATTTCCATTCTTGGCAACGACTACACGATCAAGGCGCCTGAAGGTCAGGAGCGGACTTTGATGGACGCCGTGGTCATGCTCAAGTCGGCGCTGTCCGAGACCAAACGCAACTACCCGACCCTTATCGGTGACCGCTTGCTGGTGCTGGCGGCGCTGAACCTATGCTCCAAACAGATCGAACTCAAACAGCAACATGCCCAAGAGCTGAGCCGTTATGAGGACAAGGTCAGCGCGACGGTCGAAGTGATCGAGAAGGTGATTGCGCAGGGCTGAGTCTGTACGGCGGTGGCTGTGCAGCGCCTGCGCCGCGTAGCAATCGGTTCGCCAGCGGCAGCGAACTTTCGCGCGCCGCCGCGGGCAAGCCGTGTCGCCACAGAGGATTTGCGCTCATGGCGCCGATCGGCTGCGCAGCGGATGCTCAAGCGCCCATCACCACCCGGATATCCGCTGCCAGCTCCCGCACGCGGGCTTCTTCAGTGTCCCACGAGCACATGAAACGTGCGCCGCCACTGCCGATGAAGGTGTAAAAGCGCCAGCCCTTGGTGGTGAGCGCTGCGATCGCCGCTTCCGACAGCTGCAGGAATACCCCATTGGCCTGCACCGGGAACATCAGTTCCACGCCCGGAATGTCTTTCACCAAATTGGCCAGCAACTGCGCGCAGCCGTTAGCGTGGCGTGCGTGTTTGAGCCAGGCGTCGTTTTCCAGCAGGCCGACCCAGGGTGCCGACAGAAAGCGCATTTTCGACGCCAGTTGTCCGGCCTGCTTGCAGCGATAGTCGAAGTCTTCGGCCAGCGTGTGGTTGAAGAACAGAATCGCCTCGCCCACCGCCATACCGTTTTTAGTGCCGCCAAAACACAGCACGTCAATGCCGGCTTTCCAGGTCAGTTCAGCGGGTGTGCACCCCAGATACGCACACGCGTTGGCGAAGCGCGCGCCGTCCATGTGCAGGTTCAGGCCCAGCTCCTTGCAGGTATCACTGATGGCCTTGAGCTCCTGAGGCAGGTACACGCTGCCGACCTCGGTGGCTTGGGTCAGGGTCACGACACGCGGTTTTGGATAGTGAATGTCCGCACGCTTGAGGGCGACTTCACGGATAGATTCCGGCGTCAGCTTGCCGTTCTCGCTGCGGGCGGTCAGCAGCTTGGAGCCGTTGGAGAAAAACTCCGGCGCACCGCATTCGTCGGTCTCGACGTGGGCGGTTTCAGAGCAGATGACGCTGTGATAACTCTGGCAGAGCGAAGACAGCGCCAGTGAGTTGGCAGCCGTGCCGTTGAAGGCGAAGAACACCTCGCAGTCGGTTTCGAACAACTGGCGGAATTGATCGGCCGCGCGTGCTGTCCACTGGTCGTCACCATAGGCGCGCTGATGCCCGTGATTGGCGTGTTCCATGGCCGCCCAGGCCTCCGGGCAGATGCCCGAATAGTTGTCGCTGGCAAACTGCTGGCTTTGGTCTGACATGGCTGCTTCCCTGTAATCGAAGGCTGCGACTTTAACCAGATTTCAGGATGTTGGTCATGCATTCTTGCGTCACAACATTCAGTCAGACAGCGAAGTGAGATGAGCGAGACGAATTCAAACCAACAACCTGTGCGTGATCGGGCACTGGACCTGCTCAAGTGGCTGGCGATGCTAAGCATGGTCCTCGATCACCTGCGCTATGTGGGCTGGCATGTCGATGGGCTGTACGTGCCAGGGCGCCTGGCATTTGCCTGGTTCTGCCTGGCGATAGCGATGAATGTCGGGCGTAGCGTGGCGCACGGGAGTCAGACACGGCCAAACTGGAAATACCTGGCATGGCTGGCGGTGTTTTCGGTCGTGGCGGAGTTTCCTTATCGCTTGTACATGGCCGAGGACGTGACAACGTTGAATGTTCTGCCGACGCTGGCGTTAGGCCTGTTGATGGCGCAAGGGATGTTCAGCCGTTCGTGGTCGTCGCGAATCCTGGGGCTTGTGGCGCTGGGTATCGGTGTCGTATTCGGCCCGCAATTGATGTTCGGCACCTATGGCGTGCTGTTACCCAGCGCGTGTCTGTTGGTACTGCACAGGTCGCTGTGGCTGGCGGTGCTGCCCGGCGTGGTGTGCCTGTTGAGCAATGAATGGCCGAAGATCATCGACGGCATGCGCTGGGGCGACCCGGTTTCAATAGGCGCGCTGATTGCCTGCCTGCTCGGGCCGTGGGCGGGGCTTGCGTTGTTGCGCTGGCGCCCGGCGTTCATCGTCTGGCCGATGCGGCGCTGGGCGTACCTTATTTATCCGCTGCATTTTTTGCTGTTGTTTGGCTTCAGGTGCTTTTAACTCGTATTGGCGAAAAAACAGCCCTGCCTTAAACAGGGCTCGCACATTGGCTTGTTGCAAGGGCCGCGGCTATAGTTTCGCGCTAGCGGGATCCTCTCACGCAGTTGTTCATTGCGCCGGATTAACCGGCGACGCCCTACAACGTCTAGCACCGCTTACCCCCACGGTGAACGTGGGTCATTCTTCAAGAGTGATCTCCCACTTTTTAAGGTCTAGGTCCAGTAACCGACTTCTCACTGTTACGTGGTTCTTACCGTATTCAGTCGTTTTTTGCACCGCCGTTTTTAACAGGTTCTGGGCAGTTTTATCCGATTTTATACTGTCTGCGTCAATAGTGATTGAACGTGTTTTTGTGTTGGTCGGTTGATTTCTATCGCGCGTGATATTGTTGTCGTTGTCGTTGTCGTTGTCGTTGTCGTTGTCGTTGTCGTTGTTGTTGTTATTGTTGTTGTTATTGTTATTGTTATTGTTATTGTTGATATAGTAGTTGTCGATCACTTGGGGTCCGAGCCTGTCAGCAGCAGTTCGGGGCTGTGGCCGAGCACTCCTTGGTTCATTCATTATTCCTTTCTTTAACGAGGCACTTGGTATACTTGTCGTTAACTGAATTTCTAATACGCTTTCGCTGTTGTTTTGGCGTCTACGCTGGACCTGGTATTTTTCACCGGCCAGTACAATCTCATCGCTTTCGAGCGCGAATGACAGCAACTCACTTGGAACGGAATCATTCACTTCGTCATCATTAATATAGATATCGATACGCATTATGGCTTCTCCTTTGCCCGTTTCGTGCCACATGAGTGTCCACCCTTTCAAGGATGTTGATAACTGTCATAAGTGACAGGTTTTAACTTCCATTCGTCTGAAATTCTATTTGAAGCAGTACATGTGGGGGCTGGACAAACCGCCATCACTGCCATTATCGTCCGCACAGGCCACCGCAGTGGCCAGCGTCGCTCGGACGGTTCCGGGCGCTTACGTCTTCAGAGGCCAGCATGGCAGACCAAGGTTCGCCGCGCCGTTTTGCGCGCATCGATCGACTCCCCCCTTACGTGTTCAACATCACTGCCGAGCTGAAAATGGCTGCTCGTCGTCGTGGTGAGGACATCATCGACCTGAGCATGGGCAACCCCGATGGGGCAACGCCGCCGCACATCGTCGAAAAACTGGTAACCGTCGCCCAACGTGAAGACACTCACGGCTACTCGACTTCGCGTGGCATTCCGCGTCTGCGTCGGGCGATTTCCAGCTGGTACAAAAAGCGCTTCGAAGTCGACATCGACCCTGAGAGCGAAGCCATCGTCACTATTGGTTCGAAAGAGGGCCTGGCGCACCTGATGCTTGCCACCCTCGATCAGGGAGACACGGTGCTGGTGCCCAACCCCAGTTATCCGATTCACATCTACGGTGCCGTGATTGCCGGTGCGCAGGTGCGCTCCGTGCCGCTGGTGCCGGGTGTGGACTTCTTCGCCGAGCTGGAAAAGGCCATTCGCGGCTCGATTCCAAAGCCGAAGATGATGATCCTGGGCTTCCCGTCCAACCCGACCGCGCAGTGCGTGGAGCTGGATTTTTTCGAGCGCGTGGTTGCGCTGGCCAAGCAGTACGACGTGCTGGTGGTGCATGACCTGGCTTACGCCGACATCGTGTATGACGGCTGGAAAGCCCCGTCGATCATGCAGGTGCCGGGCGCCAAGGACATTGCGGTGGAGTTTTTCACCTTATCCAAGAGCTACAACATGGCGGGCTGGCGGATCGGTTTCATGGTCGGTAACCCGGAGTTGGTCAACGCTCTGGCGCGGATCAAGAGTTACCACGACTACGGCACCTTCACCCCGCTGCAGGTAGCGGCCATCGCGGCGCTGGAGGGCGATCAGCAATGCGTGCTCGACATCGCCGAGCAATACCGCCAACGGCGCAATGTGCTGGTCAAGGGTCTGCACGAACTGGGGTGGATGGTGGAAAACCCCAAAGCGTCGATGTACGTCTGGGCAAAGATTCCCGAAGCCTATGCGCACCTGGGTTCGCTGGAGTTCGCCAAGAAGCTGTTGCTCGAAGCCAAGGTCTGCGTTTCGCCGGGGGTCGGTTTTGGTGAGTACGGCGACGACCATGTGCGTTTCGCCCTGATCGAGAATCAGGACCGAATTCGTCAGGCCGTGCGCGGCATTCGCGGGATGTTCCGGGCCGACGGTCAGTTACCTGCAAAATCGGTCTGATAGCGGCATCCGCCCCACCCAAATCCCCGGCCTCGCCCGGGGATTTTTGTTTGCGCGGTTTCGCCTCTGCCCGGAGGGCGTAGGAGTCCGGCTTGCCGACGATTGGCTGCGGAGCAGTCATAAATTCAGACAACGCGATTCTTCTGATACCCCGCATTCACAGGCTCTGCTGCCGGTTCCCGGCAGATCGTCGGCAAGCCGGACTCCTACGGCCTTCGGCCAGAATCAAGGGCATGACCGGGTCTGTCTCAATTTGCTCGGCCAAGATATCCGGCCTCGCCCGAGCATTTTGTTTGCGCGGTTTCGCCTCTGCCCGGAGGGCGTAGGAGTCCGGCTTGCCGACGATTGGCTGCGAAGCAGTCATAAATCCAGACGCCGCGATTCTTCTGATACCCCGCATTCACAGGCTCTGCTGCCGGTTCCCGGCAGATCGTCGGCAAGCCGGACTCCTACGGCCTTCGGCCAGAATCAAGGGCACGACCGGGTCTGTCTCAATTTGCTCTGCCAAGATATCCGGCGTCGCCCGAGCATTTTTGTTTGCGCGGTTTCGCCTCTGCCCGGACGCGTACGGCCTTCGGCCAGAATCAAGGGCATGACCGGGTCTGTCTCAATTTGCTCGGCCAAGATATCCGGCCTCGCCCGAGCATTTTTGTTTGCGCAGTGTCGCCTCTGCCCGGAGGGCGTAGGAGTCCGGCTTGCCGACGATTGGCTGCGAAGCAGTCATAAATTCAGACAACGCGACACTTCTGATACCCCGCATTCACCGGCTCTGCAACCCATGTCGTAAACGCGCCTTTGTGTGGCGTGCGCAGGCATCTGGGCAGTCTGCGTCAGCCCTACCATCGCTCCAAAGGGCAATTCGAAAGCCCTGTCGATCATTCAGGCGCCGCGCCGCCGCTGGGAGAACCGCGATGTTCAGCAAGCTAGACCAGATCCAGGGTTATGACGATGCACTGTTGGCTGCTATGAACGCCGAAGATCAGCGTCAGGAAGATCATATCGAGCTGATCGCCTCGGAGAACTACACCAGCAAGCGCGTGATGCAGGCTCAGGGCAGCGGCCTGACCAACAAATACGCCGAAGGCTATCCCGGCAAGCGCTACTACGGCGGTTGCGAACACGTCGATAAGGTCGAACAACTGGCCATCGATCGCGCCAAGCTGCTGTTCGGCGCCGACTATGCCAACGTCCAGCCGCATTCCGGCTCTTCGGCCAACAGCGCCGTTTACCTGGCCTTGCTGCAGGCGGGCGATACGATTCTGGGCATGAGCCTGGCCCACGGCGGCCACTTGACCCATGGTGCCAAGGTGTCGTCCTCGGGCAAGCTGTACAACGCCGTGCAGTACGGTATCGACACGACCACCGGCCTGATCGATTACGACGAAGTCGAGCGCCTGGCGGTCGAACACCAGCCGAAAATGATCGTTGCCGGTTTCTCGGCCTACTCCAAGACCCTGGACTTTCCACGCTTCCGCCAGATCGCTGACAAAGTGGGCGCACTGTTGTTCGTCGACATGGCCCACGTCGCCGGGCTGGTCGCCGCTGGCCTGTACCCGAACCCGCTGCCGTATGCCGATGTGGTCACCACCACCACCCACAAGACCCTGCGTGGGCCACGTGGCGGGCTGATCCTGGCCAAGGCCAACGAAGACATCGAGAAAAAGCTTAATTCCGCTGTATTTCCGGGTGCACAGGGCGGCCCGCTGATGCACGTCATCGCGGGCAAGGCGGTGTGTTTCAAAGAGGCGATGGAGCCTAGTTTCAAGGCGTATCAGCAGCAAGTGATCGACAACGCCCAGGCCATGGCGCAGGTGTTCATCGAGCGCGGTTACGACGTGGTGTCCGGCGGCACCGACAACCATTTGTTCCTCGTCAGCCTCATCCGTCAGGGCCTGACCGGTAAAGACGCCGACGCCGCGCTGGGTCGGGCACACATCACCGTCAACAAGAACGCCGTACCCAACGATCCGCAGTCGCCGTTCGTGACTTCGGGCCTGCGCATTGGCACCCCGGCGGTCACCACTCGCGGTTTCAAAGTCACCCAATGCATCACGCTGGCCGGTTGGATCTGCGACATCCTCGATAACCTGGGCGATGCCGATGTCGAGGCCAACGTTGCAGGCCAGGTTGCCGCGCTGTGCGCCGATTTCCCGGTCTACCGCTGAGACAGGAGGAGCACCATGCAGCATTACTCAGGCTTCGGCCTCTTCAAACACTCCCTCAGCCACCACGAAAACTGGCAGCGCATGTGGCGTACGCCGACCCCGAAAAAAGTCTATGACGTGGTTATTGTTGGTGGCGGTGGGCACGGGCTGGCGACGGCCTACTACCTGGCCAAGGAACACGGCATTACTAATGTGGCGGTGGTCGAGAAGGGCTGGCTGGGCGGTGGCAACACCGCCCGCAATACCACCATCGTGCGATCCAACTATTTGTGGGACGAATCGGCTCACCTGTACGAACACGCGATGAAACTGTGGGAAGGCCTGTCTCAGGACCTGAACTACAACGTCATGTTCTCCCAGCGCGGCGTCTACAACCTGTGCCATACGCTGCAGGACATGCGCGACTCCGAACGCCGCGTCAGCGCCAACCGCTTGAACGGCGTGGATGGCGAACTGCTCAACGGCAAGCAAGTGGCCGAAGAGATTCCGTATCTGGATTGCTCCCGAAACACCCGCTACCCGATCATCGGCGCAACCGTGCAACGTCGCGGCGGTGTCGCCCGTCATGACGCCGTGGCCTGGGGCTTTGCCCGCGCCGCCGACGCCTTGGGCGTGGACCTGATTCAACAGACCGAGGTGACCGGCTTTCGCAAGGAAAACGGCGTGTGCATTGGCGTCGAAACCAACAAAGGCTTCATCGGCGCCAATCGGGTCGGTGTGGTGACTGCCGGTAACTCCGGGCACATGGCCAAGCTTGCCGGTTTCCGGCTGCCGGTCGAATCGCATCCACTGCAAGCGCTGGTGTCCGAGCCGATCAAGCCGATTATCGACAGCGTGATCATGTCCAACGCCGTGCACGGGTATATCAGCCAGTCCGACAAGGGCGACCTGGTGATCGGTGCCGGCATCGACGGCTGGGTCGGCTACGGTCAGCGCGGTTCGTACCCGGTGATCGAGCACACCATTCAGGCCATCGTCGAGATGTTCCCGGTGCTGTCGCGCGTGCGTATGAACCGTCAGTGGGGCGGCATCGTCGACACCACGCCGGACGCCTGCCCGATCATTTCCAAGACCCCTGTGCCGAACATGTTCTTCAACTGTGGTTGGGGTACCGGCGGCTTCAAGGCAACGCCGGGCTCGGGCAACGTATTTGCCGCAAGCCTTGCCAAGGGTGAAATGCACCCGCTGGCCAAACCTTTCTCAATCGACCGTTTCCACAATGGCGCATTGATCGATGAACACGGCGCTGCGGCTGTCGCGCACTAACCGCTCACAGGAGAAACTCCGATGCTGCACATCTTCTGTCCTCACTGTGGCGAACTGCGCTCCGAAGAGGAATTCCACCCCTCAGGCCAGGCCCACATCCCGCGTCCACTGGATCCGGCGGCCTGCACCGACGCCGAGTGGGGCGACTACATGTTCTTTCGCGACAATTCGCGCGGCCAGCACCACGAGCTGTGGATTCATGCCGCCGGTTGCCGTCAGTATTTCAACGTTACGCGCAACACCATGACGTACGAAATTCTCGAAACCTACCCGATTGGCACCCAGCCTCAGTTCAGTGAAACACCGGCGTCTGCAATCAAGAACACGCAGGGAGATCAGGTATGAGCCAGTCCAATCGCCTGCCCAACGGTGGTCGCATCGACCGCAGCAAGGTCCTGAACTTCAGTTTCAACGGCCAGACCTATCAGGGTTTTGAAGGCGACACCCTGGCCGCAGCCCTGCTGGCCAATGGCGTCGACATCATTGGTCGCAGCTTCAAATACTCGCGTCCTCGCGGCATCTTTGCAGCGGGTTCCGAAGAGCCCAACGCGGTGTTGCAGATCGGTGCTACCGAAGCCACGCAGATCCCCAACGTGCGCGCCACGCAACAGGCGCTGTACTCGGGTCTGGTCGCGACCAGCACCAACGGCTGGCCGAGCGTGAACACTGACATGATGGGAATTCTCGGCAAGGTCGGCGGCAAACTGATGCCACCGGGCTTCTACTACAAAACCTTCATGTACCCGCAATCGTTCTGGATGACCTACGAGAAGTACATTCGCAAGGCTGCAGGTCTTGGGCGTTCACCGACTGAAATCGACCCTGACACCTACGACAACATGAACCAGCACTGTGACGTGCTGGTGGTCGGCGCAGGCCCTGCCGGTCTCGCGGCTGCCCTGGCTGCCGCACGCACTGGCGCTCGAGTGATCGTTGCCGACGAACAGGAAGAGTTCGGCGGCAGTCTGCTGGACTCCCGCGAAAGCCTCGATGGCAAACCCGCAGCGGAGTGGGTCGCCACCGTCGTTGCCGAGCTCAAGGGGCTGGACAATGTGGTGCTGCTGCCACGCGCCACGGTCAACGGCTATCACGACCACAATTTCCTGACCATTCACGAGCGCCTGACCGATCATCTCGGCGACCGTGCGCCCATCGGCCAGGTGCGTCAGCGCATGCACCGCGTCCGCGCCAAACGTGTGGTGCTGGCAAGCGGGACTCACGAGCGTCCGCTGGTGTATGGCAATAACGACGTGCCGGGCAACATGCTGGCCGGGGCTGTTTCAACCTATGTCCGCCGCTATGGTGTGGCACCGGGCAAAAAACTGGTGCTATCGACCAACAACGACTACGCCTATCGCGTTGCGCTGGACTGGCTTGATGCCGGTCTGCAAGTGGTCGCCGTGGCCGATGCGCGCCACAACCCGCGCGGCGCGCTGGTGGAAGAGGCGCGTGCCAAAGGTATCCGCATCCTCACCGGCAGCGCGGTGATCGAAGCCCGCGGCAGCAAGCGCGTGAGTGGCGCCCGCGTTGCAGCCATCGACGTCAAAGCGCACAAGGTCACCAGCCCCGGCGAATGGCTGGACTGTGATCTGGTGGCCAGCTCCGGCGGCTACAGCCCGATCGTGCACTTGGCGTCGCACCTGGGTGGCAAGCCGGTCTGGCGTGAAGACATCCTCGGTTTCGTACCGGGTGAAGCGCCGCAGAAGCGCATCTGCGTCGGTGGCGTGAACGGGGTGTATGCACTGGGTGATGCGCTTGCCGACGGTTTTGAAGGTGGCGTACGTGCCGCCAGCGAAGCTGGTTTCCAGCCCGTCGAAGGCGTGATTCCAAAAGCGCTGAGCCGCGTAGAGGAACCGACATTGGCGCTGTTCCAGGTGCCCCATGAGAAATCCACAACCCGTGCGCCGAAGCAATTCGTCGATCTGCAGAACGACGTGACAGCCGCTGGCATCGAACTGGCGACCCGCGAAGGTTTCGAGTCGGTCGAGCACGTCAAGCGTTACACCGCCCTGGGCTTCGGCACCGATCAGGGCAAGCTGGGCAACGTCAACGGCCTGGCCATCGCGGCCCGTTCGCTGAACGTCACGATCCCGGAAATGGGCACTACCATGTTCCGCCCGAACTACACGCCGGTGACGTTTGGCGCGGTAGCCGGCCGGCATTGCGGCCACATCTTCGAGCCTGTGCGCTTCACCGCGCTGCACGCTTGGCACGTCAAGAATGGCGCCGAATTCGAAGACGTCGGTCAGTGGAAACGTCCGTGGTATTTCCCCAAGGCCGGAGAAGATATTCATGCGGCGGTGCGTCGCGAATGCAAGGCCGTGCGTGACAGCGTCGGCCTGCTGGACGCCTCGACCCTGGGCAAGATCGACATTCAGGGCCCCGATGCACGGGAGTTTCTGAACCGCATCTACACCAACGCCTGGACCAAGCTCGACGTGGGCAAAGCGCGCTACGGTCTGATGTGCAAGGAAGACGGCATGGTCTTCGACGACGGCGTGACCGCCTGCGTCGCCGACAACCACTTCATCATGACCACCACCACGGGCGGCGCAGCCCGCGTGCTGCAGTGGCTGGAGATCTATCAGCAAACCGAGTGGCCGGACCTGAGGGTGTACTTCACCTCGGTGACCGACCATTACGCGACTCTGACCCTGTCGGGCCCGAACAGTCGCAAGCTGCTCAGCGAAGTGACCGACATCGACCTGGGGCGTGAAGCCTTCCCGTTCATGACCTGGAAAGAAGGTCTGGTCGGTGGCGTACCCGCTCGCGTTTTCCGGATTTCCTTCACTGGCGAGCTTTCCTACGAAGTGAACATTCAGGCCGACTACGCCATGGGCGTGCTGGAAAAAATTGCCGAGGCTGGCAAGCAGTTCAACCTGACGCCGTACGGCACCGAGACCATGCACGTGCTGCGGGCCGAGAAGGGTTTCATCATCGTCGGTCAGGACACCGACGGCTCGATGACGCCGGACGACCTGAACATGGGCTGGTGCGTCGGTCGTACCAAGCCGTTCTCGTGGATCGGCCAGCGCGGGATGAACCGCGAAGACTGCTTACGTGAAGACCGCAAGCAGTTGGTGGGCCTCAAGCCCGTTGATCCGAACACGTGGCTGCCAGAGGGCGCGCAGTTGGTGTTCGATCCGAAACAGTCGATCCCGATGACGATGGTCGGCCACGTGACATCGAGCTACGCAGCCAACTCGCTGGGTTACTCGTTTGCCATGGGCGTGGTCAAGGGCGGCCTGAAACGCATGGGTGAGCGGGTGTTTTCCCCGCAGGCGGATGGATCGGTGATCGAGGCCGAGATCGTGTCCTCGGTGTTCTTTGATCCGAAGGGTGAGCGGCAGAACGTGGAGTAAGCCGATTCGCGGATAAATCCGCTCCCACATTGGACTGCTGTGTCCTGTGAGGGCGGATTATTCGCGATTGCTGCCCCGCGATGCTTGGTCCGATGAAACGACAGAATTCAACACAGGTGCTCTATGACCACAGCCAACGTTTATCAACAGCGGCCAACGACCGACGTCAAAGCCGAGTCGCCACTGTTTCACGCCGACCTGAAAAGCCTGGTCGGCAAAGGCCGCACCAACCCGGGTGTGGTGCTGCGCGAGAAAAGACTGCTGGGCCACCTGACCCTTCGTGGCAACGGCCATGATCCGCTGTTCGCAGCCGGCGTGCACAAGGCGCTGGGCATGGAACTGCCCGGCGCGCTGAGGCTGGTGTCCGATGGCGAACGCTCGATCCAGTGGCTTGGCCCGGATGAGTGGCTGCTGATCGTGCCGACCGGTGAGGAATTTGCCATCGAGCAGAAACTGCGCGAAGCGCTCGATCGCCAGCACATTGCGATCGTCAACGTCAGCGGCGGTCAATCGCTGCTGGAACTGACCGGCCCGAATGCGCGCGAAGTGTTGATGAAATCCACCAGCTATGACGTGCACCCGAGCAATTTCCCGGTGGGTAAGGCCGTCGGGACTGTGTTTGCCAAGTCGCAACTGGTGATTCGCCGTACCGGCGAAGACACCTGGGAGCTGGTCATCCGCCGCAGCTTTGCCGACTACTGGTGGTTATGGCTGCAGGATGCGAGCGCCGAGTATGGCTTGGGCATCGCCGCTTGAGTCCGGCATGACACCTCACTTGTGCGAGCGAGCTTTCCCGCGAATTGGCCAGTAAGCACAGCACAGATGATCGTTCCTACGTCGAGGCGTCGAACCGTTTGCGTGGGAACGCCGCCCCTGATGCTTCGCGTCATTGTGATGGACGCACAGGATCCTGAAATGCATTCCCACGCGGAGCGTGGAAACGATCAGAGGAATAGGCATGAGCCGCGCCCCCGATACCTGGATTTTGACCGCTGACTGCCCCAGTGTGCTGGGCACGGTAGACGCGGTGACGCGCTATCTGTTCGAGCAGGGTTGCTATGTCACCGAGCACCATTCGTTCGACGACCGGCTGTCCAGCCGCTTTTTCATTCGCGTCGAATTTCGCCAGCCCGACGGCTTCGATGAAGCCTCGTTTCGCGCAGGCCTGGCCGAACGCGGACAGGCTTTTGGTATGGTTTTCGAGCTGACAGCGCCGAACTACCGGCCAAAAGTGGTGATCATGGTCTCCAAGGCCGACCACTGCCTGAACGATCTGCTCTATCGTCAGCGCATCAACCAACTGTCGATGGACGTTGTCGCCGTGGTCTCCAATCACCCCGATCTCGAACCTTTGGCGCGCTGGCACGAGATTCCCTACTACCATTTCCCACTCGACCCGCACGACAAGCCTTCCCAGGAAGCCAAGGTCTGGCAGGTGATCGAGGAGTCTGGCGCCGAACTGGTGGTGCTTGCCCGCTACATGCAAGTGCTGTCGCCGGAGCTGTGCCGCAAGCTCGATGGCAAAGCGATCAACATTCATCACTCGCTGTTACCGGGCTTCAAGGGCGCCAAGCCTTACCACCAGGCCTACAACAAGGGCGTGAAGCTGGTCGGTGCCACGGCGCATTACATCAATAACGATCTGGATGAGGGCCCGATTATCGCCCAGGGCGTCGAGGCCGTGGATCATAGCCACTACCCCGAGGACCTGATTGCCAAGGGGCGCGACATCGAGGGCCTGACCCTGGCCCGCGCGGTGGGCTATCACATTGAGCGGCGGGTGTTTCTCAACGCCAATCGAACGGTGGTCCTGTAAGACACTGTTGGCTCCTACGCTCCGCGTGGGGGATCGCCTGGTGCGCTTTGCGTGCGATGTCTGACGCGCAGCGTCATGGGCTGCATGACCACGCGGAGCGTGGGAACGATCAAGAATCAGTGCGTTGCCGCCATCCCAAGCAACGCATAACTCCGCTACACGGCTGTATTCATAACAACAATCAGCGAGGTGAAAGCATGTCTGGTAATCGTGGTGTGGTGTATCTCGGCGCAGGCAAGGTCGAAGTGCAGAAGATCGACTATCCCAAAATGCAGGACCCGCGCGGCAAGAAGATCGAGCATGGGGTCATTCTGCGCGTGGTCTCTACCAACATTTGTGGTTCCGACCAGCACATGGTGCGCGGTCGCACCACTGCCCAGGTCGGCCTGGTACTGGGCCATGAGATCACCGGTGAGGTGATCGAGAAGGGCAGCGACGTCGAAAACCTGCAAATCGGCGATCTGGTCTCGGTGCCCTTCAACGTTGCCTGCGGCCGGTGCCGGTCCTGCAAGGAACAACACACCGGCGTGTGCCTGACCGTCAACCCGGCGCGTGCCGGTGGTGCTTACGGCTACGTCGACATGGGTGACTGGACCGGCGGCCAGGCCGAATACGTGCTGGTGCCGTATGCCGACTTCAACCTGCTCAAACTGCCGAATCGCGACAAGGCCATGGAAAAGATCCGCGACCTGACCTGTCTTTCCGACATTCTGCCGACCGGTTACCACGGCGCGGTGACCGCTGGCGTAGGGCCTGGCAGCTCGGTGTACATCGCCGGGGCAGGTCCTGTGGGGTTGGCGGCTGCCGCCTCCGCACGTCTGCTGGGCGCCGCGGTGGTGATCGTCGGCGACGTCAATCCGGTGCGGCTGGCTCATGCCAAGGCGCAGGGCTTTGAAATCGCCGACCTGTCCAAAGACACGCCGCTGCACGAGCAGATCGCCGAATTGCTGGGCGAGCCGGAAGTGGACTGCGCCGTCGACGCTGTAGGCTTCGAAGCCCGAGGCCATGGCCACGCAGGCGCCAAGGCCGAAGCCCCGGCCACCGTGCTCAACTCACTGATGGGCGTGGTCCGCGTAGCGGGCAAGATCGGTATTCCTGGCCTGTACGTCACCGAAGATCCGGGCGCCGTGGATGCCGCCGCGAAAGTCGGCAGCCTGAGCATTCGTTTCGGCCTGGGTTGGGCCAAATCCCACAGCTTCCACACCGGTCAGACCCCGGTCATGAAGTACAACCGCCAACTGATGCAGGCCATCATGTGGGACCGCATCAACATCGCCGAAGTGGTTGGCGTGCAAGTCATCAGTCTCGACGACGCACCGCGCGGTTATGGTGAGTTCGACGCAGGCGTTCCGAAGAAATTCGTGATCGACCCGCACAAGCTGTTTAGCGCGGCATAGGCCTGCCGATCCTATGTTGAAAGGCGACCTTCGGGTCGCCTTTCTTCATTTTTCCATGCCCATCTTAAGATACGGTTTCGAGACTGTGCCGTTCATGTCAGTAATGGTGGTTCCGACATAGTTGCAGATCACTTTTTTGTCCTGGTCGTCCACGGTATCAGCTCGGAGTTCGTACTTGCTTTCCAGAAAGCTGTCAGCGGTTGCCATTGTTTCGCCACGCCATTTTTTCCCGTTCGCGCCGACGGCTTCATATTGATAGCCCTCGTTATAAGGGGCCGGCAGGTGAGCATCGTCACTTTTGAACGCCGATGCCTTGATATCGCTCACTTTCGGGCAGATGGAAATATCTGCCTCAGCGTAGACATTACCCGCGATCAAGAGCGTGGTCAGTGCAGCCCAAGCGATTCCATGTTTCATGATCATATACTCCGTTACATTTTTTGGGTGGCTAGCGACCTCGATTTTGTGATGCTCGACGCGAGTTGCCTACTGGCAGAATTGACAGTTTTAGGACCGATTCGCGATTGCGTTTATCGCAATAAGCTATTGGCCGTAGGCGCAGCGAAAGGCGCGCCCGTGACGACGCTGTTTTAACTGCGCAACGGCGAACGATTTGCCAATGCAGTCAGCACGCGTCCACCGATCAAGTCAGGTTCGGCATTGTGGGCCCGTCAACCGGACCGAATCTTCGAACCGCAACGCCTGATTGGCGTCGCGATTCCTTGACAGAGCGCGGCCTCTACAACGAAGCCAATTGCCCCTTATACAAGATCGGACCGGTCGGTTTGCCCGTTGGTGAGCCACCTTTCGGTTCCAGGCTGATGGCCATTGTCGTCTGCCCGCTGAGCAGTTTGCGCTGGCGTTCGTTCAACTCAATGCGACCTTTGCCATCGTTCGGCAGCACGCCGAGCGAGACGGGAACACCGTCCGCCGCAATTGCCCACAGCTCCAGAGTGCGGTCACTGTCGACAGAGGCCACGGCCAGCGGTTCGACTTTCAGGTATCGGTCGAACGCCTGGACGGTCAGCGCCGGCTGCTGATTGTCGGCGACCAGCGTGGCGTTGAAGTCCGGTTTGTCGCGGGTGTAGATCACACCCACAAGGACGGCGATCAACAGCGAGCAGGCCATGGCGGCGACCCGCATCCAGCTCCAGAACGGTGGTTTTTCCGGCACGTGCAGACGCTGCGGCTCAATGCGCGCGACGATGCGCTGCCACACGTGATCGGAAACCGGTTGCGGTTCGAGCGAGCCGGTCAGCCCGACCAGGCTTTCCTGCCACCGTGCGACTTCGGCGCGCAGGTCCGGGTCATCGAGCAGCAGGTTTTCGAAGCGCCTGCGAGCCGTCAAGGGCATCAGGCCGATGGCGTAATCGGCGGCCAGGGCGCGTCGTAATTCAGGTTGGCGATAGTTCATGATTCCAGGCACCTGCGCAGCCGTTCCATGCCACGGCGGATCCACGATTTGACGGTGCCCAGCGGCGCTGCCAATTGCGACACCAGCTCACTGTGGGAAGCGCCGTGAAAATATGCCGTGACGATCGATTGCCGCTGCATGCCTTCCAGTGTGTCCAGACAGCGTTGCAGCGCCGCAGCATCTCGAAGGCTTTCGATTTGCTCATAAGCCGATGACGACGGGTCGGCCAGCGCCAGCGCCTGCTCATCGGTAAGCGGGTCTTCGCGGTGTTTGCGCAGGTGGTCGATGGCCTTGTTGCGGGTGATGCTGACCATCCAGGTCATCGGTGCCGAAAGGTTCGGCTCGTACTGCGAGGCGCTGTTCCAGATCCGCACGAAGGCTTCCTGTAGCACGTCTTCAGCAGGGTCGCGGTGACCCATGCAGCGCAGCGCCACGGCAAACAGATGCCCGGAAACCTTGCGATAGAGATTTTCGAAAGCGCGGCGGTTGCCGAGCGAGCATTGGGCAAGCAGTTGCCGTAATTCATCGGCGTCGACAGAGGAAATAAGCATTCTCCCGGGATGGGTGCGGCGGCGGCCATGATGAGGGCCAGAATGCTGGCAGATTAGTCTAGGTTGAGTCGCAGTTCCAAACACCTTTTTTACTCGCGTTGTAGAGAGGAAACCGATGCTGCTCGCGGCAGCACCGGCAATGCGCCATCAACTTTTAGGCATTAGCACTTTATCGATCACATGGATCACACCGTTTGACTGCATGACATCGTACGTACTGATGTCTGCGACATTGCCCTTTTCATCCTTGATCACGATGTTGTGCGGGCCATTCATCATCAACCAAAGCTTGCCTCCGGCGACCGTGGTTAGCTCGGTTTTGCCGCCCCCGGCTTTGATCCGCTTGCTCAGTTCCACCATGTCCAGATTTCCCGGCACCACGTGGTAGGTGAGAATCTTGGTCAGCGTGGCTTTGTTTTCCGGCTTGAGCAGCGTATCGACCGTGCCGGCAGGCAGCGCTGCAAAGGCTGAGTTGACAGGTGCGAACACGGTGAAGGGGCCTTTGCCTTTGAGTGTGTCAACCAGGCCCGCTGCTTTCACTGCGGCGACCAATGTCGTGTGATCGGCCGAATTCATTGCGTTGTCGACGATGGTCTTGCCCGGCGACATGGCTTGCCCGCCCACCATGACGTCCTGATGCATCCTGTCGGCGGCGTGTGAGGTGCCTGTTACGAGGGTGGTAGATAACGCCAGGGTCAGCAGGCTTGCGATCAGTGGAGATTTAATCGAATAGCGTTTCATGGTCAAAATCCCTGTTTTTGTCGGAAAGAAAATGTCTGTCCGTGCGAGGGATACGCAGCGCTGCATGAAGTGGATGCAGCGACCCGGTACAAATCGGTCGCGGGCGCCGACGCCGGCCCCTTTGAACTTACTTGCGCAGCGGGGTCCAACGCGTGGTTAGCCGGCCAAGGCCGGTTCCCCGGCAAGAGAGGTTGTTTCAATGAAGGTTTCAATGAAAAACGCACGCGGCGCTGCATTGGCGACGTTGATAGCGCTGGCGGCAACACCGGTTTTCGCGTTCAACCTTAACGACGCCGCAAACGCCGTTTCCAACGCCACCGGCGGTCAGCAGAAGGCCACCGCAGCGCCTGAAGCCGCCGGTCTGCTCAATACCTTGGGCACGCAATTGAATGTCACCCCGCAACAGGCAGTCGGTGGCACCGGTGCGCTGTTGGGACTGGCCAAGAATAAGCTTTCCGGCAACGACTACACACAGCTGAGCCAATCGGTGCCGGGTCTGGATCAGCTCTCTGGCACCTCTGCGCTCGGCAGCCTGGGTGGCCTGGGCAGCATGCTAGGCAAATCAGGCAGCAGCAACTCGGCCATCAATAACGCATTGGGCAACGTGCAGAGCATGGGCGACGTGGACAAAGCCTTCAGCGCGCTGGGCATGGACAGCGCGATGGTGAGCCAATTCGTTCCGGTGATCCTGCAATACCTCGGTCAGCAAGGCGCCAGTGGTTCTGCGCTTTCAGCGTTGAGCGGGGCTTGGGGAGCCAAGTAATTCCAGAGGGGGGCGAACTCAACGCTGAACTTGCTGAAGGCAGGCGTCAGGCGCGTGGCACACCGCCACGCAACGCCTCGATCCGTGCATTTTTCTCTACCCACAACCGATTCACCCACGCCTGGACGTATTCCCGAAACGCCGGATCGTTTTCGTAATCGCCTTGCCACAATGCGGCGTCGAGTTCGAGGGTCTGGATGTCGACGATCACTCGTGGCACCCGACCCGAAATCAGGTCCCAAAAGCCAGGAATGCGCTCGCTCGGGTAGACCACAGTGACATCCAGCACAGCGTCCAGTTGCTCGCCCATAGTCGCCAGCACAAAAGCAACGCCGCCGGCCTTGGGCTTGAGCAAGTGATGATAGGGCGATGCCTGTTCGGCATGTTTGCCGGGCGTAAAGCGCGTGCCTTCCAGATAATTCACTACCGTGACCGGCTGGCGCTTGAACAGCTCACACGCCTCTTTGGTGATTTCCAGATCCTTGCCCTTAAGCTCAGGGTTCTTCGCCAGAAACGCCTTGGTGTAGCGCTTCATGAAGGGGTAGTCGAGCGCCCACCAGGCCAGGCCCAGAAAGGGCACCCAGATCAGCTCTTTCTTGAGGAAGAATTTAAAGAACGGCGTGCGACGATTGAGCGCCTGGACCAGTGCCGGAATGTCTACCCAGGATTGGTGGTTGCTGATCACCAGGTATGAGGTGTCGCCGCGCAGGCCTTCATGGCCGCTGATTTCCCAGCGGGTCGGAAGGCACAGGCTGAAGATCAGCTTGTTGACCTCGATCCAGGTCTCGGCGATCCACATCACGGCCCACGAACAGCGATCACGCATTTCGCTCTGAAATATCAGCTTGAGCAGCGCGAAGATCATCAGCGGCCCAAACAGCACCAGTGTGTTGAGCAAGAGCAGCAGCGTGACAGCAATTCCAGTGAGCAGGTGACGCATAAATCACTCGTGGCGGATGAAAAGGGCGGGCAATGATAAGCAGGTAGGTCGCAGTAGCCAAATCCGACGGTCGTCGACAGATGTTTCACCTGCGGAGGTGTAGCGTCAGGTTCTTCTTTGGTAAGCGAACGATACACAAAGTTGCGGTCTAAAATCGGGCCCGTGCGACGCCCATTCATTGCGAGGAACCTGTTACGTGAAATCCCTTCTGGCGCTTTTGTCCCTGCTGGCGTTGCCTGTCATGGCCGCCGAACCGACGTTGTATGGCCGCTACGAGTACATCCAGGTCTCCGAATTCAGCGAGACGTTCAAGGCCAAGATGGACACCGGCGCGCTCACTGCATCGCTGTCGGCCAAGGACATCGAGTTGTTCAAGCGCGATGGCGATGACTGGGTGCGATTCCGCCTGGCAACCAAGGACGCAGACAACAAGGTCTACGAGCACAAGGTTTCGCGTATCAGCCGTATCAAGGGCCGCGCAGACGGTGAGGATGAAGACGAGCCGGTGGACCCGACCAAGCGCCCTGTGGTGGACCTTGAACTGTGCCTGGGCAACGTCAAGCGTACCGTCGAGGTCAACCTCGTGGACCGCAGCCACTTCAACTATCCGCTGCTGATCGGCGCTAAAGCCTTGCGTGAATTCGGCGCGGCAGTAAACCCTGCACGCCGTTACACGGCCGACAAACCCGAGTGCTGATTGACGTGCAGGGCTGATATCCGGCACCGTTCCGGCTTTAGAACCGGTGCTCGGATGCCATGCCCCACATTCTGATTGTCGAAGACGAAGCCGCCATCGCCGACACCCTCGTCTATGCCTTGCAGGGCGAGGGTTTCACCACGACTTGGTTAACCCTGGGGCTGGCGGCCGTCGAGCATCAGCGCAATACCCCCGCCGATCTGATCATCCTCGACATCGGCTTACCCGACATCAGCGGTTTTGAAACCTGCAAGCAACTGCGCCGTTTCAGCGAAGTACCGGTGATGTTTCTCAGTGCTCGCGATGGCGAAATCGATCGCGTCGTCGGTCTTGAAATCGGTGCGGATGATTACGTCGTCAAGCCGTTCAGCCCGCGTGAAATCACCGCACGAGTTCGGGCAATCCTCAAACGTACGACGCCGCGCATTGAGCCGTCATCTACCCGTGCCGGGCAATTTTCGATCGACGCCGATCGGGTGCTGATCAGCTACCGGGGGCACACGCTGAACCTCACCCGTCATGAATTCCGCCTGCTGCAATGTCTGCTGGAGCAACCGCAGCGGGTGTTCAGTCGCGAGCAATTGCTCGATGCCGTCGGCGTACCCAGCGATGCCGGTTATGAGCGCAGCATCGACAGCCATATCAAAAGCGTACGCGCCAAACTGCGCCTGATTGCTGCCGACGCCGAGCCGATTCAGACGCATCGCGGTTTGGGTTACAGCTATAGCCCGGATCGCAGCTGATGCGCCTGGGTTTGCGGATCTTTCTGGTTTATGCGCTATTCATCGGCCTGACCGGCTTCTTCGTGCTCAATACCGTGATGAAGGAAGTGCGCCCGGGCGTGCGCCAATCCACCGAAGAAACGCTGGTCGATACCGCCAATCTGCTGGCCGAAGTGCTGCGCAACGATGTAAGAAACGGCACGTTGAGCCAGAGTCATTACCCAGAGGTGCTCAAAGCCTACGGCTTGCGACAGCCCGGAGCGAACATCTGGGGCATGCCGAAGAATCAGGTAAATAACCGGGTTTATGTCACCGACACTCATGGCATCGTGTTGCTCGACTCCAGCGGCGAGGCCGTGGGCCAGGACTACTCGCGCTGGAATGATGTCTACCTGACCTTGCGCGGCGAATATGGCGCTCGTTCGACCCGCAGCGATCCACAGGATAAGAACTCCTCAGTCATGCACGTCGGTGCGCCGATCCGCAACGACGGCCAGATCATCGGCGTGGTGACGGTCGCCAAACCCAATAGCTCATTGCAGCCCTATGTCGACCGGACCGAGCGGCGTTTGCTCTGGTACGGCGCGGGCCTGATGGTGCTGGGGTTGCTGTTCGCAGGTTTATTGTCGTGGTGGTTGAGCAAGTCGTTGCGGCGTCTGACAGCCTACGCTCAGGCTGTCAGCGAGGGCCACCGCGTTGCACTGCCGCACTACCGAGGAGGCGAATTGGCGCAGCTGTCCGCTGCCGTAGAGCACATGCGTACACAGTTGGAAGGCAAGGCGTACGTGGAGCGTTATGTGCACACGCTGACCCATGAGTTGAAGAGCCCGTTGGCAGCGATTCGCGGCGCGGCGGAACTGCTGCATGAAGACATGCCGGCTGAGCAGCGACGCCGCTTCGTCGGCAACATCGATCGCGAAAGCGCGCGGGTTCAGCAACTGGTCGAACGGTTGTTGAATCTGGCGATGGTCGAGCAGCGCCAGGGGCTGGAAGAGCACGCGGTCATTGTCCTGGCTCAATTGATCGACGAAACGCTGGCCGCGCAGCACGTTCGCATCACCGGCAAGCAGTTGGAGGTCGAGCAGTTGATCACGTCGCAGGTCAGGCTGATCGGCGAGCGGTTCCTGCTGAGACAGGCGTTTGCCAATCTGCTGGAAAACGCGCTGGATTTCACGCCGGTCAACGGCACCCTGCGTTTCGATGCCGAGCAGAAGGGCGATGAGCTGAAGGTGATGCTTTTCAACAGCGCCGAGCCCATCCCGGACTATGCGTTGCCTCGCTTGAGCGAGCGCTTTTATTCACTGCCAAGACCCGACAGCGGACGCAAGAGTACGGGGCTCGGGCTCAACTTTGTCGAGGAAGTGGTGCAATTGCATGGTGGCGCGTTCGGCATTGCCAACGTTGCAGGTGGGGTTTTGGTGAGCCTGACCCTGCGGTCGTAACGCTGGGTTCAGTTGCAGTGCCAGCCGCACTCCACACAATCTCCACATTCCCCCCATCATCTCTGCACACAGGCTTTGCACACTCTGCCGATCGAAAACCGGGAGAGCCGTATGAGCAAGGGCATGTCGTTATACAAATTGGGGATGATCGGGCTGTTGATCCTGCTGCTGATGATCCCGTTGATCATGATCCACGGGATCGTTGAGGATCGGCAGAATCGACGCGACGAGGTCGTCGCAGACATCGCCCGCAGTTCAAGCTATAGCCAGCAAATCAGCGGGCCGCTAGTGATAGTGCCTTACCGCAAAAAGGTTCAGGTCTCCCGGCTCAATGCGAGCCAGCAACGTTATGAGGAAACGGTCGAAGAGCGCGGCCGGTTGTATTTCCTGCCGGATCAATTCGAACTTAACGGCGATGTGAAGACCGAGGTCCGGGCCAGGGGCATCTATGAGGCTCGGCTGTTTCACGCCGATAACACCATCAGCGGCCAATTCGTGTTGCCCGAGCACTTCGGGATCGGCGACGAGTTTGCCGAATATCAATTCGATGAGCCGTTTCTCGCGATCGGCATTTCGGATATCCGTGGCATCGAAAACGCCCTTGAGCTGAACCTTGATGGCGAGAAACGGGCGTTCATTCCAGGGACTGATGTGCCATTGCTCGGCGAAGGCGTGCGGGCAATGCTGCCGTTGGAAACCGGGGCTGAAAAGAGGCGTCTGAGCTTCGCTTTCGATCTGCGGCTGCAAGGCACCGGGCAGTTGCAGATCACGCCTGTGGGCAAGTCCAGCACGGTGAGTCTGAAAGCGGATTGGCCGCACCCCAGTTTCATGGGTAATTACCTACCGACCACCCGGGAAATATCCCAGACCGACTTCACCGCCACGTGGCAAACGTCGTTCTTTTCCACCAACCTGCAAGACACCCTCAATCGCTGCGCTGCAGACACGGTCTGCAATGAGTTCACGGACCGAAGTTTTGGCGTGAGCTTCATTGCCCCGGTCGACCAGTATCTGAAGAGCGATCGCTCGATCAAATACGCGCTGTTGTTCATTGCGCTGACGTTTGCCGGTTTCCTGCTGTTCGAAGTGCTTAAGGGGCTGGCCGTACACCCGGTGCAATACGCGTTGGTGGGGGCTGCACTGGCGCTTTTCTATCTGCTGCTGTTGTCGTTGTCCGAGCATATCGGGTTCGGTCTGGCGTACCTGATTTCGGCGAGCGGCTGCGTCGCGCTGCTCGGTTTTTATGTCTGTCATGTGCTGCGCAGCGTGGCCCGCGGCTGGGCTTTTGGTGTGGGGCTGGGTGCGCTGTACGCCTTGCTCTACGGGCTGCTCAGTGCCGAAGACTATGCGCTGCTGATGGGCTCGCTGCTGCTTTTCAGCCTGTTGGTAGTGTTCATGGTGTTGACCCGCAACCTGGACTGGTACGCCATTGCACAGCGCACGACCAAACCTGCCGAAGCGTCGGCAGAGGCGAGCCATGAGTAACTGGATCGGGTTGCGGGAGGATCAACGGGTGGGGGAGGGCCTGGCGGCTGAGATCGACACGTGGCTGTCATCCGGTCTCTTCGCGAATGCAGCTCGCCTCGAGCCTTCGCACCTGGGCGGATCAAACACGCCCCCTCGCGGGAGGGAGCTTGCGTGCGAAAGGGCATTCGATTCCAGATTGGCTCGGTCTGGTGATTGCGCCTTTGCGAGCAAGCTCGCTCTCATGGGGATGACGGTCTTACACAGTGGGGATAACGTCCGGGGACTTGGACGGTGCATCACTGGATTGCACCGTCGCGGCGGGCGTCACCAGGGGTTTGGTGACAAACCAGATGATGGCTGCTGCCACGAGATCGAACGCAGCCAAGGCTACGAACAAGGGTGAGTAACCGACTTTGGTGACCATGATTCCCAGCACCAGGGTGAACAACGCCGCGCCCAGGAAACCGAACATGCCGCCCAGGCCAGTCGCGGTGCCCACTTCGTTTTTGCCGAAGGAGTCCGAGGTGATGGCGTAGAGCGCTCCGGAGAGGGTCTGATGGGCAAAACCGCCCGCACACAGTAAGGCAATGGCCACGTAAGGGCTGTCGACCAAGCCGATGCAGCCCGGGCCGATCATGCACAGCGAGCCGAAGACCATGACCATTTTGCGAGAGGTCAGCAGCGACACATTCAGATGCTTGTGGAAAAACGGGCTTAGATAGCCGCCGAGCACACAGCCAATATCGGCCGCGAGGAAAGGCAGCCAGGCGAACATGGCGATTTCCTTGATGTTCATGTGTCGCTCGGTCATCAAATACAGCGGAATCCAGGCGTTGAAGGTCTGCCAGGCGGGCTCGGACAACATCCGCGCCGACGCGATGGCGTAGAAGTTGCGAGTGCCCACTATCTTTTTCCAGCTGGCCCGCTGGGTCGGAGCGTCTTTGAGGTGGGACTCCTGCCCGGCCAGAATGTAATTGCGCTCCTGATCCCCCAGTAGACGCTGATTGCGCGGGTGTTTGTAAAGCAGCAACCAGCCCGCACTCCATAACAGACCCAAGCCGCCGACAATGATGAACGCCACTTGCCAGCCATTGTGCAGGATGGCCCATACCACCAGTGGCGGGGCGAGCAGTGCACCGATGGATGAGCCGATGTTGAACCAGCCGATGGCGACCGAACGTTCCTTGGCTGGAAACCATTCAGTGGTGGCCTTGATGGCCGCAGGAAACCCCGCGGCTTCTGTGATGCCCAGCAAGCTGCGCAAGAACGCAAGGCTCTGCCACCCCGTCGCCACGGCTGCCGATGCGCAGGCAACCGACCACGCTACGGCGAACAGCGCAAAACCGAGTTTGGTGCCGATGGCATCAATCACATAGCCCGCGACCGGCTGCATGAACGCGTAGCCCATCTGCCAGGCAATCACGACGTGCGAGTACTGTTCGGTGGAAATGTTGAGCTCGCTCATCATGGTCGGAGCGGCAACGGAGAGGGTGTTGCGTGCGAGATAGTTGACGATGAGGCCGCCTGTAATCAGGGCGACCATCCACCAACGGATGCCTTTTATCTTCATCGAGTCCACTCTGGCTATTGTTTTTATTCTGCGACGATCGTTATACGTCGTCGTATGACAGCAGATTTAGACAAAGGCATCTTTTGTTGTCAATGCAAACTGATTTTTTGGCGATTGTATTTCTTTATGTCACAGAGGTGTGACGAAACGCTTGGCGGTAGGCGCCATGGGCCACGCTTCATGTTTAAAGGGCATGTGTTAAAGGCGCCGCTGTGCTGAGGCCGAACAACCTGAACTGAGAGGTCGTATGACGACTGCTCCTGAGCAGCTCGTTAGTGGAATCGATCACCTTGATGTTATTGCGGCAAGCCGTGCTACGGCGCAGGGGCGATGCGAGGCATGCTTAGCTCGAAGCGCGCCGCCGCACCAGTAGTCCCTTGATGCTCAACCACGCCGGAATGCCCATGCCTACCCACGACAGCACGTCCCAGGCGCCATCGCCCAGCAGCGCCGCGAACAGGCCTGCGGCTGTGAGCACTGCGATCCAGACGGGCTTGGCAAAGGTTTTCCAGAATGCCGGGTGTTTCCTGTGCCGGGTCATGCCGCCTCCACTGCGTGGTGAACATTGACCGTCGCCGCCGCACGACGCCGCACCCACCACAGGTACAGGCCGCTGCCCAGCACGATGAGGGTCAGCACGTCGAGCACGCCCCAGAGAATCTTCATGGGCATGCCACCGTAGTCACCGAAGTGCAGGGGTTGCGACAGCAGCAACGCATCCATGTACCACGGGCTGCTGACGATGGCCGTTACCTTCAGGTCCTTGGCGTCGATCAGCACCGGTGTCAGCAAGTGTGAAGTCAGATGCGTGTTGCCTTTCATGAACACCGCATAGTGGTGCTCACTGGAAAAGCGTGAGCCCGGAAACGCGATGAACGATGGCTCGGCACCGGGCACGGTGGCCTTGGCGATATCCAGCAAACGTGTCGCCGGGGCGCGATCTGCCAGCGGCGGCGCGTCACGGTAGGGAGCGACCATGGCCGCCAGCGCGTCATTGCGCCACTGCGCAATCACAAGGTCGGCACAGGCATTGAGCACGCCGGTCAAGCCGACCACGAATGCCCAGGTCAGGGTTACGACGCCAATCAGGTTATGCAGGTCGAGCCAGCGCACGCGCGGGGATTTGTTCGGGCGTACGGTGGCGAAATCCAGTCGGCGCATGAACGGCGCATACAGCACTACGCCCGAAACAATCGCTAATACAAAAAGCAGTCCCATGAACGCCAGCAGCAGCTTGCCGGGCAGCCCTGCATACATGTCAACGTGCAAGCGCAGCATGACCATCATGAAGCCGCCATTGGCCGAAGGCGTTTCCACCGCTTGTCCGGTACGGGAATCGAGCATGAAGGTATGCGTGTCGTTCGGGTCGCCGCCTGCGGTCTTGCCCATGAATGAATACATGCCATTGGGCTCGTCCTCATCCCAGCCGAAATACTGCACCACCTCGCCCGGACGATGGGCCTCAGAGGCTTGCACCAGTTGCTGCAGGTCCATGCGCGGCGTGTTGGCGGGCATTTCCCTGAGCTCCGGAGCGTTGCCCAGCAGGTGATCGATCTCGTGATGGAACACGAGCGGCAAGCCAGTGATCGCCAGCATCAGCAGAAACAGCGTGCAGATCAGGCTGCTCCAGGTGTGGATGAACGACCAGCGGCGGATGGTTTGGCTCTTCATGGTGCGCTTACCGGAATGAACGAATGCAAAAAGGGCCGCTGTTTGGAGCGACCCTTGTTTTACGACGTGAGGAGTTTAAACGATTACCATTTGTAGTCCACGCTGGCGAGTACGTTGCGACGATCGCCGAAGTAGCAATAGAAGCCGTCGCAAGTCGAGATGTATTCCTTATCGAAGACGTTGTTGGCATTGACCGACACACTGACCCCTTTGAGCGCGTTGCTCATGCGACCCAGGTCGTAATGCACGCCAGCGTCGTACACGGTGTAAGGGTTACTGTGGCCGTAGTTTTTGTCGGCGACATAACCGTAGCTGCCGATGGCGATGTTGTCGGTCTCGCCGACATAGCGTGCGCCGAAGCCCAGGCCGAAGCCATCGAGCAACCCGGTGTGCCAGGTGTAGTCAGCCCAGATCGACGCCTGGTTTTCCGGCGTCAGCGGCAGAGGACGATTCTTGTCCAGCGGGTCGGTGACTTTGGTCATCTTGCTGTTGGCGTAAGTGTACGACGCTGTCACTTTCAGGTTGTCGGTGACGTTACCCACCGCTTCCAGTTCGAAGCCACGAACCTTGGCTTCGCCCAGCGGACGTTGCACACCTAGAATGTCGCTCAGGACGATATCGCTACGGGTCAGGTCATACGCCGCGGCGGTGAACAGCAGGTCAGTGCCCGGCGGCTGGTATTTCAGACCCACTTCATACTGTTTGCCGGTGCCCGGCTTGAACGCATTGCCATTGGCCCCGCCCTGTTCGGCCTGGAACGATTCGGCGTAGGACACGTACGGAGTGAAACCCGAATCGAAGACATAGCTCAGTGCCGCGTTGCCGGTGAAGGCGCTGTCGGTACGATCGTCACTTTGATTGGAGTTGTAAAACCTGGTGTCGGTCTTGAGCAGGTCCTGACGACCGCCCAGGGTCAGACGCCAGTTATCCAGTGCCATTTGGTCCTGGAAATAGGCACCGACGTCATCGGTCTTCTGGTTGTAGTTTTGATAAGCGGTGTAGGGAACGTTGCTGAAGTCCAGACCGTATGGATGAGTGATGATGTTGCCATCGGGCGCGCGGCCATATAGCCACTTGTAATTGTGGTTGATGCGCTGGTAATCCAAGCCCAGCAGCAGGGTGTGCTGGAGCGCGCCGGTTTCGAAGTCGGCCTGGAAGTTGTTGTCCACGGCGAACTGGCTCATGTCCTCGTTGACGATGTTAGCGCCGCGCGCCAGCGTGCCGTCGTCCGCCACGGAGCCGTAGTAGCCGCCTGCCGTGATGGTATGGAAGGACAGGTCGCTTTTGGTGTAACGCAGGTTCTGCTTGAACTGCCAGACGTCGTTCAGGCGATGTTCGAACGCGTAGCCCAATGCGTAATAGGTCTTGTCGTAGTATTCCCAGTGCGGGTCGCCCAGGTTCTCGTGGTATTTCACGTGCCCGGCCGCGGACGGGTATTTGGTGCCCTGAATCGGCAGGAACTGACTGGTGCTGCCGGTATCGTCGCGGTTGAATTGGCTGAGGAATGTCAGCTTGGTGTCCGGGTCGATGTTCCAGGTCAGGCTGGGGGCGATGTTGTAGCGTTTGTCGTCGATGTGATCAACCGAAGTGCCGCTGTCACGCACCACACCGCTGACGCGGTATTCGAAGTTGTCGGCGTCGTCGATCTTGCCGGTGCTGTCGAAGCTGATCTGCTTGCGGTTGTAGCTGCCGACCTGGACCTGGATTTCGTGGCTGGATTCTGCATCAGGGCGACGGCTGACCATATCGAGCATGCCGCCCGGTGGGGTCTGACCGTAAACCGAGGAAGCCGGGCCACGCAGCACGGCCACGCGCTCCAGGTCCCAGGTTTCCAGCTTGGGCATCACATACGCGCCTTTGGGCAGTGGCAGGCCGTCGAGGAACTGGGTGGGCTCGAAACCACGGATTTTCAGCCACTCGGCACGGCTGTCGCTGCCGTAGCTGGAGGCAACCACGCCCGGCATGTAACGCACCGCGTCGTCGAGGTTCTGTACCGCACGGTCCTGCATCTGCTGGCGAGTGGCAACCGAGATGGAGCGCGGCGCTTCGGCCAGGGCGGTGTCGGTCTTGGTGCCGGCAGCCGTGCGGGTCGCTGCGTAGCCCTGCGCCGGTCCCCATGCGCTTTCAACGCTGTCCTGACGCCCCTGAATGCTGGTTTCAGGCAGCGCAATCACGCCTTCCGGTGCTGCAATCAGGCTGTAGGTGCCAGCCGATGTCTGGCTCAGTTGCAGACCCGTTCCACGCAGCGCCTGAGCCAATGCCCCCGGCGCGTCGAACTGGCCCTGAACCGGCGCCGACGTACGGCCGGCAGCCAGCGACGGGTCCAGCGACAGCGCCAGGCCAGCCTGGCTGGCGATCTGCGTGAGTGTCGTGGAAAGCGATGCGGCAGGCAGGTTGTACGCACGAACACTGGACGCCTGCGAAGCCGCCATCAATTGCGTGCTCGTCAGCGGAAAGGCAAGGGCGACGGCGACAGCCAACAGGCTGGGGCGCAGAAGGGTTTGAAGCGTGCGGGACATGGGCGGCTCCTGGGTTGAATTGGGCTCAATGCCTATGTGCCGGACGAGATTGGAAAAGTGATAGAGGCGAATCGAAAATAATTTAGATTTACAATCTGGCGTGTTTGCTGATTGCGGTCCGCTTTCGATTCTGACTCAGGTTCGCAGGCGTCCAGCTCACTGACGATCTGCTGCGCAGCCGTAGCAAGTCCGGCGAACGCGTTCGATTTAACTCGCCCGGATCGTCTGGGTTGACTGCCGATTCCGAACAGACCGCCAGCAAGCGGTACTCCTATGCCCTCCGGGCAGAAAAGAGCCTGTATTGCGCAGGATCACAACTTGCGAGTCTGTTTCTCATCGCTGGCGACGACGGTCACCCACCACTGCGTGCGCGCTTCGATTGTCACGGGCAGTGTGGGCATCAACGCCTTCAGGGCAAGGTCAGTGTCGTTGAGCGGGAAGCTGCCGGTAATCCGCAAATCGGCCACTTCTGGTGCAACGCCCAGATGGCCTTGCCGATAACGGCTGATTTCCGCAACCACGTCGCTGAGCGGGGCGTTGTCCACCACCAGCATGCCGCGCATCCAGGCATCCGCGCCTGGGGCCATCGCCACCATCGGCCCAAGGCTGTGACGTTGAATCAGCATCTGCTGGCCTTCGCGCAAGATCATTTCGCTGGCGGACGCCTGCGGGTGCGCCGCGACGGCCGATTGCAGCACGCTAAGCAGGGTCCCATCGTCACGGCGCTTGACCAGAAATTTCGTACCCAGCGCCCGCATCTGGCCTTCAACGGTCTCGACGATGAATGGCCGAGGGTCTTCGTGGCTGCCGGTTTCGACGAAAATCTCGCCTTCCTGAAGAATGACCCGGCGCTGCCTTGCGTCGAATCGCACATCCAGCGCGCTGTGGGTATTGAGGTGAATGAGGGTATTGTCCGACAGCCTGATGGTACGTTGTTCACCGGTGGCGGTGCGCTGGTCTGCCAACCAATAGTGGACCGGCAACAAACGATCACCCAGAAACAGCGTCAGCCCCAGCGCCAATGCGAAACCGGCCACTCCGCGCCCCAGTTTGCGCACCTGTCGGCCAAGGGCCTCGCGAGAGCGCATCAGTGCCGAGCGTGCCGGGCCTGTGGTGCGCACGAAGCGTTGATCGAGTATCCCCAGTTGCGTCCATGCCCGAGCGTGTTCCTCGCTGGCGGCATACCACTTGGCGAACTCGTCTCGCTCGGCCTCGTTGCCCTGTCCGCGGTCCAGGCACAACTGCCAGGCGATAGCTGCGTCCAGTACCTGCGAGGAAACCGGCCGTGTGGTGATGCTCATGTCGGCTCGCCATACAGCGCGATGTAACACTGGCGCATGCCCTGAGCCAGGTATTGCCGGACCCGGGGAACGGAAACGCCGACCTTCTCGGAAATTTCAGCGTGGCTCAAGCCATCCAGGCGGTTGAACAGGAACGCTGCACGCGCCTTGCTCGACAGCTTGCCGAGCATGCGGTCTATGGCTTTGAGGTCTTCGAGAATCAGTTGCTGTTCTTCGAGTGACGGTTGCTCGCCTTCCGGAACCAGCATCAGCTCGTTGAGGTAGGCCTGCTCCAGCGCTGCGCGGCGGAAATGGTCGAAGAGCAAGCCTTTGGCAACTTGAACGAGAAACGCACGGGGTTCGCGCGGCGCATCGAAGTGCTCACGGCCCAGCAGACGAATGAAGGTGTCCTGACTCAGGTCTTCGGCGCGGTGCGGGCAGGCGACGTTACGCTTGAGCCACGCCAGCAACCAGCCACGATGGTCGCGATAGAGCGTTCCGACAAGCTGATGTTGAGGACTTTGAAGTGACGACACGAGCGCCCCGAGGAGAACAAAGTAACTAACGAGAATTATTCGCGATTGTGTCAGAGCCAGTGAATGCTGGCAATGGCTCGCATTGTAAGGCGCTGAACGGCGCCTTTAATGTAGGAAATGGCAACAGATGGGGGAGGCTGCGCCGCAATCTTCTGTAGCAGCCCGGCCCGCCGGCGGCAGTGATTCAACGGAAGTTATCGCCGCCGCGCCAGTACAGAGTCCTCAGGGTAAAGGGGACACGTCAAAACGAATGCGACTGCCGCCCGCGTCTCCATTTCGCCAGACCTTGTTGCAGCCGCGCCGGGCTGTCCATGTCCTGACGCCGGGCATGGCTTAACAGGATTAGCGCCAACTCGGCGGTCACCAGCGCATCAGCGCTGGCGTGATGGCGTTGCTCGGCCTGCAGGCCAAAAAAACCGGTCCAGTCATCGAGCCCGGCCTGGCGCAGGCACGCCTGTGGAAACAGTAGCGGCGCGAGTTCGGCGACGTCCAGAAATGCATGCTGCAGCGTGTAGCCCAGGCTTTCCTTCAATGCGCGGCTGATCATGTGCTGATCGAAGGGGGCATGAAACGCCAACAGCGGACTGTCATCCACGAATGTCATGAAATCCAGCAACGCTTCAACCGGCTCGCTGCCCGCTGCGATGGCACTCGGTCCCAGACCGTGAATCAACACGCTTGGGCTGAGCTTGTGATCGGGTCGCAACAAGGTGCGCTCGAACAGCTGGCCCAGATCGATGGCGCCGTCCTCGATGACCACGGCGCCGATGGACAGCACTTGGTCACGGTTCATGTTCAGGCCACTGGTCTCAAGATCCAGCACCACCCAGCGTTGCTCGCGCAGTGACTTTTCGCTAAGCGCGGTGGCGCGAGGCAACTGGCTCAGGCGCTGCAGGTGTTCGGGTGTCAGGTCGGGCGTCTTGCCGCGTTTGGCTGGCTTGAGCCATTGGAACAGGTTCATGGGCGGTCGCTTAAAGTTGGTAACGCACGGTCAGGCTGGTTTGCAGCCGCTGTGCCTGGCGAAACGATTCGCGCAAGATTCGCCGGTCCAGATGGTTGAGCACATCAGGATCGATCCGGTTGGAATACGGCAGGTTCTGTCGGCTCTGCTGCTGGTGGCGCTGCATGCGGGTTTGCTGAATGAAGTGGTACGCCTCTTCGTAGGCGGCGCCGTCCAGCGGGTCGATGACTTCCTTGGTGACCAGTTGGCGCAGGCGTTCGAGGGTATTGTTCGCGGCAATGCCGTTGGCCAGCGCGAGCAAACGCGCACCGTCCACAAAGGGTGTCAGGCCTTGGGTCTTGAGGTCCAAGGTGTCCTTCTCGCTGCCTTTGCGCGCCACCACGAAGTCCTTGAAACGCCCCACCGGCGGTCGCTGACGCAACGCGTTGTCAGCCATCATGCGCTGAAACAGTGTGTTGTCCGCCACTTGCCCCAGGATGCTCTGGCGCAGTTGCTCAGCGCCGCTCTCATTGCCCCATACCACGCGCAAGTCGAAATAAATGCTCGAAGACAGCAGGTTCTCAGGCGTGGCCTCGCGAATGAACGAGCCAAAACGCCGCCCCCACTCGATTCGCGACAGGCACAACTGAGGGTTGCTGGCCATGATCCCGCCCTTGCACAACGCAAAACCGCACTGCGCCAAACCCTGATTGATCCGCTCGGCGATCGGCAGCAAAAGCCCGCGAATGCGCGCGGCCTCGGCTGCGTCGGGAGCTTCGAACAGGATGCCGTTGTCCTGATCGGTGTAGAGCGTCTGCTCGCGCCGGCCTTCGCTGCCGAAGCACAGCCAGCTGAACGGGATGCCAGGATCGCCTCGTTCTTCCAGGGTCAGCTCGATGACGCGGCAGACCATGTGATCGTTGAGCAGGGTGATGATCTGTGTGATCTGTGTCGATGAGGCGCCGTGCGCCAGCATTCGGTCCACCAATTGGACGATGTCGCCCCGCAGGTTGCTCAACGACTCGATACGCGGCGCGTTGCGCAGGGTCCGCGCCAGATGCACCAGATCCACCCGTTGCAGGGAAAACAGGTCGCGCTCGGACACCACGCCGCACAAGCGCTGATCTCTGACCAGACAGACATGGGCGATATGGCGCTCGGTCATGGCAATCGCCGCATCGAACGCGCTGGCGTCGGGACTGAGATAGAAGGGCGCTTGAATCATGTGGTGACTGATCGGCTGGCCGAAGTCAGCGTTGACGTCCGCCACGACTTGCCGCAGATCGCGCAGGGTGAAAATCCCCAACGGTGCATTAGCTTCATCGACGATAACGATGCTGCCCACCTGTTGCTCGTCCATCTGCTTGACCGCCACGCGCAGCGCTGTGTCCGGCGAGCAGGTTACCGGGTGACGCATCGCCAGTTCTCCCAGGCGCGTGTTTAGCGAATACTGAGTGCCGAGTGTTTCCACGGCCTTCTGCTTTACTTGCTGGTTGACCTGATCGAGCAGGCTGCTGACGCCGCGCAGGGCGAAGTCGCGGAAGGCGCTGGAGAGGGCGAACAGCTTGATGAACGCCTGTTTGTTCAGCTGCAGGCAGAAGGTGTCTTCGGCCGCCCGATGCTCGGTTCGCGTGGCGCGTTCGCCCAGGAGCGCCGCAAGGGGGAAACACTCGCCGGTGGTGATTTCGAAAGTGGTTTGGGTGCCGCCCTTGGCCGCATGCGGCCGTTCGCCGACAACACGGCCTTGTTTAACGATATAAAAATGCTCTACTGGCCCATCGCCAGGCTTGATGATGCTCTCATCCGTAGCGTAGAAACGCAGCTGGCATTGTTCAACCAGATACGCGAGATGAGCATTCTCTATCTGATTGAATGGCGGGAATTTTTGCAGGAATTGCATGGTGCCGTGGATGTTCTGCAATATGGCCGTCTTGCCAGCCTGGGTGAACGCGTCCGCTTTGCTCATGACCGATACCGCTTGTTGTTATGGCGTCATGGTCGGCGGCTTATCGGGCAGTTCCCATTGGACGTAAGTCTTAGGTCGCGGGAAAACGCGTTGGAGCGCAAAGCGCGGTGGTGTACAACCACAGCATGCGCAGGTCGCAATGGCCTGGCAGGGAGCAACAAAGTGCGCAACGTATTCAGTCTGTTTGCGCTGTCAGAATGAAGTCGACGGGAAGATGAGACGGGTATGTTCGATCACAACATTTTGAGTGATGAAGAGCGCGAGGCCCTTAACGAGGTGATGCTTGCGCCTCCATCGCAGTCGCCACAACGGGTGTTGATCGTCGATGACGACAAGGATGCTCGGGAAATTCTTTCCGAAATCCTCAGTCTTAACGACATCACCTGTATCACTGCTGCTGGCGGTACAAGCGCCATGCACCTGTTGCAAACCCGGCCCTCCATTGCGCTGCTGATCACCGATCTGCGAATGGCGCCTTGCAATGGCCTGGACTTGATCCGGCAGGTCAGGGATTCGGATCGGGCTGCGATGCCGATCATCATCGTGTCGGGCGATGCGCATGTGCGCGACGCCATCGATGCCATGCACCTGAGCGTGGTGGACTTCCTGCTCAAACCGATCAATACCAAGCAGCTGTTGCGATTGGTCAAACGGGAGTTGGGGATGGAGTAGGTTCACCACCGGCGCAGTGTAGCGGCTTGCCCGCGATGCACTGTGCCACGCGATATAGATGTTGTTGACCGACCGCAGTCGCGGGTCATGAAAGAGGCGGCGTGCCATGCAGGCACGCCGCCTTTTTATTGCTGCTGAATTACAACCCGTTTTTCGCCTTGAACTCCCGACGACGACGATGCAACACAGGTTCTGTATAGCCGTTGGGCTGCCTGGTGCCTTCGATCACCAGTTCCACCGCCGCCTGGAAGGCGATGTTGCTGTCGAAGTTCGGTGCCAGAGGGCGATACAGCGCATCGCTGGCGTTCTGACGGTCAACGACAGGTGCCATGCGCTTGAGGCTTTCCATCACCTCCTGTTCGCTGACTACGCCGTGACGTAACCAGTTGGCAATGTGCTGGCTGGAGATACGCAGCGTCGCGCGATCCTCCATCAGGCCAATGTCGTTGATGTCCGGCACCTTCGAGCAACCCACGCCCTGGTCGATCCAACGCACCACGTAACCGAGGATGCCCTGGGCGTTGTTGTCCAGTTCGTTCTGGATCTGCTCGGCCGTCCAGTCGGTATTCGGCGCCAGCGGGATGGTCAGGATGTCATCGACCGACGCGGGTGCGCGCTGCGCCAGTTCGGCCTGGCGCGCGAACACGTCAACCTTGTGATAATGCAGTGCGTGCAAGGCCGCTGCGGTCGGCGAAGGCACCCACGCGGTGTTGGCGCCGGCCAGCGGGTGAGCGATCTTCTGTTCAAGCATGGCCGCCATCAGGTCCGGCATCGCCCACATGCCTTTGCCGATCTGTGCGCGCCCTTGCAGGCCGCACTTCAAGCCGATATCGACGTTGGAGTTCTCATAGGCACCGATCCATTTTTCGGCCTTCATCTGCGCCTTGCGCACCACCGGGCCGGCTTCCATGGAGGTGTGGATTTCGTCACCGGTGCGATCCAGGAAGCCGGTGTTGATGAACACCACACGCTCGCTGGCGGCCTGGATACAGGCCTTGAGGTTGACCGTGGTGCGGCGCTCCTCGTCCATGATCCCGACTTTCAGCGTGTTGCGCGGCAGGCTCAATACCTCCTCGATGCGACCGAACAGCTCGTTGGTGAACGACACTTCTTCGGGGCCGTGCATCTTCGGTTTGACGATGTAGACCGAACCGCTGCGGCTGTTGGCGCGAGAGGTATTGCCCTTGAGGTTGTGGATCGCAGCCAGACTGGTCAGCAAGCCGTCGAGAATGCCTTCCGGCACTTCATTGCCCTGCGTGTCGAGAATCGCGTCGATGGTCATCAGGTGACCGACGTTACGCACGAACAGCAGCGAGCGACCATGCAGTGTCACCGGTTCGCCCTGCGGCGAGGTATACACGCGGTCGGCGTTCATGGTGCGGGTGAAGCGCGTGCCGCCCTTGGATACCTCTTCGGACAGATCGCCTTTCATCAGGCCCAGCCAGTTGCGGTAGACCACCACCTTGTCGTCGGCGTCGACCGCAGCGATGGAGTCTTCACAGTCCATGATGGTGGTCAGCGCTGCTTCCATCAGCACGTCTTGGACGCCCGCCGCGTCGGTCTGGCCGACCGGGCTTGTGGCGTCGATCTGGATTTCGAAGTGCAGGCCGTTGTGCTTGAACAGAATCGCGGTCGGCGTGGACGCTTCGCCCTGGAAGCCGATCAGTTGCGCGTCGTCGCGCAGACCGGTATTGCTGCCGCCCTTGAGGCTGACGATCAACACGCCGTTGGCGATTTGGTAGCGGGTGGAGTCAACGTGGGAACCAGCGGCCAATGGCGCGGCTTCGTCGAGGAAGGCGCGTGCGAAGGCAATGACCTTGTCGCCGCGAACCTTGTTATAACCTTTGCCTTTTTCTGCGCCGCCTTCTTCCGAAATGGCGTCTGTGCCGTACAGCGCATCGTACAGCGAACCCCAGCGGGCATTAGAGGCGTTCAGCGCGAAGCGGGCGTTCATCACCGGCACCACCAGCTGTGGCCCGGCCATGCGTGCGATTTCTTCATCGACGTTTTGCGTCGTGATCCGGAAGTCCGCCGCTTCTGGCAACAGATAACCGATTTCCTGCAGGAAAGCCTTGTATGCCGCGGCGTCGTGGGCCTTGCCGGCATTGGACTGGTGCCAGGCATCGATGCGCGCCTGGAAGTCGTCACGTTTGGCGAGCAGGGCTTTGTTCTTCGGCGCCAGCTCGTGGATAAGCTTGTCGGCACCGGCCCAGAACACGGCGGCTTCGATACCGGTTTCAGGAAGGGCTTCGTTGTTCACGAAGTCCAGAAGGACTTTGGCGACCTGAAGACCACCGACTTGAACGTGTTCAGTCATTGCTTGCCTCACTCTGCTCAGCTATCTGCGCTTCATTCTCGAGCGCGCTTTTGTTAAAGCCATCGACATCACTGCTCTCCCAGGCAGCCACCATTGCTGGCAGTTGAGCCGGGGCACCTGACGGAAAGGGCGGATTGCGCTTTGCAGAACAGGTTTCACTGGAGCAGCGATGCTGGGTCAGGCATCTTCCCGATCTTTATGTAGTGAACGCGGCGGAATACTACATGATGAATTGCGATGTGAAAATCGGACTGGAAATGTCACCGAGCGACCAGATTTAAACAATTGGTCACCCCGGAGCTGCATATGTTCTCAAAAAAACTGTGAATTGTTCCAGATAATTATAAAAGTGGTACACAAATCGTCGCTCAGGCAAGTTCCACGGTGCGTCTCCAAGTCTTGCCTATACTTGCGCGACCCCCGTGCACGCGTGCAAAACCGGGCAGTAGACCTATCTAGAAGAGGGAGTCGACCGTGGATCATCTCATTGTCACCGTATTTGCCCCGGATAAACCCGGCCAGGTCGAACAGATCGCATCGTGCATTGCAAATCACGGTGGTAATTGGCTGGAAAGCCGCATGACGCACATGGCCGGGCAGTTCGCGGGCATTCTGCGCGTCGATGTGCCCGCCGAGTCTCAAGCGCGGTTGCGCGATGCATTGCAAAGCCTGTCCGCCTACGGCATCCGCGTACAGTTTGCCGAGATCGGGACCGAGCCCGCGTCGCACTTTCAGCACATCCACATGGAACTGGTGGGCAATGATCGCCCTGGCATTGTCCGCGACGTCACGCGATTGCTGACTGAGCAAGGGGTCAACGTCGAGCGCCTGGTGACTTATGTGGAGCCAGCACCCATGAGCAGTGAAACCCTCTTTCGCGCCCATGCGTTGCTGGGCTTGCCGCCGACCTTATCGAAGGACACGTTGCAGGAGCGGCTTGAGGCGTTGGCGGATGAGTTGATGGTGGAGTTGAGGATCGAGGCCGAGGAGTGAACGAGGCCTGTCACTTATCCAGATTTATCGTGAGCCTGCCTGTGGATAACCTGCGGATAGCACCGTGAGGCCCACGTGGATCACGGACTCGCACCCTTTGATCAAAAAATGAGCAAGTTCAGCGGATTGTGCACAGATAACCTTGGTGGGGCTGTGGATAACCTGAGTAAATCTCCCTGCAGGCCATGTGTTAGCTGGTCTGCCGCTTGTTGTGCATTATTTGATCAGCTTGTTCCGCTGCGACGGGGGGCCGTCCATGCATCGACGCTATAAATAATCAGACCCGCCCAGATGAAGCAGAACGTCACCACGGTGGTTGAAGGCATGTGTTCACCGAAGATCAACACCGCCAATGCCAGCACCAGCGTTGGGGCGATATACTGCAGGAAACCCAGCGTAGAGTAGGGCAGATGCCGGGCGGCCGCGTTAAAGCACACCAGGGGTATCAGCGTGACAGGGCCCGCGGCCGCCAGCCAGATAGCCTCTGAGGTCGTCCAGAATTCAGCCTGTGCACTGTGCGCCGTAGGGTGGAACAGCAACCAACCGACTGCCAGCGGCACCAGAATCCAGGTCTCTACCACCAGCCCTGGCAGTGCTGCGACCGGCGCCTTTTTGCGAATCAGCCCGTAGAAACCAAAGGTCAACGCCAGCGCCAGCGAGATCCATGGCAGGCTGCCTACCTGCCAGACCTGTTGCACAACGCCAATGAGCGCCAGGATTACCGCCACCCACTGCAATGGACGCAGTCTTTCGCGCAGCAGCACCATGCCCAGCATGACGTTGATCAGCGGGTTGATGAAATAACCCAAACTGGCCTCGACCATGTGGTTGTTGTTCACCGCCCAGACATAGATCAGCCAGTTGGCCGCAATCAGCGACCCGCTCACCGCCAGCACGGCAAGGCGCCGGGGGTTGTCTCGCAGTTCCCGCCACCAGCCCGGATGTTTCCACACCAGCAACAGCAGCGAGCCGAAAATCGCTGACCAGATTGCGCGATTGACGATGATTTCTACAGAAGGCACTTGAGCAAGCACCTTGAAGTAGATCGGAAACAATCCCCAGATGATGTAGGCGCTAAGGCCAAGAATGTACCCGCGACGCGGGTTGGCAGCTTGCATGGGTGGTCCTTCGGCAAGTTTTTTATGGTGTTAGGAGGTACTGAACTGCGTGCGATCTGTTTCTGCCCAAAGGGCGTGGGAGCGTCGCTTGCCAGCGATCTGGCGCGCAGCGGCAGTAAATCTGGCTGATTCGGTGTAACTGACTCGACAAATACGCCTCGATTGCTGCCGCGTCCGGCAAGTCGGGCTGATTACGATCCGTAGCAGGACGAACGCCTACGCCCTTCGGGCGGAAGCGTCCACGCGCTTCAAAACAACTTCAACGGCTCCTCATTCAGCGCGGCCAGTTGCTCGCGCAACGCCAGCACCTGATCGCCCCAATAGCGTTCGGTGCCGAACCAGGAAAAGCTGTGAGGAAACGCCGGATCGTCCCAACGGCGGGCGAGCCAGGCGCTGTAATGCAGCAGGCGCAAGGCACGCAGTGGCTCGATCAACGCCAGCTCGCGCGGGTCGAAATCGTGAAATTCGTTATAGCCGTCCATCAGTTCCGACAGCTGACTCAAGCAATCCTGGCGATCACCGGCAAGCATCATCCAGATGTCCTGCACCGCCGGACCCATGCGGCAGTCGTCCAGGTCGACGATATGAAAGATCTCGTCGCGGGTCATCATGTTGCCGGGATGGCAGTCGCCGTGCATGCGGATGTTCTGATGCGGCGTGGCAGCGTAGACGTCTTCGACCCGCTTGAGCAGGTCCTTGGCGACTGACTCGTAGGCGGGCAGCAGGCTGCGCGGTATGACATTGTTTTCCAGCAGGTAATTCAGCGAATCGTGCCCGAAGTTCTTCACACCCAACGCTTCGCGGTGTTCGAACGGGCGAGTGGCACCGACGGCATGAATCCGGCCCAGCAGTTGGCCGAGGCGATAGAGCTGTTCGAGATTGCCTGGCTCAGGGGCCCGGCCGCCGCGACGCGGGAACAGGGTGAAACGAAAGCCTGCGTGTTCGAACAAGGTCTGGCCGTTGTGAATCAGAGGCGCAACCACTGGGATTTCCACGTCGGCCAGCTCGGCAGTGAAGCTGTGTTCTTCGAGAATGGCTTCGCTGGTCCAGCGATTAGGACGGTAGAACTTGGCAATCAGCGGCTGGCTTTCATCGATACCAACCTGATAGACGCGATTCTCGTAACTGTTGAGCGCAAGAATACGCGCGTCGCTGACAAAACCGATGCTTTCAACGGCATCCAGCACCAGGTCGGGTGTGAGTGTTGCAAACGGGTGGGCCATGCTAACTCCTGCGCGCAGCAGGCTGCCGCGTCGGGCCAGTCATGGTAACGCAGAGCGAGGTCATTGCGATCAATGGATTAAAACCAGACCGCTGTCGCGCTGCCGCTGATGGCGTAGCAATCCGCTTGCCGGCTGTGGCGGCGGTGGGATCTGCCACCGGCGAGCCGGACTGCTATTGGGCGTTTTGTGATCCGTTGAATCAGCCAAACCGGCCATTCAAGCGCCGATCACCCCACCATCTTCCCGCGTGATCACCATCACCGATGACCTTGGCCTGCCATTGGGCAGGTGCTCGGGGAAGGTCGAGCCGCCTTTTTCGCCGGGGTGCTGAATCCCCACGAACAGCGCTTTCTGGTCCGGGGCGAAGCTGATGCCAGTCACTTCACAGCCCACCGGGCCGACCATGAATCGGCGAATCTCGCCGCCCGCGGGATCGGCGCAGAGCATCTGGTTATTGCCCATTCCGGCAAAGTCCCCGGCGTTGGAGTAATCCCCGTCGGTCAGGATCCACAGCCTCCCCGCCTTGTCGAACCCCAGGCCATCCGGGCTGTTGAACATGTTCTGCGGGGTGATATTGTGCGACCCCGCCTGCGGTTTGCCCGCGTGTACACCCGGATTGCCTGCGACCACGAATAGATCCCAGGCAAAGTCCATCGACGCTGCATCCGCGCCGGTTTCCTGCCAGCGCAGAATCTGACCGTACTGGTTCTTCTCACGAGGATTCGGCCCGCCGACCGGCTGGCCGTCTTCACCGCGTCTGGTGTTGTTGGTCAGCGTGCAATAAACCTGACCGTCGCTGGGGCTCACCACGATCCACTCCGGGCGGTCCATGCGCGTCGCTTTGACCAGGCTGGCGGCCAACCTTGCGTGAATCAACACTTCGGCCTGACCGGCGAAACCATTGGCGGCGTCGATGCCGTTCTTGCCATGGGTCAGCTCAATCCACTTGCCCTGGCCTTTCGGGCGGTCCGGGTTGCCGTCGCCATCATCGAACTGCGCCACATACAAGGTGCCATGATCGAGGATGTCGCGATTAGCCTTCGGGTTCTCATGGTCGACCTTGTCGCGGCTGATGAATTTGTAAATAAACTCGCCGCGTTCATCGTCGCCCATGTACACCACCACGCGGCCATCTTGGGTTTCGGCAAGCGCTGCGTTTTCATGCTTGAAGCGGCCCAGCGCTGTGCGTTTGACGGGCGTGGACGAGGGATCGAACGGATCGATTTCCACCACCCAGCCGTGGCGATTGAATTCGTTGGGGTTCTTTGCCATATCGAAGCGCGGATCGTGAGGATGCCAGTTCACCTCCTTGCTGGTGGCGACCACGCCGTAACGCTTGGCAGCTGCATCGAATGTCTGAGCAGGATTACTGCTGCCGAAGCAGTCGGTGAAGTTCTCTTCGCAGGTCAGGTACGTGCCCCAGGGCGTCTTGCCGTTGGCGCAGTTCTGGAAGGTGCCCAGTACCGCTTTGCCAGTCTTGTCGGCTTCGGTCTTCAGCCACTCATGACCGGCTGCGGGGCCGCTGAGCCGAATTGGCGTGTTGCCATGAATGCGCCGGTTGTATTTAGAACCCTGAGCGAACGTCCACTGACTGCCTTGGCGCCTCACCTCGATCACCGAAACGCCTTCGCTGGCCAGCGCCTTGTGCACATCGTCGGCCGATTGCGGGTCTTTGCCGTGATCGAACAGATAGCGGTAGTTGGTGTACTCGTTATTGATCGCCATCAGCGCACGCGTGGCGTGGTCGGCATCGTCACCGGGGAACGTGAACAGGCTCATGCCGTCGTTGTTATCGCCGAATTGTTGCTCCTGCGCTAGGGCTGTGCCTTTGCCACTAGGGTCGAAGGCTGGGCCACCGGCATGCAGTGGCTGCCCCCAACTGATCAGGACGGAGGATGTGTAGCCCGGCGGCAGGCTGATGTTGTCGGCGGTGGAGGAGGGGATGCTGTCGAAACCGAGCAATGCGCTGTTTGCGGCACTGACGCTGGCGGCCATCACGCTACGGCTGAGTACATTGCCACCCAGAAACAGCGCGGCGCCACACAGGGCGCCGGCGCTGATAAAGCCCCGACGAGTGAGGCCGGCGCTGTCTTTTAGCACCAGCGTTTCGAGGTCGGTGGGTTGGTGTTCTTCGAGTAATTTCATCACGGGCTTCCTGCGGTTTTGGCGCAAACCTTATTCAGCCCGCATGACGCTATTGTGTCCGTTTGATAATGAGACTCGCTTTTTGACGCGGCGTGGCGCGCAAACCTATAGCGGCGTGCCGATCAGTACATAAGAGGGCGCGAACTGCACCTTCACTTCGCTACCCACCTTCAGATTCAAGGCCTTCAGGTGATCGGGCTCGGCGACCGCACACAACGTCTGGCTGCTGGACAGGCCGATCCTGACCTCGCTGGGGCCTTCTTCGCCGTCGAGAATTTCATCGATTTTGCCGCTCAAGCAATTGTATCCAGTTGTTGCCGACTGCTCGGGTGGCAGTAGCTCCAGCCAACTGGCTTTAATCAGCGCGAAGACATCAGTGCCGGTGTCCAGCTCCAGTCGCAAGGTGCTGTCGTGAGTGATCTGCGCCTGGAGTGAGAGACCGCCTGCCAAGGTCAGCCTGATCATGTCATTGCGTCCAAACGGCGTAATGTCGGCGACCTGGCCGTGGAGCTGATTGCGCGCGCTGGTGCGCAGCATCAAGCGGCTGAGCAGCGCCAGGTCGCTGGATTCCTCAGGCGTCTCCAGCAATTGGGTCTGCAGCGCCTGCAGGCGTTGGTAAAGCCGCAACACCCGCTCACCTTCCGCCGATAACCGCGCGCCGCCGCCACCACGCCCGCCGACGCTGCGCTCGACCAACGGCTTGTGCGCCAGGTTGTTCAACTCGTCGATGGCATCCCACGCCGCTTTGTAACTGAGTCCGGCACTCTTCGCCGCGCGGGTGATCGAGCCCTGTTCGGCAATGTGCTGCAACAGCGCGATGCGGTGCGGGCGGCGGACCATGTGTTGGGTGAGGGAAGGTGGTAGCGACATTGGCAGGATTTGTTTTGAGAAAAGAGCGTCGAGTGTAAGGCACTTTCCTCAAGGGCAACACGCTCCACCGACGCCGTCCGGCTTGCAGGCGGCGGCAATCTTGCCGATACGCCAGATTGAGATGATCAGTCGCCAGGCTTCGGCGTCCTTGCCAGGCAATACACATCCACCCTGTCTGCCCCCGCCCTGACCAGCAACCGGGCAATTGCGTCAGCAGTGGAGCCGGTGGTCAGTACATCATCGACCAGCGCCACATGCTTACCCTTCACATCAGCAGGCTCGGCCAAAACAAACGCTTCTCGCAGATTGCGCTTGCGCGCCTTCGCATCCAGCCCCTGTTGCGCAGGTGTTTCCTTTATGCGCTTGACCAGCCGTTCATCCACCGGCAAGCGCAGTTGCTCGCCCAGCCAATTCGCCAGCATTGCGGCCTGGTTGTACCCGCGCTGCCGCAATCTTTTATTGGCCAGCGGCACTGGAATCATCATGTCGGGTCGCGCAAGACCTTCATCGAAGCGGTGTTGCAACGTCAAACCGAGCAGTTCGGCGAGCAGCCGACCCAACGGCCACTTCCCTTGATGCTTGAAACGTGTGACCAGCACGTCGATGGGGAAGTCGTAAAGCCACGCAGCGATGACTTCGTCGAACGCCGGAGGTCGGCGCATGCACTGCAGGCAGGTCAGGCCAGACATCGACAGCGGCAGCGCGCAGCGCTCGCATTGATCAGTCAGCCACGGTAAGTCGCTTGCGCAGGCCGTGCAAATTGAAGTGTCCGAGTCGGTCTGCTCGTCGCACAGCAGGCAGATTTGTACGTTTTTTAACCAGATGTAAACCTGGCGTCCGTTGTGCAGTTGACAGCGCATGTCTCTTCCTTAAATATGCCGAACATCCGTGTTGCGCCTGTGGACTTTAGGGTTTGTCGCTTGAGCCGAACCGCCCGGGTATTGCCGAAAACATCAAGGAGCCGCCCATGAGCGCCAGCATTAATGCCACTTTGCGTCACGACTGGACCTTAGCCGAGGTCAGGGCGCTGTTTACACAGCCCTTCAATGACCTGCTGTTTCAGGCGCAAACCGTGCATCGCGCTCATTTCGACGCTAACCGCGTTCAAGTCTCCACCCTGTTGTCGATCAAGACCGGCGCCTGCCCGGAAGACTGCAAGTACTGCCCGCAATCCGGCCACTACAACACCGGGCTTGAGAAAGAAAAGCTGATGCAGGTCCAGCAAGTGCTGGAAGAAGCTGCGCGCGCCAAGGCCATCGGTTCGACCCGTTTCTGCATGGGGGCTGCCTGGAAGCACCCTTCGGCCAAAGACATGCCGTACGTGCTGGAGATGGTCAAAGGCGTGAAGGCCATGGGCCTTGAAACCTGCATGACGCTGGGCAAACTCGATCAGGATCAAACCAAAGCCCTGGCCGACGCCGGCCTGGACTACTACAACCACAACCTCGACACCTCGCCGGACTTTTACACCAGCATCATCACCACCCGCACTTACAGCGAGCGTCTGCAGACTTTGGCTTATGTGCGCGATGCAGGCATGAAGATCTGCTCAGGCGGCATTCTTGGCATGGGCGAGTCGCTGGACGACCGCGCCAATCTGCTGATTCAACTGGCCAACCTGCCAGAGCACCCGGAGTCGGTGCCAATCAACATGCTGGTAAAAGTGGCTGGCACGCCGCTGGCCAATGCCGAAGACGTCGATCCTTTCGATTTCATCCGCATGCTCGCCGTGGCGCGCATCCTGATGCCGCAGTCCCACGTGCGTTTGTCTGCGGGCCGCGAAGCCATGAATGACCAGATGCAAGCCTTGGCCTTTTTTGCTGGCGCCAACTCGATTTTCTACGGCGATAAGCTGCTGACCACTGCCAACCCACAGGCCGATAAGGACATGCTGCTGTTCTCGCGCCTCGGCATCCAGCCCGAAGCGCGTGAGGAGCATTCCGATGAAGTGCACCAGGCGGCGATCGAACAGGCTTTGATCGAACAGAAAAGCAGCGAGATGTTTTACGACGCCGCGGTTTGATTCGTCACCGATTCTGCTGCATGAAATGCGCGATCTAACGCCTTGAGGCCTGCATGTCTTTCGATCTGAGCGCACGTCTCGCTGCCCGTCGTGCCGAACATCTCTACCGTCAGCGTCCGCTGCTGCAGAGCCCGCAAGGCCCTGAAGTGGTGGTCGACGGCAAGCCGTTGCTGGCTTTCTGCAATAACGACTATATGGGGCTGGCGAACCACCCCGATGTTGTTGCCGCATGGAAAGCCGGTGCCGAGCGCTGGGGTGTCGGCGGCGGGGCTTCGCATTTGGTCATCGGCCACAGTACCCCCCACCATGAACTCGAAGAAGCCTTGGCCGATCTAACCGGTCGTCCGCGGGCGTTGCTGTTCTCCAACGGCTATATGGCCAACCTTGGCACTGTCACGGCGCTGGTGGGACAAGGCGGTACGGTGCTGGAAGACCGCCTCAATCACGCCTCGCTGCTCGATGCCGGGTTGCTCAGTGGCGCGCGCTTCTCTCGCTATCTGCACAACGATTCCGAGAGCCTAAATGGCCGCCTCGAAAAGGCCGTTGGTGACACCCTGGTGGTGACCGACGGCGTGTTCAGCATGGACGGCGACATAGCCGATTTACCTGCGCTGGCCAAGGTAGCAAAAGCAAAAAACGCTTGGTTGATGGTCGATGATGCCCACGGCTTCGGGCCGCTTGGCGCCAATGGGGCGGGGATCGTCGAGCACTTTGGCTTAAGCATGGATGAGGTGCCGGTGCTGATCGGCACCCTTGGCAAATCGTTTGGCACGGCAGGCGCCTTTGTCGCCGGCAGCGACGAGCTGATCGAAACCCTGATCCAGTTCGCCCGTCCCTACATCTACACCACCAGCCAGCCTCCCGCCCTGGCCTGTGCGACCCTGAAAAGCCTGGAATTGCTGCGCCGCGAGCACTGGCGCCGTGAGCATTTGCGAGCACTGATCAAGCAGTTCCGCGACGGTGCGCGGGCGCTGGGCCTTACATTGATGGACAGTTTCACGCCAATTCAGCCGATTCTGATTGGCGACAGCGCGCGCGCCTTGCGTTTATCCCAAATGTTGCGCGAGCGCGGGTTGATGGTCACGGCAATCCGCCCACCCACCGTACCGGCCGGGGGCGCGCGTTTGCGTGTCACCTTGTCCGCGGCCCACAGCGAGGCTCAGGTGCAGCTATTGTTGCAAGCACTGGAGCAGTGTTTCCCGCTGCTGGACACGTGTGAATCGGTGGAGCCGCGATATGCGTGATCGATTGATCCTGCTGCCGGGCTGGGGACTTGGCGTTTCGCCACTCGAGCCCTTGGCCGCAGCGTTACGCGGGCTGGACGAACATCTGCGGGTCGAGATCGAGCCATTGCCTGATCTGGATAATGACGATCTGAGCGACTGGCTTGACGAACTCGATTCGACCCTGCCTGACAACGTCTGGCTGGGTGGCTGGTCCTTGGGTGGCATGCTTGCCGCTGAATTGGCAGCGCGACGTGGCGAGCGCTGTTGTGGCCTGACAACCTTCGCCAGCAATGTATGTTTCGTGGCCCGCAGCCAATGGCCAAACGCGATGCCGCAGGCTGACTTCGACGCATTCATCGCCGGCTGCAAGACCGATCCTGAGGTCACGCTCAAGCGCTTCAGTCTGTTGTGTGTGCAGGGCGCAGAGGAGTCCCGTGCATTGTCGCGGCAGCTCAAGGCTGGCGCGCCCCACGGCACCAGCAACGGTCTGATCGAAGGCCTGAAACTGCTCGAACAAATGGACACCCGATCTGCATTGCAAGCCTATCGCGGTCCGCAACTGCACCTGTTCGGCGGGCTTGACGCATTGGTACCCGCCGAAGCTTCGGCGGATCTGCTCAATTTGTTGCCCGATATCGAAGTGGGCGTGATCGAACGGGCCAGCCACGCGTTCATCCTGGAGAACCCCCACGGCGTGGCTGCAGCGGTCCAGGCGTTCCTACATGAGTCCGGTGATGACTGATCTTTCCCATTGCGCGGTATTGAAGGCCGTGAGACAGCAACAGGCGAACACCCAAAGCGCGCTGCCAGACAAGCGTCAGGTGGCAGCGTCTTTCTCCAGGGCGGCGCCGAGCTACGACAGCGTTGCGGATCTGCAGCGTGCGGTCGGCAGCGAATTGATGTCGCGCCTGCCTGAAATGACGCCCGCCCGCTGGCTCGATTTGGGCAGCGGTACCGGTTATTTCAGCCGGACGCTGGCGCAGCGGCTGCCCGGCAGTGAAGGCGTTGCGCTGGATATTGCCGAAGGCATGCTCAACCATGCCCGACCACTTGGCGGTGCGCAGCATTTCGTAGCAGGCGATGCGGAAAATCTGCCGTTGCGCGAAGAGAGTGTTGGGCTGATGTTCTCGAGCCTGGCTGTGCAATGGTGTTCGGATTTTGCCTCTGTGCTCGCCGAAGCCGAGCGGGTCTTGCAGCCGGGAGGTATTTTCGGCTTTGCCAGTCTGTGCGTCGGCACCCTGTATGAACTGCGCGACAGCTGGCAAGCAGTGGACGGCATGGTGCACGTCAATCGCTTTCGCGAGTTCGAGCAATACCAGCGACTTTGCGCTGCCAGTGGCTTGCAGGTGAGCAGCCTGAACGTGATGCCGCACGTGCTGCATTACCCGGATGTACGCAGCCTGACCCACGAGCTAAAAGCGTTGGGCGCGCACAATATCAACCCGGGTCGTCCGGGAGGATTGACTGGCCGGGCACGCATTCAGGCGTTGATGGCGGCCTATGAAGGGTTCCGCCAGGAAGAAGGTTTGCCGGCGACCTACCAGGTGGTTTACGCCGTGCTGGAAAAGCCGGCTGCTGTTTAAACAATGACCGGTTTGGCGATCGCGGGTTAGCGGGCGCTATAGTAAGTGAGCAATACTTTGAAATATCTGAACGGATGGTCGCCAAGATGAGCGCTGCATATTTCATCACGGGAACCGATACCGATGTTGGCAAAACCACCATTGCCACAGGGCTGCTGTATGCGGCGCGACAATCCGGATTGAGCACGGCGGCGGGCAAGCCCGTGGCTTCGGGCTGCGATGTTAAGTCCGAGGGCCTGCGTAACGCCGATGCGGTTGCATTGCGTGCCGAATGTTCGATCGCGCTGACCTATAACGAGGTCAACCCGCTTGCCTTCGAGCCGGCCATCGCACCTCACCTGGCTGCTCGCGAAGCCGGCGTTGCGCTTACCGTGCAATCGCTGCTCGGCCCGATGCGCCACATTCTCGACAAGAAAGCAGACTTCACCCTCATCGAAGGCGCCGGTGGCTGGCGCGTGCCATTGGCGGATCGGGCCAACTTGTCCGATCTGGCGATTGCACTGGGGCTGCCAGTGATTTTGGTAGTAGGCGTGCGCTTGGGCTGCATCAGCCACGCGCTGCTGTCTGCCGAAGCAATTGCCAATGACGGTCTGCAGCTGGCGGGGTGGGTGGCGAATATCATCGACCCGAAAACTTCACGGCTGGAAGAAAACCTCGCCACCCTCGCTGAGCGTCTACCGGCGCCCTGCCTGGGGCGCGTCCCGTATATGAAGAAAGCCACGTCGGAGGGCATTGCTGAGCATTTGCATCTGGAACTGCTGGACTAGGAAGAGAGCGGCACGGCGCTTTTGGCTGATCGCCGCAGGCGACCGGGTTGCTGATGATCCAGCGCGAAGCGGTGGCAAAATCATACGATTCGGTTGCATTAGGCGCACCGTGTGCACCGGTTTTACTGCCGCTTCGCGGCAGATCGCCGGCAAGCCAGGCTCCTACGCCCT
>NZ_DIHC01000001.1 GCF_002419965.1 Pseudomonas sp. UBA5706
TTTTTACCGGACACTAGTGATACGGGGCATGGGAACGATCATATATTCACCCGTAATCAGCGACTCACACGCCACGCCCGTGATACTCGACGCCGAGCATCCAGATCGGCATTCCCACGCGGAGCATGGGAATGATCATATAACCAAGCTCGCTCCCGCGAGGATAGGGCTGTAAACTCGCGCGATTGCTGTCTGGAGTAACTTATGCGCGAAGAGTTGAACCAAGGCCTGATCGACTTCCTCAAGGCCTCCCCCACCCCGTTCCACGCCACCGCTACCCTCGTGCAACGCCTTGAAGGCGCGGGCTATCAGCGCCTTGACGAACGCGAGCCGTGGTACACCGAACCCGGCGGGCGCTACTACGTCACCCGCAACGACTCCTCTCTCATCGCCTTCAAACTGGGCCGTTTGTCGCCCCTGATCGGCGGCATTCGCCTGGTCGGCGCTCACACAGATAGCCCCTGCCTGCGGGTCAAACCCCAGCCGGAACTGCAACGCCAGGGTTTCTGGCAACTGGGCGTCGAAGTCTATGGCGGCGCCCTGCTCGCCCCGTGGTTCGACCGTGACCTGTCGCTGGCCGGCCGAGTGACCTTCCGTCGTGACGGCAAAGTCGAAAGCCAATTGATCGACTTCAAGCTGCCCATCGCGATCATTCCTAACCTGGCCATCCACCTCAACCGCACGGCCAACGAAGGCTGGCCGATCAACGCGCAGAACGAGCTGCCGCCAATCCTCGCCCAAGTGGCCGGCGACGAGCGCGCCGACTTCCGCGCCCTGCTGACTGACCAGCTGGCACGCGAGCATGGCTTGAACGCCGACGTGGTACTCGATTACGAGCTGAGCTTCTATGACACCCAGAGTGCAGCGGTCATCGGCCTGAATGCCGACTTCATCGCCGGTGCACGCCTGGACAACCTGCTGTCCTGCTTCGCTGGCCTGCAGGCCCTGCTCAACGCCGATGGCGATGAAACCTGCCTGCTGATCTGCACCGACCACGAAGAAGTGGGCTCGACTTCGGCTTGCGGCGCCGACGGCCCGATGCTGGAACAGGTGCTGCAACGCCTGCTTCCCGAGGGCGACGACTACGTGCGCACCGTCCAGAAGTCGTTGCTGATCTCCGCTGACAACGCCCACGGTGTACACCCCAACTACGCCGAGAAGCACGACGGCAACCACGGCCCGAAACTCAACGCCGGCCCGGTGATCAAGGTCAACAGCAACCAGCGCTATGCCACCAACAGCGAAACCGCCGGCTTCTTCCGCCATTTGTGCATGGCCGAAGAAGTACCGGTGCAGAGCTTCGTGGTACGTAGCGACATGTCCTGCGGCTCGACCATCGGGCCGATCACCGCTGGCCACCTGGGTGTTCGTACGGTGGACATCGGCCTGCCCACCTTCGCCATGCACTCGATCCGCGAGCTGGCGGGCAGCCAGGACCTGGCGCATCTGGTGAAGGTGCTGACGGCGTTCTATGCGAGCGCCGAATTGCCCTGACTGACGTACCGTTTTGTCGCGGTACAGCTTGCCGGCGGTAACGTGCTAGAACACGCCAACGCCGGCAGACCGGTCTGCCACAGACCAGCGCTCGCGGTATCCGCCAGACGCTAGCTACTATTAAAGGCTCTGCCGAATCGAGGTCGACTGCCCGGTGATTGTCCCTTCCCGTTCCTGCTCCCTGCTGCGTGTGTTGTTGATATGTCTGCTGGTCTTGTCTCCCGTTGCGCTGACCCAGGCTGCCGGCCTGCCCAGCCTGCTCAACGGCCAGAAAGCCCAGCCCCAGGCGCAGGAGCCTTTGGGCCAGTCGCTGGATGAAGTCATCACGTCGCTGGAAAACGATCAGCAGCGCAGCAAACTGCTGGACGACCTGAAGAAACTGCGCGACGCCACCAAGAAGGCCCAGCCCAATGCCGAGCAAGGCGTGCTGGGATTGATCGGTGGCACGCTGTCCGAGTTCGAACAGCAGTTCACCGGCGAAGACAGCCCGCTGAGCCGCTGGGGCGACGAGGTAGCGCTGGCCGAGCAGGAACTGGTCGCGCTGCTGCTGCCCGCCAGCCAGTGGTGGCCGATCATCTTCAGTTTTGCCGTGGTCATCGCCCTATGGAGTCTGCTGGCCGCCGCGTTGATCTGGCTCAGCCACCGGTTGCGGGTGCGGTTCGGGCTGTCGGAAGAATTACCGCAACACCCGCGGCCTACCGATATGCTGCGCTTTGCCCTGCGCAAACTGGGCCCATGGCTGATCGCGCTGATCATTACGATCTACCTCAGTTATTCCCTGCCGCCATCACTGGGTCGCGACCTGGCCATGGTGCTGGCTTACGCGCTGGTGGTTGGAACGTTGTTTTCGGCCATCTGCGTGATCGCCTTCTCCCTGCTCGACGGCCCCCATCGCCATCAGGCGCTGTACATCCTGCGGCATCAGGCGTTTCGCCCGCTGTGGTGGATCGGCAGCTTTGCCGCATTCGGTGAGGCGCTGAGCGATCCACGCCTGGTCGCCAGCCTTGGCGTGCATCTGGCGCACACCGCAGCGACCCTGGCCAACGTCATGGCGGCGATTTCCACCGGGCTGTTCATCATCCGCTTCCGCAGGCCGATCGCCCATCTGATCCGCAACCAGCCGTTGTCGCGGCGCCTGAAACGCCGGGCGCTAAGTGACACCATCGAGATCCTGGGCAGCTTTTGGTATCTGCCCGCGCTGGTGCTGGTGGGCGTGTCGCTGTTCGCGACCTTCTTCTCGGCGGGCGACACCAGCACCGCCCTGCGTCAGTCGCTGATCTGCACCGTGCTGCTGGTGCTGTGCATGGTCATCAACGGTCTGGTGCGGCGGCACTCGCAAAAACCGGCCCATGGCCACAAACGTCATGCCTTGTATTCCGAGCGCCTGAAAAACTTCTTCTACACCGTTGCGCATCTGCTGGTATGGCTGCTGTTCATTGAATTGGGCCTGCGGGTCTGGGGCCTGTCGCTGATCCGCTTCTCGGAAGGCGACGGCCATGACATCAGCGTGCGCATCGCAGGGCTGGCGACCACGTTGATATTCGCCTGGCTGGTCTGGATTCTCGCCGACACCGCGATTCATCACGCCCTGACCCGTTCGCGCAAAGGCCTGGCCAACGCCCGCGCGCAAACGATGATGCCGCTGATCCGCAACGTGTTGTTCGTAACAATCCTGATCATCGCCGTGATCGTCGCGCTGGCGAACATGGGCATGAACGTGACCCCACTGCTGGCCGGTGCCGGCGTGATCGGTCTGGCCATCGGCTTCGGTGCGCAGTCGCTGGTCGCGGACCTGATCACCGGGCTGTTCATCATCATTGAGGACTCGCTGGCCATCGATGATTACGTGGACGTCGGTGGGCACTTGGGCACGGTCGAAGGGCTGACCATTCGCACGGTCCGCCTGCGCGACATCGACGGCATCGTGCATACCATTCCCTTCAGCGAGATCAAGAGCATCCAGAACTACTCGCGCGAGTTTGGCTACGCGATCTTCCGCATCGCGATCCCGTCGAACATGAACATCGACGACGCCTTGAAGATGATTCGCGACGTGGGTCAGAAGATGCGCACCGATCCCCTGCAACGCCGTAATATCTGGTCGCCGCTGGAGATTCAGGGCGTGGAAAGTTTCGATGCGGGCAACGCAATCCTGCGCGCACGCTTCAAGACCGCGCCGATCAAGCAGTGGGAGGTGTCCCGTGCATTCAACCTGTCGCTCAAGCGTTACATGGACGAAGCCGGGATGGACCTGGCAACACCGCGCCTGAACGTGCAAGTCAGCACCAGTGCCGCACGTGTCAGTAACGTTCGCGGGAAAAAGGATGAGTCGGCGGGTTAAGCGTAGAGCCAAACCCTGTAATGGTCCGGCTTAACCGCTACAGGTGTTTAACGTAAGCCATCCGGCATCACGGCGTCGCCGAGGCGGCAGAGCCTTGTTTGAGCCTCGCTGCAAGCGCGGCTTGTTGGCCGCATAATACGCCGCCACCACCTCGTCGGCAGAGCTTGCACGCGCATCCATCATCATCTTCGTACGCGCGCGCGTATCAGCGCCCTCTGTATCGTAGCCCAAGCGCCGGAACAGGGTTGACAGTGCATTGATCCGCGCATCGTCAGCGGCGGCGATCTCGATCGCGACCTCAACGGATTGCAAGGCCCAACTGCGCACGGCGAATTCGAATTGCGAGTCGAAGAGTTCAGGGTTCAGGGTTCAGGGTTCAGCCAGCACTCGAACACGTTGAGAATCGCCTCGGTGATGTTTTCCGCGTAGCTCTCAGACTGCTTGACCATGCCGCCGGTGTTCTTGTCTTTCCATCGCGCCAGCAGCGCGGCGAGCAATTGTTCGCGGTCCTGAAAAACCAGTAGAAGCTGGTGCGAGACAGGTTCAGGCGCTAGGCCAGCGACATGACGCGAACCGCGTCGACACCCGACTCCTTCAAGGCATCGTAGGCGGCCTCCAGCCTGCCCTCTGGCGCCCCCCGCCAACCGCACTGCTGGGGTTTGCGTGGTTGCCTGCCAGATACCGACATGTGATGTCGCCTTTGTTAGAGCGTGAGTGAGCGAACTGTACGCGCCTGATTCTTGTACAACCGTGTACATCAGGCTGACGGGTAGGATCATTTTTCACCATCAGACCCCACCACCGCACTCACATGAATTGCGTCATGTCGCCAATACTCCAGATCACAATCGATCAGGCGCCCGCGTTGATCGTGGTTGACCCGGGCAATGCGCAGGCCAGGACTGCCGATGGACACTTTCAGCGCCGCCGCCGCTTCCACAGGCAACGCCGTGGGCACCATCTCGAAACGCACCTGGCCGTAACGAATGTCGTAATGACTGGCATACAGTTCGGTCAGTGACTGATCGAGATCGAAGGTCAGTATGTGCGGGAAATATTCCGGGTTCAGGTAATGCTCGACATACAGCACCAGGCGCTCATCGATCCGCCGTGCGCGACAGATCTGGATCACGCTGGACAGTGCGGGCAGTTGCAGCAAACCGCAGATCGCCGCTGACGCAGGTTGCAGCCGTGCCGAGATCACCTGAGTGGCTGGCACCCGGCCCTGCGCCTGAACCATGGCGTGGAAATGGCTGCGGCGCATCAGGTCATAGGCCAGCCGTGGTGGCGATATGAACCAGCCTCGGCGTTCCTCCCGGTAGATCAGGCCTTGGGCTTCAAGCTGCACCAATGCCTCGCGCAGGGTAATGCGCGTGGTATCGAACAGTTCACTGAGCCTGCGCTCGGCAGGCAATTTGCTGCCCGGCGGCAACAGACCGTGCTCGATCTGTTCCTGCAGGGCGTTGGAGATCATCGTCACCGCTCGAGGCACATCCTGGCGCATTGCGTTACCTATCTGGACTAGACCAGCGCTATTCGGGGGCAAGGTGCACAACCGAATGACCCGTTTCAGCGCTCTAGAGCCTAGGCAGCCTAGATGACTGTTAGATGACAAGCCAGATTGGTCTTCTCTAGAGGCCTGCCGTCCAAAAGACATTAGCCTTTTCGGATCAGGGACTTGGGCATGGTCTACGCTTACTTCACAGCCGCAGCCGACGCTTGCGATTGCACCAGCAAAAGTCGGTCCAGACACGAAAATGTCATGTAACTGGCCTAACTTGGCTCAGGTATTGCTGACCTAGACCAACCCACCAGATATACCCACCCGCAACGAACACTACCCCGACCCGTTGCACATCAATCGTCGGGAAGTGCACGAAGGAGCTTCGGATGAAAAACCTTTTGCTGGCATCACTCCTGGGTTCGGCCATTGCGCTGAGCACATCGGCCATGGCCGCCAATACCGACCTTGAGACGCTGGAAACTGCGGCCAAGGCCGAAGGGGCAATTAACAGCGTGGGCATGCCCGACGACTGGGCCAACTGGAAAGGCACCTGGACGGACCTGACCAGCAAATACGGCCTGGTGCACATGGATACCGACATGAGCTCGGCACAGGAAGTGGCCAAGTTCGACGCGGAAAAAGACAACGCCAGCGCCGACATCGGTGACGTGGGCGCCGCTTTCGGGCCTATCGCCACGACCAAGGGCGTGACCCAGCCTTACAAGCCGACCACCTGGGACCAGATTCCGGATTGGGCCAAGGATAAGGACGGCCATTGGGCACTGGCCTATACCGGCACCATTGCCTTCATCGTCAACAAGAAGCTGCTGCACGGCTCCGAAGTGCCCAAATCCTGGGCTGATCTGAAAACCGGTAAATACAAAGTCACCATCGGCGACGTCGGTACCGCAGCTCAAGCGGCCAATGGCGTGCTGGCCGCGGCGATTGCCATGAAAGGCGACGAAACCAACATCGCACCCGGCCTGCAGCTGTTCACGGAACTGGCCAAACAAAAACGCCTGGGCATCAACAACCCAACCATTCAGACCATGGAGAAAGGCGAAGTTGAAGTCGGCGTGGTGTGGGACTTCAACGGCTTGAGCTATAAGGCCAAGATGAACAACCCGGATGACTATGTAGTACTGATCCCCTCCGACGGCTCGGTGATTTCCGGTTACACCACCATCATCAACAAATACGCCAAGCATCCGAGTGCCGCCAAACTGGCGCGTGAATACATCTTCAGCGATGCGGGACAAATCAACCTGGCCAACGGTAACGCCCGCCCGATCCGTGCCGAACACCTGAAGCTGGCGCCTGAAGTACAGGCCAAGCTGCTGCCCAACGAGCAGTACAAGGGTGTAACGCCGATCAAAAACGCCGATGCCTGGGAAAAAACTTCGAAGGCCCTGCCGCAGCAGTGGAACGAGCAAGTCATCGTCGAGATGCAGTAATTTGCGCCGGTCGTGTCACGGATGACACGCCGCTGTTAAGCCTATTGAAATGAGCCTGTCGCAGGCCGATCGGGTGGCGTGCCGAGGCCGGCATGCCGCCCGATCGGGCTGCTACACGGCGCTGTCCAAGCCTTGCAGCACGGAATTTGAACGCTCCTCGGAGAGGCCATGAAACACAACGTCATCCTGATCCTGCTGGACGGCCTGAGCTACAGCGTGGCGCAGCATGCGATGGGGCATCTGCTGGCTTACCGGAACGCAGGCCGGGCCGCCCTGTACAAGCTGGAATGCGAATTGCCAGCGCTGTCCCGACCGCTTTACGAATGTATCCTCACAGGCGTTGCACCAATCGACAGCGGCATTGTGCATAACCACGTATCGCGCCTTTCCACTCAGCGCAGCGTCTTTCATTACGCCACCGGCGCCGGGCTCACGACCGCCGCCGCGGCCTATCACTGGGTCAGCGAGTTGTACAACCGCAGTCCGTTCATCGCGGCCCGCGACCGGCACACCAACGACGCCGAGCTGCCGATCCAGCACGCTCACTTCTACTACCTCGATCACTACCCTGATTCCCATCTGTTCGACGATGCCGAGCACTTGCGAACAGCACACCAGCCGGACTTCCTGTTCATTCACCCGATGAACATCGACGATGCGGGCCACAAACACGGCCTGGACAGCCCGCAATACCGCAACAGCGCACGCTCGGCTGATGTCATCCTCGCCGAGTACCTGCAGCGCTGGCTTGATGCGGGCTATCAAGTGCTGGTGACCGCCGACCACGGCATGAACGACGACCGCTCGCATAACGGCATCCTCCCCGAGGAACGTGAAGTACCGCTGTTCGTCATCGGTGATGCATTCAGTCTCGATCCGGGGGCAAAACCCAAACAGACAGAGATTTGCGGAATGGTGTGCGAACTGCTGGGCGTGCCCCACGACAAACCTGTCTGCACAGAGGTGCTCAAGTGAACTCACACAGTCGTGGCAAATGGCTGGGGCTGTTGTGCCTGGTGCCGTTTGCGATTTTCTTCATCGCGTTCCAGATCGCGCCGCTGGCGTGGGTCGCCATCAACAGTCTGCATTCGGACGCTGGCTGGGGTCTGGAGAACTTCATCAAGGCGTTCAACTCGCGCTTCTATCGTCAAGCGATGCAGTACAGCCTGGAAATCAGTTTCTGGTCGAGCCTGATTGGCATCGTGATCGCGATACTTGGCAGCTACTCACTGCGTAAAGTGCCTGGGCGGCTGCGGGATTTCGTCAGCGCCTTCGCCAACATGACCAGCAACTTTTCCGGCGTACCGCTGGCCTTCGCCTTCATCATTCTGCTGGGTTTCAACGGCGCGCTGACGCTGATTCTCAAACAGGCAGGGATTATCGACGACTTCAACCTTTATTCGAAAACTGGCTTGATCATCCTCTACACCTACTTCCAGATTCCCCTTGGCGTGTTGCTGCTATACCCGGCCTTCGATGCGCTGCGTGAAGACTGGCGCGAATCGGCGTCGCTGCTGGGCGCCAGCGGCTGGGACTTCTGGCGGCATATCGGGATTCCGGTACTGACCCCGGCCCTGCTCGGCACCTTCGTCATACTGCTGGCCAACGCGCTGGGCGCCTACGCAACGGTGTATGCGCTGACCACCGGCAACTTCAACGTATTGCCGATCCGCATTGCCGCCATGGTCGCTGGCGACATTACGCTGGACCCGAACATGGCCAGCGCCCTGGCGATGATTCTGGTGGGCATGATGACCCTGGTGACCCTCGTTCATCAGTGGCTGTTGAAGAGGAGCTACCATGTCTCGCGCTGAACACGGCCCCGTCGGGCTGTACCACCGCGTGGTGGTGTACATCCTGTTCCTGATTCTGCTGGCGCCGCTGCTGGGCACCTTCGTGTACTCGATCGCCACCAGTTGGTCGGCAACGATTCTCCCCGCCGGGCTGACTTATAAATGGTACGTGGCGTTGTGGAGCGATCCGCGTTTTCTGATGGCCTTCGCCCAATCGCTGCTGGTCTGCGTTGGCGCGCTGATCCTGTCGGTGGTGCTAATTCTGCCGCTGCTGTTTGTGGTGCACTATCACTTCCCGAAACTCGACGCGCTGATGAACATCCTGATCCTGCTGCCGTTCGCCGTACCGCCCGTGGTGTCCTCAGTGGGCCTGTTGCAGCTTTACGGTTCCGGGCCGCTGGCGATGGTCGGCACGCCTTGGATTCTGATCGGCTGCTACTTCACCATCGCCTTGCCATTCATGTATCGGGCAATCACCAACAATTTGCAGGCAATTAACCTCGTCGACCTGATGGACGCCGCGCAATTGCTCGGCGCCAACACGTTTCAGGCGGCGTTTCTGGTGGTGCTGCCGAATCTGCGCAAAGGCCTGATGATCGCCTTGCTGCTGTCGTTCTCCTTCCTGTTCGGCGAGTTCGTGTTCGCCAACCTGCTGGTGGGCACGCGTTACGAGACGCTGCAGGTCTACCTTAACAACATGCGTAACAGCAGCGGCCATTTCAACAGTGCGCTGGTGATTTCCTACTTCCTCTTCGTGTTGCTGCTGACCTGGGCGGCCAACCGACTGAACAAGGACAAAGACTGACATGAGCTTCGTCACTGTCGAAAACCTGCAAAAGAACTACGCCAGCACCGCCGTCTTCAGCGATATCAACTGCGTGATCAACAAGGGCGAATTCGTCACCTTGCTCGGTCCTTCCGGCTGCGGCAAATCCACCCTGCTGCGCTGCATCGCCGGGCTGACCTCGGTCACCCGCGGCAGGATCTTTCTCGATGGCAAAAACATCGTTCCGGTGTCAGCGCAAAAACGTGGCATCGGCATGGTGTTCCAGAGCTACGCGCTGTTTCCCAACATGAACGTGGAGCAGAACGTCGCCTTCGGACTGCGCATGCAAAAGGTCAGCGCCGAAGAAACCAGGCAACGCGTCGCCGAAGTGCTGAAGATGGTGGAGCTGAATGAACTGGCCAAGCGTTATCCGCACCAGATGTCCGGTGGGCAATGTCAGCGCGTAGCGTTGGCGCGCTCACTGGTGACTCGCCCTCGCCTGTTGCTACTGGATGAGCCCCTGTCGGCACTGGACGCGCGGATTCGCAAACACCTGCGCGAACAGATTCGCGCCATTCAGCAGGAACTGGGCCTGACGACCATTTTCGTGACTCACGATCAGGAAGAGGCGCTGACCCTGTCCGACCGCATCTTCCTGATGAACCAGGGCCGGATCGTGCAGAGCGGCGACGCGGAAACCCTGTACACCGCGCCGGTCGATGCATTTGCCGCAGGCTTCATCGGCAACTACAACCTGCTCGAACCGGATGACGCCAGCCGCCTGATGCAGCGCCCGATCAACAGCCGCGTGGCGATCCGCCCGGAAGCGATTCAACTGAGCCTGACCGGCGCCCTGGAAGGCGAAGTGCGCAGCCACAGCCTGCTGGGCAATGTGATTCGCTATCGCGTGCAGGCACATGGCGTGGAACTGGTGGTCGACGTGCTCAACCGTTCGGCCAACGACTTGCACCCCAACGGTCGACGCGTCACCCTGTACATCGAAGCGTCGGCGCTGTGTGAAGTCGCTTAAAAAGAGTAGCGATGAGTGACGAGCTGCAAGCCACAAGAAAAAGCCGGATAACTGCGGTTCCCTCTTGCAGCTCGCCGCTCGAAACCTGCCACTGTGCGCCGTACACCGGCCCCATCGACAATGTTTTAAGGAGCGCGCGCATGGCGCTAGCCATTTTTGACCTGGACGAAACCCTGATTCACGGCGACTGCTCAAGCCTCTGGAGCGAGCAGATGGGCCGGCTGGGCTGGGTCGATCCCGAGTCGTTCATGAACAAAGACCATGAGCTGATGGAGGCCTACAGCAAGGGCGAGCTGGCGATGGAGGACTACATGGTCTTCAGCCTGGATCCGATGATTGGCCGCACGCCGCAGGAGGTGGAGTTCCTGGTGGGCCCGTGGGTCGAGGACTTCATCGAGCCGATCATCTTCAGCGACGCGACCAAAGCCATCGCTCAACACCGTGCCGCCGGCGACCGCATCCTGATCATTTCCGCCTCCGGCGTGCATCTGGTAAAAGCCATCGCCGAGCGCATCGGCGTCGATGACGTGCTGGCCATCGACCTGGACACCACCCACGGTGTCTACAACGGCAAGACCACAGGCGTGCTGACCTACCGCGAAGGCAAGATCACTCGCCTGCTGCAGTGGCTGGATCAGGAAGGCGAAAACCTCGAAGGCGCGAGTTTCTATTCCGATTCGCGCAATGATTTACCGCTGCTGCAGAAGGTGGACTTTCCCCATGCAGTCAATCCCGACCCTGCGTTGCGCGAGGCTGCAGAAGAGGCCGGATGGCCGATTCATCACTGGAAATAGCGCGCCAAGGCTGAACCGGTTGCGCAGAAAACGGCCCGACCAACGGTAGCAAAACCTGTCATTTCTAACAGTAGGCAAAATTCCCGAAGCGGCGCTCAATGACTTCTACGAGCAATCGACAGGAGTCAGATGCCATGGTCACATCATCCACGCAACTTTCCCGATTCTCCAACGCCGCCGGCGCGGCGACCGAAGTGGACATTTTTGAAGGCGACACATTCCAGCAACGGGTGCCTGTCAATGCCGACGGCACATGGTCGGCAACACTTTCGGCATTGTCTGTGATGCGCCATGTATTGACGGCCAGAATTGCCGAGATTATTTCCGAGCCAAGAATCTTCTCCGTCGAGGAGGCCATACCGCCGCTTGTACTGGATACTTCGCCGGTCACACTGCAGACAATGCTCTATGTAATCACCAGTGGTAGCGTATCCACTCTTCCAACCTATCCAAGTGGCTCAACAGTCACTCGCACCGCCTCGGGCGGGCGGCCAAGTTATACCTACCTTTCATCCAACAGTGCGGTTGCAGACGTTTCTGCAAATGGACTGGTCAGCCCTCGCAGCAATGGCACCGCCACGATCACCGCCCGCGATGGCGTTGGGCAGTCCAAGAGCTACTCCGTCACGGTGCTTAACGTCTGGAAGGCCGAATACATCGGTGACTTTATCTACAGAGGTGCCACAGGCTACCAAAAACCAGGAGGGCATCTACCGACCCGAGCCGAAGTCGCGGCAATCGGCGCTCAGTTTACAGGACGATGGGAGGCCACTGGTGCGCCGGCCAAGCTGTATTGGACCAGCGAATTAGCCGGCTCAAGTGCCATTGGCTCTTACTACTGGCTTAGGCACCCGACGACGGGGCAGGAAGCCTCCAACCTGACTAATGGCGTATTCCCGGTATTTTCCGTGTTCCCCAAAAACACATGACGTCGCGCAGTATCGGTTGCAGTAGATGTTCGATCTTCGCGCGCAGCTTCAAAAGCTCGGCGCCTCAAACTGCCCTCGCTGCCCACTGATGCGACCTTGGCGGCATAAGCCTGGCTGCCGAGCTTCAAAAGGTACTTGCACCATTGTGCTGAAAGTAGCCCTGGTTCCCGCCGGCAGAGGCGCTTAAGGCATCGACCGACCAACTGAATCCATGGCCTCGCCCAGCTGCTACCGTTCCGAGCCACGCGCACTGTGGTCAATGGCTGCTTCCTGGACCAGACAGGGCGGATTTTACATAGCCGACGCACCACAGAGGTTTCAGGGAAGCGACGGCAATCACCACACCGAGGTTGCACATTTGAGGAACATCAGCGTCCTGGACTGTCCCGTTCAATTGACCCAGCCGACCAACGGCAGCAAAACCTGTCATTTCTGACAGTAGGCAAACTTCCGTAAGCGGCGCTCAATGATTTCTGCGATCAACCGACAGGAGTCCACCGCAATGGCAACCACCCCCCGCAACACCTCGAGTTCCTCCGCTTCGACCTACGTCGCAGTCCCGCCCGAAATTCCTGGTGGCATCCGCCTGGGCACCCCGCCTGCCGACCCTGGTGAAGATCTGTGGGGAGTCAACCATGGAGCGGCGCTGGATAACTTTCCCAAGCAAGGGCTGCAGTTATACATCCCGCCCTGGGCCCGCATGGCCGCAGGGGACAGCTTCACTGTGTGGATGGACAACATACAGGTAGCCGGTGAACGCGTTATGCCCGGCCAGGTAGACCAGCGTGTCACCACCTTTATTCCTGCTGGGTTACTGCAGGGAGGTCCTCAAAAAAAAACCCTTCAGTACATCCTGATACGCCTGTCTCAGAACCCAGAAAACTCTGCCGAGAGAAACATTTACGTCAAACTCGATCGTCCCGGAGGACAAGATCAGGACGGAGATATTCCCGGGCATTCCGAACTGAGATTTTCGCTGCCCGACGAAATAGTCAACGATGGCGTAGACGCTGACGCTGCGAAAAAAGGCGTGCAAATCACTGTTCAGCCTTATCCGAACATGGCTGAGCTTGACGAGGTAAACTGTCCTGGGGTGGCGTGTTCGTCTACCACCTGGTGCAAAAGGAGCAAGTCGGCGAGCCGATCGTCATCATCGCCAATGAAGACACTATCAAGCAAGCGGGGGACTCGGGGGCAAACGGCCTGGCCGTGACCTATGAAGTGTATGACGTGGTGCACAACCGCTCGGAAGACTGGGCGGCGGAGGTTCGCATCGTCGTCGACGCGGGTAATTCGCGCCTGACAATCCCATTGGTCAAAGACACCATGAACAACGTTCTGGACCTGGACAAGTTGGGCGATCAGCCTGCAGTCGTTCAGATCATCGCATTGAGCAGACGCGGTGTGCTGAGCGCAGAGCTTCAGAGCCAGTTTGAAGCGTCGATCTCCAGTGCGTCCTTGGGCCGGGAAACGCTGGACAGTGTGCTCACCGTCAACGCCGACTTCAATATAGGCGACAAAATCGTCGTGAGAGTAAGGGGTACGACGCTTGAAGGCATCGAGGTCGATCACGAAGCGCCGGAAAAGATCGTGGATAACTTGCCATCCATTTACGAAATACCGATTCCCAATTCCATCGTCCGGCAACTGGCCAAAACTCAGGTCGTGTTTTCTTACCGCGTGATCCACCAGGACAATTCTGAAGCCCAATCAAAAGGCGCGTTCATTCAGGTCATCGGCGAGCCTGTGCGCATGGCGGCACCGATTGCCAAGGACGCGGCACAGGGCGCCATCGATCCCGACTTGACAAGCACTATCGTCGAAGTGCCGTGGGACGACAGCATGGCTGCCGGTGATGTGATCATCCTGAAGTGGGTGGGCACCCGTCCGGATCTTACCGTCTATGATCCGCAGCTACCTATCAAAACCATCACCAATGGAGAGGCCGCCAGCAAACAACCCCTCCTCTTGCTGGTCGAGGGTAGGCATTTGAAAGCTATTGAAGGCGGCACGCTGGAGCTGTATTACCAGTTGGGATCGTACGTCGATGGCTCTACCGTCATTCGCGAATCACTCCGCCTCCCGCTATTACACGTGGGCGAACCCAGAGCCGAATTGCCAGCACCCACTGTCTCTGGCGTGGTCGATGGCGTGATGGACCCGGGCCTGCTGCTGGCCACACTGACCGTACCGGTTTACACCCACAAAGCCGTCGGCGACGAGGTGCACCGCCTGTGGAATGGCAGTCAAAGCGGCCAGGACGCAGACTGGGTAACAGTCAACGAGTATACGAAAGACCTTCCTACCCCGTTCACCATCAGTGGGTCGTTGATCAAGCCAAACGAAGGCGGCAGTGTCCAAGCCTCCTATTGGGTGATTCGCAAAGAAGGTAACCGGCGCAGTGATTCGGACTTGACCGTCTTCAATGTGGGAGCGCCTGTAGGAGTCGATCCGCCCACTGTCAGCAGTGTTAAAGATTCAAACGGCACCGAAATTCCGGAAATGGGCAGCACCTTTGATACCAGCGTTACTGTCACAGGCACCGCACCGCCCAACCAGGAAGTTGAGGTCTTCGATAGGGATGTCACCAAAGGCAAGGCCACGGCCAACTCAAGCGGCGATTGGAACAAACAACTAACCGACCTGGCCACGGGCAGCCATGCCGTCAAGGCGGTGGCGCAATACGGCAACGGCGCGCAATCGCCCGTGCGCAGCTTTACGGTCGCTGTGGCGGTGACACCCACCATCAGCAGCATCAAAGATTCGGCTAGCGTCGAAATTCCCGCCAACGGATCCACCTTCGATACCAGCGTCACCGTTACCGGCACGGCAGCGGCCAATCAACAGGTCGAGGTGTTCGATGGCCAGGTTTCCAAAGGCACGGTCACAGTCAGTGCCAGCGGTACCTGGAGCAAAGCGCTGACCACGCTGACCGCAGGCAATCATGCCATCAAGGCGGTCGCGCAGTATGGCAGTGGCGTGCAATCGCCCGTGCGCAGCTTTACGGTGATCAGCGTTTCGGCCATTGCCATTAGGGATGTCAAGGACTCCAGTGGCGTGTCGATACCCGCCGGAGGCAGTACCACTGACACAACGGTTACCGTCTCAGGCACCGTCACCTATTCCTGAATAAAGGAACCATCAGGCAGCGAATGGGGGGCAGCAATTGCCCCTCTCTGCCCTGCACCCGCCGGTACACGAAAGCAATGAGCCGGTCACACCAAGGATTCGCACCCCATAAGGAACCTGACCATGCAACGTTACACCTCAACCTTGTTTCCCCCGGTCAACCGGGAACCCTCGACCCTGGCGCTGCGCCCAGTATTGATCGCTGGCCTCGTGACGCCGGTCGAGGACGGCGATGGCGGCGTCAACTTCAATATCGTTAACGACCCGTATGGCATGTTGGCCGCTGTGGACCCCTGGTCGCGCATGGCAGTGGGAGATCATGTCGATATCTACTGGGACACCGAGCGCGTCGCGCAAGGGGACGTGGGCCCTGACGATGTCAACGAACGCATGTTTTTCCTGTTGGACACCCAGCCAATCACAGCGGGCTGGGCCGAAAATGTTCACTACCGGCTGACACGACAGGGGTCGAGTACGCCGGAAGATTCAGTAGGTCTGCGGATCAGGGTCAAACTCGATTTCCCAGGGGGGCTGGACAGGGAACCGCATCTGCCTGGCCATTCGGAACTCGCGGCCCCAGGCCTGCCCCAAGAGGTGATCGACAACGGCGTGGATGCCAGCTGGGCGGCGCGCGGGATACCGGCAGAAATCGCTGCCTACCCCGGCCGCGCGGCCTATGACACCATCAGACTGGTCTGGGGAGATGTGCCCCTGAACCATCGAGTCACCCCTGCCGAAGCCGCTGGCAGGGACCCCATTGTCATCACGGTGGATCAGGCAACCGTTCTCGCGGCGGGGGATGCCCGCAACCTGCTGGTGCGCTATCAGGTGTACGACGAGGTTTGGAATTTCTCTTCGGACTGGTCGCGAAGTACCTATGTGGATGTCGAAGCAGGCGCTCAACGCCTCAACGCGCCGGTGATCAAGGACGCATTCAACGGCGTAATCGATCTGGGCCGCCTGGGGGCAGACGACGTCACTGTGCAAATCGTGATGATTGGCGCTCCGTTCGAGCGCAATGACACTGTCACCCTGACCTGGCTAGGCACTCCGGCCACGGGCGAGCCGGTGATTTATACCAAAGTGGTGGCGGTGACCAGTGTTCCGGCCGTCCTCGAGATATCAGTACCCAACGCCGACATCCGCGCAATCAATGGCGGCAATGGTCGGGCCACCTATGTGCTGACCAAGGCAAATGGTGATCCGCCTCAGTCCTCCAAACGCGCAACCGCCAGGGTCACCGGGCAGATTCCACTGCCGGCGCCCGCCGTGCTGGAAGCGGTCGGCAACACGCTGGACCCGACGCTGGACCGCGCCCACGTGCAGATTCCTGTCTACGATAAAATGGCCAACGGCGACCTCATCGACATGATCTGGCTGGGCACCCAGCAGAACGGCGCGCCGCACCTCTACGAAGGTCAGCACATCGTTTCGGCCAGTGAAGTGGGGAATGTGATCTACATTCCGGTGCCCGAACACGACATCGCCATTCTGGCCAACGGCACGCTGGATGTCAGTTATCGGGTGTCCAACGACACACTCAGGCCACTGGATGTTCGTGTCTCCGACCACCTGAACCTGACCATCGCTCAACGCCGTGCCGAGTTGCCCGCTCCCTCGGTGGACGAGGCACCCGACGGCGTGCTGGATCCTGAACAGGTACCGATTCATGCCACCTTACGAGTGCCTTACACCGGTACTGCCGTGGGCGATCTTTTAACCTGGTATTGGCAGGCGGAATCGCCTGATGGCACCGATCAGGATTCGATCCCCATCACCTACCCCATCGCCGGGCAACCCGTCACCTTCTTCATCCCGCGGGCGCTGATCGAGCCGAGCCTGAACACTATTGTAAAAGTGTTTTACAGCCTCGAACTCGCCAGCACCGGCCAATTCCAGTATTCGCAGGTGCTGGACCTGACCATCGGCAAGCTGATCGGCGAATTGCCTGCGCCGCAAGTGCTTGAGGCCACCGGCACGGCGCTGGACCCGATGCAGGCTCTGAACGGCGCGACGGTACGTGTACGCTACGCCAGCATGGACCTCCAAGACGTCATCACCCTGACCTGGCTAGGCAGCCCTGGAGCGGGTTCGCCGGCAGATCAGCAAGTGACGGGGTCAGCGACCGGCCAGGTCGATTTCCCGATTCCTGCGTCTGTCATCGGCGCCAACATCGGTCAGCGGGTCAGCGTGGTCTATAAGGTCAAGCGCTCGACGACAGAGAAGCAATCCGAGTTTCTGCTGCTCGACGTGACGCCCATTCCCGACAGCCAACTGCCGACGCCGCTCATTGCTCAGGCCAATGCGCAAACCAAGGTCTTGAACCTGGCGACCTTTGTCGGCAACGCGACCACGACGGTGGCGAAATGGCCCTTCATCGCAACAGGCCAGCGGGTGTGGCTGCGGCTCGAAGGCGTAACCGAGAGCGGCGGGCCGCACGCCATCGTACTACTTGACGGCGCCGAACTGACCGGCGCGCAAATCGGCTCCGGCCTGTCCGAGAGCGTCCTGCGCACGGCGCTTGAGAAACTGGGGCAAGACACGACGCTCACCGTGGTGTGCAAGGTGGCGTTCAACGGCGTGGCCGATGAGTACAGCGCCTTGCCGCTCCCCATGTCGGTATATGAATTCAAGCTGCACCACGACTGGGTCACCCCGATCATCGTTAGCGTGAAGGACTCCAAAGGTGAAGTGACTGAGGGCGGGACGACGTTCGACATAAACCTGACCCTTAGCGGAACCGGAACCCTGGACACTGAACTGGAAATGCTCGATGGGCCGACCCGCCTGACCACTGCCCACACCGACCTTAACGGCGCGTGGACAGTCGATCTGACCAACCAACGTCCCAAAGGCTACCGCATCACGGCCAGGGCACTGGACGGCAGCGGCCTGGTGTCGCAACAGCGCACGTACGAAGTGCTTGCGAACATAACCCCGACTATCGAACAGGTGCGGGACTCTCGCGGCGCTCTGGGCAACGGCGGGACGACAGTCGATACCACGGTCGCAGCCTCCGGCAAAGCCGCGCCTAATGAGCAGGTTCAGGTGCTCGACGGGACAGCGCCCAAGGGTAACGCATCGGTGAATGGCAACGGCGACTGGAGTCTTCCAGTAACGGGGCTTGCCGTAGGGACGCACAGTCTTAAGGCGCAGGCGCTATACGCTAATCGCCCCGAATCGACGGTCTGGAACGTGGTCGTTGCCAGCGCAATCGCGCCAACCATCAGCAGTATCCGGGACAGCGACGGCGACGAAATTGCCCCGAATGGCTTCACCGTCGACACCCGACTCACCCTCACGGGCAATGCCAATGCCAATCTTGAGGTAGAGATATTCGATGGCACCGCCTCCAAAGGCAGGGTCACGGTCAATGGCAGCGGCGTCTGGACATCGACGCTCGAAAACCTTTCTGTTGCTTCACATTCGATGACGGCCAAGGCCCTGTACGGCAACGGTGCCACATCATCGGTGCGCAACTTCACCATTGTCGCGTTGGTCAATCCAAGCATCACAAGCGTGGTCGATCCGCAGAACGCACCCATCGCCAATGGCGGGTCAACCTTTGCCAGCAGCGCGACCGCCTCGGGGCAGGCATCGATTCATCAAATGGTGGAAGTTTTCGATGGCACGGTCTCCAAAGGCACGGCTACCGCCAACGCCAGCGGTGCATGGTCTCACGTCGTCAGCGGCCTGGCCGTGGGAGCTCGCGCATTGACTGCCAAAGCGCTGTACGCGAACAACCCTGTATCAGCGCCATGGAGCTTTACGGTCAAGGCGGCAACGGTGCCGACGCTGCTCAGCGTGCGGGATTCGCGAGGAGAAGTCGCCAATGGCGGCTCGACCACGGACACCACGGTCACAGCCTCCGGCAAAGCCGCGCCTAACGAGCAGGTTCAGGTGCTCGACGGGACAGCGCCCAAGGGTAATGCATCGGTGAATGGCAACGGCGACTGGAGTCTTCCAGTAGCGGGGCTTGCCATAGGGGCGCACAGTCTCAAGGCCGTGGCCCAGTATGGGAGCGGACCTGAATCCAACATTCGAACCTTCGCTGTCAGGTCACCGGTGCCCGACTTTGTGCTGGATCCCACACCGGTTAATTTGAGTGGCAGGATCTATCTGCTTCCAGATTATGCAAACCTCGATCCTGTCAGTTGGCCTGCGGGCACTACTTACACCCGAGTGCCCAGCAGTGGTGTGGCGCCATACACCTACACCTCGAGCAATCCAGCGGTGATACGCGTCGATGCCAACGGCACGATCTACTCACGAGGAAACGGCAGTGCCACGATCACGGTCACGGACAGCCAGGGGCGATCAGGCTCGTACCCGGTCAACGTCAGCAACGTCATTCACGTCATAGGACTTGGGAACAGCCTCTATCGCGATGCAGTGAGTGCCGCGGCCAGCCGGAGCAAGCGGATACCCAGTTTGGCTGAGTTGAATGAGATTTATGCTGCGTATCTGGGCCGTTGGCCGATGGGTAACAGGCTTTACTGGTCAACCACACCAGGCTCAGGCCTATCGACGGTACGTTGTAAGAACCTGGTAACGGGGGGCTGGCAGGACCTGTCGACCAGGGTATTCCAGGTCGGCGGGGACTACGCCAATGTGGTCGCCATCTAGAAAACAGCCCACTGAGCGATTCATCGCTCAGTGGGCTTTTCTATTACCAGCTATACCGCAAACCGACGTTCGCGCCGAATGGCTGTTCGATATGCTGACCATTGGAGTAATCGAAGTCGGCGTGCAACTGCAGGTTATCGGAGAAGGCAACCGCAACACCGGCGCCCAGCTCCGCACGGGAACCGGACAGATCGTTGTTGAACGTGTTGTTGTTGACCTGAACCTTGTTGTTTTTCGCGAACTCATGCACACCGGCTGCCCGAACGTAAGGCTGCACCACCTTACCGTCGCTGAGCGTGAAATTGCGGCCTGCCGTGGCGCCGACTTTACCCAGGAGTGAGCGCGTACGATCGCCTTCGGCCTGCATGTCGTTGTTCAGATGATAATCCTTGCCCTGAATGACGACTGCGGAGAGCTGGGTAAAAGGCTCGACGAAATAACCGTCGTCCAGTTTGATGTGGCGGCCAAACTCGACCGAACCACCGACACCGGAGTTGTCGTAATCACCCTTGGCGCGTGTACCGTCGCTGATGCTCACTTTCGAGTCGTTGCGAAAGCGGTTGGCCTTGATGACGCCGTCGAAATAGTACCCGCTTGCCTGATCCAGCCACGTGGTATAGAGACCTGCGTAGTAACTTTTTACAGTGCCTGACGTACCGCGATTCAGATCAAGATCAGACTTACTGTGGCCAGCAAGCACACCGACCAGCCACTGACCGTCGCCGACCGGCAGCGGCGCATCGGCACCCAGGGAGAAACCCTGCTGCGTCTGCTGATAACCAACGCCCGACGACTCACTTACATTGTACTTGTTGCCGTAGGTCCGAACCCAGCCACCGGCCTTGCCACCGTTAAAGCGCAGTTCACCCATACGGCTGCGCAACGAGGTCAGCTCGCCGTACCAGACGGTCGGCGCGGTATTGAAAAGCGCTAGCACCGAAGCCGTACCGGGGCTGATAGTCTTGGTACTCGGATCGAGGAACCAATCAGTGCCACTGGAACCGTTGTCCACTGAATTCAGTGCATATGAAAAAGTGCCGACGTCCACCACGCCTGCCCCCGCCAGGGCAAATGTCGCATCCCCGCCGCCGGTGCGCACCACCGTCAGTGGCTCGGGCGACACCGGGTCGACACCGGAACCGGCGATCAGCAGGGAATGGGTGCCTGTGGCAGACCCTGTCACGTTCAAAACGTCATGCTGGTTGGTGGCGAAATCAGCATCCATGACGAAGGTGCCGTTACCGGCCAGGGTTCCGACATCCAGCTGGAAGAACTCATCGGGGGCCCCGAACTTCACCGTACCGTCGTTGATGGACAGCACGCCGACACTGTTGGAAGCAACCATGTTCCAGAGTGACTGCCCAGCCAGCGTGAGGCCTTCAACATTGATCAGGTTGCCAGTGAATTGCGAGCCGTTCTGCAGCGTCAGAGTGCCGTTACGACCGTCGGTGATCGTGTAATCGCCTGTAAACGCACTGCGCTCCAGCGCAACGCTGTCAACGTTGCTCACGTTGCCAGTGAACTGCGAGCCATTGCGCAACGTGAGGTCCCCCGTGCGGATGTCACTGATGGTGTAATCACCGTCGAACGAACTGCCGTCCAGCCTGGCACGGTCGACATTGATCAGGTTACCGGTGAACTGCGAGCCGTTCTGCAGCGTCAGAGTGCTGTTACGACCGTCGGTGATCGTGTAATCACCTGTGAACGCACTGCGCTCCAGCGCAACGCTGTCAACATTGTTCACGTTGCCATTGAACTGCGAGCCATTGCGCAACGTGAGGTCGCCAGTGCGGGTGTCGCCAATGGCGTAATTACCCTCGAACGAACTGCCGTCCAGCGTGGCGCGGTCGACATTGGTCAGGTTGCCCGTGAACTGCGAGCCGTTCTGAAGGGTCAGGTTGGCAGTACGGCTATCATTGACCATGTATTCTCCGGTGAACGAGCTGCCGTCCAGCGCCGCACTGTCGACATTGATCAGGTTGCCGGTCAGGCTGGAGTTATTGGCCATCGTCACGTGCGCGCTGCTGGTCTGGTCAGCGCTAATGTCGCCGGTCAGCGAAGCATTATCGAAAGTAAAGTTGCCCGTGCTGCCGTTGGTGACAGCGAATGTGCCGTTGAGCAAACTGTTGCGTACAAGGGCGTTGAGCGTGGCGTCACCGTTGATTTCCAGCGCATTGCCGTTGCCACCCTTCAACGTAGTGCCGTCCAACAACTGGAGGTTGGCAACCAGACCCAGGCCGAGACCGTCGAAGGCGATGGCTGCACCGTTGTCGCCCGTAACTGACGTACTGGAAAGGCTCATTGTCCCTTCGCGCGGAGCGGTGGGATCAGCGAAGTATTGGATGCCGTTGAGGCCGCCATGCACCGAGCCGCCCGTCACGCCGATTTCGGAAGAAAAAGCCCTGAGCCCAAAACCGTCGGCGCGCACGCCACTGACCTGAACGTTGTTCAAAATGAGCGTGCTGTGGACCGAGGTACTGACTCCCCCCAGGCTGCCCGTTACTGAACCACCACTCATCGTTACAGCGGAGCCTTGGCCAGTAGAACCGGCCGAGTTCAATTCCAGACCTGTGGCGAATGCATTAGTTGTGGCGTTGATATCGGAATTGAGAATTTGTGCACTACTGGCAGTAAGTCTAAGTCCGGCACTGGCGGCACCACCGGTAATGTTCGCGCCTGCGATATCAGCCTGCGAGCCGATACCGAGGGTGATGTTTTCCGCTGAACTGCCGTCCGTCATATTTAAAGTCGCGGCCGTGGTCCTGATGGACTGGGTGTTGGCGCCATTGACATTGAGTGTTGCACCGCTTTGCACCTCCCAACTGTCCAGCAGCTCTCCAGGACGCAGTGTCCGGGTTTCCCCAGGGGCGACGATCGATAAGCCATGAACGACGGGGCTGATGCCGAACAGCACAAAAGAACCAACGGCAGAGCGAACGAGCAAAGACATCCGTGTTGCCTTGAATACGGGCATAACGAGTTCCTTGAGTAAGTGGAGGGCCTCCGACTGCAAGAAAAAAATAAGGGTCGAAGGAAACTGGCGCGAAGACTACCGACCTCACTGCCAGTAAGATGTAGGATATTTCCGTGGTCTATGAGCGAAGCATCCTACAGCGACGGAAGGAAGTTGAATTTCACATGCGTAAAACAGCGAACTGTGCGTGCAACGTTTTCTAACTCCGACCGTATAAGCAAAGCCGGATGTATCATCCGGCTTTACTGTTTAGTGCCTAGTTCCTGTTAAGGAAAGGCGGGAAGCATGTGCCTCCTGGCGTGGTTGTCGATGCATAGATCTGTGCGCTGCCAATTTTGACCGGCGCGCCGCTGGTCCGGTAGGTCACTTTGACAAGACCTAACGCTCCGATAGGAAGGAGATGATCCTCATAAGGTTCCACTTGCAGCGTAAAACCCTCCTCGATCTGAGTAGCCGTTAATGTAATGGTATCGCTCCACTCATCACCGGCCGGCACATTCCCTAGATAGTCGCTGTACCCTTGAACGATCACCTCGATTTCATCGCCTTCTTCCAATGCTCCTGGATTAGGTGGAATTGCTACATTCAAATGATGATCTGAACCGACGAAAGATCTGCAATTGAGAATGGGGGTGACGCCGTCGTTCATCAAATCTGCATCCGGGAAATCCGGCGCAGATAACTCGACAATCACCGCCTCACTGACATCTACCCCGGTCGGAGGGCACATCTCATAGTTGCCCCCTGTGACCTGATCGAGAGTGTAGAAAACCGGCACATCAGTACTGACCGGCCCTTTGTCGATGGTGTCCCAAGCGATGGTGAAGGTGTGAGGCAGACCGGCGTCTGCCGCGTCTGGCTCATATTCATCGGCCAGGTTATCGAAATTGCCCCAATACAATCTCAGCCGAGAACCCGTGTCGATAGGATCATGCAGCTCCACAACCGCCGTTGCATCCAAACCAATATCGTCGGCGTTGATCTTGTTGTCCTCGGCGTTGGCACCGCCCCCGCGAACGGTAACCGGTTTAAGGTTCGGGTTGATTGGATCGGGCCTTTCGGGGTTGACCGGGCCAGGCACGTACAGATCCACTTCGACGGTGACGAGATCGGAGTCGAATCTCCTTCTACCGCGCTCCACCCGATAACCAACCTGTGTGGGCACGGGAGTCGTGGAAGCTCCGAAAGCCTGCGCCAGAGCACTGTAAGGAATTTTCACCTGGATCGTATCGCCCGGGTTAATAACAATATTAGGGGCAATTTCGACGCCTCCCCATGTCACCACGATACGATCGTTGTTTTGCCAGTTCGCATACCGCTCGATCATTACGCTATCGCGCCCCTCGCGTATATCGTCCAGATTGAACTGTGTATCGCTGTCTTCGATCCCGGGTACACGGGGTGCTGGCAACGGCTCAATGGGCAACGGCATGATAAGCAGATCGACCACAGCCGCATCGGACGCCTGTCCGCGGTTACCCACCTTATCCAACAGTCGGTAGGTTATATACAGTCTCCCGTCCGGCAGAGCGCGCAGACGGTCACCGGGAATGAGCACTTCGCGAGTCACAGAATCCAATGACCCCTCATAGGCGGGTGTCCCGTCGGGGTCGGGCGTCGTTGCGCCCACAAAAACCTGCACCGTATCGCCCAGTTGCTCATCGTTATAGGCCGGAATAACCACTGCCAGCATATCGCCATTGGCGGCCAGATATGCATCGGTCACGCCTTCTGCCCTGATCAGCGCGTCATCGCGGAACGTCAGTGCGTCGGGGGACTGGCCGCCATAGTGAGGCGCTTGTTGGTCAATGATGAACGCGACCTCAACAGATTCCTCCTCAATATTGTTGTAGGTCCTGATCCTGTAGCGCAGCAGGTATTGACCATGACCGGGAAAGTTCTCTTGACTGAAGGTGACCGGCTTGTCGGGTCCATCCGGAAGCGTCGGGCCGGGAATCAAAAGCTCCTGCGCCGTTCTCCAGCTCAGGTCATCGCGGAGTCGGTATTGGAATGTGAGGATGTCGGAAAATATTGGCAGGGGAGAACCATTAGGCCAGGCGGGAATCTGGATCACCATGTCCTTTACCTGATCCTCGCGAGGGACCAGACCGGCGAAGTCTGGATCACCTCCCCACCATACCGGTAATTTGGGGGCACTGAGTTCCTGAACCCCAGCGCCACTGCGTGAGCGATTTCCCTTTTCCACATACTTGTTTACATAGTATTGAGCGATTGTTTTTTGCTGAGCGTCCATGACAACTCTCCTTGTATATAGATATATAAACTTCCATTTCACTGTTCCCGCAATAACTGCAGGGCTTCACAAACGGGGAATAACTGAGCACGCGGGTTTACTTGAAAAAATGACCACCGGTGAGTGCAATTGATACTTTGCTGTTAAGCAACTTGACAAGCAGCGGACGGGTTCCAAATAGCGCTGCATCTCTCACGGGATTAAATAGCCTTGGGGGGCTCGCATGTTCCACCGGCCGCTAACTTACGAGTGATTTTCACCAGCCCTTCATAAGAAATAGCCGATTGCCCGTTACTTTTTTTCAATCGATAACGAGCGATCGCAGAACCTTCCAGGATGGGTTCGATGTGCGGCACATAGGGTTCAATCAACATGTCCTTGGAACCTGCCGACAGGTCTGCCGCGCTCACGGTGCCCGGAAACTCACCCTCGGTGCCCTCGATGGGTGTTATACCATTGAGGGTTTCATAACCCTGCCAGGACAGGAGGATTTCGTCGCCCACAGCGACTTCCCCTGGCGGGAAAGGCAGCCGGACCCTGATACCGTTCCAGGGTTCATTTGCGCAATTGATGTATCCATAAATAGTGGCATCCGGAAATTCCGGTTCTGGCAAGTCGGGTAACTCTGGAATAGGTACCAATTGCACATCGACGGCGGTTTGCAACGAAAAAGGGGTTTCGTTTCCTGCCCGATCACGGACTTTATACGTCAGGTAAAACGTGCCGTCTTCGCCGGAAGACCGAATGGCATCCCCTGATAGATTCAATCGAATATCCCCGGACACGATCTCCTGCGCCGTCACGGTTTTCGTATCGATTGGGCTAGACGTCGGTGGATTGTTCTGCGACCAGTAGAGACTGATGACGTCGCCCTCACGGGCATCCAGATACAACGGCTGTGGGACGCGCAATTCAACATGGTCGCCATGACCGGCCAGGTATTCTTCAGTGATCCTGCCGTCCGCCAGATCATCCGGCAGCAGCAGCGGTTGGAGCTGCTTGTCGAAACTCGGCGGCAGGCTGTCAAATGTAACATTGCGGATATTCGATCCGCTGAAATAGCCGTTGAAACTTTTGACCACGTAACGGACTTCGCATCGTCCGTCAGTCGGCAAAGCGGATTTTTCGATGAACAGGGGGTACGGAAAGTCCCCGGGATCGAGCGGTCCCGGAAACGCCATGCTGCGGACTTCATAGTCACCTGGCCCGGTTTTGAAATACAGCACCAACTGATCATTAAGTCCTGGCGGGGCAGGCACTGGCCAGAGCGGCACTCTGACTTCCAGATCCCTGAGATGACTGCCGACAGGCATTAACCCCTCAGGGTCATTCGCATCGATTACCCCGACCACCTCCACTTCTCCAAGGTCCATGGGGACGGGTTCAAAATTGACATCGAGATAGAAGTCGGCGTCAAGTCCGAGGTTCAGACCCAGCCCGCTGACGGTTGAAGCGTCGTCATTGACCATTAGATGCCACTCCAGTCCATGGAAAGGAATTGTCTGCCGGGTGTCAGGACGGATATACCGCCGACAGAAGAACTGGATTCATTAGATGCGCCTGCAAAATCCATGTCTACTGTCAACCTTGACAGTAGACATGGATTTCTGGTGGTGGTAAGCGATACCTAGCACGGTGCCATGCAGCGCCAGGTCACCGTGGCCGGGCTGGACTGACGATGAGCTCAGTCCAGCGCTGGATTGATCACCAGGACCACCTTGCCCGACACTTGATTGGTCGCCAGTTCCGCGTAAGCCTCTTCGGCTTCACTGATCGGAAAACTGCGCGCCAACTGTGGCTTCAGCCGGCCTTCGGTGAACAACGGCCATACCTGTTGCCCAAGGTCGGCCAGCAGGTCGGCCTTGAATTGATCGTCGCGGCTGCGCAGGGTGGAACCCAGAATGTGAATACGCTTGCTCAGCACCTGAGCGAAATCCAGTTCGGCCTGGCGCCCGCCCATCAGGCCGATCAGTACCAGACGTCCGTCAGTGCCCAACACCTTTAGGTTAAGTGCGGCGTAGTTGGCGCCGACCGGGTCGAGAATCACGTTGAAAGGTCCGAAATCACTTAGCCCGTCGAGACTCTCGTTGCGGATCACCCCGCCCTGCGCGCCGAGTTCTTCGCAGTACGCCAGCCGCTCGGCCGAACCGACGCTGACCCAGCATGGGCTGCCGAACGCCCTACACAGCTGAATGGCGGCTGAACCAACGCCACTTGCTCCGGCGTGCAGCAACACCTTCTCGCCAGGCTTCAGACCCGCCAACTGAAACAGATTGAGCCAGGCCGTTGCATAGACTTCAGGAAGGCCCGCCGCCTCATGCAGCGACACGCCCTCTGGCACCGGCAATACATGTCGTGCGTCGGCCACCACTTCTTCGGCCATTGCCCCACCTGCCACCAGCGCGCAAACGCGGTCGCCCACTGCCCAGGCGGCACCGGAGCCGACTTCGGCGATCACCCCGGAACACTCCATGCCGAGTATTTGGGTCACTCCAGGTGGCGGCGGATACAAGCCGGCCCTCTGCAGCAGGTCAGCCCGATTGAGTCCTGCCGCAGCGACCTTGATGCGAACTTGCCCTACATCGAGCGCCGGTGCTGGCTGTTCAACCCATTCCACATGACCTTCAACGCCTTGCAATGCTTTCACGGTGCCTCCATAGTGAGTCTCGACTGAGCCCGATGTGTTCCATGGCACGCGGGCTTTTTGCATTATGCGACCGGGTTTCGCCCCAGGTTGTGTGAAATACGTTGCGAGCGAAGGCAATACACGTTAGCCAAGCGCAGTCGTTTTCACGGAACCTGAAAGGAACCGGCGATCTCAAAGACGGCCTAATATGCGTTATCAATTGTCCCCGCGTCGAATCAGCATGAAGCATTTACTACCCAGCACCACCCTTGCATTACTCATTGGCCTGGCTGCCCTGCCAATGTCTGCCAGTTCGTTCGCAGCCAATAGCTGGGACAATCTTCAGCCTGATCGCGATGAGGTCATCGCCAGCTTGAATGTCGTGGAGTTGCTCAAGCGCCACCATTACAGCAAGCCGCCGCTGGATGACAAACGCTCGGAGATTATCTATCAGAGCTACCTCAAGCTGCTCGATCCTGCGCGCAGTTACTTTCTGGCCAGCGACATCGCCGAGTTCGATAAGTGGCGCTTTGAGTTCGACGATTTGCTCAAGGGCGGCGATCTGAACCCGGGATTCACTATTTACAAGCGCTATCTGGACCGCATCAAATCGCGTCTGGATTTCGCACTGGCCCAGTTGGATAAAGGCGTCGACAAAATCGACCTGACCACCAATGAAACCTTGCTGGTTGATCGCAAAGACGCGGCATGGGCGAAGACCGAAGCCGAACTCGATGACCTGTGGCGCAAGCGCGTCAAGGACGAGGTGCTGCGCCTGAAGATCGCGGACAAAGACCCGGCGAAGATTCAGGAAACCCTGACCAAGCGTTATAAAAACCAGTTGGCGCGTCTGGGTCAGACCCGCAGCGAGGACATCTTCCAGGCGTACCTCAATACCTTCGCAATGTCCTACGACCCGCACACCAATTACCTGTCGCCTGACAGCGCGGAAAACTTCGACATCAACATGAGCCTGTCACTGGAAGGCATTGGCGCTGTCCTGCAAAGCGACAACGACAACGTCAAGATTGTGCGCCTGGTGCCAGCGGGCCCTGCGGCCAAGACCAAGCAAGTCTCGACCTCTGACAAGATCATCGGCGTCGCCCAGGGCGATAAGGAAATGGTCGACGTCATTGGCTGGCGTCTGGATGAAGTGGTCAAGCTGATTCGCGGCGCCAAAGGCTCTGTCGTGCGGCTGGAAATCATCCCGGCGAGCAATGCGCCGAATGACCAGACCACCAAGATCGTGTCTATCACGCGCGAAGCGGTAAAACTTGAAGAACAGGCGGCCAAGAAGTCGATCCTGCACCTGAATCAGGAAGGCAAGGATTACAAGCTGGGCGTAATCGAGATTCCGGCTTTCTATCTGGACTTCAAAGCCTACCGCGCCGGTGATCCGCAGTACAAAAGTACGACGCGGGACGTGAAGAAGCTGCTGACCGAATTGCAGTCCGAGAAAGTCGACGGTGTGGTCATCGACCTGCGTAACAACGGCGGCGGTTCGCTGCAGGAAGCTACCGAACTGACCAGCCTGTTCATCGACAAAGGCCCGACCGTGCTGGTGCGTAATGCTGACGGCAAGGTCGATGTGCTAGAGGATGAAAACAGCGGTGCCTTCTACAAAGGCCCGATGGCGTTGCTGGTCAACCGCCTGTCTGCTTCGGCTTCGGAGATTTTCGCCGGCGCCATGCAGGATTATCACCGCGCGCTGATCATCGGCGGCCAGACTTTTGGCAAAGGCACCGTGCAGACCATTCAGCCACTGAACCACGGCGAGCTGAAATTGACCCTTGCCAAGTTCTACCGGGTTTCCGGGCAGAGCACCCAGCATCAGGGCGTACTGCCGGATATCGCCTACCCGTCGATCATCGACACCAAGGAAATCGGCGAAAGCGCCCTGCCCGAAGCGATGGCTTACGACACCATCAAGCCTGCGATCAAGCCGGCGGTGGATCCGTTCAAACTGTTCCTGGCCCAGCTGCAATCGCGTCATGACGTACGTTCGGCCAAAGACGCCGAGTTCGTGTTCGTCGAGCAGAAGCTGGCGCTGGCCAAGAAACTGATGAGCGAGAAAACCGTCAGCCTTAACGAAGCGGCGCGTCGTAGCGAGCATGCCGATATCGAGGCCAAGCAGTTGGTGATGGAAAACACCCGCCGCAAGGCCAAGGGCGAAGAGCCGCTTAAAGAGCTGAAGAAAGAAGATGAAGACGCCTTGCCAGCGGACGACGACAAGACCAAACCGGAAGATGACGCGTATCTGGCAGAAACGGGCCGGATTCTCATCGACTACCTGGGCTTGAGCGGGTCGGTGGCGAAGAAGTGAAATCATCAGACAGCAGAAAGGCTGGCGGGCAGTGGAAGCCTTAAATTGCCACTGCCAGCAAGTTAGATAACGACAGCCGTACAGCGCGTGAGAAAATACGAAGAAGTGATGGCCATTCGTCATCAAGCAGTCATGAATCGGTAGTGAAATAAAGGGGCTGGGCGCCAAGCGTCCAGCCCCTTTATTCTTGCTCCGAGATCGCCATGACCGTGACTGAACAGCTGAGCGCCTTGAGTGCGATTCTCGCTCGACGCGACCTGCACAGCCTGTTCCAACCGATTGTATCGCTGCCTGATCGCCGCATTCTCGGCTACGAAGCCCTAACCCGGGGCCCATCCAACAGCGCCCTGCATTCCCCTCTCAGCCTGTTTGCCATCGCACGCCAGGCCGGTCGCCTGAGCGAGCTGGAACTGGCCAGCCGCGAGTCGGCCTGCCGGCGCTTTAGCGAGCAGCAGTTGCAGGGCAAGCTATTCATGAATATCTCGCCCGAGTCGCTTCTTGAACCCTCGCACCCTCCCGGGCGTACCTTGCAATTGCTGCAACGCTACGGCATTGCGCCAAGCCAGGTGGTCATCGAACTGACCGAGCAGACGCCCACCGACGACTTCGCGCTGCTGTACAACGCGTTGTATCACTATCGCGACATGGGTTTTTCCATCGCTCTGGACGACTTGGGCGCCGGCTATTCCAGCTTGCGGCTATGGTCCGAACTGCGTCCGGATTACGTGAAGATCGACCGGCACTTCATTGATGGTATTCATCAGGATGCAGTCAAGCGAGAGTTCGTCGGCTCCATGCTGCAAATGGCCAAGGCCTCCCGGGCACGGGTGATCGCCGAAGGCATCGAATTGCAGGAAGAACTGGCTGTGCTGATCGAAATGGGTATCGAGCTAGTTCAGGGCTACCTGCTGTGTCGGCCCCAGGAACAGGCGCCCTGTGATGCCAACGCCCTGTTGCCGGCAATCGATCCGGGCACCGTGATGCTGAACGAAGAAGGCAGCGACCTTAGCGCCTTGCTCAATACCTCGCCCGCCGTAGTGCAGACAACCCCCACTGCCAACGTACTTGAGGCCTTTCGCAAGCAAGTCAACCTCAACTCGCTGGCGGTGCTGGATGAGCAACAGCAGCCCATCGGCATCGTCCATCGCCATTCGCTGTCAGACGTGCTGCTGCAGCCGTTCGCCACCGAAATTTATGCCCGCAAGCCCATCAGCCGCCTGATGAGCGACGACTTCCTCGCGGTCGAATCAAGCCAGTCGCTGCAGCAGGTCAGCCGCCTGATCACCAGCCGCGCACGGCAGCGCATCGAGGAGGATTTCATCATCATGCAAAACGGCACCTACCTCGGGCTGGGCCGGGTGATCGATGTGCTTAAACTGATCACCGAATTGAAGATTCAACAAGCGCGTTATGCCAATCCACTGACGCTGCTGCCGGGCAACGTGCCCATTCAGCAGTGTCTCACTCGGTTGCTGCAACAGGAGCGAGAGTCGATGATTTGCTATGTCGACATCGACAGTTTCAAACCCTTCAACGACATCTATGGCTACGGCCGGGGTGATGAGGTGCTGCTGTGCCTGGCGCAATGCCTGAACGATCGAATCGACCCCACGCGCGACTTCGTCGGCCACATCGGCGGAGATGATTTCCTGATGGTACTGGGCTCCGAGGACTGGCAAAAAAGGTTGAACATGCTGCTGGAAGACTTCCAGCACCAATGCCGCCGTTTTTACCGTGCCGAACACCTGGAGGCAGGCTGCTTCATCGCACTGAACCGCCAGGGTCAACGCCAGGAGTTCCCCCTGCTGTCGCTGTCGGTGGGCGTGGTGCATTTGCATGCGCAAGCCTGTAATACGCTGGACGCCAGCCAATTGGCCGAACTGGCATCAAAGGCCAAGCACTGCGCCAAGGATGTCAGCGGCACGAGCGTGCATGTGATCGATACCGCAGCCGTCACCTTCACCTCCCAGGCGACGAGTTGATTACGCTGCGTTAGTTTTCTTTCGGGTATTCGAACTCAAACACCCGCACCACTTCGGCGGCGTGCCAAGAGGCGGCAGCAATGCCGTCGGAGGGGCCGCTGAAGCGGTTCAGGCGCTCGGCGCATTCGAAGAACCCGGTGCGCGGTAAACGGCTGGCGCCTTGGCTGATGACCAGCGAGCTGCGCAGCGGCCGTTCGGCGCGGGCATCGAGGGCGGCGAGGTGTTCGAGTGCGGCAGTCAGGGTCTGCATCGCCGGGGTGGGCAATTGAAGGCGTTCGAGCAGCGCGCGGTAGGTCACCAGATGACGCTGCCGACGAGCCAGGTCCAGCTCAGCCAGCAACGCTTCCCAATGCTGACGGCTGATCCGCACGCTCATGGCTCACCCCGCCAGCCAGGCACACCCAGCTCCCAGGCCAGACTTCTACGGATCGCGGCATCGGGCTGCCGTGTGCCATTTTCGATCAATTCAAGATAGGTAGGGCTGATGCCGACCGCCCGGGCCAGCTTGGCCCCTTCGATCCCTTTGGCTTGACGCAATGAACCGAGTTGGCCGAACGGGGGAAAATCGTCGCAAGCAGCGCTGGCCTCAGCTGACTCAACAGCGGGCGCTGCGTGATGCACGTCAGTCATACCAGCCAACTGCAACAACGCTTGATACTGCGCCCACGGCAACACCGCGTACTCCGGCTCTCCATCGCGAGAAATAACCTGAAGATCCATACCACCCCCTGTAAGACAAAAAGCCGCCGCTCGAGTCTTTTTTTCTTGAATTGGGGCCATCTTACCAGCGGATGAAGGGCAAGGGCGTACGCCGCAAGAACGGAGTTCCAAAGCAATTGGTTTTACGGGGAATCGAAGCAGGTGGTTCAAGACACCTGCCCTGCTCCGTCGAGGGTGCTGCAGGCAAGCCCGCGCAGATGCCCTTCAGCGAAAGCAGTGCAAACGCCGGGCACGAATGAGGCCTGCGAGGGCTACGGTGTCGGTTTGTTTGTGTCTACGGGAATCAGCGCTTTTTCGTGTTCCAGCAACTTCGGCGTATCGGGTAAACGCTCGACAACGGCCAGCTTCTCCGGATTCTGCTGTTCACGCCAAGCGCGAAAAGCACTGAGCTCGGCCTCAAGAGTCTTCATCACCCACGCCAGCACTGCGATGTCATCGAGCATGCCCAAACCTGGAATCCAATCAGGAATGGCGTCCAAAGGGCTGAGGAAGTACATCAGACCTGCGACCACCGACAAGATGGCCTTGCCACTAATGGCACGATACTCTCCGCGCCAGTATGCCAGGCACAAGGCCTGCAGCAGTTTGAGATCGTCCTTGAGCTTGCCCAGCCGGTTCCCTTCACTTGCGGCCTTCCCCGCTACCGCAAACAGCAAGGCAGGTAACCGACCTGCAGCTATCAGCCGTTTGGCCATCGGGAGATACCGAATGAAACTCCAGGGTGCTTTCATATTCGCTCCAGCGATATTCGATAAAAATCGACCCATCGGTCAATCGCCATTGATGGAAGAACCCGGCCGGTGGCCATACCCTGCCTACGCGAAAGGTTATCCACACAAATTGTGGATAACCTTGTGAACAGAGCGAGCTCAGGGCTCTGAAACACCCGTACCGTCGGGGTTTGACTTAGATCGCGCGTTTTTTACTCACTAAAAAAAACGCAAAATTGCGTTGACTCGCGCGCGTGTCGGAGCTACCCGTTCCGAGATGAGCATGGTAGCTGACGCTGAGGTGACACTGACAAATCCCGACTTTAGCGCTGAGTCTTAACGGTATTGGGACTGTAACTGCCTTGCCCGGTTCGATTTTTTTCGTCAGAAATGAAAATGCCCCGTCGAAACGGGGCATTTTCCTGCAAGCGATAATCGGCGTAACGATTACTTCTTGGCAGCAGGCTTGGCAGGTTCAGCTGCCGGTGCAGCCTCTTCTTCCTCGTCCGCGCCAGCAGCGCCAGCGGCATCGTTGCCAGCTGCGGCCGGATCCTTGATGCCCAGCAGTTCCAGATCAAAAACCAGAACCGAATTGGCAGGGATCGTCGGGCTTGGACTCTGTGCGCCGTAGGCCAGATCGCTAGGGATATAGAGCTTGATCTTCTCACCAACGTGCATCAGTTGCAGGCCTTCGACCCAACCCGGAATCACACCGCTGACCGGCAGATCGATCGGGCTGCCGCGCTCGACAGAACTGTCAAACACCTTGCCATCGGTCAGCTTGCCTTCGTAATGAACGGTCACGACATCCGTCGGCTTGGGCACCGGGCCGTCGGCTTTCTTGATGATTTCATACTGCAGACCGGAAGCGGTGGTGGTGACTTCCTTGCGCTTGCCGTTTTCTTCCAGGAATTTCTTGCCTGCGGTTGCCGACTCTGCGCTCAGCTTGGCCATGCGCTCTTCAGCGCGCTTTTGCAGGTCAGCGAACGCCGCTACCAGCTCGTCGTCCTTGAGTTTCTGCTCTTTCTTGCTGACGGCATCATCGATACCCAGCGCTACGGCTTTGGAATCCAGATCGTCCATGCCTTCCTGAGCCAGGCTCTTGCCCATGTTCAGGCCAATGCCGTAAGAGGCTTTTTGTGCCGGGGTTTTCAGCTCAACGGTGCTGGCTTGCTTATCGCAGCCCGCGAGTACCAGACCGACCAGGGCAATCGCCGCTGCCAACCGATGCTGTTTCATCCTGTTTCCTTGTTCATGCGCCAATAGGGCAAACGAGTAAAGCCGCGAGCTTATCAGGCCGCCGCGATCAATGGCTACCGGCATGAGAGGGGGAAAAGGCAGATAAGTTCAGGTATCCAAAGGTTTTCTCGTTCTATCGAGAAACTCGTTCAGTTTTGGTACAGACAGCTTCGCGATGACCATCATTGCCGAACCCCATCACAGCTATATTGTTGCCGGTCTGTTTGCCAGGCACCTTGCAACGCAAGCTTGTACCTGTCCCCCGAGAAACAGGAGCAAGCCATGTTCGCCATGCAGTATTTTCACAGACTTCCATCGGACTACGACATGCAGGTCATTCGCGATCGCGCACGCCAACGCGCGTCCATCTGGGACGTCGCCGAGGGCCTGGTGTTCAAGGCATTCGTGTCACAGCAGCGGGGTCAAAACGGCGCATTGGGCAACCTTTATGCTTCGGTCTATCTCTGGCTAAACCCGACGGCGGCAGCCAGCTTTCTGACTAGCGACAAGTTCGTCGGCGTCATCGACTCGTTCGGTCGCCCCGCCATCGAAACCTGGCTGCCCCTGGATGCTCGGCGTGGCCCGGCCATCACCGCGGCCTGGCTGTATCGTGAAGAAATGCTGCTGAGCGCAGGGGCCGATGTGACAGCGCTAGGCATCCAGGAGTCAGCCCATAACCGGCACCACACTGCGCAGCCCGAAACCGTGGCAGCGTGGAGCGTGCTTGATCCGAAAGAATGGCGACTGGTGCGTTTTCGGCTGTCTGCCGGTCCGGTGAAAACATCGTCCGACGCTACGGTTTATCAAGTGCTGCATCTGGCAGCACCGGGGCTGGAGCATTTGTCGTGAGAAGCGCGCTCTCGGCGCAAGAGGTGACTCATCTATCGGATGCACAAACCGCGGTCGATGTTCTCGCGGCGCATCTGATGGGGTTGGCCATCGGCGCGGCGCTGATCATGAGTCTGACGATCGCCATGGCCATGGCCCTGCACGGGCTTGGCTCTGTCTGACACGCTCAGAGAGCTGTCGAACGCAGGGCAGCGGCCAGCGTGGCGAGAACGGTGCGGCTTTGCGCGCTGGATGCGCTGGAATGCAGCACCACCTCACGCAACGGCAGCGCTGGCAGTCCAAGCTGTGGTCCGACGTCGATCAGCCCTTCAGGGGCCACCCGCCGAGCCATTGCCGCGACCGCCAACCCTGCGGATACCGCTGCACCAATGGTCATCACCCCACCGCCGACGAAGACTTCCGTCCACGCAATGCCTGCCTCGTCCAGCGCAGTGATCGCCATGCTGCGCACACTGCAAGGCGCTGCCTGAGTCGCCAGGTGCAAGGGTTGACCGTGCTGATGAATGAAGTCTCTGGAGGCCATCCAGCCGAAACCTTCCTGAAACAGCACTTCGCCATCGAGCCGCCGATTGTCGTGACGCAATACGAGGACCCCTTCGATGTCGCCCTGATCGAAAGCATCCAGCAGAGCGCGAGACGTCGAAACACGCAGCTCGACGATGAGATTGGGGTGCGCGGTTTTCAGGTACTTAAGAAGGGTCGGCAGTTCGGCGCCGACGATGTGATGGCTGATGCCGATCACCAGACGCCGTTGCGGCATGTCGAACGAGCCGATCGCACCTTGGTGAGCTGCCACCAGGTTACGCGCCGAGGCAAGAAACGCGCTGCCATCGGCAGACAATTGAACGCGTCGCGGGGTGCGCTCGAGCAGGCGGCGCCCAAGGGTGTGTTCCAGGCGTTTGATCTTCAGGCTCACGGCCGATTGCGTGCCGTTGATCGCCTCGGCAGCACGCGTGAAACTCCTGAGCTCAGCGACCAGAACAAACGCATGAACCGCATCAATGTCGAGTGTTTTCATGGCTCATACATTACCGAGAAAAATCACTGCTGCAACAATCGATATGGATTTCACATGGTCAAACGAAGCATCCGGTCTCTCGGAATCGAAATCCGATAATGCGTCTTCACAAATTCCAGGCACAAAAAAAGCGACCCTAAGGTCGCTCTCTTTGTCGTTACGGGGAGTTCAAGGCCTCGTAACTTAATATGGCGCAGCGGACGGGACTCGAACCCGCGACCCCCGGCGTGACAGGCCGGTATTCTAACCGACTGAACTACCGCTGCGCGTAACACTTGAAACGAATGGTGGGTGATGACGGGATCGAACCGCCGACATTCTGCTTGTAAGGCAGACGCTCTCCCAGCTGAGCTAATCACCCTTCGCTTCGGTGTGGCGCGCATTCTACGGAGCGATCAAAACTCTGGCAAGCACTTTTTCAAATAATTTTTATAATCCAACCAAAGGCTTACATCAGGGTTGGCCGCAGGGTCCGGGCAGCGAATAATGCCCCCCTTTGTATAAAGGAGAGATGTACCCCATGTGGTTCAAAAACCTGCTTGTCTATCGCCTTACCCAGGACCTGCCATTTGACGCCGAGGCGCTGGAAACCGCATTGGCGACCAAGCCCGCACGCGCCTGTGCCAGCCAGGAGTTGACCACTTACGGTTTTATCGCCCCGTTCGGCAAGGGCGAAGACGCGCCGCTGGTGCATGTCAGCGGTGATTTCATGCTGATCTCGGCGCGCAAGGAAGAACGTATCCTGCCGGGCAGCGTGGTTAATGATGCGCTTAAAGAGAAAGTCGAAGAGATCGAGACCGAGCAAATGCGCAAGGTCTATAAGAAGGAACGCGACCAGCTCAAGGACGAAATCATCCAGGCCTTCCTGCCGCGCGCCTTCATCCGTCGCTCGTCGACCTTCGCTGCCATCGCGCCCAAGCAAGGCGTGATTCTGGTCAACGCTTCAAGCCCCAAACGCGCCGAAGACCTGCTCTCCACGCTGCGTGAAGTGGTTGGCTCCTTGCCCGTACGCCCGGTCACGGTGAAGACCGCACCGACCGCAGTCATGACCGAGTGGGTCAAGTCCGGTCAGACCGCCGAGCATTTCTTCGTTCTCGATGAATGCGAACTGCGCGATACCCATGAAGACGGCGGCATCGTGAAATGCAAACGTCAGGACCTGACCAGCGATGAAATCCAGCTGCACCTGAGCACCGGCAAAGTCGTGACGCAACTGTCGTTGGCCTGGCAGGACAAGCTGTCTTTCGTGCTGGACGACAAACTGGGCGTCAAGCGTCTGAAGTTCGAAGACCTGCTCCAGGATCAGGCCGAACAGGATGGCGGTGACGATGCACTGGGCCAGCAGGATGCCAGCTTCACCCTGATGATGCTGACCTTCGGCGAGTTCTTGCCCGAGCTGTTCGAAGCATTGGGCGGCGAAGAGATTCCGCAGGGAATCTGATCCTGAACGCAAACCTGTCTGGCAGCATGGAGCCTGTAGCAGCGCGGCTTGTCGGCGGTGGCGTGCTCAAGATCGCACCCGCCGGCAAGTCGGACGGCTACAACTGCGGTGTTCGCCGGCTTCTCAGTGAACGCCGCACATTCATGTAATCGCAATAAGAAGGAGCAAGCCATGCGTGCGCTGGCTGCATTGAGTCGTTTTGTCGGTAATACCTTTGCGTACTGGGTGCTGCTGTTTGCGGTGCTGGCGTTCCTGTTCCCAAGCTGGTTCATCAGCCTCAAGGCCCTGATCGTGCCGCTGCTGGGGCTGGTGATGTTCGGCATGGGGCTGACCCTGAAACTGGATGACTTCTCTGAAGTTGTGCGTCATCCGTGGCGTGTGGCGTTGGGCGTGGTCGCGCATTTCGTGATCATGCCGGGCGTGGCCTGGTTGCTGTGCCAGGCTTTCCATTTGCCAGCCGAAATTGCCGTGGGTGTGATTCTGGTAGGTTGCTGCCCAAGCGGCACGTCATCCAACGTGATGACCTGGCTGGCGAAAGGTGATCTTGCGCTGTCAGTGGCCATCGCCGCTGTCACCACCCTGCTCGCCCCGCTGCTGACCCCGACGCTGATCTGGCTGCTGGCGTCGGCGTGGTTACCGGTCTCTTTCATGGAGATGTTCTGGTCGATCCTGCAATTCGTCATGCTGCCGATCGTGCTCGGCGTGGTGGCCCAGCGGCTGCTGGGTGAAAAGGTGCAGTACGCGGTGGACGTACTGCCGCTGATCTCGGTGGTGAGCATCGTGATGATCGTCTGCGCAGTGGTCGCGGCCAGTCAGGCGAAGATCGCCGAATCCGGCCTGCTGATCATGGCTGTAGTGATCCTGCACAACAGCTTCGGCTTCCTGTTGGGCTACTTCACCGGCAAGCTGTTCAAACTGCCGTTGGCCCAGCGCAAGTCGCTGTCGCTGGAAGTCGGCATGCAGAACTCAGGCCTGGGCGCCGCGCTCGCCGCCGCGCATTTCTCACCGCTGGCGGCAGTGCCAAGCGCACTGTTCAGCGTCTGGCATAACATTTCCGGTGCGCTGCTTTCGACGTACTTCAGGAAGATGACGCCGGATGAAGTGGTAGCGGAAGACGAGCCGGCGGTGGGCTAAGCGAACACGCCGCCCTCGAATGCCTGTAGCCTTTCGGCTTGTCGGCGGTAGCGATTCAAGGTCGCCGCCGCTGACGCGCCCAACTGCTGCAGGGGAGACGGTGCATCGGTGGTTCAATGCACACGTCAGTTAGCGCACGGTCCCCCTCAACGCTGCCACCCGCTCGCGCACCAACGAAGGCCGCGACTGATCGCCTGTGATCGCAGGCCCCGCCACCAGCGTTACCCGTGACCACAGTCTACGAAACAAGCCCTTATCGGGGTCGCGGCTGAAGAAGCTGCCCCACAACCCCTGCAACGCCATTGGAATCACCGGCACCTCGGTTTCTTGCAGTATCCGGGTCATACCGCTCTTGAACTCGTTAATGTCGCCGGAGGTGGTCAACTTGCCCTCCGGGAAGATGCACACCAGTTCGCCGTCCTTCAAATACTCGGCAATGCGCCTGAACGCCTGATCATAGATCAGCAGGTCCTCGCCGCGCCCGGCAATCGGTATGGCTCCGGCAGTGCGGAAGATAAAGTTAAGCACCGGCAGGTTGAAGATCTTGTAGTACATGACGAAACGGATCGGCCGACGCACCGACCCCGCGATCAGCAGCGCATCGACGAACGACACGTGATTGCACACCAGCAAAGCCGCGCCTTCGTCGGGAATCTGCTCCAGATCGCGGTGCTTGACGCGGTACATGGAGTGGCTGAGCAGCCAGATCATGAAGCGCATGGTGAACTCGGGAACAATCTTAAAGATGTAGGTGTTGACCGCGATGTTCATCACCGAGACGACAAGGAACAGCTGCGGGATCGACAGCTTCACTAAGCTTAGGAAGATGATCGACACGACCGCCGATACCACCATGAACAGCGCATTGAGGATGTTGTTCGACGCGATCACCCGGGAGCGCTCTTTCTCCGGCGTGCGCGACTGAATCAGTGCGTACAGCGGCACGATATAGAAGCCGCCGAAAACACCGATGCCGAGAATATCCAGCAACACCCACCAGGCCTGGCCGTGGCCGAGGACCGCCAGCCAGTCATTGGCCTGGACGCTCTGCGGGAAATCCCCCGAGTGCCACCACAGCAACAGCCCGAATACGGTCAGGCCCATCGAACCGAACGGCACCAGTCCGATTTCCACTTTGCGCCCCGACAGCCGCTCGCAGAGCATCGAACCTGCCGCGATGCCGATGGAAAAAACGGTGAGGATCAGCGTTACGACCGTTTCATCGCCGTAGAGGAATTCCTTGGCGTACGCCGGAATCTGCGTGAGGTAGATCGCGCCAACGAACCAGAACCACGAGTTGCCGACGATGGAGCGCGACACCGCCTTGGTTTGACCCAGGCCCAGTTTCAGCGTGGCCCAGGATTCACTGAAGATGTTCCAGTTCAGGCGCATGTCCGGGCTGGCGGCTGCGGCCGGGGGAATGCCGCGACTGGCCAGGTAACCCAGGCATGCCACCAGCACCATGGCGCCGGAGACGATAGGTGCGTAATGCGTGGCGGACATCATGATGCCGGCGCCGATGGTCCCGGCCAGAATCGCCAGGAAGGTGCCCATTTCCACCAACCCGTTGCCGCCCACCAGCTCGTCCTCGTGCAGGTGCTGCGGCAGGATCGAGTACTTCACCGGGCCGAACAACGCCGAGTGCGTGCCCATGGCGAACAACGCCGCCAGCATCAGCGAAAGGTGATTGAACAGAAAACCTACCGCGCCGAGCAGCATGATGCCGATCTCAAGCATCTTGATCATGCGGATGAGCCGGTCCTTGGGATACTTCTCGCCGAACTGCCCGGCGAGCGCCGAGAACAGGAAGAACGGCAGGATGAACAACAGAGCGCACAGGTTGACGTAGATCGAGCGGTCACCGTCGATGGCCAACTTGTAGAGAATGGCGAGGATAAGCGATTGCTTGAAGATGTTGTCGTTGAACGCCCCGAGGGACTGGGTCACGAAAAACGGCAAAAAGCGCCGTTTGCCCAACAGACTGAATTGCGACTGACTCATCAAACGTGTCCCTGAATGACGCCGTTATCGGCTTTTGGAATTGGAACGCTGGCGCCTCGACGCCGAGCGACATTGAAGACGCTGAAGGCGCAGATGTCGATATCCCGTACGGACTTTTGTGCAGGCTCCAATAGCAACACGGCCTGCCAGCGGTGGCACCTTACTGGTCGCCACCGCTGGCAAGCCGGACTGCTGCAGATGATTTATCAACCCTTTGCGCTGGCGATGCAGGGGGAAACGAACAGCTCTCCTTTATAAGCACCTGCCAGTGTGCGTTTCATGATCACCAGCCACAGCGCAGCCAATCCTGCCACCAGCAGGCTGCCGAACACAGCGAAGAATGCCAGATCCAGCGCAGCGCCCAGCTTCAGCGTGGTCAAGGCAAAGACGCCCAGCGGGAAGGTGAAACCCCACCAGCCAAGGTTGAACGTAATGCCGTCACGCAAATAGCGCGCTGTGATCAGCCCGGCCATCAGCAGCCACCACATACTTACGCCCCATAGCACGATGCCCGCGATCAAGCCCAACCCGGACGCAATCTCCCCTACCGCGCGCAACCCATGTGCGGCGAAGATCGTCGGTGAGTCGGCGCCAAGCACCATCAAGCCAAAGGCCCCGGTGCTGATCGGCCCCAGGGCCAGCCAGCTCGATGCCGCCATGCTTTCGTGAGGCAGTTTATGCAAGGCCATGCGCAACAGCAGGATGGTCAGAATGCTGAACGCCACGGGCACCGACAATCCCCACAGCACAAAACTGGTAATCAGTATGCTGAACTGGCTGTAATGGTCAGCCATATGCGGGGCCAGTAAACCTCCGCTGGCCGCCGCCACCTCTGCCGCCACCACCGGCAGCAGCCATACAGCGGTCATCTGGTCGATGCGGTGCGTCTGACGGGTGAACATCATGAACGGAATGAGCACCCCGCACGCCATCGACATCGCAACATCCAGCCACCACAACATCTCGACAAGGGGCAGTACGCCCTCGCCCCAGCGCGCCAGGCCGAAGGTCAGAAGGCCGTTGATGATCGTGGCCAGCCCCATGGGGATCGTGCCTAAGAACATCGAAACCGTTGAATGCCCGAAGATGCGCCGCGCCTGCTCGAAGAACATTACCCAGCGAGCGGCGTACAGAAAACTGAACGTCAGGAACAGAACTATGTTGAGCATCCACAGGGCTTCGGCCACTTGATACAGGCCAGGAATGTGCATTGGCAGTTGGGGCAGAACGGCGGACAGAATGCCGGTTCCCATGGTTGCGGCGAACCAATTGGGCGTGAATTGGCGAATGACTTCCCGGGAATGAGTCAGTCGGCTAAAGGGTTTATTGGGGATGAAATGAAAAGGGTTCATGGCGTGCTCCTCTCCTCGTATGAGGTGAGGCTCATGGTATGGCGGGATCTGATATCTATTAAGCGGGTAATTTCGCTATGCATAATAGATTTAGCCGATATAAGAACGCGTCCAGCATTACACCTCCCGGAGCGCGATTGCCCGCGATGACGCTAGCGCGCTCTCCATTAACGGCACGGAGCTGAAGCAATTGCAGGCAAGCGCGCCCGTGGACGAAATCGCACTTCGACACCACGCCGCTCAGACCTTGGTCGACAAAGACGAACGAGAGTGGGCGTGCGAGACTGTGTGGCCTGCGACGGATCGCAGCCGAACCGTTATTCGCTAGAGTCTGGAGTTCCCATGTCGCTGTCCAGCGGGCTGATCGCTGCCGTCGCCCTGGCCTATATGGCCATCATGTTCGCGATTGCCTTCTATGGTGATCGTCGCAGCGGCGCGTTGCCGCCGCGATTGCGTGCGTGGGTGTATAGCTTGTCGCTGGCGGTGTACTGCACCAGTTGGACCTTCTTCGGCGCAGTGGGTCAGGCCGCCGAGCAATTGTGGTCGTTCCTGCCGATCTACCTGGGGCCCATTGTGATGATGGTGCTGGCGCCTTGGGTGTTGCAGAAAATGGTGCTGATCAGCAAGCAGGAAAGCATTACTTCCATCGCCGACTTCATCGCCGCCCGCTACGGAAAATCGCAGACGCTGGCGGTCGTGGTCGCGCTGATCTGTCTGATTGGTGTACTGCCGTACATCGCGCTGCAGCTCAAAGGCATTGTCCTGGGGGTGAACATTCTGATCGGCGCGGGCGCGGACGCTACCGGCACCCGTGCGCAAGACACAGCGCTGATCGTGTCGCTGGTGCTGGCGCTGTTCACCATCGTGTTCGGCACGCGCAACCTTGACGCCACCGAACACCATCGCGGTATGGTGCTGGCCATTGCCTTCGAGGCGCTGGTCAAGCTGTTCGCGTTCATGGCGGTGGGTGTGTTCGTGACCTTCGGCCTGTATGACGGAGTCGACGACCTGTTCAATCAGGCGATGCTCGCACCGCGTCTGGAGGAATATTGGAAAGAGACCATCAACTGGCCCTCGATGGTGGTGCAGACCGGTGTGGCGATGATGGCGATCGTCTGCCTGCCACGACAGTTTCACGTGACCGTGGTCGAGAACATCGAGCCACAGGATCTGCGCCTGGCGAAATGGGTTTTCCCGACCTATCTGCTGCTGGCCGGGCTGTTCGTGGTGCCCATCGCGCTGGCCGGGCAAATGCTGCTGCCCGGCTCGGTGCTGCCGGACTCTTTCGTGATCAGTGTACCGCTGGCCCATGCTCACCCGGCGCTGGCGCTGCTGGCGTTTATCGGTGGCGCATCGGCGGCCACCGGCATGGTGATCGTCGCCAGCGTTGCCCTGTCGACCATGGTCTCCAACGACATGCTGCTGCCGTGGCTGCTGCGACGCAAAACCGCCGAGCGTCCGTTCGAAGTGTTCCGCTACTGGATGCTCTCGGTGCGCCGGGTCAGCATCGTGGCGATCCTGTTGCTGGCCTATGTCAGCTACCGGTTGCTTGGCTCCACGGCGAGTCTTGCGACCATCGGCCAGATCGCCTTTGCCGCCATCACTCAACTGGCCCCGGCGATGATTGGCGCCCTGTACTGGAAACCGGCCAACCGCCGAGGCGTATTCGCCGGCCTGGCCGCTGGCGTGTTCATCTGGTTCTACACCCTGGTACTGCCGCTGACCGCCCACAGCATGGGCTGGTCGCTGAGCAGTTTTCCGCTGCTGGCGTGGCTGCACGGCAATCCGCTCAACCTGCCCATCACCCCGCTGACCCAGGGTGTGGTGCTGTCGATGGCGGGCAACTTTATCCTGTTCGTCTGGGTCTCGCTGCTGTCGCGCACGCGGGTTTCGGAGCACTGGCAAGCCGGGCGCTTCATCGGTCAGGAACTGCAGGCCCGGCACAACAACCGTTCGCTGCTGGCAGTGCAGATCGAAGACCTGCTCAAACTGTCTGCGCGCTTTGTCGGCGAGGAACGCGCGCAGCAGAGCTTCATCCGTTTCGCCTATCGGCAAGGCAAGGGCTTCAACCCGAACCAGAACGCCAATGGCGACTGGATTGCGCACACCGAGCGCCTGCTGGCCGGTGTGCTGGGCACCTCGTCGACCCGCGCCGTGGTCAAGGCCGCCATCGAGGGTCGCGACATGCAGCTGGAAGATGTGGTGCGCATCGCCGACGAAGCCTCCGAGGTGTTGCAGTTCAACCGCGCCCTGCTGCAAGGCGCCATCGAGAACATTACCCAGGGCATCAGCGTGGTCGATCAGTCGCTCAAACTGGTGGCCTGGAACGACCGCTATCTTGAGTTGTTCAATTATCCCGAAGGGCTGATCAGCGTGGGCCGGCCCATCGCCGATATTATTCGCTACAACGCCGAGCGTGGTCTGCTTGGGCCGGGCGAGGCCGAGGTGCACGTCGCCCGGCGCCTGCACTGGATGCGCCAGGGCCGTGCCCACACCTCCGAACGGCTGTTCCCCAATGGCCGGGTGATCGAGCTGATCGGCAACCCTATGCCCGGCGGTGGTTTCGTCATGAGTTTCACTGACATCACTGCCTTCCGCGAGGCCGAGCAAGCCCTCAAGGGCGTCAACGAAAGCCTGGAACAGCGCGTCGCCGAGCGTACTCGCGAGCTGTGGCAATTGAACGTTGCGCTCACCGAAGCCAAAGCCCATGCCGAAGCCGCCAACCAGTCGAAGACACGCTTTCTGGCTGCGGTCAGTCATGACCTGATGCAGCCCATGAACGCCGCGCGGCTGTTTTCTGCCGCGCTGCTGCATGTGGACGACAGCATCCCCGACGAAGCGCAAAAGCTGATCCAACACCTGGACAGTTCGCTGCGCTCGGCCGAGGACCTGATCAGCGACCTGCTGGATATTTCCCGCCTGGAAAACGGAAAATTCACTCCAACCATCGCACCATTTCCCCTTAACAATCTGTTCGACACCCTGGGCGCCGAGTTCAAGGCGCTGGCCCAGGAACAGGGTTTGAGCTTTCGCGTGCGGGGCAGCCAGCTGCGCATTGCCAGCGATGCAAAACTGCTACGCCGGGTGCTGCAGAATTTCCTGACGAACGCATTTCGCTATGCCAAAGGCCCGATCCTTTTGGGGGTACGGCGCAGAGGGGCGAATCTGAGCCTGGAGGTGTGGGACCGCGGGCCGGGCATTCCTGAAGACAAGCGCCAGGTGATTTTCGAGGAGTTCAAACGTCTGGACAGTCACCAGACCCGTGCCGAAAAAGGCTTAGGGTTGGGCCTGGCAATTGCCGATGGGCTGTGTCGAGTGCTCGGTCACACGCTGCAGGTGCGTTCCTGGCCGGGCAAGGGCAGCGTATTCAGTGTCACCGTGCCGCTGGCCCGCAGCCAGACCCTGCCGCCGCCCGCCAGCGTGGAGCCACACCGTGCCGCGCTCACTGGGACGCAGGTGCTGTGTGTCGACAACGAGGACAGCATCTTGATTGGCATGAACAGCCTGCTCAGTCGCTGGGGTTGCCAGGTATGGACGGCGCGCAATCGCCAGGAATGCCAAGCGTTGCTCGACGACGGCGTTCGTCCGCATCTGGCACTGGTGGACTACCATCTGGACCACGGCGAGATCGGCACTGAGCTGATGGCCTGGCTGCGCACCCAACTGGCTGAACCGGTGCCCGGTGTGCTGATCAGCGCCGATGGCAGGCCCGAACTGGTGGCGCAGGTGCACGCGGCGGGGCTGGAATACCTGGCTAAACCTGTCAAGCCCGCTGCATTGCGGGCATTGTTGAGTCGCCATGTGAGTTTGAATTAGCCCGAAGCGAGGATTCATCAACAACTGCGTTTTGGCGGTCAGCGGTTTCGACACCAAGGCTGTCACCGCCGTTTGGCCGAGCGGCGTGCGGGTCAGCACCCTTCAGGCATCGTATCGGCGCCACTTGGCGAAAATGTGTGTCCAGACATTTATTTTTGCTCGACCGTTCGGCCAGGAATAAACGCTCGTTTCGTCAACCCCGCGTTAAATAAATACGCTGCCCGCACCCGCTATTGCTGGCGTCTGCGGAAATATCGCGTGGGTGACGTGCTGCTGCGTGGCATTTCCGGATCCGCCTGCCTCCTGTAAAACCTTTCCAGTGCAGCGACAACGCCCTTTTTTAGATAATAGCCATTTGATATACAGGCCGGCACCGCCACTCCTTGAACAATAAAAAGACGTGGAGATCCTTGAATTTTGAATGCCAAAGGAGCAGCAGATGTTCATCAGAAAGATGCGTATTGGAATCAGAGCCGGGTTGAGTTTCGCAGTGATTGGCCTGTTGCTGGCGTCGGTCGGTGTATTCAGCCTGGGTAAGATGGCCGCGCTGCGCACCAGCGCCGAAGTGATCGAAGAGTCCTGGATGCCGAAGATCGAGGCTGTGCATGACGCTGCGGACAATGTCATGACCATCCGCATCGAAGCTTTGCGCCTGATCGCCAATAATGACCCTGCCAGCCACCGAAAAAGCCAGGCCGTGATCGCCGAGGAGCGCGCCGATTGGAGCAAGCAGTTTGGCGAGTACAAGCGCCTGGGCAATTCCGCAGAGGAACTGGCAATACTTACCGGCGTGCAGCGCGTGTTCGACGACTATCAGCGCGTGCTCGATCAGGTCATCGCCCATGTCGACGCCGGTCAGGCCGACCAGGCCAATACGCTGCTGAACACGCAACTGGCACCGATTGGCGGCAAGCTCAATTCCGCGCTGGAATCGCTGATAACCCTTAATCAGCAAGGCGCTGACGCCGCCGCCAAAGATGCCGCGAGCCTGTATGACCGGTCGCAAACCATACTGGCCTGCGTCATCGTTCTCTCGCTGCTCTTGACCTTGTGGCTCGCCTGGGCGCTGACCCGCAGCATCGTCCAGCCCATCAGTCAGGCATTGAAGGTGGCGCAAACCATCGCCGGCGGCAATCTCGCCGTCGCCTTTGAGCATCAGGGCAGTGACGAGCCCGCGCACCTGCTCAAAGCCTTGTCAGCCATGCAGCAAAATTTGCGCTCGACCATTCACGGCATCAGTGAATCATCGCAGCAGCTGGCATCGGCCGCCGAGCAAATGAGCTCGGTGATGGAGCAAAGTACGCGCAGCTTGCAGGCGCAGAACGACGAAATCGAACTGGCCGCAACGGCCGTGACGCAGATGAGCACGGCGGTGGATGAGGTGGCGAACAACGCTGTGGCCACTTCCGAGGCATCAAAAGCATCCGATACCGACAGCCAGCACGGGCAGCGTCAGGTGAGCGAGACGATCGATTCGATTCAAGGGTTGGTGGGCGAAGTGATGAACGCGTCGACACAGGCTCAGGGCCTGGCGAGTCAGGCGCAGGACATCAGCAAGGTGCTGGAGGTAATTCGTGGCATCGCTGCGCAGACCAACCTGCTGGCGCTTAACGCGGCCATCGAAGCGGCACGGGCCGGTGAGGCAGGACGCGGGTTCGCGGTGGTCGCCGATGAGGTGCGCTCCCTGGCCCTGCGGACGCAGGATTCGACCCAGGAAATCGAGCAGATGATCAGCGGTATCCAGAGCGGCACTCAGGACACGGTTGGCGCCATGCAGAACAGCGCCAGTCAGGCCGAACACACTCTGCAACGGGCCAGCAGCGCAGGCCAGGCGCTGGAGAAGATCACAGCAGCGATTTCCCAGATCAACCAGCGCAACCTGGTGATCGCCAGTGCCGCCGAACAGCAGTCGCTGGTGGCACGGGAAGTGGACCGCAGCCTGGTAAGCATCCGCGATCTGTCGACCCAGACTGCAGCGGGCGCGACCCAGACCTCCGCCGCCAGCCAGGAACTGTCACGGCTGGCGATGGATCTGAACGGGCTGGTCACCCGGTTCGTACTTTAAAACGCACGAGCCAAAGCGCCCCCTTCAGCAGCCCGGCTTGCTGGCAGCGGCGCCCCCATGGGCGCTGCTGCCGACCAACCGTGTGCTGCAGGCCAGTGTTCCAGGCTATAAATATCGCCGCTGCTGCTATTTGATTTTTCTGAACACAAACACCAAGCCCACCACAATCAGCACCATCCCCAGCATGCTCAGCCATGCTAGGCGGTTGCCAAAGATCAGGTAATCCATGATCGCGGTCACCGCTGGCACCAGATAGAACAGGCTGGTGACATTGACCAGATTGCCCTGAGCGATCAGCCGATACAGTAGAAAGGTCGCCAGCACCGACACCACCAATCCCATATACACAACGGGTACATAGAAGCCCAGGCTGTACTCGAAGTGAAACGGCTGAAAGGGCAGGCACACCGCGCACACGACTGTACCGGCCAAATACTGCACCGGCAGCGTGCCGAGGGGGTTATCGGTGATGCGCTTTTGCATGATCGAACCGCCGGTCATGCTCAACATGCCCAACACTCCGAACAGCATTCCGGCCAGCGAGCCGCCATCGCCGATCCCTTGAAACACCACCAGCACCAACCCTGCCAGCCCCAAGCCCAGTCCGAACATTCGCGACCAGGCGCGGCTGCGCTCGACCAGGACAGCCGTGAGGATCGGCTGCACACCCATGATGGTGGCCATGACCCCGGGTGCGACTTTCATGTTAAGCGCAAGCAAGTAACAGATTTGGTAAGCGCCCAGCAGGACCGCGCCGGTGGCCAGGGCATAGCGCATCGATTGGCGCGTGGCGGGAAGCTTGTAGCCCAGAGCGGGGATAAGGATTGCCAGCGCCATGAGCGCCAGCAAAAAACGAAAGAGTAGAAACGCAAAAGGCGAAGCGTGGGCCAGTCCCCACTTGGAGACAATCGCGCCGCTGCTCCAGAGCAATACGAACAGGGTAGTGGTGGCCATCGAGGCCAGGGCTTTGTTAGCAAACATGGTGTCACCTGTGATTCAGACAAAATCGGACCCGGCGCAAAACCGGATTCACTGATGTTTTGTTGGGGCTTGCAGGCGTGATTCGACGGCGTCAGCGCAGTCGATCAGCCCAGCACGACCGCGGCTGGCGGCGAAACAACGCACGCAACCGGGCCGGTCACAGGAGAGGGAGGTGGATAGCGCGTGATGTAGAACGCTTGCTGGCACCCGCACGGCTCACCCACAGCAGACGCTGCGGCAGCGAACACGATTGGCGAATGGCAAGCAGGCATGCACTGATCTTCTTCGGAATGAGGAGGAATGTTTCGACTTGTTTCAGAACACCGGCGCTGAATATAACCAGCGCGCGGTGCAGGATGCAACGTTTAGTTATCAGCCGAACAGCCAGTAGCCCAGCAGGGCCAGCACGATGACTGCCAGTACCGGACGCAGGATGCGATAGGCCTTGGGATTGGCGCGCTTGAACTGTTTGACCTGACCGCTGAATGCGTTGCTGAAACGCTTGCTGAACGCGTAAGCCTGGTTGATGCCGCCGACACGCTCATCATCGGTGTTTTGCGGCGCGGTGGCTCGGCCCAGGAAGGCACTGACGCTGCGATTGATCGAGGTCATGAAGCGGTTGCTCAACGGACGCTCGATGTCACAAAAAAGGATCACGCGGGTGACGTCGGTTTCGTTCTTGACCCAGTGCACATAGGTCTCGTCGAACATCACGTCCTCACCGTCGCGCCAGGCGTAGACCTTGCCATCGACGAAAATCCGGCAGTCGTCGGAGTTGGGCGTCGACAGCCCCAGGTGGTAGCGCAATGAACCGGCGAACGGGTCGCGGTGCGGGTTGAGATGACTGCCACCGGGCAACAGCGCGAACATCGCGCCCTTGACGTTGGGAATCCGGCTGACCAGCTCGACCGTCTTCGGGCACAGGGCCTCGGCCGACGGCAGCGGTTTGTCGTACCACTTGAGGTAAAACCGCTTCCAGCCCTTTTTGAAGAAAGAACCGAAGCCGGCGTCGTTGTCCTTGGCGGCGGCGCGAATGTAACCCTCGTCGAACAGGTGCATGGCCTCGTCGCGAATGGTCTCCCAGTTGTCGCGCAACACATCAAGCTCGGGAAATTTGCTGCGGTCCAGGTAGGGTCTGGACGGCACGCTGGAGAACACATACATCAAGGCGTTGTACGGCGCGAACAGTGCGGAGTGGTTCACGAACTGGCGCAGCACCGGCAGACGCGCCTTGCCGCGCAGGTGTACATACAACGTACTGCCGATGAACACGAGCAGAATCGCCGCCTTGGCAGCGAAGGAAAAGGTCATGAAGCTCTCCTTGGAACAGGCAAATAACCGTTGTAGCGCTTAATACCACGCCTGCGGGCCGCGCCCGGCGTCGGGGGCAGCGCGAGGCCAGGCATTCTAATCACTACAACGCCCAGCCAAATGACATACGTCACATCTTCGGCAGGGCTGGATGTGGGCCATCATAAGCCTTCGTCGGCCAGGTAAAAAGCCGAAGAATCTGCCAACGGGGCTATTGGGTCAGCTCCTGTTCAGTGAAAAGGTCGCTGAACAGCATGCTCGACAGGTAACGTTCGCCAGAATCCGGCAGGACCACGACAATGGTCTTGCCCTGCATTTCCGGCTTCTCGGCTAGACGCACCGCCGCCTGCATCGCCGCGCCGCAGGAGATGCCGCAAAGAATCCCCTCCTCTAGCATCAGTCGCAACGCCATGGCCTTGGCTTCCTCATCGCTGACCAACTCGACTTTGTCGACTATCGACAGGTCAAGATTCTTCGGGATGAATCCCGCCCCGATCCCCTGAATCTTGTGCGGGCTTGGCGTGATCTCCTGGCCGGCCATCGTTTGGGTGATGATCGGTGAAACCAGCGGTTCGACGGCTACCGAGGTGATCGGCTTGCCCATGGTGTGCTTGATATAGCGCGACACGCCGGTGATGGTGCCGCCGGTGCCGACGCCCGCCACCAGCACATCGACCGCGCCGTCGGTGTCGTTCCAGATTTCCGGGCCAGTGGTCTTTTCGTGAATCGCCGGGTTGGCCGGGTTTTCGAACTGCGATGGCATGAAGTATTGACCCGGGTCGCTAGCCACCAATTCCTCGGCCTTGGCGATCGCGCCTTTCATGCCTTTGGCAGGCTCGGTGAGCTCAAGTTCGGCGCCCAGCGCCTTCAGCACCTTGCGCCGCTCGATGCTCATGGACGCAGGCATGGTCAGTACCAGTTTATAGCCGCGGGCGGCGGCAACGAACGCCAGACCGATGCCGGTGTTGCCCGAGGTCGGCTCGACGATGGTCATGCCCGGCTTGAGTTTGCCCTTGCTCTCGGCGTCCCAGATCATGTTCGCGCCGATGCGACACTTGACCGAATACCCCGGATTACGCCCTTCGATCTTGGCCAGAATCGTAACCCCGCGCGGCGCGATACGGTTGATCTGCACCAGCGGCGTATTACCGATGGAATGGGCGTTGTCTGCGTAAATACGGCTCATGACCGGGTCCTTGTGCAGGTATGGAAAAACGCAAAGCCTATGCCTTGGGTACATATTGCGTCCAGTCATAGCGAACGGACGCCGGCGACGGTAGTCAACAAACGTAGGAATACCGGAGAGTACCGCCATGAAACGTCGCTATAGCTGGCCACTGTGGACAGTCCTGGGTCTGGTTGTGTTGCTGATTGTCCTGCACATTGCGCTGCCCTACGTGGTGCGCAACTACCTCAACGAAAAACTTGCCGACATGGGCGACTACCGCGGTCAGGTGACGGATGTAGATCTGGCATTGTGGCGCGGCGCCTACAAGATCAATGGCCTGAACATCGTCAAGGTTGACGGCAAAGTGCCTGTTCCGCTGCTCAAGGCACCGGTCATCGACATCGCAGTCAGTTGGCATTCACTCTGGTACGACCATGCGGTGGTGGCGAAGGTCGCGTTCATCAGTCCCGAACTTAACTTCGTCGACGGGGGCGCCAACAAGCAACAATCGCAGACCGGTGCCGGTACCGACTGGCGCGAGCAGTTGAACAAGCTGCTGCCGATTACCCTCAACGAAGTCCGTATCGACGACGGCAAAATCACCTTCAGCAACTTCACGTCTACGCCCAAGGTAAAAATCGAGGCCGACAAGATCAACGCCAGTCTTTATAACCTGACCAACGTCGTCGACACCGCTGGCAAGCGCGACGCACGGTTCGAGGGCAAGGCCCTCTTACTGGGCCATGCACCGCTGGAAACCAATGCCACGTTCGACCCGTTCAGCAATTTCGAGGACTTCGACTTCAAACTGCGGGTGACCGGTCTGCAGCTCAAACGCATGAACGATTTCGCCTCGGCCTACGGCAAGTTCGACTTCAACGCAGGCAACGGCGACCTCATCATCGAAGCCCAGGCCAACAAAGGTCAGCTCAGCGGTTACATCAAACCGCTGCTGCGCGATGTGGATATCTTTAACTGGCAACAAGACGTCGAGAATCAGAACAAGGGCTTCTTCCGCTCGGTCTGGGAAGCCATCGTCGGCGGCAGCCAGACCCTCTTGAAGAATCAGAGCAAGAACCAGTTTGCCACCCGCGTCGAGCTCAGCGGCAGTGTGCACAAGCAGGACATCAGCGCCTTTCAGGCATTCCTGCAGATTCTGCGCAACGCTTTCGTCCAGGCCTTCAACACGCGGTATGACAGTGGCAAAGGCGAGGCGAAGTGACCGCCTGTCATTGCGTCTTGCTCTGTGATTCAACGCTATAAGCGAGGCGGCTTTCTTCACCAAGACTGCCGCCCTGCCCTTGGTTCTGCAGCGATTCCCATCCGATACACGCCCAGGCCAACTGAATATTCTCAGCCGTCGCCGCCTATGCCTGTGCGTCGAGATAAAGCGTCTCGGCACCGATCTGGATATCCAGGCTCACTCCACTGCGCAGCAACGATCGTCACGATTTTCCCGGCAGTCAAATCGCGACCCGCCATTCAGCGACTGAATAAAGCGTGTGCGTTCACAGCCGAGCAGCGTGCGCGTTATAGTCGCTGCATTCTTTTCGGCGTCCGGCCCGTGTCCGCACGCCCTGTTCGAGGATTTTTCGATGAAGTTCGAAGGCACCCGCGCCTACGTCGCCACTGACGACCTGAAGCTTGCCGTCAATGCCGCCATCACGCTTGAGCGTCCACTGCTGGTCAAGGGTGAACCGGGCACAGGCAAAACCATGCTAGCCGAACAACTGGCCGCTTCCTTTGGCGCAAAGCTGATCACCTGGCATATCAAGTCGACCACCAAAGCGCACCAGGGGCTCTACGAATACGATGCGGTCAGCCGTCTGCGTGATTCACAGCTGGGCGTCGACAAGGTCCACGATGTACGCAACTACCTGAAAAAAGGAAAGCTGTGGGAGGCCTTCGAGGCCCAAGAGCGGGTGATTCTGCTGATCGATGAAATCGACAAGGCCGACATCGAGTTTCCCAACGACCTGTTGCAGGAACTCGACAAGATGGAGTTCTACGTTTACGAGATCGACGAGACGATCAAAGCCAAAAAACGCCCGATCATCATCATTACCTCAAACAACGAGAAAGAGCTGCCGGATGCCTTCCTGCGTCGCTGTTTCTTTCACTACATCGCCTTCCCGGATCGAAACACACTGCAGCAGATCGTCGATGTGCACTACCCGGACATCAAGAAGGATCTGGTCAGCGAAGCACTGGACGTGTTCTTTGACGTGCGCAAGGTGCCGGGCCTGAAGAAAAAACCTTCGACCTCCGAGCTGGTGGACTGGCTGAAGTTGCTTATGGCCGACAACATTGGTGAAGCGGTACTGCGCGAACGTGATCCGACCAAGGCCATCCCGCCGCTGGCCGGGGCGCTGGTCAAGAACGAACAGGACGTCCAGCTGTTGGAACGTCTGGCGTTCATGAGCCGCCGCGGCAGTCGATAAGGGCGTTTGCCATGTTGCTCAACCTGTTCAATGAAATGCGCGCAGCCAAGGTGCCGGTCTCGGTGCGCGAGCTGCTGGACCTGATCAATGCGCTGAAACAGCGCGTCACCTTCGCCGACATGGACGAGTTCTATTACTTGGCGCGCACCATTCTGGTCAAGGACGAGCGCCACTTCGACAAATTCGACCGCGCCTTCGGCGCCTATTTCAATGGGCTGGAGAAGCTCGACGATCATCTGCAAGCGTTGATCCCCGAAGACTGGCTGCGCAAGGAGTTCGAGCGTTCGCTGACCGACGAGGAGCGTGCGCAGATTCAGTCCCTGGGCGGTCTGGACAAACTCATCGAAGCATTCAAGAAGCGTCTGGAAGAACAGAAAGAACGCCACGCCGGTGGCAACAAGTGGATCGGCACCGGCGGCACCAGCCCGTTCGGTTCCGGTGGATATAACCCTGAAGGTATTCGCGTCGGCGACGCAGGCAAGCGCCAGGGCAAGGCGGTCAAGGTCTGGGATCAGCGCGAATACAAGAATCTGGACGATCAGGTCGAACTCGGCACGCGCAATATAAAAGTCGCGCTGCGCAGGCTACGCAAATTCGCCCGCCAAGGCGCCGCCGACGAGCTGGACATCGAAGGCACCATCGACCATACCGCCCGTGATGCCGGCCTGCTGAATATCCAGATGCGCCCGGAGCGGCGCAACACCATCAAACTGTTGCTGCTGTTCGACATCGGCGGCTCGATGGACGCCCACGTGAAGATCTGCGAAGAGTTGTTCTCGGCCTGCAAGACCGAGTTCAAGCACATGGAGTATTTCTACTTCCACAACTTCATCTACGAATCGGTGTGGAAGAACAACCTGCGCCGCACCTCCGAGCGCACCTCCACCCAGGATCTGCTGCACAAATACGGCGCCGACTACAAAGTGATCTTCATCGGCGATGCCGCCATGGCGCCCTATGAAATCACCCAACCTGGCGGCAGCGTCGAGCACTGGAACGAAGAAGCGGGCTACGTCTGGATGCAGCGCTTCATGGCCAAGTTCAAGAAGATCATCTGGATCAACCCCTACCCCAAGGATGCCTGGGCCTACACCACCTCGACCAACATCGTGCGCGACCTGATCGAGGATCAGATGTATCCGCTGACGTTGCGCGGGCTGGAGGAAGGGATGCGGTACCTGGCGAAGTGACGTGAGACCGTCGCGCGATGGCGTCCGGTCAGTGCCGGGCTGATTGGCACGGCGCTCTCGCGGGCAAGCGCGCTTCTACCATGTCCGGTGGAGCTGATCCAGACAGTGCGCCTGCTCCCGATGCGCCACTTCCTGCACCACCGCTCTCATCCGCACCACTGCCCCGGGCAGCTTCTGCGCCAGGCGCGTCAGTGCAAGGGGCGTCATTGCGCCGAGTCGAGGGTAGCCGCCGATCGTCTGGCGGTCATTGAGCAGGACGATGGGCTGGCCATCCGGGGGGACCTGAATGGCGCCCAGCGGGATGCCTTCGGAGATCATCGGCTTGCCCTGGTAGATTAGCTCCGGCCCCAGCAGACGCATGCCCATGCGGTCGGCGCGGCTGTCGAGGGTCCAGTCACTGTTAAAAGCGTCGAACAGGCTCATTCCGCTGAACTGGCCGATTTGCGCGCCGAGTACGACGTCCAGCGGCCGATGGTCGTTTAGCTCGGGGATCAGTTGATCGGAAAGGACATGCAATTGGAATGAAGTGCCCGAGTACCTGAGCTGATCACCTTCACGCAGCGCCTTGCCGGAACCTTCCAATCCGCCCAGCCCTTCCCTGCCGACCGTAGCGCGGCTGCCCAATACATCGACGGCGTCGAAACCACCGGGCGCTGCAAGGTAGGCCCGCACGCCGCAAGTCGGCTGGATGAAGCGCAGTTGCTGGCCTTTGCGCATGAAAAAGCTGCGCCACGGTGCGATCCGGCGGTCGTCGAGCATGACGTCCAGGTCTGCGCCTGCCAGTGCCAGGCAGCAGTCGTCTTCGGCAATCAGGGTCATGCCGCCCAGCGTTACTTCGATCACTGCGGCATCGAGCGGGTTATTCAGCAGTTTGTTGGCCCAGGACATCGACACCCAATCCAGTGCGCCGCCTTGGGTCACGCCCAGATGACGCACGCCGAAGCGGCCGGCGTCCTGCAACTGGCACAGCGGCGTGCTGCTTTTGACCGTCAACAGGCTCATGCCAGCGCCTCCAATGGCGTGTCGTCGCCGCCCAAACGAATGAATTCGCCGTGATCGATGGCCGCGAAACGCACCGTATCGCCGGGCTGCATGAGGCTGTAGCCGTCGATTTGGCGGTCGAACAATATGGTCGGGGTACGGCCCAGGATATTCCAGCCGCCTGGCGATTCCAGCGGATAGGCGGCGGTCTGCCGTTCGGCGATGCCCACGCTCCCCGCCGCGACCCGTTTGCGCGGGGTCTTGATTCTTGGCGCGGCAAGGACTTCTTCGACCAGCCCCATGAAGGCGAAGCCCGGCGCAAAACCCAGGGCGAATACCTGATACTCGCGCTGGCTGTGACGCTTGATCACTTCGCCCACTGACAAGCCGCTGCGTTCGCAGAGCAAGCTCAGCTCTGGCCCGACGCTGACGTCGTACCAGACCGGCAACACGTGCTGCCTACCGCTCGCCAAGGCGTCGGGCGACAGGTCGTGCAACGCCTTGACGATGATTTCACGGGCATGCTGCGGATTCAGCGCCATCAAGTCGTAATGCACCATCAAGGTGGTGTAGGACGGTACCAGATCGATCAGATGCGCACCAAAGCCCTCGCGCAGGCGCATTCTGGCGGCGAGCATCCACGGCATGTTGGCCTCAGCGATGGCATCGAACAGACGCACCATCAGGCAATCGATCGCGACGACTTCAATACGCAGATTCATGAACCGGACGTCTTGCTCAAGGCCTCGCGTATGCGCTGCACCGCCGCGATGGAACTGGCGTTGTCGCCGTGAACGCAAAGGGTATCGACCTTTAGTAGCAGTTCACTGCCGTCGCTGGCAATCAGGGCCTGCCCACGGGACAAGGTAAGGGCCTGACCAACGATCAGCGCCGGGTCATGATGCACCGCGCCTGGCAAAGTCCGTGAAACCAGCCGGCCAACACTGTCGTAGGCTCGATCGGCGAAGGCTTCAAACCAGAGCGTGATGCCGAATTCATCGGCAATGGCTTGGGCTGCGCTGTTGTTGCGCATGGACAGCAGCATTAGCGGCAATTGCGGGTCATAACGGGCGATGCCTTCGGCAACCGCACGCAGCTGAGCCGGGTTGGCCATCATGTCGTTGTACATCGCGCCATGAGGTTTGACGTAGCTGACGCGCCCGCCCTGGGCACGACAGACGCCATCGAGCGCGCCAATCTGATAATGCAGCAGGTCCTGGATTTCCTGCGCCGAGCACGCCATGGAGCGACGCCCGAATCCCACCAGATCGGGGTATGCAGGGTGCGCGCCGACGGTGACGTTGTGACTCAACGCCAAGGCCACGGTCTTGCGCATGACGCTGGGATCACCGGCGTGAAAGCCACAGGCGATGTTGGCGCAATCGATGTAAGGCATGACCTCGGCGTCCAGGCCCATGGTCCATGCGCCGTAGCTTTCACCGATATCACAATTGAGTAACAGGCCGCCGCCCATGGCTGATCTCCTGCGCAGTGAGGGTAAGACACGAGGCTTGAGTCTACGCGTGCAACGCTAGCGTTTGCAGCGCAGGCCCGGCCTGGTCATCTGTAGCCGCATTCTTGGACGAGGGAAGCGAGGTGTCCAACGAATAAAAGCGGGCAGCCAGGATAAGAAAAAGTGAACAGGTAATGCCTAGCCCCTGATCGACTGAAGACCGCCTTCTCTGCCGCGGTACGGCTTGCCGGCGGTGATGTCCCCGGATACCGCCCGCGCCGACACGCCCTTGCGCAAAGGCGCTAAATCAGCGCCAGTCCCGGTTGACTGGCCGCACGTGATGCCGCCCCACGAACAACCAGTCGATGAACACCACGAAGCTTTCCAGCACCAGTGAAAGCAACAGCGCACATACCAACCCCCAGCCAATGACCTCCGGCGACAGCAGCACTTGCCACGTGTAGCCGTTCCACGTCTCGGCGCGGATATCCGCGTCGGCGGCAGTCAGCACATGCCAGGCACGGGCGTACCACGGCCCCTGCAGCGACTGCCATTCACGATCCAGGGCCTGCGTGCGGCTCAGAAGATTGCTGATGTTATTGGCGTCAGTGCGAAAAACCGGGTCATCGCTGCTGCGGTAATGCTGGATAAGCGCCTGCACATCGCCATTGAAAAAGCGCTGGGCCGTATCGTTGTAGCCGCGCAGATTCTGCTGCGCTTCTATCAGATGCGCCTCGACACGCTTGCTGTAATCGCTGATGAAGCCGGGAATCTGCACGCCGATCAACAGGCCTGCCGTGAATAACACCAGTCGCACATAGCTTCGCAGCATAGGTCCCTCTCTGTCAGGTTCGGCCTTCGGCCACGCATTCGCCGCGACGCCACAGGCTCCACTGCCCCGGCTCGTAGCGTTTCCAGGATTCGTTTTCGGTCAACGGTTCGGTGGCAATGACAGTGACCACATCATTGGGCGTGGTTTCGGCCTGGAAATCGACGATCACATCGACATCCTTCAGCCGCGCCGGACCGAAGGGCGCACGCCGCGTGATATGCACCAGCTTGGTAGAACAGAAGCAGAACAGCCAGTCGCCGTCGCTGAGCAGGCCATTGAACACGCCTTTGCTTCGATACTCGCTGCAGGCCCGGACCAGGGTGGGCAACAGCTGCTCGATCTCGACAGGCTCCGGAAATCCTTCGCGCACCCGGTTCAACAGGTCACAGAACGCGGCCTCGCTGTCCGTATCGCCGACCGGCCGATAGAAGGTGACGCTGGGATGAAAATCCGCCAGTTGGCCGTTATGCGCGAAGCACCAGTTACGCCCCCACAACTCACGGACAAAAGGATGGGTATTGGACAGGCACACCCTGCCGACGTTGGCCTGGCGGATGTGGCCGATGACCACTTCGCTCTTGATCGGGTAACGCTGTACCAGTTGCGCGACCTCGGACTCGCTGCTGGCAGCGGGGTCCTGAAACAGGCGCAACCCACGTCCTTCGTAAAAGCCGATGCCCCAACCATCACGGTGAGGCCCGGTGCGACCGCCCCGCTGCATCAGCCCGGTAAAGCTGAACACGATGTCGGTGGGTACATTGGCACTCATGCCCAGAAGTTCACACATGCTCGGCGCTCGGAAGATTCAACAGCACGTTTACCTGGTACAAACCGGTCACAACTTGGGCTCGACCCGGTAGCGGCCGCCGGGCGCTGTATTCACGCCGCCGGAGGGCTCTGTGGGGGGGATGGCGTAGCGGTCGGCGTTTTGCGAGGCGTACGGCTGGTCGGCTTCCTGCTGCTCGGCGGCAGCTTGTGCGGCAGCGGCTTCGGCGTGAGCCTGACGAGCCTTTTTCCTGCGCAGGAACGGCAGACGGATCAGCGCGAAAATGATGTACAGCCCCAGCGCAACTGCGCCATAGGTCGACAGATCGAGCGCTGCACGCCAGACGTTATTGCCGACTTTGAGCCCAAGATCCAGCGCACTGATGGCAAGGGCCGGTGCGTATTTTTCCTTCACCGGGTCGATGATGGTCGGGCAAAACAGCAGGACCGCACCGATGACCCGCAGCGGTTCACGCAGGTAGCGCCACATCCAGCCCGTAAGCTTGAACCACACCAACAGACAGCCCAACGCAGCGAATGCGTAAAGGCCCCAGGCAATCAGATAATCGTTGTCGGTCATGACGTCCGTGGTAAGGCAGGTAGAGAGGCGCTTATGATAACGACTTTTGGCAAGCCTAGCTTCCCCGGCTTCAGTTATCGGTCCGTGGCACCTTTGCAGGCGCCACCGCAGCGATCCGTTTCACTTTTGAGAGAGCCCAGCATGCCTTCTTCCGACCTCCATTCCCGCGCTCCGATTGCCCGCAAGGCGGACGGTGCCGATCCGTATGCCTGGCTGCAGAATCGCGACACCGATGAGGTGCTCGATTACCTCAAGGCTGAAAACGACTACCAGGAACGCCAACTGGCGGATCAACAGGCACTGCGCGAAACCCTGTTTCAGGAGATCAAGGGTCGCATCCTCGAAACCGACCTGTCCCTGCCCTCGCCCTGGGGGCCCTACCTGTACTACACGCGGACCACGCAAGGCGACGAATACGCCCGTCACTACCGCTGCCCGCGCCCGGCTGACGACTCGCAAACGGTCGACGAAAGCGCCGAGCAATTGCTGCTCGACCCCAATGAGCTGGCCAATGGCGGCTTCTTCTCCCTCGGGGCGTTCAGCATCAGCCCTGACCATCAGCGTCTGGCGTACAGCCTGGACACCAGCGGCGAAGAGGTCTATGCGCTTTACGTCAAGGAGCTGAGCAGCGGCGAGGTGAGCAGCCTGCCGTTCGAGGACTGCGACGGCAGCATGACCTGGGCCAACGACAGCCAGACACTGTTCTTTGCCGAGCTGGACGACACCCATCGTCCGCACAAGCTTTATCGCCACACGCTGAGCGGTAACTCGGCGGACCTGGTGTTCCATGAGCCGGACGGGCGTTTCTTTCTGCATTGCTACCGCACCAGTTCCGAGCGCCAACTGGTGCTCGCGCTGGGCAGCAAGACCACCGGCGAAAGCTGGGTACTGGACGCAAGCAAACCCCAGCAGCCGTTCGTGTGCATGGCACCCCGCAACGAAGGCCATGAATATTCGGTGGATCACGGCCTGATCGATGGTGCCTGGAGCTGGCTGATTCGTAGCAACCAGGCCGGTATCAACTTCGCGCTGTTTCATGCGCCCGAGCAAAACGCCAGCGTGCCTGAGCGCAAGGACTGGCAGACCCTGATACCTCACAGTGAAACAGTCATGCTCGACGGCTTCAGCCTCAACGCTGGGGGCCTGACCCTGAGCCTGCGTGAAGGCGGCTTGCCTATCGTCGAAGTTCACCCTCAGGATTTGCCAGCCTATCGCGTGCAACTGCCGGATGCGGCCTACAACCTGTATGTGCAGGACACCCTTGAATTCGACAGCGACAGGATTCGTTTGCGCTATCAGTCGCTGAACCGTCCGCCTCAGGTCCGTCAACTGACCTTGGCCACCGGCGAGCAGGCGGTACTCAAGGAAACGCCGGTTCTGGGAGCGTTCGATGCCGATGCCTACGTCAGTCAGCGGGTCTGGGCGAACGCCGCCGATGGCACCCGGATCCCGATCAGCCTTGTGGTCAAACGGGAACTGGCGGGTCAGTCGGTGCCACTGTACCTGTACGGATACGGCGCCTACGGCGAGAGCCTGGACCCTTGGTTCTCCCACGCCCGGCTCAGTCTGCTCGATCGCGGCATTGCCTTTGCCATCGCTCATGTACGCGGCGGCGGCGAACTGGGCGAGGCCTGGTATCGCGATGGCAAGCAGGAGCACAAGCAGAACACCTTCAGCGACTTCGTCGCGTGCGCTGCACATCTGATTGCGGAAAACCTCACCACGGCCGAGAAACTGGTGATCAGTGGCGGCAGTGCTGGCGGGTTGTTGATCGGCGCGGTGGTCAATCAGCGCCCAGAGTTGTTCAAGGCGGCCATTGCCGAGGTGCCGTTCGTCGATGTGCTCAACACCATGCTCGACCCAGACCTGCCGCTGACCGTGACCGAATACGACGAGTGGGGTAACCCGCAGGAGCCCGAGGTTTACGCCCGGATCAAGGCTTATGCGCCGTATGAGAATGTCAGCGCCCAGGCTTATCCGGCAATGCTGGTCATTGCCGGCTACAACGACAGCCGCGTGCAATATTGGGAGGCGGCCAAGTGGGTGGCGAAATTACGCGATAGCAAAACCGACGACAACCTGCTGCTGCTCAAGACCGAACTGGGCGCCGGCCACGGCGGGATGAGCGGTCGCTATCAGGGGTTGCGTGACGTGGCGCTGGAGTACGGCTTTATCTTCAAGGTATTGCAACTGGCCTGAGGGCCGCTGGCTTTCGCCAACTGCTGCTCCCGGACGCGGTGTCGTCCGGGCTCTACTTACTCATCATCTCAACACTGAACAAGAACCTTGCCATGCCGACACCGTCATCACTGAACAACGAGATCCGCGAGATGCTGATGGACTGCGGTCTGTTCCTTGCCCTCTCGCCTGCGGATTTCGCCGCGGCAGCGGGCTACTTCAGCATTAGTAGTATCGACAAAGACGACGCCATCTTCAACGAGGGCGATGCGGGCACTTTCATGTGCATCATCCATTCGGGCACGGTATCGGTGCAGAAACTCAACGGCGACGGCAAACAGGTGCAAACCGCCGTTTTGCGCAGCGGCCGGGCGTTCGGCGAGATGGCAGTGCTGGACGGCGAACGCCGCTCGGCCAGTTGTATCGCTGCCTCACCCTGCGCCCTGTTGAATCTGGGCAAGGACTCGCTGGACAAGATGCTCAACGAAGCACCCAGGGTGGCGGCCAAGATCATCCGCGCCATTGCCATTGCCATGTCCAAACGTCTGCGGATGATGGATGGGCAGGTGTTGGCGCACCCGGAATAGGCAATCGGCTGATATATGCCGGTTAAGGTGCTGTGCTCGCGCCCGGCTTTTGCGGCTGCTGCAATCCCGGCAACGGCTCATCTTCCTTCGGCGGTCCCGGTTGGGGAATTTTCGGCAGTAATGGCGGGTTACCCTGCCCGCCTGCCCGCGGCACAGTCGGTGGGCTGACCTGCGGATAAGGGGTGGGTGTCGCCGTCCCGGGCGAGCCGGACGTCGCTGCGATCGGCTCGGGGGTGTTGAGGACAGGTTGCAGATTCTCGGCAAATACCTGCGATACGCCAAGCATCGCCAAGGCAATCGCCGCTAGAATGGACCGCTTCATCGTTGGCCTCCACTGCCAATCTCTTGCTGGGACGCTCAGGCTACTCCTGCTCAGCGTTTCGTGCGCTGACAAATTGCTCTGCGCCTGGCCACGCCGCCTACCGAGTTTTCCATGAAACGTTTCGTTCTGCTCGACACCACCCCGATTCCCGACAACGGCGGCGCCTTGTGCCTGTTCGAGTACGGTGAGGATTTCGTGATCAAGATCCAGGGCGGCGACGGCGGCCAGTTGATGAACACGCGCATGCACGGCTCGGAGGACGCGCTGGCGGAAATCCCCTGCAAGAAAGTCGCCTCGCGCCTACAACCGCGGGTGTTGATCGGGGGGCTGGGCATGGGTTTTACCCTCGCTTCGGCACTCAAGCATCTGGGCAAGAACGGCCAGGTGGTCGTCGCTGAACTGGTGCCGGGTGTGGTCGAGTGGAATCGCGGCCCGCTGGGTAAGAAATCCGGCAACCCACTGCAGGATTCGCGCGCCAGCGTGCTCATCCAGGACGTGGCCCAGGTGTTGAAAAGCGAGCCACAGGGTTTCGACGCGATCATGCTTGATGTCGACAACGGTCCCGAAGGCCTGACGCAAAAGTCCAACAGCTGGCTGTATTCATCCGGCGGGCTGGCCGCCTGCGCCAGCGCGTTGCGTCCCAAAGGCGTGCTGGCCGTCTGGTCCGCCAGCGCCGACGCTGCCTTCAGTGACAAACTGCGCAAGGCCGGTTTCAAGGCCGAAGAGGTCAAGGTCTACGCTCATGGCAACAAAGGCACGCGCCATACGATCTGGATCGCCGAAAAACTCAAGGGCTGAGCGCACCGCAAAGCGCTAGACTTGCTCCATTGCCAACAGAACACGAAACAGGTGACACATGAGTTCGGGAACGCCGACCAACACTTCCAAGCTCGATCGCATCCTCGCCGACGCCCAGCGCGATCGCGAAATGGGTTATCGCGACAAGGCCCTGCGCATGTATCCGCACGTGTGCGGGCGTTGTGCCCGTGAGTTTTCCGGCAAGCGCCTGAGCGAACTGACCGTGCACCATCGCGACCACAACCACGACAACAATCCTCAGGACGGCTCCAACTGGGAGCTGCTATGCCTGTACTGCCACGACAATGAACACTCGCGCTACACCGACCAGCAGTACTTCTCCGACAGCTCGACCAGCAGCCCGAAAACCGCCAAGGCCACCCATAACCCCTTCGCCGCATTGGCAGGCCTGATGAAAAGCAGCGACGAGACTTAAGCCGCAGGTTTTTTTGACCGACCAGCAGCAGGCCAGCGCAGAATCTGTGAGGGCTTGCCGCACTCTGCTTTTTACCGGGGGAGCCTGACGCTCGAAACTAGGCGCTGGTTTTGTGCCGTATAATCCCGCGCTTTCTTCGAAGAGCACCCTCCCCCGTGGCCAACAAACGCTATGCCTGCATCGGCTTGTTCAACCCCAAATCCCCGGAAAACGTCGGTTCGGTGATGCGTGCAGCGGGCTGCTACGGCGTGGCATCGGTGTTCTACACCGGCAAACGCTACGAGCGAGCGCGGGATTTCGTGACTGACACCAAGAAAATTCATCAGGACATCCCGCTGATCGGCATCGATGATCTGAAGAAGATCATCCCTCTGGGCTGCGTGCCCGTTGCCGTTGAATTGGTGCAAGGGGCGCGCTCGCTGCCGGAGTACACCCACCCGGATCGAGCGATCTACATCTTCGGCCCGGAAGACGGCTCGCTCGATAAAGAGATTCGCGACTGGTGCGAAGACGTGGTGTACATCCCCACCACGGGCTGCATGAACCTGGCGGCGACCGTCAATGTCGTGTTGTACGACCGCATGGCAAAAGGCAACAACACCCGCTCGGGACCGCAGTTCGGGCGTGAAACCGATCGCACCTGATCAACCTCTGGCGACAAACGCATTGAACAGTTCGCGCTGGCGGCAGTCAGCTTTAGGAACCTTACTTTTCACGGAGAGCGCACCATGAGTGATACCCCGATCCTTAAACGCGTCGAACGCCCACTGCACGATTATCCAGAGCAGAACGTGCAGGGTTGGGAGCGCATCGGCTCACTGGCCGGTGGCGTGTTGATGATGGGCAAAGGCCTGCGCCGTGGTGGCATCTTCGGCCTGGTGCAACTGGCTATTGGTGGTGCAGTGCTCGCTCGTGGCATCACGGGTCACTGCTCGGCCAAGTCCTTGCTGGAGAAAAGCCGTAGCGAGATGGAGGTGGCCCGTGCGCGCATTGAAGAAGCGGGCGCCGAGCTGAGCAAGCTCAAGACCAAGGCAGAAGTCGCGGCAGAAGAAGCGGTGGTGAAGAGCATCGATTCGGTCAAGGGTCCGAAAGGTATTTAAGGCGATCAACGCTTCAGGACGCGCACTGTGCGCGATCCCGGTGGGCCTCTTGGCGGGCCCACCACCCCAGGTCAGCGCGCACACGCCTAGAGCTGACCGCTTGCAGCATCAGCCGGCGCGAAAGATCAGATAATCCTCCCAGTCGTCTTGCGCCACACTCTTTTCGCTGAGCATACGACCGGACTGGGAAATCCCCTGTGCGTGGACCTGATCCCGGTCACCACACACCAGAGGATGCCAAAGCGGCAGATCCTTACCCTCGCTTACTAACCGATAGCCACAGGTGGGCGGCAACCATTTGAACTCGTCAGCCTGACCCGGCGTGAGCTGAATGCAATCAGGCACAAGCGCGCGACGATTGGGATAGTCACTGCACTGGCAGGTTTTCAGGTCCAGCAAGGTGCAGGCGATGCGCGTGTAATACACGCTACCATCGTCTTCATCCTCAAGCTTTTGCAGACAACACAGGCCGCAACCGTCGCACAGGGACTCCCACTCGACCTGATCGAGCTGGTTGAGGGTTTTGCGCAGCCAGAATGGTTCGACTTTGGCGGTCATGATTTCCCGAGGAATCGGTAGAGGTGAGGGAAAAGGCCGTCAGTCTAGTGGCACCGGGCACTGGGGCCAAGCGCGAACGACTGGCGGTACACACAGACTTGTCAGCAGACGGCCAGCGCAGTAGTTTTAGCCCTTCGCGAATCCACGCCCCAGCGCGTTCGCGACCGCTGCATCACAGACCAACAGTTGGACGATGCCTGCCGTCCACGGCCCATCTGACCGATTCCGCTCATCGCCCGCAGGTGTGCGGCTACCCCAATTCTTTCAGGATCAGAAACCCCATGAGCGCCAATTCTCGCGTCGCCGAATACGCCATTCACCCCCAGTTCATCGAACGCTGGTCGCCACGCGCGTTCAATGATGAAAGCATCCCGCAGGAGACGCTGCTCAGCTTTTTCGAAGCGGCACGCTGGGCACCGTCGGCCTATAACTCACAGCCTTGGCGCTTCCTCTATGCCCGCCGCGACACGCCGGACTGGGAACGTTTTCTCGGTCTTCTGAACGAATTCAACCGGGGCTGGGCGCAGCACGCGTCAGCGCTGGTGATCATCATCTCCAAAACCACCTTCACAGCGCCAGGCGCCAGTGAAGAGACGCCTGCGCTGTGGCACACCTTCGACACCGGTGCAGCCTGGGGCTACCTGGCCCTGCAAGCCAGCCACAGCGGCTGGCACACCCACGGCATGGCCGGCTTCGATCAGGAACTGACCCGCACCGAACTAAAGATCCCGGATGACTACGCACTGCATGCAGCGGTGGCGATCGGCAAACTGGGTGATAAGACGACTCTGGCCGACTACCTGCAGGCCCGCGAAGCCCCAAGCCCTCGCCGCCCGGTCGCTGAACTGGCGGCTGCGGGGGACTTCTCCCTTTAAGGCGAGCCGCGCTCCTATTAGCAGCATGGTTTGCCAGCGGCAGCATCCGCAATCTTGCTACCGCCGCAAGCCGTGCAACTAAAAGGGAATGCTCACGAGAAGCGTTGCCGAGCCCCTAGGCTCTGTACGAAAAGGGGCTGCGCTCGGTGATGCTGCGTTAAAAACAGGCTCGAAATGCTCATTTACAACACGTAGACTCCGCCTCCTCGCCTGTTTTTGCCTTGCCTGACCTTCGCTCGCCGACTTTTCGTACAGAACCTAGTAGCCCTTCGCGAAATCCACTTGCCCGCGCAAAGCCTCGCCCGCCATGAACGCTTTAAGGTTCTCGACGAACAGTTGGGTCATCGCTACAGGTGAGGTCGGCCCCGAGCTGTGGCCGGTCAGCAGCAGGCCCCAGGCGGTCCAGAATGGATGACGCTGCGGCAATGGCTCCTGACGACAGACATCGATCACCGCGCCCGCCACATGGCCTTCCTTAAGGGCGTGCACCAGATCGGCATCGACCACCGCCACGCCCCGGCCAATGTTGATGAACAACGCCGATGGCTTGAACCGGGCAAACAGCTTCGCATCATAGATATCGTGAGTCTGCGGTGTGTTGGGCAGCAGGTTAATGACGAAATCGACCTCGCTGACCAACCGTGGCAGATCCTCCAGCGCACCGACTTCAACGAAGGGCGCCAGCGTCCGAGCCGTCGAGGCGACGCCATACAGCTGCACGCCGAACGGCACGAGAAACTGCGCCACGCTGGCGCCGATGTCGCCGGTGCCGACGATCAGCACCTTGCGTCCGGCCAGGCTTTGCCCCATCCGGTCATCCCATTTTCGCTCGACCTGACTGACCAGCCGCGCCAGCACTTCGCGCTCGTGAACCAGCATATACGTCAGGACAAACTCGGCCATTACCTGACCATAGATGCCCACCGCGCGGGTCAGCCGGTAATCGCGGTTCAGACCATGGGCGAGTAACGGCGTGACCCCGGCCCAGGTCGACTGCAGCCACTGTGGCTTGCGACCCTGACGCAGCAAGGTTGCCAGCAGGTCTGGCTGGCCCAGCCAGACCGGCGCATCGGCAGCCAGTTTCGACAGTTCGGCGGAATCACCTGTGCTGAGCACTTCGATGTCCGGGGCGGCTTTGCGAAGCAGTTCGGTGTAAACAGGATAATCGTGTTCGGCGATCAGAACGCGCATGGATTCAAAACTCAAAAAAACAGGACATGCGACCGCCAGTCTTTCGACGCCTACGCCTTGTGGCGAGAACGCAGGCCGAAAGACACGGCGGTCCGGTAAACCCCTGCGTTGAATTGCAGGGTCGACAATCGATCAGATCGGGTCGTTGCGGCGCAGCAACTCTTCGGGCAAGTGCTCGATGTACTCGTCCTCGGCCGGTGGCATCTGCAGGTGATAGCCCTGCTTTTCCAGATTGGCCAGCACTGCGTGAATGTCTTCACGGGCCAGGTTGCGCTCAGGTGTCAGAACCAGATCGAAGGCATGCTGCGGCTTGCCAAATGCGCCGAGCAGTTCATCGGGCACACGCTCCAGAGCATCGCTCTTGAGCACATACAGGTACATTTCATTTTTGCGTGGGCTGCGATAAATGGAGCAGATACGTTTCAAGGCTGTTCTCCGGGGTTGGCCAGGCTGTCGAGCAGCATCTGGCCCATCAACTCGCGGCGCCAGCCACGCAGCGAATCGGGCAGTTTATAGGGACCGTCAGGGAAACCGGTCTTGAGCAAGGCTTCGAGCGTCTTCTTGCGCAGCATCAGCTCAGGCGCCATGTCCAGGCGCTCGGCTTGCTGCTGACCAATGACGCGCAGGCTCTTCAACACATTGGACGCCTCGATCGGCAACGGCTCTGGCAACGCCGGCGGCCATAGATCCGGCGACACGCTGCCGGCCTTTTTGATCAGATCCAACAAAAATTCGCCGTCCTGGCGCACGGTCTTGGGGTGCATGTCTTCGATCTTGGCCAGCGCCCCGAGGTTGTCCGGTTGACTCTTGGCCAGCGGCCACAGCGAATGCTCGCGCAGCACCCGGTTACGCGGCTGATTGCGCAGACGGGCCTGCTGCTCGCGCCAGGCGCACAGCTCCCGCAGCACGTTCAACTGTGCGCGAGACAGCTTCCAGGCCAGTTTGGCCTCGCGATAGACCTGGTACGGATCGGTTTCGCGACGCAGATTGGCCACCAGCTCAGCGCCGTCTTCCAGCAACCAGGCGTATTTGTCATCGGACAAACGCGGCCGCAACAGGCTGTAGACCTCGGCAAGGTGCACGGCATCTTCAGCGGCGTAGCTGATCTGGGTCTCGGACAGGGGACGTTGCAGCCAGTCGGAGCGGGTTTCGCCCTTGGGTAACTCGATGTTCAGCACTTCCTGCACCAGACGCGAATAGCCCATCGAGAACCCAAGGTTCAGATAAGCGGCGGCCAATTGGGTGTCGAACAACGGCGCGGGCAGGCTGCCGGTCAGGCGCAGCAGAACTTCCAGGTCCTCGCTGCAGGCGTGAACCACCTTGATGACATCGGAATTTTCAAGCAAGTCAGCCAGAGGCTTCCATTCGCTGATCAGCAGCGGGTCGATCAGATAGGCACGTGATCCATCACCGATCTGCAGCAACGCGGCAATAGGATAGAAGGTGTCGACCCGCATGAATTCGGTGTCGAGCGCGACAAACGGCAATGCCTGCCACTGCGCGCAATGTTGGGCGAGGCTGTCGTCGTCGCGAATCCAGTGAATATCGATGGCCACACGGCTCTCCCTTGAAGAATGGCGCGCAGTATATATCGCTATAAGCAGTAACCGGGCATCCGTGCTGCAAGTCTCGAACAACTTCATCTTCGATATTATTGCCAAGGCGGCGGCGTACGACCGTCCATCGAATCGATCATCCGCGCTTGCGCAGCACGTAAACCCGCCACATGGCATACCCTGGCAGAAAATCGTGATGACCGACGATGCGAAAACCGGCTTCGATGAACTCGGCCTCGATCTGCGCCCGGCACACGACAAAACGGTTACGCACCTCTGGCGTCCCGTCGAGCGTGCGCTTGTGACCCTCCAGCCGCTTGCGACGCCATGCTTTGATATTGCCATCGACCCATAACGCGACGATGGCTGTGTCGCGGGTGACCCGATAGAACTCCTCAAGTATCGCCCTGCGCTTATCGCTGTCGGCAACGTGATGAAACAGCCGCATGCAAAAGATGCAATCCACCGAATTGGCGGATAGGTCGATGGACGATGCGGAACTCTGAAACGTGCGAATGCGCTCGCGCACGTCCACGCACGACTGGGCCTGGGCGATGTCCAGCGTGTCCCAGGACGGGGCCGCGGCCAGAATCACCCGGTTGGCGTGTTCGGCCAGCACCGGCCAGAAACGCCCGGAGCCCGAAGGCAGGTCCAGCACCAAACCAGGCTCGCCGGCATCGCGCAATGCCTGACGCGCCAGTTGCGCATCGCGCCATAGGCTCAAACGCCGCGCAAGCCCCTGCTCATGGCGCAGCACGTATGGCTGCGCCCGGCCGTCGTCGCGCGCGTGGTCACTCATTGGCCAGTACCCCGTCCGTGTATATCCTCCGGCAGCCAGCGAACAGATCCAGCGCCGGGTTATAGACCCCAGTGCGCACCTGCAGTAGCCCCAACATCGAATGGAACACATTGTCCTGGCTCAAAGGCGCGCTGCGTTCTTTCTGCAGACAATGAGTGTCCACGGCAAATGACCGTTGATAGGTGTCTGAGAACCAGGCAATCATCGGCACATGTTTCTGTTGGTCGGGCGCAAGCATGTAAGGGGTGCCGTGCAAAAACAGGTTGTATTCGCCCAGCGACTCGCCATGGTCGGACACGTACAACATTGCAGTGTCCACCTTGTTCTGGTTACTGCGCAGGATGTCGATCAATGACGCCAGGACATGATCGGTATACAACAAGGTGTTGTCGTAGCCGTTGACGATACTTTCCCGCGAGCAGTTATTGAGCGCATTACTGGCACAGACCGGTGTGAACTTTTCGAACGCTTTCGGATAACGCTTAAAGTATTCGGGACCATGGCTACCCATCTGGTGAAGTACCAGCACCGTATCCTTGTCCAGCTTATCGATAAAACGTTGCAGCCCCTGCAGCAGAATCTCGTCGCGGCATTCATGGTTGGCGCACAGCACCGGATCGGTGAGATTACTGACGTCCTGCAGCGTCACACGGTCGCACGTGCCCTTGCAGCCCGACTGATTGTCGCGCCAGATCACGTCAAGGCCCGCGTGCTTGAGCACGTCCAGCAGCCCTTCCTTGTTTCTCGCCGTGCTGGCGTCGTAATCCTTGCGGCCCATGTTGGAGAACATGCACGGCACCGACACGGCGGTTTCGGTGCCGCAAGAGTGCACATCGGTAAACGTCAGCACACCGTGCTCTTTCTTCAATTGCGGCGTGGTGTCGCGGTTATAACCCAGGATGCCGAAGTTCTCGGCCCGTGCACTTTCGCCTACGACCAGTACCGTCAACGACTTGCGCTTGTGCTGCCGCCAGTCGCTGGACAGCGTCGCGTCCTGACCGATACTTACGAATGGTTGCCGTGCCGATTTGACCCGCTCGCTCAAGTAGCTCGCCGATGCACCGATGTAATTGCTCGGCACGACCATCAACCGTAATTCGTGATGGTTACGCAACAGCGATGACAAGCCTTGATAATTCATCAGCGCCACCCCGCCCATCACGCTGGCACACACGACAATGACCACGACCTTGCTCAAGGCCTCCCGCGACGATGAGCGATAGTTGACGGGCAGCTTACAGACAAGCAGGGATGGCACGATGCCTAGCAACAGCAAGTAAGCGAACAGTTTGAGCGATAACAGATCCTGAACTTCAGTGGCGTTGGTTTCAGTAAAGTTGCGCAGCATCCCGGCGTCAATCATCACACCGTACTGATTCATGAAATAAGCGACGCCGGCGCTGATCAGGAATAAAACAGTCAATACCGGTTTCAATACGTACTTGAAGGCGAACAGCGTCAGAACAATATTGAACACACATAAAATCAACACCGCGAACGCGCCGCACAACAACAGGCCTGCCCCGTTGAAATCGGTGATGGTGAACACGTGCTGCCAGAGCGTCGGGTTAAACCCGACCAATAAAAAAATACTGGCGAGCACGGTCACGCGCTCAGGACGTACTGCTTTTACGTTCAGCATCGAGGATCTGGGGGCCTGAAAAGAGAAGTCGATCAAGAGAATAGACACTCTTTCGACGTCACAACTTTAGGCAGTCAGCCATAAATTTTTTGTGAAAAGCATGAGAACAAATGGTGGGGCCCGACATGTTTTTTCGGCAGGATTTCTTCCTGCAATACATATCTGCCACGCAGGCTCAACGCCGATCACGTGTGGGCACACCACGTCCGGATACTGCGCTGAACCTGCGCGAGTGCGTCGCAAGTTACGACGGCAGCGTAAGAGACTGGACGGCAGATGCGGCAGCGGTGACGCACCCTGTGTCGGTACGAGCGTCGCTCGCCACTGCATCCTCAATAATCATCAGCGCCGCTTTCTCGGCGATCATCACGGTGGGCGAGCAGGTGTTTCCGGACGTGATGCGCGGCATGATCGAGGCATCGACCACGCGCAAGCCCGCTACGCCATGCACTCGCAGGCGCTCGTCCACCACCGCATCAGGCCCTTGGCCCATCTTGCAGGTGCCGACCGGGTGAAAAATAGTGGTGCCGATAAGACCGGCGGCCTGGCGCAGCTCTTCCTCGGTTTGCAGCGTGGCTCCAGGCAGATACTCAACAGGGTGGTAGCTGGCCAAGGCAGGCGCGGCGGCGATGCGGCGGGTCAGGCGAATTGCATCGGCGGCGACTTTCAGGTCGGTTTCGTGGCTGAGGTAGTTCGGGCGAATCACGGGTACGGCGTCTGCCAGTGGCGAGCGGATTTGCACAGTACCGCGGCTTTGCGGACGCAGGTCGCACACCGATGCCGTGAATGCGGGGAAGCCGTGCAAGGGCTCGCCAAAGCGCTCCAGTGACAACGGCTGCACGTGATACTGCAGATTCGCCGAGGTCTGCTCCGGCCCGGAACGAGCGAACGCGCCCAACTGACTCGGCGCCATCGCCAGCGGACCACTGCGATTGAAGGCATAACGCAGGCCCATATGCATCTTGCCCCACAGGCTGCCCGCCATCTGGTTCAGGGTATGACCGTTGCTGACCTTGTAGATCAGCCTCAGTTGCAAATGGTCCTGCAAATTGCCGCCGACACCCGGTAGTTCATGGTGCACACCGATGCCAAGCTTTTCCAGGAGCGCACGCGGTCCGATCCCTGAGCGCTGCAAGACCATGGGGGATCCGATCGATCCGCAGCAGAGAATGATTTCTCGCCTGGCGCGCAGCTTCTGTTGCTGATCGCCCACCTTGGCCAGCACCGCACTCGCCCGCCCGTTTTCGAACTCGATGCGCGACACTTCGGCGTTGGTCTTCACCGTGAGGTTCGGCCGCTGCAACACTGGACGCAGGAACGCCTTGGACGCATTCCAGCGTACGCCGCGCCGCTGGTTGACCTGAAAGTAGCTGCAGCCCTCGTTGTCGCCGCCGTTGAAGTCGGCAATCGACGCGATGCCGGACTGCGCCGCCGCCTCGCGAAAGGCATCGAGCAGGGTCCATGACAGGCGCTGCTGCTCGACCCGCCACTCGCCTTGCGCGCCATGCTGTTCGGAGTCTCCGTCGAAATGGCTTTCCGAACGCTTGAAGATCGGCAGCACGTCCCGCCAGCCCCAACCCTTGTTGTCCTCGGCGGCCCAGGCGTCGTAGTCGCGGGACTGGCCGCGCATGTAGATCATGCCGTTTATCGATGAACAGCCGCCCAGCACCTTGCCCCGCGGGTAGCTCAAGGCACGCCCGTGCAAGCCAGGCTCGGCTTCGGTCTTGAAGCACCAGTCGGTACGCGGGTTGCCGATGCAGTAGAGGTAGCCCACCGGGACGTGGATCCAGGCGTAATTGTCCTGCCCGCCCGCTTCGAGCAGCAGAACACGATGAGCGGGGTTGTGCGACAGCCGATTGGCGAGCAGGCATCCGGCCGGACCCGCGCCGACGATCACATAGTCATAGAGCACACTGTCCGTTTGCATGTGTCCCTCGTCGATGTTTTTGTTTTTATCGAGGGCCCATCCTGATGTCTTTTGCGACAAAACAAAAGACCGCCGCATGTTGCCATGGGGCGGTCTTTATTTAGCCGAGCGGTTTTAAACCGCGCTGCGACGGTAGCTGCGGTAGTTCGGCATCCAGAAGTTACGCTCGATGGCGTCTACCAGCATTTCTTCGGTGGTTTCCAGCGCAACGTTCTCAGCTTGGGCCTGCTTGGCCACCGCCAGTGCAATCTTCTTGCTCACGGTCTGGATTTCTTTGAGCGGCGGCAGGACAGCATCGCCTTTGCCGGTGACCATCGGCGAGCATTCGGCCAACGCATTCGAGGCCGCCATCAGCATCTTGTCGGTGATACGCGTGGCTTTCGCCGCGATCACACCCAGACCGATGCCCGGGAAGATGTAGGAGTTATTGCACTGGGCGATATGGAACGTGCGATCGCCTACCGTGACGGGTGCGAATGGACTGCCTGTGGCAACCAGCGCATCGCCGTTGGTCCAGGTCAGTACCTCCTGCGGTGTGACTTCGACTTTGGAGGTCGGGTTGGACAGCGGCATCACCAGCGGCTTGGCGCAATGCTTGTGCATTTCGCGGATGACTTGCTCGGTGAACAGGCCCCGCTGACCGGATACGCCAATCAGCACGGTCGGTTTGCCGTGGGTGACCACGTCCAGCAACTCAGGATAGCCCTCGCCGCTCGACCAGCCCGCCACATCCCCGGCCTTCTGCGCCAGGTTCTTCTGGAAGTCCAGCAGGTTGTCCATGCTGTCGGTCAACAGTCCGAAACGGTCGACCATCATCACCCGCTTGCGGGCTTCGGCTTCGCTCAGGCCTTCGATGACCATCGCGGCGATGATGTGTTCGGCGATACCGCAACCGGCGGAACCTGCGCCCAGGAACACCACGCGCTGCTGACCCAGGGTTTCATTCTTGGCCTTGCACGCCGCGAGCAGCGTGCCTACTGCCACCGAGGCCGTGCCCTGAATGTCGTCGTTGAAGCAGCACAGCTCGTCGCGGTACTTCTCCAGCAATGGCATGGCGTTGGTCTGGGCAAAGTCCTCGAACTGCAGCAGCACGTCCGGCCAGCGACGCTGAACCGCTTCGATGAACAGGGCGACGAAGTCTTCGTATTCCTTGCCGGTGACGCGCTCGTGGCGCCAGCCCATGTACATCGGGTCATCCAGCAGCTCTTTGTTGTTGGTGCCGACGTCCAGCACGATAGGCAACGTGTAGGCCGGGCTGATCCCGCCACATGCGGTGTAGAGCGACAGCTTGCCGATGGGGATGCCCATGCCGCCGATGCCCTGGTCGCCCAGGCCCAGGATGCGCTCGCTGTCAGTCACCACGATGATCTTGATGCGATCCTTCGTTGCGCTGCGCAGGATGTCGTCGATGCGGTCGCGCTCGGGGTAGGAAATAAACAGCCCGCGGTGGGTGCGGTAGATCTTGGAGAACTCTTGGCACGCCTGACCCACGGTCGGGGTGTAGATGATCGGCAGCATCTCTTCCAGATGCGAGTCCAGCAGGCGGAAGAACAGTGTTTCGTTGTTGTCCTGGATCGAACGTAGATAAATATGCTTGTCCAGGTCGCTCGCGCACTGCTTGTACTGGCTGTAGACGCGGGTCTGCTGCTCTTCGATGGTTTCAACGTTCTGCGGCAGCAGGCCGACCAGGTTGAAATCCACCCGCTCCTGCGGCGTGAAGGCGCTGCCTTTGTTCAGCAGCGGCATCTCCAGCAGCGAAGGGCCAGCGTAGGAAATATATAAAGGTCGCGAGGTCTTGGTCATCAGTAATCGCCTTTTCTCTATTTGCTCTATCAATACGTCATCGAAACAGTGCCCCGGAGGTCGCTTCACGACACTCAACGCAGGCTCCGTCCGAAAAAAATAGGGGAGATGGGAAATCAGGGTGCCTATCTTACTCGCCTCGAAGCGATTGCGACATTTTGTCACTGATTAGATTGCCAAATAGTGGCTATAGGAGAGGCCGTTGAACTGTCAGGGTTGTCAAGCAAGGATGCCGAACCCGAGCCCAAGGTGAGTACAAAATGTTTCATCAGCCACCGTATCAGGCAACGAACGTCGCATTTGGCAGCAAAAAATCCGTTTCACCCTTTCGATCCACATCGAGTGAAGGCACAATCGCCGTCCTTTTTCGGCTGGCATTGCGGGAGGCCACGAAATGATCAAAACGCCGTACTACCTCATCGATAAAGAAAAACTGCTGCGCAACATGGAAAAGATCGCGTACATGCGCGAGCAATCCGGCGCCAAGGCCTTGCTGGCGCTCAAGTGCTTCGCAACCTGGTCGGTGTTCGACCTGATGCAGCAGTACATGGACGGCACCACGTCCTCGTCGCTCTATGAATTGAAACTGGGTCGCCAGAAGTTCGAGGGCGAGACGCATGCGTACAGCGTGGCCTGGGCAGATGACGAGATCGAAGAGATGCTCGAAAACTGCGACAAGATCATCTTCAACTCCATCAGCCAGCTGGAGCGCCACGCTCCTGCCTGCACGGACAAAGTGCGCGGTCTGCGCGTCAACCCGCAGGTCAGCAGCTCCGACTACCTGCTGGCCGACCCGGCGCGTCCCTTCAGCCGCCTGGGCGAATGGGACCCTGAGAAGATCGAAAAAGTCATCGAGCAGATCTCCGGTTTCATGTTTCACAACAACTGCGAAAACGGCGATTTCAGCCTGTTCGACCAGATGCTGTCGACCATCGAAGAGCGCTTTGGCCATTTGCTGCATAAGGTCGAGTGGGTCAGCCTCGGTGGCGGCATTCACTTCACCGGCGAAGGCTATCCGCTGGACGCGTTCTGCGCGCGCCTCAAGGCCTTTTCGCAGAAATACGGCGTGCAGGTTTATCTCGAACCGGGCGAAGCGGCTATCACTCAAAGTGCCTCGCTGGAAGTGACCGTGCTCGACACCCTGTACAACGGCAAGCACCTGGCCGTGGTCGACAGCTCCATCGAAGCACACATGCTCGACCTGCTGATCTACCGCCTGGACGCCAAGCTGGCGCCGAGCTCAGGCGATCACACTTATATGGTGTGCGGCAAATCCTGCCTGGCCGGGGATATCTTCGGGGAATATCAGTTCGATCGTCCGCTGGCCATCGGCGATCGGCTGTCGTTCGTGGACGCAGCGGGCTACACCATGGTCAAGAAAAACTGGTTCAACGGCCTGAAAATGCCGTCCATTGCAGTGAAACAACTCGACGGTACAGTCGAGGTGGTTCGTGAGTTTGGTTTTGACGATTACCTGTCCAGCCTCTCGTAAGCTGGCAGAAAGGAGAGAGAAAGAAATTGAAGAAGAACGTTCTTATCATTGGTGCAGGAGGTGTCGCCAAGGTGGTGGCCCACAAGTGCGCGCAGCATAACGACGAACTCGGTCGTATTGCCATCGCGTCGCGCAACATCTCCAAGTGCCAGGCCATCATCGACAGCGTCAACGCCAAGGGCAGTCTCAAGCAGCCTGCGGCAATCAAGGCTTACGCCCTGAACGCGCTGGATATCGAAGCGACCAAAGCGTTGATTCTGGAAACCGAATCGCAGATCGTGATCAACGTCGGTTCCTCGTTCCTCAACATGTCGGTGCTGCGCGCCTGCATCGATACCGGCGCGGCTTATCTGGATACTGCTATCCACGAAGAGCCGGGCAAAGTGTGCGAAACCCCGCCTTGGTACGGCAATTACGAGTGGAGAAACCTCGAGGAGTGCCAGGAGAAAAACATCACGGCCATTCTCGGCATCGGTTTCGACCCGGGTGTGGTCAACGCCTACGCGGCATTGGCGCAGCAACAGTATTTCGACCGCATTGATTCGATCGACATTCTCGACGTCAATGCTGGCTCCCATGGCAAATATTTCGCCACCAATTTCGATCCGGAAATCAATTTCCGCGAATTCACCGGACAGGTCTGGAGCTGGCAGAACAGCCAGTGGACCAGCAACAGCATGTTCGAAGTCAAGCGTACCGATGACCTGCCGGTTGTAGGCGCGCAGGACCTTTACCTCACCGGCCACGATGAAGTGCACTCGCTGTCGAAAAACCTCGACGTGCCCAACGTGCGATTCTGGATGAGCTTCGGTGCCCATTACATCAATGTGTTCACCGTCCTGAAGAACCTCGGCCTGCTGTCCGAACAACCGGTCAAAACCGCCGAAGGCGTCGAGATCGTGCCGCTGAAAGTGGTCAAGGCTGTGCTGCCTGATCCCGCCTCGCTGGCGCCGGGTTATGTCGGCAAGACGTGCATCGGTGATCTGGTCAAAGGCACCAAGGACGGCAAGCCTCGCGAAGTGTTCATCTACAACGTCGCCGATCACGAAGAGGCCTTCGCCGAGACTGACAGTCAGGGCATTTCCTACACCGCAGGCGTGCCGCCGGTGGCCGCAGCCCTGCTGGTTGCCCGTGGCGAGTGGGATGTGAAGCGCATGGTCAACGTCGAAGAGCTGCCTGCCCAGGCGTTCCTCAAAGCTCTGGAAGTGATGGGCCTGCCAACGCGCATCAAGGATGAGAACGGCGACCGTCCCTGGGACGAATAAGCCGTGAAAACAGGTGCGCTCATTGCGAGCGCACCTTGAGTAATTGCTGCGCCCGCCCGATGAAACAGGGATCCTGTCCTTACTCCATCGGCCGGGCAGGCCCTCCCCACCGACTCCTCAATGGTTGCGCCTGCTGGGCGTTAAAACCGCAGACGCCTGCCATCAGAACTGCCAATCCAGAGACAGCCCCACGCCGTGGGTTTTGTCACGGGCGCCGAGCAAGCCGCTGTAGTCAAAGTTGACACGAGCTTCCCTGCTCAGCATCAGGCTGGCGCGAGCGCCGACCACCGCAGCGTCGCGGTCCATCGAAACACCTTGCACCGTGAAGCTGTTGCCGGCGTTGGCATTGGCAAACGCCAGGTGCTGTTCGCTGTTAATGTCGCTCAGGTTGTGCTGCCAGCCGAGGGTCGCGGACAGGTCCAGTTTCTGGCTGTCGTTAAGGTTGAATCGATTGCCAGCACGCATGCCTAGCGTGGAGAGCACGGTATCGCGGTTGTCGTCATGTCCCTTGAGCGCAGTGGCGCCGCCTTTTTCAGTAAAGCCATCGCTGTCCAGGTGCACATAGGCCAGGTTGGCGAACGGTTCCAGTGCCAGCGGTTGCAGGTTCAGGCGGTAGGCGGCTTCGGTGAAGACCTGGGTCGACTGGGCATCACGCTTGACCTTTTGCCGATCAGAAAACTCGCCGTATTGCAGGTCACGCTTGACGTCGATGCGATGCCAGCTGTGGGACGCACCGGCAGTCAAACGCAGCGCACCTTCTTCGTGGCCAATGTAGGCACCCAAGTGGTAGCTGTCCGCCGAGGCGCGGGAATGGGTGTCGTCGCCCAGACTCAGGGAGGTGTCGCTGTAACCCGCCATCACACCCAGACGCGTGTGATCGCTGATCAGGCCGTCGACACCAGCGAGCAAGCCGCCCAGCGATGAAACCGAGCTGGCGCTGTCACTGCTCCCCGAGTTCTTGCCCCAGGCGCCCAATGCCTTGACCCACACCGAGTTGTCTTCACTGCCCGGCGCCGGCTGCTCGTAGAGTCCGGCGACACGCAAGCGATCACCCACAGCATCGCGCAACTGGCGGCTGTCGTTGATCAGTTGCGTGGCGATGGCAGGGTGCACTTCGCCGGATAATTGGGTGAAGGCGCGACGTGCAGTGGCGGTGTCCTGGCTCAGGATCAGACTCTCATACACGGGATTGCCCGCGCCCAGTTGCTCGGCGGCTTGCGCCACATTGCGCTGGTTGGCGGTTTGCGCGGCACTGGCGAAACTGTCGCCGTTGCGTTCCACGGCCAGGGTCACGCCGGTACCGGTGTACGCCAGATTACCGCTGAGGAAGGTGTAGTCGTGTGCCACTGAAGCAAACTGCCCCTCGACCCCTCCCGACGCTTGCAGCACGTTGAATTGCCGACCGAGAACGCTGGCGGTCTGGCCACTGCTGAGCAACGAGGCGTTGCTCAGCAGTGCAAGGGTCATGTTGGCACCGCTCACGGTCGCGTTGCCGCCAGCAATGATCCGATCACTGCCGCTGGGTGACAGCTCAACCGCGTAGATCGAACCTGGCGCCAACCTGAGATCGCCAGCGACCTGCAGCGTACCGATGGAGTTGCCCGGCGCGACTGTACCGCCACGGTTGGCGGTCAGCGAACCGACGCTGCCGTTGCCGCCCAGTACGCCGCTGTCATTGACGGTCACTGCCGAGGCCAGTGAACCGTTCACCGCCAGACGGCCCTGATTGACCAGCGTCGGGCCGCTGTAGCGGTTGCTTCCCGTCAGCACCAGCGTGCCAATGCCCTGCTTGGTCAGCCCGCCATGCCCGGATATGTCGTTGCTCCAGACATCCAGCCCGCATTGCGGGCCGCTGCAAGTGCGCTGGGTCGGCTTGCCCGCATCGACCACAGCGCCGACGCCAGGCAAATCTGCAACGAACTGGCTGTCGCCATAAGCACCGCTGATCCTGAATTCGCTGGGAATGTCCGCCTCGGTGACGAACATGGCCGGGCCGTTGACCGCCTTGCCCAGATTGATCATGCCCCAGCCATACAGCGCGTCGATGCCCGGCGCGCCAAGGTCGGTGGCCGTGGTCTTCAGGACTTCGGCTACCTGCGCACCGGTCATGTACGGGAAGCGCTCCATCAGCACCGCCAGGCTGCCCGCCACGTGCGGCGCTGCCATGGAGGTGCCGTTCTTGTTAGCCCAGCCGACGGTGAGGTCTTCGAGGCTGGTGCCGTTAAGCACCGAACTGTAGATCCGGGTTCCCGGTGCCGCTACGCAGAAACTGGCGGTGTAACCGCAGCGCGAGGAGAACGTGCTCAGCGTATACGGCGTGGCGGCGGCTGCGGCGGCATCCGGGTTCTGCTGCAGGGCCGCTACGGTCAGCCAGTTCGGCGCAATTTCTGGTACGAAATAGCCAAGTCCGGCCATGGCGTCAGGGTTGTTGAGGTTGTAATCGTTACCCGCAGCGAAAATGGTGACCACGCCGCTGCGCGCAGCATCGATTGCGCCCTGATACGCCCCGCCCGGCGCGGTGCCGAGGATCTGGCGGATCTGATTGAACTGCAGTTGGGCATCCTCAACGGTGAAGTGCGGGAACGCCGGATCGCGGCCGCCCTTGGCGAACCGGTCAGTGATGCCGATGCCCCAACTGTTGTTGATCACCCGAGCGCCACTGTTGACCAACGCGTTCCAGCCTGCTTGATACACCGCGCCGTCGTTGCCCAGCACGATGCCATCTTCCGGCCCGGGGTCGCCATTGTCGGCGCTGATGATCTGCGCATTGAAAGCAACCCCGTGCATCGGCCCGCCATCGCGATTACCCCCAGCGATGCCGCCGACGTGGGTGCCGTGGTTACCGAGCTTGCCGTTGGAGTCGAGACTCGGCGCGCCGTCATAGCGAAATGGGTCGCCCGCTTTCACCGGGATATACGGGTCGGTGTATTGACGGATGCCGCTGGTGACCAGATTGACCACCTTGTTGGGGCTGTTGAATTCAGGATGCGCGGCGTAGACCGGCTGGTCGAAGACGCCGAGCTTGACGCCCTTGCCGGTATAGCCAGCCGCGTAGGCTTGATCGGCATTGATCGCGCCCAACCCCCAGTCGGCATTGAACTCGGCACTGCGCCAGCTGGCGGGATTACCGGCCTGCCCGGCTTCCACGTAGGGAGCGGCATGCGCCACGCCGGTGCTGGTCAGGTAGCAAGCCAGTGCGCCGCAAGAAGCGCGATTGATCGCCCGGATGACCGAACGTAGAGAGATGACCAAGCCATGTCGGCTATTAAACGCGTCTTTCATGAAACTACCGTCCTTAGTTAACGCACACGAATCTGCGCGCGCATGCGGGTGCATGCGCGTTGTTCTCTTGGGTCAGGTGGGTGGGGCTTAGAACTGCCAGTTAAGGCTCAGGCCGACACCGTGGCTTTTTTCGCGACTGGCCAGTTGGCCGCTGTAGTCGAGGTTGATCCTGGCTTCCTTGCTCAACGCCAGGCTGGCATGGGCGCCTACCAGCGCAGCGTCGCGCACCAGCGGCGAGCTTTCGATGGCGAAGTTGCTGCCCCCGGAGGCAAAAGCCAGATGCTGTTCGGAGTCGATGTTGCTCAGGTTGTGCTGCCAGCCGAGGCTGCCGGACAGGTCGAGTTTCTGCTGGTTGGTGAGCGCAATGGTCTTCAGCGCTCGCACGCCCAGAGTGCTCAGCACCGCATCACGGGTGTCGCTACCGGAAGACAAAGCCGCAGCATCGCCCTTCTCGGTAAAACTGTCGGTGTCCAGGTGGACATAAGCGAGATTGGCGAATGGCTCGACGATCGCTGGCTGCAACTGGATGCGCCAGGCAGCCTCGGTAAACAGCTGGCCGCTCTGCGCGTCGTGTTTGGTTTTCTCCCGGCCGCTCGCGCCGTTGACCTGCACATCACGCTGGGTATCAATCCGGTGCCAGGCGTAAGCACCACCGAGGGTCAGACGCAGCGCGCCGATTTCATGGCCCAGATAAGCGCCCAGGTGGTAGCTGTCCACCGAGGACCGCGAATGGGTGTCAGAACCCATGCTCAACGAACTGTCGCTGTAGCCGGCCAGTACGCCCAGCCGGGTGTCGTCCGCCACCTTGCCATCGACGCCCGCAAGCAGGCCACCAATGGAACTGGAGTAAGCGGCAGTGTCGTGCCGCGAATCGGTCTTGCCCCAAGCACCCAGCGCCTTCAGCCAAACGTTGCTTTGTCCAGACACCTCGTCGCCGGTGCCAAACACGCTGGACCCCAAGCGCTCGCCGACGGCATCCCGCACCTGGCGGCTGTCGTTGATCAGTGCTGTGCCGATCGCCGGGTGTATCTCCCCCGACAACTGCTGGAAGCTGTCGCGCGCCGAGGCCGCGCTCTGGGCCAGCAACAGGTTCTCGTACACCGCATTGCCAGCGCCCAACTGCTCGGCAGCGGTTGCCACGGCGGCCTGATTCGGCGTCTGTGCCACGCTGCTGAATGCCGCACTGCGCACGATGTTCAACGCCACAGCGTTGGCCGCGTAATCAAGCCGACCACTCAGAAAGGCATAGCTGGACGTTACCTCGCCGAACTGGCCATTGATGCCGTTGGCCGCCTGCAACACGTTGTACTGCTGGCCGAGTACGCTTCGGCTGGTTGCGGCGTTCAATGCTACCGGCGTCTGGTCCAGCGACAGCGTCATGTTCGCGCCCGAAACGGTGGCCTTGCCGGTGGCCACGATACGATCACTGGCGACGGGAGAAAGCTCTACTGCATAGGTGGAACCCGGCTCAAAGCTGACATCGCCATTGACTTGCAACGTGCCGATGGAATTGCCCGGCGCAACGATACCGCCGCCGTGCGCAGTCAACCCGCCAATCAGACCCGAGCCGCCCAGCGTACCCCCGGCGTTGACCTGCACCGTCGAAACCAGTGAACCGTTGACCGACAGCAAGCCACCATCGACCAGCGTGTCACCGCGGTAAGTATTGGTGCCTTCGAGAATCAATCGTCCGGCGCCGGATTTGATCAGGCTGCCCTGATACTGCCGCTGTGCTGCCGCAGCGGCGCGGGCTGTACCTACCGCATAGTCGGTCTGATCCTGTTGGCTCGCCGTGCTGGCAATGCCGCTCTGCCAGCCTTTGCTCACCAGCGTTTGTTGCCATTGGGCCTGCTCGGCCTGGTCCTCCACCTGACGCTGGATCAGCGCCTGATCGGAAATGCCATTGCTCCACACGTCGCTCTGGCCTGCGCCCAGATTGGCGTTGAAGGTGCCGAGCAACTGACCCGGACCGTGCATCGCCCGCTCCAGGTTCGCCACACCCCAGCCCACGCTGGTGTTAGGCACCTGGGTGACAGAGCCGTCCAGCTGGGTTGCGGTGGTCAGCAACACTTGCAGCGCCTGCTCATTGTTCATGTACGGGTAGCGTTCCATCACCAGCGCCAGCGCGCCCGTGGCATGGGGCGCAGACATCGAGGTACCGGACTTGAGCGCGTAACCGCCCCCTGGCACGGTGCTGTCGATCAACCGCCCCGGCATGGTGATGCACCAGTATTTGGAGAGCCCGCACTGGTTGTAACGTTGACCGTTGGCGCTATCGAGCCCCGACACCGCCAGCCAGTGACCTTCCAGGTCGGGCTCGAAATAAGGCAGCGAAGCGCGCACGCTGGCGTTGGCGTAACCGCTATTGCCGGCACTGAACACATTGATCACGCCGGCGCGCGAGACATTCGCCGCTTCGTCCAGCCAGGTGCCGCGGTTGTAGTGCTGAGCATAGGCGGCGTACACGCCATCGACCGTGGCGTAGGTCACGTCGGGCGGCTGGCTGCCCCAGCTGTTGTTGATGGCGCGCACTCCGGCGTCGGCCAGTGCCGTATACGCCGCTTTGAAGTAATGCGAATCCGGATTGGGACCGAACAGAAAGCTGTCGCTCTGATTGGTGTTGGCGACATAGATTTGCGCGTCATACGCCACACCGTGCATGCCGACGCCATCCCGTGCCGCGCCCATGGTGCCGGTGACGTGGGTGCCGTGAGTGTCGTTGTTAGGGTTGATCACACCGGTAATGCTGAAGGGCGAGCCATCAACGTAGGTGCCGCTGGTGGTCACCGCGTGGTAGCGCGATGGGCTGGCTTCCGGGTGGGAGGGGTCGAAACCCGAGTCCAGCGCGCCGACCTTGATACCTGCACCCGTGATCCCGGCAGCGTATGCCTGATCAGCCTGAATACGACCCAGGCCCCAATCGCTTTGAAACTCTGCGGAGCGCCAACTGGCGGCGTCGCCCAACTTGCCCTGCTCGATGTAGTCGGCATGAGCGCAACAGCCAAACGTGAAAGACAGCGCGTACAGCGCGCTTGTTGCGGCAGGTTTAAAACAGTAACGAACGGCACCCACAGTCTTCGAGTTTCGCATCCTTGCACCTGGCTAATAGTCCGCCCTTGATTGAGCGATGCCAGAACATAGTTCGCACTTAAACACTTGGCAACAGTTTTGTTTCAGTTCTGATACAAATTATAAAAGCCGACGCTCATCGCATGGACTTTGCAAGAGACTTTCTAACTTGTTGGAAGTGATGGATTTTATCAAAACTTATAAAAAACACCGGCAGATCAGTAATGGCTATTTAGTTGCACTAAGTGGCACTAAGCCATTAATCCTCATTAAGTACGCGCTGTCAGCCTTATCCCTATACCGGTCTGCAGAACGGCAAACGCGACGTAATCGATACGCAACGTTAGTTGCCTTGGCCGATCACCAAGCAACCCAAAGCAAACGTCGATAGGTTGATGTCGAGTCTGCACCAACGAATCCTCATAGCCCGCGGACCCGTGGGTGTCCAACGGTCATGGGTTGAAACTTCCCGGCTAGGGGCGCACCGGCCGCTTGGCGGCTTCGGGCAACGGCGCCGATTTCGCTGGTTTCTCAAAAGCGCCCCCTCCTATAGCTCGACATCCTGCAGGCCCAGCAAACGCTGGGCGTTACCCGTCAGGTGTCCAGCGCGCCAAACGAAATACAGGTCAGAACGTCCCGCCTCGCCCAGCGAATGCACCCGCACCGCCGTCCGCCCCGGCAGTGTCTGCAGCATCGCACGCGGCACCCACGCGGCTCCGGCACCTGCCGTCACGCACGCGAGCATGGTGTGGTAGGACTCCATCTCGATCATCTGCAAATGCTCCCCTGCGCACGCCTGCAGCCAACGATCCAGCCGTAGCCGGAACGAGCAGTTCTGGCGAAAGCCATAAATCTCCCGACAGCGCAGGTCACTGGCAGCCTGCACTGGCCCGTGGGCCTGTTCGGTGATCAGCACCAGGTGATCGGAGAAGGCATAACGGCTATCCAGCGCCGGGGACTGCACCGGGCCGTCGGTCAGCGCAATGTCCAGCAGTCCCTCAGCGACCTGCCCCATCAACACCTCCGAGACGTCGCTGCGAATGTCCATGCTCACCTGTGGGTGGCGCTGGCGAAAGCGTCCCACGAGCTGCGGCATGAACGCCACCAGGCCAACGTCCAGCGCGCCCAGCGTCAGATGGCCGCCTACCTGTTCTTCGCGAATCAGCGCCTTGGCGCCATCGCTCAGCTCGATAATCTGCTGCGCCCGCGCCAGCAATGCGCGCCCGAACGGCGAGAGGGTCAGGCGCTGTTTTTCGCGCACGAACAGCTGGCAGTCCAGGTCTTGCTCCAGTTGCTGGATACGCAAGGTCACGCCGGAAGGCACCCGGTGCAGCTCCTTGGCCGCTGCCGTCACCGAGCCGGTTCGCGCCACGGCGCAAAATGCACGCAGTTGAGCAAGCTGCATGAGTTGTTCTCTTTTTCGAAAAAGGTGGATCAATATATTTCAATTTCAACAACAGTTACAAAACTTTAGGGTGGTGCTCACTAAAACCGAGGAAGAACTTCATGTACAACGATCTGATTCAGGCCCTGCTGCCACGCGAACCGTCCCAATTCATCGGCGGGCAATGGCACACCGGCCGCCAAACCCGCGAGGTGCTCAACCCTGCCACCGAAACGTCCATAGGGGTTGTCGCCGAGGGCGATGAACACACCGCCGAACAAGCCGTCGACAATGCCACGAAGGCGCAGAAAGCCTGGGCGCGGTTGGGTCTGGCGGCACGGGCCGAACACTTGCAGCGTCTGTTCGAACAGGTGCAGGAAAACAGCGAGGCGCTGGCTCGCCTGCTGGTCACCGAACAGGGTAAACCTATCAAGGAAGCGCGCGCCGAAGTGGGCATGGCACTGACCATGCTGCGCTACCATGCCGGACTGGGCTTTCGCCAGACCGGGCAAGTCATGGCCTGCGGCACTCCGGGGCGCACCATCAGCATCCGTGAAGAACCCTACGGCGTCGTAGCCGCAATCATTCCGTGGAATTTCCCGCTGGCGATGTTCCTTCGCAAGGTCGCGCCCGCCATCGTTGCCGGCAATTGCATCGTGGTCAAACCCAGCGAAAACACGCCTTTTTCGTCACTCGCCATGGCCACGTTATGCCAACGGGCGGGCATCCCCGCCGGTGTCGTGAACGTGGTAACCGGACCGGGTAAATCCCTGGGCGACGCGCTGGTGCGCCACCCCGGTACTCATCTGGTGACCATGACCGGCTCGACCCGCGCAGGCACGCAAATCCTGCATGCCGCCGCCGACAGCATTGTGCCGGTGTCGCTGGAGCTGGGTGGCAAGGCGCCTTTCATTGTCATGGCTGATGCCGATGTCGAACGTGCGGCCAAGGACGCGGTGGCGTCGCGCATGACCAACTGTGGTCAGGTGTGCATCGCCAACGAACGCACCTACGTGCATGCATCGATTCATGATCGCTTCGTCGAAGCAGTGGTGCGTGAAGCCCAGCAATTGAAGCTGGGCGATCCGCACGACGAGAGCACCGACATTGGCCCCAAGGTCAGCGCGGCAGAGCGCGACAGCGTGAACACCCACCTCGAACGCGCCCTGGAGCAAGGAGCACAGATTGCCGCCGGGGGTCCGCAGACTTTGCCCGCCGCCTTGAACACGGGTTATTGGGTAGCCCCGACCGTACTGACGGGCGTGAGCGCAGACGCCGACATCCTCTGTGACGAGGTATTCGGACCGATCCTGCCCATCGTCGCGTTCGACAATGAGCAGCAAGTCATCGAATGGGCCAACGCCAGCCACTATGGCCTGAGCGCCTATGTCTACACCCGGGACTTGAGCGCAACGATGCGTCTGGTGGACGCACTGGAAAGCGGTGAGGTCTACATCAACCGCATTGGCCCGGAAGAAATCAACGGCTTCCACGCCGGCTGGAAACGCTCGGGGCTGGGCGGCGATGATGGTGAGCAAGGTTATCGCACCTACGTGCGGACCAAGGTGACCTATCTGGATTACAACCAGTAAGCGGTTGGCCCGAGGCAGCCTGATACCTTGCGTAGCAGGCTGGCGAATAGCGTACGAGCCTTTTTCAGAACCATTCGAGCAATAGCCAGACGCAGATAAAGCAGGTTTAGCCGCTTTGCGAATCGGCACAGCCAGGCGATATCTCGCGTCAGCACAAACGAGCTTAAACGGATTAAGTCGTCCAGATGATCCGAGATGATCGCCACGGTGATCGCCAACCGGAGAGTCTGGTACTCATGAACGGCAATATTTCGCAAGCCGACCATATTCTTCATAGTGACTGTCGAATAGGTAAATCGCCTGCAAACCGGGCGGACGGTCCAGCAAGTGTATGGAGACCATTTCAACGTCCATCGACGTGCCCTGATCCTGTGCGACTCACCTGAGCAGAACAGCTTGCTCCGTTGGCCGCCTAAAGCAGCCCTGAAAACAAAAAGCCCCAGAAGTATAACTTCTGGGGCTTTCATTTGTGATGGCGGAGAGATAGGGATTTGAACCCTAGGTACTGTCGCCAGTACAACGGATTTCGAATCCGTCCCGTTCGGCCACTCCGGCATCTCTCCAACGGCGCGCATCATAACAGCTTGGTAAAAAAACGCGAATCCTTTTTTTCAAAATTTCCGCGTTTTTTCAGACGCTTGCGGCGCTTTTGCTGGTAACCAGCTGGGTTATAGAGGAACGCCCAGACGCTTGGCGACTTCTTCGTAGGCTTCGATGACGTCACCGAGGCCTTGGCGGAAGCGGTCCTTGTCCATTTTCTTCTTGGTGTCCTTGTCCCACAGGCGGCAACCGTCCGGACTGAATTCATCGCCCAGCACGATAGAGCCGTCGCTGAACACGCCGAACTCGAGCTTAAAGTCGACCAGTAACAGGCCCGCTTCGTCGAACAGTTTGGTCAGTACGTCGTTGACCTTGAGCGACAATTCCTTCATGCGTACGAGTTGCTCGGCGGTGCCCCAGCCAAACGCAACGACGTGGGATTCGTTGATGAACGGGTCGCCCTTGGCGTCGTCCTTCAGGAACAGCTCGAAGGTGTACGGGTTGAGCTTCGTGCCCTCCTCGACGCCCAGGCGCTTGACCAGGCTGCCGGCAGCGTAGTTACGCACGACGCATTCGACCGGGATCATGTCAAGCTTCTTGACCAGGACTTCGTTATCGGCCAGCAGTTTGTCGAACTGGGTCGGGATGCCGGCGGCTTCTAGCTTCTGCATGATGAAGGCGTTGAACTTGTTGTTCACCATGCCTTTGCGATCCAGCTGTTCGATGCGCTTGCCGTCGAACGCCGAGGTGTCATTGCGGAACAGCAGGATCAAGCGGTCAGCATCGTCGGTCTTGTACACCGACTTGGCTTTGCCGCGGTAGAGTTCTTCACGTTTTTCCATGATGGGCTCCGCTTGCGAAATACGTGGGCGAGACGCCCATTGAATAATTGGGGCGATACGCCCCTTATAAAGCAGGGCCGTCGCCCCGTTTGGGACGTCAGGCGATTTCGCGCCAGTCTAGCCCTGAATCCTGATCGGCCAATTGTAGCCAGTCCGCGTCGCACCCGAGGGCGTCGACGAAACATTGCCGGGCCAGGTGCGGCAGGTTGTTCTTGCTGCTCAGGTGAGCCAGCACCAGATGTTGCAGATCCTGCCACCCCAGTTCGTTGACCAGCCCCGCTGCCTGATGGTTGTTCAGGTGCCCGTGTGCCCCGCCGACCCGTTGCTTGAGGAAGTAGGGGTACGGCCCGCGCGCGAGCAGGTCACGGCAATGGTTGGACTCGATCATGAGCGCATCCAGACCACGGTAGCTGTCGAGCACCGACGGACAGTAGGACCCCAGGTCGGTCAGCAGGCCAAAGCGCTTGCGGCCGTCATTGAAGACGAATTGCGTCGGCTCCTGCGCATCGTGGGCCACGGAGACCACGTCGATGTTCAGGCTGCCGATCTGCACGCCTTGACCGCCGTGCAGCCTGACACCTGCTTCGACCGGCTTGCGCATGCCACGCAACGTGCCGTCACTGAGGTAGACCGGCACGTCGTAGCGCCGAGACAGCAATCCCACGCCATGCACGTGATCGGCATGTTCATGGGTGACCAGAATGGCGCTCAACTGCTTGCCACTGACGCCCAGCCTGTCCAGCCGACGCTCAGTTTCCCGCAGGGAGAAACCGCAGTCGACCAGCACGTACGTGTCGTTACTCGCAACCAGCGTGCCGTTACCTCGGCTACCGCTGCCCAGAACTGCGAAGCGCACTTAACCGAGGTTGTCTTGAATGACGCTCAACACGCGACGGGCGACTTCAGTCGGCGCAACGGTGTTGATGTTCTTCTCGACCGTGACCTGAACGTTCTCGCCGACCTTGCTCAGGCGCACCTGATAACGCTCGGCACGGGCCTCTTTCTGCTCCTTGGTCTCTTCGCTGCCGAACATGCGGGCGAAGACGCCAGGCTTGTTCTCGGGCTTGTCGGCTTTTTCAGCGAGGTTGATGTAATACAGACCCAGGCTGCGGTTGATGTCCTCAACGCGCCAGTCACCCTGGTTCAGGGCACGGCCCACGCTGGACCAGGCGCGATCGAGGTCGGCGCCCAGGTTCAGGACCGGGTTGCCGCTACCGTCTTCGCTAAGGGAAACGCGGCTTGGCGTGTCGAAATCACGCGCCGCCAGCAGCGACACTGAACCACCCTTCTCGGCGGTACGGGTCAGGCTTGCCAGCATGTCGTCGGTCAACACCGAATCCAGCCCGACGTTGGTGCTGCGCGACGGGAAAGCAGGCTCTTCGCTGCTGCCAGCCGGACGCTGCACGCTGACGATGTAGACTTCGCTGGTATTACGCTGCACGCCCGGCTCGATGCGAACGCGAACGCGGGTCTCGGTGCTGGCGGTGTCGCCAGTGCCGCCCATGCGCTTGGCAACCGAAGCGGACAGTTCGTCCATGCGCTGCCAGGTGGTGTTGAATTCACCGGTCTGCGGACGATCTTCGGCAATGCGGAAACCGTTGTCTTCGAAATACTGGTGAGCCACGGGCCAGACTTCGGCCGGTGCGCGCTGCGCCAGGATCCAGCGGTTGTCACCGCTCTTTTGCAGGGTGTAGTCGCCAGAGTCCTGAACGGTGGACAGCGGTTGCGGACGCGGCACGTTGAACTCACCCTTCTGGGTGTCATCCGCCACGTTACGCGGGATCGGCAGCAGCGGGTCCAGACGCTTGGTTTCCTGGACGCCCTCCGGCAGCTGAATCGGTGGTTTCTGGGTCGCTTCCAGGTAATCGCTGCTGCGATCACGGAAGTAACCGTCCTGACCAAACAACCAGCTGCAACCGCTGGTGCTGGAGATAATCAAGGCTAGTGCGGAAAGTCCGGCCAGTCGCTTCATTGCGTAGTGCTTCCTCATTAAACCAATACACCGGACTGGCGCAGGGCCTGACGCAGCGGCTCGTGACAGGCCTCGCTGAGCCAGGTGAGCGGCAGACGGATACCGTCCGGCATCAAACCCATCTCATGCAGGGCCCATTTCACGGGGATAGGGTTCGATTCGATGAACAGGGTCTTGTTCAGCGGCATCAGTTTTTCATGGATCGCGCGGGCCGTGGCAGCGTCACCGGCAATGGCAGCCTTGCACAGTTCGGCCATGTCACGCGGGGCGACGTTGGCAGTAACCGAGATATTGCCCTTGCCGCCGAGCAGCATCAGCTCGACCGCAGTGGCGTCGTCACCGGAGTACACCAGGAAATCGCTGCTGACACCGGCCAGGATATCCTTGGCGCGCTGCAGATCACCGGTGGCTTCCTTGATGGCGATGATGTTCTTGACGCTGGACAGGCGGATTACGGTCTCGGCCTTCATGTCACAGGAGGTTCGACCCGGCACGTTGTAGAGGATCTGTGGGATGTCCACGGCTTCGGCGATGTGCTTGAAGTGCTGGTACAGGCCTTCCTGGGTCGGCTTGTTGTAGTACGGCGTGACCAGCAGGCAGGCGTCGGCACCGGCATTCTTGGCGTTGGTGGTCAGTTCGACGGCCTCGCGGGTGGAGTTGGCGCCCGTGCCGGCAATGACCGGCATGCGACCAGCGACCTGCTTGACCACGCGGCGAATGACCTCGATGTGCTCGTTGACGTCGAGCGTCGCGGACTCACCCGTAGTGCCGACGGCAACAATGGCGTTGGTGCCCTCTTGCAGGTGAAAGTCCACCAGTTTGCTCAGGCTGTCCCAGTCAAGACGACCCTGTGCATCCATAGGTGTGACCAGTGCCACCATACTGCCCGCAATCATGCAAACCGCTCCTGCCGGAAAAAGAGAGCGGTAATGGTACTGGCGCCATGATCCTTGCACAAGGCGAGCATTCCCCTGAGCGACGGTTTTCGCTACCCTTCGGTCTTTGATCGGTACTGGTCATCTGCGCAGCTCGTTCGACTGATCGTTTTCGCCGTCGCAAACCCCGCTCCAGCCTTGCTCTCGCTCGATGTGACGGCCTCACATACGCGACGCACGGCAGTGCTCCGGATCGAAGTTGCGAGTCTTTCGGTCACCGAACCCGCCGCTCAAGCCAACAATGTACCGACCGCTCATCGTTTAGGAATGCTGCATGTCGTCCATCCCCACAGTTCGCGAACAATTCCTTGTCATCAGTGCCCTTGGCGCCAACCCAATGGAGCTGACCAACGTCCTGTGCCGCGCCAGTCATGAAAACCGTTGCTCGGTGGTCAGCTCGCGTCTCACTCGCCACGGCGAATGCAGTGCCCTGATCCTTCAGGTGTCCGGCAGCTGGGACGCACTGGCGCGCCTTGAGACGGGCCTGCCAAACCTGTCGAAGAAACACGCCTTCACGGTCAACGTGGTGCGCAGCGCTTCGCTGGAAAGTCGCCCGGAAGCCCTGCCTTACGTGGCGTATGTCAGTTCGGCGTATCGCCCCGACATCATCAATGAGCTGTGCCAGTTCTTCATCGATCACAACGTGGAGCTGGAAAACCTGATCTGCGACACCTATCAGGCACCGCAGACCGGCGGCACGATGCTCAATGCCACCTTCACCGTGACCTTGCCGGCGGGTACCCAGATCAGTTGGCTGCGCGACCAGTTCCTGGATTTCGCCGACGCCCTTAACCTCGACGCGCTGATCGAACCATGGCGCCCGCAAGCCCCAATGTAAGGAACCCCGCATGGCTGTAGAACTGGACAAACCCGTTGCCGACTTTCAGGTACAGGCGACCAGCGAACAGGCGGTCAGCCTGTGCGCGCTGAAAGGTCAGCAGGTGGTCATTTATTTCTACCCCAAGGACAGCACGCCGGGTTGCACCACGCAAGGCCAGGGCTTTCGCGATCATCACGATGATTTCAAGGCTTCCAATACAGTGGTCTTCGGCGTATCCCGCGACAGCCTAAAGTCCCACGAGAATTTCAAGGCCAAGCAGGCATTTCCGTTCGAGCTGATTTCGGACAAGGATGAATCGCTGTGCCAGCTGTTTGACGTGATCAAGCTGAAGAAGCTGTACGGCAAGGAATACCTGGGCGTGGATCGCAGCACCTTCCTGATCGACAAGAACGGCGTATTGCGCAAGGAATGGCGTGGCGTGAAGGTGCCGGGTCACGTGGTAGCAGTGCTGGAAGCGGCTCAAGCGCTGAATAAGGCCTGAGCCCTTCAAGTCTCACGGTTATCGTTCCCACGCTCTGCGCGGGAACGATCGATCCGCCTTCCGCGCTACAACAATGGCGCAACCGTCGGCTCATTGCGCGGCCAGGCATCCAGCACGGCCTTGAACAGGGTGGCCAGCGGAATCGCGAAGAAGATACCCCAAAATCCCCATAGCCCCCCAAACAGCAACACCGCGCAAATGATCGCGACCGGGTGCAAGCTCACGGTCTGGGAAAACAGCAGGGGCACCAGCACGTTGCCGTCCAGGGTCTGGATGATGCCGTAGACCGCCATCAGGTAAATGAACTGATCACTCCAGCCCCACTGGAACAGGGCGATGAATGCCACCGGCACGGTCACCACCACGGCGCCCACGTAAGGCACCACCACGGAAATACCCACCAGCATCGCCAGGAGCGCCGAGTAGTTGAGCCCCATCGTCACGAAAGCGATGTATGTCACCACGCCGCAGATGAAGATCTCGATAACCTTTCCGCGAATGTAATTGGCGATCTGCCGGTTCATTTCCTCGGCGACGCGGGTAATCAGCGTACGTTCCCTGGGCAGATACCCCCTGGCCCAGCGACCAATCATCCGACGGTCCTTAAGGAAAAAGAACACCAGGATCGGCACCAGTACCAGGTAGATCATCATATTGACCAGCAGCGGCAGGCTTGATAGCGAGAAGGTAAGCGCCCACTGGCCGAACTTGCCGATCTCGCCACGGGCCACTTCGATGGCCTGCAGCACTTGTTCGTCGGAGACCAGATGCGGATAGCGCTCCGGCAAGAGCAGCAACAGGGACTGCCATTTGGCGAGCATGCCTGGCAGTTCGTTGAACAAGGTGATCAGTTGATGCCAGAGCAACGGCACCAGCACCAGCAGGAACACCCCCAGCGCGCCCATGAACAGCGCGAAGACCACGCCGACCGCGGCGCCTTCGGGCATACGCAGGCGTTCAAGCTGAACCACCATGCCCTGCATCAGAAACGCCAGCACTAACCCCGCCAGCACGGGTGCAAGCATGCCGCCCAGTGTTAGGACAATCGTGAACGCCAGAACCAACAGCACCGCCAGCACCACGGCCTCTTCATCCGAGAAGTAGCGCTGCATCCAGTCGCGAAGCACTTTGAACATCAATAAACCTTTGAGGCGAGGGGGTAAAAGCCAGGACGTGGAAAAAACCGTCAGCCCTTGCGTAACCAATACCGATAAATGCCGTCGGCAGCTTCTTCATGCAGCAAGGCATGACCGGCCAGCTTGGCGAAGGTACGAAAATCACGCTGGGAGCCGGCATCGGTCGCCGTCACTTTAAGCACCGCGCCGCTGGTCAGCCGATTGAGCTCCATCTTGGCTTTGAGCAAGGGCAACGGACAATTCAGACCACTGGCGTCCAGCTCGGCTTCGTACGTCGCGGGGGGCCCTACAGCGTCAGACATCGTTTCTCTCCGGGTAGACACATCCAATCGCACAGAAATGGCTCGCTAGATGAAGAACTTTCTTACGAGCTTGCAAGAATACCCCACTCTGGTCAGCAAGCCATTGAGCCAGCTACAGTAACAACTTTCTGCCTCAGAGTTCCGTGCATGAATCTTCTGCGCCCCACACTGCTGACGCTTGCATGCCTGTTGGCTGCTCCGGCGTTCGCGGATGACCTGCCTTCGCTTGGCGATGCCAGTTCGTCCATCGTTTCGCCGCAACAGGAGCATGACCTGGGCCGCGCCTGGCTGGGGCTGCTGCGCGCGCAAGTGCCCCAGCTTTCGGATCCGCAACTGAAGGACTTCGTCGAGACGTCGGTCTATCGCCTGGCCGAAACCAGCCAGGTGCAGGATCGCCGCCTGGAATTCATCCTCATCAATACCCCCGAGATCAACGCCTTCGCCGCCCCTGGCGGGATCATCGGCGTCAATGGCGGCTTGTTCCTGCATGCCGAGACCGAAGGCGAATACGCCGCAGTACTCGCCCACGAATTGGCCCACTTGTCGCAACGCCACTTCGCTCGCGGCGTTCAGGCCCAGCAGCGCATGCAGGTTCCGGTGATGGCGGCGATGCTCGCCGGGATCGTCATGGCAGCGGCCGGCGCGGGGGATGCCGGGATCGCGGCCATCGCCGGTACGCAGGCGGCAGCGATTCAGGAACAGGCACGCTTTTCCCGGCAGAACGAAGCCGAGGCCGACCGTATCGGTATCCTCAACCTGGAAAAAGCCGGCTACGACCCGCGCAACATGCCGACCATGTTCGAACGCTTGGCCCGCCAGTACCGCTACGACGCCAAGCCGCCGGAATTCCTGATGAGTCACCCGGTGACTGAATCGCGTATCGCTGACACCCGCAACCGCGCTGAACAGTCCAAACCCGGCGGCAAGGAAGACAGCCTGTCGTATCAACTGATGCGTGCCAGGGTGGTGCTGATCTACGAGGAAACGCCGGGCATGGCCGCCAAGCGTTTTCGTGCGCAACTGGCCGAGAGCCCGAAAAACGACGCGGCTCGCTACGGCCTGGTTCTGGCGCAAACCAAGGCCGGGCAGCTGAATGAGGCGCGCGAGGGTCTCAAACCACTGCTGGACAAGGCGCCGGACAACATCATCTACAACCTGGCGGCGATCAATCTGGACATCACCAACAACCGGTTTCCCGACGCCCAGCAACGGGTCAACCGGATGCTGGAGCTTTACCCCGATGACTACCCCCTCAATCAGGCCAGGGTCGATGTGCTGCTCAAGCAATCCAAGGCCCCTGAAGCGCTGAAGTCACTGGAAACCCTGCTCAAAAGTCGCCCGGACGACCCGGACATCTGGAACCAGGTCGCTGACACACGTGGACTTGCGGGCAACACCATTGGCTCTCATCAGGCGCGGGCCGAATACTTCGCGCTGATGGGTGATTTCAAGCAGGCCGTGCAACAGCTGGAATTCGCCAAGCGCCGCGCGAACAACAACTTCCAGCTGGCTTCGCGGATCGACGCGCGGCAGCAGGAGATCATCGCTCAGGAACGGGCAGTGAAAGAGATGATGAATTAACCGCGAACTGCCTGTGTAGCAATGCGGCTTGCCGGCGGTAGCGATTCCGAGCACGCCACCGCCGGCAAGCCGGGCGGCTACAAAAAATAGAACGTGTCCGTGCTCCCGTAGCGAAGCTTGATCAGGCGTTACCGGATAGTTTCAATCGCGCCGCCTGGGTGAAATCAAGCATTCGCTGCAAAGGCCGAACGGCGTGGGGAATAATCGCCGGGTCGACGAATATCTCATTGCTCCCTTCACGCAAGCACTGCAGCGTGCGCGCCAGGGTGTTCATGGCCATCCACGGGCAATGCGCGCAGCTGCGGCAGGCCGCGCCGTTGCCGGCCGTCGGCGCTTCGATGAAGATCTTGTCCGGACACAGCTGCTGCATCTTGTAGAAAATGCCGCGGTCGGTGGCCACGATGAAGGTCGTGTTCGGCAGTGTCTGCGCGGCACTGATCAATTGACTGGTAGAACCCACCGCATCGGCCAGATCAATCACCGACTCGGGCGACTCGGGGTGCACGAGGACCGCTGCATCCGGGTACAACGCTTTGATGTCTTCCAGCTGTCGCGATTTGAACTCCTCATGGACGATGCACGCGCCGTCCCACAGCAGCATGTCGGCACCTGTTTGCCGCTGGATGTAGCGACCCAGATGTTTGTCCGGGGCCCATAGGATCTTCTCGCCGTTGTCCATCAGGCTTTCGACGATTTCCAGCGCGCAGCTTGAGGTCACCACCCAATCGGCGCGCGCCTTCACTGCAGCGGATGTGTTGGCGTAGACCACGACCGTTCGCTCGGGATGCTGGTCGCAGAACGCCTTGAATTCGTCCACACCGCAACCCAGATCCAGCGAGCAGGTTGCCTCGAGAGTCGGCATCAGTACGCGTTTTTCTGGGGTCAGGATCTTTGCCGTTTCGCCCATGAAACGTACCCCGGCGACCAGCACCGTCTTCGCCGGATGGTTACGACCGAAGCGGGCCATCTCAAGGGAGTCGGAGACACAACCGCCGGTCTCTTCCGCCAACGCCTGGATCACCGGATCACAATAGTAGTGCGCCACCAGCACAGCATTCTGGGCCTTGAGTTCGGCCGCGATCAGGCGGCGATATTGCGCCTCCTCTTCAGCGGTCAGCGGCTTGGGCTGCCTGGCGTCTAGATGCGCCTGTACCAGAAGGCGTTCGGAAATCTGTGTCATGTTCGCAGGACCTGAATGCGCGTATGCGCCAATGTCGGGTTAGACCTGAACAACAGGCAATGAGTGGAGCGGGAAACCCTCACGGTCATGAAGTTTCCAGCCCGATACACGCATCGTTGTGCATGTATCGATAAGGGCTCGCCGCGCGCCTTTGCCGTGGAACGGCAAGGCGCTTCACCACCACGATGGGGGTCTTGCGCGAGGCGGCGGCGAATGTATCACGTAACCTGTTGAGCGATCACTTACCGACGGCTGCTCCTCAGGCAAGGCGCATGGACAGCTCGACGTCTTCGGCAAACGGTATCGACAGGTACCCCTGTGCCGGCGAGCGTACCCGCGCCAGATAGTCGGGCGCGTAGTCGGCATTGTCAGCGACGATCAACGCGCCAGGCCGCAGGCGGCTTTCCAGCAGGCTCAGAATCTCTGCATAGAGCGCTTTCGCGCCATCGAGCAGAACAAGATCGATGGACTCAGGAAGATCCTTGCCCAGTGTTTGCAACGCATCGCCTTCGCGAATTTCAACCAGGTCCAGCAGCCCGCCAGCGATCAGGTTATCGCGAGCCTGGGCAACCTTGGACGACTCGAACTCGCTGGTGATCAGCAATCCGCCGCCGTTATCGCGCAACGCCGCAGCCAGATGCAAGGTCGAGATGCCGAAGGAGGTACCGAACTCGACCACTGTCCGCGCCTTGCAACTGCGCGCCAGCATGTACAGCAGCGCACCGGTATCGGCCGATACCGCCAGCGGGAAATCCTTCAAGCGGCCATAAAAATCCAGGTACTCGGTCTTGCTGCACATCAAGCGCTCCAGGTCCTGTTGCGACAGGTCGGAAAACTCGGCGCTGTCCATTGGTGGCCGCTGGGCAGCGGCGTTAAACAAACGGCTCAGTAGAGGTGCCACGGGCGGTGTGGTGAGAGTGTTCATGGGGAGTCTCCGGATTGAAAGATGCGTAAATCTCGACGCCGGAATAGAATGCGAGCAATCCATCACATTTGATAATCGCATTGCCGAGCCGACATGAACGATTCCCGCAAGCCCACGATTTCGCTGCGAAAAACACCCAAACAGGCCCGTTCCGAGGCATCGGTTTGCGTCATTCTTCAAGCCGCTACTCAGGTTTTGGCCAAGGAAGGCGCGAGCCGGTTCACCACTGCACGAGTCGCCGAAAAGGCCGGGGTCAGCATCGGCTCGCTGTATCAGTATTTCCCCAACAAGGCGGCAATCCTGTTTCGCTTGCAGAGCGATGAATGGAGGGACAACACCGAGCTGCTGGCCCGCCTGCTTGGCGAGACGGCGATAGGGCCGTTCGACCGATTGCGCAGTCTGGTGCGGGCGTTCATTCGCTCGGAGTGTGAGGAAGCCGACATGCGTATCGCCCTCGACGACGCCGCCCCGCTCTATCGCCACGCCCCTGAAGCCAAGCAGGCGAGGGAGGCCGGAAACAAGGCGATCATTGTGTTCATGCAGGAGGTGCTGCCTGATGCGCACGAATCCGTCAGGCTGCGTGCAGCAGATATGATCAAGACCACGATGAGCGCGTTGGGCAAGGAGTTTTCGCAAACGCCCCGTAATGAGACAGAGATCATCGAATACTCGAATGCCATGGCAGATATGTTTTGCGCCTACCTGGAACGCCTCGGGTCGCCTGAAAGCAGGTGATCGGCGACCGAGTGCTGTGGGCGCGAAGCACATTCGCTCCCACAGCGTTTCATGTCGTTTGCAGGTTCACGGCCGCGAAGCGATTTCATCCAGATGGTCCAGCAAATCAGCGGCGTCCTCGTAAACCCTGAGTGCACCCGCCCGCTCCAGTTCTGCGATGTCGTATCCACCGGAGAGCACGCCGATGCCGGTCGCCTTGCAACGGCGGGCCGCCAGCATGTCCCAGATCGCGTCGCCGATCACCAGGCAGTCTTCGATAGGGGCGTCCATGCGCTCGGCGGCAGCGAGGAACAGATCGGGATCGGGCTTGCCATATTTGACGTCATCGCGGGTGATGAGCTTGATGTCACTGGTCTTCAACCCCAGCGCCTTAAGGTTGATCTGTGCCGTGTCACTGCCGCCGCTAGTGGCGATGCACCACTGCAGGCCGCTGCGGTCGAGTTCCTCGAGCAGCTTGATGGCACCCGGCAGTGCGATGATCTGATGCTGCAACCGCTCATAGACTTCGGCGTGCTTGTCGCTGAGCCGCTTGGCCTGCTCTTCGCTGATATCAAGGCCGGTCTCGCGGGACAGCGATTTAAGCATCAGTCCGCCACTCATGCCGATCTTGCGATGAATACGCCACATCGCCAGAGGAATGCGTTCGGAATCGAGCGCCTCTTTCCAGGCAGCGACATTTTGATAAACGCTGTCGGTCAACGTGCCGTCCAGGTCAAAGATAAATGAGGTTTTCTGGCGCATGTCGCTCTCCATGGGTAATCGGCTATTACCTCAAAGACAGAGCAACAGCCGTTTATGCTCAAAGGTATGGCTGACGGACTGACGACACGGGGCCGGCGTTCGCGTTGTGCACGAAGAACCCGATGAAAGGTCAGTCAGCTTGACAACTCTTTCGTTGAAACCCCGCGCATTTAGCCTGACGCAAGCGCCTTAACGGCCTGATGCAATGGATGGCAGGACGCCCGGCTGCCTTGGCCGTCGGCATAGCCGAACACCCCTGCCGGACAATAACGACCATCGTCCCAGCCTGGATAATCCAGAAACGGGTACCAGCACAGCCCCTCAATGCGCATCCCGCGCGCTCGCGCCGTTGCCAGCTGAGCCGCGACGTAATTCAGCCATGGCACCCGGTCGTCACCTTCGGCGCCGGTTTCCGAAAGCAGCAGCGGACGGCGATACCGCTGATGAACCTCTGCCAGCATCCCTGCCAATGGGCGAAAACGCGGATGGCCCTTGAGGATTTTTCCGGCCGTGAGGAACCACTGATTGTGCGGATAGAAATTAGCGCCGATGACGTCCAGACACCCTTCACTGCCGCCCAGGCCCGGCCATTGACGCCCTGCCAGCAAGTCCCACGCCTCGAACTGCGACAACCGGGCACCCTCCGCCTGGGTAATCTGCTCGGTCCGGCTGGAATCGGCAACCACGTGGATCAGCGGTTCGCACTGGACAAACCGCGCATCGGGCGCGTACTGGCGGATGGCGTCGATGGCGGCGATGCTGGCGCGCACCAGCTGATGCTTGAGCTCCTGCCCTCGCCCGTGAGCGCACGGATTGAAATACCCGACTTCTCCGCCCGCCCAGCTCCAGAATGAAATCTCGTTGATCGGAGAATAGATCGGCGCCGTGAAGCCCTCATCGATCATGAGCCTGGCAACAGCTGCGGCGAACCGGGCAAAACGCTCGACGAATTCGGGCCGCCAGATGTCCAGGCCGTCGGGATAGCCGTAATGACAGAGGTCCCAGACCACCTGAATGCCGTGCTCACGGGCTGCACGCAACAGGGGCAAAAAGCTGCTCCAGTCGTAATGCCCGGGTCGCGTTTCGATCAGGTGCCAGCGCAGCCCATCCCGGGCGCAGGCAATACCGAGTCCAGCCAGTTGCCGATAATCGTTGTCCACCCATCGCGCATGTCCAGTGGCCTCTTGCAGATCCAGCCGTCGACCGTCAGGACGTCGCTGCGTGGCGCATTCGTAGCCGGCCATGACGAAGGAGTTGAACAAGCCCGTGCCGCTCATCCATCACCCCTGTCCGCTGCGCTGCTGCGGCCTATCACCGGGCCTCCAGTTCGTCGGCCTGGGGACTGTCGTGCCGCTCTCGCTCGATGCGTTGATAAAGCGCCAGCGCCTGACCGATCACCTGATCCATGTTGTAGTACTTGTAGGTGCCCAACCGACCGAGAAACGTCACCCCCGGCGTGTTATCGGCGAGTGTGTTGTAGCGCCTGTACAGTTCGGCATTTTCCGGCTGCGGAATCGGGTAATAGGGCTCGCCTTCGGCGCAGGGAAATTCATAACTGATGCTGGTCAGCGCGTGCACTTGCCCGGTCAGGTGCTTGTACTCGGTAATGCGTGTGTAAGGCACGGCAGGGTCAGGAAAATTCACCACCGCCACGTCTTGCAACTGCGCCTGCGGCAGGGTTTCGTGCTGAAAGCGCAGTGAGCGATAAGGCAACTTGCCATAGCAGAAATCGAAGAACTCATCGATGGGGCCGCAGTAGATCAGTTGCTTGTACTGCACGCGATCACGCACCGAATTGAAGTCAGTGGCGAGCAACAGATCGATGCGCGGGTGATCCAGAATTCGCTCGAACATCTGCGTGTAGCCCTGCGCGGGCATCATCTGGAAGGTATCGGTGAAGTAGCGATCATCGCTATTGGTTCGGGTGGGCACGCGCGAGGTCACGGACTTATCCAGCGCTGAAGGGTCCACACCCCACTGTTTGCGCGTATAGCCGCGAAAGAACTTCTCGTACAGGTCACGACCAATCTGATTGATCACCACGTCTTCGGAGTTGCGGATGTCCGCCACCGGCTCGGCACGGGCAGCGAGGAACGCCTGCGCCTGCTCTTCGTCCATCGACAGACCGAACAGCGTGTTCAGCGTCGTCAGGTTGATCGGGATCGGCACCAGCTGATTATCGACCTGGGCCAGCACCCGATGTTCGTAGGGACGCCACTCGGTAAACCGCGACAGGTAATCGACGATGCGCTGGGCATTGGTGTGAAAAATATGCGGGCCGTAGCGATGGATCATCACCCCCGCCTCGTCCTCGCAATCGAAGGCGTTGCCTGCGATATGATCCCGTCTGTCGATGACCAGAACGTTTTGTCCCAAGCCTTGTGCCAGACGCTCGGCAATGACGCTCCCGGCAAAGCCCGCGCCGACAATCAGGTAGTCGTAGGGCTGACCGTTGTGCAAATGCGCCGGCCCGTGAATGGCCTCTTCCAGCGTTACCTTAGGCATTCGATGTGCCCCTTCATTGCCGAGCAGGTGGCATCCCATGACATGCCTTCGAGCACGCGGTCCATTCGCGACAGCAAGTCCGGGTCTGCTTTGGAGAGCAACGCCGCTTCCACCGCCGAGATGAATCCATCGGCAGAGTCAGCGATGCTGACCACCCCGCTGGCGCCGTAGCCGCGCACCACATCGCGCACCGGGGTGGACACCACCGGACATCCTCCGGCCAGGTATTCCGGGGTTTTCGTGGGGCTGATGAAGCGCGTGGACTCGTTGATCGCGAAGGGCATCAGCGCCACATCCCAACCGGACAGATACGCCGGTAACTCGGGGTAGCCCTTGCCACCAAGGTAGTGAATGTTGGGTCTGCGCGGCAGGGATTCAGGGTCGATCTTCACGACCGGGCCGATGAGAATCAGCTGCCAGTCAGGTCGCCGGGCAGCCAGCTCATTCACCAGGGCGATATCGAAGCGTTCATCGATCACGCCAAAGAATCCCAGCCGAGGGTGGCCAATGCCGACCTGATCGGCTGGCTCCGGCAAGCCTTGCCGAGCCGCCGCGAAGTGCGCGATGTCGACGCTGCTGGGCAGCGAATGGGCGTTGTCGTGATGCTTGCGCTTGACTTCCCACAGGCTGTATCCGCCGGTGAACACCACATCGGCCTTGGCCATCAGTTGCCGTTCCTTTTCCAACAGATCCGGCGGCGCGCCCTTGAAGGCGGACAGCTCGTCCATGCAATCGAAAATGGTGACGTTGGCCTGAAGATGCTCGGTGAAGGTCAGGCTCATCGGCGTCAGGTACCAGAGCAGCAGTTCGACCGCTGCATGGTGCGCCAGGTATTCATCCAGCAGCACGCGTTGCGCTGCGCTGACCTGTTCGGGATTGAGCCCCCAGGACAGATGCGGCACCAGCACCGTGATGCCCTGTACAGGATGCGACGCCTCAAGACTGTGCTCCTGCGTCTGGGTAAACACCGGCTCCTCGAAAAATAGCACGTCGTAAGCCTTGGCCAGGTGCGACATGACGTGTTGCGGCCGTTGATAGACGAAGCCCCAGCGCAGGTGTGACAGACACAACAGGGTCGGTCTGGCCAGCGCCATTGAGGCGGGATCTGCATCAATGCGCTCGGGAAGAAGGTGGGATGGCCGAGTTGCAAGATTCATATCGAATTCCTTATCAGAGTTGGAATCGAGACTGAAACCCACATTAGCCAGGCTTCGACAGCACTCGTCTGCGAACAAGTGTCGTCCAGTGATCGAGCATCACAAGGTGCCACTTCAATTGGTTGGATGTGCCCGATCGATCCGCCGTTCAATGCGCCAGCGGATATAACCGATGAAGTGCTTACCGGTCAGCATCCTGGTTGAACTCTTGAGCGTGCGCGGCTCCCTAATTCTTACGCCTCAATGCGCCATGCAAGGGTGAGAGACGGATCGCAACGCCCGGCAGATAGCAGTCGCCGAGCCATTTGGCTAACGGAGACGCATCATGATTTTGATAACCGGCGGCATGGGCTATATCGGCACCCACCTGGTGATTGAACTAATGAAGGACGGCGAGAGCGTCGTCATCCTCGACAATCTCTGCAACAGTTCCCGCTCTACACTCGAACGGATTGCGCGCGTGGCCGGCAGGGCGCCGGCCTTCATTGAGGGCGATGTTCGAAACCGCGAAACCCTCGACGCCCTGTTCAAGCGCTACCCCATCGATGCGGTGATTCATTGCGCAGGCTTAAAAGCCGTTGGCGAGAGCGTGCAGCAGCCGCTGACGTATTACGACAACAACGTCGGCGGCACCGTGACGCTCTGTCAGGCCATGGCCGCAGCGCAGGTTTTCACCCTGGTCTTCAGTTCATCGGCCACGGTCTATGATGACTGCGCCGTGATGCCTATCAATGAGCGGTGCCAGACCGGCCACCCTTCCAACCCGTATGGCGAGTCAAAGTTGATGGCCGAACATGTGATGCAGAGCATGGTGGATGCCGAATCGCGGTGGTCAGTTGGCCTGTTGCGCTATTTCAATCCGATCGGCGCGCACGACTCGGGTCACGTCGGGGAGATGCCGACACTGACGCCCAACAACCTGCTGCCTTACCTCTTGCAGGTTGCCAGTGGTCAGCGCGCGACGCTGGCGGTATTTGGCAGCGACTACCTGACTCCCGACGGCACCGGCATCCGCGATTACGTGCATGTGATGGACCTGGCGGAAGGGCACATCAAGGCGCTGCGTGCGCTACGGCTGACCCGCGGCGTGCATGTCTGGAACCTGGGCACCGGACGTGGGCATTCGGTACTCGAAGTGGTCAGGGCCTTCGAGCGGGTCAGCGGCATCGTCGTGCCCCTGATGTTCGAACCTCGTCGTGCGGGCGATATCGCGCAGTGCTGGGCGGATCCGAGCAAGGCGTACAGGGAACTGGGCTGGTCGGCCCATCGCACACTCGATTGCATGCTGACCGACGCGTGGCGGTGGCAGGTGAGTTATCAATCGAGCATCGGGGCTGTTCTGATGACGGCTATCGTCCCACCTGCGGCACTAGCTCCCACCGGCCCGTCGTTGATCCAGCTCGACAGATCCGGACACGCGAATGGTCGCCATACCGGCTTCAACCACCCCTTTTCTAGCTAATCACGTGACGACGGTCAGACGCCCTGAACTAAAAAGGGTCCCCGAAACTCCGCTTATTAGCCCCTACAAAAAGCCGGAGAAAATACGATGAGAGCACTTACCTACCACGGCGCCCATGACGTCAAAGTCGACACCGTACCCGATCCTGTCATTGAAGCACCGGATGACATCATCCTGAAGGTGACTGCGACGGCTATCTGCGGGTCTGACTTGCACCTTTACCGGGGCAAGATCCCCACCGTCGAGCATGGCGATATCTTCGGTCACGAATTCATGGGCATCGTCCAAGAAGTCGGCAATGCGGTGGAAAAAGTAAAGGTGGGCGATCGAGTGGTCATTCCATTCGTGATTGCCTGCGGCGGCTGCTTCTTCTGCCAGATGCATCTCTACGCGGCCTGCGAAACCACCAACACCGGGCGCGGTGCGATTATCAACAAGAAGGCCATTCCACCGGGTGCGGCGCTGTTTGGTTTCAGCCACCTGTATGGCGGCATCCCCGGTGGCCAGGCCGAATACGTCCGAGTGCCGAAGGCCAACACCGGCCCTTTTAAAGTGCCAGGCACCCTGGCTGACGAGAAAGTGCTGTTTCTCTCGGACATTTTGCCCACGGCGTACCAAGCGGTAACCAATGCCGGGATCAAGCAAGGTTCGAGCATCGCGATTTACGGTGCGGGCCCGGTGGGTCTGCTTTGCGCGGCCGTGGCTCGCATGCTTGGCGCCGATCGCATCTTTATGGTCGACCATCACCCCTATCGCCTGGCTTACGCGCAAGCCACCTATGGCGTTATTCCGATCAACTTCGATGAAGATGATGACCCTGCCGATACGATCATTCGCCAAACGCCTGGCATGCGCGGCGTCGACGGCGTAGTCGATGCCGTCGGCTTCGAGGCCAAGGGCAGTACCACGGAGACGATTCTGGCGACGCTCAAGCTCGAAGGCAGCAGCGGCAAAGCCCTGCGCCAGTGCATCGCTGCGGTACGTCGCGGCGGAACGGTTAGCGTTCCTGGGGTGTATTCCGGGTTCATTCACGGGTTCCTGTTCGGCGACGCTTTCGATAAAGGCCTGACGTTCAAGATGGGCCAAACCCACGTGCAGCGCTTCCTTCCGGACCTGCTGGCACATATCGAAAAGGGTGATTTGTCCCCCGAAGTCATCATCAGCCATCGCATGTCGCTGGAGCAGGCGGCCGAGGGCTACAAGATTTTCGACAAGAAGCAGGACGATTGTCGCAAGGTCATCCTGACGCCGGGTAGCAGTGAAATTCCTGCGGTAGAACCGGAATTAAACAGCGCTGTACCTGCCTTGTAAGGGCGTTGCACACGAAGGTGAATGACATGGAAATGACTGTCTTCTGGATCGCGGCTGCGGTCATCGTTCTGGTGATTGATCTTTGGGCCATCGCCAGCGTCTGGCGGACGACCAAGACGTCGGGCACCAAGCTGGGCTGGGCCGTGCTGATTCTGGTGCTGCCTGTGGTCGGCTTCGGTATCTGGGGGATTGCCGGGCCGCGTGGCATTGCCGAGCCGCCGTCTTCGAAAGAGCACAGCAAAGGCTAGTCATTGCATTTGGCAGGTGAGGCCCGCTTGTGCGTCGCGGTGACGTACAGGCGGGTGTAGCTGCCGCACCTGCGGCTTGGATCAAGCGAGGTATCGTCATGTCTGAAAAACCCGTGACGGCGGCGCCGATGCTCGCGCCCGGCGTCGCCGCGATGCTCTTCGACGGCACCTGCAAACTGTGCAACGGTTGGGCAGCATTCGTCATTCGCCATGACCGCGAGCATCGCATTCAACTGGTCGCCGTGCAGTCTGCGCAGGGCCAGCAATTGCTGGGATGGGCAGGTTTACCCACCGACCGATTCAACACCATCGTTTTGATCAAGGACAATCGCTTCAGCATCCGCTCGGAGGCGATGTTCAAGATTCTTGAACTCTTGCCACGTCCCTGGCCGTGGCTCAGCCTGGCGCGGGTTATTCCAGGGACTTTGCGAGACTGGCTGTATGAGCGCATTGCGCTGAATCGCTACCGCCTGTTTGGCCGCTATGACGCCTGCCGCGTGCCACCTAAGGATCATGAGCAGCGCTATCTGAACGCCGGGTCGTGATAACCGGCTCATGGTTGGCGGCTTTCCGTGCCCGTTGCGCCAGACCGACTGCCTCCCTCACACACGGCTTAGCGACGCCAGACCTGCCCTTGAGCGCTGACCGACCACCCAAGATGATTTGGCCCCGGCAACGATACTCACCCTGCCGACCCAACGCTCTGCTGGCGCGTAATCAAGCTAATTCACCTCGCCGAGCAGCGCGCTCTCGCCCAACGCCGATCCGAACCAGGGGTTTTGCCATTGGCTTCCCGGGTGCCCGGCCAGCATCGGGTGAGAGCATCGATCAGCGGTCGAAGCCGCGCGTGAATTATCAGATCGCCCAAATAAGGCAAAGCCTCGAAGCTCATCATCAGATGGCCAAAGACCTTGGTGCGCCAATAAACGCTCGCCGACAGCGAGACTTATCTGGCCAGACGCCGCAGGCGCAAGCTGATCGAGGGCTACAGCCTGACGCCCAGACGCCGCGCGTCGTTAAGCTTTGGCATGATTTTCGAGGTTGGCACAGCCCCCCTCGTTCGCCTGATGAGCCTGACCACCTGCAACACAGGCCGCAAGCGGCCGCTTGCGCTGATGTATGCTTGTGCCGCATTCAGTGTTGCCAGAGAGATCGCTTTGTCCTCGCCTTCAGAACCTGTATATAACGACGCCCATCCAGCAGCCTCCCGCGCTGAACAGCTGGCCGAGCAGCTCAGGCGCGTGATCGGCAGCCTTGTTCGAGAGGTGCGAAGTGGTGCGCACACGCCCTCCTCGGCACAGAGCGAAACATTGGGCTTTATTGATCGTCATGGCCCGGCCAGCATTACTGACATGGCCGTGCATCGTCATGTCAAGCATCAGAGCATGCGCCTGGTGATCGCTCAACTGGAGCGGCAGCGGCTGGTAACCCGTGCACCTGATCCCGACGATGCCCGCAAGCAGCTCATCGAGCTGACCGGTCAGGGGCGAGAAGCGCTTGAACGAAGTCGGCAACAGCGCAGCGACTGGTTAGCCCGCCAGATCAAAGAAAAGACCACCGCTGCTCAGCTCCAAACCCTGGAGGCTGCGGTCAAGGTCCTGGAGCAATTGCTGTCAGCCGACCAGGACCACTGATCAGGGCAGCCTCAAGGCAGCGAGCACCGTAGGCAGCGAGTTGATGCCCCAGTGCTCGACATACCGACCCTCCTCGATTCGCACGATATCCATGACATCAATGGACACCGCACGCCCGGTCGCGGGTATGCCCAGCAATACTCCCGAGTGCTGGCCGGTTATGCGCTTCCGGGTTGTGACCTTGTCGTGCTCGGCAATCTGGTCGAGCACCTCAACCCTTAGCTCGGTCAGGCCTGAATGCAACACATGTCGGAAGGTGTGCCAGAGACTTTCACGGTCACTGGGCTGGCCCGCAGCTGCCGTGTGGTTCACGAAGCTTTCCGCAACCAGCGCTTCAAACGCTGCGCGATCGCACCGCTCGATGACCTGAAGATTAAACGTGCAGATGATCGCTTTATTCGCTGCCGACATGAGGACTCCCGACTTATCAATGCCTGAAACCCCAATATATACAGTCAAACTGTATATATCCAGCGTTGCACCTACCGACTCGTGACGCTCAAGAGCAAGCGCTGACGTTGCTGCGTGGTAGAGGGCGACGATGCTCGACGTGGGAACTCATTCGTGACGCGCTACGCCGGTGCCGGTGAGCAAGGAGCGCCCTGGCCAGCGCTCCCACGCCGAGCGCGGGAACGATCAGTAACTTTCGTTACCGCTGCGCCTGGGCAGCAGCTGCGCGAACGCCATGCTCAGCCGCTGGATAAGCGTGATGGGGACGTTGCCATAGCTCAGCAGGGCGTGCCGGCCATTGACGACCGCGCGAAGCAACGGCTCCCCACAGCCCGGCCAGTACCAGGCGTGCCTTTTCGAGCGTCGAGGTCGAGACGCGAGCGTCCCAAGCATGTGCGCCTCGCTTTCTGACCTGAATACCGATCGCGCGGTAGACGCCGCTGGCGGTCGCCACCGCCCACGCCGAGCGCCAGGGCAACGCAGTCAGCCCCGCTTGTGCGCTCGCATAGAACGGCTCTGCCATGTCGACCAGCCTTTGCGCCAGCACTGCCAATGATTCCCGATACTGGATCTGCGCGAGGTTCTGTGGCGGGATCGAAAACTCGTCGAGCCAGGTGCGTGGCAGATAACAGCGACCGACGCTGGCGTCTTCGATGATGTCGCGGGCGATGTTGGTGAGTTGGAAGCCCATTCCCAGATCGCACGCTCGATCCAGCGTCTGCTCATCGCTGACCCCCATGACCTGAGCCATCATCAGCCCGACCACTCCGGCCACGTGATAGCAGTAGTCCAGGGTATCGTCGATATGCTCGTACTGCCTTTGCTGAACATCCATCGCAAACCCGGACAAATGTTCGAGCGCATAGGTCTCGCGAATCCGATGACCCATCACCACTTCGCGGAACGCGGCAAACGCCTGCGTGTGCACGGCAAGCCCTGCGTAGACCGCCTGGGTTTGCGCAACCAGGCTTGCCAGTCGCTCATGAACCTCAGCCTGCCCCACAACCGTTGCCGAGTGCCCCGCTTGTTGTCCGTCGATCACGTCGTCACAATGACGGCACCAGGCGTAGAGCATGACCGCACTGCGGCGTGTAGCCGGGTCGAACAGGCGCGACGCCGCTGCGAAACTCTTCGAGCCAACGGCAATGCTCGTGGTCGCGTGATCGAGCAACTGCTGATCGCCGCCTTCAACCACCTTCACAGGTGCAGATCCTCTAGCATCAGGCTCGCGGTGGCTTTTGCCGATCCAATCACGCCTGGTACCCCTGCACCGGGATGCGTACCGGCGCCCACCAGGTAAACGTTGCGCAGGCTCGCATCGCGATTGTGCGGGCGGAACCAGGCGCTTTGAGTGAGGATGGGCTCAAGGGAAAATGCCGACCCCAGGTGCGCGTTCAACTCGCTGCGGAAATCCTCGGGCGTGAAGATGCGACAGGTCACCAGGTCCTCGCGCAGCCCCGGTATGTAGTGCTTTTCAAGGTAGTCGAAAATTCGGTCCCGATAACGCGGCCCTTCTGTTTCCCAATCAATGGGGGCGTTGCCTAAATGCGGCACCGGCGACAGCACGTAATGGCTGGAGCATCCGGGCGGAGCAAGGCTTGGATCGGTAATGCACGGGGCGTGCAGGTACAGGGAAAAATCCTCGGCCAGGGCCTCGCCCTTGAAGATTTCCTGGATCAACGCGCGATAGCGTGGCCCAAAGCACACCGTGTGATGTTGCAATTGGGGCTGTGGCCGCTTGAGCCCGAAGTGAATGACAAACAGCGAGTTGCTGTATCGCTTGCCTTTGAGCCGGGCGCTTTGCTCTTTGCCTCTGGGATGCGCTCCCAGCAGCTTGGCGTAGGTGTGCATCACATCGGCATTCGAGGCGACACAATCGGCCAGCAGTTGCCGACCGTCCGCCAGGCGCACGCCTGTGGCTCTACCGGCATCGACCTCGATACTGGCGACATCTGCATTAAGCTCGAACCGCCCGCCGATGTCCTCAAACAGCCCGACCATGGCCTGCACCAACGCCCCCGTGCCACCCTTGGGAAACCACACGCCCCACTCCCGCTCCAGCGCATGAATCAGGGTGTAGATCGAAGAGGTCGAAAACGGATTCCCGCCCACCAGTAACGAGTGAAAGGAAAACGCTTGGCGCAGCTTGTCATCTTCAATGAATTTCGAAACCATCGAATAGACGCTGCGCCAGGCCTGCAGCCGCGCCAGCTGCGGGCCGGCCTGGATCATGTCGCGAAAGGATAGAAAAGGCACAGCGCCCAGCTTCAGATAACCTTCGCGAAATACCGCTTTGGAATAAGCCAGGAACCCGCGGTAACCGGCGACATCATTGGGATTTAACGCTGCAATCTGCCGGTCCAGCAACGCTTGGTCATTGGCGTAATCGAACCGTGAGCCATCCTCCCAGCGCAGTTGATAAAACGGTGACACGGGGAGCAGCTCGACATAGTCACGCATCGACTTGCCAGCTGCGCTGAACAGCGCCTCGATGGCCGTCGGATCGGTGATCACCGTGGGACCGGCATCGAAGGTGAAACCCTGATCCTCATACACGTATGCGCGACCACCGGGTTTGTCGCGCTTTTCCAGCAATGTCGTCTGCACGCCTGCGGCCTGAAGGCGGATGGCCAGCGCCAGACCACCGAACCCTGCGCCAATCACGATGGCTTTTTTTGCGTTGCTCATTCTCGGTTCTCGTAATGGCTGGGCAGGTAACGACGCATTGCATCGATGGCCTGCTTGATGGGGACAGGCGGCTTGCCCGAGACCACGCGCAACTTATCGCACGTGCTGCTGTTGCCTGCGTAAAACCGCCTGATCAGGTCTTCGGACAGCCCGTAGAAGCGCTGCATGACCTGCCAGCGGTCCTGAGGTCGTCCGGCCAGAAACAGCGTGCGATTGAGCAAGCGATAGAACCGCTGTTGGCGCCAGGCCCGGTAAGCGAATGCGCGCATTCCCTTTGCCAGCGACTCGGCATCCAGATCGCGTTGCTGCACGATCCAGTCCGCCACCCGTACGGCATGGGGCAGTGAATAACCGGTGGTGCAGTGAAACAAACCGGCGCGTAATCCCGCGCGCGGTTGTCCGTCCTCTTCAGGCCAGAAGCGGGAGAAATCGCCTGCCAGGGTGATCGGCAACACGCCTTCCTCTTCGCGCAGACAGGCAGACACTGTCCACCCCTGCTCGCGCACGTATTCGCTGATGTGGGCGCGCAGCTGTTCGGCGCAAAGCGCATGACGGTCCACGTAATGAGTGTCTTCCACCAGCACGGTGTCCGGCGTAAACGGCAGAACATAAACGAAGCGGTAGCCGTCTCCCTGGGCCACTCGCGCATCCATGATGATCGGCGACTCAAGACCGTGGGGCGCCGTTAGCTGCAGCAACTGGCCCAGAAATGCCTGACGCCCCAACACCATATGTTCGCTGTCCCTCACGCCGCGACCGTCGATAACTGCACTGGCCTTGAGGCATTCACCGCTTGCGAGCAATACCGAGTGCGGATGCACCTGAGCGATGGTTTGCCCTGTGCGCACATCATCACCCAGCGCGGCCCCGATGACCTGCACGAAGCGCTCGGAGGTAATGCTGGCGTAGCCTGAGGCCAGCCGCCGCGAGCGGGCCGGAAAATGCACCTCGTAGCTGGACCATTTGTGCACCACCAGCGGCGCGATCCATTCACGCTGCGCTGCATTGAGGTCGCCCTCGTGAAACGACCAGGTGTGGTTGCCGCCAATGCTCGGCTGCTCTTCGATGCACAGTACGCGCAGTTCGGGTCGCAGCTGCCTGAGTCGCCAGGCAATCAGCCCGTTGGCCAGGCCAGTACCGGCAAGAATGAGGTCGTACTTCATAAGGCAAAGCCTGCCAGGACAGGCTCGCCGGTGCGGACCACCTGTTCGACAATGTCGGCCGCGCGTGGGGTTCCGCCCGCTTGGTCAAGCTCTTGCGCCAGTCGCTGTAGCGGCTCAAGGGGCTGATCGAGAAGTTGAGCCAGTGCACCCTGAATACGCGCGGCCCGCGCTCGACGGCTCAGTTGCAACCCTGCACCGGTGTAGCTGACCCGCGCAGCCACGCCCGGCTGATCGAAGCCAATCGGCATGACCAGCATCGGGGTACACGCCTTGATGGCATCCATCACCGTGTTGAGCCCGCCATGAGTCACCACCGCACTGGCCTGCTCCAGCGCCCACTGTTGTGGCGCGAAATCGGTGACCCAGGTGGCTCCGCTGCGCCTGAGTCGTTCTTCCTGAGCAGCGCCCAAGCCACCGCAGTGCGCTATTAACAACTGCACCTTGAGCCGCGCGCAAGCCTTGGCCACCTGCGCAAACATGCCCATACGTCCACCCTGAAGCGTACCCAGGCTGGCAAAGACAAAGGGGCGTTCAGGGTCGATTTGCCACGCCCCCGTAATCGGTTGGCTCGCCGTGCGCATGGGCCCGACGGCATGAAAGGTTGCAGGCAAATCAGACCTCGGAAGATCGAATCCGGTAATCGTCTGACTGATCTGAGCGTAGGGTGAGAGACATTGATGAAGGCCATCACGCGGCTCGATGGCAAAGGTTCGACAGGCCTCGCGAATGACATCGCGCAGCGGCTGCATCAGCCAGTCATACACGCGCTGGCTGCCTTCATACATACGCCGACTGCGTTCATCCGAACCATAGGCAAAGGGCATGACGGCCAGCGGGATCTGCGGTTCGCGGTTGACTGGCAGCGCGCAAGCCACGGAAACGAACGGTATATCCAGGGCCTCTGCTACCAACCCTCCCGACGCCTCCATCTGATCACAAAGCAGCGTGTCTATACCCCTCTGACTCAACGCGCCGGGGAGTTCGATGCAAAGCATTCTGGTGGTGGTGCACAGATCGCGGATGACGCCACGCAGGCGCCACGGATTGTTGGAAGTGGCTGCGCGTTTCAAGACCTGATCAAGGCTGCCGGGCGGATGGCTGACTGCGCCGAGGGCGTGAAAGCCGACACGCGGGTCCGTCAGCCAGCGACGCGCGTCGGCTTGCTGGAAGAACGTAACCTTGTGACCTCGGTCGATCAGCTCCGATGCCAGCGCTTGAAAAGCCTGGAAATGGCTGAAAAACGCTGGCGCAACAACCCCGAAGTGGCTCATGAACGTGGCAGCACTGTAGGTTCGACGGACAACAGGCGCGCGTTGCGCAGCGCCGCCAGGTCTGACGAGCCGGTGCAGAAGCAGGCGATCCGCAGCTGCCTGATGACAATGTCGAAGTGCTCGATGACCGCCGCGGTCGATAGCGTGGCGTCGCGGAGCACGCCTGCCGCCTGCCCGACCAGATCCGCTCCCAAGGCGATGGCTTTGGCGGCGTCGACGCCGTTACGGATCCCACCGGACGCGATCAGAGTCATCTCCGGGAGCGCCTGCCGGACCATCTTGAGACTGGTGGCGGTGGGAATTCCCCAGTGAGCAAACGCAGCGGCCACTTTGCGGTCCGCAGGCCGCACCGCGCGCTCGGCTTCGACAGCAGCCCAACTGGTTCCGCCCAAGCCTGCGACATCAATGACCTGCACCCCGGCACGCGCCAGCGCCACGGCCACCTGAGCCGATATGCCGGCCCCGACCTCCTTGACGATCACGGGGACGCCGACGGTTTCGACGGTAAGGCGAATAGCTTCCAGAACGCCACGCCAGTTTCTGTCGCCCTCTGCCTGAACCGCCTCCTGCAGCGGGTTGAGATGAATGATCAGCGCATCGGCCTGCAAGGTGTCTACCGACCGGCGCGCGAGATCCAGACCATCGTGCTCCAACAGCTGAGCAGCACCGATATTGCCCAGCAGCGGGATATCCGGCGCCAGGCGGCGCAACTCGCGGGTCAGGCCCTGATCATTGCCGCTCCTAAGCCCCACGCGCTGGGACCCGACGCCCATCGCAATGCCCAGTGCCTGCGCGGCCTCGGCCAAATGGCGGTTGATGGCGACAGACCGGTCCGCGCCGCCTGTCATGGAGCTGATCAGCAGTGGTGCCCGCAGCGATTTGCCTGCCAGAGAACTGCTTAGGTCAACGGCCTCCAGATCCAATTCCGGCAGTGCACAGTGCTCCAATTGCAGCGCATCGAACCCGGTACCCACGCCATGAGCGCCGGCGCGCCGGTCCAGCACGATGTTCAGGTGATCGTCCTTGCGTCGACTCAGATCGCTTTCACTCATACAAGCCCCAGATTGCTGGAATCATTTCCCACCCGGCGTGGTCATCTTGCAGAGCAAACTTGTACAAAAATGGCAATTTACACAAGTTTTGTACAAGATTGCTTCAAACTGAGGCAGCCGTTACGCGCAGTCGTTCCGCATTTGTGGCGTCTAGAGTGCAAAGGATACGGGCCAAACGCTCACGTGCCACTACAGAGGTAATAACCCCGATGACCATGGACTCAGGTGCCACCCTCGATCACGGTTTCACCGAGCGTCTCTCGCAGGTACGCGCGTCCATCGAGAAGCGGCTGGATGAGTTGCTGCCCGACAATGGCAACGAGCGGGATCTGGTCGCTCTGGCGATGCGGGAATCCACACTGGCGCCAGGCAAACGCATGCGTCCGATTTTGCTGATACTGGCTGCCGAAGGGTTGGGACACAACGGTTCTTGTGGACTGGACCTGGGCTGCGCCGTGGAACTGATCCACGCGGCATCGTTGGTGCTTGATGACATGCCGTGCATGGATAATGCGTCGCTCAGACGCGGTCGGCCTACGGTGCATTTGAAGTTCGGCGAGGACGTAGCGATTCTCACCGCCGTGGCGCTGCTGAGCCGCGCCTTCGGCGTCATCGCCTCGATCAGCGATTTATCACCCGCCGTCAGGACTCAACTTGTCGAACTGGCCGCCAATGCGGTCGGCATGCAGGGGCTGGTGCGCGGTCAGTACCAGGATCTGCGTGACGGGCAGCAGTCTCGCGGCCCTGAAGAAATCGCCATGACCAACAACCTCAAAACCGGTGTCCTCTTCGGCGCCATCGTGGACATGGCCTGGTTGATCAGCAATCGCGAAGAGAATGTCAGGCCGACGCTGCAGGCCTTTGCCATGGAACTGGGACAGGCGTTCCAGATGTACGACGATCTGCGCGACTGTTGGCCTGACAGTGACAAGGATCAAGGCAAGGACGCTGGCAAATCCACGTTTGTTTCGCTGTATGGCCAAGACAGGGTCAAAGAGCAATTGCATGTACATCTTTGCAACGCGGAACTCAGCCTTCGTCAGGTCTTCGGTGATTCGCCGTTGATTGCGGGATACATGAAGATGGTCTTCACAAAAGCGGCCCTGACTGCGTGATCAGGGTTGCGCGTGTTCGGCGACGGCCTGCTTGAGTTTCGCGCCGTCAGTGAAGCGCTGTTCCTGCACCACAGTGCCGTTTTTCAAGGTCAGCCACTGAACCGAGTCTCTGTCGCCGTTGTATTGCTTCGCTACCCTGCCATCGCGGTCCAGCAGGATTCTGTATTTCGCCGAGCGCATCGCAGGAACCGCCACCACCTTGATCAGCGACGGCATCATCTCGATATCGGCGACGTAAACCATGCGACGACTTTCCAGATACCCTGCCGAGGCATCCTCGACAGCCGCATTGACCAATTTGGCCGCCGCCATGCTGCGAGCAATCAGCAGCACCTGGGCGTTGTCATCCAGGGTGTACGCCTTATCGTTCTGATCCAGCAGCGTCCATTTCACCACCGGCACGACGGCCTCGTCGGCGCCGGCGTGCACGCTGAAAAGTAGAGTCATCAAAACAAGCAGTCGATGCATGGTTAAGCCTTGCTCATGAGTTATTGGCAGAGGCACTAGCTTAAGCCAGCCACGACTGTTTAGCTCACCTGCCTTGCCGCTGTGTGGTCTGGGCTTGATGTGGTGGGCTTATGGTCCTTGGCTTGGAAAGGTGCATCGTGCTGTTCGCTCAACCGACTTTTCGGCGTCCCGTTCAAATTAACCGAACCAAGCTGTGATGCGAAAGGTCTAGCAATCAAGCCCATTGATGTGAGTGACAGTTATGTTGAAGTTTCTAGGCAGTACCATCGGTATCATCTTCCTGATTGGCCTGATCGTGGTCATTGCGTTGTTCAAGTTCATTTTCTGATCCATGGCAACACCGAGATCGGTCGCACCTTGCATGTTCCCGATCTCGCCCCCCCTTGCCTACCCCTGTATCCGCTACCCGCCCTCCCGATCCGCCCATGGGCCGTCGGCTGTATGTGCCTGAATCGGTAGTAGGCCACGGGCACTGAATAGTGAAGCGCATCTGCCGAAACCGATGCCCAGCGCCAGCTAATTCACTGCCAGAGGCGTATTAATGTTTTACTCACCTGATCGGAGTGCTGCGCTGGGCGCGCTTCATCCATCGGGATTGAATGGCTATGCGTCTCTGCGACTTTCTGATCAACAATATCGAACCCATCGTGCAGGAATGGGAAGACTTCGCGCGCACGATGCAGACCGAGGGCAAACCCCTCGATCCAGAGGCGCTGCGCGACCATGCCGAACTGATGCTTCGCACCATTGCCGCCGACCTCACCACTGAGCAAAGCCCCAAACAACAAGTCGAAAAATCTCAAGGTCACGGCGCTTCCGGGGAAAGTTCTGCGGCGACTTCTCATGCCGTGACGCGACTGATGGCGGGGTTCTCGATCGATCAGGTGGTCTCCGAGTTCAGGGCGTTACGGGCAAGCGTCATCAGTCACTGGATGAAACAGGTGAAATCCGGCGTCGCCTTTGAAGTCGAGGACATGATCCGGTTCAATGAAGCCATCGATCAGGCGCTGGCTGAGTCAATCTCCAGCTATACCAAAGCTGTCCAGGCATCACGCAATATCTTCCTGGGCATCCTGGGCCATGACCTGCGCACGCCGCTGAGCGCGATTCTCCTTGGGGCAGATGTACTGTTGCGCACCGATGAGCTTGGCGCGCGAGCGACGAAGATTTCGTCACGCATTTACGCCAGCGTAAAGCGCGCCAGTCAGATCGTCGCTGACCTTCTGGACTTCACCCGCTCTCAACTGGGGCCTGGTATCCCGATCAAGCAGTCGTTGGTGGATATAGCACCGGTCTGCGCCAGGATTGTCGAAGAGTCCCGCACGGTTTATCCGGAAGCCAACATTGTCCTCACGTCGGTTCATGCCCTCCAGGGCCAGTTCGACGTCGCTCGGCTGGAGCAGGTTTTCTCCAACCTGATCACCAATGCGGTGCAGCACGGCGCCGGGAATTTGCCGATCACCGTGACGCTGAGCACTTCCAACGGTGCGCTGTTGTTTAGCGTTCACAACAGCGGCAGCACCATCTCCCCGGAGGTTTTACCCTTTATCTTCAACCCGATGGGGCGTTACTCCCCGCAATCGACGGCGGATTATGGGCCTTATGCGAGTCTGGGACTGGGGCTGTTCATCGTCGCGCAGGTGGTGGCCGCGCACGGAGGCCGCATAGAGGTAGCCTCGGATACCGAATCCGGCACCAGTTTCCTGGTGAATATCCCGTTGGTCCGGGTGTCTGCTTGATAGCCTGCATGTCAGCTTCCAGATCACGATCGGTGTTCAACTAACGCTCGTGCAAACATGGCACCCGCTCGCTCGTCATTCATGCGCCGCTCTGGCAGACCTGGCGCTACGAGCCAGCAAATCCGATGAACCAACCCTGATTGCGGGTTCCTAACGTTCTCGAAACCACGCCTTTCTTGCTTGTCCATTGCGTCGCTTGAAAGCTTTCAGTTCAGACGGGAATGCCCATGCAGAAACTTTCGATCAGTCAAATCACCACCACACCCCTGACCCTGGCCGAGGATCTGGTGCTGTGTCGTCGCTTGGGCTGCGCACTGGAGATAGCGGAAAAGAAACTGTCCCAGGATCCGTCGCAAGCGCGTGATCAGTTGGCGCTGATCCGCGACAGCGGCGTTCGCGTCACCTCGATACAACCGCGAAACCTCACCATCTTCCCTTCTGCCTCAATGCCCGACCCGACTGATCCACAGCAGCGATTGGCCAAGCTGGTGAAGTCGGTCGAACTGTTTGCCGATTTTTTCCCAGGGCTGCCGTTGGTCACCAACACCGGCGCCGACGGCGGCAACGAAGCCCGTGTATGGGACGAGTGCGTAGGGCACTACCAGACGCTCGCGGCGCACGCCGATCAACATGGGATGCTCATCGCGCTCGAAGCCTTGGCGCCGTCGTTGATGAACCGGAACTCGATTCTGTGCACCTACTCGCAGGCACAGGAAATGGCGGCGGCGGTAGGCGCTGAAGCGTTCGGGCTGTGCCTGGATCTCTACAACAGCTGGCAGGATCAGGCGTTGCTCAGCAGCATTGCCCGGGGGCCGCAGCCGTTCATCGTGCAGGTGGCCGACTGGCGCCGACCTCGCTCCCTGCACGACCGACTGGCCCTGGGCGACGGTCAAATACCCTTCCCCGCACTGTTTCAGGCCATTGCAAAGACCGGGTACAGCGGTGATGTGGTCCTGGAAATATTTTCAGAAGACGTCTCGGATTCCTTGTGGCAAAGCAAGGCATCGATCACGGCCGCCGTCGAGCGCAGCACTCGCCAGTACGACAAGCTCCATTCCTAGCCGAGCGTGGCACTCATCCGCCCAACAAGCGACGAAACCAGACTGCCCTCGACCTCACGCGCATTCACAATAGGCATAACAAGGAGTTAAGCATGGACAGCAGGCCCCCATCCAACCACAGCGCAGCCAGAAAACTGCCGTATGCACTGATAGCGACATTGGCTATCACCGCGTGTGCGGATAACAACAGCGCATCCCAGGTAAACGCTCCAGGGGCATCCGAGACGCCCTCGACCAAGGCCCTTGAAGCCGGTGCCGATATGCTTCAATCACGCCCGCCTATCGATGCGTTAAACGCCTACCTGGACGGCTTCCACTTCTACAACGGCCACATCCATTCGCAAATGGAGGCTCACCACTACTGCTCGATCTTGAATGAGGAGGTTATCCAGTGCGTTATCTACGACGGCAACGTCAAGGATGCGAAGCTGATGGGGGTCGAGTACATCATCAGCGAGCAGCTGTTCGCCAAACTGCCGCCTGCTGAGAAGGCGCTATGGCACAGCCATGTGCATGAAGTGAAGTCAGGCCAGCTGATTGCCCCAGGCATCCCGGCCCCCGCCGAGCATGCCCTGATGGAAAAGCTCGTGCACACCTACGGGAAGACCTGGCACACCTGGCATACCGACCTGGACAAGGACCTGCCGCTGGGGGTGCCTCAACTGATGATGGGGTTCACCGCCGACGGCCAGATCGATCCCGCTTTGGTTCAGAAACGCGATGCGCGATTTGGCGTCGATAGCACTGAAAAGAAACAAGCCCGAACGGATATTCCTGCACCGGCTGTGGATGCCGGCGCCGATGCCTGGACCCATGGAAATTCATTTCAGATAAAAGACCCCACGGGCAGCCGGAGCCACTAGCTTTCTGCCACGTGCTGGCTGAGGCAAGCAATGCGCTGCTGATCTTCAGCGTTATCCAGAGCAGCAGCGTTGAGAGGCTGAACATCAATGCGTGCTGCCTGGCCCTGATTCCACAGGCAGATGACTAACTGACGACGCGATGCCCCAGTTTGTTCTCATACCGCTCCACGAAAAAATCCCAGTGCGCGTCGCTCCACCCCGAATGCCGACGAAGTTGCGCAATGTCGTGCCGGGCTGCGCGTGAAGCCGTCGTTCTCGCGCGGGATTTTTCGAGATCCAGCAACGCCAGGCTGTATTCAGCACCTTGGCCCGAATCCTTGGCGTTAATGAAAATATGCTTTGATCGCATACACCCGTGCTGTTGGCGCGCGCGATGCATTTTCGACAGCAATCCGGCGAGATTTTCCAGAATCAGCAGATGATCGTTCTCGGAAAGGTTCGCCTGCGCCCGATCGTCATACCAGGTATCCAGGTCGTGATACTCCGCCAACTCATGAGTGACCAATAACCCCTGCCAGGTGCCATTGACTTTGCGTGCACCGAAGAAGAGAGGTTTGGGTGCCAATACGCCTAGCTGATCGAGCCGTGAAAGGGCCGCGCCCTCGCGCATGACTGTGGGTCGGCCAAGTGGATAGCGAAGGCTGCGGAACGTATGCCCGGTCTGGCGTTTCACATAAACAGTCGCTCCGTTGTGCGTGACCTTTTGCACCCCGCTCATGCCCTTACGGCGGACGTTCGGCTCCTCGACCCAGGGTCCATTAGTGTTCCACCAGCGATCAAAATCATCATCGGCCACGCGTTTCATCTTATATCTCGAATTGTGTTTAAACGGATGTTAAAAGCAAGGATCAAGCCGGTAGCCGTATAGCGAGCGCAAACGGGCTGGTACACAAACAAGCCTGGCGCGACCCACGGGTCGCTCTTTACCGCAGGCGCCATCGACCTCGCCAGTAACATGGGCCGGCTCCTGGCGTGGGCATCATATTCGAATTCGACCGTTTAGGATTCATCTGCATGTCCACGGGTTACCCAACTGCAGGCGCGGCGACCAGACCTGATCATTTACCCTTCCTTATCGGCCTCTGTTTTGCTTGGATTTTCTGTCAACGGGCACGAGGAGAGACAAATGAGGGAGTGGCAAACAAACGGCAGCATCTCTGTGGCGCATCTTCAGGCCATCTCGGATGGCGTCACTGGCCATGGTCGGGCATTGTCGTTTGTACGGGGCGGCGATGGACAACCTGTAGCCTGCGCGCTAATGGACGATGGGACGTCAATCGCCGGCGCAATGGGTCGAGCCGAGTTTCGCCGTCTTTTTATCAGCTATCTGTGGGTAGACGCACAGTGGCGTGGAATGGGGTTGGGGGCCGAGGCGTTGCACAGACTTGAGGCATTAGCCCTGGAGCGCGGCTGCACGCAAACGCTCATAGAAAGCCTGGATGACGCGGTCGCCGACTGGTATGTGCGCTGTGGCTATCAGCGGGTGGCATGTCTTGTTGAATACTGCGGCCCCTGGAGTCGTCATACGCTGCTCAAGCCGCTCAGCACAGTGAATCATCGATGATCACGCACAACGCGTCCCGAGGTCCCGTCGATAAGCAGCTCATGGCGAAGTGTCGAGACACCGGCCAGTGCCTATCAGCGGCGTTGTTGCGCAAGCCCGTTCAACGGCTAGACTGGCTCTGCCCAGTTGCCAGGCCCGCCCGCCCATGCCCATCGTCCCATCCGATACCGCCGAACAGACACCGCACACCCTCGACGTAGTGCTTCGCTACCACCTGGCCTGGAAGCATCGCGACCTGGAAGCCATTCTGGCGATCTATCACCCGCAGGTGCAGTACAACGATTTCTTCCAGAACCGCAGCATGGGCCTGGCTGAGCTGCGCGCTTACATCAGCGGCACGTTGCCACGCCAGCCCGATGAGTATCTTGAGCACAACGACCGCATCCGCGTCGACGGTTGCACGGCGTTTATCCAGTACCAGACCGCGCTTAAGGGCAGTGGCGAGCGGGTCGTGTTTCGCAGCAGCGAAGCCATCACGGTGTGCGACGGCCTGATTCTGCGCGTCAACGAATACGCATCGCTGGTGCGCGAGGGCGCGCTGCAGGCCGGTCGTCAGGCCCCGGCCATCAGCAAGCTGGGGCTGTCGGCGCGTCAGTTAAGTTTCATGGCACGGGACCTGGCCGATTATTTCACCCGCCAGCAGCCATTCCTCGACCCGGATCTGAATCTTGCGCGCATCGCCAGCGCCACCGGTTACAGTCGCAATCAACTCTCTTACCTGCTCAATCAGGTATTGGGCCAAAGCTTCTATCGCTACGTGACTCAGGCGCGCCTGAGCTACCTGCTTGAGCGACTCGCCAGTCACGGTGAAAACGCGCCCATCGACACCCTTGCGGTGAGTGCGGGGTTTAATTCCACATCTGCGTTCTACAAGGCCTTTCGCAGCCACACCGGCTGTACCCCCAAGGCATGGCTCAAAGCCCATTACGCGCGTGCCCGCAGATAACACAGCACCCTTCGCAGCGCATTAATCTCTGCCGGCAATCAACCGACGGAGTGAGTGATGGCTGGCTGGCGGGGTGTAAGTTTGTGGATGGAGCAACTCGACGAGACACTGACGCCGCGGCCAGCGCTGCATCAGGATCTGCATGCCGATGTGGTCATTATTGGCGCGGGTTACAGCGGCCTATGGACGGCTTACTACCTTAAACAGCAAGCGCCACAGTTGAAGATTGCCATCGTCGAGTCGCAGATTGCCGGCTTCGGCGCCTCCGGTCGCAATGGCGGCTGGCTGATGGGTAATCTGTTGGGCGAAGACCGGCTTCTCGGCCCTTTGCCGGCCGCGCAGCGCCATGCAGGGTATCAACTGCTGCATGCAATCCCTGACGAAGTGGCGAGGGTGTGCCACGCCGAGGACATCGATTGCAACCTGCGCAAAGGCGGAGTGTTGTACTGCGCGGCGCGCTACCCCGAGCAGGAGCGACGCCTGCGCGAGCAACTCGCAGCCGCCCGTGAGCAAGGCCTGGGCGAAGACGACTACCGCTGGCTCAGTCCGGCGGCTCTACGCGAACAGTTAAACGTGGCCCGATCCTACGGCGCGCTTTATTCACCTCACTGCGCGACCCTCCAGCCAGCACGGCTGGTGCGGGGATTGGCTGAAGTCGTCGAGCGCATGGGTGTGCATATTTTCGAGCAAAGCGCGGTAATCGACTGGAAGCCAGGCCAGGTCCGTACCGAACACGGCCGGATAAAGGCTGACTGGGTGGTGCCTGCGGTCGAGGGCTACGCCAGCGTGCTGCCTGCGCTGAACAAACATCAACTGGCCGCACAGAGCCTGATCGTTGCCACTGAGCCGCTGCCGGCCGATGTATGGGCCGAAATCGGCTTGAACCGTGGTCAGGCGTTCAGTGAAAACAGCCGACAAGTGACTTACGGTCAGCGCAGTGGCGACGACCGCCTGGTGTTTGGCGCCCGCGGCGGCTATCGCTTCGGCGGCCACCTGCGCAGTGACTTCAAACTCAGTCACGCCGAACGCGAATTGCGTCAGCGCCTGTTTAGCGAACTGTTTCCAATTCTGCGCAACGTGCGCCTGACCCATGCCTGGGGCGGCAATCTGGGTGTCGCACGGCGCTTTCACCCGCACATGCTTGCCGACCTCCGTCAGCAGATCGCGCTGGCCGGCGGCTACGGCGGCGAAGGCGTTGGCGCCAGTAACCTGGGTGGGCGCACCGTGGCGGCGCTGATTTTAGGCCAGGACAACGAACTGACCCGCCAGCCCTGGGTGTTCGGCGACCGTGCATTGGCATCGCTGCCGCGCTGGGAGCCAGAGCCTCTGCGCTGGCTTGGCTACAACGCCATTATCCAGAGCTTCGTTCACGAAGATCGGGTATTGGCCAACCCCCATGCGCCGCGCTGGCGCCGCAAGATGGCTGAAGGTCTGGCCGGATGCATGGAACGTCTGATGAAGACCAAGGAGCCGTTTGCATGAAGATCGATCATTGGCGCGACACCGCCCGTTTATCACTCGGTGAGCCAGGCGCTGTCGGTGCACCGCTGGGCGAGCGGCTTTCACAGGTCGCTACCGCCAGCATCACGCGCGACGACGGCGTCGAGGCGGGCGTATGGGAATGCACACCCGGCCGCTGGCGGCGTCAGATCGTGCAGCAGGAGTTCTGCCATTTCATCCAGGGCCGCTGCACCTTCACCCCCGATGGCGGTGAGCCCCTTCATATCCAGGCCGGAGACGCTGTGATGTTCCCCGCGAACACCACCGGAATCTGGGATGTACAAGAAACCGTTCGCAAAAGCTATGTGCTGATTTTCTAAGCTGGATTTTCCAGGCTGCCTTCACTTATAACGCCTAAAAGAAAGGTTGAGGTCTCGCATGTTGAAGTCGATCGTTCCGTTATTGTTCATCGCGTCCACCGCCCATGCGGCAGACACCGTCAGGATCTACAACTGGAGCAGCTACATCGCCCCGGATACCCTGCAAAACTTCACCAGCCGCACCGGGCACCCAACTCAATATGACCTGTACGACAGCAACGAAGTGCTCGACGCCAAACTGATGGCCGGGCATTCGGGGTATGACGTCGTGTTTCCCTCCAACCATTTCATGGCTCGGCAGATCACGGCTGGCGCGCTTAAACCGCTGGACCGCAGCAAACTTACCAACTGGCAAAACCTCAACCCGACACTGATGAAAGCCCTGGAGGCCAACGACCCTGGTAACCGCTACGGTTTTCCCTACCTGTGGGGCAGCACCGGCATTGGTTACAACGTGGCCAAGGTCAAGGCGGTGCTGGGCGATGTGCCCATCGATTCGTGGGACATCGTGTTCAAGCCGGAAAACATGAAAAAACTCGCCCAATGCGGTGTGGCCATGCTCGATAACGGGCCCGAGATCCTGCCCATCGCCCTGAACTACCTGGGGCTGCCGCATCACAGCAAGGACAAGGCCGACTATGAGAAGGCTCAGGCCCTCTTGCTAAAAGTGCGCCCGTATGTGAGCTATTTCCACAACTCCAAATACACCAGCGACCTGGCCAACGGCGACGTATGCCTGGTCGTCGGGTTCTCGGGCGACGTCATGCAGGCGGCGGCACGAGCCACCGAAGCCGGAAACGGCCAGCAGATCGCTTATGCCATCCCCAAGGAAGGCTCACCGATGTGGTTCGACATGGTCGCCATGCCAGCCGATGCACCAGATGAAGCCGCCGCCTATGAGTTCCTCAACTACCTGTTGGAGCCCAAGGTGATGGCGGGCATCAGTAACCACGTGCACTACGCCAACGGCAACACCGCTGCCGAGGCTCTGATCGACCCCGCCATCCTCAATGACCCGATGGTGTACCCGCCCGAAAGCGTAATGCAGAAACTCTTCGTGCTGCAGGCTATGCCGCTGGAGAACGACCGACTGCGCACGCGGGTCTGGAGCCGGATCAAGAACGGCCAATGAGGCAATCGCCGATGCATCGGACGACCGAATCATCGGCGTCATTGACCGAATAGCCGCATGGGAGTAAACGGGCAACGCGCTGTACCGCAGTTGGGCTGAGAAAACTGATCCGGTAGCCGTTGCGGCGCAGGTCATCGGTACGCAGACCCTGACCGCTGGACTGCTTGCCAGCGTCATGATCGCCTGGTGTGCGATGCCTGGCCGCCCACACTAAGTTCATCTGGTTGTAGCCAGTAATACCGCTGCCCCGAGCATCATGGCGCCCGTGATGCGATTGACGATCGACAACTTCCGTGCCGAAGGTTGTAGAGATCGAATAATGCAGCCAGCGAGGGCCCAGCCTAGGGCGGCGATGAACTCAACCGCGATGTAGATTGCACTGAAGACGACGAATTGGGCAGTGAAGGAGGCGCGACCACCGCAGGCAGCAAACCCCGCCTGCTGCCGTTTGCGAACGCGAGCAGGTTGTTCGCGCCTGGCGAGACGGCAACGATCGCTGCTGCAGGAAGAAACAGGAGAACTTGGGCTAGAGTCATGGCTGGCACCTCGGCATCGGCATGGTTTTATTCTAGCCAGTGCTTGCCATATCCCCAGCGGGGTCGGTCATATTTCGCAGATCACCAGGAGATCAGCCAACGCCTGATCGTGCGTGCGTAACAACGCAGCGGTCGAGATCAACAGGCGCCTGCCCAGTTCGGTGAGGGAAAGTGATGGATTATCGCGGTTTAGCAGCCGACCGCCTGCCACACCTCAAGACGCTTAATCTGAACGCTCACCGATGCCGGGCGATTATGCAAGTGCTCGGCTGCCGCGCGGAATTTCCAATGCGCACTACAGCGTGAAAGGTACGCAACAAGTCGATGTCTAAAATGACGGACATGATTCAATCCTGATGAACAACTGCTAAAGGATATATTGATTTATTAGACTACGCCTCTTCAGCAGGCTGCGTGCATGAACGAGCCTAATCAGATTCAACATGAAGAAATAGCGCGCCGCCGGTGGCATCAGAACCTGCCACTGCTCTTGCTTGAAGCCGGCCTGTTGCTGAGCTGGAGTTCGGGATTCATCGGCGCACGCTTGTCCATTGATTACGCACCCGCATTGCTGGTGGCATTTTGGCGTTGCGTAGTGGTTTCCCTTCTCCTGTTGCCCTTCGTTTGGAGACCACTGCTTGAAACCTCTTTTCGCATTCTGCTGAGACACGCAGGGATCGGATTGTTGGCAATGGCAGGGTATCTGACCGGGTTGACGCAAGGGATCACGCTCGGCGTTCCGGCCGGGCTCGTTGCGCTGTGCGCAGATCTGCTGCCGCTGGGTATGGCGCTGCTGTGCGGCCGCGTTTCTTGGTGAGCGGTTAGTGCGTCAGGTCTGGATGGGGTAGATCGTCGGGCTGATGGGCGTGATGTGGGTTAGCCAGGGTGCGCTGGGGTTGGGCAAAGCACCGCTGTGGGCCTGCGCCTTGCCAGTAGCGGGCATGCTGTCGCTTGCGGTAGCGACATTGTGGCAAAAACGCACCAGCACCTCACAATCAATGAGCCTTTTGCCCAATCTCTGGCTGCAATGCTTTGTATCGAGTTTCGCCTTTGCCGTCATTGAAGGCAGCCAAGGTAGTCTGGCACCGATTCCTACTACGGGCTTCGCTTTGAGCGTGCTGTGGACAGGCCTGTCCACTCTCGGCGGCTATGGGCTGTATTGGCTCTGCCTGCGCCGGAGCACAGAAACCCGCGCTACCCGCGTGCTATACCTGAGCCCGCCGATTACCCTGCTCTGGGCCTGGGCCATGTTCGATGAACCGCAGTCCTGGCAGATGGGGGCCGGGATGGCGATTGCCGCCATAGGCATCTGGCTCGTGATGCGCGCCGATGCCCGGAAAGCCTTCGAGGCGTCATGCAATTCAGTTTCGACGGCTCCCTCTAGCGGTTCAATCGGCGGTCGAGGTGTTGCCCGCCAGCACCTCCCAATGGCGAGGGATCGCTGACTTAAGCAAGTATTCCGATCAACAGCATTTCCAACATTCGTTCCTAGGTTCTGTACGAAAAGTCGGCGAGCGAAGGTCAGGCAAGGCAAAACAGGCGAGGAAGCGGAGTCTACGTGTTGTAAATGAGCATTCTGAGCCTGTTTTTAACGCAGCATCACCGAGCGCAGCCACTTTTCGTACAGAGCCTAGGCCCATTCCGTACGCAGACACATGCAGTGACCGGTCGGCACCATGCTATCGCCAGCACACAGAGCAAGGCCCGGTAGACCTGGCTGATGTGCAGGATCCTGACAGGCGGGTACTTGTCGCAGCGATTCGACGAAAAACGAGCCCTGCCCATGAAGCGCTGTTGGTGGTCTGCAACCACCAACGGCACGATAAACAACAGGATCTGATCCGTCAGCCTTGATAGAAAAAGCGAGATTAAAAATGCAAGGTAATCCTTATGCACGCAGGACTCCTTGCATCTGGTAATGCGTCACAGCCTACGTCTAGCCGTACGCACATTGCTTTAATATGACATTCGGGAGGTAACTTGGCTGGACGCTTATAGCCTGACGGCCCATCACTCAGGTAAAGCATGTCCTTCTAAAATCTCAAATCCGTCGTCAGTGGGTGCGTAACCCACGATTTTTCGGGTCTTGTCAATGGAAAGGCGTTTGTATCTATTGTCTGATACGCCATGGATCACATGAAACCCGCTCAGCTCGGCATCCACGCAACTTCTCAGTAACGCTACGACATCCCTATCGCTGATAAACGCAGCTACATCTCGGTGGCTGTGCGTCTCTCCATGTTGAAACTTGGCTACGTTGGCAATACGGACTGCGATGGTTGTCATCTGGCCATCGTTTGCATACATCGATGCAAGAGCCTCCCCAAACGCTTTGCTGACCCCATAAAAGTTTCCTGGCCTAGGGGCCATATATTCATGCACCTGGACGTCTTTTGGATAACCCTCAATAGCCTGGGCGCTGCTCGCAAATATGAACCGCCTGCAACCTTGCGCCTTCGCGGCGACCAGCATGTTGTAAGTGCCAATAATATTTACAGGTAGCAGAGAAGTCATGAAGTCAGCGTCCGGACTCGGGTTTGCCGCTAGATGAATCACTGTGTCGATTCCTTCGCAGGCCTCAAGGCAGCTAGACTGATCCCTGATATCAAGTGAGAAACGTTGTGCGGTTTTTGGAAGCCTCTGTGCATCTACATCAGCGAGACGCAAATCCAATCTATCGGCTTGCGCTGTCCAAAAAGCAGTGCCAATACGACCGGCAGCACCTGTGACTAGGATTTTTCGCGTGCTCATGTGCATGTCCCCTTACCGTTAGGTTCGATCTTGGATTTTTAGCTTTTGCGATCAACAGATGAATAGCGGCCATCGCCTTATAGCGGACGTTCAACTCAGCAACCAAAATCGGTCTGATTTCTCTCCGCAAATACCCGGGCGCAGAGAAAGTCGACGAATACCCGCACCTTGGGAGAAGGGTGTTTGCTGGCAGGCCAGAGCAAATGGAACTCGCCATGGCGCTGCGTGTGATCTGGCAAAACGGTCAACAGTTGCCCCTCAGCGAGCGCCTGCCTGACCGAGAACTCAGGCAGATAGGCGATGCCCAGCCCCTGCAAGGCAAAGCACAAACGGGTTTCGATGGTGTTGCAGATCATCGAAGTAGGCAAGGCTAACTCCGGCTCATCGGCGGCACGGCGCAAGGTCCATGTCTCCAGCTTGCCGCTATGGGAAAAACGGTAGTGCAGACAGCTGTGTTGCAGCAGATCGGCCGGTACTTTTGGCGTGCCGCGCGCTGCGAGGTAATCCGGCGAGGCGACCAACAGTGAGGGGAAAGAACCGAGCTTACGCGCCGATAAACGCGAGTCCGTTGGCGCGCCGGTTCTGACCACGACGTCGAAACCTTCCTCGATCACATCGACCAGGCGGTCGCTGAAGTCCAGGTCCAATTCGATGGCCGGGTACTGGCGCATAAAGTCGCCGAGCACCGGGTGTACCAGCGAACTGACCAAGGGCAGGCTGACCCTAAGGCGTCCACGGGGCGCGACGCTGGCGTGCGACAGCTCCAGTTGCGCGGCCTCGATTTCAGCCAGAATCCGACGACTGCGCTCCAAAAACAGCATCCCTTCGGCAGTCAGGGTGACGCTACGCGTGCTGCGGTGAAACAGTCGAACACCGAGCTTCTCTTCCAGGCGCGCCACGCTCTTGCCGATGGCCGACGCCGATACCCCGAGAAATCGGCCCGCCGCCACGAAACTGCGATTCTCAGCAACCTGCACAAACACCACGAAGCCGTTCAAGCTCTCCACGCCGCCCTCCATTGCGGACATTCTGCTCCGCATAAAAGCGAACTCTACCCCAGTTTTTCTTTAATCCCGGAGTTTCTATGGTGGCGAGGTCGTGAACTTCAGAAGGAACCGCGCATGGCCCTCCCTCCACTCGCTTTATCCACCGGCACGCTTTCATCTCAGCTGTCTGCGCACACCGGGGCGTCGGTGCACCAGGCGCCCCCTTCGCGGTGGGCGAAGCGACAGCAGGAACTGAGTGTCATCGCTTCCACTAACACGTTGTACGAGGGCGTGTCGGGACGGCTCGCCGCAGACCTCCGAGACGCGGCATACGGCGTCGCGGGGTTAGGCCAATGAATTCAAAAATGCGCGATCACATGCCTTATGGACCCTTGCTGGCACTGGCAATGGCCGCCTTCATCACGATTCTTACCGAGGCACTGCCGGCGGGCCTGCTGCCCCAAATGTCGCAGGGGCTGGCCGTCTCCGAGGCGTGGATCGGACAAACCGTGACCGCTTACGCCATTGGATCGCTCCTGGCCGCCATGCCGTTAACGGTGGCCACCCAAGGATTTCGCCGCCGTCCCTTGCTACTCGCGGCCATTGCCGGTTTTGCCATAGCCAACACGGTCACGACGTTTTCAACCAGCTTCACGTTGACCCTCGCGGCGCGTTTTCTGGCCGGCGTTGCGGCCGGGCTGTTGTGGGCGTTATTGGCGGGTTATGCCGCGCGCCTGGTGCCCGAACGCAGCAAGGGCCGCGCCATTGCGATTGCAATGGTGGGCACCCCACTGGCGCTCTCGTTGGGCGTCCCGGCCGGAACCTTTCTGGGCAACATCCTGGGATGGCGCATGTGCTTTGGCATCATTAGCCTGCAGGCCATGCTGCTGATGGCCTGGGTGCGCTTCAACGTGCCGGACTTCGCCGGCAAGACTGAGGAAAAACGCCTGTTCCTGGGCCATGTATTCACACTGCCCGGCATTCGCCCCGTGCTCTTCGTGGTACTGGCGTACGTCCTCGCGCACAACATTCTGTACACCTACATCGCCCCGTTTCTGCAAATGGCGGGCCTGGGGTCGCAGACGGATATGGCCCTGCTGATCTTCGGCATCACCTCGTTGCTGGGCATCTGGATCGTCGGGCTGCTAATCGACCAGCACCTGCGGGCGCTGACCCTGGCAAGTTCCGCATTGTTCGGGATTTCAGCGCTGGTGTTGGGTATCGCGGCCAGTGAACCCGTTGCCGTTTTCATAGCGATAGGCGCGTGGGGACTGGCCTTTGGCGGCGCCGCAACGCTGTTTCAAACGGCATTGGCCCAAGCGGCTGGCGACGCATCGGATGTCGCACAATCCATGCTCGTGACTGCCTGGAACACCGCCATCGCTGGCGGGGGCATTGTGGGCGGCTTGCTACTCCACCGATTCGGCGTAGAAGCCTTCCCTCCTGCATTGCTTGTGCTGTTGGCGGCCACACTGAGGGTGACGTGGTCGGCCAAGCTGCACGGATTTCCCGCGGTGCAGGGGCTGAAATAGCAGGCAATTTGAATGCGCTGATGGGGTGGCAGGCAGCGGCGGACCTTGTGAGCAATGCGCACCTGAACGCTTTTTGCCGGAAGTGGAGTGGCATGACAGGCACCCAACGGCTAGAAGCGCTCGGAAGCGCCACAGGAGGAGCCAGTCTCTTCTCGGCAGATGCTCCGCCATGGGGGGCGGCTTCTCCTTCATTTCGCAGCGCCCCTCAGGAACTCGCCGACACCGAGACGTCGCACACACTCGTATTGGCGCGAGCGCTAACGGTGGTCGGACGGCGTAGTTTCGCCGGGCCTTACCACTGGTAGCTCACAGAGCCGATGACACTGCGCTCATCGCCGTAACGGCATGAGGTGGTGCACGACAGGTAAGACTCATTGGTCAGATTCTGCGCCTTCGCGGCCAGTTGCCAATGCTCGTCAATGTCGTAGCTGACCCGTGCATCGAAGCGGGTGTACGCAGGAATCTTGCGATCGGTGACGGTCGGCGTGGTACGGGTGGTGCCGGTGTACAGCGCGCCCACGCCGACCTTGACCTGCGGCAGACCGAACGCAGCCAGACGATAGTCGGTCCAGAGCGAGGCGTTGTGGTATGGCACCCCCTCCAGGCGTTTGCCAACGTTGGTGGCGACGTTGTCTTCCAGCACATGCGCATCGGTGTAGGTGTAGCCGGCCGTCATGCTCATGTTGTCGGTCAAGTCGGTCTTGGCCTCCAGTTCCAGTCCCTTGGAGCGGCTCTTGCCGTATTGCTCATACTGCGCCGTCAGGGCGTCGTAGGTGATCGCGTTGGTCTGGGTCAGCTCGTAGACCGCCGCACTAAGCATCGTGTTGCTGCCGGGCGGCTGGTAACGAATACCCACTTCGTACTGCTCGCCTTCGATCGGATCGAACGTCCCCGCTACACCGGGGTTGGCCACATCGGCAGGCTGGAACGACTGGCTGTAGCTGACATAGGGCGCCACGCCGTTATCGAACAGATAAAGCAGCGCGATGCGGCCGGTAGGTTTCTGATCATTGCGCGGCGTACGGTCGCTATTGACGAAGGAGTAATTACGGCTTTGCGCCCAATCCTGACGACCACCCAACAGAAATACCCAATGGTCGTCAAAGGTGATCTGGTCTTGCAGGTACAGACCCACCTGACGGCTGTGGATCTCCCAACCGGACTCCGGTGCCGTGTTGGTCCCGACGCCGGTGTAGGCAAAGGTAGACAGATTCAGGCTCGGTGCCAGTTGCGCCACCGTCGCACTGATGTGGCGATGGGTGTCGTAGGTCTTGTGGTAGTAGTCCACGCCCGCCAGCAGTGTGTGACGCCAGCGGCCTGCGTCGATCTTCCATTCAACATTGTTGTCGCTGGTCCAGCCGGTGGAGCGTTCTTCGCGTTCGCTGTAACGGCGACTTAGCGTGTTGCCCGAAATGCTCAACGGCAGCAGATAATCCCATGACACGTTGGACTGGTAATAGCGCAGGGCGTGGCGAACCTTGAGCGTGTCACTGAAACTATGCTCGAAAACATAACCTAGGGTGTCGATACGGCTGTTGAAGTGATCGTATCCGGGCTGGCCAACAAAATCCTCGCGTCCGATCTTGCGACCCGGATTCGGGCTGTAGGTGGTCATGGCGTACGTCAGCGGCGGAGTCAGGCCGGTCAGCGCTTCGGTGTGACTGGCGAGCACGGTAAGCGACGTGTCGTCGTTCGGTTTCCAGGTGAACGAGGGTGCGATGTAGCGTTTGTCGTCACGGATATGATCCACCTGAGTGTCGGCGTCGCGCCACAGGCCATCGAGGCGATAGGAGAATTCACCCTGCTCGTCCAGCGGACCGCTCAGGTCGAACGTGTACTGCTTGCGATCATGGCTGCCGTACTCGGCGCTGACCCGGTGCAAGGGCGTGTCGGTGGGCCGCTTGCTCACGGCGTTGATCAACCCGCCCGGCGACAACTGCCCGTACAGCACCGAAGACGCGCCCTTGAGCACTTCGGCGCGCTCCAGACCAAACGGCTCGACACCGCCGTCGTAGACGCTGGACTGCAATTTCATGCCGTCGAGCAGCATGCCGCCGGTCCCGGAGCCAACGTTGAAACCGCGCAAGGTGTAGTCGTCCGCCACTCGGCTGAAGCCATTGGGTTGGCTGACGAATCCGGGGGTATAGCCCAGCGCATCGGCCAGCGTGTCACTCTTGCGATCGTCCATCTCGGCGCGAGTCACCACGGAAATCGACTGCGGCGTTTCGATCAGGGGCGTGTCAGTCTTGGTCGCACTGGCCGCGTGTTTGGCCACATAGCCATAGACCGGACCGTAAGCCGACTCCTGATCAGACACTGCATCGATGTTCGACACACCCAATGTCAGCGCACCGGTCTGGGGCTGCACGCTCAGTGCTCCGCTGCCACTGATCAATAGCGACAAGCCGCTGCCTTGCAATGCCTGCTCGACGGCCTGCTCTGCATTCAACTGGCCGGAAACCACATGGGCCTGCCGCCCTTTGACGTCATCCGGCAGGAATACCACCTGACGGCCACTGCGCTGACCGATCGCGATCAGGGTCGCCTCCAGAGGACCGGCAGGCAAGGCGTACATCTGCCGCGCTGCGGCGCTGGTCGGCTCGTCAGCGAAAGTGATGTTTACAGGCGCAACGACAACGCTGACAGCAATGGCCAACGGGCAAAGGTGCTGGGGACGCATGAATGAATGACTCTCCGGTGTCAGGACAGAACAGCTGCAAATGGCACAGCACTGTCTTCCTTGTGCGATGAGCCAACGAAATATTAAGGGCCGGCTGAACTATTTTTCTGGCGGACTCAGCCCAGGGTCACACGGGTCCACAGCCGCAGAAAATGCTCGACGCGCAGCGGGAGGATATCGGCCATTGCAGCCAAAGCCTGGTCACTTCGATCGAGGCTGAATATCCCGGAGATTTTCAGTTGCGCAGCTTCAGGGCTGAGGGTCAGCACGCCTCGGTGATAAGGTCGCAACGCCTCGATGACCGTCGCCAGCGTCTGGTTGTGTGCTTCCAGCATGCCCTGCGACCAGGCTGACGCACTGTTGGCGGACGTGCCAATCGGCTCGATGCCGCTTGCGGTCAGCCGCGCACCCTGCCCCTCTGCCAGCGTCGCCCCCGAACCATTGACGTGGATCACCTGCAGGCGTTTGTGCAAGGCCCAGACCCGCGTTTCATGCGGCAACAGCATCATCATGCAGCGGCCCTCTGCCATGCTCGCGATCCCCAGGCGGGAACACAGGCGCAGGGCCTCCCGCTCGCTGGCCCGCACGTGCGCAATGGCACCGCCATCGAGCAATTGAACGTCGCGCTTGCGCCCCTCGAAACGCAGATTCACTGCACTTTGCGCGTTAAGGGTCAAGGACGAACCATCAGGTAAGACAACGTGTTCACGCTGCGCGGTGCCTGTGCTCAGATCGGCACGTAGCCCTGCCAATTGCCAGCCCGGACGGGTCAGGCAGTAGCTGCTTGCGGCCAATCCGCCCACACCCAGTGCCCCGCGCAGGAAAGCGCGACGCCGTATTGGACGATCCTTGGCCAGCATCCGGCCGCATACACCGTCGACACCGGCAAACGTCGTCTGCAATCGTTGCTGCAGCTGTTCCCAGGCCTCCTGATGCTGCCGATCCGCCGCCAGCCACTGTTCGAAAGAGCGCTGCTGGTGGGCGTCGAAAGCACCGGAGCGGTGGCAGGCCATCCAGTCGATCGCCTGCCGTACCGGGACGGGCAATGCAGCTTTCATGGTCGCGCCTCGAAACAGGCACGTAGCCCCTGGACAACGTACTGATGAACCCGTGGCGCAGATACGCCCAGTTCGCGGGCGATTTCGGCGTAGGTCAGCCCGTCGAGCTGGCTGTATAGGAACGCCGCACGAGCCCGGGAGGACAGGCCTTCGAGCAGGCGGTCGATCTCAATCAACGCCTCTATAGCCAGCGCCTGCTGCTCCGCCGACGGCGCGTACTGCTGAGGCTCGTTGGCCAGCGCGTCCCGGTAGGCGCGCTCCAGATCGCGTCGGCGCCAACTGGCGTACATCAACCGCTTGGCAATAGTCGTCAGCAACGCACGTGGCTCACGGATCGAATGCGGATCGTCCAGTGCCACCACCTGGACAAAGGTTTCCGATGCCATGTCGGCTGCATCGCTGGGACAGCCCAGTCGCGCCCGCAACCGATCAAGCAGCCACCCATGATGATCGCCGAACAGCTGATGGAGCAGGTCCTGGCGGGCATTCAAATTGACGAGGGCGAAACCAGAACGGGCTGCCATTGCTAGATCACTAATGAAAATGGTTCTCAATTCTTACAAATAGTAGCGCCTCTCGCAATGCGGGTCAGTGGTCAGCTTTGAAATGAGGGGCCTGATTTGGAGCTTGCGGCACTTTGCGCTCGTTTTTGTCGGAGGATTCAACAGCAGATTGCATCGCTCATGACGACGTTCGTTGAGTCCGCTGCCTGCAAAGAAGGCCCGAAGCCTTGATCAAAAAAACGGTGTTCAACAACCTGCCCGCCACCCGGAACCGGCCATGTGTGCACCATGGCCGGTCGAGACACTGCCGCTCAGTCGGGATTCAACGCTGGGTTTCTTTGGAGACGATCGCTTCGGCATTCATCTCCAGCTCGGTCCGGGGGGTGCTGAAAAATTTGTAGCCGCCCTTCAACCCGTCATTGACCAATGCCCACATGCCCTTGTTGAAGTCATAGCTGACGTTCTTCACGTTGTACGGCAGGTCCTTGTCGTAGAGCTGCACGCCGCTGAGAAACAGCGAGCGGTACAGCGCGCCGCTGGCATCCCAGGCGTCATACAAGCCGATGCCGAAGGTGTCTTCGTCCAGGTAGTAGGTGCGTTTGCTGTACACGTGGCGCATGCCCGGCTTAAGAGTGGCTTCCACCACCCAGACCCGGTGCAGCTCCCAGCGCTCGCAGGCCGGGTTGGCGTGATGCGGCAGAAATTGGTCTTCCTGCTTGCAGTCGAAGTAAAACTTGTAGGCGTTATAGGGCAGGTACATTTCCTTGCGGCCTACCAGCTTGTAGTCGAAGCGATCCTGGGCGCCGGAGAACATCTGCAACTCGTCGAACAGGTTGACTCCGCCCTGGTTGGACACTGGCGTGTCGTAGCCGAACTCCGGTGCCAGTTTGATGCGGCGCTGACCGGGTGTGTAACTCCAGGCACGGCGAGGCTTGGCGATGGGGTCCAGGTAATCGTCCAGCACAATCAGCTGGCCTGCACTGCGCGCCGGGTATTTATCCAGGGCGTACACGCGGGCATACATCTCCGGATCTCGGTCGGCCTGCTTGACCTGATAGAAAGGCTGCTCTTCGAAGGTGCGTTGCTCGGCCGTCTTGGTGACCGACCCGTTGGCATCGATGACCCAGCTGTTGGACGACGACGTCGTTGAATAACCGGGGCCGATCTTGTAGCGCAACTGCTGGTTCCACATCACTTCGTTGCCGTTTTTCGGGATCGGAAACGGTAGCCCGCCCCGGCAGACCGGATCGACAGCCAGTCCATTGTTGCGCGTCGAGCATCCACTGGCATTGCGTACCGTGGCATCGAGAACTTCTTTGGGATAGGCCGTGGTGCGATGGCTTGGGTAGATGTCCAGGTAATAGTCCGGGTATTTCTTGAGCAGCGTCTTTTGCCCCTCGCTCAGCTTGTCGGCGTATTTGTCGACGTTCTTGCCGTCGATGCGCAGCAGCGGCTTTTCCTCCTTGAAAGGGTCGACCCAGAAGCCACTGTCTGCAACAAAGCCTGCAGGCGGTTTGCGCAGTCCGCCGTCATAAGGCGGAATCGAGCCGTCGGCATTACCCGCCTGAATGGCACCGAAAAGCGTTAGATCCTTACCCAGCGCGGCAGCTTCCTGGGCAGTCACGGCGGCGCTGCCCGGCAGTGTATAGCCTACGAATGCGAGACCGATTAACAACGTTGAGAGTGAATGGCGCACAGGCGTTTCTCCTGAAAGGTTATTGTTGGTCAGGTGAAGTGTTGCGAATCGTCTAGAAAGAGGTTTTGAAGGTGAAGGCGAGCCAGCCGCGATCCGTGCCGCCGACACCGCCATTGCCCCCAACGGTGTTACCCGCCAGGGTTTTCGATTGCGCGGTGGTGTCGGCGTAACGCAGGCCGAATTCATAGCGTTGTGCATAGGTCGCTTTCAGCCCGGCGGACCATGCCAAGGCCCCCTCATTACCCCCACCGGCCACGGCAGCGTTGCCATGCAGCCCATAATTGAGGGTGACCGGGACGTCCAGATCCCATGACGGAAACACCGACAGATAGCTGGGCGTGAAATTGAGCGCGACGCCGTAGTAATCCCGCGTCGAGCAACCGTCCGAGACGCCACCGGCGCCAGCCACGCCAGTACGTTGATCAACGCAGCCGGGGTGCCCTTCGCCGTTGTAGAGCTCCTTGTGCTCAGTGATACGCTCCAGATGGCTATACGCGAATTCGCCCACTACCGTTGCGTTCTCTGCGAGAAAGCTGCGCGGCATCATGTAAACACCATTGAGGATGAAGTGCAGGCTGTCGCCGCGCGGCCCCTCATCGTCGGTCGGATCAACGCCTGTGGCATTCAGCGCGCCATTCATGCGGTATGAAAGATCGCTGCCCACGGCGACCGAATCGATCACCCTGGAGAAACTCAAACCGGCCAGTTTTACGCTACGCGGATAGACCAGCCGGTAGTCGCCCTGCGCCAGGCGCAGCTCTGGCGCCAGCCATGGCTGGTAATCGTCGAACTGGCGGTAGTAAGCGCCAAAGTTGGACTCCAAAGACTCGACGTTCAGCTTCGCCATCACGCCCCAGTTGGCGCCGTCGCGACCGAACTTCGACGAAGCATGATTGAGGTATTGCCCTTCCCCTAGCGGCAGCCGATCCGTGCCTTCGAAAAACGGGTCGGCAGGCGCGAAATAGGTTCCGCCATAGGGCAAGCGGGTGTTGTCCCATTCATAGAAATACTGCGCCGCCAGCGTCAGCGAGTCAGTGACCTGGGCCCTGGCGGATATCTGCCCAACCGGCAGAAACACTTCCTTGATCTCGATGCCGGGGCTGGTGACCGCCTTCACGCCGTCGGTCGGCGCCTGAGAGTAGGAAATGGCATGCGCTGCGAATAGCAGCCCTTCACCCCAGTAGTTGGTTTGCCGGCCGACCTTGACGTTGACCAGCGCGCCATTCAGGGAGAAATTCTTCCAGACGAACGCATCAAGCAACTCCGCCGACGGACCGTTGACGTACCGGCTGACCTGAGAGCTGTAGTGGTCGTTCTTGTAGCTGGTGCCGTAAGCGGGATTGCTCGGCTCGACGTCATGATCGTGGTACGCCTGGTCGTACCAGCCTGCGCCGCTGACGCGTGCGCCCCAGTCGTTGAGGTAAGAGAAATCCACCTCGCTGAGCACATCCACGCGGTTGGTCACCACGTCACCTTTGTCGAACTTGCCGTCGGATTCGTCGTAGCTCGGATTGTTCATGATCCGCTTGTCCTGCCCCTCGGCGCGCACGCCCAGCGTGTAACGCACCGTGTTATCCCAGCGCAGCTGATAATCGGGGTTAGCCAGGTCGATGGAGTCGGCGCGCACCGATCCTGCGCCCCCCAGCATCAGCAGCGTGATAGCGCTATGGGTCATCACCCTGCGGTCAAATCTGGTCATGTTTTTCATCGTTTTACCTTTTATTTTTATTATTGATGGCTCTGTCGGCTCGCTCTGCTTAGCGTCCGATGGGGTAGATGATGGATTTTTCCTGGGTGAACTCTTTGAGCCAGTCGGGTCCGAATTCGCGGCCGATCCCCGAACGCTTGTAGCCGCCGATCGGGGCGTAGGGCATCTGCCCGCCGCCGCCATTGAGGTACACGCTGCCGGCACGGATGCGCCGCGCCATGTCCAGTCCCGTCGCAACGTCAGCGGTGTAGATCCCACCGTTGAGGCCGAAGCGCGAATCGTTGGCAATGGCCAGCGCCTCTTCGTCGCTGTCAAAACCGATGGTCACGCCCACCGGGCCAAAGATTTCTTCCTGAGCGATTTCCATGTCGTTGCGCACATTGTCAAACAGCGTGACTTCGCTGAAATAACCCTGGGACAGGTGCGCCGGACGGCCGCCACCGCAGACCAGCGTGGCCCCGCTGTCACGCCCTCGATCGATGAAGCCCTGAACCTTGGCCCGCTGCGATTCACGTATCAGCGGGCCCATCATCACCGTCGGGTCGCTGGGGTCGCCGATCTTGATCTGGCTGGCAATCGCTTGGGCGGTCTGGATGAACGCGCAGCGAATCGACTCGTGCACGACGAAGCGGGTCAGCAATGCGCAGCCCTGTCCGGCGTTCACGGTCAGGCCACCGACCGCGGCCATGGCGGCGGTCTGGATGTCCGCGTCGGCGCGCACGATCAGCGCGGATTTACCGCCCAACTCCAGATGCACGCGTTTGAGCGTGGCAGACGCCTGGGTCATGATGCTGATGCCGACCGCTTCGGAGCCGGTGAATGAAACCATGTCCACCCGCGGATCAGTGCTGAGCATGGCACCGACATCCGGCCCGCCGGTGACGATATTCAGCACCCCGGCAGGCAGGCCGATGCGCTCGGCCAGTTGCCCGAACAGCAGTGCCGAATACGGGGTGAACGGTGAGGGTTTGAGCACCAGGGTATTGCCCGCGAGCAGTGCCGGAAAGATCTTCGCCAGATTGAGCAGGAACGGGAAGTTGTACCCGGTAATACCCGCCACGACGCCAATCGGTTCCCGCTCGATGCTGCCGCTGCCCAGTAACAGAGGGCCGCCGGGATTGAAGGGGTTGACGGTTGTCTGAGTAGCGATCTGCCGCGGCTGCTCGCTCAACGACTGGTCGATGGCCGTCAGCACATGGCCTAACGGCATATCCACCTGCATCCCGTAAGTGACGCCTTGTGAGCAGCCGACCTCGGCAACGATCAAGCCTGCGATGGCTTCACGCTCGGCGACCAGTTCGGCGTGCAGGCGGCGCAAATAGCCGGCCCGTTCGAAAACCGACAGTTGCGGCCACGGCCCTCGATCGAACGCTTGCCGTGCGGCATCGATGGCAGCGTCGGCACTGCTGTGATCGCCCAGCGGCGCATGGCCGATTACCGCCTCGGTTGCAGGGTTGAGTACGGCTTCGGTGTGCTGGACGGCAACCCACTGGCCATTGATATACAGTTTGTCGAGCTGAGTGAATGGAATGCTCATAAATGCGCTGCTCCTTCGAGGCGACCGGTAATGATTTCCGCTGCGCGCATGGCAATCGCCATGGCCGGGGCGTTGGTGTTGCCGGAGACCAGGGTGGGCATGACCGAGGTGTCGACGACCCGCACCCCCTTGACGCCGCGCACCTTGAGTTGCAGATCGACCACCGAGTCAGCATCAGCGCCCATGCGGCACGTACCGCTGACGTGAAAGGCGGTCTGCCCGTAGTGACGCAGGGCGCGAAGGATTTGCTCGTCGGTCTGCGCCTCCACACCCGGGGTGAGCTCAGCGACGATGAACGGCTTGAGCGCGGGCTGCGCGGCCAATTTCCGAAGCCAGCGCACCAGGGCGACGCCGGCCACGCGATCGGTTTCGGCGCTTAGGTAATTGGCATTGATCAGCGGCGCAACCGCCGGATCTGCCGACTGGATGCGTATTTCGCCCTGGCTTTCAGGCCGCAAAAAGTAACCGCCGAGGGTCAAGCCAGGCGCCTTATCGATCATCACCCGGTTGCCGTCACCGAGCATCGAATACAGGCTGACACCGATTTGCGCATCGGGCCGCTCCAGGCCTGCACGGGTTTTGACGAAGCCGCCGGCCTCATGAGCGGCATGGGTCATCGGGCCTTTCTTGCGCACCCAGTAGTTGAACAGCGACCGGATCAGCCCGAACCCGGCAAAGCAGTGGTTAAAACTTCCACGCGTTACTCGATACTGCATCGCGATATACAGGTGCTCGCGCAGATTCCGTCCGACATTGGCCGAGTCGCGGACGACGTTGATTCCGAGTCCGGAGAGCAATTCGGACGGTCCGACACCTGACAGCTGCAAGAGCTTTGGCGTTTCGATGGCGCCGGCGCACAGCAGCACCTCGCGCTTTATGGCAATGCTGCGCAGGCCCGCGGCATTGCGCACTTCAATGGCCACCGCGCGGTCACCTGCGAATTCGATGCGCTGCACCGTACTGGCCGTCATAACCGCCAGGTTGGGGCGGTCACGCACGGGGTCGAGAAACGCCTTGGCCGCGCTGAAGCGTTGACCGCCCCAGGTCGTCTGCGGCTGGTAACCAAAACCGCCTTGACTCACCGCATCGACATCGTTGGTGTCGGCCACTGGTGCGGTGCCCGCCTGCCCGGCCGCCGCAATGACTGCGTCACACAGCTCATCGTTGGCCGGATGAATGCTGACCTTCAGCGGGCCTCCCTTGCCGCGCCACGGCGCGCTGCCCAGTTGATGGTCCTCCAGCGCGACGAATTGCCGACCGATGTCCTTCCAACCCCAACCCTCGCAGCCTTGCGCTTCCCATGCATCGTAATCGGCCGGCGCCCCCCGTACATAGACCATGCCGTTGACCGAGCTGGAGCCACCGATGGCCCTGCCCTTGAGCCAGAGTTCGTCGGCCATCCCCTCGCCACGCGAGGCTTGGTAGTCCCACACATGGGAGTTGCCCGCCGTGAGGAGCTTGCCAATACCGCGCGGCATGGCGATTAGCGGGCTTGAATGGTCCGGTCCGCTTTCGATCAATAACACCGAGACACTGGGGTCCTGGGACAGCCGGTTCGCCATCACGCAGCCAGCCGAGCCCGCACCAACGATGATGTAGTCATAGGTTTTGAGCATTTTTTATTATTCTGCGTTGCGAGGTGTGCGAGGACTGTAGAACTGCACTGCACAGGGCACAACGGACAGATAGGCGGATCTGTTCGGCAACCGGCGCTGGCAATTTGTTGCACAGGGTCTAGCCCCTCTTCTTGCTCGACCCAGACGCCTGTGCCAGTCTGCAACCCGTGCGAAAAAGACATTTCTCAAGAATGTGTCCAATAACTCTAAAAACCAACCGCGCCTCTGACGTAGAGATTCCTCCATGAATCAATACAGATCCTCGCAGAACCAATGGCCTGAATCCTTCGACCCCAGCGCTGACCGACATACCCGACGCGCGCAACGTACGCGGGATCTGATGCTGACCACGATGTACCAGCTGGCACTGGAAAAGGACTACCGGGAAATCACCATTCAAGACTTGCTGGACCGCTCGGGCGTCGCGCGGTCGACGTTCTACGCGCACTTTCGGGACAAGGAGGACCTGCTGGTAGCAGGCTATGGCGTCATGGGCGAACCGGTGGTCAAGCCCGGCATGAGCCACGGCCAACCGCGAATGGTGCTGGACGTGTGCGGATGGTTATTCGCCGCCACCCGGACACATGCAGCGCTGACCACCTCGTTGATGGGCGGCGCCTCTCGGGAAATCGTCCTCGCTCACTTGGAAAACCTGCTGATCATTCAGGTTCGTGGACACTTGAAGCGATATGGGGCCTATGAGGCGGATGAACTGCGAGGCGAGATTGCCGTGCGCAGCCTGGTCGGCGGCCTGCTCGCGATCTGGGTATGGTGGGTGCGCCAGAACTATTGTTACAGCCCCGCAAGGGTCAGCGACGCGTTCAATGGCCTGATGAGCGAGGGGGTGTGGCCCGGCGGTGCAGCAGACACCATCTCATCCGGCGCGGCAAAGACAAGCTGAATGATCAACGCCAGGAAGTTCTGTCGCTGGATCTGCGTTGCCGTTCAACTGCACTTCGATACGCTGGACAGACAGCCATGACGATAAGCTGCCGGCCGTCACTGCGATACAGTCGGCGGCACTGATAGCGTCGATCGATTTCGCTATGATGCTCGGCGTCATCATGCCCACAGACGCCGCTATGCCCAGACTATCGTTCGCTATCAGGCTGCTGTTCGCCTGTTGCCTTTTTGCCGCCACGGCCAATCACATTCACGCAGATGCGTTACATGGATTTCTATGGGACTACGGATACGGGCGCGACGCTCGCTTGGTAAGCCGTATCTTCTGGGGGGCGCTTACACTCTTTGACCCGGTTGCCGCCTTGCTGCTATTCATCAAGCCCAAAGTCGGTATCGCCTTGACGGCAGCGATCATTTTGATCGACGTAGCCCATAACACCTTCTACGTTGCGCTCAAGCAACAGTGGCTGGAGCGGTTTTACCTTTCCCAGGTGGCATTCCTTATCGTTGTATTTTTGCTTGCGCCGGTTGCTTGGCGTGGATTGAACCGCGACCGGACGATCGGCGGTTAAGTCCAGGGATAACGCGCGGCTCGAAGAACAGCCTTTCATGGATCGCCCGCCACCAAGGCTCAGCTCATAAACGCAGACCGCGACAGCTTGCAAACTTCACTCTGGCTTGAGTCCAATAGACCTGCGTGATGTTCACCGATTATCAGCGCCTGCCTGACAGCAAGAAATCAGGTGAGCGTTATTCTTTGCGCCGACATCTGGTCCTCATTTTTTTCGGTGGCAGGTCGATAGCCAAGCAAGATTATTTCTGCACCTAACTCGCTAAACTGGCCATCCCCCCCTATTCAGTCAGCTTCATCGCAGACCCAGGTTGAATTCGATGCCTTCCAACACCACCAATTCCATTGCAGTATCAGGCCGGTTAGCCGATCAGGTTCGAGGCTTTGCCTGGGGTACAACGAGCCTGGGTCCCATCGACCAATGGGGGGCCGCACAGTGCGTGGCGGTGAATATGGTGCTCACCTCACGCTTTCCGGCGTGCCTGGCGTTGGGGCCGGAACTGATCATGGTGTACAACGACGCATTCGTGCCCATGCTCGGCTCCAAAATGCTGGCGCTGGGTCGCTCGTTTTCCGACGTGTGGAGCGAGGCGTGGGACTCCATCGGCCCGATCGCGGACAAAGCCTTCGGCGGTGAATCAACGTTCATTGAAGACTTTGAGTTAGAGATCAGCCGCAATGGCTCGCTTGAAACTGCCTACTTCACGTTTTGCTATAGCCCCGTTTGCGACGAAAAGGGTCAGGTGATCGGACTGCTGGATACCGTCATCGAGACTACCGGGAAAGTCCTGACGCAAAAACGGCTGCACGATTTTGCCTCGGCGCTGGAGAACGAAGTACGCGAGCGGACTGCGGACCGGGATCGCATGTGGATGATGTCGGTGGACTGCATGATCATCACGGATGCGACGACCTCAGTGCAGTCCGTCAACCCCGCCTGCGCGGCTCAGCTGGGATGGAGCGAGGACGATCTTTCGGGCACCAAGCTACATGATCTGGTGTTTGAAGATGATCGCGCAGATTTCGATGATCAATGGACGCAGGCCGTACAGGGCAGCGGATCGTTGCGCGTTGAGGCGCGGGTGCTGACCAAAGGCGGCGAGCATGTAACGCTGGCGCTCAGGGGCAGTTTTCACGACCACACCATGCTCTTGATCGCCAGGGATATAACGGCCGATCGTGAAGCCGAGGCAGCACTGAAAAAAACCGAGCAGGCGTTGCAGCAGGCCCAGAAGATGGAAGCGATCGGGCGCCTGACCGGGGGCGTCGCCCACGACTTCAACAACCTGCTTCAGGTTATCGCCGGGAACCTGCAACTGCTCAGCACCGAGGTAGTTGGCAACGAAAAGGCGATGCGCAGGCTGGACAATGCGTTGTCCGGTGTCACCAGAGGCGCCAAACTTTCCAGTTACCTATTGGCCTTCAGCCGCAAGCAGACCCTGGAACCTCGTGTGGTCAAGATCGACGCGGCCATTGCCGGCATGGACGACATGCTCAGACGAACGCTTGGGGAGGAGTTTGACATCGAGGTCTCCTTCGCAAGCGATCTGTGGAATACCTTCGTCGACCCGGCGCAGGTCGAGAACGCGTTGCTTAATCTCTGCATCAACGCGCGAGATGCCATGGACGGCGTTGGAAGGCTGACCATCGAAGTAGCCAACAAGGTGCTCGACCAGGCTTACGCAGACCTGCATGACGAAGTGATACCCGGTGATTACGTCATGCTTGCGGTCAGTGACACGGGCTGTGGCATGCCCCCTGCCGTCATAAGCCAGGCGTTCGAGCCCTTCTTCACCACCAAGCCCGCAGGCAAAGGTACGGGATTGGGGTTGTCGATGATTTTTGGCTTCGTCAAGCAATCGGGGGGGCATGTAAAAATCTACAGCGAAATAGGCCACGGGACGACCGTCAAGATCTATCTCCCGCGCTCACTGGATGCCGAAGAAGTGATCGAAGTCATGGACACGCGGGCGGTCATGGGCGGCACTGAGACAATCCTGGTGGTCGAGGATGATCAGAACGTTCAGGAAACCGTCGTCGAGACGCTCAAGGAGCTTGGCTATCAGGTGTTGAAAGCCAATGATGCGACCAGCGCGCTGCCTATCGTGCAGAGCGGCATTCCAATCGACCTGCTGTTTACGGACGTGATCATGCCGGGGGCGCTGAAAAGCCCTGAGCTGGCCAGGCAGGCGCGCGCGAGCCTGCCGAATATCGCGGTGTTATTCACTTCCGGCTACACCGAAAACGCGATTGTGCACGGCGGCAAGCTTGATCGCGGCGTTGAGCTGCTGGGCAAGCCATACACCCGAGAAGCCCTTGCTCGCAGAATCCGGCACGTCTTGGCCAACCAAAAGCAGCAGGAGCAAGCGTCGCAGGATCTGGAGCAGGTTCGTAACCAAGACTCACCCAAGGCGCTTAAGGTGCTGTTTGTCGAAGACGACGAAATCATCCGGGGAGTGACCGTCGAATTGCTGGAAAGTATCGGCCATCAGGTCATCGCCGCCGAGAGCGCGGAGCGTGCGCTCATGGCGTTGAAAGCGGAGGTCGATGTCCTGATTACCGATATCGGCCTGGGTGGAATGTCGGGCGAGAAGCTCGCCGCGTTGGCACGTGCTGAATATCCCCGCCTGGGCGTCGTCTTCGCATCGGGTGGCGATACCGCAACTGCGGTGAGCGAAACGGTGTTTCTGCGCAAGCCCTACAGCCTGGATAGCCTGGGTGCCGCCATCAACGAGGCGCACGCCGTCAGACTGCAATCCGCAAACGCCGGGGCCTAGATCACCGCCGATGCCACGCGCGTGGGAGCGTGGCTAGCTGCTGCCGAATCAGCGCGCTCTGCCTCAAGCCCTGCACGGTCATCCGGGCACCCGTTACCGCCAATGTCACGCCTAAGCGCGTTGAAGCGCTTGGGCCCATCGAGCAGGGCCAAGCGCCTTGGCTGACCCGTTATTACAAGGCCGACATCCACTTCGACAACCTGCATAACCTGCGGGCCTGGTATGACCGGGTCAGGGTCCGTCCTGCGGTTCAGAAAGCGTTGCGCGAGGAGGGTCTTGCGTAAAGACGCGCGCATCGCTCTAACTACCCCGCATCGACTCCTACAGTTTCATGCCCACCGCCAACCGATTGAAGGCATTCATCAAGGCCGCCGCCAGCGTCAGGTCGGATATCTCGGCATCGGAAAAGTACGTTTTCAACGGATCAAATAACGCGTCGGGCGCGCCCATCTGGCTGATGTCGGTGAGTGTCTCGACCCATGCCAGGGCCGCACGCTCGCGCTCGCTGAACAGTTCACTCACTCGCCAGCCGGCGAGGCAATCAAGCTTTTCCTGCGCGACCTCACATTCGCGCAGTGTCTGCGAATGCTTGCCAAGACAGAACGCGCAGCCGTTGATCTGCGAGATGCGCAAATACACCAGTTCAAGCAGCGACAAGCCTAGCGGGCTCTTGGCCAGGGCCGCATTGGTGGCGACCAGGCCTTGGTAAGCGGCAGGCGACAGTGAATGGAAGGGCAGTCTGAGTTGGCTCATGGCGAGGGTTCCGTGTACAGGAAAGTGAACGGGCGCGGGGAGGTGGAACACCGCCTCCAATAACGGTAGGGCGCACTTTAAAGCCGTGATGGCCTAAGCTGTAGGGCCAAAAAACCGACAAATGACCAGGCCATGATTGTTCCCTTCAAGTTGGAGCGCGAGCTGCCAGCGCCGATCTATCGCCAGCTCTATCAGAGGTTTCGTGACGCCATCGCGCAAGGCCGCCTGCGTCCCGGCGCTCGGGTGCCTGCAGTTCGCGCATTAGCCGCAGAGCTGAACCTGGCGCGCGGCACTGTCGATGCGGCCTATCAGTTACTGATTGGCGAGGGCTACCTGATCGCTCGCGGGGCAGCCGGCACGTTTGTCACAGCGCAACTGCTGTCCGATTGCACGCCCCTGCCCCAGCTCCGCGCTCCCATTGCCTCAACGATGTACCACGCTTGCCATTGCGGGACGCCGCCGCTGGCATTGCAGATCGGTCTTCCCGCGCTCGACGCCTTTCCGCGCAAACTCTGGACACGTTTGGCGGGCCGGGAACTGCGGCAGGCTGGCGTCGAAGGGCTCATTTACCCGGACTCGCGAGGCTATGCCCCCTTGCGCACGGCCATCGCGGCCTACCTGGGGATTTCAAGGGGGATCAGTTGCCATCCGGATCAGGTTTTCGTGTGCGCCGGCTATCGCGCTTGCCTTGATCTGATTAGCCATACCTTGATGCGCCGAGGCGACACATGCTGGCTGGAAGAGCCTGGTTTTTTCATGGCCCGAAACGCCCTGATGGAAGCGGGCGCACAGTTGATACCGGTGCCCGTGGATGATCAGGGGCTGGACGTCGAACAAGGCATCGCCCGCGCCCCGCAGGCTAGTTTTGCCGTGGTCACGCCGACCCATCAGAGCCCGCTGGGCGTATCGCTGTCGCTGCCGCGCAGGTTGGCGCTGCTGGACTGGGCCAACCGCCAGGGCAGCTGGATCATTGAGGACGACTACGACAGTGAGTACCGCTACCAGGGCAAGCCGTTGCCCGCCCTCAAGAGCCTTGATCAGCAAGGCCGCGTGCTGTATGCCGGGACTTTCAGCAAGGTACTGTTCCCGGGCTTGCGCCTGGCCTATCTGGTGGTGCCCGCCGAACAGAGCCAGACATTCGCCCGTCAAGCGGATCGGCTGCATAATCACTGCCCACACCTGCTTCAGGCGACCATCGCCACCTTTCTTGACGAGGGTCACTTCGCTCGGCATTTAAAGAAAATGCGAAGCCTGTACGCGCAACGTCGTCAGTGGCTGATCGATGCATTGCACCAACGCCTTGGCGACCGCCTGCACATCGATCTTCAAGCAGGCGGCATGCATCTGGTGGCGGCGCTTGGCGAAGGTGATGACGTCGAGTTCGCCAGGCGTGCCAGGGCGGTTGGCATTGCCGTCGAACCGCTGTCAACGTGGTACGTGCAAGCCAATCCGAGACAGGGCCTGGTTCTCGGGTTCACGAATATCGCCAGTGCCGGACAGGCGTCGACCGTGGCACTTCAATTGGCTCAGCTCCTATAGCTCAATAAGGAGCTGCAGGCGGACCAGAGCAGTGCCGAAGCCGGGGTCATGCGTGTCGCACGCTCCTCGCGACACCGGTACACGATAACGCGTTAAAAACCGGCCGCGTGACCATCCCTGCGACTGTCGCGGGCCGCTACGTAGCCATGATCAGCATCGTCGGACAGCCGGCAGATGAACTGACCGGAACCGAAATCCATGTAGGGGTCTTCCACGGATTTAAGGCGATGTCCGTTAGCGCCCAGCCCTTCTACTGCATCGGCATTCATGATCGATTCGAGATCCACCGAAAAATCCTGGTTCACCTTCCATCGCGGCGCATCGCACGCTGCCTGGGGCTGCTGCTGATAATCGAGCATCCGCACCAACGTTTTCACGTGCCCCTGAGGCTGCATAGCGCCGCCCATGACCCCAAAGCTCATTTGCGCAACGCCGTCTTTGGTCAGGAACGCAGGAATGATGGTATGGAATGGCTTCTTACCAGGGGCGACAACGTTGGCCGAGGCGGGATCACTGGAGAAGCCCGCGCCTCGATTCTGCAGGCTGATGCCATAGCCGGGCACTACGATCCCGGAGCCGCAGCCCATGTAATTGGACTGGATGAACGAGACCAGCATGCCGCTCTCATCGGCAGCGGTGAGGTAAACCGTGCCGCCGGATCGGGGCATGCCGAACTCAGGATGGCGGGCGTTAGCGGGGTCGATCAGCCGTTGCTCGGCTGGCCAGATAAGCAGGTTCGAGCATTTGCTCCGGCGTCACGTATCAAGTAAAGGAAATCGGCCCGTTTTCGAGCCCATTTTCCGCCGCAAATCCAGCCTCGAAAACACCTCAAAAACAGCCAAATCAAGAGCGTCTCCAACGGCCCTTCGGGACTGCTCGCCGCGAGGCATCATAGGGCTTTCGCGGCATATCCTCGCCCGTTACCGTCTGCGGCATCCCACGACCCCTTGACCCCTCTCCGTTCGATTGCTTTTTCTCTGCCCCGTGTTTCACCAGGGCGCGTTTTTCCGCCTTGGTGAAACACGGGGGGTACAAGCAAAGCGCGTAAGGTTTTTTAACTAACCCACTGAAACGAGATGCAAGCAGATGAAGAATGACAAGCCGCGAATCATCAAAAGAGGCGATCCTGATGACAAGCCAATGCCGTTTCCGACATTCATCAGTTTTGGTGCGCTCTCCTTATCCTGCATCTGCCCCATCTGCCCCATCTGCACTACCAATGAGAGTTTCAGCATTCGTCCAAGCTATGCCCGTACACCGATAAAAAGATCTAGATCCATCGGAAATTGCTCATTTATTGCAACAGCTATCTCTTGCGCTTGCTCGTCGGTTAGTAACCATTCCCCGTCTGGGCTATCTTCCAAACTTTTCCAACCAAGAATCCCAATTACAGCAGTTTCATACTCAGGCTTAACATTGAGGTCGTATTTCAACGAGTCATCTTCATCATCGTCTTTTAAAAAACCACTAATCCATAAAAATATTATTCATCTCCAATTCTATTTTGGTGTGGTTCTGCCGGGCTTTGCTCTTTTGGTTTGTTCGCCAGTTCTGGGTTGAACTTACCAAGGTGTTTTCCATGAGAATCGTATATTTCAACCGCGCCGTGCTGGCTATCCCACTCGTATATCCGACCTTTTTTATCTTTCCAGCGGCTACGTTTACCTCCGCCGCCCTGAACACTGCTTTTGGACTTAACAGGAAAGGCATCAGGGAAAGCCGACAAACCTATTGGTGGTGAGTGATAACTATGATCGCCACCACCTCTGATATTGATAGACAGGTAAATCGGCGCAATTTGGGGTTGGCTTGGAAACCAAATAATCGCGTCCTGGTAATCCGGCGGATACGCAGGATTATCAGGATCTGCTCTGTTTTAGGGCCAGGTGGGTACACCCAAACCGCAGGCTTGAGCGTCACACCCTCCAGCGCCGGAATGCCCAGGATCCCATTGGGATCAGCGGCCGGTGTCCAAATGATTTCTATACCGTCGCCAAGATCCGACCAATTGTTCGCCGCGAGGCTCCGCCTTGATGACTGGCACGTTCTGCCAGTCCACGATGCTGAAGGTTTTTTTGACTGGTCAGTGACCTTCCAAAGCAGCCTAAAACCCAAGTGTTCCGTGGCATTCATGCTATTTTCACTTCCTTGAGTTATCCCCTACTTACCGAAACGCTGATGCAACGCGGCCCGCACCGCACCGCACCGCACCGCACCGCACCGGGGATGGTCACAGCGTCCCAGCCACGCACCGGGCGCACCGCGTGACCACGACCGTCTTCGCCGTAGCGTTTACGAAAGTGCTCAAGATCCCAGGCGCTTGGCGCGTGTCTCGAGGCATTGAGCCCGTGCCGCTGCCGACCGTCCCAGACCATTGCGAAGGCATTGCTGCCCAGCCCGCACGACACGGGCTCGACCACGAGCGTCGCGGCGGCCGCGATCGCAGTGCCACCCGCCAGCAGGATGCGTACCCCGGCCGGGGCTGCGATTGGGTGGGAGGTTGAAACCACGTTGCGCGCAAACAACGGAATGCGCGTGGGGGGTAGGGATTTGCCAATTGAACGACATGAATTTCGCCGTTACCGCTTGGATGGTCGAGCCGCGCCGGGCTCCCAGAAGATCACCCGCCGCTGCAGCCAGCGCACCGATTGCGCGCCGCACAGGCCGATCAACGCCAGCAAGACGACCCCAGCGAACATGCTGGACAAGCTCATGCTCACCGAGCTTGAAGCGATCATGTAACCCAAGCCTCGCTGCGCCGACAGGAACTCGCCGACCACCGCGCCGATCAGCGCCAATGAAACGCCTATCTGCAAACCGGCGAAGATTTCGCCCGCCGCCGCGGGTAGCTTTACGTGAACGAGCAAATACAGGCGCGACGCTGAAAATGCACGGCAGGCATCCAGCAACTCGGGGTCGGTCCGGCGTATGCCGTTGACTGTATTGACGAACAATGGAAAGAAGCAGACCAGGGCGACGAGGACGATCTTCGAAGCCAGGCCGAAACCGAACCAGACCAGAATGATCGGGCCGAGGGCCACCTTGGGCGTCGCTTGCAGGCCGATGAGCAGCGGGTAAACGAAGTGTTCGAACGTCCGTGATTCGGCCAGCAATGCACCCAGCGAGATCGCCAACAGGCAACCGATGACATAACCGCTGAGCATCTCGCCCACCGTCGCGCCGATATGCGGCCACAGGCTGCCGTTGGCAAAGCCTGCGGCCAGCGCCTCGTACACCGCCGATGGCGGCGGCAGCACATAGTCCGGTATGGCGAACGCACTGACCGCCACTGCCCAGACCCCGATCAGCACCGCCAGGCTGACAAGCGGATACAACAGTGAGGGAGCTCTACTCATGGGTGAAATGCCTGCGCAGGTGTTGGCAAAGTGCCGTGAATTGACTGTCGGCCAATGTGTCCAGGGTACGCGGCCGAGGCAACGCAACGAGCAGTTCGTCGATGATCCGCCCCGGGCGCGGGGACATCACCAATACCCGGTCGGCGAGGAACACCGCCTCCTGAATACTGTGGGTGATGAACAACACCGACTTGCGCTGCTGGCTCCAGATGCGTTGCAGTTCCAGCGTCAGGGATTCCCGGGACAGCGCATCGAGCGCAGCGAAGGGCTCGTCCATCAACAGCAGATCCGGGTCGTGCAACAGCATGCGGGCAATCCCGACGCGCTGCTGCATGCCACCCGACAGCTCGAATGGGTAGTCGTTGGCGAACGCCGCAAGGCCCACCAGTTCGAGCAACTGCGTCGCCCGCTGCACCGCAGGCTGCCTGGCGAGGCCCAAGGTACGTGCTGGCAGCAACACGTTGTCCAGCACGGTTTTCCACGGCAGCAGATTGGGTTTCTGAAACACCACGCCGGTGTGTCGGCTGGGACCAGCGACGGCCTCCCCGGCCAACTGGATACGCCCGCGAGACGCCGCCAGCAAGCCTGCGGCCAACTTGAGCACAGTGGACTTGCCACAGCCTGATGGTCCCAACAGCGCCACGAACTCACCGGGCGCAATACTCAGGTCGATGTCTGCCAACGCCTCGATCTCGCCGCGGCGGGTGGTGTAGGTCAGGCCAACCCCACGCAATGCCAATGCGGCACTCATGAATCACGTCCCTTGGCATCCAGTGCGGCGGCAAGAAAGTCCAGTCCCCCCGCCCAGCTCAGGCGATTGGCTTTTGCGTTGGCCTGCGCACTGCCGCCGCCGCTGATAACCACGCCGGCGACCGGGTGCAGCTTGGCGATGACCGTGGTCGGCACGTAAGGGAAACCGATCGCGTGCCCCGCTCCTTCGTGACGTAGGTGCTTAACCGGCCATGGGTGCTCAGCAGCTTGCAACTGGTCAGCGATGCGCGTGCTGTACTCGGTCGAGGGCCAGAATCCGTCATCGGTGCCTGAGATCAACAGGACCGGCCCGGCAATACGCTCCACCGGAATGCGCGCTGCAGCGACAAAGTCTGGCGCCTGTTCAACAGCACTGAAGGCTGGGGCCTGGCGAATCGGCGCACCGGGCGCAGGCGGCTGGTCGAAGGCGCGCCAGTCGGCACAAGGGTTGTCGCGCCAGACATTGCGCAGCGGCTGTCCGCGCCAGGTCCAGGCATCCGCATCGCGCGCCTGCTCCGGGCGGCCTGCGCGCAACGTGCCATGGACCACCGCACTAGGGACGTAGCCGATGACCGCCGATACGCGCTCGGGAAACGTCGCCCCCAGCAAAAGCGCCAGTTCGCCGCCACGAGAGAGCCCGGCGACGGCAATAAACTCATGTTTGGGCACCAGCGTACGGCGGACCCACTCCAATGCCGACTCGAAGTATTCCAAAGGGGTGTCCGAGATGTAATCCGGCCGTCCCGACGCCTTGAAATAGGCCAGCGCAAACCCGACGTAGCCGTGCGCCGCATACAGCGCCGCCCGCTGTTCCGGCGTGCCACCGCCCGAGCCGTTAAGCACGATGACCACCGGGTGCGGTCCAGCGCTGGCAGGCACGAATAGCGTGCCGGACAAGCCCTCGTCACGGACCTCGCGGCGGATCACGCCAGGCCCCTGAAAGCGCTGAATGAACGCAGCAGAGGCACACGCACCCGCGGCGTCTTTAATCCGTACCTCAATCGTTAACGGATCGACCCCCTCACTCAGCGTTGGCGCCGTCGGTGCGTCCAACTGCCGTAAGGCCCACACACAGGCCATCGGTTCAGCTTCGCTCCAGTCTCCGGTTATGGGCGTCTGGCTATCAACGTCGAGCACCCCGTGCGCTGCGACGAGAAAGTTCGCCTGGCTGCGCCAGCGACTGCCGTCGGGATGAGCCAGTGTCGTGGTGAGTGTCGCGACCCCGGCGGCCAATCCGGTTGCCGTGATGCGTCGAGGGTGATCGATGAGCGCGTCGGTCACGTCGATGACCAGCTGTATCGTCATTGGGCAGCCTCCGCGCGCTGGCGCAGGGCCGACTTGTCGAAATCGCTGAACGCCGCCACGAACTCATTGGAAAAAATACGCTCTACCGGCACCTGCGCGGTGGGAAATTCCCCCGTCTCGGCCATGGCGGCGATGGCTTGGCGGATTACCTGCAGATCGTATTCGCCCGGCTTGCGCGGGCTACCGTCGGTTCGATACAACGTCCGTTGCAGGCGCCTGCTCAGCAGCGTCTGGGCCTCTTCCAGCGCTTTGCCCTGACCATCGGCGGGCTTGCTTTCAGGATGCTGACGCCAGAAGGCTTGGACACAGAAGCGCGGGTTCACTTCGCACACCAATTGCGCTTCGGTGTAGGCCCGACCGAAACGGCGGATCAAGTCAGGGTTGTCCTTGAACGTGTCCTCATGGGCGATAAAGCCATTGCCGGGGTTTTCCTGGAATACCGGCGGATAGGCGATGCGCCGTATCGCGGTGCCTGACATTTCCAGCATATCGTCCCAACTGTTGTTGAAGTTCAACGCGTCCACCTGCTGGCTGCGCAGGGCCTGAAAGCCGGCACCCAGCGCGCCGACCGCAACGAATTCGACATTCTCCCCAGGCGTGAGCCCCGCAACCTTGAGCGCGGCTCGGCTGTTGGGCAGCGTTCCCCATGTCAGCGCGCCGACCCCGATCTTCTTGCCTTTCAGGTCGGCCAGGGTCTTGATCGGTGAGTCTGCCAGCACGGCGTACTCCAGGGTCTGGCTGGGCACACCGTTGTAGAAATAGCGCACCGGCAGAGGGTTCTTGCCATTGAAGTAACTGGAGATGATCGGCTCTGCTACAGGGAAGCCGAATGTCACACGCTTGCTGGCGACCTGTGGCAGCAAGGCACCGGCGCCTTGAAAGACCACTACATTGACTGCAAGCCCCTGCTCCTTGAACAGCCCCAGCTCTTGGGCTGCCGCGTAGGGCGCGCCATCGTGCACGGCGGGCGGAATCGCCAGCGCGACGGTCACCTCATCCAAGGCGTGGGCAGAGGCAGCGTATGCCAGTGTGAGCGGCAGCAGATAGGTGAAGCGCATCGTGAGTTCCTTGGCCTTAATGAGTGATCGGGATGGACAAATTGGTCTATTGCGCCGCAGTGGCCTGCAGCCGCTGGCCGGCCTCCAACAGCAGGGCCTGCCGGTCGATCTTGTGGGTAGTCGCCAGTGGCAGCGCATCGACGAACCAGACCCGCCGTGGGTGCTGATACGCCGCAGCGTGTTCAAGGGTGAAGGCCTTTATCTGTGCTTCGCTGGCCTCGGCGCCTTTGCGCAACACCACGAACGCCATGGGCTTGAAGCCTTTAATGTCATCGGCGACGGGCACTGCGCAGGCCTGCTGCACGGCGGGATGGCGCTCCAGCAGCTTTTCGATTTCGCCGGGGTAAATGTTCTCGCCACCACTGACGAACATGTCATCGCGACGACCGACAAAGGTGTAGAAACCATTGCTGTCGCGGCGAAACACGTCACCGGTGATGTAAAAGCCGTCGTCGGTAAACGGGGTGCGCAAGTCCGCACGGTTGTGGTAGCCGGACATCAGCCCCAGGCTGTTAAGTTCCAGGACACCTTCCTCGCTGAGGTTGCCGCTTTCATCGCGCAGGCGCAGTCGCACTTGAGGGTGCGCGTAACCCACCGACAGCGGCGGGTTCGCCAAGCCCTGCGGGTGCGGGCCGAAGACCACGGGGCCGCCCTCGGTCGTGCCGTAGGCATTGATGACACGGGCGTTGGGCAGCAGTTGATGAATCTGCGCCAGAAGGCTCGCGCTCACGGGGGCCGAGCCCATGCGGACAACACGAACCGAACTCAGATCGGCGTGCGCCAGCCGTGCGGGTTCACGCAGCATCATGGCGATCATCGGCGGCACCGCGGTCAGCCAGGTGCAGCGGTATCGCTCGATCGCATCGATATAGCCACTGGCGGTGAACTGCGGCAACAGCACCGCGGTGGCGCCGCTGGCCAGGGTCAACAGCGCCAGTGCCAAGGCATTCATGTGGTAAAGCGGCGCTGCGATCAACGCGCGTTCCTGTGCCAGCGGCGTCGCCTGCATGCGCGTGCGCACCACCCATAAATGGGCTGCGTGGCTCAGCACCACGCCCTTGGGTTTACCGGTGGAACCGGAGGTGTAGAGGATCATCGCCGGCTCATCGGCCTGCGGCTGGAACGAAGCGAACGCGCCAGGATCGATGAATCGGTCCAATCCTGCATCGCTGCGCGCCAATGACACTTGCGGCACATCGGCAGGCGCCAGCGAGGCATGCGCCTGGTCGCAAAACAACAGCCGCGCCCCGCTGTCGGCGACCACGTATTGGATCAACGCCTTGGGAAAACGATGGTTGACCGGCACTGCCACCAAACCCGCGCGCATGATGCCGAGCACCACGGCGATGAACTCCACCGAATTGGCGGCCAGCAGGGCGATCCGCTGTCCTTGAGCGTAACCGCGGGCACGCAATCCTCGGGCGACGGCATTGGCCAGCGCATCCAGTTGATCGAAGCGGTAAAGCGATTCCCGCAGCTGGGCATCCAGGCCGATGAACGCCAGGTGGTCGCCCGGACTGTGGGCGCCGATGACGTCGCCCAGATTGCGAATAGCGTGGGTCATGGGATGAACTCAAGCAGCGTTTCGAATGCGGGAATGGCCACCACCACTCGCGCGCTTTGTACCTGATGCGCCAGATTCAAGCGCGCCGCACGCTGCGCCAGGACCGCCAGATCGGCACCGCGCAAGGTGATCGCGGCAAAGCGTTCGGGGCGTTGCGTCACCTGATTGGACAGCTCACCGAAGCGTTGGGCGAGCGCCTGCACGTCGACAATGTCCAGCACGAAGCGCTCATCGAAGGCGCCCAGCCTTACGTATTGCTGGCGGGTCTGATCGGGGTTCTCGCTGAGCACCGTCAGCCCGGCGACGGCGGTGACGCCATTGGCATGGCCCAACCATTCGGGCCGCCAGACCAGCTCGGGGGTTTGGTGATGACAGAAGTAAACGCGGCCGGCGGCGAACTGCTCGGGTGCCAGGCGCACCGTGCCGAAACGTGCGTCACGGGATGCGCCGTCAATCTCCACCGGTCGTGAAAAATACTGCACCGGCTGCACGAGAAAGCCTTGGCGCACCAACTGCGCATAGGTGGCTTTCGGGTCCTGGGTGGCGATCACCAGGCCGTCGATCCCCTGCGGGCTTTCAAGCACTTCCTGGCGCAGCGTGTCGGTGCCAAGGGGCAGGCCGATCAATTCCAGATAGCCCTCGGCAAACATCATCAAGTGGTTGATCGAGCCCAGGGAATGATACCCACGCTGCGTCAGGGTGAAGCCCAACTGACTGAACAGCGCCGCAGCGGCGTCCGTGTCGAAGCGCGTGTTGATGACCAGATGGTCCAGTGCGGCGCTCATGGTCAGGCCTTTGCGACAGGCGTTGCGTACACGCCACGGCCGCTGGCGACCAGATTGCCGTCGGTGTCGAACACCTGGGCTTCGGCGACCGAGAATTGCTTGCCGAACTTGATCACCTTGCCGCTGGCGCGCAGATCACCTTTTGCCGGGCGATGATAGTCCACGCGCAGGTCGATCGTCGGCACGCCCTTGCCGGTCCTAGAGACCAGGGCCCAGTCGGCCGTCAGGTCCACCAGTGCCGCGAGAATACCGCCGTGGGTATAACCGCCTTCGACATTGACCACCCATTCTTCACGCCAGGCGGCGCTGAGTTCGATGGCGCCCTCGCTTACTTCAAGTACGCGCAGGCCGAGCCATTGATGGTACGGGCCCTTAAGCAAACGGGCCTGAATGTCGCTGGAGGTTGGCAGTGTGGTGTCGGTCATGAGTGTGGATCCCTGGTAGCAATGAGGTCCTGCGCGGCAGCGAATTGGGGGCTGCCGTCGCAGGTCGTTGAGGAGTGATCAGCCGATCAAGGGGTGACAACCACCTTGCCCAGCACCTCGCGGTCGCGGATCAGCGCCAGCCCTTCGGCGGCCTGCTCCAGCGGCACCACGCGGTCAATGATCGGGTCGATCTTGCCCTCGGCAATCAGGTCAAGCAGGCCGACCAGGTTGTCCTCATAAAAGCTGTTGGAGCCTTTGATGTTCAGCTCGAAGCTCCAGACGTAACGCAAATCTTCCTTGGGATCGTGACCGGCCGTAGCGCCGCAAACGAGCAAGGTGCCGCCGCGCTTGATGCACTTGAGCGACGGCAGCCAGGTGTCGCCGCCGGTGAAGTTGATCACCACATCGACACCGCCATCGTGGTTGCGCCGCTGAGGCTTGCCGTACTGAGCGATCGCCCATTTGGAAAAGTCGGTGTCGCGGTAATTGATGACGTGATCGGCACCCAGGGCCTTGAGGCGTTGAGCTTTTTCATCACTGCCCGCACAGGCGATCACCTCTGCGCCCAGCAGCTTGGCAAGAATCACGCTGGCAGTGCCCACTCCACCGCTGGCGCCAAGGATCAGCACGCGATCACCGGGCTTGACCGTGTTGTGGGTGATCAGCATCCGATGCGCAGTCCCGTAGGCGACCGGTAGGGCGGCTGCCTGCTCGAAGCTCACCGCCGCTGGCAGGCGAATCAGTTGGCGCGCGTCGACGAGTGCGTATTCGGCCATGCCGCCGTCGACCATCTCGCCCATCAAACCGACGTCAGGCTTGAGCGGATTGATCAGCACGCGATCCCCCACTTGCCAACCTTGGACGCCTGCACCGATGTCGCTGATGGTGCCGGCCAGGTCCAGACCGATCACCACGGGCAGCGGTACCTTGATGCCGGGCATGCCTTTGACGGTGAACACGTCGTGATAATTGAAGGATGAGGCGCCCACGCGAATCAGCACGTGCCCGGTGCTGACTGCCGGGACCGGCTTGTCAGTGACGACATGCAACCGGTCAAGGTCGCCGTGCTCGTCGAGTACCAGGGCTTTCATTGTTTTGCTCACAGTCGTTGTCTCCGTGATTACTTGAGGTTCTTGGATTGGGCGTAGGGTTCTGTGGCGAACAGGTCGGGCTTGAGTTCGCCCTTGATCAGGCCGCCGGCGGCAAACACCTGGTGCTCGCGGCGCAAGGTGTCGATGTCCTGTGGCTCGAACGCCAGGCGGTTCATGGCGTTCCACTGCGCGACATACGCGCGCGCGTCGTTTTCCGGGAGGTTGGCGCTTTTCTTCAGGATCGCGACCACGTCATCGGGGTGAGCGTCGCCCCAGGCCAGGGTGTCGCGCAGTGCAGCAATCACCCGCGCCACGGTCTGCGGATGGGCGTCCACCAGTTGAGCGCTGACCGCCCCTACGCCGATGTAAGGCACCGCGTCGGAATGGGTCAGGATCTTCCATTGCTCCGCAAAACTGCCCAGGCGCTTGAGTTTGAGTTCGTCACCCAGTTGCGCGAGGGTCACCGAGCGCAGCGCCGCGCCGTCCACCTGCTTCTGCGCGAGAAACTGGGCCAGGCGCGCTTCGTTGCCGCCGATCAGAGAGAAGTCATTGGCCTTGATGCCGTGGTTACCCTCCAGCACAGCGCTGGCGATCACCGCCACCGAGGACCCGGCTGGCGACATGCCGATCTTCTTGCCTTTGAGTGCCTCGATCGAGTTGATTGGCGAATCGGCCGGCACCACAAACTGCACATCGGCAGGTTGAGTGGCAGCGAAGATCCTGATTGGCACGCCTTCAGCCGCCGAGCTGAATACCCCGGCCAGCGGTGCGCCAAACGCCAGGTCTATAGAACCCGAGGCCAGAGCACGGATGGGCGCGTTAACGTCCGGAAAGTGGACGAACTCGGCCTCGATCCCGCGCTTGGCGAGAAAATCCCCGGCTTCCAGTACCGAGCCATAGCCCAGGCTGACGCCGCTGGTCCAATAGCCGATTCGAACCTTGTCCGCCGCGTGGGCGGCGAAGGACAACACAGCGGTCGCAGCCAAGGCAGCGACAACGATCAATTTACGCATGGGGACAGAACCTTATGGGTTAACGACTGTAGGTTTTCCAGCGGAACAGCCAGCGTTCGAGGGGTTTGAGCACACCGGCTTCGAGCAACAACATCAGCGCCACCAGCAGCACCGTCCAGGCGAACACCTGATCGCTCTGCACCAGATCGGCGGCCTGGCGCAAGCGATAGCCGATACCGTCCGACGCGCCCAGGGTTTCGGCCACCAGCGACACTCGCCAGCCGAAGCCAAACGCCAGGCGGGCGCCAGAGAAGAAATACGGCAGGATGCTCGGCAGCGAGATTTTCAGCAGGATCTGCAGGCGCGACATTCGGAACGAACGCGCCAGTTCGACGTACTGCCGCTCCACGGTCTGCGCGCCTTGCCAGACGTTGGTCAGGATCAGCGGCATGGCGGTCATGAACACCACGAACACGGTGGTGGCATCGGAAATGCCGAACCAGATGATGGCGAAAATCGCCCATATCGCCGATGAAACGGTGTTGAACACGGCCAGCAGCGGCTCGAAGAATCGCGCCAGTACCCGGCTGGTACCCAACGCCAGTCCCAACGGCGTGCCGACCGCGACTGCCAGCACAAACCCGCCAAACACCCGCTCCATGGTGGCGCCCACGTCGTGCATAAACGTGTCACTGCGCAGCAGGCCGTTGAGCGCGGTCAGGACTTTTTGCGGGCCGGGCAACACAAAGGAAGGCACCCTACCCGCTGCGTACCACCACAGCAGCGCGAACACAGCGACCAGTGCCAAGCGCTGCAACGCAAGGCTGGAGTAGCGTTTGGCGTTCTGCATCTCACACCTCCAGACGCAGTTGGCGAACGTGTTCGGTGACCGCCGGATCGGTCGGAATGCGGGGCCGCGGCAGACTCAAGGGTTTGATCGCACGGATGCGTCCGGGACGCGGCTCCAGCACGATCACCCGGTCAGCCAGCACCACGGCCTCTTCGACGTCATGGGTCACGAACACCACCGTCATCGCCCTCAGCGCCTGCAAGCGCAGCAGCTGGTCATGCATCTGGCTGCGGGTGTGCGGATCGAGCTTGGAAAACGGCTCGTCCATCAGCAGGATGTGCGGCTGCACCACCAGGCTGCGAGCCAACGCCACGCGACTGCGCATGCCACCGGAAAGCTGGTGTGGCCAGGCATCGGCAAAATCGGCCAGGCCTACCAGCTGCAGCATCTGCTCCACGCGCTGGGCACGCTCAGGTTTGCCCAGCGAAGACGCCTCGAGTCCAAACGCTACGTTGGCCTGCACGCTGCGCCATGGCAGCAATCGGTCTTCCTGAAACATGTAGGCAATGCGCTGCCAATCATGAAATCGCTCGGCGGGCTGGCCATTGATGGCGAAGCTGCCGCGATCCGCCTTCAGAAGTCCGGAAACGATATTGAGCAGCGTACTTTTGCCGCAGCCCGAAGTGCCCAGCAGCGCGACAATCTCGCCGTGCGCCACCTCCAGGGAGATATCGCGCAGCACTTCAAGCGCGTCAAAATGCTTGCCCAGGCTGGTAAGGCTGATAGCAGCCTGATCAGGCGTGAGCTGCAGCGCCGCATTCATCGCGAGAACCTCGCCGCCAGCATGGGCAACGAGGCCCCTGCTTCACTGAGACTGGCGTAGACCTTTTCCAGGGTCATGGCCTGAAACGTTTCGATATGGCGACGGGCAATCAACTCGACACGCTTGGCGTCACCCTCCTCGAACGCGGCGATCATGGCGTTGTGGTCGTGCTTGATCTCCGGTTTCGTACCCTGGACGTTGAACCCCAGGGCCACGAGGCGGCTCATTTCATCCATTAAACTGGACAAGGTGCGCAACAGCCGCTCGTTGCCGGTGGCTTGCGCAATCTCAAGATGGAACGCCTTGTTGGCGTCCATGAACACGTCGATCTGATCTGGCAGCGGCACCAGGTGCTTGACCCTGCATGCCGCTTCAAGCGTTTTCAAACGCTCGATATCGACACGCCCCACCGCCAGCCGCGCAGCCAAAGGCTCCAGTTGCACACGCAGGGTGAACACCTCTTCCACGTCTTTAACGGTAATTGCGGCAACCTGGTATCCCTTGCGCGGGCGCGACGTCACCAGGTATTCGTGGCAGAGCCGGGTCAGAGCGATTCGGCAACTGCTCTTGCCGATTTCATAGCGCGCCATCAGTCCGGGTTCGGTGATGTTCACGCCCGGCATCAGACGGCACGAGAGGATGTCCCGACGAATGCGCGCATACGCCGAGTCGCCTTGGCTGGCAGTGTCAAAAACGGCGCCCGATACGGCAGGGGACAACGACATGACTGGCCTCACTGGAAAGTCGTGGGCAGCTCACAGAGGCTTTCTGTGACGCTTACCGAAGGCCGCTAAGCTAGAGCAAACGAAGACGTTTTCGAACGATTTGTTTCCGATATGCATATGCAAACAGCGCATAACGTGGGCCGCTCAGAATTCATTTAGCGATAACAGGCCAAGTGCCTGAATCGCTCGACAGAGCCTGCGGCAAAGATGCGATGCACGATGCGCGAGGTGATGAACCAGATTGCGAGCGTGCTTGAACATGTCGTACGCCGGGAAGGCCGTGGCAGCTGTTTGCTGCCCGATAGCACGCTGCATTCCTGCGTGCTCTACCGCAGGGTCAACTGCCTGCCGTTCTGAGGATCCGTCTGCAAACCGATGCGTAACGAGTCCGATTGAAGCTCGGATTGCTACAGAATGCGATCCGCAGCGTTCAGTGCAGGTGGCGGCAGTTAGATCCGCGCGGCACCATCAACCTGACTGTTCACGCCCATGCCGCGAAGCAGCAGGTCGGTCAGGAAATCACTGTAACGCGCAGCCAACGCGTCCTCGTCATGTTCCTGATCGAACAGCGCCTTGAACAGCGGTTGCGCAGTGGCGAAGAACGTACAGGCGCCGAGCAAGGCAACATGCAGAAAGCGTGCATCCATGCCGATTGCCTGTGCTTGCGCCGGCCGCGCCTGCAGCATGACTTCACTCAGTGCGGCGCCACGACGGGCCGTCAGGTTAAGGATGTCCCACGTGGGCTCATCACGTTCGCCGCGCTCGCCCGCCGCATAGATTTCGCGCATGACCAGCGTCAGAAAGTGCGGGTTCTGGCGACCGGTGTCGATGATAAGTCGCACCCGACTGCCCAGCATCGCCGCCAGCGACGGCTCGTCGACGTGTTGCTCGGAAGCCTGTTGAACCCGGTCCATTAAACTCAGTGTCGCAGCGCGAAGCAGACCGTCCTTGTTACCGAAGTAGTAACGCACCAATGCCGGGTCGACACCCACCGAGGTGGCAATCTGCAATAAGGTTACGGTTTCCGGTGGCGTGTACTGCAACAGCGTGAGGGTCGCGGCAATCAACCCCTCCCTCCCGACTCCTTGGGTTTCCCGCGGCCGCCCGGCTTCGCGTTTCTTACTGGTCTGCACCATGACTCGCCCGCCTTGATCATGCTCTTTGAGTGGCGAAAAGTATCACAGGTGTACCGTCCTGATACCCATGGAGTCACGGCGCGTCCCGGGAAACCTGTTTCACCTGTAAAAAACGACAACCCTCTGATTTGAAAGATAAATATTTATTTCCTTTAAAAAGGAATTAATGGCATCCACCCTGCATGAACGTCGCCTCATTCACGAAATAGCGAGCCGATTCATGAAAAAACTTTCCATAGGCATCCTGGGGGCGGGCATTGGTGGCCTTTGCGCCGCAATTGCTCTACAACGCGCAGGTCATCAGGTCACCGTATTCGAACAGGCCAAGGCCTTTATGCGCGTGGGTGCCGATATCAACCTGACCCCTAATGCGGTTAGAGCACTCGATGGCCTCGGAGTGGGTGAAGGTATCCGTCGCTTCGCCGCGCGCCCAACCCACCGCATCAGCCGAATGTGGGATACCGGCGAGGAAACCTCCCGCCTTGAGATGGCCGATGCTGCCGAGCGCCAATATGGCGCGCCGCAGTTGACCATTCACCGCGCCGACCTGCTAAGCGCACTGGCCGAAGCGTTTGCGCTGGAGCACGTGCAGTTCGGCAAACGCGCCGAGATGGCACGCCGGCAAGGTGAAGCCACGGTTCTGGACTTCGCCGACGGCACCCAGGCGAGTATGGATGTACTGATCGGAGCGGATGGCATTCACTCCGTGGTACGCAATGCGCTGTTTGGCCAGGAACAACCGCGCTTCACCGGCGTGGTGGCGTTCCGCGCTGTGGTACCGGTCACCCGCGTTGCACACGTGCCGAACATCCAGGCATTCACTAAATGGTGGGGCCCCACGCCACAGAGCCAGATCGTGACCTTCCCGCTGAACCGCGGTAAGGACATTTTCATCTTCGCCACCACTGCGCAAGACAGCTGGCTTGAAGAAAGCTGGACGACGCCAGGCAGTGTTACCGAGCTGCGCGAAAGCTACGCCGGCTTCCATCCCGACGCCCGCGCCCTGCTCGATGCCTGCGATGAGGTCCTGAAAACTGCGCTGTATGAGCGTGATCCACTGCCCTACTGGACCGAAAATCACATGGTGCTGCTGGGCGATGCCTGCCATCCCATGATGCCGTTCATGGCACAAGGCGCTGGTCAGGCCATTGAGGATGCCGTGGTATTGGCCCGGGCTATGAGCACAGTTAAGGCGTTGACGGGCGTGGGACCGGCGCTGGCCAGCTATCAACAGGTGCGTGTGGAACGCGCCAGCCAGATCCAGTTGGGCTCACGGGGTAACCAATGGCTCAAGGCCGGTGGCAACGCCGATTGGGTCTATGGCTATGACGCCTGGACCGTACCTTTGCAATCGGCGTGATGGAACACAATCACTGACTATTCATTACAGCGCTCTAATAAAAAAAGTTCCTCAAGGCAAGTGCTTTCGCGAGTTAATCGTACTCGCGAAAACACCCCTTTCTGTTATCGACTTATCAGCCGAAAGTTGTTTTATATATAAAACGGCGTTTCAAAAAAGCACTTTATTCTCGCGAATACAGTAACAACGCACGATAAATGTGCAGAGACGTATCACCAAAAAATCTATGTTTTATATATGAAACGCTCTGAAATTCATTATCCTTATCAAGGTGATGATTTAAAAGGCTTTTTAAACTCATTCAAGCCTGTTTTATCTCTGGCATTGTTCATGCAATAAACACTGTATCACCAGTAAAACAGACCAGAGACCCTTCCTAATGGCTGTGAAAGAGTTACTTGCAATCGCCCCCGAACGGAAAGAAGTCGCACGCCGACTCCACCAACCGACCGAGATCGAGTTTCGTAATGTCGGTAAGTGCTTCCCTATTAAAGGCAAGGCTCAAGCGCCGTTTGCCATTCGTAATGTGGACTTCACTATCCGCCGTGGTGAAGTGGTCTCCATCATCGGCCCGTCAGGCTGCGGCAAGAGCACCATTCTCAACATGGGCTCAGGACTTTATCGCCCCAGCGAGGGTGAAGTGCTGGTCGGCGGTGAGGCCGTCAATGGTCCGGTCAAGCGCGTCGCGTTCATGCTGCAGAAAGACCTGCTGATGCCTTGGCGCAGCATTCGCCAGAACGTCGAACTGGGCCTGGAAATTCAGGGCATGGCTGCAGCGCCGCGCAAGGTTATCGCGCAAGACCTGCTCGACCGTTGCCACCTTCAGGGCTTCGCTGATCACTACCCCTTCCAGTTGTCCGGTGGTATGCGCCAGCGCGCAGCGCTGGCCCGAACCCTGGCCATGGACCCGCAGGTCTTGTTCCTGGATGAACCGTTCTCCGCCCTCGACGCCCAGACCAAGATGGTCTTGCAGCAAGACATGGCACGCATGCTGTTTGAAGAAAAGAAGACCGCCTTGTTCATCACCCATGACCTGGTCGAAGCCATCGCCATGTCCGACCGCCTGCTGGTGATGAGCGCCCGCCCGGGCACCATCGTTGAAGAAATCGTCGTCGATCTGCCTTACCGCGAAAATCCTCTGGAGCGCCGCAAGCTGCCTGAAATAGGCCCATTGGCCGGTCGGCTGATGGAGTTGCTCAAAGTGGGCGAAGACACCGAGCTGCATTGAACCTGCCCTCTACAGCCCCCCAACGTAATCAGGAGTCACCATGTTCAAAACTGCTGTCATGACGCTTTCGGTTGCCATGGGCCTGAGCCTGGCATACACCGCCCGGGCTGCCACTGACGTGACCTATCTGCTGCCTGCCCCACCCAACTCGCCAGCCTTTGCCCCGTGGATCATCGCCAAGCAACAGGGCTACTACAGCAGCCAGGACTTGAACGTCACTTTCATCGCAGCCAAGGGCGGTGTCGACGTGGCCAAGCAGATAGGTGCAGGCAACGCGATGATCGGCGGCGCCATCGGTGACACGCCAATCGTGGTTCGTCCCAACGGCATTCCCGTACGCAACGTTGCCGTGCTCGGCGCCGGCGGCATCACCATGATCGCCACCAACGCGCAAGAGAACATCAATTCCATCAAGGACCTCAAGGGCAAGACCCTGACCGTGATGTCCTATTCGGACACCACTTATTACGCCCTGCTTGCCTCGCTGCACAAAGCGGGCATGACCAAGGCCGACGTCAATGTCCAGGCCGCCGGCCCGGCAGGCGTATGGCAATTGTTTTCTGCCGCAAAGGCCTCGGCGATGGCAGGTGTGCCTGACTGGGTTACCGACTCCCAGGAAGCCGGCGTGAACGTCAGGCTGATCCCGCAGGACCAAATCTTCGAAAGCATGGCGCAATCGATCATGGCTTCCGACGACGCGATCGCCAACCACCCCGACATCATCGGCGGCATCGTCCAGGCCACCGTGCGAGGCATGCGCGACATCATCAATGATCCTCACGCCGCCGCGCTCACCTTTGCCAAAGCGGTGCCCGCTTACGCCGGTAAAGAGGAGCAATTGGAGAAGACCTTCAAGCTCTATGTCGAGCATGTCTACGCCAATCAGGCCGTGCCTGGCCGCATCGATCCGCAGCGACTGGACAAGGTGCGTCGCTTCTACGTCAGCGAAGGCATCGTAAACAAGGAATCCAGGCTCGAAGACCTCTACACCAATCAGTTCATCGACACCCAGGCCACCGCCACCGAATAACCACGCGGTGTGAAGGCGATGCGAAAAACGGTGTGAAATAAAAAGGTACGACCGTGATGAAAAGTCTCAACAGCTCGATGTTCGGCAGCGTTGTCCTGCTGATCGTGTTTCTTGCACTTTGGCAGTGGGGCCCCGGCCTGCTGAACATGCCTGAGTTCGTCATGCCCAGGCTCAGCCGCGTGGCCGAGGAAGGCATTCTAATGTGGCGTACCAGCGGCCTGCTGGGACACACACTCATTACCGCTGTGGAGATTGTCGTCGGCTTTGCCCTCGGCGCTCTGCTGGGCATTCTCATCGGCACCTCCCTGGGCTTGTCGCCCAAGGCTGAATCGATGCTCTCTCCCTACATTCTGGCGCTGCAGATTGCGCCGAAGGTAGCCTTCGCTCCGCTGTTCGTGATGTGGCTCGGTTACACCGTGTACCCCAAGATCCTGATTGCCGTGCTGATCGTGTTCTTCCCGGTGATGATCAACGTGCTCTCGGCAATTCGTACCGTCGACCCGGACATGATCAACCTGGTGCGCACCATGAACGCAGGTCGCTGGCAGATCTTCCGTCTGGTGGAATTCCCCTCTGCCATGGCAGCGCTGTTCTCCGGGCTGCGCATCGCTTCCACGCTGGCCGTGATCGGCGTCACCGTCGGCGAGCTGGTCGGCGGCAATCAGGGCCTGGGCTTTCTGCTGGTAGACGCTGAAGGCCAAGGCAACACGAGCGGCGTATTCGTCGCCATCGTCATGCTCACCGTCATCGGCGTGCTGGCCTACGGCACGGTGGTCTGGGCAGAAAAACGCGTCCTGCATTACATGCCGAAAGCCATGCTGAGTACCCACTGATGAACACCACGACTGAACTGCTGCGAGGCCGTCGCGTGCTGGTCACCGGTGGCGCCCGCGGCCTGGGCTACGCCTTCGCACAGGCAATCGCCGAGGCCGGTGGACGTGTGGTTATCGCCGACATTCTTGCCGACCGTGTACAGCAGGCCGCTGCCGATCTGCAAGCGCTGGGCCTGGATGTCTGCGGACTGACCGTGGACCTCGCTGACCCTGCGTCGATAACTGCCTGTGCCGCCCAGGCCACCGAACAGCTCGGCGGGCTGGATGGGTTGGTGAATAACGCTTCGGTGACCAACTCCGGCGGCAAGACCTGCGAGCAATTGAGTATCGAGACCTGGGATCAGGTCATGCAGGTCAACGTACGCGGCACCTGGTTGATGACCACCGCCTGCCTGCCGGCGCTGCGTTTGAGCGGCCGCGGTGCGGTCGTCAACCTGGCATCGGACACACCCTTGTGGGGCGCGCCGAACCTGATGGCCTATGTGGCCAGCAAGGGCGCGATCATCGCCATGACCCGCAGCCTGGCGCGGGAACTGGGAACCGACAACATCACCGTCAACGCCATCGCGCCAGGACTGGTGCTGGTCGAGGCCACCGCCTACGTACCCGAAGCCCGCCATCGCCAGTACACCGAACAACGTGCCATTCAACGCCCACAGCTGCCTGAAGACGTCAGCGGCGCCGTGCTCTTCGCCCTGTCGAACCTGGCCCGTTTCATTACTGGACAAACCCTGCCGGTCAACGGCGGGTTTGTCATGCCCTGATTGATCAATGCCCCTGAAAATGGAGATTGCCATGACCGACCTTTCCACAACCGACGCGCCGAAAACCTGGGAGCGCCCGGAAGGCGCCAGCCTCGAAGACTGGATGCAGACCCGCATTGCCCGCTACCAGACGCGCAAGTACGACTGGAACGCCCTGAAGTTCCAGGCCGACTACGACCCCAGGTTTCGTCGTGCACAGATGCGCTACATCGGCACCGGTGGGACTGGCGTAAGCACTGACATGAACACCATTCCGTCGGAGAACTTCACCTTCAGCACCATGGTGATTCCGGCCGGTCACGAGGGCCCACCGCACCTGCATACCGACGTCGAAGAAGTGTTCTTCGTATTGCGCGGCACGCTCAAGGTCGTCATCGAGAAGGACGGCGAGCGCTACGAAACCCTCCTCACTGACCGTGACGTGATTTCGGTGCCACCCGGTGTGTACCGCGAAGAGATCAACGTCGGTGACGAAGACGCCTTGATGTGCGTGATGCTCGGGGCGAAAAAACCAGTCACCCCGACCTACCCGCCAGAGCATCCCCTGGCTTCGATCAAGCGCGGATAAGTTCATGTTCCCAGCCACTCACACCATCGCCGCGACAGCTGAACTTGAAGCTTTGCTCGAACAGCGCTTCGGACAACGCTCACTGATCTTCAACCAGACCCGACAGGCGATTCGCCAAGTCGGCAGCGGTCCAGCCATCGTGTTGTTGCATGGCATCGGCTCGGGTGCCGGATCGTGGCTGGAAGTGGCAATGCAGCTGAGTCAGCACGCCCGTGTAGTGGCTTGGGATGCCCCCGGTTATGGCGACTCGACGCCGCTGTCGCCGCAGGCACCCAAGGCTGAAGATTACGCGGCGCGCCTGCTGCTGACCCTCGACGCGCTAGGCATTGAAAAATGCTTATTGGTCGGCCATTCCCTGGGGGCTATCACCGCCTGCGCGTTTGCCCGCCTGCATCCGCAGCGTGTAAGCCGCCTGGTACTCATCAGCCCGGCACGCGGCTACGGCGACCCGGCGCGCGAGGTCCAGCGCCAGCAGGTGCGCAACAAACGCCTGCGCAGCCTGGAACAACTGGGCATTGCGCAAATGGCTGCCCAGCGCAGCAGCGCCATGCTCTCACCGCGTCCTTCAGTCAAGGCACTGGAGTGGGTGCGCTGGAACATGTCGCGATTGATCCCCCATGGCTATCGACAGGCCATCGAGCTGTTATGTGGCGATGACGTGCTGCGCCATTCACCGTTCACGGTGCCCTGCGAAGTGCACTGCGGCGAGGCCGATGGCATTACCGCCCCCGAAGCCTGCCGGACCTTGGCCAAGGCGCTGGGCGCAAGCTTTACCTTGATCCCTGACGCCGGGCACGCAAGCCCCATAGAACACCCCCATCTGGTAGCGGGCCGCCTGGCCTTCGCCCTCAAGCAATCACTGACAGGTGCTGTTGAATGAATGACTCTGAAACCAGAGATTCGCAGGACAAGTACATCGTGCCGGGACTGGAGCGCGGTCTTTTGCTGCTGTGCGAGTTCAGTCGCCAGAACCGCACCCTGACGGCCCCGGAACTGGCGCGTCGGTTAGAACTGCCACGCTCCACTATCTTTCGCCTGCTGACCACTCTGGAAACGATGGGCTTCGTGACTCGCACCGGCAACGAATACCGCCTGGGCATGTCGGTGCTGCGCTTGGGCTTCGAGTACCTGGCATCGCTGGAACTGACTGAACTCGGCCAGCCGCTGCTGGCACGCCTGTGCGACAAACTCAACTACCCAAGCAACCTGGTGGTGCGGGACGGTCGCTCGATTGTTTACGTCGCCAAGGTATCGCCGCCATCGGTGTTTTCAAGCGCGGTCAACGTCGGCACGCGCTTGCCGGCCCATGCAACAGTGTTGGGCCGCATTCTGCTTGAAGACCTGTCATTGAGTGAGCTGCGCGAGCTGTATCCGGAGGATCACCTGAAACAGCATTCGCACTGCACGCCAAAGACGGTGCTGGAGCTGTTCGACCTGGTACAGCACGACCGCGAACGCGGCTTCGTCAGTAGCGAAGGCTTTTTCGAGTCAGCGATTTCGACCGTCGCGGCCCCGGTCCGCGATCACAGCGGCCGTGTCGCTGCGGCACTGGGTGTCACCATCCCGACTACGCAAATCGCTCACGTCAATTTCCAGGAGCTGCTTGGCCAGGTTCGGCGCAGCGCTGACGAGCTATCTCGGCTACTCAACTACACCCCCAACCATAGCGGCCGTGTCACGGCCCTGATGAGAGATTGAAATGAGTTTTTATTCCCTTCAGGGCAGTACGGCCATCGTGACCGGTGGCTCATCAGGCATTGGCCTGGCCTGCGTCGAGCTTTTGCTGCAGGCGGGTGCCAACGTGGCGTTCTGCGGACGCAACGAACAGCGGTTGCGCAGTGCTGCAGCCGGCCTGCGCGAGCGGTTTCCTGAAGGCCGCCTGCTGGCTCAGCCATGCGACGTATTGGACGCGCAATCGGTCAAGGCGTTTGCCGCCGTCAGCCAGGAGACGTTCGGGCCGGCGCAGGTGCTGATCAACAACGCTGGCCAAGGTCGTGTATCGACCTTTGCAGACACTACAGATGAGGCCTGGGGCGAAGAGCTCAACCTCAAATTCTTTTCGGTGATTTACCCGGTGCGGGCTTTCCTGCCGCAACTGAAGACGTGCAGCAATGCGGCCATCGTCTGCGTCAATTCGCTGCTGGCCAGCCAGCCAGAACCGCACATGGTCGCCACCTCGGCTGCCCGTGCCGGGTTGAAAAACCTGGTGCGCTCGATGGCTTTCGAATTTGCCCCGGACCAGATCCGCGTCAACGGCATCCTTATCGGCCTGGTGGAGTCAGGCCAGTGGCGACGCCGCTTCGATGCCCGCCAAGAGCGCGGTCAGGATTGGGCGCAATGGACGGGCGAACTGGCGACCAAAAAACAGATTCCTTTAGCCCGCCTGGGCCTGCCCATTGAGGCAGCACAGGCCATCCTTTTTCTGGCATCCCCCCTGTCGGCCTACACCACAGGCAGCCATATCGACGTTTCCGGAGGCCTGTCCCGCCATGCGTAATGACAATCAAGTAACTGTGGGCGCTGCGATTACCGCCTTTCTCGAACAGTGCGACGTAAAAGCGGCATTCGGCGTGATCTCGATTCACAACATGCCCATCCTCGATGCCATCGCGGTGCGTGGCAACATCCGCTTTGTGATGGCCCGTGGTGAAGCTGGCGCCACCAACATGGCTGATGCCTATGCCCGCACCAGCGGCCGACTCGGGGTGTGCCTGACCTCTACCGGCACCGCCGCCGGAAATGCGGCGGGCGCGATGGTCGAAGCATTGACCGCAGGCACGCCGCTGCTGCACATCACCGGGCAGATCGAGACGCTTTATTTGGACCAGGATGTTGCCTACATCCATGAGGCGCGGGATCAACTGGCCATGCTCAAGGCCGTGTCGAAGGCAGCCTTTCGCGTGCGCAGCGTGGAAACCGCATTGAGCACCATTAAGCTGGCCGTGCAGACGGCCCTGACAGCGCCCACAGGCCCGGTCAGCGTCGAGATCCCGATCGACATTCAGTCGACTTTCATCACTCTGCCCGCTGACCTTGCCCCCCTGCAGGTGCCAGTCGCTATCCCTTCTGCCGAAGCGCTGGATCAGCTGGCAGAGCGCATGCTGCACGCCAAGCGTCCGCTGTTATGGCTCGGTGGCGGCGCGCGTCACGCAGGCAAAGCGGTCAAACGCTTGCTGGAAATGGGCGTTGGCGTGGTCACCTCGACCCAGGGCCGTGGTGTGGTCAACGAAGACGACGAGCGCTGCCTGGGGGCTTTTTCGCAGAGCCGTCTGGTTGAAACCTTCATGCAAAGCTGTGACGCGCTACTGATTGCAGGTTCGCGCTTGCGCAGCAACGAAACCTTCAAGTACACACTGAAGCTGCCCGCCAGGACCATGCGCATCGACGCCAACCCAGCCATTGAGGGCCGCAGTTACTCCAGCGACTTGTTCGTCTGCGGCGACTCGGCGTTGGCGCTGGACGGGCTGGCTGATCGCCTTGCAGGCCGCCTGCAAGCCAATCGGCAGTTTCTGGCCGAACTCAAAGAGGTTCGGGCCAAAGCCCGCGCTGCCCTGGTCGCTGATCTGGGCCCTTACTCGGTGATGGTCCAACAGCTGCAGAACCTGACCGGACGCAACTTCAGTTGGGTGCGAGATGTAACGTTGTCGAACAGTATCTGGGGCAACCGTCTGCTCAACCTGTACCACCCGCAAGCGGGCGTACACGCCTTGGGCGGCGGTATTGGCCAGGGCCTGGCAATGGGCATCGGTGCCGGTATCGCTGCCGCCGAATACGACGCACGTCGCAAAGTGTTTGTCCTGGCCGGCGATGGCGGTTTCATCCTCAACCTCGGGGAGCTTGCAACGCTGGTGCAGGAAAAGGCCAACGTGGTGATTGTGCTGATGAACGACCAGCGCTACGGCGTGATTCGTAATATCCAGGATGCCATCTACGGCGCCCGCCACGCATACGTCGAACTGCACACGCCTGATTACACCCAACTGGCCGAATCGATGGGCATCCGCCACGGCATGGTCAGCGACCTCAAGGATTTCGGCCGCATCCTGGAGAACGCCTTCAGCCAGCCAGGCCCGTTCCTGCTGGAAGTGGACATGCTGACGGTTGGCAGCTTTGCCACCCACTTCGCCGGTCCGCCAAACAGCGAAACCAAAGCCCAGAAAGCAACAGCCTGAGGATCGCGTCATGCTTCATATCACCATGATCGGCTGCGGCGCCATCGGCGTTGGCGTTCTGGAACTGCTGGAGAAAGATCCACAGCTGTGCGTCGACAGTGTCATCGCTTCCGCAGGTTCCGAAGACCTGGTGCGTCAGCGTCTGGCCAGCTTTAAACAGCCGCCGCAGGTGCTGACCGAACTGCCAGCCGATGCGCATCCGGACTTGCTGGTGGAGTGCGCAGGCCACCGGGCCATCGAACAGCACGTACTGCCTGCCCTGGAGCGCGGAATCGCCTGCCTGATCGTTTCGGTAGGCGCGCTTTCGCAGATCGGCCTGGTGGAACGTCTGGAGGCTGCCGCCTTACGTGGCAACACCCGCATCGAGCTGTTGCCTGGTGCCATTGGTGGCATCGATGCGTTGTCCGCTGCGAAGGTCGGAGGGCTGGATTCAGTGGCCTATACCGGTCGCAAGCCAGCCAGGGCGTGGAAAAACACGCCAGCAGAGCGGGTCTGCGACCTGGACACCATTAGCCAAGCCACTGTGATTTTTCAGGGCAGCGCCCGCGAAGCCGCGCGCCTTTACCCGAAGAACGCCAACGTCGCCGCGACCCTGTCTCTGGCGGGGCTGGGCCTTGACCGCACGCATGTGACGCTGATTGCCGATCCGCTGAGTGAGGAAAACGTCCATCAGTTCGAAGCACGCGGCGCATTCGGCGGTTTCGAGCTGACCTTGCGCGGCAAACCGCTGCTGGCCAATCCAAAGACCTCCGCCTTGACCGTTTACAGCGTGGTGCGCGCCCTCGGCAATCACGCCCATGCGATTTCCATCTAGGGCTACTGTTTCAGGAGAAGTCCGATGCCCCCCGAACAAACCTTACCCATCTGCGTCGCCGGCCAGTGGCGTCTGGGCCGTGGCGAGCGCTACGCCAGCTATTACCCCGCTACAGGTGAAGCAGTGGCCTGGCTCAACGCCGCCAGCCTGGATGACGTGGAAGAAGCCGTGCTAGGTGCTCACCAAGCCTTCCTGCACAGCGGCTGGGCGCAACGCAAGCCGCACGAGCGTGCCAGCGTGCTGTACCGCATCGCTCAATTGATTCGCGAGCAGCGCGAAGAGCTGGCTCAATTGCAACGCCAGGACAATGGCAAGCCGATAGGCGAAACCCGCAACCTGGTGACCAGCGCGGCAGGCACCTTCCAATTCTTCGCCGCTGCTTGCGAAACGCTGGAAGAAACCATCACCCCATCGCGTGGTGATTTCGTCACCATGAGCGTCTACGAGCCCATGGGGGTGGTCGCCGCCATTACCCCGTGGAACTCACCGATTGCCAGTGAAGCGCAAAAAGTCGCCCCTGCTCTCGCAGCCGGTAATGCAGTGGTGATCAAGCCCGCGGAGATCACTCCGTTACTGGCCCTGCAACTGGCGCGAATCTGTGAAGAAGCGGGCCTGCCCAAAGGCATGATCAGCGTACTGCCAGGTAAGGGCTCGGTACTCGGCGATGCCTTGACCCGGCATCCACTGGTCAAGCGCGTGTCGTTCACCGGCGGCACTCGTACCGGCAAACACATCGCTCATATCGCCGCCGACAAAATGATGCCGGTGTCGCTGGAACTCGGCGGCAAGTCGCCGACCATCGTGCTCGATGACGCCGATCTGGATCACGCAGTGGCCGGCGTGCTGTACGGCATCTTCAGCTCTTCGGGCGAAGCCTGCATCGCGGGTTCGCGGCTGTTCGTCGCGCGCTCGCTGTATGAACCGTTCATGCAGCGTCTGTGCGCGGCAGCCGTCACCATCAATGTCGGCAATCCGGAAGATGAAACCACGCAAATGGGCCCGCTTATCAGCGCCGCACACCGTGAGTCGGTAGAGCGCTATGTCGCGCTCGGCCTGTCGGAAGGTGGACGTCTGCGCCTGGGCGGCGAGCGTTTGCGCGGTGGCGATTACGATAAGGGCTTCTTTTTCCCACCGACCATCTTCGAAGGCCTGAGCAATGACCGGCAGGTGTGCCAGGAGGAAATCTTCGGGCCGGTATTGGTGGCCATGCCTTTCGATGATGAAGCCGATTTGGTGAACCAGGCCAACGACAGCCTCTACGCGCTCGCCGCGGGTATCTGGAGCCGCGATTACAAGCGCGCCTGGACCCTGGGCCGCAAGATTCAGGCCGGCACCGTCTGGATCAACACCTACAAGCAGTTCTCGATCTCCACGCCCTTTGGCGGCTGGCGCGACAGCGGCCTGGGCCGGGAGAAAGGCCGCCTGGGGATCTTTCAGTACATGGAACAGAAAAGCCTCTACTGGGGCATGAACGAACAGCCGTTGGCCTGGGCCAGCGAGCACCGCGAGGTAGCGCCATGAGCGTATTGGGTATTGATGAAGTCACCTACGGCGTCGAAGACCTCGATACCTGCGTGCGCTTCTTCGCCGACTGGGGCCTGAACAAGGTCAGCGAAGCGCGCGATGAAGTGATTTTCGAAACGTTGAATGGTTGCCGCGTGGTACTTGCCGCCCACGACAAGCCAGGCTTGCCCGTAGCGATCGAGAGCGGATCGACCCTGCGTGAAGTGGTCTGGGGCGTGGAAAGCGAAGCTGATCTGAAGCTTTACAGTCAACGCATCGCCAACGATCCAGGCTTCGTCGAAGGTAACGGCCGTATCGGCTGTACCGACCCCAACGGCCTGGCGATCCGTCTGCAAGTGACGCGCAAGCGCCCTCTGGACATCGAGTGCAGCGCCCACAATACCTGGCAGGTCAAGGGACGTATCAATAAGCCTGCCCCGGTGTACGAACGCGCCACGCCGATCGAAGTCGGTCACGTCGTGTTTTTCGTCACTGACGTCAACGCCTGTGAAGCTTTCTACCACTCACGCTTGGGCTTTCAAGCGTCGGATCGCTACCCGGATCGTGGAGCCTTTTTGCGCACCGCCGGCGATGGCGGCCACCACGATCTGTTCATGCTGCAACTGCCCGCCCCACGCGCTGGCCTGAACCACGTGGCGTTCACTGTCCGTGACGTTCATGAAGTATTCGGCGGCGGCATGCACGTATCGCGCAGTGGGTGGGCTACGGAAATCGGCCCGGGACGTCATCCGGTGTCCTCGGCGTTCTTCTGGTATTTCAAGAATCCGGCTGGCGCACTGGTTGAGTATTACGCCGATGAAGACCAACTGACTGCCGAGTGGCAGCCACGGGAATTCGAACCTGGCCCGACCGTGTTCGCCGAGTGGGCGATTGCCGGAGGCATCGACGGCAATACCCGACGTCAGCACAACGTCGAAGCCCCCCAAGGCAAATTCCTTACGGACAAGCCCAAACCATGACCGACACGATGCTGTTGACCGTGCTGCTCAAGCACGATCAGTCAAAGAATCTCGACGACATCCAGAGCCACATGAAGCAGGTCGACTGGTGGGAACGCTTTCCCGTAGGCGGGGTGCAAGTGGTGTCCTGGACCGTGGCCATGGGCCTTGGACAGATTGTCACGCTGCGTCTGCCGCCCGCGTTGCTGCCCAGGCTCAATGTTGAACTGGAACGCTCTGCCTGGGGTGTCTTTCGCACCGAATGCTACCCCACCTATGACTTTGTCCCGGTGCGCGAAATGATCCGCGAACGGGTTCGTAACGGAGGCCAATGAAATGAGTGAACCCTACAACGAAACCCACCAGACCCGCTCGCGCCCGGGCACACCCTTCGAAGACCTGTTGGGCGATTCCATCGAACGTGCATTCGGTGCCGGCAAGCACGACCTGCCCAGCCTGCTCGAACACCTGAACATGGCCGGACCACCTTGCCCCCTCAACAGCGGCGAATGGACTCTGGAAACGTACAGCACCCTGATGGCCAAGCTCGGCGCGTGAAACTGGGAGGATAAGAAATGAACATGCAACTGACCGTTGATCCCGTTGAAAATATTCTCGTCAAAGGCCTGAAGGACCTCTGGTTCCCGCTGCTGCCTTCAGCGCTATTGGGTGACAAACCCATATCGATTCGTCGCTTGGGCTACAAGATCGCGCTATGGCGCGACAACGACGGCAGCGTTCACGCCTTGGAAGACCACTGTCCGCACCGAGGTGCACCGTTGTCCCAAGGTCCGGTGCTGGGTGACCGCCTGCAGTGCCCGTACCACGGCGTCGAAGTTCGCCATGACGGGACCGTCACCAAGGTGCCCGGCAGCCCGGGTTGCAAGTTGGAAGGCAGCCGCCCTGCCCGCATGTTTCACGTGCGCGAAGCGGCGGGCGCGATCTTTGTCTTCAACGCCATGGATCCGCACCTGCCCAAGCCTCCTGAGCTGGTCCTCCCGGAGCAGTTGACGTCGCCCGAGTGGAGCAGCTTCCTTTGCTACACCGAATGGAAAGGCGACTACCGCTACGTCATCGACAACGTCATGGACCCGATGCACGGCACCTACCTGCACAAGATGTCGCACTCCATGAGCGAAGGCGAAGCGACCGCCAGGTTCGTGACCCGTGATACCGAACAGGGATTCATCTTCGAGAAAGAAGGCCAGCGAGGCGTCAACTTCGACTGGACAGAATTCCTCGATAACGGTTGCCACTGGCTGCGTCTGGAAATCCCTTATCCGAAGACCGGCGGCCCGGGCGGCAACTTCACCATCATCGGCAGCTACACCCCGGACAAACCGCAAATGTGCGGCGTTTTCCACTGGCGCGCACGCCCACTCACCGGCTGGCAGCGCGATACGTGGCGTTTCCTTTACAAGAATCGCCTGGAGGCACGGCACTGGGCAGTGCTGGAGCAGGATCGTGTGCTGCTGGAGTTCATGGAATTCGACGCCAACCAGCGTGAAAACCTTTATCAGCACGACCTAGGCGTCGTCCGCATCCGCCGCTACCTGAAAAGCAAGGCCAAGGAGCAGATGGCGCTGATCGAAACAAAGGCTGTTTTATGAGCAAGGTATGCACCTCCAGCACTGCAGTGCAGCGCGTCAGGGCCGCAGGCCTTGGCGAGCTCGCCACCGCCACCTGGTCCAATGCCCTGCTGATCGGTAACGAAGTGCTGATGTCCGGCATGACCGGCCATCCCGCAACGCGCCAGGCGGCTGAAACCGGCATGCCTCTGGGCGCCTACCAGCAGACACTCATCGTGCTGAACAAGGCGCGGGATCTGGTCGAAGCGGCCGGTGGGCATATCGGTAATCTGTACAGGTTGACGGTGTATGTCACCGATATCGCTGACAAGGATGAAGTCGGCCGCGCGCGCCGCGATTTCTTCGAGGGTTTTTCCGCTTACCCGACCTCAAGCCTGGTGCAGGTCAGCGCCCTGGTGTTCCCCGAACTGGTAGTGGAAATCGAGGCCAGTGCGCGGCTGGACATCGACCTGAGCGCAGCGGGGGCGCCTGTTACAACGTCTTCGGAGAAGGGCTGAATCATGTCCAACACGTCTACCATTACCGCGCTGGTCCATACCCTGCGCTATGAAGCCGAAGGCATCATGAGTGTTGAACTGCGCCCTTACGGTGACACCGTATTCGCGCCGTTCGAAGCCGGCTCGCATATTGATTTGCACCTGCCTAACGGCCTGGTGCGCAGCTACTCATTGCTGAACTCACCGACCGATGAAGGTCGTTATACCGTTGGTATTCTGCGTGACCGCAACAGCCGCGGGGGCTCGCACTGGGTGCACGGCCAATTGCGTGTCGGCATGACCCTTCAGATTTCGCCACCGCGCAATAATTTTGCCTTGGATATCCAAGCCTCCCACAGCGTGCTGGTCGCAGGCGGGATTGGCATCACGCCGATCTACTGCATGTTTCGCCAGCTACTGGCACTGGGCAAGTCCGTGGAGCTGATCTACTGCGCCCGTTCGCGTCGCGAAGCGGCCCTGGTGGAGGAACTCAGTGGCATGGACGCCAAGATGACCCTGCACTTCAACGATGAAAAGGTTGCTCCTCCAGACCTGCACCACTATCTGGCGGGGCAACCGGCCGATACGCATTTCTATTGCTGCGGCCCTACGCTGATGCTGGATGCCTTTGAAAGTACCTGCGCAAGCCTCGGTTATCCCCACGCACATATTGAACGCTTTGCGGCCACCGAAGTACCGCCTGCCGAGGATGCTCTCAACAGCTACAGTGTGGAGCTGAAAAAATCCGGCAAGACGTTGTCGATCGAGCCTGGATTGAACTTGCTGGATGTATTACTCCAGGCGGGTTGCGATATCGACTATAGCTGCCGTGAAGGCGTGTGTGGCTCTTGCGAGACGCGGGTCATTGAAGGCGACGTGGACCACCGCGACGGCGTTCTAAGTAAAGCAGAGCGCGTGGCTAATCAGTCAATGATGGTGTGCGTATCCGGCTGCAAGAGTCGGCGTTTGGTACTTGATATATAACTGTACTTCGTACCACTTTGACCGACACTTCTGTCGGTCTTTTTTTTGCACGTAGGACAAGTAATACGCTGCACGTTTAAGTTTTATTCACTTTCACAGCGACGTAAAATCGCCTTAATAATTTTCTATCCGCACCACCTTTGCACGCTGTTCGAGTGAATGTGTAACTGAGGGACACCGCGGTTTCACTGGTGGCACGACACATGTTGTTTCATATGTAATTAATTGATATCCAAGGTATTTAAATATTTTTTAAAGCTATCGACAGCTTGGCATAGTTTCTGCTCCCTCTCTAGCAGGCTCACGCGGAAGACGTGGGCCGCCTTTAAACACCACACCATAAACGTGTGCACTTCAGGAACACTTGTCCATCCAGACAAGCGTCCTTCTGCTGCCCGTTAAAACAGTTACCAAATAAAAGTCCAGGTGAAGTAACAATGAAAAAATACATCTTGGGAATGGGGTTGTTGCTGAGCACGGGAATGTGTGCCGCTGAACAGGGCCCCGATGTCACTGATACGCCGTCTCCGGCTGCGCCGCTCACGCCGAAACCGGCACCGCAGAAACCATTCCCGCACATTTCGTGGCGCAGCGACACTGGCGATGCCAGTTTTGATTTGGGAGGTGCTATCCGTACCAACTGGCGTGACGAGCATTGGGACACCACTGAAAACAATACGCGCTGGCTGTTCGATACCGTGCGCTTCGATGTCAAAGGCACTTATAAGAAAGCATTCTTCGACGTCAACTACTGGTTTTACGACCTGAACAAGCGCTCCATCGACCGCGGCTATGTCGGCTATAACCTTACCTCGCAGTCCAACCTGCAAGTCGGTCTGCCGTTCAAACCATTCGGCCTGGAACCTTATCCGCAATTCGGCTGGAGCTACCACCTCCCCTTCTTCATGGGCTACGGCGTAAGCAACGGTCTGGGAGCCAAGTACAGCTACAAAGACCCGGAATGGGACGTGCAAGTGGGCTTTTTCCCGCGCATGTCGCCGAACAGCATTCGCTACTCCGGTGAAATTTCCCGCTACGCCGACGCCAAGGGCAATGCGGTGGCGTTCACCCAGTCCCGGCAGGACAACGAAAAGCGAAACCAGGTCAATGGCCGTGTGGCTCGAACCTTCACCCATGGCGACTTCAAGGCCGAAGTGGGCGCATCGTTAGCCGCCTCCCAGCTCTATAACCAGACCACGGACGACAATGGCAGCTACTGGGCGGCCGGCCTGCATACCGTGCTGAATGAAGGGGCCTGGGGCGCTACCGCCGAGGCCATACGTTACGAATACGATCCGAGGAACCCGAACGGCGTCAGCAAGGATTCTGTCCTGATGGCTGGCAACGGCCTGACCCCGGCGTATCTGATTGCCTCAAAAGCAACCATGGCCGCACTCAACATCAGTTATGACGTCCCGACCCCGGGCCTGGGCCAGCTGAAGAAGGTCAAGTTCTACAACGACTACAGCCGGATGATGAAAGACAAGCGGGGATGGGACGACTCACAGATGTACACGGTCGGTGCACAGTTTTTCGCCATGCCGATCATGGCCTGGGTGGACCTGACCTGGGCCAGGAACGCCAACCCCTATGGCGGCGCAGAGAACGGCACCGGCTTCACCAGTACCTCATCCATCGGCAGTAACCAGTGGTACTACCGCACCAACGTGAACATCGGCTACTACTTCTAATACCTGTCGGCCACCTTGGTGCACTGTTATCTGCCAGAGCATAAAAAACAATGCCTGATCTGCCCGATGTATGGCTTGGCGTAAGCCGACGATACCTTGGGCAACAGGTTGCAGCCGTTCGAACGGCAGGCCAGGCAAGCGTACGTTATTCCTGAAGGCGTCAGTCTCGAAATCAATGAGCCGGGGGCGGATTGCAGCCTCAGGCATTCTGAAACGGCAGACCGTCGCAAGACTCACCTTGCGCTTTTAGCGCATGCCACCGACCAGACCAAGGGAACGCAGCACGTCGTCCGATTGCAAGTGGGTGAGAGGACTGACCATCTTGCCGCCCTGCTCGACCCAACCCATGAAGTTCTCGCCCGCATCCCAGCCTAGCAGGCGCTGAACTTCTTCCGGCAAGCCTTTGAGAATATCGAAAGGTACCGACAGGTACTGGTTCTCTTCCTGGCGAATGCAGCCCAGGTCGATTCCCATGGTCAGGCCCAGACGCGGCTTGTCGCTGCTGTTGGTCCCGCCCCCATGGTAGGTGGATCCGATGAACAGCAGGGCCGAGCCCACTGCCATGACCGCGTCCACGGTTTCCTCCGGTTCAGGGCGGCGCTCGTCGTCCCACTTATGGCTGCCAGGGATGACCTTGGTAGCGCCGGTCTCTTGTGTGAACTCGGTCATCGCCAGCATGATCTGCAGACGCGCCTCGCGGGCGTAGTTGGGATGGCGCCACAGGAAGCTGGTGTCGTCACGGTGCAACGGCTGCTTGCCCTGGCCCGGATGGATCTCGATGGCTTGGGTCATGCCGATTTGAATCTGCGGGGTGATGGTGGTGCGCTCGTGGCCAAACCACACCGACACCGGCTTTTGCAGAATCTTCCTGGCGGCACCGAGGTACAGCGGGTGCAGAACCACGTCGACCATCCGCGGGGCGCGTGCGAACAGCCGGCTGGCGCGGCGGGTTGAGGTGCCGACGAAAAAGTTTTCATGGCCAAAGGTCGAGGTATCCAAAGCAGTGTCGACCTGCTGCTTGAGCTCCTTGAACGCCGAACCGGTCAGAAAATCGGCAATGATCACGCCGCCATCACGTTCGATGATTTCAACCACCTGCTCGACGGACGCATCGCCTGGCAGAGTTACAAGAGAAGCTTTGGACATGATGGATTCCTTGCTGATCGGTCGCAGGATCAGCGCTGAGCAGCGCATACCGGGATGGAATGGGTGGGGAATATAGAGCGCTGATTGAGAGGGTTACAGGTTGGTGCCAGACATAAACAGGTGAATAACGGCCACCGCACAGTTGCACGTCAACGATGGCCGCCGGGCTACTGGATCAGAACGTCCAGGTCACCAGGGTTTCAAACAGGCTCGATACCTTGTCGTCGCCGTAGACCTGCTTGGCGCCGTCGCCCGGCTTGGCCACGCCATACACTGCGCTCAAGGTCACCGCCGGGGTAACGGTCCAGTTTGCATAGAGGTCCAGTTCCTTGGCGAAATCGCGGCTGGTTACCCCGTCCGGCTTCTTGTCAAACTCAAACCTGTATCCCATCACGCCAACGTTCAGGTCCTGGCGTGGGTTCACGGCCAGCCTGAGCATGTCAATATCGACGTTACTGTTGAACAGCATGTACTCACCGACGATCTCGCCCTGATACCAGGTGCCATACTCCCCGCCATAACCGTAGGTCATCGGATCGTAGGTTTGCGAGTACTGGGTGCGGCGATAGGTCAGCGTTGGCGTCCAAGGCACGTCGGTAAAGGCATAGTTGGCCTGGGCATACCAGCCCCGCGCGGACTTGTTGGTATCACCGCCCTTTTGCCAGGAGTATTCCCCCGCCAGGCTGAATTGCGGCACAGCGGCAAAAGGTGTGCCTTTAGCTCGCACGTCGTAGACATCAAGGCCATCACGGGAGGGGTTGTCGGCGTCCAGCGTATGGTAATACGTGGCGCCAAGCGTGCCCCAGGTGTCACGCCATTCCAGGTTGGCACCGCGCAAACGCAGGCGCTCGTGGTAGTTAAGGTAATCAGTGTCGGCCCTGGCGGTCAGGTCGAACAGGTCGGCGTGCACCTTGCCGGTGTTCAACTGGGCGATAAGGGTGTTGCTGAAGGAGGTCCGCGGTCCGATCCAGACGGCCGCGTCCCGCCCCTGATCAGCATGGCCGTCGCCGATCAAAAAGCCGGTGTCGATCATGAATGTCTGTTTGCCGGCGCTCAGGGTAATCGCGTCCTTGCCCAGTGAGGGGAACAGATCACCGCTCTTCCAACCGACGAATGCAGTTTCCAGGCTGACGGATTCCGGGTTGTCGCGGCTGATACCCAAGGCATCGGTATCGCCGCGGGTCATGGCGCCGACCGCCGAGACCCCACCGAAGAAGGTGCCATAGGCGGTTTGCGGTCCAGTGATTTTCAACCCAGGGAGCACGAAGCCTTCAAAGCGGCTGGAGCTACGGTCGACCGCCAGGCCGATGCCGCTGGTGCGACCACCGAAAGCCTGATTCTTGTCGTAGAGATAGGCCGCGCCCACCGTCACGCTGGGCTCGATCAGCACGTCACCGATCTTGAAACTATCCAGTGCAAAACCCGAACTGGCGTAAAATGCACCGACCCCGGCGACGATGACACCTGCTGACAATTTCATTAATTGCTCTCCCCCTTCTGCATGATCTGGACTGCAACCGATGCTGGCCGCTTGCGTCCGATTGTCGGGGCTGGAGAGAACGCGCTGAAGGCGCAAACAGGTCAAAAAGGGGGATCGTTGAAGACACATCCTGCGTCAGCTCAGTTTTTGATCTGCGAGCGATATTGCGACGGCGTGCATCCGCTCCAGCGCTGGAATGCGCGGCGAAACGCCGCCGGTTCACTGAAGCCCAGGGTATCGGCGATCCGCGCGACGGGCACCTGGCGCAGCAGCAACTCCTGAGCCCGCTGGTAGCGCGCCTCGCACAACAACTGGTTGAAGCTGGTACCGGCAGCGCGCAAGTGGCGTTGTAACGTCTTGCTGGAGCAGGCCATGGACGTCGCGACATTGCTTAACGACGGCGTGGTATTGAAACCGGCGCAGATGGCCGATTTGACGCTGGCGAGAAAATCCCGCGGGCTTTCAAGGTGGGATTTAAGCACCAGGCAATGGGCTTTCATCTCGTTGTGCGCGGTCGGGTTGGCGCATGGCAAAGGCTGGTCCAGCCAGGCGGCATCGAATGACAGGCTGGTGGGCCGCGACACATCGAAACTCACGGGGCAGTTGAAGTACGGCAAGTAAGACGCACGCTCCGGGTCACACGCGAAGCCGATATTGATCGCCGCCAACGGCAACGGCTGGTAGAGCAGATCGGCCATGACGCTTTGCACGGCGGTCAGCGCGAATTCGATGGCCAGCCAGCGTAGCTCGTCTTCGATATCGAAGGTCGCATCAATGTTCAGCCAGGCGACGCCCTTGTCCTGCTCCAGACGCAATTCGTAGCCGGTACCCAGCGGCAAGGGGTACTCCAAAAACAGCTCAAGGGCTGAACGCAGGTCGCGGCTGGACAACAGGGTAAACCCGAACACCCCATAGGCGGCCAGCCGGCATCGATGTCCCAGTTCCAGCCCCAGGTGCCGGGCTTGGGTCAAATGCTGGGCATTGCGCAGAATCACGCACTCCTGATCCACCGAGATCAGTCTGTCGCCCGTACGCAAGTCATCGGCGGCCAATTGGGTGCCGCGCAGCAGACTCTCGGTCGCATGCCCCGATTCGGCGACGAAGGCATTGATCAACGCAATAAAGTGCAAGGTTGCCAAGCGGTCGATGTACTGATCAGAAGTAGCCATGATGCCCACGCGCGAGTCCGATTCGGACCCGAGCATAAAGCGCCGGCCGAAGGTCCAACAGGTGAGCAGTGACCTAAAAACGGGGAGTGACGGCCGACCGGGATCAGCCAGCGCGAATCATCATCAGCCACATGGCTAACATGGTATCGAGGGTGTCTTGCCAGTTATCGGTCAGCGCATCGGTGTGCTTGTGGTAGAACAGAACGCCTTCGATCTGCGATGCGATCAGTACCGCAAACACTTTGGCACGAGCCTCGGCAAGCTGCGGATTGACCTCCTGGATAAGTTTGGTCAGCATCCGACAGAACGTCTCGTAGATGACCTTCAAGTGCTCGCCGATGGCTTGATCGTGTTCGGCCAGGGCCCAGCTCTGGAACGAAAATGACGCAATCCAGGGATCGCGCGCCGCTTCCATATCCTGCTTGATCACGTCCATCAGCCGCTCTTCGGCAGGCCGCGACGTGTCGCCAGCGATGCCGACGAACTGGGTCACGAACACTTCGATCTTGGCGCGGATCACCGACAGCAGCAGATTTTCGGTTGTGCCGCAGTAGTGCTGGAGATTGCTCAGGCTGATGCCCAACTCACTGGCGACCCGACGGGCAGAAAACTGCGCATAGCCATCGCGCACGAAGATCGTCGCCGCGGTGTCGATAATATCCTCTATGCGTTGCACCCGTTTTTTTTCACGAGGGCTGGCAGTACGCTCGAACAGCGATTGCGCTCGCGAAAATTCACTCAACATTGATGTACTCCAAAGCACAAGCCTGTGACACAGAATGCCTGCCGCAGCGCAGAGGGCGCAACCCTGCGGCCATACCTACAGTGGGAGCGCCCCATCATGATTGCTCGGAGTGTACTGAACCGGGCAAACCAGGGTCAATCGACCTAATTCCAGGACGAATGACCCGGTCGGCCAACTGCCCGCATCTACAGGTCCTGGCGCCCGATACGGCGATAGGATTCGGGCTTGGCGGTCCTCAGGTATATCGCCAGCAGCATGCCGACGATCGGTATCGCCCATATGCCCACCTGCATGAACACAGCGGCGTCGCCGCTGATACCCACCAGGGTCTCGAAGTTGATCACAGCGAGGCAGAACACATAGCCCAGGCCCAGCGCTGCAGCCACTGGCGCGACGAACGTGCGCAGCCGCGAGACCTTTGCCGGCGTCGGTTTGCGCAGGAAGTACATCGCAATCGCTACGCTGGTGATCAGCATCAGGCTCAGATAACCATAGGCACCGACTCCTGATTGATGCGCATACAGCGTCGCGGGATCGGCACCGTTGAAAATGAACGGGACTTCGAGCAAGGCGACGACGATGGTCGCTACCAGAGAGCCGATGTACGGGGATTTGTTGCGTGGATGTACTTTGGCCAGCACCTTGGGCAGTGCGCCGTCGATGCCCAAGGAATACAGGTAGCGCGACATGATGTTTTGCATGCACAGCAGGCCGGCGAAGATCGACGTGACCACCAAAACCGCCGCCAGGTTGACGCCGAATTGCCCGACATATTTACCCATCGCGTCCGGGAACATGCCGACGGTGTTGTTGGTGGCGACTTCAACCGCGTGGCTAACGCCATATGCCGTCACCATTACCCAGGCAGACGCTGCGAAGAACAATCCGATCAGCGCAACCACCAGGCCGGTCGCCCGTGGAATGGTTCGTTCCGGATTCCTGGTTTCTTCACGGAATACCGCAGTGGCTTCAAAACCGTTGAAGCACAGCACGGCGAACAACATGGCCAGGCCGAACTGGCCGCCGGTCAACGCGTGCCATGTGAACGGCTCCACCGAGCGCCCTTCCGGCCCGCCATTGATCAGCACCGCGATGTCGAACACCGAGATCACCACCAGTTCGATGACCATCGCGACGACCAGCAGGTGCGACGACACTTCGAGTTTCAGATAGCCGCAGTATCCGACGATTGCCCAGATGACGATGGCGTACCAGTACCACTCGATCACCGGCCCGCCCAATGTACTCGCCACCAGGGTCGAGGCCGAGACGCCGAAGAAGGTGTAGGTGCAGGCGGACATCATCAAGTAGGTGAATATCGCCAAAAATGCAGAGCCCAAACCAGCGACCCGGCCCAGACCGGCAGTGATGTAAGCGTAATAGGCACCTGGATTGGGCAACAAGCGGCTCATGGCGGTGAACCCGGCGGCGAAGACCCCCACCAGCACCAGCCCTGACAAATAGACTGCCGGGGCGCCAATGCCGCCGAACATGACAATGATGGAGATGTACCCAGCCACGGTCACCAGCGGCGCCGCGAACGCCAATACGGCGCCCATCAGCCGGAAAAGTCCCATGTCCCCTTCAAGGCCCGAGCTGATCAGCTCGACGGCACGATGGCCATCCAGCGGCGCGCCGGCACCGGGGGTAAATACTTGACTGATATGCTCGGTGGCAACTATGGACACACCGTCTGGCTGGACATTGGAGAGATTATTTGTCGTGCTCACGGGATAGCCCTTCTGTATGACCCTGAGAGATAGCGTCAGACGCAACGTTTGAACACATCGGGGCCGACACGCGGCACCGGACCGAGCCCTGCAATCAGAACCTCGTGGGCACTAAAAGTAGGGGCCGGCGGCAGCGTCAAACAGGTTTCTGTGGGTCATTTAAGGGGATCGAAAATCCGGTCGGGAAATGCACTTTCAGCGGCGTAGATCATTGCGTGAAATGCCGGACCCCGCGCAAAAAGATGCACATGCCTATTCGCGACATGAACGACACGCAGGGGATGAAAAATTGACTTAGGTCAATCGACCATGTTTTATAGGTCGCACGACCTGATCGATACAAGATCAGGCAAGGCGCCATCTGTCGACCTAGCGCATCGCTTTGCTCGCTGCATCTGCAGCATCGTTACGATCCCCGGCCTGCCAAGACCGCGTTACCTGCAACGTTTCAACCGGAGCCTCTACTGCGCTCTGCTTTGGAACGACTTGGCTAGCCGATGAGGGCCGTACAATGGTGTCAGTGCAAGCGTCACCCATTACTCCTGAAGACCGCGTTTTCTCCACTGTCGAACTTCAAGCGCTGTTAGCCATCCACGGCAACGAGCCTTCGTTCGTGGCGCAGCTTCTTGCACTTCATGGCCTGCAAGTCGACACAATCGACGACCCCGCCACGCGCCTGTCGCTGAGCCAGTGGCTGGGAACACTGAGCAGCTGCTGCTACGACCGCCAGGACCCTCTTCTGGCCCTGCGTGTGGGACAACAGATGCACCTGACAGCCTACGGCATGCTCGGCTTCAGCCTGCTCAGTTGCCCCTCGCTGCCTGACGCACTGGACATCGCCAATCACTTCGGACTGTTGGCCAACCTCAAGCATCAATTGCACCTGGAAGTGGACGGCGAGGTCGCCCACCTGTACCTGCGAGAGACATTCACCTTGCTGGGCATCGACAAATACTTCTCCACATTGCTGGAGAGCGCGAAGATCCTGACCCTGCTCGGCGACATGCTCGGTCATGGCTTCAAGGCCCAGGCACTGCGCCTTAACTTCAATGCCGAAGCAGGCGATGCCCAGGCCATCTCCCGGGCGCTGGGTGTGCCGGTACAGGTCAACTGCCTGGACAACTGCATCAGCTTCAGTCGCCACTACGTCGACCAGCCCTTGCCCCAGTCGCACGCCATCACTCACCAATCGTGCAAGGCCCTGTGCAGCGCGCAGTTGCGCGAGCTCAGCCAGCGCTATGATCTTTGCTACCAGATCCAGAAGATGCTGTTGGCCTCGCCGGATCGCATTCCGCCATTGCCTGAAGTCGCCTCACGGCTACACCTGTCGCCGCGTACCTTACGGCGCAAGCTCGAAGCGGTGGGCAGCTCCTATAACCTGATTCTTGAGGACGTACGCAAGAAGCTCGCCATCCGCTACCTGCTGGACACGCCGCTGACCACCGAGGCGATTTCCGAGAAACTCAGCTACAGCGACGCCGCCAACTTTCGTCACGCATTCAAGCGCTGGACCGGTACCGCGCCCCGCGCTTTCCGCTCGCAAAACCGCGAGATCGCCTGGAGCATGCCACCGGCCTTCGCTCTGCCTGGCGCCAGCGGCGGCGCGATGGCCCGCGCTCACGCCTGAGCCCTGCAAACGGCCTCAGCAATCGGGGCCTTTGGGGGCTAATGCCCGTAGCCTTGCCCCGTAAGCCCAGCCTGCAGCCCCGGTACTAACCTTCGTAATCAACTCCCGCCATACAAAACAAAGGCGCTCATCAGAACGCCTTGGGGTGTTGCTATCCGTAGTCGCCTAAAGCCCTACCTTTACCTTCTTCTCAGCCAGTTGCACGACATTGCGGTAACCGCCGCGATAACTGGTGGCGATCACCAGGCGCATCAAAACGTAGTACGCAACGATGCAGATCAACAACGTGGGGATCGATGCACCGACGTACCGGAACGTCGGACCGACCTGCAGCGACAGCGGATCGAACAGCATCAGATAGACCCCCACGCCGAGAACGATGATCAGCATGGCTACCCAATTGATCCCGCCCCAGAACCAGTAGGCGCTCTGGTTGTCCTTGACAAACAGGTGTGCCGGCAACAACACCTGACGGCGCAACAGCAGGTAATCGGTGAGCATCACCGCAGCAATGCCGACGAACATGGCGCTGTTGTAGGCCAGCCAGTTCATCACATGGCCTATCAGCCATTGAGTGTTGAACGCCACCACCAGACCTGGCAGCAGCAGGACGGCGATGATCAGCTCCCAGCGCATTCTGGCAAAGAAGCGCACTTGCTGCACTGACACCCCGGCAAAGTAAAAGAAGCTGATCAACGTGCCCAGATTAGCCAGTAATAACAAGGAGACAATGACCGTACCCAAGCCATTGCCCGCGGTCTTGACCACCCACTCGGCAGGTTCGGTGGAACCGGTAGCGATGGCCGCCAGGGCACCGACTGCCGAGGTGAACCCTGCGCCAATGACCCCGGCGCCGAGCAAAGAGGGGGTAATGACATGCCGGCGTTTGTGGATCAGCCGGGCGATGCCGCCGAAGAACGGCACGCTGGTCATGGCGTTGGACGCTCCAAATTCGACGCCATAGGCTAACTGCAGCAATGGGTCGGAGGTATAGGCCAGCTTGGGATCGACATTGGTGTGCAACAGGGCGGTCAGGTCCACATCACGGGTGATCAGGTACAGCAGCACGCCAGCAATGATCAGGATCGCGGGCGAGGTGTAGCGCGTCAGCAAGGCGATCATCGCCGGGCCTTTCTTCAGCAGGATCCACACCAACCCCAGCATCGCCACTGAAACCGCAGCGACGAAGCCGTTATCGATCTCGCCCCCGGGATTGAAGAGGATCTGCTGCAGCCGGCCAGCGGCCTGCCCGGTCATGGCAATCAGTACAAAGGACCAGCCCAGGGTGGTGATCAGGATCAAGGCCAGCAATAGCGACGAACCGCGGGTGCCCATCGAACTTTTCGCCGCATCCACCGGGTCAACGCCGTGGCGGTAGCTGATCAGCCCCGAGGCCAGATACACCGGCGCCAAGCCGACGACCAAGCCGATCAGATAACCCAGGATGCCGATGCTGGTATTGCCGATATAGGCAATGGAGGCGCCGAACAAGTAATTGAAACTGGCCGCGCCGATAGCGACGCAGGCTGCCACAAGCGTGCCGAATCCTTTGTAGAGGCGATCTTGCCCCTGAATCGGCAGCCGCCCAGCCAGGGCCTCACGGGCGCTGACCGCGCGCTCGCTGGTATCCGAATGACTCATATCACCCCCTCTAACCGTTGAAAAAGCCTGCAACAATTATGAGTGAGCAATGCCCGGCAAACAGGTGCGCCGAGGTCAATTTCAGGGTTAATCGGGAGGAAAAGTACCGATGTCAGCGCTTGAGCATCTCAAAGACCGTCACCGCCATTACGCCGTAGCCGACATTGTTGAGATGCATCAGCCGCGAGGTCATGCATTGCGTCAGCTGACGTAGAGGCCCAGCAGAGCCCAGAGCAGCACACCGGCGAAGAGCCAACTGGCCGCTGACACAAGGATCGAACGACTGGGCTGGCTGGTCTCGTCGCTTGCATTTTCGGCAGAGCCAAGCGCGACCAGGCTTTTCACCAGGTCCAGGTCAAGATCACCAAGGGAATCGTCAATCAAAAAGCAATGGTCGCCCAACAGATGAAAGCGGGTTGCATCACGCATTCGGTACTCCTGAAACTGAACGAGGCAGGGTTTCTAGGGAATCGTTATTGTTTTCGGACGTTGGCGCGTGCGGTTGCAACGCAGCCCATCCACGGCCCGATTATGACCGGGCCACGAATCCTCAACAGGTGCGCAGCGGTCATCCTCACGTTTATCGAGGACGAAAAACCTCATAAGCTGCCGGCAGCTCATCCGCTTCATGGCCCGTGCTCGCGGCCTGATCCACGTAACGGGTAAACAGCCCCAGCAGACTGTGTTCGATACCGGCATTCTTTGCCCGCGCCTGCAGCGACTGCACGCCCAGTAAATGCACATGGATCGAGGCTTCGTTGCCCGAATAATCCCGCCGTTCGATGGCATCGATAGTGCGCTGCCAGGTGCTCTCGATAACCGGTTTGAACGCTTGCAGGGCGGTGGCGAAATCCTTGATGTCCAGATGCTCGGCCTGAAGCATCGCTGCGCTCTGCATCAGCGAGAACGTGTTGCCGTAGTACATGGTCAGCAGGGTGCCGTCGAGCACGTTGGCCGCGCCGGGCTTTTCCCCGACGTAGGTCATGCGACCACCCAGCAACAGCATCTCTTCGCTGCAGCTGTCCCACACCGCCCTGGCCCCCGAGACAAGCAGCATGCATTCGGGCTTACCGACCTTGGTCGGATAATCCATGATGGCGCCATCCAGATAATTCAGGCCTATCTCCGCCGCCCAAAGGGCACCCGCCAGGGCCTGTTTGGCGTCGCCGGTGGTGAACTGCACCAGGGTCTTGCCCTTGAGCAATGGCGCGATGCCGTCCCGCAGAAACAGGGCATCACTGCTGGCGTAATCGGACAGGCAGACGATGATCAACGATGAGGCCTTGAGCGCCTCGACGAAACTGGCCTGCGCTGCCGCACCCTGGGCAACCAAGGGCTCTGCCTTGGCAATCGAGCGGTTCCATACGGTGACCTGCAGACCGGCACCGATGAAAGGTGGCACCAGCGCCGCGCCCATTTGCCCAAGTCCGATGAATGTCACGTTCGAATGTGTCATGCCGGGTATCCCTTCAAGTGGTGTGCATCGGGTGGTATGCGTCGCCGTCAGTGCGCCGGCTTGCCCAGACTTTAGGCAGCCCCCAGCCCGGACAAAAGGTGAATTTGGGCCAACAACATGACCCTGGCGGGACACCCGCCGTTTCGAACGGATGGCTGGCGAGCTGGCCGCATGTCCTTGCTAACTTGGCCCCTTCTCACCTGTTGGCGCTCGGTTTGCCCCCCCTAAGATGAGCGCACAGGCAAAAGCGATGGCACATGCCACAGGCATTCATTTCATCTATTGAGAGAGAGCGAGCGATGGCTATCATCAAAGCGGACCACATCATGTTGAACGACCCGGCGCACGTCCGGTTGGCACATAACCCGAAATACGGTCACGGTTCGGCTTTCATCCACGGCACTTATGTGGACATCGACAACGCCGCCATCCCGATATCCGATCTGGGCTTCACCCAGGCCGATGCCTGTTACGACGTCGTCAGCGTGAGCAAGGGTTATCTGTTCCGCCTTGAAGATCACCTCGAACGCTTCGAAGGTGCCTGCCGCAAGTTCCAGTTGACCAACCCCTACAGCAAAGCCGAAACCATCGAAATCCTCGAGAACCTGATCAAGCAGGCCGGCGCGAAAGAGGCGTATGTATGGTGGGCAGTAACCCGTGGCTTCATGCCCGACGGCGACGACAGGACCAACCCTGCCGCTTATGAAAACCGCTTCTATGCGTTCGTGGTGCCTTACGTGTTCATCTGCGACGACGAACAAAGGGCCCGCGGTATCGACGTGCTGGTCAGCAAGGATTACATCCGAATCCCACCGAAAGCGGTTGACCCTACGGCCAAGAACTTCCATTGGATGGACCTTAAGCTGTCGCTGTTCGAAGCCCGCGCCGCGAAGAAGGAATGGTCGGTGCTGTGCGACGCCGACGGCTATCTGACCGAAGCGCCCGGCTCGAACATTTTCCTGATCAAGGACGGTGCGCTGTACACCCCTGATTCGGGTTGTCTGGAAGGCATCACCCGCAAGACCACCCTGGAGCTGGCCAAAGAGCTGGGCCTGCCGCTGCACGTCGAGCGCGTCCACGTCGAGCAGCTGCTTAATGCCGACGAGGCCTTCCTGACCTCCACCGCCGGTGGCGTCATGCCGATCAACAGCGTGGATGACCGCGTGCTGGGCGGCACGGCGGGCCCGGGCGAACTGACCAGCCAATTGCACAACCTGTACTGGACCAAGCGTTGGGACGGCTGGTTGGGTTCAGCGGTGGACTTCGATACGCCCGCCAACGTCTGATTCAAGCAGCCCAAGGTGGTGGCCCTGAAGGTCGCCGCCCCACCCGCAGAGGAATGTCCATGTCCCAAGCTAATCCTTCCGTCAGCGTCCTGGGCCTGGGTGCCATGGGCGGCGTGCTCGCCCAGACGCTGGTGCAATCCGGTTGTGCGGTCACCGTGTGGAATCGCAGCCCCGAACGCGCTGCGTCCTTGGTGCAAGCCGGCGCCACCCTGGCCAGGGATGTACCGTCGGCGCTGCTGGCCAGCGACCTAATCATCATCTGCATGATCGACAAGGCGGCGTCCGAAGCCCTTCTGCAGAGCCTGGAGTCCACCTTCGACCTGGGTGGCAGGACGCTGGTTAACATGAGCACAGGTACCGTCACCGATGTCGAACGGCTCGCGTGCTGGAGCGAAGAACACAATGCCCAATACCTGGATGGCGGCATCCTGTGTTACCCCAAGGACATCGGCGCTGCCCACACTGCGATTCTTTATTCCGGTCATCTGCACGCCTGGCAGCAGCACCAGCAGACGTTGACGCTCCTTGGCGGCAACCCGCGCTACCTGGGCTGCGACCCGAAAGCCTGTACCCCTGCCTATCTGGCGCTTTACGCCTTTTATTTCGGCGCGTTCGCCGCCTGGCTCGAAGGTGCCGTGCTGGCCTCCTCCGCTGGTGTGTCGGTGGACGCCTTCAAAACGCTGTCGTCAATCATGACCGACATGCTAGTGGACGGTATCGACACCGCTGCCGCGCGCATTAGCGCTGGCGAATACGGAGGTGAACAAGCCTCGGTGGATGTCCACGTCGCTGGCCAGGAAGTCGTCCTGGATGCCTTGCTAAGCGCCGGGGTCCCCCACGCCAGCACCGACGCCTACCTGAGCTACTGCCGCCTGGCCCAGACTGCCGGCATGGGCAATCAGGACATCGCCGCCGTTTATAAAGCCATGCAACCTTGAATAATAATCAGCCGGAGAGCATTTCATCATGACCCCTGCAGCCCGCACACCTGCCCCACAACGCGTCGCCATCATCGGCCTTGACCACGTCGGCAATAACATTGCCCGCACGCTGGCGCAGCAAGGCTTTGCAGTCGCCGGGCTGGACCCTCTGCGCAACAATCTGGTGGCGCCCTGCGAAGGCTTCACCTTGCTGCGCAACCTGGAGCAGGCGGTCGACAGCAGCGACATCGTGATCACCTGCTTTCCCGACCAATTGCTGATTAACGCGCGTCTGTGCAGCCCCGAAACCACATTCGGACTGCACGGCAAGGCGTTGATCAGCTTCAACACCACCCAGACACGGTCGGCCTGCTCGGCGCGCTCCATGGGTGAGTGGGCACGCAGCGAGCATATCGATTATCTGGAGATCAGCCTTAACGGTCAGGCCGACAGCATTGGCCAAAGCGACTGCGAACTAGTGTGCGCCGGCCCGCGCCGTGTCTACGAGCGCCTCATGTCGCTTTGCCGCAGCCTCGGTGCAACCCTCACTTACCTGGGCAGTGACTGCGGCGCCACCCTGGAGCAATACCCCGCCACGCTTCCCCTGCAGACTCCGGCCCTGGCCCTTTAGTTAACCTGCCTCACCCGCGTCCAGCCTCGAATCCCGCACGGCGAAAAAGCTCATCAAGAAGACGAGTATTTGTCGAATACGCACATTTGTCACTTGACCTAGGTCAAGTGACCATATTTAATCGGTCACACGACCTAGTTGACTGACAAGTGCTCTTCAAGGTCTGCGTGCAAACGTAATTTCTACCTGATAGACCAACAAAAACAGGGATCCGCAGGTCGGACCCGAAAGGTCAGGAGATAAAAAAATGAGGTCAAAGACCCGTGTAAAAGCGTTGCTCAGCAGCGTGAAGCACCACCCCTTTTTGCGGTTTTCAATCGATCCGGCTGCATTCGCATGGCTTCGCAACTTGATGCCCTGCTCTTGCGCGGAGTCCCCCGGCCTGCCCAAGCCAATGCGTCGAATCCGGAATGTTTATTGATCAAGCCACGCTTGTGATCAACCACCGATTCGACGCGGATATCTCCTTTCGATCGCGCCTCGCCGTGCGATCCATTTGCGTGATTATCGCTGTGAGGGCTGCATGATGGGACCGATCGACACAACACCTATAACGTGCGACGACAAGATTTTTTCCATGGCGGAAGTGCTCGCCGCCGTGAACGTCACCGGCTTCGATGAGCACCAGCTCACTGAATGCCTGGCCGCTGGAGGTCTTGCTCCCTGCGACCTGCACAACCCCCGGAGCAGACTCTCCCTCAATCAGCACGCGCTCATTCATGCCGCTTTCAATCGCAGCAGCGGCAATTCGTTGTTAGGCCTGGAGGTTGGCAAGCGTTTGCACCTGACCTCCTACGGCATCGTCGGCTTCGCCCTGCTCAGCAGCGCCACCTTGCGCGAAGCCCTGGACGTCGCCGCACAGTTCGGGCTGTTGATGAACTTCAAGCTCGGTCTGCACATCCACGACGATGAGGACAGCACACACCTGGAGCTCAGCGATCAATACGGCCTGAGCAGCGATCAGGAGGGATTCTGGTATTACCTGGAAATCTCCAAGCTGATCACTCTTCTTCAGGACATTCTCGGCTTGGGCTTCAAGTGCCAGGGCATCGACTTGGCCATCGACGCTACGCCGCAAGAACAAGCGCGCGTATGCAGCAGCCTGGGCATGGAAGTGCGCTTCAACTGCGACCGCACGGCCATCCGCATCGACAGCCATTGGCTTGACAGCAAACTGGCCCAGGCCAACAGCATCACCCACGCCAGTTGCAGGGCCACATGCCAGGCGCAGCTGCGTGATTTGATTCAAAAATACGACCTCAGCTATCAGGTGCAGAACCTGTTGCTGGGCTCGGGCCAGTGCATCGCCTCGCTATCGGATATCGCCGATCGCCTGCACCTGTCACCGCGCACCCTGCGCCGGCGCCTGGACGCTTTGGGCACCTCATACAACGCGTTGCTGGTTGAGGTACGCAAGAAGCTGGCGATCCGTTACCTGCTCAACACCCCGATGACCACTGAAGCCATCTCAGAGCAGCTCAACTACAGCGATGCGGCTAACTTCCGGCACGCCTTCAAGCGCTGGACCGGGCGTTCACCGCGCGAGTATCGCGTGCTCAATAACGGCGGCAAATACGCCTCTCGCCTGAGCCGTGGCAAAAGCGCCAGCGGACAGCCGCTGTATCCCCCGGCCGTCTGGGCAGAACGAGGCATGGCTGCTGCCAGCTGACATTTGCATGCAGAGATTGCTACCGCGCGTTTTCACTGTAAGCGCGCTGTGGCGACTCCTCTTCAAGCATCCCCCTATCAAGCCTTACTTCCTGAAGGACCCTATTGATGGACATGAAACTGGCAGGCAAAGTCGTTGTAATCACGGGCGCCAGCACTGGCCTGGGCCGCGGCATCGCCTTGAAACTGGCCGCCGAAGGCGCGCATCTGGTGATCGGTGATATCAGCGAGGCCAGCAACCCTAAAGGCTTCGACGAGCAGCCCGAGCTGACCACCTCGCAACTGATTAACGAACGCGGCGGGCAGGCCATCTTTCAACAGTGTGACGTAACGCGTCGCGACGACTTGACGACCCTCGTGCAAGCAGCGACCGACACCTTCGGGCGCATCGATGTGATGATCAATAACGCTGGCGTCTACCGTGACGGCAAGCTGATTCATGACTTCAGCGAAGCGGATCTGGACATCTGCCTGAACGTCAACGTCAAGGGTTCCTTCTTCGGTGCCCAGGCGGCGGTCAAAGCGTTCCTGGCTCAAGGCGGTGGCGGCAATATCATCAACCTGGTGTCCACCGCAGGGTTGGGTGGGCATCCATGGCAATCGGTGTACAACATCTCGAAGGCCGCCCAGGCCAACCTGACCCGCTGCCTGGCCATCGAATACGGTCACCAAGGCATCCGCGTCAACGGCATCTGCCCGACATATGCCAAGACCGCCCTCACCCGCGCGCTGATGGAACAGCCGGGGTACGTCGACGACTTTGCTGACACGATCCCGCTCAAGCGTTGGGGTGAGATCGACGACGTCTCCGACCTTGCGGTGTTCCTGGCCTCGGAGCGCTCAAGCTATATCCATGGCGACCTGGTGCGTATCGACGGCGGCGAGACTTTATCGCGCTATTCGGTTTAACAGAACAAACACCTACAGGAATCCGCCGCTGCGGTGTGTCAGTTACCCACGATGTGGCTGACACACCGGACCGGCCCCTGATGCGCAGTCCTTTCGCTGTTCACAGGTAGGGTACGACCCCTCACCTCAAAACGAACGCCCGGCCGTCTTCCGCTTACAAGAACAAGGAAAAAGCTCATGTTGAACGCAGCAAAATCGACCTACGACATCGTTATTCTGGGCGCCGGATTTGGCGGCCTGGGCATGGCCGCCCAGTTGAAAATGCAAGGCATTGAAAACTTCATTGTGCTGGAGCGCGGCAGTCGTATCGGCGGCGTCTGGCGCGACAACGCCTACCCGGGCGCGGCCTGCGACACCGAATCCCACCTGTACTGCTACAGCTTCTTTCCGCACCTGCGTGTGAGCAGGATGTACGCCGATCGCCAAGAGCTGTTGCGCTACATGGATGCCCTTGCCGCGCATTACGACGTGCTGCCGCATGTCCAGCTCAACAGCGAGCTGACCAAGGCGCGCTGGGATGAAAGCGCCCAGCGCTGGAGCTTCGAACTGGCCGACGGCTCACACCTGCAGGCACGCTTTTTCGTTCCGGCGTGGGGCCAGCTCAACAAACCAGCCATCCCGGCCTTCAGGGGTCTGGAGAGCTTCGCCGGACAGTATTTCCACTCCGCGCAATGGCCGCAAGATGCACAACTGGCGGGCAAGAGAGTCGCCAGCATCGGCGCCGCTGCCAGCGCGGTGCAGTATGTGCCGGAAGTCGCCAAAGAAGCCGCTCACCTGACCGTGTTCCAGCGCAGTGCCAACTGGATCATGCCGCGCAACCAGATCGTCTTTTCCGAAGATCAACTCGATGCCTACAGCGCCGAACCCGACCTGTTTCACGAAAGCCGTCGACAATTGCATGCGTTTCGCGAAAACGGATTTGCCCGTACCCGCCACGGCACCGATGCCCAGCAGGAAGGGATCAAGATGGCCAGCGGACACCTCGCAGCTCAGGTCCCGGATGCAGCATTGCGCGCCAAACTCACGCCTGACTATGAGTTCGCCTGCAAACGCATTCTGCGTTCCGACGACTACTACCCGGCGCTGATGCGCAGCAACGTCAGCCTGGAAACCGCTGCTGTGGACCACTTCATGACACGAGGGATCGTCGACAGCAACGGCACGTTGCATGAGTTTGATGTCGTAATCTTCGGTACCGGCTTCGAAAGCCAGGCCTTCCAGGGCGACCTGCAAGTGATCGGTCGCGATGGTCAGACGCTGCATCAACGCTGGCAGGACGGTGCCCAAGCCTACCTGGGCATGACCGTCCCGGGCTTTCCTAACCTGTTCATGATCTACGGCCCGAACACCAACCTGAACCACAACTCGATCATCACCATGCTGGAGATCCAGCAGCGCTATATCATCCAGGCCGTGAAGACACTTGAGGCCCAGTCCCTGGACGTCAAGGAGGATGCCTTCAGTGCTTACAACGACGCCCTGCAGACTAATATGCAGTCCTCGGCGTTCTCATCCGATTGCTCCAGCTGGTACAAAAATGCCGCAGGCAAAGTGATCAACAATTGGTCCGGCACGGTGGACGAATACCGCGCCCTGGCCACCGACTGGCGCGCCAGCGATTTTCATCTGTCGGGCGTTCAAAGCGAAACCGCCTCATGAGTCAGGCCATTGCGCTGGAACAGGTCGCCGCCGATGCGGCGGACCTGGTCCGGGCGTTCCGGGCCAACGGCGAGGTGTCCTTTCAGGACGTGCCGCTGGCCAACGCTCGGGCCAATTACCTGAAAGCGTGCGCCGCCAACGGGGTCATTCCGGAAGCGGTCGCCGAGGTAAAGACGCTGGAATATCCGGTCGATAAAGGCAGCGCTGCCCTGCGCGTTTATCGACCGGCCAGCAGCGCCGCCTACGCCGTGACCCCGTTGGTGTTCTTCATCCACGGTGGGGGCTGGGTGATCGGTAATCTGGACAGTCATGACAGCCTCTGCCGCAGCCTGGCGAATCAGTCCGGAGCCAGCGTTGTGGCGGTGGACTATCGTCTGGCACCGGAGCAGCAGTTTCCGGTGCCGCTGAACGACTGCCTGGCGGCGTTGCGATTCGTCCGCGACAACGCCGGCGAGCTACGGCTCGATCCGACCAACGCAGTGGTGGCTGGCGACAGCGCCGGAGGCAACATGGCAACGGTACTGGCCAATCACCCCGAGTATCAGCTCCAGGGCATTGGCTTCAGGGCTCAGGTGCTGTTCTATCCGGTCACGGACCTGACCGCCAGTCATGGCTCGTACCAGCGGATTAGCCAAGGATTCCCGCTGACCGCAAAGTCAATGTACTGGTTCAGGGAGCAATACCTGCCAACAGGTCAGGACCCGACGGATGCCCGGCTATCGCCGTTGTTACATGCTGCGGAACGTGTGCAGCCGGATCTTTTCATTGCCACCGTAGGCCTTGACCCTTTGGCTGACGAGGGAATCGCCTATGCCGCCGCAGCCGCCAGAGCAGGCACGGCAGTGGTTCACCATCACCTGCCCCGCCATGCCCACGGCCTGCTGACCAGTGCCGGCAAGATCGAAACCGGCCGCCGGTTATTGACCCAAGCGGCGGACTTCATTGCGGCTCACGTCGCTCACCAGCGCTGACAAAAACAACCCTGTGGCAGGGGCTATGTCCCTCGCCGCAGCGGATCAAGGCTGCACCACCTTCGCCTTACCCAGCTCCACCGAACCGACAAACCCCAGCACCGGCGTCAGCAGGAACACAAGTGGCAGATGGTTGACCCACCATTGATCGCTGCCAGTCATCACCGCGTAGTTATCGATCATCAGCAAGAATGCCACCAGCATGCTCACCCCACCGAACAAGTGCGATTGCCGTACTCCACAGCGACTCACCGCGACGCTCTCGCCTGAAATAGCGCAGCACCGCAAAACTGGTCAGGCACTGCAGCAACACGATACCCAACACCCCCATGCCAAACAACGCCACCCCCATCTGTAGATAGGGATGCTGGTTTGCGGCGACAAATGCCAAGGTCACTGCGCCCACCAGCGCCAGTTGCACGACGGTGCCGTTGAACGGCGAAAGATATTTAGGGTGGGTCTTGCCCATCCAGGCCGGCAGCAGGCCGCTACGCGCCAGCGCGAAGTGGTAGCGCGCCGCACTCATGTGCAAGGCCAGAAAGCCCGCGAACAAACTGGTGATCACAAGCACCTGCATGATCTGGGTCGCCAGAATGCCGACGTACTGGGTATTGATAATGAACAGGAACGACGCCGGATCCGCTGCGGCGCTGACTTTGGCCTGCTCGACGCCCACCGCCGAGACCATCGCCCAAGTGGTGGTCAGGTAAAAAACTGCAATCAACGCGATCGCGGTGTAGGTGGCGCGTGACACGGTACGCCGAGCATCGCGAGCTTCTTCGCCATAGATAACCGTCGCTTCAAAACCTATGAACGATCCCAGCCCGAGGATCAGGCTCAGGCCGGCGCCACTACCCAGCACCAGCGATGGATCGAATACTTCCAGCGAGAAGCCGTGGAAGCCCTTATCCCAGAGCACTGCCAGGTCGAAAGCGAACAGGCTGATCACTTCTAGCAACAGCGCAACGGCCAGCACCTTGGCGCTGGCCCCCACATCGAGATAGCCCAGCAGCAGCGTTGCAGCCAGCCACAACACCCCGAACCACTGCCACGCCAGGTCGATACCGGTCAGGTCCTTGAGTACCAGGCTGCTGAAGAATGACAGGCTGCCGAACGTTCCGATTGTGATCGCGTTGTAGGTCATCACCGCCAGCCAGGCGGCGATACGACCAGCGCGCTCGCCGAAACCGGCACTTATGTAGGCGTAGAACGCGCCAGCGTTGGTGATGCGCTGGCTCATCTTCAGATAGCCAACCGCGAACACCGAAAAAATCAGCGCCGCCACGATGTAGGTGCCAGGCGTACCCGCGCCAGTCCCAAGGGCGATCGAAAGCGTAGTCAGTGACACCACGATGCCCATTGGGGCAACGGCGGCAAGCACCAGCAGGACCAGGTCCTTGGTATCCAGCGTATCGCGCCTGAGAGAATTGTCTGGGGATGTCGACATGGTTTCAGCGCCTCGAAAACGGATTGTAATTGCCGCGAGGCTAACGTCGCGCCGCCCCGATTCAACAGGTTACCTGCGGCCAAATTCACCTCGCGCAATGACCTTCGCGCGATCCATGAACCGTTACGTCCGCTGTCCGTTTTGCACCTGTTAACGCCTGCCAAGGCTTCCTAGACTCCCTAGCGAGACACTTGATCGAGGGCACTCCCCCTTTGTGCCCCCCCTGCTTGCCGATGGAGGCGACTCATGCGATTCAACAATAAAATAGCCATTGTCACCGGTTCGAGTTCGGGCAATGGCCGCGCTATTGCGCTTGCGCTGGCCGCCGAGGGCGCCCGCCTGGTGTGCTCGGATCTAAAGAGCAGTGCCCGCCCGGAAGGCTTCGAGAACGACCTGCACATCGACACTGACCAATTGATCCGCGACAAAGGTGGCGAAGCGATTTTCGTCAAGGCCGACGTCTCGCGTTACGCCGACATGCAAGCCCTGGTAGACGCCGCGGTCGAGCGTTTCGGGCGGCTGGACATCATGATCAATAACGCCGGCGTGGCGGTGGAGCTCAAGACCATCGTCGAAGAAACCGAAGCCGATTACGACCTGACCATGAACGTCAACACCAAGGGCACCTGGCTGGGTTGCAAGTTCGCGATCACACAGATGATGAAGCAGGACGTCAGCGAAACCGGAACGCGCGGCAAGATCGTCAATATCTCTTCAATCGGCGGACTGGTCGGCTTGGCCCAGGAAGCATCCTATTGCGCTTCCAAGGGCGCGGTTAACAACCTGACCCGGCAATTGGCGGTGGACTTTGCTGCACAAAAAATTAACGTCAATGCCGTGTGCCCAGGCTTTCTCGCCACCGCCATGGTGCGCCAGGAGCTGGACGATCCAGCGATCAAGACCTTGCTGGAAGACCTCACGCCCTGGCCGCGCATCGGCAACGTTCAGGACGTGGCAAAAGCTGTGACCTTCCTTGCTTCCGAAGACGCTCAATGGATGACCGGCTCGCTGCTGACCGTCGACGGCGCCTACACGGCGCAGTAAACACCTAAGCCCAGAGCTCGCATCCCCAGGTACGTGTACAAGTGGGACCGAGCTCTCTGCGAGGCAATAAAAAACGGCGCAACCCGCGAGGGCAGCGCCGTTTTTTATGGCTGAAAGCGATCAGCCTTCGGCAGCTTCTTTCACAGCCTGACGTGCAGCACGTTCGGTAGCCGCGATGAAGCCATCAACGTCAGCTTCGGTCATCACCGTGGACAGGAACGCCTTACCGGTTTTAGCGATGTGATAGCCCTCAAGCACCAGGTTGCGTTGCAGCCGTGTTACCCACTTGGACTCTTCCTTGCTGGAATAGCCACTGCGGTAATCGCGAATCTCACGCGGGTGACCAAAGACCATGAACATCGACGAGAATCCCGTGACCTGGCCCGGGAAGCCGGCCTTGGCGAACGCCTCGGTGACACCCGCACGCAGGCGATCACCCAGTACGTCCAGGCGATCGGACTCGGCCTGGGTGTACAGGTCCAGGCAAATCTTGCCGGCGGTCATGGTGATCGGGTTGGCGGTGAACGTACCGCTCCAGGGCAGCAAAGGCTTGCCTTCACGATGATCGAAGACCTGCATGAACTTGCGCAGCCCGGCCACGGCACCCACCGGGAAACCACCGCCGATGATCTTCGCCAGCACCGTCAGGTCAGGCTTGATGTTGAAGCGTGTCTGCGCGCCGCCGCGATGGACACGGAAGGTGATGACCTCGTCGAGGATGAACACTGCGCCGATCTCGGTCGCTACGCGACGGATCATGCTAATGAACGCCTCCGAGACCGGAACGAAACCGAAGTAGCTCGGTGCCGGATCGATCAGGATCGCGGCAATGGCGTCGCGGTTGGCAAGGATGATGCGCTCGGCCGCTTCGACGTCATTGAACGGAATCACCACCACATCGTTCTTGACGCCCTCCGGCACGCCCTTGGAGTAACCGATGGACTTGGGGTCCTGGCCCCAGTTCTCCGGTGATGAGTCCAGGCTGACTTCGGCATAGTCGTATGAGCCGTGGTAGACGCCTTCGCACTTGACGATTTTCGAGCGACCGGTGATCGCCCGCGCCGCTTTGATCGCGCACATGACCGCTTCGGAGCCAGAGTTGGAGAAGCGCACCCATTCGAAGCTCTCGGCGCGTTCGCAGATGGTTTCCGCCAGCGCCACTTCGGGCTCGGTCGGCAAGGTAAACGCGGTGCCCTTGGTGACTTGCTCCTGAATGGCCGCAACGATGGCCGGGTGGGCATGCCCGTGGATCAGCGAGGCAAAGTTGTTGAGCAGGTCAAGACGGCGAGTACCGTCGACATCGGTGACATAAGCCCCCGAACCACTACCCGCATACACCGGGAAGGGTTCCTGCCACGGCAGGATACGGGTGATGCCGCCGGGCATGACGTTGGTCGCGCGGTCATAAAGGGCTTTGGACTGGCTGTGATTTTCGGGCCATTTTGCAGCTGACATAGTGAGATTCCTTGGAGCGGGCAGACCGGATTTGGAAACGGGTTGTTAGAGAAGAAGATCGATCACAGATGGCGCTTGAACCACTCTACGGCGGCGCTGCTGGAAGCCTGGAATTCACTCAGGTACGGGTCGAAGTGACCGCAGTTCAGCAGCACCAGATGCTTGGGTTGCAAGGCGGTCTCGTAGGCCTTGAGCGCCGCATCCGGTACGGTGACGGTGTCCTTGAGAGCAACGATGATCTGCAGCGGCGTCGGGCTGATGCGATCGATGGCGTAGCCCGGTTCGTACTCGTTGAGCAATTCGATACTCTTGAGCGTGACCGCGTTGCGCCAGGCCGGGGCAACGGTGTCGCCGCTCTGGGTAAAAAAGTCGTAGCTGTCCTGGCCAGGCAACGCGCAGTCGGCCTTGGGATCTTCGGCGACCACTTCCATTAGCAGCGGTTCTTCACCGGCGTAACGGGCGGCACGATCGGCCTCGAAGGCTTCGATCAAGCCCGGCAACAAGTCAGGACGCACCGCCATCCTCACGTCGGCGGAGCCGCTGATGGCAGGCACTTGGGAGGACACGCATTTGACCCGGCGATCGAAGGCGGCGACCTGCAACACATGACCGCCGCTGTAGCTCGAACCCCAGACGCCGATGCGCGAGGCATCAATGTTATCCAGGCTGCTGACGTAGGTGATCGCGTCGCGGTAATCGCGGACCTGCAATTGCGGGTCGGCCTCCTGACGCGGCAGGCCTTCGCTGGCGCCGAAGTTACGGTTGTCATAAACCAGCACCGCGAAGCCGCTCTGTGCAAAGACCTCAGCGTAGCGGTCCAGGTACTGCTCCTTGACCGCAGTAAAACCGTGAGCCATGACGATAGCGGGGTGTTGGCCGCCAGCGCCCGTCGGTAAATAAAGCCAGCCTTTCAGCGTCAGGCCATCGGTTGTTTTAAAGCTGATATCGCTACGCATGAGCATCTCCTGGCACGAGGAACCGGTGTCGACACGGCCCTTTTCCAGCAGATGTTGCAGTTCGATGGCGCTCGCGCACAGGTTAGCGGTGGCCAAACTTCTGTGGCTGACAGCCAAAAAACGTTGGCCTTCAAAACGTAGAAAATTGGCCGTCATCCACCTGTTTGGCCCTCCACCCCAGTCCTACTATCGGTTCATGTCATGCCTTACGCCGTTGCGCAAGGCGCTGAGAGTCCCGTAGGACTGGAGAATCCCATGCTTGCCACGCAAAGCCATATCCCAAGCGAAGCCATGACCAAACTGCGCGAAGTGCCTGCGGGCACCGCACCGGCGATCGTCAAGCAAATCATCGATGAAGACGGTGGCGTCATCATCAAGGGCCTGTTCAGCGCCCAAGTGGACCGCTTCAACGCCGAGATGGACCCGATCGTCGCTGGTTGGGCTGAAGGCAACACCGGGCCTGACTGGATGCAGGAGTTCGCCGGTAAGAAGACCAAGCGCGTGACGCAACTGATCCGCCGCAGCAAGACCTTCCGCGAAGAGATGCTCGACCACGATATCCTGCTGTCCTACATCGATACCTTGATGCTGGAAACCAGCGACGCCTACTGGATGAACGCCGCGCAGATCATCGAAATCCAGCCGAGCGAAAAACTGCAGTACCTGCACCGCGATCTGGAGAACTACCCGGTATTCCGCAATCTGGGCCCGGCGGGGCCTGAAGTCATGTGCAACTGTCTGGTGGCGCTGTCTGAATACACCGAAGAGATGGGTGCTACCCGTATCATTCCGGGCAGCCAGCACTGGCCCGATTTCAACGATCGCGAACGCATCGAGAACACGCCGACCATCCCAGTGGTCATGGAAAAAGGCGATGCATTCCTCTACTCAGGCAAAGTCGTGCATGGCGGCGGCGCCAACGTGTCCAATCGCCCACGTCGCGCCCTGGCCTTGGCATTCTGCCCAGGCTGGCTGGTACCTGAAGAGGCCTACCCGTTCGCCGTGCCGCTGGAGATGGCCCGCACCCTGAGCAAACGAGCCCAACAATTGACAGGCTTCCGCTCACAACATAACCAGAAACTCGGCGGCGGCACCCTATGGAGTCTGGACTACGTCGAACTGGCCAAAGTCCTCGAACTGGACTGAGCGCGCCGTTCAATCGATAGGCCCGCGCCTGCACCAAACTTTGGCAGGCGGGTGCGAACCTCACCAATACCGCTCGCTGCGCCTACCTGCCTTGGGTAGCCAAATGATCTTTGTGAGCGATCGTTTGGCTTCTACCTGGGGTGTGTTGTATTTGATCAGAGATCACTGATACCCGATGCAATGTCACGGTAAATTCCTGGCGCTTGCCTATCTGGCTGTTGCCGATCGGAATTCGCTGAACGCTTTAGCCAGACCTGACTCCAAATCTTGCCCAGGCGCTAACAACCAGCGTATCGCGTCGACGGGTGTGTGAATCATTTGCCTAATCAAGGAATTCCCATGACCGACCCACGCAACGTCGCCCACGACAAAAAAGTCCAGCAAGAGAAAAAGAACCACGGCGAAGAAATCGCGCCCGATGCCGAGCACGCGCCGCAGCCAGGTCTGAAGCCAGCGCTCAAACATGGCGATGACAAGCAAGACGAGGAGGCTTGAGCCAGGTAAGGGTGTGACGTAGAGATTGCCATTCGGCGGCGCTGACTGGAGTCAGCAGCCGCTACATCGCGGCGGATTTACGTGTTCACGCCGATACTTCTATAGATCGGCTTTCCTGCTTCACGATCAAGCAAAAAGCAGCTTTCCATAACGTTGCCAAGGTCAGCGAGTCGCCCCTGATCGCATTAATTACCCCGCGTAAGCACTGAGCCCAAGCTACCCAGGCAATGGCCTTGCGCAGTATAGAGTCAGTTCAAAACCTGCTGCCGAACCATCACCTTCAGGATGGAGTCAGCAATTGCGACAGCTCAGAAAGGTCCTTTAGCACGGCGTCAGGTTTCCAGGAAGGATGGAGTGGTTCTCCCTCCCGATCGATCCAGACAGACCGAATGCCCAGTTCATGGCAAACCTTCAAGTCACTAAACTGGCCCATGGCTACGTGAATCGTTTCGTCTTTTGTGACGCCCATGACGGAGTGCGCATGCAGGAACAGACGGTGATCGGGCTTGTAAGCTTGCGCCTGCTGGGCGGTGATCACGAAATCGATAGGCGTGCCGATCGCATTTACGGTTCCGGCGATAAGATTGTCACTGGTGTTGCTGACAATGCCGATGCGGTAGCGTTCGCGCAGCTGGCTAAGCGCGGCAGGGACTTCCGGATGCGGCTCAATCTTTCCCAAGGTGGCCAATAGCGTTTCCAGGTCTGCCGACGTGGCTTTATAACCGGCCTCAGATAACGCCTCATTCAAACTCGCATTGAGTACCGCCTCATACTCGCGAAAAGGTGATTGCTGCTGGTGCTGCGTGGCTATCTCTCGCACGCGGTCCGCCAACCCTGCGATTCGTTCTTGCGACGCTTCGGCCATGTGGCTGCTGAGGACTGTGGCGGCAGCCTGCCGCACAGCACGGTGCCACTGGACGAGGGTGCCATAGCAGTCGAAGGTAATGACTTTGGGAAGGGGATCTAGCTTGAGCATGAAAACGTTCTCCGATATATCGCCTCATCATGCAGCAATCGGATCACAGACGGCAACGAGGATGGTTTTCAGCTTTCAGCAGATTGTCCTTGAACTCCCCTGCTGCAGTTTTGGCACACCCATAATGATCGATAGGCTTGGGCGGTGCCGGGAATGGACACATGACCGGCAGGTCCACGACTGCCCGGAAAACCTGGGCGTGCGCTTTATTTCCGGTTTTGGTAGCCATCCAGGGAAATATCACTCCCTGTGCTGAGCCTCTATATGCCTTTGTTTCTTCATACAGTGGCAGCCATGTAGACTTGAACAAATCCCACTCTGCTATTGATATGACGGTGACCGCGTGGTGCGTTTGCTTTTGATATGTTTACTGCTCCTGCCTTCTCTGGCGTCGGCTTTGCCTGTTTTACCAGACACTGCGCTCTATGCCAGCAGGACAAGCGGCTGCCACGATGTTGATCTCTCGACCTGGCAGCATCCGGTTCGCGCCGTGTTCGAAAAGGCGGATATCAAACTTGAAGGCGTCCAACTCTGTAATGGCGATCACTACGCGATTTTTACAGCAGAGCTGCCGTACGATCCCACGGGGCAGACCAACCCGTATTTTCACCCGCTGTATCGTCACATCCGTGCTACCAACGGCAAATGGCCCTATGCAATTGTGGCCAGCAGCGACAATATCGTGGTGTACGTCAGCTACTCGGAACACGGCGTTGTCCAGGTGGATTACGAGCAATATGCGATGCCTCAGGAGATAGCGAAGCATCCGTGAAGCCGGGCACCGGCCCGACCACACGCTCAAACCCTGGACTTGCGGCGATAGACTTTGGCCGTCCTCCGCGAACCCTACCTGGCCAAAACAGAGAAGATGGATGGGCGCACTGCAGGAATGATGGCAAGGGAGAATCTCGAATTGGCTACTCTAGCTGCAGTGACGCGCTCTGTGCGCGCTCGGCATTGACGTCTTGCGCCATCATGCGCGGGAGACGAGGCCATGAGGCAAGCGTCCAGCCAAAACGCCTTGACCCGATCTTCGCCTCATCCGGCTCACTGATAGCTGGATCTCCTATCCGCGACGTCGCATCGCGCGACTACACACCCGATCAGACAGATGTGCGCTACTCCCTGTCTCGATCCGAAGCCCTGGCGAATCTTCAGGGCATACCCATTCAAGACTTCCCTATTCACGCGCGTATCAGAAAAGTCATCGCTGCACGGCGATGCATTTGATCTCCAAGAGGAGGCCGGGTCGAGCCAATTCACCGACACCTATGCATGTCCATGCACACGTGCTCCTGGGGAAGACTTCATCCTTCACTCGTCTAAAGGTCGGCATGTGTCGATGCATATCGACGTGATAAGTCGTCATTTCGACGACATCCTCAAACTCACAACCGCCGGCCCCCAAGACCAGCCGCAGATTCTCCCACGCCGCCAAAAACTGCTGCTCAGGGTCTTCGATAACTGACAATTCCGGCGTCCGACCCACCTGCCCCGCGCAATAGAGCGTTTTCCCTACCTTTACAGCTGGTGCATAACCAGCATGCTCGCAGAGCAATCTCATGCCATCTGGAACGATGATCTGACGATCAGTCATGGTCGTGGAGCCTAAAATATAAATGGACACGAAACCTACCCCAGGTGTGAGAGCGCCGTCCATCCGGGTCATCCTCATTAAACGATCGGAGCCGGAAGGTAAGATAGGAGCACGTTTACCCCTGGGATCAACGCCAATGAGCGGCTTCGATTACGCAGCCACGTCAACGAGTTGTTCTCGCAACGTCGAAGCGCTGCCGACAGCCGCACTGTCGTGTCGATGATGCAGGAAGATGGCAGGCAGATCGGCCGTTTCAAGGTACGTGGGCTGACGTGGGAAATGGGATTGGCCAGCAAGCAACCGGGCTCGCATGCTTATAAAAAGCGACAGTGGCGCGATCAGACATTCCGAATATTTTGAATCGCGCGCGTGTGTTCCGAAGGTTGGAAACTGAGTGGATACCGAACGTGGGTTCATGACGACCCAGGAGGCTTAGTGCGGTATCCGTCATTATCTTATGCATCACTGCCACTGGATTAGGCCGCACCGGTTCAATGGCGCACTGCCCCCATGCTCAGTCCGAGAAAAGACTTAACGTCGTGTCCGGGATCAGTTGACCACTACAATCAGCGCGAACGCTCGTGATCTTCCGAAATCAAGAGCGCGGTAGACTTTTTTGGTATGGATTTCTCTCGCTCAAGCCGAGCGATCCGGGCTTCCAACTCCTGGATTTTTTGCTGTCCCGGCGTCAATGCCTTGCTATGCGGGGTGACGCCTTTATGTTCTTTCTGAACCTGGTCAACCCAGCGGCGCAATGCCGACTCACCAATACCGAGTGAACGGCAGGCTTCGCAAACCAAGGTAAGGCCCTTCAGATTTCGGGCTTGAACGCCGATTTCCTTCAGCAACCCATTACCAATTTTTTTTTGCTGAAAAGCCCTTGGACTCATTTACATCCAGCTTGCCACTCGTCCCTGCCATATCCTGAACAAGATTGACGTCACGTCCTCTCGAAACTATGGTTCGACTCAGACGGCTGCATGTCTACATCTCGGCGATAGATTGAAACACGCCTCGGACACGCGCCCCGCCTTCCTTCAGACGAAAAAAAACCCTGAAATCCACACTTTCGTGGGCCTTCAGGGTTTTGAAGATGGTGGGTCGTGTGGGATTCGAACCTACGACCAATTGGTTAAAAGCCAACTGCTCTACCAACTGAGCTAACGACCCGCTTCGTGGTGGCGCGTATATTACTGATTTTTCTCAGTAATTCAACACCCAATTTAAAATAATTTAAAAATAACGCGTTGGATCAGCTACACCGGCGGCTGCGAAGCCTTCTGCGCGCAGGCGGCAGCTGTCGCATTTGGCGCATGCGCGACCCTGATCGTCGGCTTGGTAGCAGGAAACGGTCAGCCCATAATCGACGCCCAAGCGCGTGCCCGCCTTGACGATTTCGGCCTTGCTCAGCATTTGCAGCGGCGCCTGGATGGCAAAACCTTTGCCTTCCACACCGGCCTTGGTCGCAAGGTTGGCCATGCGTTCGAAGGACTCGACGAACTCGGGACGGCAGTCCGGGTAACCGGAGTAATCGACCGCGTTCACCCCGATGAAGATATCTCGAGCACCAAGCACTTCTGCCCAGCCCAACGCCAGGGACAGGAAGACAGTATTACGCGCCGGCACATAGGTCACCGGGATGCCTTTGCCGGGCGCTTCCGGCACAGCGATGCTGCTGTCGGTGAGTGCTGAGCCGCCGATGCCGTTCAGATTGAGTCCGATCACCTTGTGCTCGACCACGCCCAGATCCTTTGCCACGCGCTCGGCCGCTTGCAATTCGGCGCGGTGACGCTGGCCGTAATCGAAGCTCATGGTGTAACAGCTGAAACCCTCGGCCTTGGCCATGGCCACCACGGTTGCCGAATCCAGACCGCCAGACAGCAGAATTACCGCACGTTTCTCAGTCATCGCTTGTTCACTCATATCAGCGCCCCGGCTCATCGTTCCAGAGGATTTTATGCAGCTGCAGTTGCAGGCGCACCGGCAGGTTATCGGCGACGATCCAGTCCGCCAGATCCCGGACATTCAGGTCACGGTGTACAGGGGAGAACAGTACCTCCCCTGCGCGACGGTCAAGGCCATACTGAATAATCTTCGATACGGCCCAGTCATAGTCTTCCCGGGAGCAGATCACAAACTTGATCTGGTCATTAGGCGTCAACAGATCAATATTTTCATAGCGATTGCGCGCGACCTCTTTCGAGCCAGGAGTCTTCAGGTCAACGACACGGCTGACGCGCGGGTCCACCTTTGAAATGTCCAGGGCTCCGCTGGTTTCCACCGAGACTTCATAGCCTGCGTCACACAGGCGCTCAAGCAACGGAATCGCATTTGGCTGGGCCAGAGGTTCGCCGCCGGTCACGCATACATACCGCGGACGGTAGCTGGCAACCTGCTCCATAAGCGAGTCGAGGGTTTGAATGGTGCCGCCGCTGAAAGCGTATTCGCTGTCGCAATAGCCGCATCGCAGCGGGCAGCCGGTGAGGCGCACAAAAACGGTAGGCAAGCCTGCCGTGCGCGTTTCACCCTGTAACGAGTAAAAAACTTCAGTGATGCGTAATGTGTCTTGCATAGGGGCCACGGGCGTAACGGCTAAACAGGCCATCCGCCTCCGTCAGGCACTTGTGTGCAATCTGCGCTCGCAGAAGCCACACAAGCGTAATCAATACCGGAATTTCGGGTGCGGAATTCTAACGAAAAAAGCCGCGCAACGCGCGGCTTTCTTGAATCGAGAGTCAAACGGTCTGGCGATCAAAGACGTTGGAGATCACGCTGCGCCAATTGTGCGGCCGAAGTCCCAGGGTATTGGGCAACGACTTGCTGCAGAATGCCTTTGACCTTGTCGGTATGACCTAGGCGACGCTCGACATCTGCCAGCTTGTAAAGGGAATCAGGCACCTTGGCGTGCTTCGGGTAGAGCTGACTCACCTTAGCGAAGGCCTGGCCGGCGCCTTGGAGGTCACCTTTGGCCAGATTCACTTCGCCCAACCAATACTGCGCGTTACCCGCATACTGGCTGTTGGGGTACTTGCGCAAAAAAGCGGAAAACGCCTGGCTGGCCTTGTCGAAATCCTTGGCCTTGATCAGGTCGAATGCGGCATCGTAATAGAGCTTTTCTTTCGCCGGATCGCCCGGTTCAGTACTGCTCTGCGACGCGGCAGCAGATGCTGCGGGTGCTCCGCCGGCGCTAGCGCCGCCGTCGGAAGCTGAATTAGTGGCAGCTGGTGCAGCAGGTGCGCCGCCAGCTCCGATACGGGAGTCGAGATCCTTGTAGCGATCCAGCGCTTCTTGCTTCATTTGCTGGATATCGTTCTGCTGGACTTCGACGATTCCGCGCAAGCGCGAAATTTCTTCCTGCATTTGTTGCAGTTGCATGAACAGCTGACCTTGCGCCGAAGGTTGGGCACTTGCCCCCCCTCCGGCGTAGGCGCCCGCCGTACCATAACCCGATGGCGGATAACTGCTGCCAGCAGAGCCAGAGTTGTCATCGACCACAGGAACCGCACCCATCGCTGCAAGAGGAAGGGTGAGAGCCAAAACGGTTAAAGCACGGCGGCACGTTCGCATGTCAAATTACTTACGCAGTTCGACGCGACGGTTTTGAGCCCAGGACTGCTCGTCGTTACCGGTAGCAACTGGACGCTCTTCACCGTAGGAGACGATTTCCAGCTGAGCTGGCGATACGCCTTGCAGAACCAGGTAGCGTTGAACGGCTTTCGCGCGACGCTCGCCCAGTGCCAGGTTGTATTCGCGAGTACCGCGTTCGTCGGTGTTACCTTCCAGAACAACGCGAGCGCCGTTAGCTTTCAGGTCCTTGGCGTGAACGTCCAGAGCGCGCATGGCCTCTGGTTTCAAGTCAGAACTGTCGTATTCAAAGTAGAACGTGGTGATGGCGCGCAGAGCAGCTTCTTCGCTCAGGCTGCCGTCTACTGCGCCGGTGTTGGCGCCGTAACCAGCGTTAGGATCTACAGCAGCGCCGCCTTGACCGGCATTATCGCCGCCTTTGGACGAGCAACCTACAGCTACAGCCATGGCCAGAGCCAGAGCAGCAAACTTACCAAACTTCAGCATTTCCATCGTAAAACTCCTAATGAACCCCAGTGTGTTAAGTACAACGTATAGCGCCGCGTCAGTTCAGGTAAGGGGACCAGGAAGGTTCTCTGACTTCGCCTTGAGCGGTAGGAAGCGGGAGCCTTACGCGTCCATTAATGGACACGAGCATCAAGACTCCCCGGCCCTGCTGGCGGGTGGCGTAGATTACCATGGTGCCGTTGGGCGCAACAGTAGGCGACTCATCAAGGTTGCTGTCTGTGAGGACTTTTACGCTACCGCGCTGCAAATCCTGAGCGGCTACCTTGAAGTTTGTGAAACCATCCTGACGATGGATCATTACCAGCGTCTTTTCATCAGCCGACAATTTAGGGTTGGCGTTGTAGTTGCCGATGAAAGTGACTCGCTGAGCGCCGCCACCATTGATGCTCGTTTTATAGATCTGTGGTTTGCCGCCACGATCAGAAGTGAAGTAGATGGTCGAGCCGTCCTTGCCGAAGAAAGGTTCGGTATCGATGGACGAATCATTGGTGACGCGCGAAAGCTGACGCGAAGCCAAATCCATTACATAAATCTCGGGGTTGCCATCCTTGGACAGGACCATCGCCAACTTGCTGCCATCCGGCGACCAGGCAGGCGCGCCATTCAGGCCCTCGAAATTGGTGATTTGCTCACGGCGGCCGGTATCAATGTGCTGAACGAAAATGCGCGGACGCTTCTGTTCGAACGACACATAGGCAATTCGCTTGCCATCCGGCGCAAAGCGTGGCGACAGGATCGGTTCGCGGGATTGCAGCAAGGTCACGGCACGAGCACCGTCGTAATCCGAACGCTGCAACGTGTAGCGGGTATTGTCGGCAGAGAAACGTTCGGCAGTGACGTACAGCATGCGTGTCGAGAACGCACCTTTGATACCGGTGAGTTTCTCAAACGATTGGTCGGCGATGTAATGCGCCATGTCGCGCAACTGGTCGGTGGTGCCCGACACGTTGCCCGTCAGGACTTGTTGCTCGGTGGCCACGTTGAACAACGCATACTGCACCTGCAGGCGGCCGCCTGCCGGGCTGATGCTGCCGACCATGACGTACTGGGCACCCAGCGCCTTCCAGTCGCGAAAGATCACTTCGCTCGCCTGGGTGGGCTGGCTGATCATGTTCTCTTTAGGGATAGGCGTGTAATAGCCTGAATTCAGCAAGTCATTGCCGATGATCTTGGCCATATCTTCCGGCAATACGCTGCCACCCTGAAGCCCGAAAGGCACGACTGCGATAGGCGTAGCACGGTCACTGCCACTGGTGACCAGAATGTTCTTTTCGTCGGCAGCGGCGAATCCCGCTGCACAACAAAGAACGACAAGCAATCCTCGAAGAAGGTTAATCACAAGGCTAAATCCTCAGGTGTGAATGTCATCTTGAATGAACGGTAAGGTGCGAAATCCGAAGGTTTCAGCCCCTGCATCTCTGTCAAACGACCAATGTTCTTGACCGCCGCTACTGCCGAACTGTCGAAAGGACCGTCACCGCTGGACTTGCTGACACTCACCGAAGTGATGGTCCCATCCGGCAACATGGCGATCTGCAACACGACAGTCATGCCTTTGCGAGCAGAGGGTGGTCTTGCCCAGCCTTCGGCAGCTCGCGAACGAATCAAGTCATCGAAGCTACCAGCAACCTCGTCACCTTTCTCATCGGCTAACGCCTGTTGACGCTCAGGTTTGTCGGAAAGCAGGTCGGCCAGTGCTTGCGCCTTCTTCTCTTCCGCCGATTTACGGGCAGCGTCCTGGGCCTTCTTCTTGGCGTCGTCTGCAGCTTTTTTCTTGGCATCTTCAGCCGCTTTTTTCTTCGCGTCTTCAGCAGCCTTTTTCTTGGCATCGTCAGCGGCTTGCTTCTTCGCGTCCTCGGCAGCCTGTTTCTTGGCTTCCTCAGCCGCTGCGCGCTTGGCGTCTTCCTCGGCCTTTTTCTTCGCGTCGTCTTCAGCTTTCTTCTTGGCTATATCAGCCAATTGTTTCTCTTCGGCAGCTTTCTTGGCGTCATCGGCCTTTTTAGCTTCGGCCTTTTTCGCATCGTCGGCTGCTTTCTTCGCGTCATCGGCCTTTTTGGCGTCTTCCGCTTTCTTCGCTTCTTCAGCTTTTTGCTCTTCGGCCTTTTGAGCGGCATCGGCTTTCTTTTGTTCCGCCGCCTTTATCGCCTCTTGCTCGACTTTTTTCTGCTCCATCTGCTCGACTTCTGTCTGTCGTGCAGCGGATTTCTTTGCCTCGCCAGCAAGCTTCTGGTTGGTCTGGGTGGTCGCCTGACTTTTCGACTTCAACTGATAAAGCGTGGCCTGTACGATCGGCTTGGCTTCAGGCAGCTCCGGCGTCATCGCGAAACTGACGAACAACAAACCAAAAATCAGGACGTGCAATGCCACGGCCCAGACCGAGGGCCAGAAGTAGCTTTCCGAGGCTGACGGCTCTCGAATCGGCTGCATCAGGGTGCCTCGGTAATCAGACCAACGTTCCCGACTCCGGCCTTCTGCAACCCGCCCATGGTGCCCATTACGGCACCATAGTCCACGGTCTTGTCGCCACGGATGAACACCTGAGTCTGCTTGCCAGCATCACGACCGGCAGCGATGATCTTGGTCACCGCGCTGGTCAGTTGCGGCAAGGTCATGGCTTTGTCCATCTGTTTGTCGGTATCGACTTCGCTGCCAAGATTCCAGTAGTAGGTCTTGTCAGCCTTGATCGAAATGGTCAGGACCTGGTTGTTGTTGTCCTGCGGCAAGGCCTCGCTGGAGACCTTGGGCAGATCGACTTTCACGCCCTGGTTAATCATTGGAGCCGTCACCATAAAGATGACCAGCAGTACCAACATCACGTCGATGTAGGGCACCACGTTCATTTCAGCGACCGGCTTGCGTTTGGCGCGTCGACCGCGAGCGATTAAAGCCATTTGGAAATACCTGCTTAGTCTTCGCTGGTGTGCACTTTACGGTGCAGAATGGCCTGGAACTCGTCGGCAAATGTGTAGTAACGGCCAATCAGGTTTTCGCCACGAGCGGCGAAACGGTTGTAGGCGATTACCGCAGGGATTGCTGCGAACAGGCCGATGGCGGTAGCGATCAGTGCTTCGGCGATACCCGGTGCAACGGTGGCCAAGGTAGCTTGCTGTGCAGTAGCCAGGCCCCGGAAGGAGTTCATGATCCCCCATACGGTGCCGAACAGACCGACATACGGGCTGGTAGAGCCTACGGTTGCCAGAAATGGCAGGCTCTGCTCGAGCTTTTCTTCTTCGCGGGAAATTGCAACACGCATGGCACGCGCGACGCCTTCCATCACGGCGTCAGGATCGACACCCGGCTGCTGACGCAAGCGGGAGAACTCCTTGAAGCCAGCACGGAAGATCTGCTCCACGCCCGAATCAGGGTCAGGGTTGCTGCCAGCCTGACGATACAGCTTGGACAGGTCGATGCCCGACCAGAAGCGCTCCTCGAAGCTGTCCAGCGCACGACGCCCGGCACGCAGCATGGCGCTGCGCTGAAAAATCATGATCCACGAAGTGACCGATGCGGCCACCAGGATCAGCATCACCAACTGAACGACTACGCTGGCATTGCTGACCAAACTCCACATGGAGGTATGGTCGACGACGTTAGCTTCCACGCTGTATCTCCTGCTCTGAATGTGTACCCGCGCCGCTCTGGCCGGCAAAGGCCGTGCGCAGAGTTTCGGGAATGGCCCGGGGTTTCAAACTATCGGCGCGCACACACGCCACCAAAAACTGCCCTTCACAGAGCAGCTTATTATCCGTAGCCCGCCTGACCTTTTGCTCAAAGCGCAGGCTGGCCCGGTTCAATTCGATTACTTCGGCGCTGACCAGCAGCTCATCATCCAGTCGCGCAGGCGTGTGATAACGCGCCTGGCTCGAATGCACGACAAACAATAGGTTCTCGTTCCCGGCCATTGCGGATTGAGCAAATCCCAACTCCCGCAGCCGCTCGGTGCGAGCCCGCTCCATGAATTTCAGATAGTTGACGTAGTAAACGATGCCGCCGGCATCGGTGTCCTCGTAATAAACGCGACAGCGATGTGCGAACGACTGCCCCCCGTTTTGCGCGCGCATACTCTAGTGCTTACTCCTCAGGTTGCCAATCCGGCCAGGCAACTGTTTTTCATCGTTTTTCACCGGCAGGCACAACGCGGATTACCGTACTGCCCGTCAGACCACCAAACGCTGGAATAGATCGGTCGATTAGGCCTTTATTCGTCTGCATCATCGATCAGCTCATCAGGAATCGACCGGTCACCCATGCGCGACGGAATGTTCAAGCCGAAGTGCAGATAGGCGTGGCGCGTGACCATGCGACCGCGAGGTGTGCGCATCATATAGCCTTGCTGGATCAAGTAGGGTTCCAGCACATCCTCGATGGTGTGTCGCTCTTCGCTAATGGCCGCTGCAAGGTTGTCGACACCAACAGGCCCGCCATCGAACTTCTCGATCATGGTCAGTAGCAATCGCCGGTCCTGGTGATCGAAGCCGCGCTCATCGACATCCAGCAGGTTCAACGCCAGGTCTGCGATAGGCTTTGTAATCTGGCCCTTAGCGCGAACCTCTGCAAAATCCCGCACCCGGCGCAGCAGGCGGTTGGCAATCCGAGGCGTACCCCGCGCGCGTCGTGCGATCTCGAAAGCGCCTGCGTCCTCGATATGCAAACCGAGAATCCCGGCCGAACGCGAGACAATCGTCGCCAGATCCGCGGTGCTGTAGAACTCCAGACGCTGGACGATACCGAAGCGATCACGCAACGGATTGGTCAGCATCCCTGCGCGAGTGGTGGCCCCGACAAGGGTAAAGGGCGGCAGGTCCAGCTTGATTGAGCGCGCGGCAGGGCCCTCGCCAATCATGATGTCGAGCTGAAAGTCTTCCATTGCCGGGTACAGCACTTCCTCGACAATGGGCGACAGACGGTGGATTTCGTCGATGAATAGCACATCGTGAGGTTCGAGATTGGTCAGGATCGCTGCCAGATCGCCCGGCCGCTCGAGGACCGGCCCTGAGGTACTTTTGATCGAGACCGACATCTCTTGCGCGATGATATTGGCCAGCGTCGTTTTACCCAGCCCCGGCGGGCCGAAGATCAGCGTGTGGTCCAGCGCCTCGTTTCGGCCGCGGGCGGCCTGGATGAACAGCTCCATCTGCTCGCGCACGGTAGGCTGGCCTATGTAGTCGGCCAGGCTCAGCGGCCGGATGGCTCGATCCAGTTGCTCGTCACGATCGCGGCCGGTAGCGGCGATCAGGCGGTCGGCTTCGATCACTTACATCATCCCCTTGAGTGCGCGGCGAATCAGGTCTTCACTGCTCAGATTCTTGTCTTTGATAGCGGTCACGGCCTTGCTGGCTTCCTGAGGTTTGTAGCCCAGGGAAATCAGGGCACTGACTGCATCGGACTCAGCGGTTGCCACCGGCACCGTTGCGCCCGGCCCCTCGGAGACCAGCGCGAACGTTCCCGGCAACGCGTCCCAGGCCTTGAACCGATCCTTGAGTTCGACCAATAGGCGCTCGGCGGTCTTCTTGCCGACGCCAGGTACACGGGTCAGTGCCGAGGTGTCCTGAGCCTGAACACAGCGCACAAGCTCATCGACTTCCAGCGTCGACATCAGCGCCAGCGCCAGTTTGGGACCGACGCCGTTGAGACGAATCAATTCGCGAAACATCTCGCGGTCACGCTTCTCGTAGAAGCCGAACAGCAGATGCGCATCCTCGCGCACCACCAAGTGAGTGTGCAGCGTTACCGTCTCGCCCAAGTGAGGCAAGCGATAGAGGGTTGTCATGGGGACTTCGATCTCGTAGCCCACACCATTGACATCCAGCACCAGGTGCGGCGGCTGCTTCTCGACCAGCGCACCGCGCAAACGTCCAATCACGTATCAGATCCTTTCCAATAGCTTGTCACTGCGAGGAACAGGGGCAAACCCCGGTCGACATGTTTGCAGGACTCAGGTGAGCTGCAACTAAAGTTTTATGAGCAAATGATGCTATCAGAGACGCAGGCGCCCGCCACGGCTGCGTGCGGTATTCAGGCCATGAGGAATCAGGCTGGAACGGGTATGAGCATGACACAAGGCGATCGCCAGTGCGTCGGAGGCGTCGATTTGTGGCTTTTGGGTCAATTTGAGCAAGTGCATGACCATCATCATCACCTGATCCTTGTTCGCCCCGCCCGTCCCGGCCACAGCCTGCTTGACCTGAGTTGCTGTGTATTCGGAGATTTCAAGGCTCTCTTCCGCACCGGCGACGATAGCCGCGCCTCGCGCTTGCCCAAGCTTGAGAGCCGAATCGGGATTGCGCGCCATGAAGACCTTCTCTATGCCCATCGTCACCGGGCCGTAGGTCTGAATCACTTCACGCACGCCGCGGTAGATAATGTGCAGCCGCTCATGCAGCAAACCACTACCGGTACGAATACAGCCCGAGGCCACGTACTCGCAGCCGCGCCCGGTGTCACGCACCACACCGAAGCCGGTTATTCGTGAACCGGGGTCGATACCTAGAATAAGAGTCATAACGCCTGCAGCTTGATGAAGGAACGCGCACAATTGAACGCAGCATAAAGGCAGAAGCCGGAGGCCGACAGCGATGATCAAATCAGCGCTTCGTGCCTCCGGCCTCAGTTCCTGACGGGAGTGACGATCAGCCGAGCTGCTCCATTATCTCGTCAGGGATTTCCGCATTGGAGTAAACGTTTTGTACGTCATCCAGATCTTCGAGCATGTCGACCAGCTTGAGTACCTTTTCCGCCATCTCCAGATCCAGCACTGCACTGGTGGTGGGCTGCATGACGATTTCCGCGTCTGCGGCCTCGAACCCGGACGCTTCCAACGCGTTGCGCACGGCGTAGAAACTGGCAAAGGAGGTAAACACATCAATGGAGCCATCTTCGTGGGTCACGACGTCATCGGCATCTGCATCCATCGCTGCTTCCATCAGCGCATCTTCATCAACACCTGCCGCGAAGGATATCTGGCCTTTGCGCTCGAACAGATACGCCACAGAGCCATCGGTACCCAGGTTGCCTCCGCACTTGCTGAACGCGTGACGAACCGCCGCCGCTGTGCGGTTACGGTTGTCGGTCATGGTTTCGACCATGACCGCTACGCCACCAGGGCCATAGCCTTCATAGCCCAATTCGACCATATCATCGGCATCGGCAGCGCCAGCGCCGCGCGCAATCGCCCGATCAATGATGTCGCGACTCATGTTGGCGCTCAGCGCCTTGTCCTGAGCCAGTCGCAAACGCGGGTTCGATGTCGGATCCCCACCGCCTTGTCGGGCAGCGACCGTCAGCTCACGAATCCACTTGGTGAATATCTTGCCCTTCTTGGCATCCTGACGCTCTTTGCGATGCTTGATGTTCGCCCACTTGGAATGACCAGCCATAACACGCTCCAAACTTGAAACACGCACGTCCCGCTCGATCGCTCGACACGGGACGCTTGAATCGAATCCTGACCCGATAAGGGCGCGAGCATCAGGGCAAATCGATCACTCGAGCCGCCCTGCCCCTTTCATAAGCCGATATCACTCGGCCTTCGGCGTTTCACGTAGACGGATGTGCAGCTCGCGCAGTTGCTTGGCATCGACCAGGCCCGGTGCCTGTGTCATGACATCTGCAGCACTCTGGGTTTTCGGGAAGGCAATGACCTCACGAATCGATTGAGCGCCGGTCATCAGCATCACCAAACGGTCTAGACCGAATGCAAGACCGCCGTGCGGCGGTGCACCGTACTTCAGGGCATCAAGCAGGAAACCGAACTTCTCTTGCTGCTCGTCTTCGGAGATGCCTAACAGCCGGAAAACCGCTTGCTGCATTTCCTTGCGATGAATACGGATCGAACCGCCGCCCAGCTCAGTGCCGTTCAGCACCATGTCGTAAGCACGTGACAATGCGGTAGCCGGGTCGGCTTCCAGCTCCTCAGGCGAACACTTCGGTGCGGTAAACGGGTGGTGCAGCGCGGTGAAACTACCGTCGTCGTTCTCTTCGAACATCGGGAAGTCGACGACCCACATCGGTGCCCACTCGCAGGTGAGCAGATTGAGGTCATGACCCAGTTTGATACGCAACGCACCCAGCGCTTCACTGACGACCTTGAATTTGTCGGCACCGAAGAACACGATGTCGCCGTCAACTGCGCCAACGCGGTCCAGGATCACATTCAGGTTGGCTTCCGGGATGTTCTTGACGATCGGCGACTGCAGGCCTTCAACGCCTTTGGCGCGCTCGTTGACCTTGATGTAGGCCAGCCCCCTGGCGCCGTAGATACCGACGAACTTGGTGTAGTCGTCAATCTTGCTACGCGGCATGCTCGCCCCGCCCGGGACGCGCAATGCAGTCACACGGCACTTCGGATCGTTGGCTGGACCACTGAAGACCTTGAATTCGACGTCCTTGAGCTGATCGGCAACGTCGACCAGTTCCAGCGGGTTACGCAGGTCAGGCTTGTCGGAGCCGTAGCGGCGCATGGCTTCTTCGAAGGTCATGTGCGGGAATTCGCCGAACTCCAGGTCGAGCACTTCCTTGAACAGCTTGCGGATCATGCTCTCGGTCAGACCCATGATATCGGCTTCATTGAGGAAGCTGGTCTCGATGTCGATCTGGGTGAACTCAGGCTGGCGATCGGCGCGCAGATCCTCGTCACGGAAACATTTGGCAATCTGGTAGTAACGGTCAAAGCCCGCAACCATCAGCAGTTGCTTGAACAGTTGAGGCGACTGTGGCAAAGCAAAGAAGCTGCCTGCGTGAGTGCGGCTCGGTACCAGATAGTCGCGGGCCCCTTCCGGGGTGGCACGCGTCAGGATCGGGGTTTCGACGTCGAGGAAACCGTTGCCGTCGAGGAAGCCGCGAATGCTGGAAGTAATGCGCGAGCGCAACCTCAACTTTTCGGCCATCTCAGGACGACGCAGGTCGATGAAGCGATACCGCAAGCGAGTTTCCTCACCGACGTCGGAGTATTCATTCAACGGGAACGGCGGGGTTTCAGACTCGTTCAGAACTTCCAGTTCGTAACCCAGCACTTCGATGGCACCGGATGCCATGTTCGGGTTGACCGCACCTGCCGGGCGGGCACGTACCTTGCCGGTCAGCTTGACCACGTATTCACTGCGAACACGGTCGGCAATGGCGAAGGTATCTGCGCGATCCGGATCGAAGACCACTTGAGCCAAACCCTCACGATCGCGTATGTCGAGGAAAATTACACCCCCGTGGTCACGACGGCGGTGGACCCATCCGCAAAGGGTAATTTCCTGACCTTCCAGGCTTTCGTTCAGTTGGCCGCAATAATGGCTGCGCATCATGATCGTGTATTCACTTCTCGTAATTCGGAATTCGGTGGAGCTCTCGCCCGTCGCCAGTGCGCAATGGTGCAGGAGCTTTGGCATGCAGTTCAACCCGACGGTCAGTCCTGCCTTCCATAGTAAGGCGGGGGATTATATAGGGTTAATCAAGGCTGTGCAGCCGCCCAGGGCGATAGAGATAAAGAAGGCGGCTGATCGGCGTATTTCACCGTCCAGCTCACCGAACTGAGCACGGGCACGCCATCGGCGCGCCCGCTGGAATGAGTACCTGCCAGGTCAGGCAGAAGACAGCCGGAAACCCTCGGCCTTCAACAGATGCGTCACACACACCACGCGAATCAAACCGCTGAAATTTTTCACCCCGCCGTAGCGCAGGTGAACTTCCCGATCCACGTAGGACAAAACCGCATTAATAGAACAACTATTGCAATTAGCGATCTCCGACAGGATATTCCAGTACACCCCCTCCAGGCGCAAGCATGTTGCCAAACCGTTAAGTCTTACCGAGCGCGACTGCGGCTGGGCAAGATCCATGTTGAAGTCCTCGACGAACGGATCGTTGAGAACTTTGCTACATCGGTTCACATCCTTGACCTCCCTTGCGGCATTTTGACTCATAAAAACCCCCTTGGTGCAATTTCGAACACAGCAATAGAAACATTTGAAATCAAATAAACCATGCGTCTATCAAGCCCTATTCATAGGGGGTGCGCCAGTGGAAGTAACACTTATGAAACGTAGGACATCACCACAATTACAAGCAGAAAGTTGAGCATCAGCAACCCGAAGTCAATATACAAAACAGCAGGTGTTACATATGTATATACATCAGTAAATATTGCGATTATAGAAAGACAGTGCAGGGACCAATTAATCTGACGATATTAATAACTAAATCGATTCAGCACCAAGCTATTCGTGGACAACCCGGTGAATAGTATGCGCAAGAGAGAGAGTAAGCGAGGTCAAGAGATAGGCAGGGAGAAAAGCGGAGTGTGGGGCGGCGATTTCCGCCGCCCACGAAAGGCAGTTACTTGCCTTCGAGCATGGCACGCAGCATCCATGCGGTCTTTTCATGGACCTGCATGCGCTGAGTCAGCAGGTCAGCCGTAGGTTCGTCGCTGACTTTTTCCAGCAGAGGAAAGATTCCGCGAGCCGTACGGGTCACGGCCTCCTGGCCGCTGACCAACGAACGGATCATGTCTTCTGCCGAAGGTACGCCTTCCTCTTCCCTGATCGAGGACAGGCGCGCGTAGGTCGAATAGGTGCCCGGGGCCGGGAAGCCCAATGCACGGATGCGCTCCGCGATCAGATCCACCGCCAACGCCAGCTCGTTGTACTGCTCTTCGAACATCAGGTGCAACGTGCGAAACATCGGACCTGTAACGTTCCAGTGAAAGTTGTGGGTTTTCAGATACAGCACATACGTATCTGCCAGCAGGCGCGAAAGACCGTCCACAATTGACTTGCGATCTTCTTCGCTGATGCCGATATCGATTGCCATGCTAAGTCCTCTTGATAGGATGACGTTTTCAGAAAGCTGCCTGCCACTCTAGCAAGACCGGCGCAACGGTGCAGCCCCACGCGCGGGGCATCGCGTTTATAAAACCGGTTGCCCGCCTGCCAAGCCCTGAAGCTAGCCGCTCGCACGCGGCCGTGACCGCGGGCCAGATCGCCACCCTCTTCCCTGAGCGATGGCGCTAAGCGCTTGATTTGAGTACCTCCGCGCTTTGCTGTTAAATACAGACGTGTCGCTACTAACAGGCCAACAGGCCGTAGCGAACAGGCTGTGTCTTCGCTCGTGCATCACGCCTTCCCTTTTTTCAGAAGCGTACCGGGAGTCGCCAGCTCTTCTTGCGATCCTTCTTAATGTGAGTCATCGAAATGTTGAAAATAGTCCACCTGTTAACTGGCGCAGCTGCCCTGCTGCTGTCATTCATACCTAGCCTGCGTAGTGAAGCGCTGTCTTCTTACCTGTCGCAACCGGATGCCTTGTATCTGGCCCTCTTCGGCTTGATCAATCTGGTCATTGCGCCAGTCATTCCTTACTGGAACAGAGGCCCGCGCCATCAACTGCAAAACCTGGTCAGTGTGCTGCTTGTGCTGGCCGTCGTGCTGCAAATCCTCACCCTGCTCGTCCCGCTTGAAACCATCGCCGGTCAGCCTGCCGTTCTCGTTGGCCTGCTGGCATTGGTGGTCGCTGTGATCATCCATCTGGGTGTCAGCTTTTATAAGTCGTCACCGTCGTCAGCACCTCTGCCACACGAACTGGGCCAGCGCGATACTGGCACGGTGAAGTGGTTCAACACCTCCAAGGGCTTCGGCTTCATCTCCCGCGATTCTGGCGATGATATTTTCGTGCATTTCCGTGCCATACGCGGCGAAGGTCATCGCGTACTGGTCGAGGGCCAGCGCGTTGAATTCTCCGTTATGAATCGTGACAAGGGCCTGCAGGCCGAAGACGTCATCGCAGCGCATCCGCGCCGCTAAATGTCGGCACAAAAAAAACCGCGCTTAAAGGCGCGGTTTTTTTGTGCTTCTAATAATGAGGGGGAGGCGCTTGCTCTTCGAAGGCGTCGAATTGCCCGCCCATTTCTTCCTGGCGCTTGAGCAAGGCCGCCATCTGCAACTGCATCCGCTCAAGGCTGCGCTGCTGCGCGACCAACACATCGTTGAGCGCCTGAATGGTGTCGTCCTGAAATGCCAGGCGACTCTCCAGGTCCATCACCCGATCTTCGAGATTCATGACTGCACCGCCACGAAGGAAGGGTCCTCGGCAAACGCCGCCTTCAACCGACCCGTGATGTCGGCTGCCTGGTCGGCGGAATACGGCACTGCGGGACATTTGCCCCACACCGGGGCGGGCCAGGCGTTATCGCCCTGATAACGGACAATGACATGCATGTGCAGCTGGCTCACCACATTGCCCAACGCTGCAATGTTCATCTTGTCAGCGTTGAACGATTGCTGGAGCGCTCTGGATAGCAAGGTGGTTTCTTGCCAAAACTGCACTTGCTCTGCGTCGGACAACTGGAATACCTCGCTTACACCCGCTTTACGGGGCACCAGAATAAACCATGGATATTGGGCATCATTGGACAACAGCAGTCGGCAAAGTGGGAAATCGCCCACAGGCAAGGTGTCTTGCACTAAACGTTGATCCAGAACGAACACGCATTAACTCCTGATCACGGGGAAGGTATCAATGTTTTTGCTTATTGCGAAAACACGCTCCAATACTGAGCAGGATACTCGGGAATACGGGGGGAATCACGCAGACATGTCTTGTGGCACCATTTTGTGGGATCACTGTTGAATCCGGGTCAGTTGTCGGGTCCTCACAGTGGTCGACGGTTGCACTGGAGCAGATCGGTTCTGCCCCAAACGCACCGCAGTGAAGCGTCACCCGCAATCCAACATTCCCGCGAACGCGCTACGCCATGCCCGTCCCCAGGCCCCATTTCACCGTTTGATCAGGAGTCATTATCCACTCGGTGAGCGATATCTGGCGCGCGGCCACCTTCCACGTACCAAATACAGGCAGGGTCGTGGCGTTGCGCACCAAAACGACTCACCTGACTGACACACCCCTGCCGACCTATCCGCCATCTACCCACTTCGTGGCAGTAACAGGTAACGTTAGTGACATCTTTGGACAGTAACCTCAGTCGCTTCAGCAAGGGCAAGGTAAATTTCTGTATATTTTTTAGCCTTACGAAACAATTGGTTACATCGCTTTTCGCATGCAGATACGTCGAACGGAACATTTTTTTCACACGCACCGGAACTTTGAGCACGGTTGTTGCTTTATCACCCACAGGATCAACGTGCAGGGATCGATAACCCGGTGCAATGGTCAAGAGACAACGGCGGGATCAGGCGGCTGCGAAGGTGGATCCCGATGATCGGAAAGTACTGCGGTAGTTGTACGTATTGGGATATAGAGCGGTTTGGTAACGACAGGGATAGTGCTGTTTTACGACATGGCCGTAAAGAAATTGAAAGGATAGGTGGGTAACTATCGCCAATAATGTCAGCGTGATATAAGTTTCGCCGACACCAAAAAGAAAGAGCCGCCCAGATAAAAAAACAGGTGGACGGCAGTACTCTTCTTAAAAACCAAAGGAGCAAAGTCACGATGAGAGTGATGAAGTGGAGCGCAATCGCCCTGGCAGTTACTGCGGCCAGTTCTCAGTTGGCATCGGCTGCCGCATTCGTAAGCGATCAGTCCGAAGCAACCGGTTTTGTTGAAGGTAGCAAGCTGGACGTCAAAGCTCGCAACTACTATTACAACCGTGACAAGAAAAACGGTGCTGTAGACGACAAAGACTGGACACAAGGTTTCTGGGGCAACTTCAGCTCCGGCTACACCCAAGGCCTGATTGGTGTTGGCGTGGATGCGTTTGGTTATGCGGGCTTCAAGCTGGACGGCTCCGACAAATATTCAGGTTCCGGCAACCTGTCGACCGATAGCGAAGGCAATAACCATGACAGCTTCGGTAAAGCAGGCGGCGCCGTTAAGTTCCGCGTTTCCAAAACCGAGCTGAAAATTGGCGACATGCAACCGCAGAACCCGGTTTTCGCAGTCGGCGGTTCGCGTCTGTTGCCTCAAACCGCAAGCGGTATCACTCTGCAAAGCAGCGAGATCAAAGGCCTTGATGTCGAGGCTGGTCGCTTCTACTCGGGTACCAGCCAGGATGAAACCAACCGTGACGGCGACATCTGGGCGACTTACGCAGGCGTAACGTCCAAGTCGGCTACCTACGGCGGCGGCAAGTACTCCATCACCGACAACCTGGGCGTTGGTTTCTATTACAACAAGCTCGAAGACGTGTGGAACCAGTACTACGGCAACGTGAACTACGCACTGCCGCTGACCGATGACCAGTCGCTGGCCTTCGATTTCAACATCTACAACACCAAAGATACCGGCGCGGCGAAAGCGGGCGATATCAACAACACTGCATGGTCTGCGTCGGCGGCTTACTCGTTCCTGGCCGCTCACACGCTGACCCTGGCGTTTCAGAAAGTTAACGGTGATACGCCGTTCGACTACATCGGTATCGGCGACAACAATCGCGGTGGCGACTCAATCTTCCTGGCCAACTCCATCCAGTACTCTGACTTCAACGGTCCGGGCGAAAAATCGTGGCAGGCGCGTTATGACCTGAACATGGCTCCGTATGGCGTACCTGGCCTGAGCTTCATGACCCGTTACATCAGCGGTACCGACATTGATGGTACCCACACGCCATCCAACAGCACCTACACAGGTCTGTACGGCGCTGACGGTAGCCACCATGAGACCAACCTTGAAGCCAAGTACGTGGTTCAGAATGGTCCAGCGAAGGATCTGTCCTTCCGCATCCGTCAGGCCTGGCACCGCGCCAACGCAGATGAGGGCGAAGGCGACGTCAACGAGTTCCGTCTGATCGTCGACTACCCGATCTCGGTTCTCTGATAGCGTCGCGATTCATTACCGAACCGAGCTGCAAGCCATTGCGAAAAACAACGCCCGGCCCCGCGCCGGGCTTTTTAATGCCCGCAACAGCGCCAATTCCAGTCGCGCGCGATACCTACCCCACCCTGTACTCGACCGTATCACCACCGTACAATGCCAGGTCATTTCCCAGTCACAGCAACCGACAGCGGCCGACCATGCGTACCAGTCAATATTTGCTCGCCACACAGAAAGAAACGCCGAACGATGCGGTCGTGATCAGCCATCAGCTGATGCTCCGTGCCGGCATGATCCGCAAGCTTGCCTCGGGCCTCTATACATGGCTTCCCATGGGGCTGCGCGTTCTGCGCAAGGTCGAAGCCGTCGTCCGCGAAGAAATGAATGCCGCTGGCGCGCTGGAAGTACTGATGCCGGGCATCCAGCCGGCGGAACTGTGGCAGGAGTCCGGTCGCTGGGAGCAGTACGGCCCCGAGCTGCTGCGCCTGAAGGATCGTCATGATCGCGACTTCTGTGCAGGACCGACCCACGAAGAAGTCATCACGGATCTGGCTCGCAACGAACTGAGCAGCTATAAACAGCTGCCGATCAACATGTACCAGATTCAAACCAAGTTTCGTGATGAAATCCGTCCACGCTTCGGCCTTATGCGTGGTCGTGAATTCATCATGAAGGATGCCTACTCGTTCCATGCGACTCAGGACTCCCTGCAGCAAACCTACGACCGCATGCATCAGGCATACTGCAACGTGTTCACTCGCCTGGGCCTGAACTTTCGCCCTGTAGTGGCCGATAACGGCTCGATCGGCGGCGCAGGTTCGCACGAATTCCACGTACTGGCCGAGTCTGGTGAAGACGATATCGTGTTTAGCGATTCCTCTGACTACGCTGCCAACATCGAGAAAGCCGAAGCTATCGCGCGCGAGAAATCCCGTGCAGCCGCCACAGAAGAATTGCGCCTGGTCGATACGCCGGGCGCCAAGACCATCGCCGCGCTGGTCGAGCAGTTTGGCCTTCGCATCGAAAAAACCGTCAAGACCCTGGTGGTGCATGCTGCCGAAGAAGGCAAGCTGATCGCGCTGATCATTCGTGGCGATCATGAACTCAACGAGATCAAGGCCTCTAGCCACCCGTTGGTGGCCAGCCCGCTGGTCATGGCCAGCGAAGCCGAACTGCGTGCCGCCATTGGCGCGGGCGCGGGTTCCCTTGGCCCAATGAATCTGCCAATCCCTTGCATCATTGACCGTTCGGTTGAGCTGATGAGCGATTTCGGCATCGGCGCCAATATCGACGACAAGCACTACTTCGGCGTGAACTGGGAGCGTGACTTGCCTGTTCCGGAAGTCGCAGACCTACGCAATGTCGTCGAAGGCGACCCGAGCCCGGACGGCCAAGGCACCGTGATCATCAAGCGCGGCATCGAAGTCGGGCACATCTTCCAGCTGGGCACCAAGTACAGCGACGCGATGAAGTGCCAGGTGCTGGGCGAAAACGGTAAACCGGTCACGCTGGCCATGGGTTGCTACGGCATCGGTGTTTCCCGCGTAGTGGCCGCCGCCATCGAGCAGAATAACGATGAGAACGGCATCATTTGGAGCGACGCACTTGCCCCCTTCCAGATCGCCCTGGTACCGCTGCGTTATGAGACCGACGCTGTTCGTGAAGCGACCGACAAACTGTACGCAGAACTGACCGCTGCCGGTTTCGACGTATTGCTGGATGATCGGGACAAGAAAACCAGTCCGGGCATCAAGTTTGCGGACATGGAACTGATCGGTATTCCCCATCGCATCGTGGTCAGCGACCGCGGCCTGGCCGAAGGCAACCTTGAATACAAGAGCCGTACCGAGTCCGAAGCGCAGGCGCTGCCGGTGGCCGAGGTGCTGTCCTTCATCAAGGGCCGGATCAACCGCTAAGTCGAGGGCGCGCCTGCCTTTATAGAGGCGCGCCTTTACTGGCCGGTGTTGTCTCGCCCATCTGCACCAAGAGATCTCATGTTCAAGCGAAGTTCTTCAAGTCTGGCGGGTGCTGCATTGTGCGGCACCCTGCTTGTCAGCGGTTGCGCCAATCATCTGTCCCAACGCAGCGAGCACGAAGAGCGGATCGAGCGCAAACTGCTCGATCACAGCTTTCAAATCGACGTCGGCGAACCCAAGACCCTGGAGCTACCACAACGCCGGATTCGTATCCATGAGCTGAAAACCTTCGATATCACCGAATACGACGTCACTCGCCATTACGATCGCTACACGCCGTACCAACCCTGGCGTGAAATCTATGAAATCCCATTGGGTGCAGTGGCAATCGTCGCGGGTGTCGGCGCTAATGTGGTGAATGTGCTGACCTTTGGCAGCCTGCCGGACAGCGTGACCAAGGACTGGCTCACGTATGGCATTGCCGGGGTCAACCCGTTCATGAACGCGCCCTCCCACGGACGCGCCCAACAGAACCTGGCGGGCATAGACGAAGTCCAGCGTGACCACCGGGTTGAGCATACGAGCCTGCCTTGGAGCGAGAGCCCGGTGCAGATCAGGTCTGGAAAAAACACTAACGAGCTGAATACCGACCGCAATGGCGTTCTGCGCCTCAATCTGCTCGACAGTCCGTTTGCCGAGCAGGACCTGAGCCATGTGACGCAATTGGGGCTTACGGTGCAGGACGACCAGTCCTCTGTTCAGGCTAGCGCCAGCCTGCCGCTGAGCAAATCATTGCGAGGCAAGCTGATTGAGGCCCACGACCTGATTTACGACGATCTGGAAGACGACGAAGTGAGCCAGTGGGTGCACCGGGTCAAGCGTCTTTCTGAGCTGGGTCTGGAAGAACAAGCCAGCGATCTTGAGCAGTCATTGATTGAAATGACCCGCAACGACCCGCAACTGCAGCACGAGTTTTTGCGCTCGCTGGCCAAGGACGCCGGGCGTTTGGTCGCCGTTCCTGAAGGTCAGGAGTAACGCTGGCAGCCAATGAACGGGGCGTCAGGTGAATAGCTGCAGCTGTTCGTGGGCGCCGCGCAGATCGTGCAGCCGCACGCCAATACCCAACAATCGCACCGGCTTGGCGCCGCGCGCGAAGGCTTGAGCGAGCAGTTGCTCATAGCTTTCCAGATCCCTGCCCGCTCCAGCCTGTTCAAGCGTCGTCTGAGTGAAATCGTGAAACTTCACCTTCACGAATGGCTTGCCCGGGCGGTAAAACGTGTCGATTCGAGACAGTCGTCCGTTGAGGTTTTCCAGCAAAGCCGGAAGTTTTTCCAGGCAACTGGGCAAATCAGGCAGGTCCGTGTCAAACGTGTTTTCAACGCTGACGGACTGACGGCGGCTGTCGTTCTGCACCACACGCTCATCGATGCCATGGGCCAGGTTCCACAGCCGCTCACCGAACGAGCCGAACTCTCGCACCAATGACAACTTGCTCCAGCTGCGCAAATCCGAACAGCTGACAATTCCCAGTCGGCCTAACTTATCGGCTGTCACCTTGCCCACTCCATGCAGCTTGGAAACAGGAAGCTCGGCGACAAAGTCCTCTACCTGGTCCGGCGTAATGACGAACAAGCCATTGGGTTTGCGCCAGTCGCTGGCAATCTTGGCCAGAAACTTGTTGGGCGCGACGCCGGCGGAGACGGTGATGTGCAGCTGATTCGACACACGCCTGCGGATGTCCTGAGCGATGCGCGTAGCACTGCCTGCAAAATGGCTGCACTCGGAAACATCCAGATAAGCCTCATCCAGCGACAACGGCTCGATCAAGTCGGTGTAGTCGCGGAAGATAATGTGGATTTCTTTCGAGGCTTCTTTATAGGCATCCATGCGCGGCTTGACGATGGTCAGGTCCGGGCAGAGCGTCAATGCATGCCGGGACGACATGGCCGAACGCACGCCATAAGCCCGCGCCTCATAATTACAGGTCGCGATGACGCCCCGCCTTTCTGCCGAGCCACCGACTGCCAGCGGCTTGCCAGCCAGACTCGGATCGTCGCGCATCTCAATCGCGGCGTAGAAACAGTCACAGTCGATATGGATGATTTTGCGCTGCGGCATGACATGCGGTCGTAAGCAAACGGTCGTGCAGTATCTCATTCGGGCACAGGTATGGCACTCGCTACGCGAATAGCCTGCCGGGATTCGACCACGTGCGTAATCGCCGATCACGCTGAAAAGCCCGCAGCGCAGGCTATTGCCGCACGGACAGCAAAATGCAGTTCGCTAACCGATTGAAGAAAAAGCACTTTTTTCCTTCATATGCTTGACACGTCAGCGATCCTCTGTAGAATGCCGCCTCACAGACGCGGGATGGAGCAGTCTGGTAGCTCGTCGGGCTCATAACCCGAAGGTCGTCGGTTCAAATCCGGCTCCCGCAACCAAATATCGGAGAAGCCACTCAATAGAGTGGCTTTTTTGTGCGCGCTCAAAAAACGTACGTCCTTATAGGTGAAATATCTTTCATCAACGAGTACGCCCCGCTGCATACCGCCCCCCGACAAAAACCTTGCGAGACCGTCACTTAGAGACGACAACCGCAAAAGTGCGGTTATTTTGTCGATACCTGGGTTTAAAGGTTGACAGGATGTCGTTCGGCTGTAGAATGCCGCCTCACAGACGCGGGATGGAGCAGTCTGGTAGCTCGTCGGGCTCATAACCCGAAGGTCGTCGGTTCAAATCCGGCTCCCGCAACCAACATTTAAAAAGGCTACTCGAAAGAGTGGCCTTTTTTTTGCCTCAATGAAAAGCGCCGAACAGCAAGGATAATTGCTTGTCACATTTCGTTGTCGAACCGATTTGTTCACAAGTGGTTTGTTACCTTATGTATCTCAGCGCGACAGATTCCGCGTCCGTTGCCGATATGCAGGTGAGCAAGCGCACATGCACCCATCGGTCACGAGACGTATCTGCCGTATTCGCCCGTTAGACGTTCAAGCGCTAACATCTTGAATTATTTTTTGCGTAGGGATTGGTAACTTGGCTGTATACCCCCATCCTGTCGCGCACGATCCAAGGAGTGATTGATGCGCGCCAACCCATCCGACACAAACGAAGCAGTTCCGGAAAGTCCTCCGGCACCTCCTGCCCGACTGCGCGTACGCGAACTGGTGAGCAAGCACCGTCAACCCATCGGGCTGGCCGTTACCATCATTCTGTTTGCGCTGGCGTTGATCGCCTGTCGGCACATGCTTACCGAGCTCGATATTTATGCACTTCAGGATTCCCTCCTGAGTGTGCCCATGCCTTCTTTGGCTGGCGCGGTTCTGGCGACGGTCATCGGTTTCATCATCCTGCTGGGCTACGAATGGTCAGCCAGTAAATATGCCAACGTCGAGCTACCTCCCAAGTCGCTGGTGATGGGCGGTTTCTGCGCGTTCGCCATTGGCAACGCCGTCGGCCTGTCTATGCTTTCCGGCGGGTCGGTGCGTTATCGCCTGTATTCGCGACTTGGCCTGGGCGCCGGGGAAGTCGCCCATATGACGCTGTTCGCCAGCCTCTCATTGGGATGTGCACTGCCGCCCCTGGCGGCCTTGGCGACCTTGAGCGACCTGCCCGCGGCATCGCTGGCGCTGCACCTCTCGGTCCCGGTCCTGGCAATCATCGCCATCGCGGTCCTGGCGATGAGCCTGATCATCGGTGTGGCCGTTTATCGTCGCCGACTGCCTGAGCAGACCATCGCGCATAATCTGCTGGTACGTGCCGGGCGTCGCACACTGCGGCTGCCAGGCTTGCGCCTTACGTTGATGCAGCTGGTGATCACGGCGCTGGACGTCGCCGCTGCGGCAGCCGTGCTTTACCTGCTGCTCCCGTCCGCTCCCCCGTTCGGCGCTTTCCTGCTGGTGTATCTGCTGGCGCTGGCCGCCGGCGTGCTAAGCCATGTACCGGGTGGCGTCGGGGTCTTCGAAGCGATCCTGCTAGCAGCGTTCGCTGACGAACTGGGGGCAGCGCCGCTGGCTGCAGCGCTGTTGCTGTATCGGTTGATTTATGTGGTATTGCCGCTGCTGATCGCATGCCTGGTGCTGTTGTTCAGTGAAGCCAGACGCGCTCTATTCGCGCGACAGGCTATGCGTGTTGCGTCGGGGCTTGGCGCACCGATCCTGGCGTTGCTGGTGTTCCTGTCCGGCGTGGTGTTGCTGTTTTCCGGCGCCACCCCGGAAATCGACACGCGCCTGGAAAGTCTCGGCTTCCTGATTCCGCACCGACTCATCGATGCATCGCACTTCGGCGCCAGTCTGATCGGCGTGCTGTGCCTGTTGCTCGCCCAAGGGTTGCGTCGGCGGCTTTCCGCAGCCTGGATGCTGACCACCATCTTGCTGTTCGTAGGCTCCGTGCTCTCGATCCTCAAGGGGTTCGACTGGGCAGAAGCCAGCCTTCTGCTTCTGACCGCCTGCCTTCTGGCGATCTTCCGCCGCTCGTTCTATCGCCCCAGCCGCTTGCTGGAGCTGCCCTTCTCGCCGCTATACCTGGTGGCGAGCATCTGTGTGCTGGGGGCGTCGTTCTGGCTCTTGCTGTTTGCCTATCAGGACGTGCCGTACAGTCATCAGCTCTGGTGGCAGTTCACGCTCGACGCCGATGCCCCGCGCGGTCTGCGCTCGGCACTCGGTAGCGCAGTGCTGCTGGTTATCGTATCGCTGACCTGGCTGCTGCGCACCGCTCGTCCGCAGATCGACCTTCCCGATGAGGAGCAGTTGGCCAAGGCCGCTGAGATCATCAAGGCGTCCAATCAGCCTGACGGCGGCCTCGTGCTGACCGGCGACAAAGCCGTGCTGCTGCACCCGGACGGCAACGCCTTTCTGATGTACGCCCATCGCGGCCGCAGCCTGGTGGCCTTGTATGACCCGATCGGCCCGACCCAGCAGCGCGCCGAGCTGATTTGGCAATTCCGCGACCTGTGCGACGTGCACCACGCCCGGCCCGTGTTCTATCAGGTGCGTGCAGAAAACCTGCCGTTCTATATGGACATCGGCCTGACCGCCATCAAGCTGGGCGAAGAGGCGCGTGTCGATCTGCACAAGTTCGACATCGACGCCAAAGGCAAGGAAATGAAGGATCTGCGCTACACCTGGAACAGAGGTGGTCGTGACGGCCTGTCACTGGAGATATACGAAGTCGGCCAAGCACCGATGGACGAGCTTAAAGTGATCTCCGACGCGTGGCTGACGGGCAAGAATGTGCGCGAAAAAGGCTTCTCGCTGGGCCGCTTCAGCCTGGATTACTTGAAGCATTTCCGCATCGCCATCGTGCACTTTCAGGGTAAACCGGTGGCCTTCTCCAACCTTCTGGAAACCTCGCGGAACGATCTGGCGAGCCTGGACCTGATGCGCTCGCATCCGGACGCGCCGAAGCTGACCATGGAGTTCATGATGGTTGGGCTGATTCTGCATTACAAAAAGGAAGGCTACGCTCGCTTCAGCCTGGGCATGGTGCCGTTATCTGGACTGCAGCCAAGACGCGGCGCGCCGTTAACCCAACGTCTGGGTTCGATGGTCTTCAGTCGCGGTGAGCAGCTCTACAACTTCCAGGGCCTGCGCCGTTTCAAAGACAAATTCCAGCCTGACTGGGAACCTCGTTATATGGCCGTGCCCGCAGGACTCGATCCGCTGGTGGCACTGGCAGACACTGCCGCCCTTATCGCGGGCGGCCTGACTGGATTGGTGAAACGCTGATGATTCAACGCTACTGGCGCTTTTTACTTGCAGCCCTGGTAATCCTGGTGGTGGCACTGGGTTTCTGGCTGTGGAACCGCCCCGCCGCACAACCGACATTGGAACGCATGACGCTGGACGATGGTTCGGCGCTTATCCGCGCAACCCCATCGACCAAGGTCAAGACGCGCGTGGCTTTGGCCGTGACCAGTGAAGACGCGATGACCGAAAAGCAGGTCCTTGCACTGAGCTACGACGCATCGGCCCAAGTCATTCAGGTCGTCCTGCCCAAAGACGATTGCCTGTTGCAAACCAAGACGTTCAATGCGGCGCTGCAAAAGCTCGATGGCGCCCCCGATCTGGTCGCCGGCATAAGCGCTGGCGGCTCGGTGGCCTGGGACTGGCTGGCAGGACAGAACAACGATAAGGCCCAGGCCATTTCGGTGAACTTCGTCCTCAACCAACCGGGCTGCAAAGCACCGGTTCCTAAGGCCGCGGCCCATGGCAAATGGACTGTGGCGTGGAATGACGGCCCGGACGACGAAACCGCGGTGTTCGTGCGTGACACACCAAACGCTGAAACCAGCATCAGTGACTACGACATTAAATATCCGCAAATACTGAACACCGAAGTGCGTCATCAACTGATTGCCGATGACGCCAACGGCGGCCTGAACATTCCCGTGGTGGAGGTGCCGTCGAGCCAGCCGTCGGACACCGTCACCCTGTTTCTCTCCGGTGACGGCGGATGGCGCGACCTGGACAAGGACGTGGCGGGTGACATGGCAAAAGCAGGCGGTTATCCGGTCGTCGGTATCGACACCCTGCGCTATTACTGGGAGCATAAGTCGCCAGAGCAGACCGCAACCGATTTGAGTGAGCTGATGGCTCATTACCGGCAGAAGTGGGGCGCCAAGCATTTCGTCCTCGCGGGCTACTCGTTCGGCGCCGATGTGCTGCCAGCGATCTACAACCGCCTGCCGGAAGAAGACAAAGCACGGGTCGATGGCATCATCCTGCTGGCTTTCGCGCGCAGTGGCAGTTTCGAAATTGCTGTCGAGGGCTGGCTCGGCGCATCTGGCAAAGAAGCAGCCACCGGCCCGGAAATGGCCAAGCTGCCGGGTGACAAAGTGTTCTGCGTGTATGGCGTGGAAGAAAAAGACGAAAGCGGCTGTACCGAAGCGACCGCCCCCGGCCAGAAGCAGGAACTACCGGGTGGGCATCACTTTGACGAGGACTACCCCGCCCTGGCCAAGCGCCTGATTGCCGTCATAGACAAGTGGAAAGGCAAGGAAGCGCCCGAGTCAGCCAACGCCGACTGATCACCGCCAAAAAATCCCCGCAGGCTCACGACTGCGGGGATTTTTCATTTTCAGCTTCCAACATTCCGCACGGATGGCCAGGCGTCCTTGAATCACCGACGCTTGGGGACAGGGGCCGAGCCGAAACTGTCGTTAATGGCTGCCGCCCTTACATGAGGCCACGGTGGTTGACCGACATAAGCGGTCCAGGGCGCAGTGCTTAAGCTGCGGCTTTCACTGTTCATTTAGGCGGGGCGGTTTCCACACTCAGATGAATGCCAAGATCATGGCGGTCCGGTGCGAAATCCGGGCGCAGGGTCAACGCCGGGATTTCGTAGTCGCCGCCATTCTGCGTACGGAATGGCAAGGGTTCTGCCGTGAACAAACCGTCCAACCGAGCGGCATAGGCTGAGCAGATCTGCCCGAATCTCTCTGCGTCTACCTTATGGGTTTTGTAGATCGGGAACGGAGCAAGCACTGTAAATCCGGGATAGAACAGCACGCCGTGCTGTATAGGAAACAGCAGATCCTCTAACCGGCCATTTACTCCCCTGCCGCTGTAATGCGATTCCCAGCCGCCCATCGTGACGACAAGCATGGCGCGTTTACCGGCCAATGTGCCTTCACCGTATCGGTCGCCCCAGTGACGCTCGCTGTGTTCACCGACTCCATAGGCAAAGCCGTAAGCATAGACACGCTCAATCCAGCCTTTGAGCATTGCCGGCATCGAGAACCACCAAAGGGGAAACTGGAAGACAACGGCATCCGCCCAGAGCAACTTTGCTTGCTCAGCCTCGATGTCAGACGGTTGTGTTCCTGCAGCGAATGTCCGCTGGGACTCTGCGGCGGGATTGAACCGTTCCTCGGCGCGATATCCAGGAGCATCAGTGGTATCCAGGACAGCTTTCCAATCCATCGCATAGAGGTCTGAAACAAGCACCTGATGACCCGCTGCCTGCAGGTGGCTGACAGCGAAATCCCTAAGAGAGCCGTTTAGCGATCGCGGTTCGGGATGTGCATAAATCAATAGGACGTTCATTGGGTTTGTTCCGGCTTGAAGGGCGCAGGCGCAACGTACCGACCTGATCGACTATGCTGGAAATGAATTCCGGAAACATCAGGTATTGCGATGCACAATATCTTGCGGCGTCTCGACCTCAACCTGCTGGTCACACTCGACATACTGCTGTCGGAGCAAAACGTCACCCGGGCTGCTCGAGTCCTTAACCTGACCCAGCCTACGGTCAGCCTTCAGCTCGGCAGGCTGCGCCAGGTGCTGAACGACCCCCTTCTGCTACCCGGTCCGAGAGGCATGTCTGCGACGGCCAGAGCTCAAGCGCTGCGCGGGCCGTTACGACAGGCGCTGGCTGCGTTGGAGGATGCGCTTACCCCGGCAACGCCTTTCGATCCATTGCAGGCAGATCACACGTGGCGGGTCGCTGCGAGTGACTATGCGGCAACTGCACTGATCTGGCCGTCGCTCGCATCGCTAAGGCACCAGGCTCCGGGCACGCGCCTGGCGATGATCAGCAAGCTCCCCGGCAATCTGGCTGCTGAACTGGAAAACGATCGTCTCGATCTTGCGTTACATATTCGCGATGAAGCCTCACCGAGGCTGCGTCAGCGCTCTTTGATCCATGAACGCTACGTGCTGGCCACGAGATTCGATCACCCGCTGCGAGCGTCTTCCATGTCGCTGGAGCGCTTTTGTGATCTGGAACACGCGGTCATGTCCCCTGACGGAGGTGGATTTTCAGGGAGCACCGATCTTGCTCTTGCAGCCAGAGGACTGAGCCGGCGCGTGGTACTTTCAGTGTCCAACTTCAATTCGTTGATTAGCGCATTAGCCCATAGCGATCTGATTGCGGTCGTACCGGAGAGGTTGGTGCGTCATCAGCCACGACTTCATGTACAAGAGCCCCCACTGCCAATCCCGGGTTTCGAGATGCTGATGCTTTGGCCCGAAAGACTGCACCGCGATCCGGCACACGCCTGGCTTCGAGAATTGATCGCCGCGAGCCTTCGCACTCATTACGAGTCTTCGCAGCCTGGCGGCCAAGCCATTGAGTGACAGATGCTTTCAAGAAGGCGCCCTCCAGCAGAAAAAGCGCCTTAAGCATGCTCGGCTACATTTCCACCTGCGTGCCCAACTCGATCACCCGATTGAACGGTAGCTTAAAGAACCTCAGGTTTCCGTTGGCGTTCTTCAACATGAAGGCGAACAGCCCTTCGCGCCAGCGGGCCATGCCGACCAGCTTGGAAGAGACCACGGTCTCGCGGCTGAGGAAGTACGTTGTACGCATCGGACTGAAGTCCAGCTCGGCCAGATGGCACAATTTCAGCGCAGCGGGCACGTCCGGCTCGTCGATGAAACCAAAGTGCAGGATCACCCGGAAGAACCCTTCACCATACGCCTCGACCTCGAAACGCTGGGCCGTGGGGACCCGCGGCGTGTCTTCGTAGACGACCGTCAGTAATACCACCTGCTCGTGCAAGACCTGGTTATGCAGCAGGTTGTGCAACAGCGCATGAGGCACGGCGTCCGGGCGAGCGGTGAGGAATACCGCAGTGCCCTGCACCCGATGAGGCGGTTGGACGCGGATACTGCTAATGAAGATGGGCAGCGGCAGCCCACCCTCGTTGATGCGATCCACCAAGAGCTGCTTGCCGCGTTTCCAGGTGGTCATCAGGATGAACAGCGCAATGCCAGCCAGGAACGGGAACGCGCCGCCCTGCACCACTTTCGGCACGTTGGCCGCGAAAAACATGCCATCGACGAACAGGCAACCCAAGAGGACCGGCACCGCCAGCAACGGCGGCCACTTCCACGCCAGCAGCATCACCGACGCCACAAGGATCGTGGTGCACAACATCGTGCCCGTCACCGCCACGCCATACGCCGAGGCCAGGGCGCCGGAGGACTCGAAGCCCAGCACCAGCAGGATTACCCCGACCATCAGCGCCCAGTTCACCGCCCCGATGTAGATCTGACCTTGAGCATCACTGGAGGTGTGCTGGATGTACATTCGCGGGATGTAACCGAGCTGTATCGCCTGCAGTGTCATGGAGAACGCGCCGGAAATCACTGCTTGGGAAGCAATAATGGTCGCCAGCGTAGAGAGGCCGATCAGCGGCAACAGCGCCCAACCTGGCGCCAACAGGTAGAACGGATTGCGCACAGCCTCGGGATTCTCGATCACCACCGCGCCCTGCCCGAAATAGTTGAGCACCAAAGCCGGCAGCACCAGCGCAAACCAGGCTCGGGAAATCGGCTTGCGTCCGAAATGCCCCATGTCCGCGTACAAGGCCTCGGCACCGGTCAACGCCAATACCACCGCGCCCAGTACGGCGACGCCAATCCCTGGGTGGTCGATGAAGAAACGCACCGCCCAGACCGGATTGATCGCGTGCAGCACTTCAGGTTGCTGAACGATGCCGTGAATACCGAGCACACCAAGGGTCACGAACCACAGCACCATGATCGGGCCAAACATCACGCCGATCCGGGCAGTCCCGTGCCGCTGGATCAAAAACAGACCGACCAGCACGATCAACGCAATCGGCACCACCCAGTGTTCCAGGCCATCGAACGCCAGCTCCATACCCTCGACCGCCGACAGCACCGAAATGGCTGGAGTAATCATGCTGTCGCCATAGAACAGCGCAGCACCGAACAGGCCGAAAACGATCATCGTCGCCTGCAGTTTCGGGTATTTCGAAGAAGCGCGACGGGCCAGTGCGGTCAAGGCCATGATGCCGCCCTCACCGTCATTATCGGCGCGCAGCACCAACGCCATGTATTTGAAGGAGACGACCCAGATCAGCGCCCAGAAAATCAGCGACAGAATTCCCAGCACCGAATCGTGACCGGCCTGCACACCGTAGCCGCCAGCGAACACTTCCTTGATCGTGTACAGCGGACTGGTACCGATATCGCCGTACGCCACTCCCACCGCGCCTACCAGTAGACTCAACGGTTTGACCGACGAATGTCCGGCCTCGGCCTGACTAGTTGCGTGACCCATTTACCACTCCCGAAACCATGACTCAAGTACGCGACATGCCGCTGTCAGATTGACCCGCAGCGTGCCGGCAAATTCCGATGCACCCGGCCGACAAGGGCCACCGGGTTCAACGCCGCGAAGCATAGCGCAGCACTCGTCGTAATTCTCGGTATAACGCTGGTCAATCACGGTTCTCGTCGCTAGAATTGCGCACTTTTTGATCAGAGGCGCACCAAGCGCCCAGTCAATGCCTCGGCCAATCGCCCGGGCATACCTACGCCGAGGTTAGTCAATGTCCACCGTTACCACGCCTGCCGCCCCCAAGGTCGGGTTCGTTTCCTTGGGTTGCCCGAAGGCGCTCGTTGATTCGGAGCGCATCCTCACTCAGCTGCGCATGGAAGGCTACCAGGTCGTGCCAACCTACGAGGACGCCGACGTGGTGGTAGTCAACACCTGCGGTTTCATCGACAGCGCCAAGGCCGAGTCGCTGGACACCATCGGTGAAGCCATTGCCGAAAATGGCAAAGTGATCGTGACCGGCTGCATGGGCGTGGACGAGAGCGTGATCCGCAGTGTGCACCCCAGCGTACTGGCCGTTACCGGCCCCCACCAATATGAGCAAGTGGTCAACGCCGTGCACGATGCGGCGCCGCCGAAGCTCGATCACAACCCGCTGATCGATCTGGTGCCGCCGCAAGGCATCAAGCTGACCCCGCGCCACTACGCCTACCTGAAGATTTCCGAAGGCTGCAACCACAGCTGCAGCTTCTGCATCATCCCATCGATGCGCGGCAAGCTGGTCAGCCGTCCGGTGGGCGATGTGCTGGATGAAGCTCAGCGCCTGGCCAAGGCCGGGGTCAAGGAGCTGCTGGTGATCTCCCAGGACACCAGCGCCTACGGCGTAGACGTCAAGTACCGCACCGGGTTCTGGAACGGCCAACCGGTCAAAACGCGCATGACCGAGCTCTGCCAGGCCCTGAGTTCGCTGGGTGTCTGGGTTCGCATGCATTACGTCTATCCGTATCCGCATGTCGACGAGATCATCCCGTTGATGGCTGAAGGCAAGATCCTCCCGTACCTGGATATCCCGTTCCAGCACGCCAGCCCGAAGATCCTCAAGCTGATGAAACGCCCGGCCTTCGAAGACAAGACCCTGGCGCGCATCAAGAAGTGGCGCGAACAGTGCCCGGACCTGATCATCCGTTCAACCTTCATCGTTGGCTTCCCGGGTGAAACCGAAGAAGACTTCCAGTACCTGCTGGACTGGCTGACTGAAGCACAGCTCGATCGTGTTGGTTGCTTCCAATACTCGCCGGTCGAAGGCGCGCCTGCCAACCTGCTGGACGCGGCCATCGTGCCGGAAGACGTCAAGCAGGAGCGCTGGGACCGCTTCATGGCGCACCAGCAGGCCATCAGCGCGGCCCGCCTGCAGATGAAGATCGGCAAGGAAATCGAAGTGCTGATCGACGAAGTCGACGAGCAGGGTTTTGTCGGCCGTTCGTTCTTCGATGCCCCGGAAATCGACGGCAACGTGTTCGTCGAGAGCGATCTGGACCTCAAGCCAGGCGACAAGATCATGTGCCGCGTGGTCGATGCCGATGAATACGACCTGTGGGCCGAGACGATTTAAGACCTCAGTGCACTTTGCCCCTCAACAACCCCACCCGTAAAACGGCGGGGTTTGTTTTTTCTGGCTATCGTCTCCACTTTAGAACAACGACAAACAGGAGAAGCGGCAACATGGCCCACCACTCGGTCATTTACCTGCCAAAGAAGCATGATTACGCCGAACTGACCCGGCTCTGGGAGGCCTCGGTCCGGGCGACCCATGATTTTCTGCCGGAAAATTACATCGCCCTGCTACGCAATCTTTTGCAAAGCCAGTACCTGGATGCAGTAACGCTGTTTTGCACCCGCGACTCGCAGCTGGACATCACAGGCTTCGGCGGGACCACGCCAGGCAAGTTGGAAATGCTGTTCATCGCACCTAAACATCGCGGCCTGGGGCTGGGCAAGAAGCTGCTGGAGTATGCAATCGAGCATTTCCAGATCACCGAACTGGATGTGAACGAGCAGAACCCGCAGGCGCTGGGGTTCTATGAGAAACAGGGGTTCGAGGTTACCGGGCGTTCGGCGGTGGACGGCCTTGGCAGGCCGTACCCGATGTTGCGCATGAGATTGAAACCCCAGTGAGGGGACCCTCGCGCGCCGCTCTAGCGGCACGGCTTGCTGGGGGGCAGCGATTTGAAAGATACCGCCGTCGGACAGCCGGACCGCTACAAGGCAATGCATCAGCGCTGCAGACTTTCCAACAGCACTTTATTGAACTGCTGCGGATCCTGAATTTGCGGCGCGTGCCCTAGCCCGGCGAATTCGATCAGCGTGGCCCCAGGAATTCGTTTAGCGACCGCCCTGCCCAATTCCGGATAGTTACCCAGCGTTTTGCGCAGTGCCTCAGGCGCAGCATCCTTGGCAATGGCTGTGTTGTCTTTTTGCCCGATAAGCAACACGGTCGGCATCTTCAACTTATCGAAGTCGTAGAACACCGGCTGATTGAAAATCATCCCGTAGGTCTGTGCCGATGCCCGTGCGACCTCTTCCCTGCCCCTGCCATTGAACATTCCCGCCTGCATATCGACCCAGTGATCGAATTCCGGCCGCCACTGGTTAGCGTAGTAGGTTGATTGCTGGTATTGGCGAATGCTCTGCGCGTTGGTCTTCAGTTCCCGCGCGTACCATTCGTCGAAACTGCGATCCGGCACGCCTTTGGCCTTCCAGTCTTCTAGACCGATCGGATTGACCAGCAGCAACTGATCCACCTGATCCGGATACATCAGCGCGAAGCGGGTCGCCAGCATGCCGCCCATGGAGTGGCCGACGACCGTCACATGATCGATATCCAGGCTGGTCAGCAGTGCCCGCGTGTTCTGGGCCAGCTGCTCGAAAGAATACGTGTAGTCCGCCGGTTTGCTGGAGCGACAGAACCCGATCTGATCGGGTGCGACCACGCGATAACCCGCCGCCGTGAGCGCTTTGATGCTGCCCTCCCAAGTCGCGCCGCAGAAGTTCTTGCCATGCAGCATCAGCACGCTTCGGCCGTTAGGCGTGCCGCTCGGCTTGATGTCCATGTAACCCATCTGCACCTGGGCACCCTGCGACTCGAAGCTGAAGTTCCGCGCCGGGAACGGGTACTGAAAACCTTCCAGTTGCGGCCCATAGGAAGGTGCCTGCGCTGCCATCAGCGGCAGGCTGATACTCATCAACAAAGCGGGTAGCCATTTGGTCATGAAAAGCTCCAGACAGTGGGGGGATAAAAAGCATACCTACGTTGCTCTCGAAAAAATCCCTCAAGTGGACGCTGACTCTGGAAGCATTTTCAATGTTGCCGCGATTAACGGTGCTTGCATGGGTACAATAGGCGCCTTTCCCTTCTGTTACGGCTTTTCTCATGACTGACCCCATTCGCCTTTCCAAACGCCTTATCGAGCTGGTCGGCTGCTCACGCCGTGAAGCCGAACTGTTCATCGAAGGCGGCTGGGTCACGGTAGACGGCGTGGTCGTCGACGAGCCGCAATTCAAGGTTGAGCACCAGACCGTCGTGCTCAGCCCCGAGGCTAAAGCCGATACCCCGGAAGCGGTGACCATACTGTTCAATGCCGCTGCGGGCATGAGCCCGCAACAGGCGCTGCCATTGATCACGCCCGGCACGCTGTCGCCTGAACATAGCGTCGGTAGGCGTCCGCTCAAGGGACACTTCTTGCGTCTGGAGGCGATCTCCACCCTGCAAGCCAGCGCCAGCGGTCTGATGGTGTTTAGCCAGGACTGGAAGATCCTGCGCAAGCTTACCGACGACCGCAGCAAAATAGAGCAGGAATACGTGGTGGAGATCGACGGCGAAATGGTCGCTCACGGTCTCAATCGCCTGAACCACGGCCTGATGTACAAGGGCAAGGAATTGCCGAAGGTCAAAGCCAGCTGGCAGAACGAAACCCGCCTGCGCTTCGCCATGAAGAACCCGCAGCCCGGCGTCATCGCGTTGATGTGCGAGGCCGTGGGCCTGAAGGTCGTCTCCGTGCGACGCATCCGCATAGGCGGAGTCTCCATCGGCAAGGTGCCGGAAGGTCACTGGCGCTACATGACCGACAAGGAAAAGTTTTAACCCTCTTTTTCAGCGCCACGCGGGACTTCGCGCGCGCTCACATCGATTGATCAGGAAACACGCATCATGATGAACAACGACGTACTGCGTAGCATCCGCTACATGCTCGATATCAGCGACGCCAAAGTGGTGGATATCATCAAGCTGGGGGGCTACGACGTCACCAAGACCCAGGTTACCGCCTTCATGAAAAAGGATGAGGAGGAAGGCTTCGAGCCGTGCAGCGACGAGATCATGGCGCACTTTCTCGACGGTCTGGTGTTTTTCAAGCGCGGCAAGGATGAAAGCCGTCCGCCGTTGCCACTCGAGTTGCCAATGACCAACAACATTGTGTTGAAAAAGCTGCGCGTCGCATTCGAACTCAAGGAAGAGGATATGCATGCGATCCTCAAGGCCGCGGAGTTTCCGGTGTCCAAGCCGGAGCTGAGCGCGCTGTTCCGCAAGGCCGGCCATAACAACTATCGTCTGTGTGGCGACCAACTGCTGCGCAACTTCCTGCGCGGCCTGACCCTGCGCACTCGCGGTTAAGCGCAGTCGATCGCTGAATGAGCCAAGTTGCATGAACCAGAGCTACAACGTTACTCCCATCGGCTTCGTTCGTTCGTGTTTCAAGGAGAAGTTCGCCATCCCGCGCCAGCCGCAGTTGGCTCCTGCCGCCCGCGGTGCGCTGGAACTGGTGGCGCCTTTCGACCAAGGTGATGCGGTTCAGGGCCTGGAGCAGGTCAGTCACGTCTGGCTGCTGTTCCTGTTTCACCAGGCACTGGAGGAGCGGCCACGCCTTAAAGTGCGCCCTCCCCGCCTGGGCGGCAATCAGTCTATGGGGGTATTCGCCACCCGTGCGACCCACCGCCCGAACGGCATTGGTCAATCGGTGGTCAAGCTGGAGAAGGTCGAGGCCGGTCGGCTGTGGCTGTCGGGGATTGACCTGCTGGACGGCACGCCAGTGCTGGACATCAAACCCTATGTGCCTTACGCCGACATCATCGACGCGGCCAGCAACAGCATGGCGGCGGCGGCACCCGAGCTGATCACCGTGTCCTGGGACGACGGGGCGCTGCAGCAGGCTCGTGCACATAGTCTGCGTCTGAATGAGCCGCTGGTGGAGCTGATCGAGCAGTGCCTGGCTCAGGATCCGCGCCCCGCCTATCAGGTGCCTGTGCCAGAACGTCGCTACGGCGCGCAGTTCTGGGACCTGGACGTGCGTTGGCATTATCCCCTGCCAGGCGAGATACGGGTGCTGGAAGTCGTTTGCGCTGCCAACTGACCACCCGGATACGCCGCACGATCTGCGCCTGATGCAGGCTGCGCGCGTTAGGCAACAAACGTTGCAAGAAAGCCGCTGCATTGGAGGTGAGATGGCCAGTACGTACGCGAACCTTGCTTCGCCCCTTGCAGGTCTTGGATAATCCGCAGCCCACACCCACCAACAGCCCCATAGAATGCCCAGAGGTATCGCTTAGCATGGATGCACAGGCCGCAGCGCGGCTGGGCGATGAAGTCGCCCACGGATTCGGCGTCGCGGCCATGCTCGCCGGCGCGGTCGCCGGAGCCCTTGTCGGTGCGGCAATCATCGCCGTGACGGCAGCGACCGGTGGTTTGGCGGCTGTGATTCTGGCGGGGTCCATCGCCGCGGGCGGCCTGTCGATGTTCCAGTTGGTCAAGGGGCTCTCGGCGGTCTTCAATCTGCCCGAGCCAACCACAGGCTCGCTCATAAGAGGCAGTCCCAACGTATTCATCAACCTGCGTAACGCCATGCGTGCCAGTGAGGATGTGTCCAGTTCCTGCAGCGGGTTTCCCATGGGCCACCCGTACTGGCCGTTCCCGGTCACGATCGCCGAAGGCAGCGCCACCGTTTACTTCAACGGTAAGCCGGCGGCGCGGCTGAAGAGCAAAATGAGCTGCGGAGCGCATATCAAGTCCGGGAGCCACAACACGTTTATCGGTGGCCCGACGCTGCGCATGGAATTCGTGCTGGACATCGAGGGCTGGATGCACAACGGGCTGGAGGTTCTGGGCGTGGTCGCTGCCGCGGGCGCCTTGGTCCTGGCAGCCGTGGCCGGGCTGGCTGCTCTGATGACCGCCGGAGCGATCGGCGGTGCGGTCTATGGCGGCATGGAGCTGCTGGGCCAGCTCGGCGATCGGCTTGGCCCGGGTTACCGCGACCTGCTGCAAGGCATGGCCGGATTGGCGCTGCTCGGCGCAGGCCCGAAGATGGCAAGCTTGAGCGCCGAACGCAATGCTGCGCGCTTGGCCAGCCAGACCCTGCTGCTGGAAGTACGCACTGCCTCGCAGGTCAATGAGGCCTGGGTTGCTGAAGGCAACCTGCCGGCGTGGCTTGAGGGCACGCTGGTCAATACCGAAGTGGTGCCGGCGGGCACGCAATACCAAATGGTCGTCGCAGAAGGCCAAGCCGAGGCCATCGTTCGAGGCAAGCCAGCGTTCGGAGGCTTTGCTTCACCTGACCCTATTCCCAGCCAGGCCTATGCGCGGGATAAACTCGTCATCCTCGAAGAATTCAAGTCGGACGTGTCGCGTGTGATAACTGTCGAAACGACTGCTCCGCAGAAGGTGTACAAAGGCATCACAGGCCCGCTGGGGGAGTACAACGGCGGGGTACGGCAGGTACAGTTCGTCGATGGAAAAAACGTGAAATTAGTGGGCACCCCTCGTGTGTTGCCTTTGGAGTGACAAGCGGTGATATGTGATTTTGAGGAAGTTCGAGAGGACGGGAAGGTCATCGACGAAAGCATGACCGTAGAGCGCATAGTTGCCCTGGGATGGCCGCCATGCAAGGTCGTAGAGGCTCGCTGGCGCTGGCAGGAGCAGCCGCTGAACATCGCCCATCGCCTCGGGTTTCTGGCGATCGTGGTACCGGATCGGCAGCACTTGGCTATTTTGTGGAACAACGACGAGTCGGGTGTGGATGCCACACTTTACGTGATCTCTGGCGACCGTCACCGGCAGATGAAGATCGACGACCAACTGCTGATCAATGGCAAGATCGAGCCCGGCATCTACAGTTGGTTCGAGCATTTCGCGCATGAGTCGCCGAGCGTTTTTACCTGCATGTTCAGCCGCCAGCGCGACCAGGCTATGTTCAGGGTGGATATCGACGCTGCAAGCGGCGCGGTGATTGCGGTACTGCCTTCACGCTGAGCATCGTGCGGTGTGCGTCTGAATACCGCAGAAGCGCGAGTTGGCAGTCGCCGGAAACAAAAAAACCGCCTGGTCCGTGACCTCCAAGCGGTTTTTTTCAGACCCCAAGTCGCTGAGGCCTGTACTGACTTATTCGCGGGTAAATCCACTCGCACAGTGGTTGTGCGAGCGGTTCAGCCGCGATGGGTTTCGATCCGGGGTCTGCCGTGCAGCAGATTGAGCATTACTTCTCGACGAATGCGCGCTCGATCAGGTAGTCACCCGGCTCACGCATCCGAGGCGAGACGGTCAAGCCGAAGCTATTGAGCACTTCGCTCGTTTCGTCGAGCATGCTCGGGCTGCCACACAGCATGGCGCGGTCGTCCTGCGGATTGATGGGCGGCAGGCCGATATCACTGAACAGCTTGCCGCTGCGCATCAGATCGGTCAGGCGGCCTTCGTTCTCGAACGGCTCGCGGGTCACGGTCGGGTAGTAGATCAACTTGTCGCGCAGCATCTCGCCGAAGAATTCGTTCTGCGGCAAGTGCTCGGTGATGAACTCGCGGTAAGCGACTTCGTTCACGTAACGCACGCCGTGGCACAGGATGACCTTCTCGAAACGCTCGTAGGTTTCCGGGTCCTGAATCACGCTCATGAACGGCGCCAGACCAGTGCCGGTGCTGAGCAGATAAAGGTGTTTGCCCGGCTTGAGGTCGTCCAGCACCAGCGTGCCCGTAGGCTTCTTGCTGATGATGATCTCATCGCCTTCCTTCAGGTGCTGCAATTGGGAAGTCAGCGGGCCGTCCGGCACCTTGATGCTAAAAAACTCCAGATGCTCTTCCCAGTTCGGGCTAGCAATGGAATAGGCACGCATGAGCGGGCGCCCGTTTGGCTGCTGCAGACCGATCATGACGAACTGACCGTTCTCGAAGCGCAGGCCAGGATCACGGGTGCACTTGAAACTGAAGAGGGTGTCGTTCCAGTGATGAACGCTAAGGACACGCTCGTGATTCATGTTGCTCATGGTACGTGGGAGCTCCTGATAAATAACGTGCGCCAGTCAATGCGCCAGTCAATGCGCCATTGCGCGACATTCTAGTGGCAGACACAATATCTGTTAACTGAATTATCAAGATATAGGTTATCGGTTATATAGATATGCGATTTACTCTCCGTCAGCTCCAGGTTTTCGTCGCCGTCGCCCAGCAGGAAAGCGTTTCCCGCGCTGCGGTCCTGTTGTCCTTGTCGCAATCGGCGGCGAGTACTTCCATTACCGAACTGGAACGCCAGTCCAGCTGCCAGCTGTTCGACCGCGCCGGTAAACGACTGAGCCTTAACGCGACCGGCCGGCAGTTGTTGCCTCAGGCCGTCGCGCTGCTGGATCAGGCCAAGGAGATCGAAGACCTGCTCAACGGCAAGTCCGGCTTCGGTTCGCTGGCGGTCGGCGCGACCCTCACCATTGGCAACTACCTCGCCACGCTGCTGATCGGCAGCTTCATGCAGCGCCACCCCGAGAGCCAGGTGAAGCTGCACGTGCAAAACACGGCGAACATCGTTCAGCAGGTCGCCCACTATGAGATCGATCTGGGCTTGATCGAAGGCGACTGCAGCCACCCCGACATCGAAGTGCAAACCTGGGTCGAGGATGAGCTGATGGTGTTTTGCGCCCCTCAGCATCCGCTGGCCAAAAAGGGCCGGGCGTCACTGGAGGAACTGACGCACGAGGCGTGGATCTTGCGCGAGCAGGGTTCAGGGACGCGCCTGACGTTCGATCAGGCCATGCGTCATCACTTGAACAGCCTTAACGTGAGGCTGGAGCTGGAGCACACCGAGGCGATCAAGCGCGCCGTTGAATCCGGGCTGGGGATTGGCTGCATTTCGCGTCTTGCCCTGCGTGACGCTTTCCGCCGGGGCAGCCTTGTGGCCGTTGAAACGCCGGAGCTGGATTTGATGCGGCAGTTCTACTTCATCTGGCACAAACAGAAATATCAGACGTCGGCTATACGTGAATTCCTCGACCTCTGCCGCTCATTCACCGCCGGCGTGAATCGCAGCGACGAGATCGTGCTGCCGAACATTGCCTGACGCGCCGTCCGGCTATAAAAGGTGATTGTCAGCCCAGCAGAATCAGGCCCCACACCACGGCAATCATGCTCAGCGCCACAAACTGGGCGGCGCTGCCCATGTCTTTGGCATTCTTCGACAACGGGTGGCGGTCGAGGGAAATCCGGTCAATCGCGGCCTCGATCGCCGAGTTCAGCAGTTCGACAATCAGCGCCAACAGGCACACCGCGATCAGGATCGCGCGCTCGCCACGGCTGACGTGAAACACGAACGACAGCGGGATCAACACGATATTGAGCAGCACCAGTTGACGGAACGCCGCTTCGCCTTTGAATGCAGCGCTCAGGCCGTCGAGGGAATAGCCAGACGCGTTGAGAATACGTTTCAGGCCGGTCTGGCCTTTGAATGGGGACGTCATAGGAAAACTACTGATGAATGAAAGCGGTGGAGGCTAGTGCGGCGACGGTCAAAAAAGTGTGAAGGTCGGCCGCGTAAAGCCCAGGGTTGAGCCGGATTCATGGGAATCAGCTCTGCGCAATGGATTCCAATTGTTGCAGCAGCAACGCCGCCTGGGTTCGGGTGCGCACATTGAGCTTGCGAAAGATCGCCGTAACGTGGGCCTTGATCGTTGCTTCCGACACGCTCAGCTCGTAGGCGATCTGCTTGTTCAGCAGCCCCTCGCAGACCATCGTCAACACGCGAAACTGCTGTGGCGTCAGGCTGGCAAGGCCTTCGCTGGCGGCCTTGGCCTCCGGCGACACGCTGATGCTTTCGTTGACCTGGGGAGGCCACCAGACATCGCCATCCAGCACCGTTCGCACGGCCTTCTGAATGGTTTCGAGGGAACTGGATTTCGGGATGAAACCGCTGGCGCCGAATTCGCGGGACTTGACCACGACCGCAGCCTCTTCCAGAGCAGACACCATTACCACCGGCACCTGCGGGTACTGACCGCGCAACAGCACCAGCCCCGAAAAGCCGTAGGCGCCGGGCATGTTCAGGTCCAGCAGGACCAGATCCCAATCGGATTTCTCGGTCAGTCGCGCTTCCAGATCAGCGATGCTCTCGGCCTCGACCAGCCTTGCATCCGGCCCGAGTCCCAGGCTCAGCGCCTGATGCAATGCGCTGCGAAACAGGGGATGGTCGTCGGCAATCAGGAGTTCGTATGGCATTTAATGATCCTGTAAGTGGCTGAGCGCCGACGTATTCAACACCCAATGAGGCAACCCGCGACATCTTGACACAGGGACCGTACGTGAGCGGCGCCAAGGATGCCCAGCGAACTCGGGGTGGTCAAGCCTGACGCTTTGCGGCAAAGTCTGCGCCCCCGACCTGGCGACTGCCATCATGCCAAACCACGCCCTGCGAGCGGACCTGCTCATGCTCCTGACCGCATTGATCTGGGGCACTGGCTTTGTCGCTCAGACCGCCGGGATGGATCACATCGGTCCGTATTTGTTCTCGGGCCTGCGGTTCGCGTTGGGTTCCCTCTGCCTGATCCCCCTTATTCTGCGCAACGCCAACACGGCCCGCGTGCCGGAGCCCTTGCTCAACCGCGGCATGTTACGCGCTGGCATCATCATGGGCCTCGCGCTGGCATTGGGCATCAACCTGCAACAGGTCGGCCTGTTGTTTACCAGTGTGACCAACTCCGGCTTTATCACCGGCCTGTACGTGATTGTCGTTCCACTGCTGGGCTTGCTGCTCGGCCATAAAACCGGACTGAGCACCTGGGTGGGTTGCCTGCTGGCAGTGGTTGGCATGTGCCTGCTGAGTATTGGCGATAACTTTCATGTCGCCTCGGGGGATTGGCTGCAACTGATCGGCGCGTTCGTGTGGGGTGGGCACGTGGTGTTGGTCAGCTTGTTCGCCAGCCGCCACGACCCGATCCGTTTGGCCTTTCTGCAATTCGCCACCTGTTCGGTGGTGAGTCTGCTGCTGGCGGTGCTCTTCGAACCGATTGCCCTCGACGCAATCATCGATGCGGGCCCTGCCCTGCTCTACGGCGGCATCGTCGCAGTCGGCGTCGGTTACACGCTGCAGGTGGTCGCGCAGAAACACGCCATCGCCTCCCACGCCGCCATCATTCTTTCGCTGGAGGCCGTCTTCGCCGCCATCGCTGGCGCCTGGATGCTCGGGGAGGCCTTGCAACTGCGCGGCTATATCGGTTGCGCATTGATGCTGGCCGGGATGCTGCTGGCGCAGTTATGGCCGAAGACCCCCCTCGACTGAGGTCATGCTTCTGTTGCGAGTCGTTTTGATACGACTCGCTGGCGCCGGCTTACTGACTGATGACTATTCAATGTAACCCTTGAGCTCTTGATGAGCATCGCTTAGCAAGTCGAGGGGCAACTGATTTTTAGCACCTAAATAGTGCTGACTGAAGACATCGAAGTAGCAGCTCAAAGCCGAAGCTGCTTCAGTATCGCCGGCCAGATCGAAACACAGTGCGGCCACTTCAGCGGTACAAAGATGTTCGCTGCGCGTGGAACGTCTTAATTTGTACCGTGAAAGCTTTTCGGGGATCAGGCTTAAAATGGGGATGGAGTCAAAATAAGCGCTTTTACGGAAGATTTTCCTCGCTTCAGTCCACGTAGCGTCAATCAGCACAAACAGCGGCCTCTTGTTTTGGTTAACCGTCACGGTGTTGGTGACGCGCTCGGCCGCTACATATTCTCCCGGAAAAACCAGATAGGGTTGCCACTGCGGGTCGTTGAGCAATGCAATCAGCTTTTCATCGACCTCGGTGCGGGACCATACAAACGCATGGTTATCCTGAATAACGTCTGCAATCAGCCAACCCGTATTGCTGGGTTTGAAGACCTCTTTTTTCGTCATGATCAGGCACACCCCTGATTGTGCCTCGACCTTTGGACGCCACCTGCACAGGCAATGACTTTCGATCACTCGACAGTAATGGCACCTTGGCGCACGTGATCCGCGAGCCAAGTAAGGCTTTGTACTTTCCTCCTCCCGCTCATCTCTCAGACATGCGACAGCATTCTTGTGAAAAACAGTCGGGGTCATTGACGGGTAAGAAGGCAGTGACACGAGGGGCATCCGGCAGGTCGAAAAGTCGCGGCATTCTAGCAGACCAGCCCGACGCGCCGTGTTCTCTGGTGTCCCCCGAGGCTCCTCCCCTATACTGCCCGGCCTAGAGAGCACTCACTCCTGCAGTGAACGCCTCGGGTTGTCGCCGGTCCAACGGCCAGCCTCTGCATCACCCGTCCACGCACCAGGAGAATTCAATGCTGCGCCTCATCGCCCCCACTCTCACGCTTTTGCTCGTCGCTCCGCTGTGCGCCAACGCGGCGTCCAAACAGGATTACGAACTGAGCCAGATGCTTGATAAAGTCGCGAAGGAAAGCAGTGTCGGCACCCCACGCGCCATCAATGAAGACATCCTCGACGAAGGCTACACCGTTGAAGGCAAGATGCTGATCAACCACCTGAGCGTGCAGTCTGGCCAGGCGGCTCAGATGCGCGAAAACCCGGACGACGTCCGCGGTCAGCTGGGCGGTAGCGTGTGCCGCAACGCCGGTTATCGTCAACTGATGGCCAAGGGTGCGATCCTGCGTTACCGCTTCACTGAATACAAAACCAACAAGCTCATCACGACTCAGGAAATCAAAGCGGCGGACTGCGCTGCCAAACCCCCTGCCCACAAGAAGTGAAGTCACGAGCTTTATGGGCTGCGCGTTTCGAGATCCTTTCAACGCGCAGTCTTGCTCTCCCCTCCCTGGCTACATGCGCTATTCAAATTCCGCCACCCAGTACTGTTCGCGCGCTGCTTGATCGCTGATCTTGGGGCCTGCGTTTCGTTTCGCCGTGCCCGTTACGCCTTATCACATTTTGCACGCTTGAAAGGGGTTGCCTGTGGCGCCGGTTGCCATCAATGTTTTCTCTTTTCAACCACGGATTAGTCCAGAATCGGGCGCCGCGCAGGTTTGATGCCTCCTTCCTTCGGATGCGCTGCGCATGCCGGCGTATGACGCGTCGCGATCCCGCCCCCTGGCGGCGGTCAATGATTCTGCAGAAGGAGAAAGCGTGAATGCCGTACGTACCCAGTGACGCGTTGTCTCAGCACTTTCAGAGCAGCGGAATCGACCTCACCCCCAAGGTCGAAGAACTCCTTGGTTCGGTCGCCCCGGACAGCCCCAATCTTGCGCTCTACCGCGACATGATTCTGACCGTCCTGCGCATGGCCCAGGAGGATCTGAATCGCTGGAATGCCAAAATCACCCTGCAAGCGTTGCGCGAGTTGGAGAATGCGTTCCGGGTGCTCGAACGATTCAAAGGCCGCCGCAAGGTCACAGTGTTTGGCTCCGCACGTACACCTCTGGAACATCCTGTTTATGCGCTGGCCCGTGAACTGGGCAAGCAACTGGCAGCCTCTGACCTGATGGTCATCACCGGCGCCGGTGGCGGGATTATGGCCGCAGCCCACGAAGGCGCCGGCCTGGATCACAGCCTGGGCTTCAATATCACCCTGCCGTTCGAACAGCACGCCAATGCAACCGTGGATGGCACTGGCAATCTGCTGCCGTTCCACTTTTTCTTCACGCGTAAGCTGTTTTTCGTCAAAGAGGCCGATGCGCTGGTGCTCTGCCCGGGCGGGTTTGGCACCCTCGATGAAGCGCTGGAAGTGCTGACGCTGATTCAGACCGGCAAAAGCCCGCTGGTTCCCATCGTGCTGCTGGATGCACCAGGCGGAACATTCTGGGAAGGCGCTATCGGTTTCATCAAAAATGAGCTGGAGGCGAACAAATACATTCTGCCCACGGACATGAACCTGATGAAGCTGGTGTACAGCGCCGATGAAGCTGTCGCCGAGATCAACCGCTTCTACAGCAACTTCCACTCCAGCCGCTGGTTGAAGAACACCTTCGTCATCCGCATGCATCACGCCTTGAGCGACCATGCGCTGACCGCCCTGCAGGACAGGTTCGCCGATCTGCGGTTAAGCGGCGACTTCCAGCAATACGGCCATCAGGACGAATACGACGATGCGCAGTTCAGCCATCTCACGCGTCTGGCATTCGCGTTCAACGGCCGCAACCATGGCCGCTTGCGCGAACTGGTGGACTGCATAAACCTGGAGAAGAACTGGGCGACATAGGAGCAATCTCGGCAGGCCCAAGGAACCGAGCCCGTGAAATCGATGTGACGGCGAATGCTTGAGGGCGTGCTTGCGCGCCTCCAGGCAGATCAAGCGTCAGTCGTCGTTACCCTTGCCACTCAGCAAACGACCAATCAGCTCGGGCGGGTATCCGCGATAACTCAGAAAGCGCATCTGCTGCCCGCGCTCGCGGGCATCCTTGGGCAACTGGCCGCTGAACTTGCGCTGCCACAGCGCTTCAAGCTTTTCCCACCAGTCCACGCCGCACTCGCGCAGCGCCTGTTCAATGTCTGGACGCGGCAAACCGCGCTGCCCCAGCTCTTCGCGGATACGCAAAGGGCCGTGGCCAGAACGGGCACGGTAGGAAACGAAGCTTTCGAGGTATCGGGATTCAGACAGCAGACCCTCTTCCGTCAGACGGTCGAGCGCTGCGTCAATCAATTCAGGGGGAGCGCCGCGCTGACGCAGCTTGCGCGTCAGCTCGACACGACCATGCTCGCGTCGTGCGAGCAGGTCCATTGCGGTACGCCTTACAGCGACGGGCGTATCAAGCACAGCTGGCATGGCGTGGATCAGATGTCCGCGTCGGCTTCAACTTCAGTCACATCGTCCGCCGCTACGCGGGACGATTGGGCCTTCACATCAGGCGCTGCGGTCAGCAGTTTCTCGCGAATCTGCCTTTCGAGGGTGGTGCCGATTTCCGGGTTGTCCGCCAGGAACTTCGCGGAGTTGGCTTTGCCCTGACCGATCTTGCTGCCCTGATAGCTGTACCAGGCGCCGGATTTCTCCAGCAGACCGTGCAGCACGCCGAGGTCGATGATCTCGCCGTTACGGTAGATGCCCTTGCCGTAAAGAATCTGGAACTCAGCCTGACGGAACGGCGGGGCCACTTTGTTCTTAACGACTTTGACGCGGGTTTCGCTGCCGACGACTTCGTCGCCTTCCTTGACCGCGCCTGTACGGCGGATGTCCAGACGAACCGATGCGTAGAACTTCAGTGCGTTACCACCGGTGGTGGTTTCCGGGCTGCCGAACATCACACCAATCTTCATACGGATCTGGTTGATGAAGATAACGAGGCAGTTGGCAGTCTTGATGTTACCGGTGATCTTACGCAGCGCCTGGGACATCAGTCGGGCTTGCAGGCCGACGTGCATGTCGCCCATTTCGCCTTCGATTTCAGCTTTTGGTACCAGAGCGGCCACGGAGTCGACGACGATGACATCGATGGCGTTCGAGCGTACCAGCATGTCGGTGATTTCGAGGGCCTGTTCGCCAGTATCTGGCTGGGACACCAGCAGGTCATCGACATTGACGCCCAGCTTGCCGGCGTACTCTGGATCGAGCGCGTGCTCGGCGTCGACGAATGCGCAGGTGGCGCCCATTTTCTGGGCTTCTGCGATGACGGACAGCGTGAGGGTGGTTTTACCCGAAGATTCCGGGCCATAGATTTCAACGATCCGGCCTTTTGGCAGGCCGCCGATACCGAGTGCGATATCAAGACCCAGAGAGCCGGTGGAGATAGCAGGAATAGCCTGGCGGTCATGGTCACCCATGCGCATCACGGCACCTTTGCCGAACTGACGCTCGATCTGACCCAAGGCCGCAGCCAAGGCTTTCTTCTTGTTGTCGTCCATTGAAGTCCTCACGTAATAGGTTGGGCCTGACGGCCGATATAACTGTATAAGTAGACAGTATTATTCCACAGGGTTGCGTGCGCGCCTACCCCCGATTTGGTTTTTCTCCAGCAGTGAGCCGGATGAGTCCCTCCAGCGCGGCCTTTACCGTTTGTCGGCGAACCGCGTCACGATCGCCGGCGAAGTGAAAACGCTCGGCGATCAGCTGTTCGGCCGCCCCCCAGCAAATCCACACGGTACCTACCGGCTTCTCCGCCGAGCCGCCGTCAGGCCCGGCAACGCCACTGACCGCAACCGAGAACCGCGCCGCGCTGTTGGTCTGAGCGCCGCGAGCCATGGCTTCGACCACTTCCCGACTGACGGCACCGACAAGACCGAACAGTTGTGGCGAAACATGCAGCTGCTGAGTCTTCTGACGGTTTGAATATGTGACATAACCCGCTTCGAACCAGGCTGAACTACCGGGAATGCGGGTAATGGCTTCAGCGATACCACCGCCAGTGCAGGATTCGGCGGTGCTGACCTGTGCCCGGGCTTCGAGCAGGTGCTGCCCCAGCACGGCTGCCAGTTGAGTGATGTCGTCCACAGAAATTCTCCGTAACATTCGAGCAGTAGGCATACGCTACACGAGCACACCACTTGCGCAAGACAGACGCGGCCTGCGTGACGACCGCGTCTGCAAGGTCATCTAGGCAGGCTCCTTTTGCTTGGCAGGTGGCTTTTCTTCTTTCGGACACGGTTTCCTGACCGTTTCAACGATAGTTTCCCGAGGACGCTGCTGTGCCTCTTCGAGCGTGATGAAGCGCCCGTTGGTCGCATCCCTTCCGCGTTTGCGTCGCATATAAAGCTCCTTCTTTCATAAATACCGCCCCGAATCGGACAGTTGCCCTCGTAGCCTAAACATCTATGCGGGCCTTATGTAGGGGCTGAAACGAGCGGTGACGAATAAGCCGAACCTGCGGCCAGCGAACGTGCGTGGTAACCTTGCGCCCATCGCAAAAGCAATCGGATCCGGCGTCGACCCACGTAGGTGGCATTCCACGCAACGCTCCCCATTTGCCCAAATCTCCCAACGAATTTGCCTAAATACCTGATGAATAAAGCAATTTCCGATCTGTCTTCGCACACTCCCATGATGCAGCAGTAGTGTAAAAAAAGCCCCGCAGGCCATGTCAGAAACGGCCTGCGCGGTTTTGCTGTCTAAAAAGAAACCTTCAGAAAGGCAGTCTTGGCACCATTAAAATCAAGGTAGCCCCACCAAGTATTAGACAGCTTTCCCACCATCCCTCTACGGCGTTCTGCCGACCACTTCACCACTCCCAATGCAATTCGTCAGCCCGGTTGGCGTTTCCCCTCACACCTCGATTACTGTATATCCAAACAGTATCCGAGCATCAGCAAATGAAACCCACCCAAGAGGCCGAATGGCCCGATGAATTCACCCGTGAAGAAATGCTCGAGCAACAATCGCGCTTGCTTATCGAGGAGTGCCACATGCTTCAGAAGGAGCTGAGCCGATACCGGAAAAATCTGGCCAAGATGATCGACATGCACAACGAGGTCACGATCGAGCGGGACAAGCTGAGGGCCGATCTCAAGCAGACTGAGGCCAGGTTGTCTGGCTGTCTTCTGGAGCTTTCCGCACTGGGCAACCGGGTAGCTGGTCTGGAACGCTGCCGCGAGCAACTCGCGGAGATACGTCGCAAAGAAATGGCTAAGCTTCAAGCTCAACGACTCGGTTGAAAACCAGAGGTGTACCCATGTGTGGACGGGTTGCGCAGTACAGATCGATGGCAGACTACGTCGAAGTCATGGACTCGCCACAACAGGTGCTGCCTGGATTCGATGCAATTCCACTTGGACGCTACAACATCGCACCGACGACGTCAGTGGGAATATTTCGCAGTGATGACGTGGGCCTGCACATCGACAGAATCCGCTGGGGTTGGGCGCCCTTTTGGGCGAAAGGGAAACGACCGGACCCGATAAACGCCCGGGTGGAGACGGTAACCACGGGTAAGTTCTTCAAGCAACTCTGGCCAAATGGCCGCGTTATCGTCGCAGTTGATGGATGGTACGAGTGGGTTAAGGACGAGAGCGACCCAAAGCGCAAACAGCCGTACTTTATCGTCGCCAAGGACAACAAACCGCTACTGCTCGCCGGGCTGGCCGAGGTTCATCCCGGGCTGGAGACTGACGAGCGTGACGGGTTTGTGATCATCACCGCCGACTCGGATCAGGGCATGGTCGACATTCACGATCGACGCCCGGTGGTGCTGAGCCCAGAGCATGCGCGGGAATGGGTTGATCCTGAGACGACACCGCAGCGTGCGGCTGAGATCGCCAGGGAGTGCTGCAGGCCGACCGAGGAATTCACCTGGTATCAAGTAAACAAGGATGTGGGCAATGTGCGGAACCAGGGTCCGCATCTGATCGAGCCAAAGTATCAAGAATAGATCAAAATAATGGACTCCTATTGCCTGCCTGGCGCAACCAAGTTAGCTAGTGACAAACCACTCGCATGCGAATAGGCGAGCCGCTCATCCGGGGAGCGCGCCCGGCAGGACCTGTAGACCGATTACCTTCATATGCATATTCCGCAACAGTCTTGTCCTCTCCAGCCGTTCGTCAGTAAGGTGAATTACATCACAACCTACTCGGTGCTGGCATTTTGACCCGCCACTGGTCGCCGACCTCGGAACTTGTAATGAAGTGACGAATCTCTGTTCTGCTCACGCTTCAGTTTTGCGGTAGCAGGACGATAGAGGCATGAGGTTCGTATCTGGATGATGTCCCTATTGTTTTGGAGCCATTTTGCCATGTATGATCCGCGAGCAACTGTCAGCTATGTATTTGACAAGGTTAAAAAATGACCTATCGAGCATCGCTGGTTGAGAGGTCGGCGATTTTCGCTGTCTCATAAAGCGCCATCACCGATTTTGGGGTGGCAATCAGGCCGAAGGTCGGTTGACCTTCTATCCGGGTGGATGCCTGAGCTGGAATATCGACTCATATTGGAGATGAAAACGTAATGGCTACTACTTCTGCACAAGTACAACAGCTCTATGTCGCTTACCTGGGCCGCGCTGCCGATAAAGCCGGTCTGGACTACTGGTTGAACGAGCTGAACGCTGACAACGCTACCCTGACTCTGGATGACCTGCGTACCAACTTCACTACTCAGCAAACTGAGTACACTGATGCTTACGCTGGCCTGTCGCGCTCCGACACCGTCATCAAGATCTACAACAACCTGTTCGGCCGTGCTCCGGATGCTGCCGGCCTGACCTACTGGACCACCGGTGGTGGCGCCTCTGTTAACTCCGACGATCTGCTGAGCGCGTTTATCAACGGTGCTGGGTCTGACGATGCTAAAGTCATCACTAACAAGGTTCTGGTCTCGGAGGTTTACACTTCGACAGCTGGTACCAACTACCTGGCTGCCGACGCTAAGTCGATCATCGCTGGCGTTGGTTCTGACGGCACTTCCGTTGGTAATGCTCTGAACAAGCTGACTGACGGTTCGTTGAGCGGTATCGCTATTCCTGCTGCCGTTGCTAATTTGAAAGCTGCTGCGGCCGCTGATGCAGCCGTGACTGCGTTCGAAACTACCAAAGCTGCGGACCTGCTGGCTATCGAAAAGCAGTTGGTAACCTTGTCGACTAGCGATGCAAACATTGTTGACCAGACTGCCACTTCGACCGCTTCGTCGAGCTACTCTGCTGTTAACACTGAGCTGAGCGGCGATCTGACTTCTGCTCGTGGCAACCTGGGTACTACTGCGGATTTGACTACTGCTGCAAATACCACTGCCACAGCGCTGACGTCCGCTCGCACTGCATTGACCGGCGCTGACAACCAGTCTGTCGATCACGTAACCGCATACACCACTGCAGCCGCAGCCGTTAAAGCCAACGTTGCTGTTTCAGCTGGCGACAAGCAGCAAGCTGTAGACACTTTGGCTGCATACGGTAATAACCCTGCCAACAATGCCGCCTGGACCAAAGCCCTGTCGGATGCAGGTATTACTGCAGGCACAACAGTTGCTGATACTGCTCAGAGCATCTATTCCGCTCTGACCAGCACCACAGCTAGTGCTGATGTGATTGCAAACGTCAAAACTGCGTTCGCATCGGTTACCAACTTCGCCAGCGTTACTGCAACTTCCGACAAGGATCTGGCTAACTTGAAGGCTGTCGCTGCGCTGCAAGTTGCAGATGACAACCTCAACACTACCGCTGGTAACGCTTGGATTGACGCTTACAACGCCGACGTTACTGCTCAGTCTAAACTGGCATCTTCGAAAGCTTTGGACGCTCTTGATTCGGCTTACAAAGCTGTTGATGTTGCGCACACCGCTGCTACTGATGCAAAAGCTACTGCCGCTGCGAAGCTTGACGCCTCTGATGTACTGGTCGATAACGGCACCACTTTGTCTGTCACTGCAGATGCGAACAAGGCTGAAGTCTTCTACTTCGCTAACAACAAAGTTACATCGTCCGACGGTGCTCTGACTCTGACCGCAGGTCAAGACTCGCTGTACATCGGTGAAGGTTACACCCTGAATAAGGCTGCTACTTTGAGCGCTAATGGCATCACAGGCGCTGACAACAACTCCAAAGAAGTGTTCTTCTTCAAAGCCGCCGATAACAGCGTAAAAGCTGTCATCGAAACTTCGGCTGTTGGTAGCACCACCGTTGCTGATAACACCTTGGCCGCAAGCGCAACCGACGGCGTTTCGGTCATTACCCTGACTGGTGTTACGTCTGTTGACCAAGTCACTTTCGCGAACGGTGTTATCTCCCACGTCGCTTAATTGCCTCGTGTTTGATAGTCGCGATGAGCCTCGGCTCATCGCACACTGCTCATAAGAACCCGCCTTTAAAGGCGGGTTTTTTTATCTGCAGAACAATGGATCCAGTCCATCCCTTAAAAATCGCAAAAAAAAAGCCCCGTACCTTCGTCAAGGTACAGGGCTTTCTAGTGTCAACATCGACTATTGGAGACAGTCGAGTACACTCTACATGCTACGGATCAGAATGGCAAGGCGACACCATCACGTTCAGACGACGATTTGAAGGTGAAAATTAGCCCCTCCCTTGACTCGCCCCGCGCAGGACGTTGACTCAACTCAAGATATCTACCATTCATCTGCTCATAAAGCCCGCCCCTTGAGCAGGTAGGAGTTGCGAAGGGTAAAGCCGTGGCTCTCCATGATGAAAAACCGGCTTAAAACAGGGTTTAGGCCGGCGAATCAAACTTAGGTCCAATCGGCACGTCGGTACACTTCGGCTGCATGGAAAATGCGCTCTGGAACGGGCGGGACAGCTCGTTGAATCCCGGTCTTCGCGTAGCCGTTCGCTTCCATCACAGCGCAAACAAGCGTTCCAATCGACCTTTTGAGTGTTAGCCGTTTTTGGTTAGGTGAAGTAGTCAAAATCGCTTCCGCACAGGCTTTGACAATCCCCGCGATCGCCGGGAGCTCAAGCGCATCAGTCACAACTCTCATGTTTGTAAATGACTCCTCTGAGTTCACGAAGTCGATGAAATTGAACGAATGCGCTTGAAGCTCATTGAATTGGGCCGGGTGAGTTTTGGCGAATAACTCCATATCGGCAGGGCGGAAAACTGGCATACGTAGCACCTAATCTATCAAGGCGATCACGATATTGTCAGCATGGCTTTTTTGCAAACGAGATTGGAAGCGCCTGTTCAGGCCTCACTTCATTCTTCGACATCAATCGGCTGTCCTATGAACCGAAAAGCCTGTTGAAATTCGGTTAAGGTCTTGCCAGGGGAATGCGTCATAGCGCTGATAATCACAGCTACGCGAATGCTCAAACGCCAGCGCCGAATCAGACTCATGTTGTTCGGAGTGGCAGTTTCTGCAGCACACCTGGTGACCATCCAGCCGCCAAAGGGAACTCCATCTCAATAATCTATCCGAGCAGCTCATCTACTTAACCCACATGATGAAGCAAAGATTTGCCTCATACGTTGGGCGGACCGCGTGCTCAAACGTTCATAAATGAAAGATCCATCGGTCCGGTTTCCGATTCTTCACAGCAGCGCCCGGTGTCGAATCGGGCAAACCTTTTCTCGATCGCGGGATCTGGCCGAAGCTGCCCCTGCCACTGATTGCGCGGGTTATAGTCTATGTTGCCGGGATTGTTATTGCGCACGCCGCGGGTTATTTGAGGCATTACTTTTCTCCAGACGTAAAAAAGCCCGCGCTGGGCGGGCGCGGACGCATGCTCGGATGTTTGAAACAATGGCCCGAATAGTGATTGTGTTCGACCTTGGGATGAGCGCCGTGGCACTAACGTTTCGCGAAATTTCTGGTAGCGAGGTGCCCTTGCATTTCGTGTTACAAGGGATAAGTACAGTTTTTGAGGTAGTCGATCACGATGGCCTAATCCTGATATTCGAGCTGCCTCAAGAGGCTGCTCGGTGGGCTAGGCAAGCCCACGCCTTCGGAGTACCCGATCGGCGTCCAGGAAGCAGAGAGTGGATTGATCAGCTCTATACCGGCAACGACGACCTCTAACCCCGCTCAAAATGATGAAGACATCAAATCTATCGGGGTCTTGGTGTATTGCTTGGCGCCGCCTATTCGGACACCGGCCCAGAAGAGCCAGGCCTGCCATCCTGTGACTCCTTCGGCGAGAAGCGCACGGTACATAACAGCATCCACCTTCGGTGGCCAGCGAGGATGTTGACGCATCCTGCTGGCCGCTCCTTTTTTGTGTTACGAAGCACTCATTCTCTCCCGGTCTTCTAGGAAGGAAGCTCGGGTTTAAGCGCGGTTCAGATCTTTCTGACTCCGAACTGGCTGACCTTGACCTTCGAGTCAAGCGCCACGCCAACTGCCAGATATAGGCCCATCCTCGCGGTGATGACCGTCTCGGTAGCATCGAACTGATAGCGCTGCGTCTCAAGCGCGCCTTTCCAGTTCGCCGGCAAGGTAAACGGTTCCTGGTACTTGTCCATCGAGCGGTAATAGATCGTAGTGGATGTGCCCGCCACCGGCTTGGTGATGATCAGCTCAGCCTCCCAACCAAGGATGCCCCGGCTGTTGCCGACGATTTCAGGGGCCGACACCATCTCGATCACGTCACCCGCCACAAGATTGCTCAGTGTGACGTTGGCCGAAGGCTGTAGATAGATGTAGCCACCCGCCGCCCCCATGGTTCCGCTCAGTTCGACGCACTGTGCTTCGCCGTATGCGGCGGGCTCCTTATACCAGCGAGTGGTTACCCCGGTAACCCCGGAACCAGTAACCTTGTAACTGTCCGCCAGCACCGACCCGGCCACTGGGTTGGCCGATGCGTTGATAGCACCAGCAGTCCCGGCCATCAGTGGGTTTGCATTCAGGCAGCCGAACGGGCGAATCGCCGAGTAAAGATCAGCGGCATCCGTCGGGAGCGGCACGCCGAAGAACTCGAAATTGGCATTGATGACCGGCACGCATCGGGACTGAATGAAATCAGCACCGAGGATGTTGGGATGCAGGCCTTCCACGGTCATTGCTTCGGTAAAGCCGTCCCAGATGCTCACCACCGGCACGAACTGGCTGACGTAGCTCAGCACCCAGTCCTTGTATGCGTTCGCCTCGGCCAGCGCGGTGCCTGTCAGGGCTCTGGTACCGAACCGGGGCGTGCCAGTACCCACGATCAGGTACTTGCCCGGCGTGTTCTGGAAAGCGGTAATCGCCTTCATCACGTTCGCCTTGCTGTCGGCCAGCGTCATGCCTGGGGTCGTGCTGTCGTTGGTGCGCGAGAGCAGCATCCACAGATCGGCCGTGGCTGACGCCAGGCAGGCCGGGAGCCGGGCCA
>NZ_DIHC01000009.1:0-73712 GCF_002419965.1 Pseudomonas sp. UBA5706
AAATCCGATTATGACTGAAGGCCGCCAACAGCAAGGGGGAGCAAGCTCCCCCTTCGGTTTTTACCGGACACTAGTGGCGCAGAGCGTGGGAACGATCCTATACGCGTAGGCCTTGGTGGAAACTGGCGGTGCAGGCTTTGCGATTGGGGTGAACACGCCATGCCGTAGATATGATGGGCCCAGCGTGCATATTCCTCGATGGAGGACGTACCTGAATCGGCCCAGCGCGGCTCGTCCAACGAGCGTTGCGCTCCGGAAATGAATCTGCCCCGAGGTGCCGGGATTCCCACAGGTAATAATGAACGGGGCGGACCAAGGAGGTAACTTCTTTAATAAAACAACGGCGTGAGTAACAAGGCCTATGCCCCGAGTGCACGGATTGAAGCATCCGTTTGCAGCGCGGCGGCAATATGAGAATCAATCGAGTCGATCAATTTGACGCCGGCTGCCGGGGAGATTCGCTCAATCATCAGCGGCAGTTCGGTTCCCCCCAGGATAACGGCATCAACATCCTGCACGATCAGATCGTCTATCGCAGCGCTGACTGTGTTGATGGCCTTTTCGGAAAAGTTGTATAGGCATGAATCGTCGTAAAACGTATTCTGAACGGCCTCACGGTACGCAGGCCGAGGCAGGATGATTTGCAGCCCTTCCCTGCTAAAGCGTTCGATGTAGATGCCCTGCTCCGTAACGTACTTAATGCCTAGCAGACCGAGCCTTTTAAATCCGGATCGTTTAGCAGCTGCCACCGTCGCATCGATGATGTTGACGACGGGAACAGCGACATGGGTGGCGAGCCGGTGACAGGTGTAAGTTGCCGTGTTGGAGCAGATGAGGATTTTCGTGGCCCCTGAACGCTCCAGCTCCAGCGCTGCACGAAGCAGTAGTTGAAACTCACTCTCTTCATCATTGTTCTGCTGAAACTTTAAGAGGTCGCTAAAGCTCATGCTGTACATGACGAGCTTCGCTGAACCGTAATGACCTGCCCCTTTAGCGATGAGATTAAGGCGACGGTAGTACTCCATTGTCGAAACCCATCCGAGGCCTCCAATCAGACCAATCCTGTCCATGTGATAGCATCCTTAGTCTATCGAGTCGTAGTAAGCAGAAAGCATCTCGAGAGGCGGCGCCGCCCTGAAATCGGGACTCCCCGGCGCCGTAGGGTGGGCCACCTGTCGCCAATGATTAAGGATATGTCAACGGTATCGGCAGTCTTGCATGTACTTTTCACATGTTCTTCCTCCGAGACACCAAACTGAATGCACATTACATTTACTCTGTACCGGATCGCCTTTACTCAGTATTTACTGCAGTTAAATATTAAAACCCCGCTTTCCTTGAGCGAACACAGGCAGGAGCACATGAAACATTTTATTCAGTAAAACTGCAACCCCACAGTGATGTCTTAATGACACCTTCTTATATTACACAGATCGTTTCCCTTATGGATCAACGCCCTGCAGGTGCTTATTTAAACACTGATAAACGAACTAGCACGTTGAGCTGTACAGTGTTTATACATGGATCTGCAACTGACTTTCTTTCAAATAGCTTAGCGAGCAAATACAGATTAATGACGAGCAATAATCAGGTTGCCCAAGGCGGCGCTGAAAACCCGAACGTAAGGAGTCAATGACCGCCCCTCTGCGCGCTTGGATATGCCTAGCGCATAAGCAACCCGCCATCGACTGCATACTGACTCCCGGCCACATACGCCGAATCGTCGCTCAACAGAAACAACGCTACGGCAGCAGCCTCCTCGGCAGTTCCTGCTCTCCAAAGTGCGACTTGTTCGATGACCGCTTCCTCGAATTGCTCTCTGGCGGGCTCATCGAGAAAGTCGCGAAACGAGGTGTGTATCGGACCGGGAACGAGCGCGTTTACCCGAATCTGTCGCGGCGCAAGGGCGGCGGCCCAGCAGCGGGCCATCGACAACAGCGCGCCTTTACTGGCGGCGTAAGCGCTCACCAGCGGCGCAGCCTCGTAGGCCGATGAGGACGCGGTGACGACGACAGAAGCGCCCGGTTTCAGCAGGGGCGTCAGGCGGGCCAGTTGCAGGGCCGGGCCGCGTACGTTGGCGGCCATCATTGCGTCGAAGCATTCGGCGGTCAGTTCTTCCAGAGGGCCGATCTGCGCAAATCCGGCGTTGAGCCAAAGGCCATTAAGGCCACCGCATTGTTCAGCCACCTTTAGCAGCCGGGCGGCGCTGTCCAGGCTGGCAGCGTCGTCGTGCAGCACCTCGGCTGAAGGGCCTAAGCGTTCTCGCGATGCTGGCACGCGTTGCGCAGGATGGTGTAGGCCTTGCCTATGTGTTTGCCCATCACGCCCAGCGGCTGCTGGATCAGGGCGCACTGGTGCAAGTGCTGGCTGACTGGACGCCACCGTTTTCCGGCTTTTACCTGTATTACCCCAGCCGTCGCCTGATGACGCCGCCGCTGCAAGCATTGGTCAGCTTTTTAACCCACACATGATTCACGCATTTGGACAGCAGGCGGTAGGCCCCAGCGGTCAATCGAAGCTGTTTGGCTCTGCAGATGAGAACCGATAAGCTTGCGTGCCCCGTTGAGGCCTTTTCTGACAGGGGCTTCCTCTTTTGCCTTAGGAGATCCACAGACATGCAAGTCTCGTTTCGCGCTCACTGGCTGCTTGCCCTCGCCCTGCCCCTCGCCCTCATCGCCTGCGGTGATAAAGAACCTGAACAGCGCGCTGCCTTCTCCCAGTTCCTGCAGACCCGCATCATCGACAAGCCGGGCGTCCACGTGCCCAAGCTGACGCCTGATGAGTCCAAGGCATTTGGTGAGTACACCACTCATTACGCGGTGATCGCTGACTGCAGCAGCGATATGGATGCAATCGTCAAACCCATGGGTGGCATGATTCAGAAGGCGAGCATTCATTCGTTGAACGATGTAATTACACGCCGCGACGACATCAAAGCAGTGCAAAGCAGCATCAGCGAGATTGGCGTTCAGTTGAAGCAGCGTCAGGCAAAGGCTGATAGCGCGCACGCTCAGCTCAAGCAACCGGAAGACTTGAAAGTGGTGTATGACAAGGCCTATGACAGGACTATCACGACCACCACCAACACCCTTCTGGAAGTCCTGCCGCAAGTCAACAAGACGCTGGACAGCGCACTGAAAGCCGCCGATTACGCGACGGCGCACAAGTCGCAGATCGACATCAACGGCGCAGTAGTCACGGTCAAGGACCCGAAAGTGCAGGCGGAGCTGAACGCGTTGCTGCAAGACCTGAACGCACAAGGCCAGGCTTCGCAACAGGCACAGGCCAAAGTGCAGGCGCTCATGTACGGCCGTTAAGTGCTCTGCCGACTTAGCGCCGGCCGTCCTGTGCACATTTGCAGATTGCATAGGGCAGCCAGCACCGGGCATGGCCAGTCGTTTGTCCTGCCCCTTCGTTAGTGGGGGTGGTGGTTCAAATGCGCTGGCGTGAGCGCGCTCAAGTTCAGCCAGATATGCCGGTGTTGACGCAGCAAGGCTCGCGATGCGCCTGCTGCACTGGCTTAACCGGGGTCAAGCATGTCCTGCAGCGACTTCGCCCGACTCAGGGCCTCTGCCGCCATGCACTCGCTGGTCCACACAGACGTCCAGCTGTTCCCCTCTACCCTCGAGCGGCCGTAGACGCTGCAGTACTGTTCACGAAAATGAACCCAAGTGCGTTGCGAGGCGATCATGTCCTTGACCAGTTGCGGCGAGTCGCTTTTAAGCTGAGTAACCACCTTGTCGTAGCTGCTTTGCAACTGCTTTTCGGCCGCTTCCCACTTCGGCGCGTTGCAGGTCGAAATGGCCATGGCGCTGCCTTGCTGGCAGGGGTCATCGTCATCGGCGGCAGCAAAAGCGCTTGCCGCGCCGAGCAAAGATAGGGCCAGCACTACGCTGCGCATGAGGAACTCCTGAGGGTAAAACCGCGAATTATAAGCAAAAGGTCAGATGGCTGGCTCACTGCCGAGGCACGGGTAGAACAGTCAGCTCACGCAGCAATACCGCCGACAGCAACACCCCGAGCAAGCCTACGGCGCCAAACGTCAGCCAAGTCTGGGCAATGCCGCGATTGAGGATCAGCCAGCTTCCCACGTAGTAACCCGCCCCGCCGCCCAGCGCACCCGCTGCGCTGAGGACACCAAAGAACGCGCCCTGACACCCCTGCGGCGCCAGCGCAGCGGTCAGGGTTTCGAAAGTGGGTAACAGGATGGTTTCGATCACTGTGTACACCACGATAAACAACAGGAAGCCGACAATTCCCGAAGCCACACAGACGCTGGCAAAGGCCACGCTGGCGGCCAGATAGGCCCCGGTTAGCAACGCCTGAGCCTGTGCGCTGACCAGCCAGCGCTTCATCAGCGCGAGGAAGAGCAGCCCCACCACTCCGTTGACCACGTACACCGCCGAGGCGCCATACGGCCCTGCCAGCTTGGCTGCGTAAACCGGGAACGCGACGTAGAGTTGGGGAAACAGGAAAAACCACGGCAGTGCCACCAGGATCAGGCGCTGCAAGCCGCGATGCGTGATGGCAGTCTTCAGGCCTTGCAGCAAAGGCTGTCGTGCCTGCGAGGGGTGGGTGTCGATGTGCGAGCGCAGGGAAATAACCCCAAGCCCTGTGAACAGCACCGCGCTCGCCGCAAAAGCCAGGCGCACGTCGAGCATGGCGGCCACCCCCCCGAGGATCGGCCCCACGGCTGCACCAAGATTCAGCATCTGATTATTGGCCGCGAACACTCGGCTCAGGCGGGCTTTGGGCTGCCTGCCCAGCAGCGCGTAAACCCCGCCTTCGTAGCAGGCCACGCCAGTGCCGGCCAGCATCGCCGAGAGCGTCCAGGCGACTGCGCTGTCGAACGCGCAGAACCCCAAAAAGCCTGCGCCGCGCAGCCCTAATCCAAAGGTGATGAGGCGTGCCGAGCCCATGCGGTCTGCAATCGCGCCGGCAGCGACCGGCAACACTTGCGCGCACAGCAGGTTGGCCGACATCACAGAAGCGAGCGCTACCGCATCGAATTGAAGCTCAGATGCCATGTACAGCGCCAATAGCGGCACCGTCATGAAGTGCGAGGCATTCATCAGCCCCTGCATCCACAACAGGCGCTGGACGGCGTCGGACGAATCAGGTCGCGAAACAGCGATATTCGTGGACATGTTGCGGCACCGTAACCAGCAATGTTAGTTTGATGGTTACTTAGATTCCGCTATTTTGCAATGAGAGGTTGCGATGCAACAGCACAATCAGGTGGCGCCGGGCGACCTGGAAGAAGTTCGGCGGTTTATCAACACCTGGTCGATCCCCAACCAGACGCGGGTCGAGACAGACGCCTTGCCCACGCTGATGAACGATGCACACGCCTGGGCCCGCCAGGTGTCCCTCTACCCGCGCCAGCCCGCTGACAGCCTGCCCATGCTTTCAACCCTGCGCCTGGCATTGCGCCAAGCCTGCGCTGATCACGACCAGCACGATGAAGCGCTCAATGCAGTGTTCGGCGCGGTTGCCCTGCAAGCAAAGGTGAAGTCCATTGAAGGCGTCAGCCAACTGCGGCTGGAGTCACTGCAGAAAACTTACGCCGGGCATGTCCTTTCCATCGTCGCCAACGCCATCGCGGCTGGGCACTTCTCGCGGCTCAAGACCTGCGGCGACTGCCAGTGGGCCTTTTATGACCATACCCGCAGCGGCACCAAGCGCTGGTGCGGGATGACCAAAGGCGGACCACAAGGCCGCGCGTGCGGCACGATTGCCAAGGTCAGTGCATTTCGCCAGCGTGCGGCGGACAAAGCCAGGAAGGGGGATGCCTGAGCGCTATGAGTCGGGCCGAACCTCAAGCGCTTCGCGGACGCATCGCGTTCATGCTCCCGTTCAAAACGCCTGACTCACGCTCACGCCACGCATGATCGAAAATCGCGGGTCGATCAGTTGCAGTTTTTTGTCAGCCTTGAGCGTTCCAACGATCACGCGGTAGGTTTTCGCAGCTTCGGAGAAAGCCTCCTGATTGCGCGCAAGCTTCTGGACCGCGGGCGTTTTCGCCCAGCCCTCTACTGGCTTCTGGCGAATATCCAGCGTGACGACCCAGGACTTGTCCACCGCTGCGCCCATCTGCCCGGTGTTGGGCGCGGTGTCCTTGATCGTGGCGACTTCGTAGCCTTGGGCGTAACAGAACCCGGGCTCCTGAGGCACATATGCCGCGCTACCCTGATCGGTGAGGGCATAGGTTTTCCCGCTTTTGGCAAGCAGCCCCGCCTCCACCAGCGCATCGAAAGCCGGTTCGTTGCCCGTAGACGTGCCACTGCCAAAACCATTTTCCAGCGTCACGGGGAAGCTTTTGAACATCGGCGCCCGAACACAGGAAGCGCCTTCGAGCTTGGGCTGCAGGGCTGCCTGAATGTCACGTTCAGCAGGTTCGTCCGTACAGGCAGCCAGCATCAGCGCGCTGATGCTCACCACGACAGCCCGTGTGATCACGTTCATTTGCATCGTTTGATCCTTAACGATTAGGGGCAGCGATTGAGGGCGCATTCTCTACGACCTGAAGGTGATGCTCAACAAGCCGCGCCCGATCCGGCATAGAAGGTCTGTCAGGCGCACCGTCGAGAATGCGCGGTTTATTCAAGCGCTGGCGCCCACACCTGCCCGACACTTTCGGCTCCCCCTTTATGGAGCCTTGAGATGCGCAGTGTGTACGGACCGGTTTTTTTCTTTGGCTTTATCGGCGTGGCGCTGCTGGCGGTCACTCACGGGTGGAACCCCGCTTGGCTGTCACCGTTACTGCTGATGGCAATTGGAGTGTCTACCCTGTGCGAGCGTCGCTGGCCTTATCGTGAGCAGTGGAATAGAAGCCACGGCGATGATGCCCGCGACGTTGTGCATGCCGGCGTGAATGAAACACTCAACGTGATGGCCGTGGCAGCAATACCACTGATCGCCATGATATTTCCCGATGCCGGACTGTGGCCTGCCGACTGGCCATTGGCGCTGCAGTTGCTGCTGGCCGTGACGGTGGCAGACCTGGGCATCACCCTGGTGCATTACGCCAGCCATCGCTGGCCGTTGTTCTGGCGCTTGCACGCGGTTCATCACAGTGTGGCCCGGCTGTATGGGTTCAACGGTTTGATGAAGCATCCCGTGCACCAGTTTCTGGAAACGCTGGGCGGCACGTTGCCGCTGCTGATGTGCGGGCTGCCACAGCCGGTGGCGGCGCTGCTGGCGTTCAGTATTTCCATTGAGCTGCTGTTGCAGCACAGCAATGTCGGCATGCGCATCGGCGCGCTGCGCTACGTGTTCGCCTGGGCACCTGTTCATCGCTTGCATCATTTGAAGTACGGCACTCATGGGGACGTGAATTTCGCGCTGTTTTTTCCCATATGGGATCGCCTGCTTGGCACCGCGCTGCACCTGCCGCGCTATCGTCTGGCTGACGATGATGTTGGCATCGGCGACTGCCCCGACTACCCCGTGGGTTGGTTTGCACAGCTACGCCAACCCTTTGTCCGCCAGCAGAAGATCGTCCCACCACCTGCCCTGCCCGGGCCATTGCGAGAGGCCTTAGCCAAGCACCCGCAGGCGTAGGTTGCGCAACGTCTGGTCTGCACGAATGCCGAACTGCTGACGTACACATCGCGACAAATGCGCCGAGTCGGCAAAACCGGCGGTGGCCGCCGCCCGGGTCAGGTTGCAGCCTTCCAGCGCCAGCTGCAACGCCAGGCGCAGCCGCTGCCACAGCACCAGGCGACGCACCGACAGGCCCAACTGTCCGGTAAACAGGCGCTCCAGCTGACTGATAGACAATGCCGCCTCGCTGGCCAGCATGGACGCCGACAGGGTCGCCGCGTCGATCGAACGAATACGCGCCACGGCTTTGCACAGTCGCGGGTGCAACGGACGTCGAGGCAGCTCGCGCAACACCTCGACCAGAGCGTCTGGGCTCGCAATGGCGAAGCGACCAATCTCCTGCAAAGCTGGCACGTTGAAGGCCAGGGGTTCGGCGAACAGGCTGATCGCTGCCTGATCGGCGTTGAGGATCGCGTGCTCGTGACCCGATTCGATAAGCAGCGCTGGCCCGCGCATGATCTCACCTTGCACCCAGACCTCGACGACGCCGGCGCGGGCGATCAGCAATTGATGGGCGTAATGAGCGTGCCTGCGCGTCTGACCGAGAACCCCCGTGATCAGGCAATGATCGGCTGCCAGCCAGAGGTCGCCTTGCCAGCGACCGTCTGCAGGCGAAAGGATCGGCGATGCCTCGGGAAATGCCACGAATTGGACCTCTGTTCGAGCGGGGTTCATGCGCACGCCCACTGTATCTGAAAGCATGAAGCGCAGCCTTCGCTGCGCGACTGCTCGGTAGCTTTCGATGCGGGGCCGCTGGCGTGGTCTTCACGCGCTTGGAGCCCGTCAGTGTTTCCAGCATGGTGGCAGTAGCCTATCATCGCCGCTCAGTCGCTTATCAGCAGTCCCGCTGCTGGCGCTGGACTGCATCTCTTCTCTTCACGGACTGACGAAAAAGACCACGGACATGGCCCGGAAAACCTCCAATCTCCAAGCGCTCATTCACCTCGCCAGCAAGTTGCCTTGGTGGATCAGCGTCCTGCTCGCCGCTCTGTCGGCATTCTGGCTGCACTCAATCGCCGTGGCGCCCATGCCGACGACCTTCGATCCTCAGCACTTCGACAAAGCGCTGACGGCGTCGGTCTTGCGCGGCATCGCGACATTTGCCCAGTTTTTTGTGCCGATCATTTTCGTCGGAGGCGCCATCGCTTCGATTGTCGGTCGGCGTAAACGGCGCAATCTGCTGACATCAGTCGCTACTCCCGGCGGCAATACGCTGCTCAGCATCAGTTGGCACGACTTCGAGCTTTTGGTCGGCGAAGCGTTGCGGCATCGCGGGTATGCGGTGCAGGAAACCGGCGCAAACGGCCCGGACGGCGGTGTGGACCTGATTGCGCGCAAGCAGGGCGAGACCTATCTGGTGCAGTGCAAGCAGTGGCGTTCGGTGCAAGTGGGCGTACCGGTGGTGCGCGAGTTGTACGGAGCGATGGCAGCCGAAGGGGCTGTCGGCGGTTTCGTCGTGACCAGTGGGAAATTCACTAATCCGGCGCGGGCCTTTGCTTCCGGGCGCAATGTGCAGTTGATCGACGGTGCCGTGCTGAGGCAGTGGATCGCCGAAACCAAGGCTCAGGGTCCGGCTCCCACAGTCCAGATCACCCCCGCGCAGGACGCGCATCGGGTGCCCGATCCCGTTATCACGACGCCCGTGGTCAAACCGGCAAGCCCCGAGGCAGCCCCTGAGAACAACGCTAAACCCAAGGCGCCCTTATGCCCATTTTGTCGAAAGACGATGGTGACCAAAAGGGCGCGCACCGGGAAAAATGCAGGCGGTACTTTCTGGGGTTGCGTGGATTTTCCGAAATGTAAGGGCATTCGACCGATATTCGCGCCGATGACAGTGAAGTAAGCGCAGCGACACAGCGGCCGGATACGACAAAGCGTCTGCTAACGTGGGTGACACCCTATCGCAAATGACATAGTCGCATTCGATTTTTCCCCCACCCCCGAGATGCGTCCGTGTCAGCCCCCGCTTTCTCCTTGTCTGTCCGCAACCGTTTGTTGAGTCTGATCTACAGCGATCATCTGCCGTTGCTGCAAGGTTGGTTGCTTTCTCAGGACGCCTTCGTGGGCCGCGCTCTGGGTCATGCGGCAATGAGCACAAGGCGGGGTTCGTGGTGGCGAATGGCGGTTCAGGTTTTGCGATTGGGGTGAGTGGGATCGGGTGCATTCGGCTATTACGGGTCGTCTGGGTTTACTGCCGCTGCGCGTCAGATCGCGAGCAAATCATGCTCGTATAGCTGGCCTTCCCAGATTACCGAACCCAGATCCCCCTGCCCGCGAAATACCGCCCGAAATCCCTCAGCCCCATCACCACACTTTCTTGCGACGCTGGCGTATCACCCGAGGGGTTGTGGAACATCACCCTATCGTCGGTCGCTGCGGTCACGAGCACGAGATGCCCGCCTTTTTTGGGTGGCTCACGCTCGGGCCAGCGGATCGTTGGGTGCACGGAGGCGATGAAGAACTGGCCGGGGCTGATGAGTGAAGGGATGTCGTGGGCTTCGAGGTCAGTGACGACTCGGGACTCCACTGCAAACTCATGTTTTAGCATTTCAGTTGCGGGCGTATAGATCATGCCCCTGATGTCATCGCCTTCAATCACATAAGCGCCATATTGCTTGGCCAGCTCTAGAAGGTGGAAAGTGGGATGAACCCTCCCGGTTCTACAGGCAAGCAGCATTTTCAAGCAGGCCATGCCGCAGATATGCCGCGCCCATGTCGCATAGTCTTCGACGCAGGCGGCGCCAGAACCGGCCCAAAGCGGGTCATCCAGAGCGCTTTGGGTGTTGGAGATAAAATCAATCACCCGCTGGCGCGACTCCCATTGGCTGTAATACGGAACGGCGTTGATCACGTAGGGCCTCATTTGAATAACAGTGGAGCAGTACCAAGGATCGACAATAAACCAAAAAATAACTGATTTTTGCCGTGGCCCTCTCGGTAAACCACAAAGGCAATGGTCATCAGCAGCGGCACCCTGAGGGAGATTGCAAAATAGCCGTAGCTCAGGGGCAGGACGCCTGCGAGGGCGAAGTTGAAAAACAGCTCCGGCACGGCCCAACCCAGTGCGAGCAGGGTCCAGTGGGACAGGCTGACGCGGGATGAAGTCTTTAGCACGATCCTGGCAGAGAGCATGTTGCCGATGCCGGTATAGAGCAGGTAACTGAACCAGCCAGCACTGGCTATGCCCACTTTGTCGCACAGCGCAAAACCAATGACGGCCGCAACCATGACGAAAAACCTCAAGGTGTCGGTGCGTGGCATTGAGCTCAAGTGCCCGAACACCGAGAACAACAATCCAGCGGCGAACAGAACAATGATGGAGACCAGGCCACCTTGGGACAATTGTGTGCCGAAGATCGCGTAATCCAACAGCGCGATACCACCCACCGCGACCGGAAAAACGTAGACCGTAGCGCAAACACTGCGCACGATTATCTGCTGCTGGACGGTAATGAGCAGCGTCAGTAAAACGCCTTTCGCCAGCCCGGCAGCGATCCCGGTTGCATTCAGGAGCGAAGGCAGGCTGGCTACATCGCAGGCCCACGCCACCGGCAGAAGCACCAGGCAGACACAGCTCGTCCCCGCGCCAATCGCCCAGGCGGTTGCCTGAGGAGAAACCTTGGCAGCCAAGTTGCGCATGAGCAAGGTCCTTGCCGTGACCAATAACACAATGGTCAAGAATGCAGTGCTCTGGATGACGGACAATGACTACACCTCCAGCGCTCGTTGGGCTCCGTCCGGGCGAAGGGCTGCGGCAATATGGGCGTCGATCGAGTCGATCAATACAACTCCCGGCGGTGGTGAAATTTGCTCGACGATCAGCGGCAATTCGGTGCACCCCAGGATCACAGCTTCGACGTTTTGATCGAGCAGATCATCGATAGCCCCCTTCACCGCCCGTGTAGCCCTTTCGGAAAAATTGCACTGGCACAAATCGTCATAAATGGCGTCGTGGACCGCACCACGATGTACCGCTCCAGGCACCTTAATGGTTAAGCCTTCCTTGCGGCAGCGCTCAATATAGAAACCGCGTTCCATCACATACTTCGTTCCCAATAAACCAATACGCCTGAACCCTGAACGCTGGATGGCCGACACCGTCGCATCAATGATATTTATTACCGGAATAGAAAGTTGACGCTCCAAGCGGTCGCACGTATTGCTCGTAGTGTTGGAACATATCAAGAGTTTCGTGGCCCCCGACCGCTCCAGCTCAGTGGCTGCCTGTATGAGAATCCGAAACTCGCCTTCTTCATCACCTTCCTGTTGAAATTTCAATATCTCGCAGAAGTTCAGACTGTGCATGATAATTTTCGCTGAACTGTGGCGACCCGCTGCTTGAGCAATGAGATTGAGTCGACGATAGTACTCCATCGTTGACACCCAACTTACCCCACCTATCAAACCTATCTGCTCCATGCCCGCATCTTCCTTAATCAATTGAATAATCATAGGCAGAACGTTTGTGTGCCTTGACCGCATCCTGGCAACTAAAATGCCTGATCAACTGCGCTATGGAAATTCCGCTTTTTTTCAGCATCTTCGGAAGGATACTGTTGCGCATCAATCCCGGGATGGGATTCGCCTCCAGGAAATAAATATCGTCGCCTCCTGTCACGATATAATCGAACCGGCACATATGAGCGAATCCCAAATCATCGAACAATTCACACGACATCGCTTTAAGTTGCGATATGACGGGCGTGTCCTCTTCTACGAGGATCTCTTGCACATTTCCCCGCCTGTGTTTCTCCTGATGCCCGAAAAACCCGCGCGCAGTGTCAATACGCACGGCAGGAAGTGCCACCACGCGGTTGTCCAGCCGAACGCAACCTATCGAATATTCCGTTCCGCTCACGAATGCCTGAACCAGTGCCCGTTCATCGTATTGGGAGATGAGTGAAAGGTTCTCGATGATTCGAGGCACTTCTGCCTGCGTGACGGTATAGCACTCCGTAAAGAGCGATGCGCCTAGTGAATTGGGCTTTACCACTACCATTGTGCCCCCGAATTTCCCTAAGAGAGTCGCGGTGTCTGGCGACTCGGAAGAATCGGTCACCACCCAGGTATCGGGCACCTTGACGATCTTTTGATAACCGCTGACATAGCGCTGCATATGCACTTTGCTCATGGCAAGGCTAGCCGGTAAAACGGGGCCGAAACTGCCGCGCAGCTTCAGCAGGTTCGCCAATCCCTGGACATGCCCGTCTTCCCCGTAATTTCCGTGAAGAAGATTGAACAGGTAGCCGGTGTCACGGCTCATCATGTCTGCCGCAGCGGCATAATCAACCGGGTCGCTGGGCCGCATATAGTCTTCAGCGAGGGCATTTTTTTCAAACGGTCGACAGGTGATTCGGTTGTTCAGGTCGACATAATAAATATTACGGAGTGCAACTCCACTGTTTTGAGCCGTAAGCTCTTGATAGACGAAACTGAAGGAAGCTCTCGACGCCGCATGCTCTGGCGACATACCGCCGAAAACTAGCGAAACTTCCAGATCATCCATTTTCAAAGTCACGTTTCCCATAAGCTCTCTCCATGGCAGGTAGCTCCTTAAACAAAACCTTCTTCAACAACAAACACGTTTCCAATGTTTAAAACATTAAACAAATTCAAAAACCAAAAATCACTCACATCCAGACTCGGTACTATAGAACCAATTTTCATTTATTTACAACCTAAGCCACTGTTTTTTTTGAATGATCGAACACTTGTAGAAAACCCTATAAAACACAGCAAGATCGAAGCACAGAAACATAGCTAAACACCTCGTAAAAAAATCAACATCAGTAAAACTGTATGCACCACTACTGCGACTGTGTACTAACCAACATAGAGGCGCATCCATTTAAATGCCCCCATTTCTAGCAACGTTACTGACTCAGTAATCGGGCACACAGGGTGCAAAAAATAAACTTCATTAAACACGTCACATTCGTCGTACAGTCCCCCTTTAACGGCATAATCAATCAGATTCGCCATGGCCAAATACCTCTGCCCTCGAAGGCTTCATTGACCTTGCCAGCAAACTCCCCTTGTGGCTCAACATCGCCGTCGCCATTACGCCTGGCCTCTGGCTGCATTCAGCGGCCGCCGCGCCGATGCCAACGACCGTGGACATGCGTCACTTCGATACGGTCATGACGGCTTCGGCGTTTATTTAACGGCATGGCGACGGCCGGGTATGTACTGCCGCTGATCTTCATCGCGGTGCCTTGGCCTCATTCTTCGGGCGGCGTAAACGCCGCGATCTGCTGACGTCCTTCGCCACCCCGGCGGCAATAGGCTGCTCAGCATCAGTTGGCACGACTTCGAGCTGCTGGTCGGCGAAGCATTGCGGCATCGCGGGTTTGCGGTGCAGGAAACCGGGCCAAACAGCCCGGACGGCGGCGTGGACCTGAGTGCGCGCAAGCAGGGCGAGACCTACATGGTGCTGTGCAAGCAGTGGCGTTCGCTGCAGGTGGGCGTGCCTGTGGTGCGCGAGTTGTATGGGGCGACAACGACCGAACGGGCATGCACCGGAAAGAATGCGGGCGGTACTTTCTGGGGTTGCGTGGGTTTTCCGAAATGTAAGGGCATTCGACTGATATTCGCGCCAATGACAGTAAAGTAAGCGCAGTTAAGGAGCGGCCGCATACTGACAAAGCGTCTGCCAACGTGGATGACCTGTGCGTGGCACCCGCGGCGATCAGCCAGCAGATCAACGGGCTGAAAGATCAGATCGCAAAGCGCCTGTTCGAGCGCGATGCCAAAGGCATCCAGCTCACCATCAGTGCAACAGGCGCGGGAAGCGTCCAGGTCACAGCGGGTAGACGTGCATGGCGCGCGAATAGACCCTTACAGCCTTCCCCACATTGCGTGAATCAGACCCACCGAGGCGATGGGTTTGGGTCAAGCACCGACGCTGCGCAGAGCATGCCCCGGGGCCGTCCGACATCCGCACTCAGAACAACCCCCCAACTCATACTTGCATTCCACCTCCACACGGGTACTCAAGACATGGCGAGTCGTCTTAGGTGGGTAAGGCCTTCTCTGGATGCCACGCGCAATGATGTCCTCGGCCGTCACGTGAACACCTGCCTGGCGCGAGTGAAGTTCAACTTGTGAATAGTCGAGCATCACGCAGGGAACGACGCGAAGCGAATGTCGCCGAGCGAACTCCCGCCGGTGATGACCGTCCATGATGACCCATGAGTCTCGCTCGACCATGATGGGCTCCAACCAGAAACCTTCGCTAATGATTTCGTGAGCAACGAGCAACACTCTCTCTTCGATAAAGTGCTCCGTAGGCAATAAAGCCTCCGGGGGTATCAGCACAATTCGATGAGTTCCCCGCGACAGACCGTAGTACGTATTCTCTGCATATAAAACATCCGCCATCACATAATCTCCTTTCAATGAGCGCTTCTCTGGCTCAACGCGCTAGCCGAAGAACATGTGAGGCAGGAGGCTAGTCGCTTCAAGTAAACCCGTTATTATTTTTCTTATATCTTTTTTGCTTTGTGTGGATGCGCCAATCATAAGGGCCGTACTACACGGGCTGCATGCCCCTCTCTCGTACTTCTTCCTAAAAGGAAATTCAGTTCTTCTTTCACTCGCCTTGTTGGGATTTTCCCAGCCGCCTATGTTCAAGCCCATCGCTTTTACTGCCAGCACGGGAAATGACATGAGCACCATCAGCGACGTGATTAATGACCGCAACTTCGTGACTTTAAAGAATCTCCACTTCCGCTCCTTGCATTTGAAGTTGGAGGGGCTTAATCCCGCAGGCTCCGTGAAGATGAAGACGGCCAAGTGGCTGATCGCCGATCTTGAACGCCGCGGCAGCATTGGCCCCGACACGGTATTGATCGAGTCTTCGTCAGGCAGCCTGGGTGTCGCACTGAGTCTTATTTGTGCCGAGCGCGGTTATCGCTTCCGTTGCGTGGTTGACCCGAATACCACGGCTCAAAATATAAAAATAATGAAAGCCTTTGGAGCCGATGTGATCGTGGTCGATGTTCGGGACGAAAACGGGGGTTTTCTAGGGACACGCATTCAATACATAAAAGAGTTGGTGGCGCAGGACAGTCGGTTCGTATGGATGAATCAATATGCCAACCCGGAAAATCCACGGGCGCATGCCAATACCACGGCACGAGCTATCACGGAAAGTTTCGAGCATATCGATTACCTCTTTGTCGGAGCGGGCACCACCGGCACCTTGATGGGATGCGTTCAGCATTTCAAAACCCATCGTCCTCAAACGCACATCATTGCAGTAGACAGTGAAGGTTCGGTCACATTTGGCGGCGCGGCCGGGAAGCGATACATCCCTGGACTGGGCACCAGTCGCCGCCCTGAAATATTCAACAAGGAAGGGATCGACAGCTTCCAGATCGTTTCCGAAGCCGATACGGTCGCAATGTGTCGCTATGTGGCTCGGACCAACGGGGTTCTCGCGGGAGGGTCCACAGGGACAGTACTGGCCGCTGTCTATGCTAGACGCCAGGAATTGCCTGAGAACGCAGTCATCGTCGCGATTTCCCCCGACATGGGAGAGCGGTACCTGGACAGCGTTTATGACGATGAATGGGTCAAGGCTCGGTTCGGGAGTTCTCCGCTCACGGGTGAAGCACCCGTGACCTCGCGATCTACGTCCTCTCCAGCCTGTGACGAACGGGAGGCGGCATATGTTTGAGTTTTCCGTCGTCTCCGGCGCGGTCATCCGCGATCTGCTCAAATCGCAGCCTCGCTTGGCATTGCAAAGCGTTCAAGCCGCCTATCTCGCCCATCATCAGGGCCTGACGGTGAATCCAGACAGTTATTTCCTGCGCTTTGCCGATGAGTCGGCCAATCGCATCATCGCCCTGCCCGCGTCATTGGCGGGAGACATCAAGGTTGCCGGTATCAAGTGGATATCGAGTTTCCCGTCGAACATCCAGTCTGGTATCCCCCGCGCCTCCGCTGCCTTGATTCTGAATGACCAGCAGACCGGCTATCCATTCGCCTGCCTGGAAGCGTCCTTACTAAGCGCCGCGCGCACCGCAGCGTCCGCCGTACTGGGTGCCTATTGGTGCAACCGACAGTCGCGCCGTGCAAAACGCTTGAGCTTTATCGGCGCGGGCATCATTGCGCGAAATATCTTCGAAACATTCATTGCTGATGGCTGGCATTTCGACCGTGTGGGCGTGCATGACACCTACCGCGATTATTCCGTTGCGTTTCAGCAGCAGATCCTCCAGACCAGCGACTTACCGGCATTCATCGACACTCAATTAGAAGAAGCGCTGGAAGCGGACATCGTCGTCTTCGCCACCAACGGCAGTACGCCCTACGTACGCGCAGACTGGCGTTTCGAACCCCATCAAGTGGTACTCCACATTTCCCTACGCGACTTGGCACCCGAAACGATTCTGGCCTCGGAAAATATCTTCGATGACGTAGAGCACTGCCTGAAGGCCTCGACTTCACCCCACCTGGCCGAACAGTTGTCGGGCAATCGCGAGTTCGTCAGTGGAACGTTGGCCGAACTCATCCTGGGCGAACTGAAATTGCCAGACGACCGGGCGCGCATTTTTTCTCCTTTCGGCATGGGCATTCTGGATCTCGCACTGGGCAAAGCACTGTACGACCAAGCGGTGCAAAACGGGACAGCAGTGCGCATTCAGAACTTCTTCGGAGAAACCAGGCGATGGTAGGCCATCATGTCCCGCCGCAGGGCGCAGAGACGTTGAGAGTGGGCATCGTCGGGCTCGGATCACGAGGGTTGGGGATCCTGGAGCGTTTGCTGGCTCTGGCGGCTCAAACCCCGGACCGCATGGTCGATATCACGGTCTTCGAGCCGGGAGAGCCAGGTTGCGGAACACATCGCACGGACCAACCTGACTGGTTGCTGCTCAATACCATCGCTTGCCAGCTGTCAGTGTTTCCCGATCACGCTGCGATCGATGCACCGGGCCGCGACGGCCCTGACTTCTACCGTTGGTGCACCGAACGGGGATTGCGTCTGAGCGAGGACGGTCAGGTTTCGCTGGATAAAGGTCGGACTGTGCGGCCCACCGACTTTCTGCCTCGTCGGTTGCTGGGCGAATACCTGTCATGGGCCTACGAACACGTGACCAACGTCTTGCCGTCCAACGTAAGGCTCACCGTACTGCAAGAGCTTGCGATCAACGTCGAGCCCCAGCCGCTACATCAGGGCTTTCGGGTGGTGGGCAGCGAACGGAGCGAGGTGTTGGTCGATAGGCTTTTCCTCACGACCGGACATGCCAGACAGCGACAATTGCCTCCCTCCATGCCTCCTGGCCGCATTGCCAACGTTTATCCGCTGCCTGAGACCATGACGAACATTGCCCCGCACGCCGTGGTGGTCATCGAGGGGCTCGGACTGACCGCCATGGATGTGCTGGCGGCATTGACGAAGGGACGAGGCGGCCGCTTCTCAAGAGAGGGCAACAAGCTGACCTACGAGAAAAGCGGACTGGAACCTCGAATTCTCATGTACAGCCGTAGCGGCCTGCCCTTCCGTACCCGGCCATTTGCTCTTCCCGATCGAATCAGGCACACGCCGTTGTTCCTGACCAAGGAAGAACTTGAGCGGACACGGCAGCGTCTTTCGCCGGCCTCACTGGATTTCGACAACCATCTACTGCCGCTGCTACTCGCTGAAATGCGTGCCGCTTATTACCTGGCCAGCTCTCTTCTCGTGCGGCCCAGTGATTTGCAGCGTGCGTTCGAGCAGGGCCTTCTGGAAAAAACGTTCGACACACTGGCCGCTCAGTTCGGCGCGTTCGACCCGCTCGAGCATTTGATCACCCGCTTGCCGAGCCTTGCAGAAAGTGGCTACGCGCAATGGGCCAAGGCTTTCATCGAGCAGGATCTGAAACAGAGCCGAATGGGGCTTGCCGAAAGCCCGCTGAAAGTCGCGCTGGAAGTGTGGCGCGACCTGCGAGACACATTGCGAGACGCGGTCAATGGCGCCGGCCTGACGGCCGAGTCGCGCGCGCGTTTCTACGCGCACTATTCGCCGCTGATCAACCGTACGGTCGCAGGGCCTCAGCTCGAACGTCATGAAGAACTGCTGGCATTGATCGAGGCAGGACACGTGCACTTGACGCATCGGCTCGACGACGCCCGCCCCTGGGATTGGACAATCGGCGCGAACGTATCGAGTGCCGGACTGGGCCGGGGCGACTCGCCCCTTTTCACGGCGCTCCAGAGCTATGGATGTGTCCGGCCGATCAGTTCGGCAACCTCGCTCGATGGCATAGATGTCGATGCAGACGCCCACCCACGCCATGCCGATGGACATGTATCACCTCATCTATGGCTGCTGGGTCCGGCGGCCGAAGGCGCCACTTATTACAACCACTACGTGCCGTCGGCGGGGGCCTGGTCGCGTGCCTTGAGCGATGCCCATCGCGCGGCGTGCGCCTGCCTAGGACTGGCGAATCGCACTTCTATCGAAACATCTCCCGTGCCGGAAAGGATCGTCTGATGCTCGCTTTCATGCAGTTGTCGCCCATCATGTTCGTCATCGGACTGATTCTCGCGTTTCGCCGTCCGCCGGTTCACGCTGCTGCCGGGGGCGCCGCACTGGCGTTATTGCTCTGGTTTGGCGGTGCCGCCACCCCCTTCGCTTCGCCAACCCTGAACGCGGTGCTGGAGGACACATTGATCCTGTTCGCCAGTACCGCAGCGGTTATTGCCCCAGGTCTGTTGTTCGTGATTTTAATCGAGCGCACCGGGGCCAATCGCTCGTTGGCGCAATGGATGACCAACTTTGGCTGGCCGCTGTCAGGACAGATCCTGTTCGTCGTACTCGGATTTGCGCCGATGCTGGAAAGCATGACGGGCTTCGGTGTATCCATGGTCGCGACAATCCCCATGCTGTTGACCATCGTCGGACGGCAAACCGCCCTGCGCCTGGCGTTGACCGGAATGTGCATCATGCCCTGGGGAACCTTGGGTCTGGCAACGGTGATCGGTGCAACGCTGGCTCATCTGGGTGCGCCACAGCTCGGCGGGGAAACAGCGTTGACCAGCGCCGCCGTGTTCGTCTGCGCGGCGCTCATTGCGCTGTATCTGTCAGGAGAGCGAAGCGTGTCAGTGTATGGCCTGGCGATGACGGCAGGGTTGGTTTTCGCGCTGCTCCTGCGCGCGTTCAGCCTGACGCTGGGGCCCGAAATCGCAGGCGTACTGGCAGGTGCGAGTGTGGCTGTCGCGGCAATGACATGGGCACACCTGAGGCTCAACGCATCCGCCAGCTTTCCAATGGCCGCCTGGCCCTATGGCGTTCTGCTGGCAGCGGTTCTGACTCTGAAGGCCTTGAATCTCTACGGCGGGATGGACCTGCTGTGGGTTCTAAAAGGGCAACAGGTCAGTTGGAAGCCACTCAGCTCGCCCGGCATCGCACTGATGATGGTCAATGTGCTGCTGGTCGCCAAGCTTGGCATGAATGGCCTGAGCGAAGCGTTTCTGGCGCGCGCCAAGAGACCGCTACTGACGATCCTGTTTTTTCTGCTGATGTCTCAAATCCTGCTCAAAGCCGGCTTTCTGGAAAGCGTTCGCAGTGCCTTGGCACAGTTGGACCCAACCTCGCTGGCACCGCTAGTCGCTGTATTGGGAAGCCTTTCGGGGTATGTCACCGGCTCGAACGTCGGGGGCAACGCCATTGTCATGCCGTCATTGGCAATCATTGATGTCGATGCTGTCACCCGCACAACGTTGGCTGCCATTCAAAACAGCGCCGCCGGCCATGCGGCTTTGGGATCGCTGCCTATCGTCGCCTTGGTCGCGAGCATCGCCAAGGCCGACAAAACCGCCGAACAGGATTTGATCCGCTTCGCGCTCGGTCTGGTGTTGCTAAACACCCTGCTTGTTGCCGTAGCCGGTTATGCGTTGATGTCGTTCCACTGAACCATGGATGTATCACATAAGGAGTGCGTATGAACGGGCGATGGAAAAAGGCGGGTCTGGCGTGTGTCATCGGGGCGCTTTCCCTTGGCGCACAGGCGCAAGGATTGTCAGGGAATCTGGAGAAGATCCAAAGCAGCGCCGTGATCACGCTGGGTGTTCAAACGGCATCGGTGCCCTTTTCGTATGAAGATGGTCACGGTTCCTATCAGGGGTATTCGGTGGACTTGTGTCTGAAAGCAGCCGACGCCGTCAAAACGTATCTGGGGCTGGATACCCTCACGGTGAAAATGAAGCCGGTCAATGCCATGACTCGCATCGACCTGGTCCGCAAAGGTGAGATCGATCTGTCCTGCGATGCCCCCACGAACAATGCCGAACGCGGGAAGCTGGTTTCATTTGTGCCCACGATGTATGTGGCCTACAACCGCTGGGTCAGCAAGAAAGCCGCAAATCTTCACACGCTGGACGATTTACGGGGCAAGCGGGTGACGTCCGCGCCAGGCACGACCGCCATGAAATTGATTCGAGAACTCAATGACACTCAACACTTGGGCCTCACTATCATTGATGCCAAGAGTCACCCTGGCGCTTTCGAGCAAGTGGTCAATGGTGAGGTCGATGCTTATGTGATGGACGATGTCTTGCTGGCTGGGATCGTCGCCGTGTCTCAATCGCCAAGAGACTACGAAATCAGCACGCAGGCATTGAGCGTCGAACCTTACGGCATCATCGAACGGCGCGACGATCCAGCCTTCAAAAAGGTGGTAGACAGTGCGCTGGCGCAGGTCTATCGATCCGGTGAGGGCGAGAAGATATACAACAAATGGTTCCTATCACCCCTCTCGCCGTCCGGCATCGTCATCAACGTGCCCATGAGCCCTGCTTTGCGTGAGGCGTTTGCGCACCCCACCGACTCTCCGGATCCGGCGTTGTACGCAAGCCATACCACACAGGCAGCCTCGAACTGAAATGAAAAGGCCGATCACTCGGCTTTTTTTCTGCCGTTGATCTACAGCCGAACTCAGGAACAAGCCCGCTGCTGCTGATCGCATCGCAAAGCGAAGAAATCGATGAACGCACGGATCTTCGGCGGTTGCACCGGGCTGGCCGTGTAGACGGCAAACAGCGCATCGGCGTGGTGATTGGGAACCGTAAAGCGGTCAAGGACTTCCACCAACAGCCCGTTCTCCAACGCTTGAGTTGCCGCAAAACGCGGGAGCAACGCAATACCCGTGGAGTCTTTGGCCAAGGTCAGCAACGCATCGACGTCATTGGTCAGTGTGTTGCTAATCACAGCAACATCGGTGGCGAACGAGTGTTCGTCGGTGAACGTCCAGCGCGCAGGCCGTCCTCTGCGCCAATGATTGAACAACAGGCAATTGTGCTGACGCAGATCTTCCGGTGCCTGAGGCGAGCCATGAGTGGCGAGATACGCCGGTGACGCGCAGACCAAGTAGTCGATCTCGGCCAAGCGCCGGGCAACACGATCCAGTGGCGGGGCATCAGTGATCAGAAAGGCAATGTCATGGCGCTCATCGCAAGACTCTTCAAGTTTCTCGCTGTGGGATAGCTCCAACCTAATGTCGGGGTAGCGTTTGAAAAACTCCGGCAACCCGGCCGACAAAAAGGCCTTGGCGACTGACGCGCTGGCACTCACCTTCAACGTTCCGCCAGGCTGCGTGCGCCATTGATCAAGCATCGAATGAATCGCCTGAGCTTCGTCCACGATACGCGCGCAATGCTGATAAATGAGATCGCCAGCGTCGGTCGGTGTCAGTGCTCGCGTATTGCGATCCAGAAGCCTGATCTTCAATCGGTCTTCCAGTTTCGCGATCTGTTTGCTCACCGCCGAGTTCGTCGTACCCAGCTGTTCGGCGGCCCTGGAAAAACTCTTGTGCTGGACCACCGAGGCGAACGTCATCAAGCCAGATAGAAAATTCATCATGCATTCCTTGTCTGCCGAGACAACTCACGACTTGAGTTTCGGAGTGATGGCTGCGGCCATCAGGCACAGCAGAGCGATGCCGCCCCAGACGTCTGCCCACGAGCAATACCGCAAGAGCAAGGGAATCAGTGCTGGCGTCGCGAAAGCCGCGGCAAACACGGCGGTATTTTCGATACCCAGGGCCGTGCCCACCCGCGATGCGCCAGCCATCACGGCTATTTCGGTGTAGGCGACGCCATGCCAGGCCGAGCCAAATACGCCGGCAGCGATCAGCAGCACGACACTCAGTAACGGAATGTCGATGGTGGCGATGTTCAATTGCAGTAACAACAACGCGCCGGCGGCCAAAATGGCAATGGCTCGAACGAACGCACGCCGGTTCTTGCGTCTATCAGTCCAACGCCCACTCCAGACCCGCGCGATTGCGCCGAGCACTTGCACAGCAAAAATCACCGCCGATGTGATGGCGATGCCCAGGTGGTACTCACTGATGAGGTAAATCGCAGAAAACGTCAGCACGGCGAACTGCGGAACGGTCAGCAGGCCGCTGGCCAGGAACAACCGCCAGATGTTCGCGTCTGCCAACGTGCTGGCGACAGGGCCGGTCGCGACGTTCTTGAGCGGCGGTTGCACAGGGGCCGGCGTCAACCAAAGGCAGGCCGCAGCCGCTGCCAGCAAACTGGTCAGCGCCAGCGTCGTAAAAACACTGATGAAACCTGCGTGCAGCGCGATCCAGGGCAGGATCGCCGCGCCGATGCCCCCGCCTACGGGAACAGCGGTCTGGCGTATGCTCATGGCGAAGCCCCGTTCCCCATCCTGAAACCAGGACATCACGGCCTTCCCGCTTGAGCCGTTGATGCTGCCTCCCAGAATACCCAGCGCCAGCAGTCCACTGCCCAGCAACCACACGCCCGGTGTGGAATCGATACGTGGCGCGCCGAACATGGCCAACAACGCGAAAATCAGGCTGGTGCTGAGCAGGCCGGTCAGCAGTACGAAGCGGTCGCCCAGTCTGTCGGTCAACAGCCCCCAGACGACTTCTGACGCAGCGATGCCTAGCGCAATCGCGCCCAACACGAATCCGAGCTGATCCAGCGTCAGGTGATACGCGTCCTGCAAAAGCGGCCCGGTGGCCGGAATGCCCTGAAAGCCCATTGAAAAACTCGCCTGAGCGGCGACGCCTACTGCCAGGACGACCCAACGGTGGCGATTCATGTCTTCGCCGATATTGCCCAGCGTGGTGGTCTTGATCTGTCTCATGCGAACACTTCCTTATGGTTCTGAATCGATGTCACGGGGCGCTCCCAGATCACCAGCAAGGACGCGCCTTTCTCACTGAAAGGTGCGTGCTGACTACCTGGTCCGAGTACCAGCAGTGAGTTTTTTCGGTGAATCTGGTCGCCGGTCCGCAGCTCGCCGTCGAGCACGTAGATGAGTTCGTGTCCGGGGTGCTGATGCGCGTTGGCGCGAGCGCCTGGTTCGTAATGCACTAACGCTGCGACAGACCCTTCATCACCGACGCGATAAAGTGTGTGTGACCAGATCCCGGCGCGGTCCGGGCTGCCCATTTTTTGCAGGCTGAGCACTCGCGGCTGTACGACGCCTCGTGTATCGCCCTCGAACAGCTGCGGCCAGCCGACTGCAGCCGCTTGGAGCGCAGCCCCCATATCCTCAAGGCGATACTGGGCGATTGAGTCAGGCGCGTTCTGACGCAATTGAGCACGGGTGACTTTGCCGGTCACGGTTTTGGGCAGTTGCTCGACAACAGCGATATGTCTGATTGCCAATTCCGCAGGCAGCTTTTGATTGAGGTGGGCAAACACATTTTCGGCCCATTGGGCATCGGCCGTATGGTCGGGATGCAACACGACGAACGCCTTGGGCACGTGCAAGCCCACAGGGTCCGGAAAAGGCACCACCGCTGCTTGCTCGATGCTGTTGTGCTGCAATAACGCACTTTCAAGCTCTACCGGGGAGATGCGGTAGTCGAACGACTTGAATTGATCGTCGGTGCGACCCAGATACCATAGACAACCGTGACTATCACGCCGGGCAATATCACCTGTGCGATAAAAATGGCCGCCCAGGGCTTTTTCGGAGCGCAGAGGATCTTGGTCGTAACCCAGCATCAAGCCTAATGGCCGATTCGAATCCAGTGGCAGGCAGATTTCACCTTCGTCGTCCGGCAAATCGGAATCCTGATTCAGCAATTGCACCTGATAGCCGGGCAACGGATAGCCCAGCGCCCCCGCGTGGTAAGGGTCATTGGGCGCAAATCCGACGATGGCGGTGGCTTCGGACTGACCGTATCCGTTGCGCAGATTTAAACCCCATGCCTCCCGCACCGCCCCGATCAGGCTCGCGTCCAGCGGCTCGCCAGCACTGACGATTTCACGCAGGGCTGTCGGCCGAGGGCCAATGCCGTGCAGCAGCAAGGCGCGCCACACCGTAGGCGGAGCGCAAAACGTAGAAACGTTCAACCGCTGCAATGTAGCCAATAAATCGTTGGGCGACGTCTGGTTTTCCTGCAGGCTGACGATGGTCGCTTCACAGGTCCAGGGGACGAAAAAGGAACTCCATGAGTGCTTCGCCCAGCCCGGTGCGGAGACATTCAGATGTACATCGCCCGGACGAATGCCGTTCCAGTGCACGCTGGACAGATGCCCTACCGGATAACTCTGGTGAGTGTGCAATACCAGCTTGGGGGCAGATGTTGTCCCTGAGGTGAAGTAGCCGAATAGCGGTTCATTCACGGAGGTCGGCTGGCGGGGGAGGAACGTCGTCGAGTGATGCAGGTGATCGTCGAAGGGAATCCAGCCTTTCTTGGAAGGATTGGCGACGGCAATGCGTAACCGCACGGTTTCGAGCGCCGGGATGTTCGAGACGACCCCGCCAGCCGCGACCACGACACTTGCCTCGCTGCGCGCCAGACGATCACGAAGGTTATCGCCCGTCAGCGACACGTACCCTGGAATGATCACCAGACCGAGTTTGATGGCACCGAGCAACAGGGCATACAGTTCTTCACCATTGGGCAATAGCACCATCAATCGTTCGCCGCGTTTGACCCCAAGCGAGGCGAGCCAGTTGGCGACCTGGTTAGAGCGGCTGATCAGTTGTGCATAACTGATCGTTTCATCGTGCTGATCACGTATCAGCACCAATGCTGGCTCATGACGCCCGGCAAGACTGTCGAACCAGTCCAGTGCCCAGTTGAAATGACTCAGTACCGGCCATTGAAATGCTGCCAATACCTCGTGGGGATCCATTGCGCAGGCGTTAAAAAGACTGTCACGCGAAGCCGCAAACAATTCACCGGCTTCAGAACGTCGAGCAATCGGGGACGGGGCGTTCATAGGGATTTCTCAAGGCTGAATTGATTGGTGGTGGATGACTGCGTCGTCCAGACGTGAGCGAGCGCTTGCCGTGCGACGCTTGTCGCGTCTTTGGTGAACCTTGAGAGCACGCCAGGCGTTGCGCTGCCGACTTGGGTAAACCAACGCGCACCTTCGGTCGGTATGCCAATCGCCCAGACGCCAGGGAGTGTTTTTCCCGATGCGTCGAGAACGGCAAACGTCTGTCGATCCGTGGCCAGGCCTTCGCCAACATCAGCAGTCGCAGAATGGCGATGAGGGGTGATGTAGCCATCACGCATCAGTTGCTTGAAAAGCGGCGAACCGTCGGTTTCCACCAAGGGAGTTCGCATACGGCTGTCGATCAGCCAATCGGCATGTCGGCGATAGCCGGGAACCTGAGCGCAATGCACCTGATACCCCTCGCCGTGCTCATGAGGGTCGAAGCTAACGTGCGGTCCCATGACTGTGATGACTGCGGCGTCCAGCAGTGCCAGGAGCTGCTGGGTACGAAACAGCGGAGGGCCCGCTGATACGAGCGCGCAAGCCGGGGCAAAATCGCCGAGAAAATCCTGCGTCCGGGAGTCAGCCGTCAGGCCATCAAACTCAACGGTCTGGCGGATCGTATCGCGCACATCCCGAAGCACATCGAGCGCAGCTTTGACCGGGCTGTGGAGGTTCCCTTTGCTTGCCTCGACGACATCCTGCAAAAGCAGTTCAATCAGCTCTCGTTCGAACGCCTCATGGCTATCGAACATTCGACGTCCGAAGGGTCGGGCCAACTGCTGCAAATCCAGCGGTGGCAAATCAGTCAGCTCATACGCCTTCAGTAATGCAGCAGCGATGGGCTTCGACGGCTCACGTTCACGCGCATGGTCGAGCACAAAACGTTCGGCGGCCGCGTCGCCTCTGCGATTACGCAGGGCCGTGGCGTAATACACCTGATCCATTTCCGCTTGAATCAACGGCAGAACTTCAGCGTTGAATGCCAGAGCTCGGCTGCCAGTGGCCTTTTCTGTCTGCACCCTCGCCCGCTCAATGGCGCGGGCGGTCATGAAGGTCGCCTGATAGGTGGTCCCGGCAGGCTTCTGATTCGTCGCACGCGCCAGGATAGGCATGCCGCTGCGAGTGCCTGCGACGATCCGGGGTTCATGGCCCGACGGCAGATACTTTAAACCGCCCTCAGTGTGCACGAATTGGCCACCACGTCCCACAGTCAGCTCACCCAGCAAGTCGTAAAAACCCAACCCCATGCCAATGATCGCCACCGTCTGCCCAGCCGATATTTGCCCCAGCGGCATATCCGCTGCGCAGTCTCCGGCGATGTAACGACAGCCCGGATTCTGTGATGTCGCCGCGGGTTGCGGCACCTTGGCATGGCCGGTCGCCAGGATCACGGAATCAACCCCCGCCCATTGCGTGCCGTCAGCCAGCCGCAACCGAAGCCCTTCTGGCTCGAGCTCCATGGCCGTGACTTCGTTTTTCAGCACGCTCACAGTGGCGTGCTGTTCGAGGCTGGCAACGATGACCGAGAAGCACGAGCGCAAATACTGCCCATAGGCTTGCCGAGGCGCGTAACCGTTGGGGCCCAGACGGCTTAGTTGCTCGTCGCTGTGCAGTTGTAACCATTGATGCAGCGTTGGTCCCGCTCCTGGCCGCCAGGGTCCCTGCTGCAACGGGCCGGAATAGAGCGTGATCTGCGACGTGATGGTGTTCATCAGCAACAGTGGGGATTGGTCAGTGCGCCACACCCGACCCGCACCCGGTTCGACGGCGTCTACGACCGTAATATTCAATGCGGCTGAAGGCGGATGCTCTTCAAGCTCCAGAGCGAGCCGCTCCAGTATCGCAATAGCACGAGGGCCGGAACCAACGATGACGATTCTCTTGGCATCCTTCGGAGCTGCCGGCGCTTGGACCGCAGCAGAGTCGGTAGGCAAATGAGTTTGGTCGAAACGGGATTCGACAAACGAAAGCATGTTGAGAAACTCATAGGGATTGAGCTTGAGGCTGCCGCCCGAAACGGGGCGGGGTTTGATTGGCATTGCCCCGGTGGCATGCCAGCGGAGTAGACCCTCAGGGTCGATATAGCTACGTGACTTGCCTAGGTTATTGGCATGCAGGCAGAACGGGATGTCCAGATACCCTTTTGAGAATGCCGCCGCCAACGCCGATCCAAGATCGGGGCCGCTGTTGAGCACTGCGTCGATCAACGCCAGTGCTTCGTTATGGATTTCGGCTTGCAGGGAATCCTGGCAGTCGAATTGCGATGAAGCGGCCCGCTGTTGATCCCAGGTCTGCGACGCAAACTCCAGAGCCTGAATATTTTCAGCCACGGTCGGAATACGATGCGCTTCGGCAGTGGTCTTCACGATCAGCCGTTGTGCGTGACCGTGGAAGGCCAGCCCCACGCTTTGTGCGAGCAAATCCTGAGCACCGCCGTAGGTGCGTGGAAACACACCCATGTAGGTGTAAAGCACAATGTGCCAATCCGCCTGGCCCAGAAAGCGTCTGGCTAGCTGTCTCAATACCTTAAGCGCGGCGATGTCCTGATCCTGATTCGTCTGCTGGGCATAGCTCAGGGAAAGATCAAAGACGCCCTGCTCGATAAAAAACATCCCCTCCAAAATGGAAATCGCAATCAGCAAACCGGGCGGACATAGCTGCCCGAGCATGCAGCCGCCAAAGCTTTCGAGATGGATGGCATCGGGGGACCCTTTGGGCGCCGCGATGATCTGACAGGACTGTTGCCAAGCCCTGATGGCGTCGTCCAGCGGCACACGGCCGTAGGGCAGGCAATACGAAACCGGACCTCCCTCGGTGGCATCGGCTCCGCTTGCCCGTAGTACTGAAAAAATGTCCTGCGGCTGCGCCGAACCGTGGCGAACCTGGATCGGCATACCGTTGCGCAGCGTTTCGAGCATCGCACGGGTGGCATCAGCGCCGTGAGCCACGATAGGAAAGCCGTTGAGGTGCTGGCCGTTACTCAACGCCTGACGTGCCGATGCGTGATCACCCACACGGGTATAGCTGTCGAGCGTGATCGTGCCGACCGCCAGCGCATCGCAGTGGCTCACCGCTTCCAGCCCCTGACGCATGCTGGCCAAATCCGCGAACCCCATTCGAGGCTGAACGACGAGACGCCCCGCCCGCTCTGCTGCCTGTATGAATTGACTGAACTTCATACAGCCACCCCTAGGCCCCACGGCAGGGATGACAACAACGCTGGCCGGGCACTAATAGTTTTGACGAAGTTTTGAAATTCCAGGAGCGATGACGCCGCGTTGAAGACAGCGTTGAAGCCTGCGTCCAGTAACCGCTGCGAGTGACTGTCATCAGCCACGCCATGAATGCCTAATTTGCCGCCAATGACTGCAGTGAGCTGATGCACATCTGGCCGGGCACGCAGTTTGCGAATCAAGCGCTCTCCATCGATATTGCCGTGCCCGTTGACGGTGCTGACGACCAGCAGGTCGAATTGCTCGCTGCCACAGCGTTCAATGATCAGTTCATCGGGGCAGCAAGCGCCTAAATTCACGACTTCATGCCCCATGAACTCAAGCAGCAACTGCATGAACACCAGGTTCCAGGTATGTGAGTCGGACGAGATGTTGGTAAGGAGGATGTTGAGCGAATGCGGTTTTGGGTGATGCAAATGTGTAACCAGGCTTTGCTTCAAATCCAGCGCGTTCAGATAATCCATCGCAGCCACTCCCTTTGATTCCGGCCCTTTGATGGACCAGCCGTGAAAGATGATGGCAATCGACAAGATTGTTGTAAATTTATGCTAGCCTATTTCAAAAATAACCAATGGTTATCTATCTATTATGCATCTAGATCTCTCGACCGTAGAAGCGTTCGTCCTCACGCACGATCTGCGCAGCTTCACGCAGGCAGCAGAGGCCATTGGTGTAACGCAGGCCGCAATCAGCTTGAAAGTCTCCCGGCTGGAGAAAGCGCTCAATCGGCGTCTGCTGAATCGAACCCCGCGCTCGATACAGCTTTCCCCTGATGGAGAAGCTTTTCTTCCACGGGCGCGTACTCTCCTGGCGGCCCAACAACTGGCACTCGCAGAGGTAGAGCACACTTCCAGAAAGCTGCGGCTGGGGATAAGCGATCACGTTGCAGGTCCAGAGCTGCCAGGCGTTCTGGACAAGATCAAAACATACGATCCGGGCTTGGTGATCAGCGTCAGAGTGGGCGCATCCCATGAGCTGCTCGCCGAGTACGACCGGGAGGAACTCGATGTCGCTATCGTTCGAAGCGAAAAGCATCGCCGAGACGCGGAGCTGTTGTTCGAAGATCGATATGGTTGGTTCGCCGACCTCTCGATGCGTACACGGGCCGACCCAATGCCTCTTGTGACGGTGGACGATGCGTGCGGGATTCGCGGCAACGCCATTCGACTGCTCGCTCAGGAAAACATTGCTTGGCTGGACAGTTTCATTGGCGGCGGAGTGTCTACTGCGCTATATGCCGCCGCCGCTGGCATTGGCGTCGCACCTTTACCAGTGAGACTGGCGGCGGCTCGATTGATCGACGTTGGGGAGCTTTTTCAATTACCACCTCTGCCTAATGTCGAGATGGTGATGTATTCGCGCTGGATGGACGCTCGCACGCGTGAAAGTTTACGGATATTGGCGGGGGCTTTTCGCGGCGTCGCATTGACGCGGCTGGCTTGAAGACTTGCAGTTAAAACTCAGGCATAAGCAAAGAAGGTAACAGTCTTTGCCTGATGCCCTAAAGCTAGGTAGCGTCATTTCTTTCAATGGAAGAGCCAAAGTTCAATGAAGAACTACTTTTTAAGCCCGCAAGCGATGTCCCAGGCGTTTGACAGCGTCACATTTAACCTGCCTCGTCGCCACATCGACACCACAATTGCGCTGCTGACGACGTTGCGACTGGACAATAAAGATGAACCCTGCTCATCGATTCAGTCCGACTGGGATGCGATATCAGACACCGCCCAAACTATCCGAAAAATGGCCCAACGGCGCAGTGGCACGGCGCTGGCACATTTGCTGGATCAGCTTGCCCGGAGGTTGAATTCTTCCCAGGTCATCGAGTTCGACCGAGAGGCCGTGCTGATGTGGCCCTCCAAGGATGCACTCACGCAGACCCAGGCGCTGGACACCGATTCGCTCTTTATGGTGAACGCCCCGCTCGTTGAAGCGGAAGGCCGCTGCAAAACCGATCGATATCTATACATCGACGAGGCGGACACCGGTGTCCCTGTCGTCCTCACAATACGCAAAGAGGACGTGCAGGACTTGGTTGCGCTTCAGATCGATGAACCTACGGCGTTTTCAGCTATTCAACTAAAGCGTTTTGCTACCAAAGGCTTGACGCTCGCTACGTACGCCGAACGCTCCCCGGTTGACGCTTATATTGTCCTGCTATGGGTTTCGTCATTGCTTAGCGGCATGACAGATCGGTTGTTCTCCTACGTGAAAACGCTGTCCGGCATCCACGACCCTAGACTGCGTTCTTCTCAACGCGATGGAACGAGAATGCAAGCCTGCCTCGCTCACATCGATGCACTTTTGCTCTCACAGGAACTGGCTCTTCGCGACATTCTGAAGCACGCACCACTTGAGTCTTCCAGCACAGCGAATGTGTGCTCCAACGCTCAGCGGGTTTGCGCCAGTGCGCTCGAAGCGGGCAATCTTATATTGCGCACGCTGCGCGAACTGCATTCTCACGATGAGCTCCATCCGATCACTCGTCAGGTTCAAGCCATCACCGCCGTATGCTATCTGGCAGAGCTCGGCAATAAGCCATGGGTGTCCCCTGATCTTCTCCCCAAGGAGCGATTCAATGGTTAACTGGCCTGCTGTCTTCGCAGTTTTCTCGGTGTACTGCGCAGGTGTGGTAATCCCGGGTCCGAATTTTGTGGCGGTTGCGCACAAAGCCGTCTCCACGACGACGCTCCATGCGTTGGTGCTGGTGGCTGGCATCGTCCTCGTCAATCTGTTCTGGGCAACTTGCGCCATCCTCGGGATCGGCGCGGTCTTCACGTGGCTGCCCTGGCTGACAGTGATCGTAAAATGCCTCGGAGCCGGTTACCTCATTTGGTTCGGTGCCCGACTCATCATTGCGTCCGGGAAAACGCCAACGATCAAATCTGGACATCATCAAACCATCACACTCAAAGGCGCCTTTACCCAAGGGATCGCGACCAATATCGCCAATCCCAAATCCGTCGCGTTCTATGCGGCGATTTTCTCTACATCAGCGCCTGCTCACGTCGATGTCGCAACCTTCATCGCCATGCTGGCGATGGTGGGCATCGTGGCGTCGCTTTGGTACGGTACCGTGGCCATTGTGCTGTCTCACCCCCCTATCGCAGGTGCCTATGCAAAGCAGAAAAAACACATGGACCGCGTTTGCGGCGCTCTCATCATCTTTCTGGGCATCAAACAACTGACGCGCTGAAATTTCGGCAGCATGCGGCCAGCCTGACAGCGATCCAATGACGCGTCAGGTTGTGAAGCAACATGCTGCGTCACCACGCATACGCAAAGCCGATTCAACCCCTCCCCGAACAAACGTTCACACACTGCCCGGCAGGGTTTACGTTGCAACGTTTGCGCCCCCTCCGGGAGCGTTGCCGGGCTCAGGTTTGGACAAATCGTTGGCTCGCAACGCTTGCGGCAGAACAATTCAAAGTCATGCGTCTGGTTACGCTCTGTGATGGCGTCCGGGTGATGCGACAGGTTCTCGGCTTCGAGCCGATGTTTGACGTTGGGAGTCGAGTCAGAATAGAGCTCAGGCCGGATCTGGCACATGAATTGGGATGCCTAGGGATGCTCCGATCAACTTGCTGCGCAGCGGCGGCAAATCGTAATGTGCTCTGCACCCAGCGCTACTGCTGAAAACGGCCTGATGCAGTGTGCGCCAAAGGCTTTTTTCGTCCGGCTCTGCGTGTTAAGCGCCCAACTCGCCCATACCCATCAGCTGTCGACCTTGACCCGTGTCTGCGCTTTGCAGTACTCAATCTGGCGCTTTGCCTTGTATAGCACGCTGCGTTTATTCCACTTGGAATAGCTGCTGCGGCGCGCCGCGATTTCCCAGATCACCTCACGATTTCATGCTCTTCCCGCTTCTCGACACCGGTGTATCCAGCGTCCGCATACACCGCATTTTCTTCGCCGTGTAACAGCTCGGCAACCTGTGTGACATCGGCCACATCGGCGGTTGTGCCGTGGACATGGTGAACCAGGCCGGAATCGACATCAGCGCCAATGTGCGCCTTCATACCGAAAAGATACTGGTTGCCTTTCTTGGTCTGATGCAATGCGGGATCGCGCTTGCCTTCTTCGTTCTTGGTCGAGCTGGGGGCATGAATATGGTGGCGTCGACGATAGTGCCCTGACGCCGCGACAGGCCTTTTTCTTGCAGATAACCATTGATGACCGCAAGGATTGCAGGTGCGAGCTGATGCTTTTCCAGCAACATGCCTGTGACTGCTGCGAGACGGTCGCCAGAGCCTGGCAAAAAGACGTTGCAAACGGTTGTTAGGCTAAATAATCCCCCCTTCAGACATAACATTTTCCTAAAGATTATTTACTCGGGTTTCATTTGATCCTGGGGCGCTGGATTCTTACAGTGCCCCCACCTAATCGAACTTGCACACGCAAGAAGGTTTATTTTCAGATGTTCAAATCCATCGGTATTGCCAGCGCTCTTGTTCTCGCCTCCCTATTGACGACACCGTTTGCGATGGCAGAAGAGTCGCCCGCGTTCGTGGCTCGCAATCAAGCCCTGCAGGCGAACTTCGTACAGCATGAGCAAGCCATCGCCGCCAAGGCCAGGGAGCAGGAAAAGACCCAGCAAGCCTCGACCTATAGCCCTCAAATGGAGAACGCCAAGCACACCTGATCTGTGAGTCGCTTTAATTCTGTCGTTTCTTTGTTGTGTTTCCGTTGTTGTAACTCTCCGCGTCGTTGCTCCCGACGTGGGGCCCCAAAGCTCCAAACTTCAGCCGCTTTCCCTAGCGGCTTTTTTTTGCCTGAAAAGAACAAACGCATTAATAACCAGAACCTCTTTAATACGAGAGCAAAACAATACCGGCCTGCCACAGCACGTTTTACAGCGCGGTACGAATTTGAAAGCGCAAGCCGCCGCTATCCGGCCGGGCAGCTACAAAGGCGCGTTGAGTCTGAATAGGAGGCAGGTGCTATCTACACATCACATCGCTCAGGCAAAATGCCAACCTTCTGTAGGAATCAGCATTTGAAGAGGTAGGAATGCGCTTGTTCAGTTTGAAAACCGCTGTGATGTGCTCAGCACTGCTGGTCTGCCTCGGTACAAGCGCTGCGCACGCCGCTGCTGAAACCAAGCACCCTGCCAAATCAACCAAAACCGCCCACGCTGCCAAATCTTCCCGGCATTCCAAACCGGCGCCTGCCAAAGTGATCGGTCAGAAAGTCTCTATGCTCGGCGGCACATTCGTTTTCACGCTGCCCAAGGACTATGTCAAAGGGCCAATGGAAGAGATCGACGAAAAAGCAAAAGCCGCAGGCGTTACGGGCTCGCTGTACATGAATAAAGCCGCCAAGCGCGTGGTGATCATCACTGAAACCCCGCTGCCCGACGGCAAGACAGTTCCGGCCAATGACACCGAGACGCTGGATAACATCGTCGCCGAGACCCTCGTTCAACAGCAGTCCAGCTATAAGGACTTCAAGAAACTCGGCGAGAAAAAGATCGTCAGAAAAGGCCTCGGAATACGTCAGCTGGATGTGTCCGGTAGCGTCGACGGCGGCAAGGTACTGAGCACCACCGTCACCGCCGCCTCCGGCGCTCGCCTGGCAATGATCAACGTGATCTCCCTGGACAAGGATGCCAAAGTGCACGCTGCGGTGGTAAAGGGAGTGACAGGGAGCAAGTAAGGAACGCGGCCTTTCTGACAGCGGCTGCCGTCCAAACCGCCGCCGCGTTCAAGGCCCCTCGACTTTTACCTAGGCCCTTGCACCGCCATTCGCACTGCAAACCCGAATAACACCGTGCCCATCAACCAGCGCTGAACGTTGGCCCAGGTGGGTTTGGTGGTCAGAAATACAGCGATCGAACCAGCGGCCATCGCCACCATCGCGTTGACGGTCAGGCTGACGCCGATCTGCACGCTGCCCAGCACCAGTGACTGGCTGAGTACGCCAGTGCCGTTGCCGACGGTGATGAATTGCGGCAGCAACGAGAGGTAGAGCACCGCGACTTTGGGGTTGAACAGGTTGGTCAGCAGGCCCATCAGGAACAGCTGCCGGTTGCTGTCCTGGGGCAGGTCCTTGACTTGAAACGGCGAGCGGCCGCCGGGTTTGACGGCTTGCCAAGCGAGATACAGCAGGTACAAGGCACCGGCGAGGCGCAAGGTGTCGTAGGCATAGGGCACGGCCATGACCAGCCCGGTGATGCCGAATGCGGCGCAAAGCATGTAAAACAGAAATCCGACGCCCACGCCCCCGAGCGAGATCAGCCCGGCCTTGCGGCCCTGTGAGATGGATCGCGAAATTACGTAGACCATGTTCGGCCCTGGGGTCAGGACCATGCCCAGCGAGATCACGGCAAAGGCAATAAGGTTCGAAAGCTCTGGCATTGGCGGTCTCTGCGAGGATTGACGGAGGTTGCCCACCCATTGGGTGTCGAGTGAGGCGTGGTGCATTTCATCCAGTCGACGCGTCGGCGTCTATATACAGATCCAGCAAAAAGGGACCGGGACAGACGCGATGGCCCAGAGTGTTGAGCAATAAAAGGCGCAAACCGAATCGCTGCGAACCTATTCGATCGTCGTGACGCTAATCAGCATCATTAAGGAGGGTCATAGTCCAACCACCGTGCAGGTCGGCAACGCCGACCGGCACGGTGATGACCGCAACGGCGATTTGGCGCGGTGCGTTCAAGTCGCCGGAGTTGGCACGCACTGAACCCTTTCAAGCAACTCGACCGGCGACATCTTTTCCAGCAACGTCATCACGTCATCGTCGAGCGTCAGTGGCCCGTAAAGTTGTTCCTCGCGATCCAGGTGGTCCTGCTGCGCGGCGCGATAGCCGTCTGGATAAATGCTTTTCTCGATCGGCAATAGCCGGTCGTAATGCTCCAGCAGCCCGCGGAAGACAATACGCCGCTCCACGACGCCGCGGGTGGTGGCGATCAGTTTGATGAACAGGTTTGCATCGCTCTGGCGGATTGCCTCGTAGGCGGCATAGCGTTCAACCAGCGTGTAGCGACCCGATTCGTCGAATACCACACAGCACAACGCTTCGCGTCGGCGGCCCATGAACGGATTGACGACGGCGCCCCGACGATTGCTCTGCGCCAGGGCGAATGCCACCGCCTGCTCGACTTCCAGAAGACGGTGCGGCGGTTGGGCTTCTCCGAGCTTATCGAGCACCGGTGCCTGTCGGCCCAATTGCTCGATTTCATCGCCGACCATGGCGAACATGCCGCGCGGACCGAACCACTGCTTGTGCAAGGTATACAGGTGCTCTTTGCTAAGAGCGGCCTGCTCACGGATCAGCTCGTGAAAGCGGTGCATGTCCGGGTGTACGCCGTGATCGACGTGCGTCTGTAGGCCTGTTGGTACAAAGCCTTGGTCGCCTGAGTTGTATCCAGTCATTGAGTAGTTCCTTCTTTTTTTGTTGAATGTTGCCCAGCTAATAACCTTGTGGAAGTTATTTTTATTATTCGCCACTTTTCCTGCACCCACGTGGGTACGCTCGGAAAGAGATTTCCCGGTGCCGCCTTAAATCGAAGTCATAAAGATAAATGGACCGCTATTATGCGCATATGAGTCAGCGATACAACCCGTCATAGGCAGGCAGTAATTGCGAATTTGTCTTGCGCCGCGGTGCAACATGCAAGGCTATGAGTTGCGCCCCATTGTTCACTGGGTTCTTGTCCAGAAGTGCTGAAGCACTGTTGCAGGCCGTGTAAACGCTGATGCCCAGGTGCTGCGAGATGTCCTTGCTGGTGGCGTGCAAAAGCACCAGCCGCAGCATTTCGCACTCCTGCGGCACCCTGCGGCTCGCGCTTTTACACTTGTGATCTATTACCTGCATTGCCTGTGATGACCTCTCTTGACGGCCTGCCCTGTCAATAAACTATCCATCGGCAAAGATCGGGTTTTATTGAGCATAATTTTCAGTTTTCCACACTTAAACAGCGCGCCTAATATTAAGGTTAATATTACTGTCAACGACGGTGATTATTCCTACAAGCTTTAGAGAAAATTCCCTGATTAAGTCTTACAGACACCTAGACCGAATATAAAAGCGGCATACGCACATAGCGCACTTTCGGCAATGAATCGAACGGGTATTGGTAGAGGCGGCGACAATAGACGCAGCACTTCGCAAATACAATCAGTGGTTACAATTGAATGAATTGCGCACAGTCAGCGCGCTGCGCCTGCGGCATGCAAAGACAACTGCGACCTGCACTGAGCGCGTGTAGGTCGCTGACATTAGGGAAGGAAATGACTGACCAGAGATCAGGAAGGCGTCCGATTCAATCGGTGTGCTTTCAATCGACCGGGCGAGCAGTGGTCGGTGCAAGGGCGCCGTCCAGCGACGCCCTCCGGGTCAACCGCTGCAACGTGCAGGCAGCACGTCGTCGACCTGCATACCCTTGCACATGCCGAAGAACACCGCGGTCAACAGGCCCACGGCGCCCATGATGATGCAGTACCCGACGCACACCCACGGACTCCACGGCATCAGGGCGATCAGCGCCAGCGGCGTGGTGCTCGCCCACAGCGCGTAACTGATGTTGTAGGTCAGGGAAATACCCGATACGCGAATGCTCGCCGGGAACAGTCCGACCATCACCGAGGGCACCACGCCAACGATGCCACACGCCAGCCCGGCCACCGCGTAGGCCAGGCCGACCGGCAGCCACTGGATGACCAGACTGGCGTACAACAGGCCCACGCCCAACGGCATCAGCAGGCTATAAAGGACGACCGCGCGCCAGGCGCCGATGCGGTCGACCAGCATCCCGGCCACTACGCAGCCCAGGTTCAGGAAAACGATGCCAATGCTGCTCAGGGCGAAGGTATCGCTGGGGCTCATGCCGAACCGCTGTTGCATCACGGTCGGGGTGATCACCACCAGGGTCACGACTGCAGAGGTCAGCACGCAGGTCAGCAACGCAGCAGGCAGCAACGACTGGCGATGTTCACGCACGACCGCGCGCAGTGGCAGTTCGGCCCTGCCTTCGCGCTGGGCGTGGAGTGCCATGAATACTGGCGTCTCCCTCAGCCAGCGCCGCAGCCAGACACCGATCACGCCGAACACCCCGCCCAGTAGAAACGGAATGCGCCAGGCGAAATCGAGGATCTCGGCATGACTGAACACCTTGGCCAGCCACGTCGCGGTCAGGGCGCCGATCAGATAGCCAAAGGTCAGCCCTGCCTGCAAGACCCCAAGCGCATAACCGCGATGCCCCTTGGGCGCATGTTCGGCGACGAACACCCAGGCGCTCGGCACCTCACCGCCCACTGCGGCCCCTTGCAGGATGCGCAGAGCCAGCAGAATCAAAGGCGCCCAGTAGCCGATGTCAGCGTAGGTTGGCATCACCCCGATCAGCAAGCAGGGCAAGGCCATCATCAGGATGCTCAAACTGAACACCCGTTTACGACCCAATTTGTCGGCAAAGTGCGCCATGAAGATGCCGCCCAGCGGCCTTGCAAGATAGCCGGTAACGAAGATCCCGAAGCTCTGCAGCAGGCGCAGCCATTCGGGCATCTGCGGCGGAAAGAACAATTGGCTGAGGGTCAGCGCGAAGAACACGAAGATGATGAAATCGTAGATTTCCAGCGCTCCGCCCAGTGCCGCCAGGCCGAGGGTTTTGTAGTCACCCCGGCCGATCGGTTGTGGACGTGGTCGAAGAATGGCTGTCATGGAAGACCCCATTTGGCAGTTAAAACGGCAGTTAGGTGCGACAAAGGCGCGCAGGATAACAAAGCTGGCGCATTCAGGGCGGCTGGCTGACAACCGGACTTGCGTCACATTACAAGGCATACGCGCCGGGTGTTACGCCGAATTGCGCGCTGAAGGCACTGATAAAGGTGCTGACGCTGTCATAGCCCAGGCGCTGGGCCACGCGACTGACGTTGTCACCCTGGGCCAGCAGCTCCAGCGCGCGTTTCATGCGTGCGACGATACGCCACTGCATCAGTGACATGCCGGTTTCGGCGCGAAAGTGCCGGGTCAGCCCGCGTCGGGACATCCCCACGCGCCGGGCCCAATCGTCCAGGCTGAGTTTGCTGGCGGGGTCGGCGACGATACTCAGCGTCATCCCCACCAAATGCGGACTGCTGGGCATGGGCAGGAACAATGGCCTGGCGGGGGATATCTTCAATTCGTCGAATAGCACGTCGAGCTGGCGATGTTGCGAGACGGTGAGTTCGGCGGCACCGCTGTCCCAGGCACCGATACGCTCCAGCAAGGCGCAGGACAGCGCAGTCATAGCGAATACCGTTGGCGCGGTGGGAAACAAAGGGCACAGGTCCGGCCGCAAGTGGATCATCATCCCCCGTGCAGCTTCATGCACCCGCACGGCATGGGCCAGACCCGGTGGAATCCAGCCGATATGGCGGGCGGGAACGACCCAACTGCCGGCATCCAGCTCAGCGGTGATGACGCCGTGCCTGACCGCCCATAATTGGCCCTCGCGGTAACGATGCAACACTTCATCGCTGCTTGCCTGCAAAGGCTGCGCATTGATCAGCAACGGGCGTCCATCTTCGATTCGGCGTTGCAAAGGGTACTGTGCTGGCATGGCCCGATTCCCCTGTTGAGTGGCTTGCTGACCGTAGCAAGCCCGCGGGACACACCGCCAGCTCAAACGCTTCCGACGTTTTGAAGCAGCGCGGTGAGCCAAGCTGACTATTATTGCCACCAGGGGGCCGGGCCGGGAATGACGTGGATCACCCGCCTTTATTTGGTGCGATATCCAGCCACGTAGAAAAAATCAGTGGGTAGAATTTCGGGAAAGCGACATTCATGGATATTTTCTTCCTTGCCTACCCTGTTTTCGCACCATTACGCACCACAAACAACTGCTATGCCCCACCAAGCAGCATAAACATACTGTTCTAAATTCCTTCGGCCATAGCGCCTAACAATAATCTGTCTATGGAAACGTACCTTCCGGCGCCCTTCCCCGCGCCGACAAACGGTCCTGTCAGCCCCTGCAAAATGCGCTGTACCCCACAACCGCCGTCATCTGCATCCCGCAGACTAGGCCGCACTCCGTGGCCGCACACCTGACCAAACCTTCTTTACGGCATCACTTCCATCGGCCAACTTCGCCAGTGGCGCAGTCCTTGCCTTGCTGATGGCTCTTTGATGTCTGGCCTGAAGGTAAATGAATGACCCTGCGCAGTGAGTCGATGCAGCTCTCCCCCGCTGAAAAGCGCTGGCTGCCGTGGTTTGGCAAGACCGGAAAATTCGCGATGGGCCGTTCCTGTCGTCTCAACCGGGCCTTTTACCCGGTGATCGAAAGAACCTTCGAGTCCATTGCCGATACACGTGTACGCCTGCTGCAGCACTGGGCGCAGGAATATTGGGATCATCTGGCTGAACTGGCCAGCAGCCTGGAGAAGGACCTGGAGCACATTGACCCTCGCCAGCTTCAAGAGAAACGTCGACAAGCTGCAGATTTCACTGAATTGTTCATCGTCGATCTACAAGGCGTGGTGCGCGCGTCGACCTGCGCCGAGCACTGCAATCAGCAAGACCTCAATCCCGGCGCGCTCGCTGAAGGGCTGAAACAACGCTTTCTTCACGGCCCTTACAGCGATCCGTTGACGTTGAAGATCGGCCCGTCGACATCACGCTTTCACGATGAAGTCACGTTGATGTTCTATCAGCCGCTGATTGCCGAGGGTCGCGTGGCTGGCTGCCTGTGCGGTCGTGTGCCCAACGATGTGCTCGGGGATCTGATTCAACGTGAAGCAGGCCATGTGTATCCTGAATCGGGCGACAACTACCTGTTCATGGTTCGCTCGACGTTCGATGCGACGCTGCTGCCGGGCGTCGCCCTCTCGCGCTCGCGGTTCGAAGACAATGCCTTCACCCATGGCGAAAACCTCAAGTCCGGCGTGAACACAGCGTGGGGCGCGGTACGCGTTCGTCGCCATACCGAGCTGGAACTTCGCTTCATCGACCCGGCAACCCAGGCGCTGCACCCCGGCGTGCGTGAAACCATTCGCAACGGCTCCAACCTGTTCGTCACCTATCCAGGGTACTCGGACTACCGGCATATACCGGTCGTCGGCAAGGGCGTGACGTTTCAACTGCCCGGCTCGCCCGATCGCTGGGGCATGATGTGCGAGGCAGACCTTGAAGAGGTTTATCGCCGTCGTTCGCTGAATTACGGCCTGATGAAGCCCTACCTGGGGACCATGGGCGGTCTGTACGCCTGCAATTACGTGATTCAGCATTACAGCGGCCTCGGCCAGGCGGCCATCGACACGATTGAGTTGCTGAGCATGGCCGCCACCGCCTGGTTGTTTTCGACGCTGGGCCCGGCGCGTCTGGCCGAACGCATGAGCGGCATGACCGAAGTCATTCGTACCATTGCCGAGGGTGAAGGCAACCTGCGCCAGCGTCTGGACACTCGCGCCATGGTCAACGACGAGACCGGCGATCTGGGCCGCTGGATCAACAGCTTCATCGACAACTTGGACGCGGTCGTGGGCCAGGTGATCCACGCTTCGAGAACCATGGGCAAGACCAACGAGCTGATGCTCGGCAGCAGTCACGAAGCGGGCATGACGTCGGCGCAAGTCACCGAGGCAGTCAACCGCATGATGGTGATCGTCGAAGGTCAACTGGGAGAAATCCAACAGGCTTCCTGCACCGCCGAACAGATGAAGCGGGCCCTGGATGACGTGGTTTCCCGGGCTCGCGAGCAGTTCGAGAATGCCCGCATCGGGACTCAGTCGATTCGGGACGTCGTGGAACGATCGGCCTCCAGCGTGCAGTCACTGGATGCGAAAATGGCGCAGATCAGCACCATTGTCGGCCTGATCACCAACATTACCAATCAGACCAACCTGTTGGCGCTCAACGCGGCGATAGAGGCCGCGCGCGCCGGGGAACATGGTCGCGGTTTTGCCGTGGTCGCCGACGAAGTGCGGTCGCTGGCCGTGCGCACCGCCCGCGCCGCCGAAGACATCCGGCAGATGGTGGAGGGGCTGCAGGGCGAAACGCAGCAAGCGGTGGCCTTCATGGAAAACGGCGTGCAGGACGTCGACAATCATCTGCGCACCAGCGTCGATACCGCTTCGCAAAACGCCCAGCTGCATCGGGAAGTCGAGAGCATGATCGGCATCATCGACAAGCTGAGCGAGCGCAGCAGAGATTACGGACGAACCATCGAGCGGGTAGACGTGGCCTCGGTAGAAATGCAACAGACCGTCGGTGTGTTGCAGAGCAGCGCCGAGAATGTACGGCTCAACGCCAACAAACTGCAAAAACTGGTGGGGCAGTTCCAGGTCAGCGCGAGCGAGCACAAACTCGCGCGAGCGGGCTGAGGCTGGAAGGCGAGCCCCTCTGGATACTGAGGAATCTGCGTGGGCTCAACATCCTGTTGTCTAACCGCACATCTGAGCAATGCGGTTTGTCGGCGGTGGCAATAGCACCCACGTCACCGCCGGCAAGCCGTTCTGCCAAAGAATCGGCCTGTGTGACTGCCTCAAAAACTGACCGTCGCCGACAGCCGTGCGGTACGCGGCGCGCCGAGGAACAGGTAGTCATCGCCCAGGTATTCACCCACGTCGCGCCAGTAACGTTTGTCGAACAGGTTGTCGACCGTCAGGCGGAACACGGTGTCGTAGCCTTCGAGTTTGGTGCTGTAGCGACTCCCGGCGTTGAACACGGCGTAGTCATCGACTTTTACCGAGCCCTCGCGGTTGGCGTATTTGCTTGAGCTGTATTGCATGCCGCCGAGCAGAGCCAGGCCCGCAATCGGCAGGCTGTAATCAGCCGATAGGCTAGCGCGAAATTTCGGCACGTTGATCGCCTGATGGTCTTCGTAAGCCGCGGTGCCACTGTCCTCTACCCGTGCCTTGATGGCTGCGGCGCTGGCAGCGATCTGCAGTTGCGAGGTCAGCCAGCCGTTGGCGCTCAGTTCCAGCCCGGTATTTTTCTGCTGGCCCTGCTGCACGAAGGTCAGGCTGCCATCGACGTCAGGCCTGGAATACTGATACGCCTGACGGGTCTGGAACACGGCGGCGGTGAAGCTCATGCGCCGCCAGTCGTACTTGACCCCGGCCTCAAGCTGACGCGAAACCGTCGGTGCAAGTATTTCGCCGATATTGGTGTCGAACACCGACGCGGTGCCGCCCAGCGACAGGCCTTTGCTGTAGCGGGTGTAAAGCGAAACGGTATCGATCGGCTTGTAGATCAATGCCGCCTGGGGCAGGAAAATCGCGCGCTGTGTGTGGCGATTGTCGCTGCCGTCTTCGTTGTAGGCCTTTTCGTCGAGGCGCACCTGACGACCGCCGAGCACGGTCTGCCAATGCTCGTCGAAGCTGATGCGATCGGTGGCGAACAAGCCGTACTGACGACTGTCCAGGCGGCGTTCGGTATGGCCGACCGGCAGGTCGGAAGGTGCGAAGGCCTCTGGCGCCTGGTTGACGTTGCCCGAGCCCGCGTATTCGCTGAAATAAGGGCGAGTGTCGACCGTGCGGCGAAACGCACTGGTGCCAAAGGTCAGCTCGTGCTTGAGCCAGCCAGTGTTGAACAGGCCGGTCATGGCAGCCTCGACTTCATCGTTGCGCCGCGTGTCGTCGGGGCTGCGGAAGTCGTAGATGTCGTAGCCGCCGTTGCCGTTGAAATGCCCTGTGACGGGCGTGCTGGCGCAGTCGCTTTGGTAATAGCAGCCGTAGGCGAAAGCGCTGTAGTCATCGATCACCACCCGGCTGCGCGAGGCGCTTAGGCTGGCTTTCCAGTCATCGCTGAAGCGGTACTCATAGCGACCGTTCATGTTCAGCGAGTCAATGCCCACCGGGTTGGACCAGCCCTGGTAGCCGAGCAGCTTGCGTGGCGAAGCGTCGTGGGGCAATTCAGTGCCGCCGATCAATTGATAGCCCGGCACCGAGCGCTGCTCTTTGGTTTGATACTCGACGTCCAGCTGCAAGGTCGATTGATCATTGATGTTCCAGTCGAACGCCAGGGAGGCAAAGTCCCGCTGTCCGTCGGCGTGCTCGACGTAGGAGCGAATATCTTCGTGAGCGACGTTGGCGCGCAGGCCGAACTGTTTCTCGCTGCCGAACCAGCCACCCACGTCGGTGGCGATGTAGCGCTCGCCATGCTCATTGGTGGAGACGGTGACCGAGCGTACGTCTTCAGGGCGTTTGGTCTTGTAATTGACCACACCCGCCGGCTCCGATACGCCGCTTTGCAAGCCCGACAAGCCCTTGAGCAGCTCAACCTGCTCCTTGTTTTCCAACGCCACGTTTTGCTCGCCAGTAACGCTGCGACCGTTGATGCGGTAGCTGTTGGCAGCATTGAGGGAAAAGCCCCGTACCACGAAGTTTTCGTAGTAGCCGACAGGCGCATAGCTGTCGCCCACCGAGGCGTCGTTGCGCAGCACGTCGCTGAGCAGCCTGGCCTGCTGATCCTTGAGCATCTGCGCGCTGAACACCGAAATCGAGGCAGGGGTATCGCGCAACGGAGTCTCGTTGAAGCCCCCGACCGAGGCACTCTGGGCCTGATAGGCCGAAGCCCGCTCACCCGACACTTTCACAGCGTCCAGCGTGAGCGGCTCGGCTTCCTGAGCGGCCAACCACGGCGAAGCGAAGGCAATGCTCAACGGCAACAGGCGGCGTGTAAGGCCTGCGGCAGGTCGGTGTGGGGTGGTCATCGAAAACGAAGCTCCAGGCGGGATGTCTTGTCGGCGCATCTTTTACGTTCTACGCCGTTTTTTTACAACCTCGATACACCCTCGATACACGTATGAAAGCGCTTGAAAGCGGGTGGTCCGCTCTTGCTCCTGAAGCAGGCTTGCCGGCGGCGGTGTGTTTGAAATCGCTATCGCAGGTGAGCCGGGTGGCTACAGAAGCGGCGTGTTGGCGACTTCTTCACCCAACCACATCAGAAACGCTTTCAACGGCGCCTGGCGTTCCCTCCCCGGCACGCACACCGCCATATAACGCGGGCCGGGCAAACTGATTTCCGGTCTATAGGCCACCAATTCACCGCGTTTCACGCTGTCGGCCACCAGCACATTACTCGCCAGCACCGCCCCATGCCCTGCCACGGCGGCGCTCAGCGCGTAGTGCTCGTCGTCGAACTCATGCAGGCGGGCGGTCTCAAGCCAGCTTTCGCAGCCAGCCGCCGCGCACCAAGTGCTCCAGCTGATCGCATACCCACCGGGCATCTGCCAGCGCAGGTCAATCAGCTCGACACTCGCGCCGTCCAGTGACGCCACCCGTGCTGGCGCTGCGTACACGCCGAAATGCTCGTTCATCAAGTGTTGCCGAAACAGCTTCGGGTCGTCGCGACTCACCGTGCGAATCGCCAGATCGATGCTGGAATCGCGTAGCAGATCGACCTGTTCATTGCGCGTGTCGACCCGCACGTTGAACTGCGGATATGCCCGATAAAATCCGCCCAGGCGGGGAATCAACCAAGCCGCGGCAAGGCCCGGCGTGGTCGACAGGGTCAGCGTCTGGGAAGCGACATCGGTGCAAAAGCTCGCAAGGCTTCGGCTGATCTCCAGCAATGCGCCATGGGTCTGGCGATACAGTCGCTCACCGTCCGGCGTCAAGACCACGCCCTGGCCAGAACGCTCGAACAGCATCGCACCGAGCCAGGCTTCCAGCGTTTTGACCTGATGGGAAATGGCCGCCGGAGTCACCGATAACTCCTCAGCCGCCGACTTGAAGCTGCCCAGCCGAGCCGCCGCTTCGAAGGTGCGGACCGCAGTGAGCGGAAGATTGGAGAACACGGACAGCTCCCTGCATGAATTGAATTGATGCAGGGTCAATTTATCTCATTTTTCATGCCCACGATGACCCGCTAGCGTGACTGACATTCGTCCCGCCACGCTTTCTGGAGATCAACATGCAACGCAGCCTTCAAGGCCGTAAACGCAAACTGGTTCAAGCCACCCTTTATGAACTCATCGCCATCATGGTGCTGTCGCCGACCCTTTCGCTGATCTACGCCGACGACCTGGCTCATGCAGGCGCGCTGTCGCTGATGCTCTCCGCCAGCGCCCTGATCTGGAACATGCTGTACAACGGGATGTTCGAACTCTGGGAGGCACGACAGGCGCAACGCACCCGCAACCTGACTCGCCGATTGTTGCACTCGTTGGGCTTTGAAGGCGGGTTGGTGCTGATGTTGATTCCGCTGGTGGCGTGGTGGCTGAGCATTTCGTGGTGGGCCGCGCTGATGACCGATCTGGGACTGTTTGTGTTTTTCTTCTTTTATGCGCTGGTGTTTCAGTGGGTGTTTGATCGAGTGTTCGACGTGCCTGTGTCGGCGCAGGAGCGGGCTTGCTGCCAAGGGCATGCCGATCCGGAAACCGACGTGTAGCCGGGGATATCGCCCTACCCGGGCCAGTGATTGAAACGTCCGGGCGCTGCATGAGCGCTTACCCGCCGTAAAGCATCCATTCGAACAAAAAAGAGCCTTGTATGACTCCTGCACAAAGGCGGGAGCCATATCGATGACATTTTTGCTCACTCAGCCAATCCCACCTTCAGCAACTTCCCGTCGTCCTCATCGGTCAGCACATACAGGTAACCATCAGGGCCTACGCGAACGTCACGAATACGCGAGTTCAAATCGCCGAGCAGACGCTCCTCGTGCACCACCTTGTCGTCCTTGAGTTCAAGGCGAATCAGAACCTGAGCCGCCAGCGCCCCGATGAAGATGTTGTGGTCCCACTGCTTGAACGTGTCCGAGTCGTAGAAGGCCATGCCGCTGATGGCCGGGGATTTCTCCCAGACGTGGAACGGGTTGGTCACGCCTTCGACGATCTTGCCGCGCGACTCAGGGATCGGCTGGCCGTTGTAGTCGATGCCGAAAGTGGAAATCGGCCAGCCATAATTGGCGCCGCGTTCGATGATGTTTATTTCATCGCCACCCATCGGCCCGTGCTCGTTGGTCCACAGGGTTCCGGTCCAGGGGTTGAGCGCGGCGCCCTGCTGGTTGCGGTGGCCGTAGCTCCAGATTTCGGGACGCACGTTTTTCTGACCAACGAAGGGGTTGTCCTTGGGGATCGAGCCGTCGGGGTACAGGCGTACGACCTTGCCTTGCAACTTGTCCAGATCCTGAGCGGTGGGCCGGTTGTTGTTTTCGCCCAGGGCGATGAATAGATAGCCGTCCCGGTCGAAGACAATGCGCGAGCCAAAGTGGTTGCCAACCGACAGTTTGGGCTGCTGCTGAAAGATCCGGGTGAAGCTTTCGAGCTTGGTCATGTCGTCCGACAGCCGCCCACGCCCCGCAGCGGTGCCGCCGGTCTTGCCATCAGCCGCTGCTTCGGCGTAGGTCAGGTAAACCATCCGGTCCTTGGCAAAATCCGGCGACAGTTCGACGTCAAGTAACCCGCCCTGCCCTTGCACCCAGACGTTGGGGACGCCGGAGATCGGCTTGGACAACTTCCCGTCGGGGCTGACCCGACGCAGGGCGCCCGTGCGCTCGGTGACCAGCATGCCGTTGCCATGCGGCAGAAACGCAACCGCCCACGGATGCTGCAAACCGCCCACCACTTCATCCACCGTCAGCGTGCCCTCCTCGCTCTGGTAACGGGCGGCAGACACCTGCCATGACACGCTGCACAGTGCGCTGGCACAGAGGGTGGCGATCAAGGTTTTGCGGATCATGCTCTTACGCAACATGGACGATTCCTTTTGCTGGAGGTGTATCAGGGCCTGCCCTCGGAGCGGGCGCGCAATCCGGCCAAGGCGGTCGATAGACACGCGTGGTCGATTCAGTTGCTGCCGCGCTCGTTGCCGCTGGACGTTCGTGGAGCTTGCTGACGTGTAGGGTAGCCGTTGCCGATGCCGCCGTTTTCCAGGGTCGGCACGCGCTGTGGCGCAGGATTGAGGTTTGGACCACGCGGAGTGGGCGAGATCGACTGCGTGCCCTGCCAGCTGTTGGGATTGGCACGGCGGATGGCGCCGTTGTCGGAATTGTTGTTGCTGCGGTTGGGGTAGCTGGCCGAAGCCAATGCCTGAGGGGATTGCTCAGCACGCTCGCCCGCTTGAACCAAGCCGCCAGTCAATAGGCCAGCCAGGGAGAACAGTGCAAGACGTCGCAGAAAGCTGTTCATCGATTACCTCATGAAGATGGGTATGAATGAGTGGCGATTGCGGTGTTTGACGGCGTGACGGCGCGCAGGTTCGCGGACACGATGAACCAGGCATACGACCGTTCATTTTGTAACAAGGATAGTCAAAGCGACGCGCTCAGCCCGACTGCGCTGTGCTGACGACACGGGTGTGAGATTTTGCTGCCGCTTTGTGCCTGAACGCGGGCTGGCGTCCGTCTGCACCCTTGGCAGAGCAGTTTGGCGGCTGACCGATAGAAGCGGTCGCCGGTTGCACAAATCTTCCAGACCATGCGTTAGGCTGCCGGTAACCTGAGCCATGCTTGGGCGTGCTGTTATCGAGAATGCCCGCCACTATCGCTACGACCCTGCCGCCTCTTTATCAGGAGCCCTCATGCCCGAACGCAACTGGATCGATCTCAAGCAGGACGCGCTGTCCGGCATCGAGACGATGCGCGCGCATTTCGAGGGGCACGCGTACGACCCGCATTGGCATGATAGTTATCTGGTGGGTATCACCGAACAGGGTGTGCAGCAGTTCAACTGTCGCCGTCAACGGCACAACAGCACACCGGGCAAGGTGTTCTTGCTGGAGCCCGGAGACCTCCACGACGGTCATGCACCCGAAGCGGGTGGCTTCACTTATCGCACGCTGTACCTGGACCCGCAGTGGATAGAACGCGAGCTGCGCGCGCAATTCGAAGAGGCCCCAGACAACGCGCAACTCAGCTTCGCAGCGACGTTGGCCGATGACAGTCGCCTGTCCTCGGCCACCGCCAAAGCGTTCGAAGCGATGCATAGCCAGGAGCTGCGCATCGTGCGCCAGACCGCGCTGGACACCCTGCTCTCAAGCGTGACCCGCCATCTGCACTGGCGCGCGCTGATCAACCCCGATCCCCGCCTGCCGCTGGTGGCGCAACGGGCGCGCGACTATCTGCACAGTCACCTGCATCAGGACATCGGACTTGACGATCTGGCCAGGGCGACCGGCGTTGATCGCTTCCGTTTGAGCCGGGCCTTCAAGGCTGCCTTTGGCCTGGCGCCCCATGCCTACCTGATTCAACTGCGCCTGACTCGCGCCCGGCGCTTGCTGGCCCGCGGCGAGCTGCCGGTCAGCGTCGCCGCCGCATTGGGTTTTGCCGACCAGAGCCATCTGGGCCGCTGGTTCCAGCGTGCCTATCGCATGACGCCCGCCGACTACCGCAAACGCTGCTCAAATCTTCCAGACTGACAGCGCTCGCGCGGCGATCATCGCTGCCTGATCAATCGCTGCCGAGTTGCCCATGCAGACCTTCCTGCCCTTTGTGCTGTTTGCCTTCGTCGCTTCCATTACACCCGGTCCCACCAACATCCTGGTGCTGACCCACAGCTCGCGCCATGGACTGTTACGCACGCTGCCGATCGTGCTCGGTGCCTGTGCGGGCGCAGCGTTGCTGGTGCTGCTGGTCGGCACCGGGCTGGGCGATGCGTTGGCGCGCCACCCTTACGTGCAAACGCTGATGGGGTGGACCGGCATCGCTTGGCTTACCTGGCTGGCGTGGCAGATCTTCAGCGCGCCGGCCGAAGCCATAGAACCTGAAAAAGCTGCCGCCGGGCCGCAGCTGGGGCTGTGGGGCGCGGCGGGCCTGCAACTGGTCAACCCCAAGACCTGGATGATGGCGCTGGCCGTGATTAGCGTGTTTGCAGGTACCGACGCCGATCGCACGCTGCGGGTGATGGGGATGTCGCTGGCCTTTTTTATGATATCGATCCCGTGCATGAGCGCTTGGGCGTGGCTGGGCGTGGGCGCCGCGAAGTTCTGCCGCTCGGCGCAGAGCATGAAGCGGTTCAATCAGGGAATGGCGCTGCTGTTGGTGGTCTCGGCAGGTTTGACGTGGGTGGTGTAGCCGCGTAAACACCTCAGCCGTCAAGGCACGCGTCCATTGGCGGGCAGTCATGCATCGCCCGGCATGATTTAATGCAAGGTTCGAACGCCGACCCCGGACCCTGCCATGGCCCCTTCCTACGATGCTCGCGGCAACATCTACGCGGTGATTTCTCCCCAGGCCCTGCGCGCACTGGGGGTGAACGTGCCCGAGACCGCCGCTGACGCTGCGCTGGCTCGCCGCAGCTGGGCGCCCCATGCGATCGCTGCGCTCTGCGACTGGCCCCCGGGCAAGCGTCCTGCCGACAGCAAGGCGCATCGCTCGGACGGCTTGCTGGTCGGCCCTTTTCAGCACGCAGCGCCGTTCGATGTGCTGATCCTCAACACCGACGGCACACTGGCCGAACGCAGCGGTAACGGGCTGACCATTTTCTCTCAGTCGCTGGCCGACAGCGGGCTTACGCCGGGTGGCCAGGGTTTCCTGCTGAATGTGCATCATGATCACGAGGATTCAGCCAGTCCTTCGCCCACCGGGGTGGTCCCGGCCGTTTTGGACGGTGTTGCGGGCTTCTGGCTGGACATCGGCACACCGGGGTTCGGTGCCGTCGCGGTTGGCGCCAAAGGACCGGGCGTCGGCGACGCGGTGATCAACGACGCGCCGGTCAATCGGGTCGAGCGCCTGGCACGTCTTCATCCCGACTGGCGCACCAGCGTATTTGTCAGGGTGGGCAACCCGCACTGCGTCACGATGGTGGCCGATGCCACTGCTCTGCCAGGTTTCGCGGCGCTTCACGATGCGCCGCTCAACGAGGCTCTGACGCGGATCGCGTTTGCCGCTGGTGAGTTGGGTGAGGGTGACCCGTGCCCGGCTGGCATCAACCTGCAATGGGCTGCGCGGCTGGCGCCGAATCGAATCATGGCGCGAGTGTTCGAACGCGGCGAAGGACCGACCGCTTCCTCCGGCACCAGCGCCAGCGCGGTGGCATCAGCCGCGTGGCTTAGCGGTTGGGTCGATGCAGGCATGGTGCAAGTGGTCATGCCCGGAGGCACCGCGCCTGTGCGTTTGGTCGAAGAGGACGGGCAACTGCGACAGGTGCAGCTGTTCGGCCAGGCACACCTGCAGCATTGACACGGTACAGCCATACGATCAGCCATCCTGAGGGCAAGTGGCTGTTGAACAAGCCGTCCCGTCCTGTGATGGGCAGGCAACCGACCTGTAAAAAGACAGGCTCGTCCCATGGGTCAGGATGGTTCAACTGCCAGGCATTGCGCGCGGTATGCCGGATCGCTACTCGCCGATATCCTCGTTCCACAGTTCAGGCTTGGCGGCGATGAACTGTTTCATCAGCCCGGCGCAGGTCGCGTTGTGCAGCACGTCCACCTGCACACCCCGTGAGCGCAGCAGTTGTTCCTCGCCCATGAATGTCTCGTTCTCGCCGACGATCACCTTGCCAATGCCGTACAGCAGGATCGCCCCGCTGCACATCGCGCAGGGCGAGAGGGTCGTGTAAAGCGTTGCTTCGCGGTAGACCCTGGCGGGCTGGCGTCCGGCGTTTTCAAAGGCGTCCATCTCGCCGTGCTTGATCGCACTGCCTTGCTGAACCCGGCGGTTGTGGCCGCGACCAATGATCTTGCCGTCGTGGACGATGACCGAACCGATCGGAATACCGCCCTCGTCGAGCCCTTTTTGCGCCTCATCGATGGCCGCTTGCATAAATGGGTCCATGGTTAACTCTTCCCCGTGTGAAGCAAAAGAATGTCCCGAGTCTTTTACAAAGACCGGAAAGCTCAAGGCTTGGCTTTTTTCAGCGCATTGTCCAGCGCGGTCGATACATAAACCTTGAGCAGTTCGCTGGAGCGGCTCTTCATGTCCATGCCGACATCACGCTGCTTGACGCGGAATTTATTAGCGACGTCCGGTGGCGGGTCACCGGCGTCGAGCGCTGCCAGTTCTTCGGGCGAGAAGGAAGCCGCATAGGCCGCAGCGAGATTTCGATCCCACTCCTGCTGGTATTGCGGTTGCAGGTATTGCAGCTCGTCCTGGACAATTTCCTGCGCCTTGGTCCGCCCGATGGTCTCAACGATAGTGGTGAAGGTCACCGTGCGTGAGGCCACCTGATACCCCAGCCAGCCCAGGCTCTCGCCCAAATGCCGATCCTGCACGAACGACAGTGCGCTGGACGACAGGGCGGGTGTCGTGGTTGCTGCCTGCTCGGGCGGCGCCTCCTCAGCCCGCGCCATACCCGGCGCATGAATCAGTAGCCCCAACCCCAGACAGGCGACCGTCTTGAGCATCGTCAACGCGGTTGATCTGCTATCTCCCATGTCCTCTCCCGGCGACTTTTTATGTGTGTGATCCACTCACTGAGTGCCTGGTGACGCTAGCAGTTGAGTAACGCATTGCCAGCGGACCCGCCCGCCGACACACAGCAGCGAAGCTGCGTTCAGCATTCTGACCGCAGGATCCGGGCAAGGTTGGAGGAAAAGGCCAGGGGAATTAGGGCGTGTCGATGGGCATGGATCGAGGGGCACAGGATGAAGCCACTGAGCCGTGTAATAGCTCTGGTTGCCGACGGCGGCGACCTTGAGGCCACCACCGCCGGCAAGCCGCCACGCTACGGGGGATTAGCGGTGATAGATCGCGTCAGTCTCCAAGACCCGCCGTTACCTTCTTCGCCACGTCAGCCGGCACCCAAGGCGTCCAGATTTGCGGATGATCCTTAAGGAAGGTCTTGGCCACCGCAGTGGGTTCCAGGCGCTTTTCGCTCATCTGGCCCAACGTCTGGTTCAGTTGATCGATTGGCAGGTCAACCTTCTGAAAGAAGCTCACCAATTCCGGGTATTGCTTTTGGAACGGGTCCGACACGCCGATTGCCAAATGCGCGGCTAGTGAGCTGGAACCGATCGGGTTCGGATTGCTGGCATCGGCCAAGGTCTTCCACGCCGCTTCGTTGAATGGCGGCTCTTCAAGCTTGATCAACTTAAAGCGACCCAGCAGTGGCGTGGGCGACCAGTAGTAAAACAACACCGGTTTGCCGCGCTTGATCGATGACGCCACCTCCGCGTCCAGCGCAGCGCCAGAGCCGGTGCGGAAGTTCACGTAGCTGTCGTTGAGCTTGTAGGCCTTAAGCTTTTGCGTGTTGACGATTTCCGACGTCCAGCCGGTCGGGCTGTTGAGGAAGCGGCCCTTGTCTGGCGATTCCGGGTCCTTGAACACGTCTTTGTACTTAGGCAGGTCCGACACTGACTTCAGGTCCGGCGCCAACGGCTTGATCCCTTTCTCGGGATCGCCCTCGATGACGAATTCCGGCACCCACCAGCCTTCGGTCGCGCCCTTGACGACATCGCCCAGGCCGTGAACCTTGCCTTCGGCTTGCGCCTTGACCCACGCTGGGCTGCGCCCTGCCCACTCCTCACCGATCACCTGGATGTCGTTCCTGGCAAGTGCCGCCTCAAGACTCACCGTGCTGCCTGGCAATTTGTCGGTGGGGTAGCCGTAGCCTTTCTCGACAATGGTGCGCAGGATTTCGGTGATCAGGCTGCCGCTTTCCCAGGTGATGTCGCCAAAGTGAATCGGCGCGGGCTTTTCTGCGCTGTAGGCAGATTGCGTCAGAACCGTCAGCGCCAGCAGCGAGCCGCCCAGCAGGTGTTTGATCAATGTCATTGTTGTCTCTCGTGGTTGTCGGCTCGGGAATGGAAAAGGCCAAGTAGGGTTTAGCACAGCACACGCCTCATTCCAGACAAGCGCGAACGCAGCAGGTTTCGGCTTTTTCCATGTAATCACTGACCGACCGCGAAGAAATGCCCAGTTGCGTAGCGATTTCGGGGTAGGTCAGGCCGACGCTGCGCGAGAGCAGGAACGTCGTCCTGACCTTGGGCGGCAGGCGGTTGAGGCGGCGGTCGATACGATCCAGCATCTGCAGGGTAGCGGCCAGGCTTTCCGGGGAAGGCGCGTCGGCGTGCTCCTCGACGACCAGGCCATCGAGATACATCCGCTCCAGGGCCCGGCGACGCCAGCGTTGGTAGATCAGCCGTTGGGCAATGGTGCTCAATAATGCCCGAGGCTCGCGAATCGGCACCACATTGGGCGCGGCGAGCAATTGCAGGAAGGTTTCGCAAGCGATGTCCTCGGCACTCTCAGGCCCGTCCAGGTGGCGACGCAAGCGCTCGCACAACCAGGCGTAATGACGCTGAAATAGTTCGCCGAGCAGGTGGCGGTGGGGCAGATCGACGCCAGACATAACACTTCCCTTGGCATGAATAATCGTGCAGCCCGAAGGTGCGGCTGAGTTCATGCTAGCAAGGGGTTTTATGCATTAATAATATTTAAAGATGCTGGTTATAGATCGCGAAAGAATAAAAGACCCACGTCCACGGGGCTCTCTTTAGCATCGACGCGTGTTGGCAAGCGCCGCAGCTATAAGGTGTGAAGACCCAACGCTTGCGCCTGAGCCTGATAATCCAGCAAAACCTGATAATCCGACTCGCTGGCTGGCAGCACCTCGGCAATCGCCAATACCTTCGCCATCGTCGGCGAGTCCTCCAGTGCCTGATTCATTGCCTGCCGAACCTGCTCGCCATCAGCGCCTGACCGGGTGATGTAGGGAAGGCACGGTGCGTTCGCCGTGTGGCCAATCACCCTCAACCCGGCAATTTCGTCGCTGTGGTCGCGGGCCAGATAATCGAAGGTAACGCTGTCGATCGCCGCCAGATCCCCGCGACCTCCCTTGATCGCTGCCAGGCTGTTGCGATGCCCGCCGGTCAGCGAAACCTGTGCAAAAAACCGTCCCTCTCGCTGCAACGGCGCCAGCGCGTGGCGAAACAGGTTCATGCCGGAATTGGAGTCCCGGGCGTTGAGCAGACCGTGGCTGCCACGAAAGTCCTCAAGCCGTTGACGGGGATCGTCCGCCCGCGCCACCAGCACGCTGCAATGTTGACCGCCCGCGCTGTTCGGTAACTGGTAAACCGGGCGCCCGACCACCTCGACCTGGCCGCGCAATAGCGTCATCAGCGGATAGCCGCAGGTCTGGGTCAACACTAACTGCGGGGACAACCAGAGCTGTTTGAGATCCAGCGCCTGCGCATCCCGCCGTTCGACGCCGAGCCGTTCGAGCACGCGGCTGAGCCACTGCTCCTGGGCCTGGCGCACACGCTCGGGGGCGACATACATCTGTAATTCGGCGAAACCCTGAGCCATGTGCAATACCGGACCTAGACGTAAGGATGTTGAGGACTGTCCACAGGATTGAAGCTGTGGCGACGAAACAGTTCAACATATCCGGGCAACAGAAAATCACCGCTGCGTGCCAGCCACTGTTCGCGGCGATCGCGATAGACCTGAGGAAGGTGGTACCAGGCCAGCCCTGGCAGGTCGTGATGCACCAGATGCAGGTTCAGATTCAGAAACAGCCAGCGCCACGGCCACGAGGCTTCGTTGATCACCGTGCGTTGATGGCAATGTTCGGCCGGTCGATGCTCGTAGTACGAGCGCACCATCGATATCGCCAGGGCAGGCACACTGATCAGCAGCACATACTGCAGACTCGACAAGGCGCTGTAGCGCTCGATGAAGGCGAACATCAACCCGAGGAAAACCCCGTGGGTAGCCCACATGGCCCAGGCTTGACGCTCGCCACGCAACAACCGCGCGAACTCGCTGGCTATCAGACTGCCCAGGGCCAACGGCACGCCGAACAACAACCGCCCCGGCGGGGTTTTGTCGAGCCAGCGCAGCAGGCGCATGAGAGTGCCGGTGCGCTGCCAACTCAACTGGCTGAGGTAGCGGCTCTCGGGATCCAGGCCAGGAACCGTCAGGTCTTCATCGCGGTGGTGGCGCATGTGGGTGTCGCGATAAAGCGTGTAGGGATACCACACCGCAAACGGCGCATAACCCAGCATTTTGTTCAGCCATGGCCGGCGCGTGGGGTGGCCGTGCAGCAGCTCGTGTTGCAGCGACATCCACAGCACGGTCAACGGAATCATCAGGACAGTCGTCGGCCAAACGCCCAGTCGCGGGCTGAGCAGCAAAAGCGCTGGCCAGGCGGCATATACACCGATCAACAGCAGCCACGTCGGCCATTCCGTGCGGCCGATAAAACTTGCGCGCAGACGGGCGATCTCTTCACGTTGGGCGCTGTCGAGGTAATGGGCCATGGCCGTTCCTGCACTGGGCTGATACCAACTTGTGTCCCGGCGACGCAAAATGTTGTAGATCGATTGGTTATGACGGTAGAACCAACCCTCGAATATCACATGAGCCATGCCTTATGCAGTTTCAGCCCTTGCCCTCGCTTCAACGCCCGCTGCTTGAGAAGTTCTACAAGGCCCATCGTTCCGGCATGCGGGCCAGGGGCGAGTCGCAGGGGTGGGTGGCCAAGGATGGAGAGATCGTCGCAGCGCTCTGCATGACGCCGCTTGGTGGCGGGCATTGGTTGACCGGGTTGTTCGTCGCGCCGGACCAGCGAGGACAGGGCGTCGCCAGCGCCTTGATCAGTGCGGCGCTCGGCAGCGTCGAAGGAGGTGTATGGCTGTTTTGCGACCCGGCCCTTGCGGGGTTTTATCAGCGATTGGGCTTCGTCGAGACTGTCGATCTGCCGCAGGCACTCGCCGTTCGCCTGACCCGCTACAGGCAGACCAAGCCCCTGCAGGTATTGGTTCGCCCTTAGATCCATTTTACGCGATTGACCAAACCAAATGTGCCAATCGCCAGCCACCCCACGTGCTAGCCTCGGTCATCACCTCCGGCCATTGAAACGGGATGCTCATGAAACCAACGCTAATCGCTTTCTCTTTCGCCGCACTGTTCGGATCGACCGTGGCGACGGCGGCCACGCCCGCCCCCTCTTCGAACATTAGCCACGAACAGTTCGCCACGGTGCTCAAGGGCGACTGGCGGGTGCCGCAGAATGCTGCGCGCGATCAGTACCGTCATCCGGAGCAGACGCTGCGTTTCTTCGGCGTGCGCAATGATCAGACTGTCATCGAAATTACCCCCGGCAACGGCTGGTACAGCGAATTGCTGGCGCCGTTGCTTAAGGCCAAAGGGCATTACGTCGTGGCGATCGTCGACCCTTCGGTCAGCGATTACGCCAAAAAGGCCGCAGAGCGCCTCAAGCAGAAATACGCGGCTGACCCTGCACATTACGGCAAGGTCGAAGTGATCGAGTACCGGCCCAAGGCGCCGGTGTTGGGCAGCCCTGCGTCCGCCGACACGGTCCTGACCTTCCGCAACGCACACAATTGGGTCGACGCAGGCAACGAAGTGGCGACGTTCAAAGCGTTTTATGACGTGCTAAAACCGGGCGGGACGCTGGGTGTGGTCGATCATCGGGCCAAGCCAGGCACAACCGCCAAGGACAACGAGAAGAATGGCTACCTGCCCACCGATTACGTGGTGAAACTGGCACAGGACGCAGGCTTCAAACTGGTGGGTGAAAGTGAAGTGAATGCTAACCCCAAGGACACCAAGGACTATCCCGATGGTGTATGGACGTTGCCGCCAATATTGGTCAAAGGTGAGCAGGACAAGGCGAAATACCTGGCCATCGGTGAATCGGACCGGATGACGCTGCGGTTCATCAAGCCGGCGAAATAGCCGCGCGTCGGCATACCGATAGGGCAGCGCTCAATCATCCGCATTCGGGTCCATGTCGGGGAATAGCACCTCGGTGAAGCCGAAGCGGGTGAAGTCCTTGACTCTGGACGGGTAAAGCCGGCCAATCAGGTGATCGCACTCGTGCTGCACCACCCGCGCATGGAAACCCCGCGCCACGCGCTGGATACGCTTGCCGTCGGGGTCGAAGCCTTCATAGCGAATGTGTTCGAAACGCTCCACCACACCGCGCAACCCCGGCACTGACAGGCACCCCTCCCAACCTTCTTCCAACGTCGGCTCCAGTGGCGTGATCAGCGGGTTGAGCAGAATGGTCTGAGGCACCGGCTCGGCGTCGGGATAGCGCTCGCTGCGCTCGAAGCCAAAGATCACCAGTTGCAGATCGACGCCAATCTGCGGCGCCGCCAGCCCTACCCCGCCGACACTGCGCATAGTCTCGAACATGTCGTCGATCAGGGTCTTCAGCTTAGTTGAGCCGAACATTGATTCAGGTACGGGCGGCGCGATGCGCAGCAGACGCTCGTCGCCCATTTTCAGGATTTCACGGATCATGGAAGAACCTCTGTCCAAGGCAGATGCGCCATGCGAAGGCGCATCCTGCCACAGGAGCGGTCAGAACTTGTCGGTCTTGAGCGGCTGCAGCGACGGTACATAGTCATGAGCATGGTCATCGTCATGATCATGGCTGTGATCACGACCCAGGCCGGACACCTGCGGATTTTCCTGCGCCACGTCAGGCTCGGCCTCTTCACCACCGTCGCCTGGGACCTTTTCGCCTTTTTCCTTGCCCTCGTCGGACAAGTGCTCAATCACCGCATTCATCTCCGCGCCCAGCAGCAACACCGATGCGGAAATGTAGAAATACAGCAGCAGCACGATGATTGCGCCGATGCTGCCGTACATGGCGTCGTAGTTGGCGAAGGTCTTCACATAATAAGCAAACCCCAGGGAAGCGACGATCCAGACGACCACCGCCAGCACCGAGCCTGGCGAGATGAAGCGAAACTCCTGCTTAACGTCCGGCATGACGTAATACATCATCGCCACCGAAATCATCAGCAGCAGGATGATCAACGGCCAGCGCAGGATGGTCCACAAGGTGACGATGAACTCCTCCATGCCGATTTGCGCCGCCAGCCAGCTCATTACCTGAGGCCCTGTCACCATCAGCGCCGCCGCCGCCAGCAACATCCCGGCAAACCCTACGGTGTACAGCACCGACAGCGGGATACGCTTCCACACCGGTCGCTGCTCAACGACGTCGTAAGCGGCGTTCATCGCACTCATCATCAGGCGCACCCCCGCCGATGCACTCCATAACGCAATGAAGATACCGACCGAGAGCAAACCGCCTTTGGACTCTTGCAACTGGTCGATCACCGGGTTGACCTGATCCAGCGCCTGCGGTGGCAGCACCAGCTCGGATTGCAGGCGCAGCCAGCTGAAGAAATCCGGCAGATGCAGAAAGCCGATCAGGGCAATGAGAAACAGCAGAAACGGGAACAGCGAAAACAACATCTGGTAAGCCAATGCAGAGGCGTACGTCGACATCTCGTCATCGAGAAACTCTTTGACCGTTCTGACCAGCACCGTGGTGACACGCAGCCGGCGCAAATTCGGGAATATCATGGCGTCTCCTTCGCGACGTAGACGTATTTGAAGCACATTTACCTATACGAGCAGGCAAATGCTTTGAAATTCCGTATGCCCTGCATAACGGGTCGGGCTTTTTACATTCAGTTAAGCACTTTTGCCAGGCCCAAAACGTTTCAACGCATCTTCGACCGGACACAATAACGGCCATCATGGGATGGCCGTTACGGATGACACTTTGATTCGCTCGAGGCAGTCAGCCCCAAGTGCACAGGCGGTCACGCCTTATCAACGCCCTTCTTCACAGCGTCTTTTGCGTCGCCGACTTTCTTTTGCACTTGACCTTTGAGTTCCTGCCCCTTGCCTTTTGCTTCCAACTCAGGGTTGTCGGTTGCCTTACCTACGCCTTGCTTAACTTTACCGACTGCTTCGTTTGTCGCGCCTTTGACTTTATCGCCAGTGCTGCTCATCGTTGTCTCTCCTCGGTAAGAATCAGGTGTCATAACCTCGACATAAGGATTGACCGGGCGCCGTTCCCGAGAGTTTCAAATATTTTTCCAGCAGCTCGTACGCGCTGACTGCGCTTTTCGGCCCGGTGCGCGAGTTTTGCCTTTATGTTTACCCGACAACCCCGGAGAATGCGCGGCCGAGCCGGTGGTGGCTATCCTGCAGGTCAGCGGATGCATAGCCAGGCACATGAGACAGAGATTCACAGGAACGTTATGAAACTCGACAAACAGCAGGCCATTGCGCGCCGCAACGAGCAACTGGGCGGCGCCGTACTGGGCACCAACAACACCCATTTCGCGGTACTGGACCCCAAACGCAACATCTGGTGGTTCGATCTGCCGGTCATCCGGCTCGCGGTCGGCCAGTACGAATGGCTGCACCTTCTGTTGCACACCCCTAGCACCAATGAACTGATCCACCTGAAAGTCACGACCAAATTCCTGCGCGAGCAAAAGGACGGCGTCGTGATTCGCAACGAAGGCAAACGCAAATCCACCGTCAGCCTGGAGCTTTCGGCGGACAAGGATTCATACCTCAAGGACATGCGTCCGAATGGGGCGAATCTGAGCTTTGCAGGGTTCGTGCAGAAATAGATTCACCACCTCGCTGCGCCCACCTATCGTGCAGCCACGACCTTGGCGCCAAGCCGCTCGCGATAGCGCCACGCCGTGTTGAGGGGTAGCGACCGTAGCCGCCCCCCGAGCGAGCTGCGCCGCTACAGGCCGGTGTCAGACCAGCTCGATTCTATCGGCATGAATCACGATCTGGCCCTGCTTGTACAGCGCGCCAATGGCCTTCTTGAAGTTGCCCTTGCTGACGCCGAACAAGTTGCTGATCACCGCTGGATCGCTCTTGTCACTGACCGGCAGGACGCCATCGTTCTGGCGCAACTTGTCGAGAATCTTGGTGTTGAGGCTGCTGGCCAGTTGCTCACCGACCGGCTGAAGACTCAGGCTGATGTTGCCATCGCTGCGCACTTCCTTGATAAAACCCTTTTCCTGTTTGCCCGAGCGCAGGAATTTGAACACTTCGTTCTTGTGAATCAGGCCCCAGTGCTTGTTGTTGATGATGGCCTTGAAGCCCATCGCGGTTTCTTCAGCCACCAGCAGGTCCACTTCCTGACCCACTGCATAACTGGCTGCGACCTTGTCCAGATAGCGATCCAGCCGCGTGGTGGCAGTGATGCGGCGGGTATGCTTGTCCAGGTAAACATGCACCACGCAGTAGTCACCGGCCTTGAGCGGACGCTTTTCTTCGGAATATGGCAGCAACAAATCCTTGGGCAGCCCCCAGTCCAGGAAAATACCGATGCTGTTAACCTCGACCACTTTCAGACTGGCGAACTCCCCCACCTGAACTTTTGGTCGTTCCGTGGTGGCGATCAACTTGTCATCGCTGTCCAGATAAACAAAGACGTTTAACCAGTCTTCATCTTCACTGGGAATATCTTTAGGAATATAACGATTGGGCAGCAGTATTTCGCCGTCCTGCGCACCGTCAAGGTATAAACCGAAGTTAGTATGTTTGACCACTTGCAAACTGTTGTAGCGCCCGACTAAAGCCATGTCCAAATACCCTCATTGCGTGGGCGGCATTCTACCCGAGTTTGTGCTGATGTTGCCGGACATGCGTGGGGGCATCCCAGAGCCGTGGCGCGGCCCTTGAAAACCAAGGTTTTGCCACCGAACGCCTGCAAACGGATAGGGCACAAGGTCCATTCGTCAGGTGAGCATCTTGCGGCGCACGCCTGTTTGCAGAAGAGTGACCGCTCGGATAAGTGAAGAGTCGGCAATCAAAACAGGCATTTAGCGGCGCCGTGAGACACATGCCTTGCGTCGCGGGTATTAACCGTCTACGGTGGTGCGCCGATAATTACCAAGCAATTTCGCGCGCATTCCGATAAGATGGCCGGCCGTATTAATTTTATATAGGTTAATAGCAGCCATGCGCGTAAAAGCATCCAACTCGAAAGCCAAGCCAGCTCCAGCCGTTGAGACCAGCGATTCGATCAACGCACAAATTGCAGCTTTCCTGAAATCCGGCGGCGAAATTCAGCAGATCGCCAAAGGCGTGAGCGGCCAGACCTTCGGCGCTTCGAAACAGATCTCCCTCGGCAAAAAGTAAATTTTTCCCCGCCTCCGCGGTCGACATCCAGGCGCTTTGATCGCAAGGCGCCAGGTCCATCGACTGATTCGTTAAGCCTGCTTCTGCAAAGCTCTGCTTTACTGTCCCGACATAGCCACTCGTCCCGAACTGACTGGCAATGCGACAGACCGGACGATGCCCTGAATGACCAGACATCTCTGTGGAACCCCGACATGAACAAATGGATGTTATTCGGCGCCCTGCTCTGTCTTGGCCTGGGCGGTTGTGCGACACACGGTTGTGACAATTCCACGCCAGGCAGCAGTTGCCGGGCCGATTACCTGCTTTATCAGAACGACATGCTGCAAGCCAAGTGGATCATCAACGAGCGGCGACAGGAGAGCTACGAGCTGGCCAGCGCCTTGCTCACCCGTGCGGCAGAGCATGACCAGACCGGAGAGGCCCAGTTTTATCAGGCGGTGTTGTTGCTGCGCCTGAATACGGAAGGCTCTCGGGTGCATGAGCTGCTGCAGGAGTCGGCCGATTACCATTATCCACTGGCCATCGCCTTGCTCGCTCAGTTGTCCGGCTCTGTGGATCAGGAAAAGGCCCGGGCTTATCGCGTCAAATATGATGAACTGGACGTCGCCAAGAGCGGTTACCCGTCGTTTTCCCAGGCGCTGATCGTCGTCAATAAGCTGATTTCGCAGCACGACTGACTTCTAAGGCCGGTTTTTTGTGCCATGAATCGACCAGCGGTCGATTCATGTCGGCATTCGCCGGTATGCTTGCGAGGCTCTAGCTCGCGGTTCCTATCAGGCCCTCGGCATTTCGATACGACACCTTCGATCCACTCCTCTGAATCTGACAGGAGTGAAGCATGCCCAATGCTCGCTGTTTTTCACGCTGGTCCGGCGCCCTGCTGACCGGCGCAATGCTCGTACACCAGTGCGCCAGCGCTCAGGTGCTTGAGCGTGAACTGGGAGATTTCAGCCTCAAGCTTGGCACCACACCGAGCCGGACCATGGCCCAAGGCCTGGTAACGCCAAGCAGTGGCGATTCAAAATTCCATGGCGGGTTGGACCTCACCCACGAAAGCGGCTTCTACATCGGACAATGGTCACCCAGCGCCGGACTGGCGCCGGATACCAATCTTGAGGTGGATTCCTACCTGGGCTTCAAGAAGCCGTTCGACAAGACACTCGGCTACGAACTGGGGGTGATTCGCTACAGTTACCCCAATACCAGCCAGATCGACAGTCATGAGCTGTACGCCGGTTTTCGCATCTTCGACAGCCGCATCGGCACCGCCGTCAGCACCGACGCCGGGCGCCAGGACAGCAGCCTGTTTCTCGACCTGGGTGGCCTGGCGCCGCTGGGCCTGGACCTGCGCATGCAATACGGCAATCACCAGCTCGACTCCCCTTCAGTCATCGACGGTGGCGGCGTAGTCAGTGCCTACAATGACTGGTCGTTCAATATTTCCCGTCCGTGGCTGGGCATGGACATGAACCTGATGTACAGCGGCTCCAGCCTGAGCGGCGCCGATTGCAGCGCCTACAGCGGCCACAATACGCAATGCGAAAGTGCGGTGACGCTGAAGATAGTGCGCTCGTTTTTCTGATTGGCTGAACCGCTTTGCCCCGCCTTGCTCTATAACTGGAAGCAAACCGGCAAGGAGCTGTCATGGGTAATGTGTTGAGGACCTGCATTTCGCTGTGGCTAGGCCTGATGTTACTGGCCGGTTGCAGCCAGATCGGCCTGACGTATCGGCATCTGGATCTGATCATTCCCTGGTCGCTCAACGACTATCTGGACATGAATGCAACGCAGAAAGACTGGCTCGATGAGCGCCTCAAGGAGCATTTGAGCTGGCACTGCACCACGCAGATTCCTGACTATCTTAGTTGGCTCGACCGTCTGCAGGGCATGGTCGAGACCAATCAGGTCAACCAGACCCAGCTTAAGGCACGCACTGCCGAAGCCCGTCAGGCCATCGCGACCCTCTCCCAGGAAATCACCCCATCAGCGGTCGAGCTGTTGCGCAAGCTGGACGACCAGCAGGTCGCGGAAATGGAGGCTGCCTTCACCAAGGACACGCGCAAGCACGAGTCCGAATTCGTCGATCAACCGCTGGATCAGCAGATCAAGGAACGCGCCCAGCGTATGGAAAAGCGCCTGAACCCGTGGATCGGCAAGCTCAGCCCGACGCAGCGAGAACGTGTGATGCTGTGGTCGGCGTCCTTGGGTGAACAAAACCGCTTATGGATTGACAATCGAGCGCATTGGCAATCGCTGCTGTTGAGCGCTGTCAAACAGCGGCAGACAGCGGATTTCGATACCAGAATTGCGAAGTTACTGCAGGATCGCGAGACATTCTGGACACCCGAATATCGGCAGGCTTATGACCATACCGAACAGGCGGCGATATCCCTGATCACCGACTTGATGGCGCAGAGCTCAGCCGAGCAACGGCAGAAGCTACTGGATAAGATCGCCGATGTACGGCAGGACTTTACCAACCTGAGTTGTTTGAAAGGCGTGAAGAAGGGATGAGCTTGCCAGAGCGCGCCCGAAACAGGCGCGCTCCTGCTCCTAGATGACGCCGTGCGCCACTTGCGCCTTGGACGAAGCTTGCTCGAAGGTCGCCGGATCCAGCGCATCGGCCTGCTCATCGAGCACCTGACGCGGATGGTCATTGCCAGGGATACTGCTGTCGATCATCGCCAACAGTCTGGATCCTAGCGCCGTCAGGATGAAGTTCTCACCGTTTCCACCCTCCTCTTCGGGCCGGGATGCTATGAATCCGCGCTTGAGCAGCAAGGCTTCAAGGTCAGCTGCCTGCATTTTCAAGGCATCCAGGCTTTCGACGCTTTCGCCGACCTGCGCCTTGGCCTGAGCAAGTTCTTCAGCATGTTTACGCGGGGCAAATGGCTTGCCAGCGCCGTTCTGCACTTCGTGCAGCAGACGCTCGATCAAGTCCCAATCATATTTTTTCGACATATTCCTACCTCAAGCAGCGGGGCGAAGTTGGGATAACAACCCGCGACGTCCGGTCGTCGGGCTTGGTGCTCCAGAGATGTGACCGAGCTGCCGGCGAGCCGTTCATCTCGTAGGCCCAGCGGTCAGGCGCTGAACTTATGTCAAGGTCGTACCCTCCATTCGATTAACCTGCATGGACAGAGAGGCAACCATGAACACCCTCATGAGTATCACGACTGCACTGACGCTGATCGCGGCTGCACCGGCGTGGGCCTGCACGGCTGAAGAAGCCCAGGCCAAACGGGAACAGCTCGCTCAGGAAGTGCAGAAACTGACGCAGCAGAATCCGGCCAAGGCCAGGGAGCTGAATCAGGAGATAAAGGACATGCAACTGGAAACCACCGCCCGGGAAGTACCGGACAAATGCCAGTTGATCGATCAGCGGATCAAGGAGATGGATGAGGCGGCGACGAAAGCGGATGGCTGATGTGAAGCGTCAACATCTAGTAGCAGCACGGCTGGCCAGCGGGGCACGTTTTGCATCGCCACCGCCGGCCAGCCCTGCTGCTACAGAGTAGGCACGCTTACTCGGGAACGGCAGGCCGCGTAACGCGCTTTTTCAGCGGCGCCAGACCATCCTGGCTGACCAGGGATTCGGCCTTCGGCCGATTCACGGTCTTGCGCTTGGTCGGGCCTTTGGCGGCGGATTTCTTTTTGTCGACGCCTTTTTTGTCGCCTCTGGCATCAGTCTTTTTCTTCTTCACCCCTACGGCCTTGCCCGAAGCCTTGACCTTCTTCGGACCGGTGTAGGTGCCTTTGACTTCCTTGATGGTGCGGCGCTCGAACTTCTGCTTCAAGTATCGTTCGATGCTCGACATCAGGTTCCAGTCGCCGTGGGTGATCAGCGAGATCGCCAGGCCTTCGGCGCCTGCACGCCCGGTACGCCCGATGCGGTGGACGTAATCATCGCCCGTGCGCGGCATGTCGAAGTTGATGACCATGTCCAGACCATCGACATCCAGACCGCGGGCCGCAACGTCCGTGGCCACCAGAATTTTTACCCCGCCCTGCTTTAGACGATCGATGGCCAGCTTGCGGTCCTTTTGATCCTTCTCGCCGTGCAGCACGAACGTCTTGTACTCCAGGGCTACCAGACGGCCATAGATACGGTCGGCCATCGCCCGGGTATTGGTGAAGATGATGGCTTTCTTGTAAGTCTCGTTGGCCAGCAGCCAGTGCAGGACCTGTTCCTTATGCACATTGTGGTCGGCGGTGATGATCTGCTGGCGGGTGCCCTCGGCCAGCTCGCTAACGCTGTTGACCTGCAAATGCTGCGGGTCTTTCAGCACTTTGCCGATCATTTCGCGCAGGCCCGAACCGCCGGTGGTGGCGGAAAACAGCATGGTCTGCTGACGGTTGGCGCATTCGTTGGCCAGACGCTCGACGTCTTCGGCAAAGCCCATGTCGAGCATGCGGTCGGCCTCGTCGAGCACCAGTAGTTCAACGTGCTTGAGGTCCAGGTTGCCGGCATTGAGCTGTTCCAGCAGACGGCCTGGCGTGCCGATCAGGATGTCAGGCACCTTGCGCAGCATGGCCGCTTGAACCTTGAAATCCTCACCGCCGGTGATCAGGCCAGCTTTGATGAAGGTGAACTGTGAAAAACGCTCGACTTCCTTTAAGGTCTGCTGCGCCAGCTCGCGGGTCGGCAGCAGAATCACCGCGCGAATATCGACGCGGACCTTGGCCGGACCGATCAGGCGATTGAGCATCGGAAGCACGAAAGCGGCTGTCTTGCCGCTGCCGGTTTGCGCCGTCACCCGCAGATCGCGTCCTTCCAGCGCCAGCGGAATGGCCGCTGTTTGCACAGGCGTAGGCTCGACGAAATTGAGTTCGGCCACGGCTTTGAGCAGGCGTTCGTGCAGGGCGAATTGGGAGAACACGGGTGTTACCTCGGCGGAATACAAAAAAACAGTCGCATAGGGTACCGGTTTAAGCCGCATTCGCCGAGTCTCTTTACCTCAAGGCGCCTATTTTGTTACCGGATTTTCCCGGTACTGCCCTGAGCATTCTGACAATGCTCTAATCGCGCCCTTTTTTCTTCAGGAGAACTTGCGCTCATGGACACTTCATCCCTCTGGCTCCGTGCTCAGGAACTCTGGGACCTGCTCGAACACCAGCCGATGCTGCGCGCAGCCCTGGGGCTGCTGACGCTGCTGATCGCTGCGCTCGCACTCGGTCGTCTGGTGCGCGTCGTCATCCTGTACATCGTCAAGGCGCTGGGTCGGCAACCTGCGCTGTTCTGGCTGAATGATTTTCTGCACGACAAAGTGTTTCACCGACTGGCACAGGTCACGCCGTCACTGGTCATCCAGTTCGGGCTCAACCTGGTGCCCGACCTCAGCCCCGCCGCCGCTCATCTATTGGGCAATGTCGCGCTGGCATTCACCATCCTGTTCCTGATGCTCACGATCGGCGCCCTGCTAAATGCGCTGCTAGACATCTACGCGCGCACCGAGCATGCACGTACACGCTCGATCAAGGGTTACGTGCAACTGGCGAAAATGATTCTTTACGTGTTCGCCGCGATCATCATCGTCGCCACGCTGATCGACCGCTCACCGCTGTTGCTGCTGTCGGGCCTAGGTGCAATGTCGGCGGTGATTCTGTTGGTCTACAAGGACACGTTGCTGTCCTTCGTCGCCAGCGTGCAGCTGACCAGCAATGACATGCTGCGCGTCGGCGACTGGATCGAGATGCCTCAAGTGGGTGCCGACGGCGACGTGGTGGACATCACGCTGCACACCGTCAAGGTGCAGAACTTTGACAAGACCATCGTTTCCATTCCCACTTGGCGCCTGATGTCCGAGTCGTTCAAAAACTGGCGCGGAATGCAGCAAGCGGGAGGACGTCGCATCAAGCGCAGCCTGTTCATCGACGCCAGCGGCGTACGTTTCGTCGCCGAAGCCGAGGAACGGAAACTGGCTCAGGTGCGTTTGCTGACCGACTACATGGGACGCAAGAAAGCCGAACTCAAGGCCTGGAACGAAGCGCAGGGCAATGTCGCCGAGCTATCGGCCAACCGCCGCCGCATTACCAACCTGGGCACCTTTCGCGCCTACGCCCTGGCTTACCTGAAGAGTCACCCTGACATTCATCCGGACATGACGTGCATGGTCCGCCAGATGGAAGGCACAGCGCATGGCGTGCCGCTGGAAATCTACTGCTTCACGCGCACCACCAGTTGGGCCGATTACGAGCGCATCCAGGGGGATATTTTCGATTACCTGCTGGCGGTGTTGCCGGAGTTCGGGTTGAGCCTGTATCAGCAGCCGAGCGGATCGGACATGCGTGTGGGCCTAGCCTCGCTGCAGACTCCATCCGAAGCTTGAATGCAGAAGGCCGCCGCCGTCGCCGCACCGCGTATGGACACGGATGTACTTGAGATCGCGAGCGCCGGCAACGTGTGCTGCGGCACGAGCACACGGTATCGCCCACCGGCAGAGCACCGGCGAGCAATGCGCCATGAATAAAACAGCCCGGCATTTGCGGGCTTTCCTGGTACTCGGCAGCGTTTTCAGCACTTAGTAGCGCTGGTAGCTCGAGCCGAACTCTTTACGGTTTTCGGCCACCATCAGGGTGCTGGACGGCTGCATGGCGAAGGGTTTTAAACCGGCGCGGTCAGCGATATTGGCGTCGGTGACTGCGGCATGGGCATGCGTGGCCTCCGGCACACGGGTCTGGCTGGCGGCCGGGGACCGAGGGCTGGCGAACGCGGAAGATGCGGCCAGAATCGAAAGCGTGAAGCCCAGAACGATGGATGTTTTCATGAAAAGTCTCTCCGACAAGTTGGGTTGCATCTTTGTGTTGGAGGCACTCTATCCCCGCCGCCCGGCGATTAAAAAGCATCGCTGTTCATGCTGAATATCGACTGCGCTGATGATAGGCGATTGCTATTAAAGCCATTGATTACGCGCGTACGCTGGCGGAACGATCCTCTGTTTGTCGCGGCACCACTTGCTAACCGCGGCACCCCGAGCATCGCTATTCCCAGGCTGCTGGCAATAAAAAACCCGATAACCCGACGCAGTCAGCGCCGGTCTATCGGGTGATGCACTCAGGAGCATTTCAAGTGCCAAAGGAGTTTCGATGAACGCCTGTATGATCGATGCCAAGCGTTAACGGAGGATTAACGGCGCCGGAGAAGAGGAACTGGTTGCTAACGAGCCGGACCGCGTCTGAATGTGACCGAGCATCGCTCAGCTGTGGGTATATCGATTAAAAAACTCAGGAAATGACTGCTAAACATCTAATAAATTGTTTCTTCCGCGAAAGGGCACTAGGCTGCTGCGCCATAAGCGTGCCGATCACTGTGGGTCGCAACGTAGCTTGACCCGCAATCTGACGATCTCACGGCTGAACTTGACGGTAACGTTACGGCTGGATTTCGGCGCGATCTGCACATGGCGGGTGCGCGGCGCTTCCGGTCCGTTGCTGAAGACCGCGGTGCACCGGGCAGGGACGTCGCCGTAGTTGTTCAGGGTGACAGTGCCAATGTCGTAGGCGGTGTCGTGGCTGTTGTAATCGATTTGCACACCGTTGATGTGTTTCTCCACGTCGATCGGGTAGGCAAAGGCACTCAGGGGCAGCATCGTCAGCAGCACACAACATAATCTTTTCACGGGGCAGTCTCCACTCGCGGACTGCCAGCTTAGGACAACAGGAGCGAAAGATGAAAGCGCCCCGCGTGACCCTTGATCAGTGGCGCACCCTGCAGGCCGTGGTCGATCAGGGTGGCTTTGCCCAAGCCGCCGAAGCACTGCATCGCTCGCAGTCTTCGGTTAGCTACACCGTTGCCCGGATGCAGGATCAGCTCGGCGTGCCATTGCTGCGCATCGACGGGCGCAAAGCCGTGCTGACCGAGGCAGGCGAAGTGTTGCTGCGTCGTTCGCGGCAACTGGTGAAAAACGCCAGTCAGTTGGAAGACCTCGCTCATCACATGGAACAAGGCTGGGAAGCCGAAGTGCGTCTGGTGGTCGACGCCGCCTATCCCAGCGCTCGGCTGGTGCGTGCGCTGACGGCGTTCATGCCGCAGAGCCGCGGCTGTCGTGTGCGCTTGCGCGAGGAGGTATTGTCCGGCGTCGAGGAAGTCTTGCTCGAGGGCGTGGCGGATCTGGCCATCAGCGGCTTCAACATTCCCGGCTATCTGGGCACCGAGCTGAGCAGCGTGGAGTTCGTCGCCGTGGCCCATCCCGAGCACGCACTGCATCAGATGCATCGCGAGCTGACTTTCCAGGATCTGGAAAGTCAGCTGCAGGTGGTGATTCGCGACTCAGGCCGCAATCAGCCCCGCGACGTCGGCTGGCTGGGTTCCGAGCAGCGCTGGACCGTGGGCAGCCTAGCGACGGCTGCGACCTTTGTCGGCAGTGGCCTGGGCTTCGCCTGGTTGCCACGGCATCGGGTCGAACGCGAATTGAAAGAGGGGGTGCTTAAGATGCTGCCGCTGGACAAGGGGGGCAGCCGCAATCCGACCTTTTACCTTTACGCAAGCAAGGACAAGCCGCTGGGGCCTGCCACGCAAATTCTCATCGATCTGATCCAGCGCTTCGACACAGCGCCGCTGGATGCGCCTCTCGCGGCGGCAAGTCACAAGGTTTAGCTTCATGCGCACCTGATGACGTGGTTTGCCGGGCGTACGCACATCCGCCTGTGGCATGGCCGTTCATGCCTGCGGGCGCATAGCCCGGCCATGCACCGCGACTCGCCGCTGTCAAAATCGCCGCAAACGTGCTTCCCTTATCGCCTGTTTCTGCAGTCGAAAATAACTTTCAGGACCTCCACCTCATGCTGAAAAAAATTGCCCTTTCTGCCGCCGCCGTACTGTTCGCTTCCAACCTGATGGCCGCCCCCGCGCCTCACGTCGTACTGGAAACCACCAATGGCAACATCGAAATCGAGCTGAACCAGGACAAGGCGCCGGTCAGCACCGCAAACTTCCTCAAGTACGTGGACAGCAACTTCTACACCAACACCATCTTCCACCGCGTGATCCCGGGCTTCATGGTCCAAGGCGGCGGCTTCACAGCGCAGATGCTGCAGAAGCAGACCAGCGATCCGATCAAGAACGAAGCGGATAACGGCCTGCACAACGTGCGCGGGACCATCGCCATGGCACGCACCTCTGATGTGAACTCGGCCACCAGCCAGTTCTTCATCAACGTCAAGGACAACGAAATGCTCGACCACGGTGTCCGTGACTTCGGTTACGCGGTGTTCGGCAAAGTGGTCAACGGTATGGACGTGGTCGACATCATCGTCAACTCCCAGACGACCACCAAGAATGGTATGCAAAACGTGCCGGTGGACCCGATTCTGATCAAGTCCGCCAAGCGCGTGAATTAAGCGCTAGCGCTAATGAAAGCCGGGCATCCGCCCGGCTTTTCAGTTTCCGGGAGGCCGGCGACGCGAAATAGCGTGAGCAATCGGGTGTTCATGTGGTCTGATTCGGGGACGCATCCAAAGTCCTGAAACAAAGCCCTGCACATAGGAGAGCCCGCTCAAGCGTGGGCGTCATAGCCAATGCTCTATCGTCGTTTCGAAAAGCTGATCGATATCTTCCGCGAAGCACCCACCGCCGCCCCGCCCAATCAGGTCATGTCGTTCTACGTGTACTACCTAAGGCAGGTGTGGCCAAGTTTTTTAGCCCTGCTGGTGGTCGGCCTGATTGGTGCGTTAATCGAAGTGTCGTTGTTCAGCTACCTGAGTCGGATCATTGACTTGGCCCAAGGCACGCCGAATGTCAATTTTTTCCGCGAGCATGCTTTGGAGTTGACGTGGATGGTGGTCGTGGCCCTGATCCTGCGCCCGATTTTCGTCGGTCTGCATGATTTGCTGGTGCACCAGACCATCAGCCCTGGCATGACCAGCATGATCAACTGGCAGAACCATAGCTACGTGCTCAAGCAGAGCGTCAATTTTTTCCAGAACGACTTCGCCGGACGCATCGCCCAGCGCATCGTGCAGACCGGCAACGCGCTGCGCGATTCGGCCGTGCAGTCGGTGGACGCGCTGTGGCACGTGTTGATCTACTCGATCAGCGCCCTGGTACTGTTTGCCGAAGCCGACTGGCGCCTGATGATCCCGCTGATCAGCTGGATTGTGGCGTTCGTCCTCGCCCTCTGGTACTTCGTGCCACGAGTCAAGGCGCGCTCGGTGGTGTCCTCGGACGCCCGTTCGAAACTGATGGGACGAATCGTCGACGGCTACACCAACATCACCACCCTGAAGCTGTTTGCCCACACCAATTCCGAGCAGCAGTACGCTCGCGAGGCGATCAGCGAGCAGACCGAGAAGACTCAGCTGGCCGGGCGGGTAATCACCGAGATGGACACGGTAATCACCACCTTGAACGGCATCCTGATCGTCTGGACCACCGGCCTTGCGCTGTGGCTGTGGACCCAGTCGCTGATCTCGGTGGGGGCGATTGCGCTGGCCACTGGTTTGGCGATTCGCATCGTCAACATGTCTGGCTGGATCATGTGGGTGGTCAACGGCATCTTCGAAAACATCGGCATGGTGCAGGACGGTCTGCAGAGCATTTCCCAGCCGGTGGGCGTCACCGACCGCGAGGCTGCGCCCAAGCTTGCAGTCAGCGAGGGCGAAGTGAAGTTCGAGAACCTGCAGTTTCAGTATGGCAAGAGCAAGGGCGTGATTCATGGCCTGAACCTGGACATCAAGCCGGGGGAGAAGATCGGGCTGATCGGGCCGTCCGGTGCAGGCAAATCGACGTTGGTGAACCTGCTGTTGCGTCTGTATGACGTGCAGGGCGGGCGCATCACGATCGACGACCAGGACATTGCCCACGTGGCTCAGGAAAGCCTGCGCTCTCACATCGGTATGATCACCCAGGACACGTCGCTGCTGCACCGCTCGATTCGCGACAACCTGCTTTATGGCAAACCCGACGCCACCGACGCCGAGCTGTGGGAAGCGATGCGCAAGGCCCGGGCCGACGAGTTCATCCCGCAGCTATCGGATTCCGAAGGCCGCACCGGGCTGGATGCTCATGTCGGTGAACGCGGCGTGAAGCTGTCCGGCGGTCAACGCCAGCGAATCGCGATCACCCGCGTGCTGCTCAAGGACGCGCCAATCCTTATCATGGACGAAGCGACCTCGGCGCTGGACTCTGAAGTGGAAGCGGCGATTCAGGAAAGTCTGGAAACGCTGATGCGGGGTAAAACGGTGATCGCCATTGCCCACCGCCTCTCCACGATCGCGCGCATGGACCGGCTGGTGGTGCTGGAAAATGGCCGCATCGCCGAAAGCGGCACGCACGCGCAGCTGCTGGCTCACAAAGGGCTGTATGCCAGGCTATGGGCACATCAGACCGGTGGGTTCGTGGGGGTGGATTGATCCTGCAATTCACTGAATTTTGAGTGTGGCCGGAGGCTGTGGGGGTCCGGTTTGCAGACAATGGGTGCCCTGTAGCATCGCTGCCGGTGCCCGGCAGATCGCGGGCAAGCCTCGCTCCTACGCCCTTTGGGCAGAAGCGGGATAGCGTCGCGCTGCAAGCTTTTGATTCTGTCCATAGACCGTGGGGTCCGGCTGGCCGACGTTTTGCTTTGATTCTGACCGGAGGCCGTGGGGGGCCGGTTTGCAGACAATGGGTTGCCCTGTAGCATCGCTGCCGGTCCCCGGCAGATCGCGGGCAAGCCTCGCTCCTACGCCCTGCGGGCAGAAGCGGGATAGCGTCGCGCTGCGAGCTTGTATTCTGGCCATAGACCGTGGGGTCCGGCTGGCCGACGTTTTGCTTTGATTCTGGCCGGAGGCCGTGGGGGCCCGGTTTGCAGACAATGGGTCCCCTGTAGCATCGCTGCCGGTCCCCGGCAGATCGCGGGCAAGCCTCGCTCCTACGCCCTGCGGGCAGAAGCGGGATAGCGCTGCGCTGCAAGCTTTTGATTCTGGCCATAGACCGTG
>NZ_DIHC01000009.1:73773-126545 GCF_002419965.1 Pseudomonas sp. UBA5706
CGACGTTTTGCTTTGATTCTGGCCGGAGGCCGTGGGGGCCCGGTTTGCAGACAATGGGTTGCCCTGTAGCATCGCTGCCGGTCGCCGGCAGATCGCGGGCAAGCCTGGCTCCTGCGCCCTGCTGGCAGAAGCGGGATAGCGCTGCGCTGCAAGCTTTTGATTCTGGCCGGAGGCCGTAGGAGTCCGGCTTGCCGACGATCTGTTGCGCAGCGACAGTAAATCCTGTCAACGGCACACCTCAGGCGAAACGGGGTATCTGACTTCGTTGCCGACGCCATCAGGTTACAGGCACAGTCGAGCCTCCACACCGACAGCTCGCGTGCCTTGGGCACAGGCGGTTTTTACGTGATTTTGAGAACCGCCTCAGGCTCCACGATCAGACCTGCCGATAGGGCAACGCTGCGCGCGCTTGTTCGGCATACGCGAGAATTCCCGCCCTCTCCTGCTCCAGAAACCCGGCCACCGCCTCGCGCAGGCCGGGATGAGCCAGGTAGTGCCAGGAATGGGTGATGACCGGTTCGAAGCCGCGAATCAACTTGTGTTCGCCCTGGGCGCCAGCATCGAAACGCTTGAAACCGTGGGCGATGGCATAGTCCATGCCTTGATAGAAACAGGTCTCGAAATGCAGCCGATCAAACTCGGCCAAACATCCCCAATAGCGCCCGTAGAAACTATCGCCGCCGATCAGACTGAACGCCATCGCCACAGGCCTCGCACCCTGCCTGGCCAAGACCACGCGAATAGCCTCGGGCATGCGCTCGGCCAGCAGGCTGAAAAACTCCCGCGTCAGGTACGGCGCCTGGCCGCGAACTTCATAGGTGTTGGAGTAGCAGGCATAGACAAAATCCCACTGCGCCTGACTTAACTGTTGACCTTCCAGCCATTCGAATTCGAAGCCTTGACCCGCCACCTGCTCGCGCTCCTTGCGCATTTGCTTGCGCTTGCGCGAACTCAGGGCGTCGAGGAAATCCTGGAAATCGCGATAGCCGCGGTTCTGCCAGTGGTACTGACAACCAATGCGCTGCAGCCAGCCCGGCTGCTCGGCCAGTAACGCATCGGTGCCAGGATCGGTGAAGTTGACGTGAACGCTGGAAAGCGCTTCGGCTTCGGCATAGCCGGGCAGACAGGCGATCAGCTGGCGACCGTCCTCTGGTGTTTTCGCCAGCAGACGCGGCCCGCTTACCGGACTGAACGGCACCGCCACCAGCAGCTTGGGATAGTAGTCGATCCCGGCGCGCCGGCAGGCGTCGGCCCAACCGTGATCGAACACATATTCGCCAGAGGAATGCCACTTGCGATAGCTCGGCAGCGCGGCGATGAGTGTGTCGTCCTCATAGTGCAGCAGGTGCTCGGCGCGCCATCCGGAGCGCGGCCCGAGACTGCCACTGTCCTCCAGCGAACTGAGGAAGGCATGACGCAGAAAAGGCGAGTCGCCGGGTATCAGCGCGTCCCACTCCGCAGGCGCAAGGTCCGCCAGACAATCCAAACGATGTAACGACATCACGATCCCCACTTCAATCCCGCAAGCGTGCTGAGTATCGCCCATTGCAAACCATTTCACATGATCGGCATGCAACGAAGGCTCTGGCTCGCGACTTTGCTGACATAAATCGTCATGCACATGCCATCACTTAGCCATCTTTCCGTCATAAACGACCGCAATACTGGCGCCTGTTTTTAGAGCCCCAGGTTCTTAAAACGTTGATTCATTTTCCGCCCACTCTCGGTCGGTCGTTCCCTGGATGGCTTTGTCATCCCCTCTCATCTACGGAGATTGATATGCGTCTTGCTTCCACCAAAACTGCGGCGGCCCTGTGTGGCGGTCTGCTGCTGGCCATCAGCGTTCCAGCCAGCGCCGCAGTCGACGCGAAACTGCTCGACATGCTCAAGGCCAACGGTTCGATTTCGCCAGCCCAGTACGCCGAGCTGCAATCCGAGCTGGCCAAGGATCAGCAGGCTCAGCAACAAGCCCAGAAAGCGACAGCCGACCAGATCGCCGCTGCGCAGACCAAGTCGGCGGACCTGTCGGCATTCGAGCAAAAAGTGGCATGGGCGGCCAAGACCCAATTCAAGGGCGATGTTCGCGTTCGTCAGGAAACCATCAAGATCGATGGCCAGAACAACAGCCAGGACAAAGACCGGCAGCGCATTCGTGCTCGCTTGGGCGCCTACACCGAGATCAACCCGCAAGTCAGCACCGGTATCCGCATCGCCACCGGCGGTAGCAACGACGCCCGTTCGACCAACCAGGACCTGGACGGCTATTTCGTCAAGAAAGACCTGTGGCTGGACATGGGTTACATCGACTACCACCCCACTGCCCTGCCGAACCTGCACATCATCGGCGGCAAGATGGCTCAGCCATGGGTGAGCATGGGCGACATCATCTGGGACAGCGACATCAATCCTGAAGGTCTCGCAGCCTCCTACAGCCTGCCGATCAGCAAAGCTTTGGAGCTGTTCGGCAGCGCCGGCAACTATACCCTCAAGGACAACATCGACGGCGACGGCACCCAGTTCAAGAACGACCTGCGCCTGAACGCCGCGCAACTGGGCGCCAAATTCACCCCTATCGATGCGCTTAAGATCACCGCTGGCGGCAGTATCTACCAGTACCAAAACGACAAGGACTCGGCGGCGCTGGCAGTCAACGGCAACAACACCAACCGCTTCCGCCTGCTCGAAGGCTTCGGTCAAGTGGACTTCAACGGTCTGGCCGTGCCGCTGGCCCTGTACGGCCAGTACGTGACCAACAACGCCACCGACAGCGACGAAGACACCGGCTGGCTGGCGGGCGTGAAGACCAAGGTGTTTGGCTTCGGGCTGGACTACAACTACCGCGATGTTCAGCGTAACGCCGTGGTCGGCGCGTTCACCGACTCCGACTTCGCCAACGGCACCACCGGCTCGCGCGGCCACAAGCTGGGCGTGTCCTACGACATCGATAAGAACTTCTCGATCGGCGCTACCTACTTCCTGACCAAGGCCGACTTTGCCGTGGCCTCCCAGCGCGATGCCGATGCCAACACCTTGCAGCTCGACGTGCTGGCGAAGTTCTAAAGCAACAGATGAGCGCTTCAAGTGACAAGGTTCACCTTCAAGCGTCAGGCCCTCAACGCTCCCTAAGGGTTTGAAGCGCCTATACCCGCCCGCCGCGCTGTGTCGGATCCCCAGCATCCGTTCCGACAGGTCTGCGGCGGCCTGGTATTTCGGGCACAGGGAACTGGTTAAGGGCTTGAATCAGGCCTGCTCATACAGACCAAGGTGCCACCGCCAGGCTGCGGTAAAAGGTCGCGATAGCAGAAAAAACAGAACACGTGGGTTTTCACGGGGTCACCTTAAAGGCAGACATTGATTCAGCTGAATCAGAATCGCGCTACAGAGGAGTACCTGAATGCTGACCCTTGCCTCCCTCTCACTTTCCGATGCCAAACGCATCATCAATGCAGCCGAGGCCAAAGCCACGCAGATTAATTCGCCCAGCAACGTGGCGGTCGTCGACGCAGGCGGCAACCTGGTTGCCCACGTTCGCATGGATGGCGCACAGCTGGCGAGCATCTCCCATTCGATCAACAAGGCGTTTACTAGCCTTGCCTGCAAGACAGCCACCAAAGATCTGGCGGCCGATGCGCAACCGGGCGCATCGCTCTATGGCATCGCCAACTCGGTGGATGGCCGCATCATCACCTTCGCGGGCGGCATCCCCGTTAAAAGCGGCGACGCGTTCGTCGGCGCCGTGGGCGTCAGCGGCGGCACCGCAGACCAGGACCAGGCCGTGGCCGAAGCAGCGGTCGCAGCGCTTTAACCCCTTTCACACCTCCATACAGGAAATAATCATGACTATTCTCGTAACTGGCGCAGGCACAGGGTTCGGCCACGAAGTCGCTCTCCGGCTCGCGGCGAAAGGGCTGGACGTTATCGCTGGCGTAGAAATCGTGGCGCAGGTGCATTCGCTGGAGCAGGAAGCGACGCGCCGTGGCGTGAAACTGCGCATTGAAAAGCTCGACGTTACCCATGAAGGCGACCGTCTAAAGGCGGCCGAGTGGGATGTTGACGTGCTGTTGAACAATGCCGGTATTTCCGAAGGTGGATCGACCGTCGACATTCCCGCAGAAAACCTGCGCCGTCAGTATGAAGTCAACATCGTGGGGCCGTTGATGCTGACCCAGCTGATTGCCAAGAAAATGGTGCAGAATAAAAAAGGCAAGATCGTCTTCATGTCTTCTGTGGCGGGTCTGACCACTGACCCGTTCGCGGGCGCGTACGCGTCCTCCAAGCACGCCATCGAAGCCATCGCCGACGCGATGAATCAGGAGCTCAAGGAGTTTGGTGTCGACGTCGCCACGGTCAACCCGGGGCCATTCCTCACCGGCTTCAATGACCGGATGTTCGAGACCTGGAAAACCTGGCAGGACGATCCCTCCCAGCGTCTGTTCGACTACAGCAAACTGGCGTTTCCCCATGAGCAGTACGATCCGGAGCCGGTTTTCGAAACCACCATCGGTGTGATCACCGGCGAAATCGACAGCTATCGAAATGTCGAACCCAAGGAAATCATCGCCCAGCAACGTCAGCAGATGGATGCTGCCTGGACACGTAAAAGCAATGAGGGGCTTGGAAAACGAACCGAGCTGGTGCAGAAAGCCTTCGACATCAAGCCCGGCACGCCTGTCTGATCCAGGGCTTGGGCCCGTAACGCTCAACCCGGCATTACAGAGATACGCCTGACGGGTTTACACAATGGCCTGCCTCCTGTGCGGGGGCTGGCCATTGGACATGGGCTGAGCGCCAACCACCGCCGGCGCTGGCGTTAGATCACTTTTTGCGCAAGATCACGCTACCGATCGAATACCCCGCCCCGAACGAGCTGAGTACGCCCAACGCGCCTTTTGGAAGATCGTCCTGATAGGTGTGAAAGGCAATGACGGAGCCCGCCGAACTGGTGTTGGCATAGCTGTCAAGAATCACCGGGGCTTCTTCGACCGTCGCGTCACGGCCTAGCAATTTTTTCACGATCAGGTGATTCATGCTCAGGTTGGCCTGATGCAGCCAGAAACGTTGCACATCGCTGACGTTGAGGGTGTTTTCATCAAGGTGCGCGCCCACCAATTCAGCGACCATCGGGCAAACATCGCGGAAGACCTTGCGACCTTCCTGCACGAACAGTTTGTCTGGCGTGCCTTCGCCTTCTTCGGCGGCGCGGTTGAGAAAGCCGAAGTTGTTGCGAATGTTGTTGGAGAAGGTGGTCAATAGCTTGGTGCTGACGATCTCGAATTGGTGCTCGGACGTTGCCAGGTCGGCACGTTCGACCACCAATGCGGTGGCTGCGTCGCCGAAGATGAAATGGCTGTCACGGTCTCGGAAGTTCAGGTGTGCGGTGCAGATTTCCGGACTGATCACCAACAATGCACGGGCCTGGCCGAGCTTGACGCTGTTGCTGGCAGTCTGGATCCCGAAGGTGGCAGAGGAGCAGGCAACGTTCATGTCGAAACCGAAGCCCTGAATGCCCAGCGCCGACTGGATCTCGATGGAAATCGCTGGATAAGCACGTTGCAGGTTGGAACAGGCGACGATCACGCCGTCGATGTCGGCCGCGGTCTTGCCCGCACGCTGCAAAGCCTGTTCGGCAGCGGCGACGCCCATCTGGCAAAGGATCGACCACTCGTCGTTGGAGCGCTCGGGCAGGTGCGGCTTCATGCGCTGCGGGTCGAGGATGCCTGCCTTGTCCATGACGAAACGGCTTTTGATGCCACTGGCTTTTTCAATGAAGGCCGCGCTGGACTCGCTCAGCGCCTGAACCTCGCCAGCCTCGATGGCCGCAGCGTTTTCAGCGTTGAACTGCGCGACGTAGGTGTTGAAAGACTGCACCAGTTCATCGTTGGAAATGCTGTTGGGCGGGGTATAGAGCCCTGTGCCACTGATCACGACGTCGTACACGGTCGTTCCTCTCTAATTGTGTTGGCAGCAGGCAAAGAACCTGCTCAAGCATCGGCATGGCCACTTTCTGGCACGGCAGTACCAATGCAGCGATAAACGTTCCCGAACACGGGATTGGTATTTGTGACGCATTGAGATTTTAGCGAAGAAGTTTGCCATAACGGCCGCGATTTGGCGCTATCGGGCAAACGAATGGCTAGCTGATGCTGCTTCAACTGCGTGGCTGCGAGGTTTACCCACGATTGGCCCGGAAATGGTCGTAAACCGGTCCACGCGCCTGGGCATGACGCAGCGCATTCCGTGAATCTGTTGCCGCTTTGCGTCTGGCCGCCCAAGCCACGCTCCTGTATCGAGATGAGTCTGAAAGCCCGATACGTCGGCCCTCGTCGGCGGCTCAAGCAAAGCCTTGCCGGGTATGCAATAGCACCCGGCAAAACGCAGTCACCCCTCGACCTGACTCCACTGTTTGTTCAAACGCTTGTCGGAAATCGGCACCTTGGTCCCCAACTGCTGGCCAAACAGCGACACGCGATATTCCTCCAGCCACCAGCGGTAAACCACCAGTTCCGGGTCGCGCTTGCCTTCCTGCGCATGTTTATCGGCACGGGTTTGGTATTGCGCCCAAAGGTTGCCCAACTCGATGCTCCAGACCCGGTCCTTCTGCACCTGGCTGCCCAGTTTTTCGAGACGCAGTTCGATGGCTTTCAGGTAGCGCGGGAACTCCTTGAGCCACATAAGTGGCGTTTCGCGGACGAAGCCTGGGTACACGAGCTTGCCCAGTTGCCCTTTAATGTCGTTCAAGGCCACGGCCTGAGCCAGGTCAATCTTGCCCTTGAAGCGTTTTTGCAGACCGTGCCATAGCTTGAGGATTTCCAGCGTCAGCTTCGCCAGCCGTTCTGCCTGCTCGGTCAGACTCCCACGCTTGCGTTCGGCCAGCGACATGAGGCCCGCGCCGTCGCGCGGCAAGGTGACTTCACCGTCCAGGATACAACTGTCCAGACTGGCCAGCAGAATGTCCTCGATCAGGGCGTCGACTCGGCCCATGTCGCGGTACAGCAAGGCCAGCTCGGTCTGCCCAGGCAGTTTGCTGCGCAGGAATTTCGCAGGCTCGGCCAGTTGCTGCAGCAGCAGGCGCTGCAAGGCGCGGCGATGCTGATACTCAGCTTCGGTCTGCGTTGAAAAACGCCCTTCCTTGACCGCGCCGCCCTCTTCCACCAGCGCCGGGTACACCGTCATCGACAGCCCGGCGATCGTCTGTTGGGTCGTTTGTGCTACAGCAGCGAAGCCCTTGGCTTCCACCGGCTGTTGATGCTTGGCCGACTGCGGCACCGCCAGCGCGGCCTGCCCGGCTTCGGCAAACCGCGCAGTCAATTCGTCCAGCTCACGGCCCTCACCGAGGAACTTGCCGTTGGCGTCAACCACCTCCAGATTCATTTTCAGGTGGTTTTCCAGTTGCTGCGCCGCCTCGACCCAGGCTTCGTCGGTAACCCGGGCACCCGTCATGCGCAGCAGTTCACGACCCAATGCCTGTGGCAACGAGCCTTCGGCGAATACCATGCGCTGCAGCGCCGCCTTGACGAAATCCGGCACCGGTACGAAGTTTTTGCGCAGCGCCTTGGGCAAGTTACGCACGAGCGCCACGCATTTGCTCTCCAGCAGCCCCGGCACCAGCCATTCCAGACGCTCGGCGGGCAGCGACAGCAGCAACGGCGCCGGCACGCGCAAGGTCACGCCGTCACGCGGATGATTGGGTTCGAAGTGGTAGGTTAGCGGCAGGGTCAACTCGCCCAGACGCAGGGTGTCGGGGTATTGATTGGCCGTCACTTCACTGGCTTCACGGGCGAGCACATCTTCTTCGCGCATGATCAGCAACTGCGGGTTCTTCTGGCTCTCCATTCGGTACCAGGCGTCGAAGGTCGCGGTCTGGTGAATCTCGGCAGGCAGGCGCTCGTCGTAGAAACGGAACAGCGTTTCCTCGTCGGCGAGAATGTCCCGACGCCGGGCCTTGGCTTCCAGTTCGTCCAGTTGCTCAAGCAATCTGGTGTTGGCACTCAGGCATTTGGCGCGGGACTGGATCTCGCCGCGCACCAGCCCTTCCCGAATGAAGAACTCGCGGGAAACCGCCGGATCGATCGGCCCGAAATGCACCGGGCGGCGACCTACTACGATCAAGCCAAACAAGGTGATCTGCTCAAATGCCACGACCTGACCGCGCTTCTTCTCCCAATGCGGTTCGAAGTGGTTTTTCTTGATCAGGTGCCCCGCCAGCGGCTCGATCCAGTCCGGCTCGATCTTGGCGACCATGCGCGCATACAGCTTGGTGGTTTCGACCAGTTCGGCGGCCATGATCCATTGCGGGCGCTTTCTGCCAAGACCCGAGGACGGGTGCACCCAGAAACGCCGCTGCCGCGCGCCCAGGTAGTCGCCTTCTTCGGTCTTTTGTCCGATCTGGCTCAACAAGCCCGACAGCACCGCCTTGTGGAATTTCGGGAAATCGGCCGGGTCCTTGTTGACCGTCAGTTGCAGGTCGCGACAGATCAGGCTCAGTTGGCGATGGGAATCACGCCATTCGCGCAGCCGCAGGTAGTTCAGGAAGTTGCGTCGACACCAGTTGCGTAGCGGACTGGCCGTGAGGGCCTGACGCTGCTCCTCGAACCCGCGCCACAGGTTGACCAGCCCGGCGAAATCCGAATCCTGATCCTTCCATTGCGCGTGGGCCTGGTCGGCGGCCTGCTGCCGCTCCGGTGGACGCTCGCGCGGATCCTGAATCGACATGGCGCTGGCGACGATCAGTACTTCCTGCAGACTGCCCTGTTTCGCGGCCTCCAGCAGCATGCGGCCCATCCGCGGGTCCACCGGCAAGCGCGCCAACTGACGACCAAGCGGGGTCAGCTGGTTCTCGCGATTGACCGCCGACAACTCCTGCAGCAGGTTGAAGCCGTCGCTGATGGCCTTGCCATCTGGCGGCTCGATGAACGGGAAATCGGTAATCTCGCCCAAGCGCAGATGCAGCATCTGCAGGATGACCGCCGCCAGGTTGGTGCGCAGGATTTCCGAATCGGTGAACTCAGGGCGGGAGAGAAAATCCTCCTCGCTGTACAGACGCACGCACAGCCCCGGCTCGACCCTTCCGCAACGACCCTTGCGCTGGTTGGCGCTGGCCTGGGAAATCGCCTCGATGGGCAGGCGCTGGACCTTGGCGCGATAGCTGTAGCGGCTGATCCGTGCGGTGCCGGTATCGATCACGTAGCGAATGCCCGGCACAGTCAGGGAGGTCTCGGCAACGTTGGTCGCCAGCACCACGCGCCGGCCTGGGTGCGACTGGAAGATCCGCTGCTGTTCGGCAGGCGACAGCCGCGCGTACAACGGTAGGATTTCAGTGTGCTTGAGCTGAGCCTTGCGCAGCATTTCCGCGGCGTCGCGAATCTCGCGCTCGCCAGGCAGGAACACCAGCACATCACCGGGGGATTTGCGTTCGCGGCGTTCCAGATCAGCAAGTTCATCCAGCGTCGCGAGAATCGCCTGATCGACGGTCAAGTCGTCCTCGACGCTGTTGCCCTCCTCGTCCTGCTCGGAGGTCAGCGGGCGATACCAGGTGTCAACCGGGAACGTACGACCGGAGACCTCGATGATCGGCGCCTTGTCGAAGTGCTCGGAAAATCGCTCAAGATCGATGGTTGCCGAGGTGATGATGACTTTCAGATCCGGGCGACGCGGCAGCAGGGTTTTCAGGTAGCCGAGCAGGAAGTCGATGTTCAGGCTGCGTTCGTGGGCTTCGTCGACGATGATCGTGTCATAGCGCTCAAGGAAGCGGTCATGCTGGGTTTCGGCCAGCAGGATGCCGTCGGTCATCAGTTTGATCAGGGTGTTTTGATCGCTTTGGTCTTCGAAGCGCACTTGATAGCCGACCAGTGCGCCCAGAGGCGTGCCGATTTCTTCGGCGACGCGGCTGGCGACACTGCGCGCGGCAATCCGCCGCGGTTGGGTGTGGCCAATCAGTCCGTGCTGCCCGCGACCGATTTCCAGGCAGATCTTCGGCAACTGCGTGGTTTTACCCGAGCCCGTTTCGCCGGCGATGATCAGCACCTGATGCTTGAGCAGCGCCTCCTTGATCTCGTCGCGTTTGGCGGCGATCGGCAGGTTCTCGTCGTAGCGAATGGTCGGCACGCTTTGCTTGCGGCCAGTCACCAGCGTACACGACGCCTGTACACGCTCGACCCACTGTGCCAGCTTCGCCTCGTCGGGCTTCTTGCGCAGCTCATGCAACTGGCGACGCAGGCGATGACGATCACTGATCATCGCGTGGTCGAGGTTCTTGAACAGTTGGTCGATGGAGGGCGATTCGTCGGTCATCAGGGCGCGAAGTCTTTTCTGTCTGAATGCAGGGCGCGAATTGTCGCAGATTTGGTAGGGGTGATGCATGTGTGCAACTGGCGCATCGCATTTGCTTTTGCGCGCAGGACCGAAGTCCGGCTTGCCAACGATCTGCCGGGAACCGGCAGCAAAGCCAGGCGGCGCGGTGTGCCAGGCAAACCATGGTGGCAGGGTTCACGCCTGCTGCGCAGCCGATCGCGAGCAAGCTGCGCTCCTACGCCCTTCGGGCAGAGTCAAAAGCCGCAGGTCTTTAGCGACATTCGGTTATGTGCTCGCAGGCAGAATCAAAGCGGTTGTGTCTGTAGCGCCATTCAATTTTCTGCCGCAGAGGCGCATTAACGCCGGCCCGCTTCTGCCGAAGGCGTAGGAGTCCGGCTTGCCGACGATCTGCCGGGAACCGGCAGCAAAGCCAGGCGGCGCGGTGTGCCAGGCAGGCCGTGGTGGCAGGGTTTACGCCTGCTGCGCAGCCGATCGCGAGCAAGCTGCGCTCCTACGCCCTTCGGCAGAAGAGCTTGCTGCTCGTTTCATGACCCGCTTGATCATGAGTAACCGACGCAGAGCGTCGGGAGCGGCGTTCCCACGCGGAGCGTGGGACAATCACAGCACGGCGTGAAAATAACAAACCCCGCGCAAGGGCGGGGTTTGTCATGTGTGAAACGGTCAGGCCGGTTTTTTCAGCGCCAGCTTTTTCAGCTCTTCATCACGCAGTTCGCGGCGCAGGATCTTGCCAACGTTGGTGGTCGGCAGGGCGTCGCGGAATTCCACGCTGCGCGGCACCTTGTAGGCCGTGACGTTAGCGCGCATATGCTCCATCACCTGATCCCTGGTTAGCGTGGTGCCCGGCTTGACCACCACGAAAATCTTGATCGCCTCGCCCGATTTTTCATCCGGCACACCGATGGCCGCGCACTGCAACACGCCCGGCAGGGTCGCCAGCACGTCTTCCAGCTCATTGGGATACACATTAAAACCCGACACCAGAATCATGTCCTTCTTGCGATCGACGATGCGCATATAGCCGTCCGGCTGGATCACCGCAATGTCGCCGGTTTTCAACCAACCTTCGGCGTCGAGCATTTCATCGGTGGCTTCCTGGCGCTGCCAATAGCCCTTCATTACCTGCGGGCCTTTGACGCACAGCTCGCCGACCTCGCCAAGGGGCAGCTCTTCACCGGCGTCGTTGATGGTTTTGCACAGGGTCGAGGGCACCGGAATGCCGATGGTGCCCATCTGAATCTTCTGGATCGGGTTGACGGTGGCCACCGGGCTGGTTTCGGTCATGCCGTAGCCTTCGCAGATCGAGCAACCGGTAACCTCTTTCCAGCGCTCGGCAGCGGCCTGTTGCAGGGCCATGCCGCCGGACAGGGTGACTTTCAGCGAGGAGAAATCCAGATTGCGGAAGTCAGCGTTATTGCACAGCGCGACGAACAGGGTGTTCAGGCCGACGAAACCGCTGAACTTCCATTTCGACAACTCCTTGACCATCGCCGACAGATCGCGCGGGTTGCTGATCAGGATGTTGTGGTTGCCGATCAGCATCATCGACATGCAATGAAAGGTGAACGCATAGATGTGATACAGCGGCAGTGGGGTGATCAGGATCTCGCAGCCTTCATCAAGGTTGGAGCCCATCAGCGCCTTGCATTGCAGCATATTGGCGATCAGGTTGCGGTGGGTCAGCATCGCACCCTTGGCCACGCCCGTGGTGCCACCGGTGTATTGCAGTACGGCGACGTCCTCGCTATGCGGCGCGGCATCATTGACCGGCAGGCCGTGCCCCTTGGCCAGCACGTCATTGAACTTGACGGCCGTGGGCAGGTGGAACGGCGGGACCATCTTCTTCACGTACTTGATGACGCTGTTGACCAGCAGGCGCTTGAGTGGCGGCAACAGGTCAGCGACTTCGGTGACGATGATGTGCTTGACGCCGGTCTTGGGCACGACCTTCTCGGCCAGGTGTGCCATGTTCGCCAGGCACACCAGCGCCTTGGCACCGGAGTCGTTGAATTGGTGTTCCATTTCCCGCGCGGTGTACAGCGGGTTGGTGTTGACCACGATCAGCCCGGCCCGAATGGCACCGAATACGGCGACCGGGTATTGCAGCACATTGGGCAACTGCACCGCGATGCGATCACCCGGTTGCAGGTCGGTGTGCTGCTGCAGGTAGGCAGCGAACGCCCCGGACAACTCGTACATCTGGCCATAAGTGAGTGTCTTGCCCAGGTTACTGAACGCAGGTTTGTTGGCGAAACGCTCGCAGGACTGTTTCAATACCGCCTGGACGTTTGGATACTCGTCCGGATCGATATCGGCAGCGATACCAGACGGATATTTATCCTTCCAGAAGTTTTCGATCATGGAAGCCGACTCCTCAGCGACAGCGTTTCTACACACCGCTCGATGCGATGATTTCTTGTGTTTGGATGTTTGTAGCCACAGCTTTTTGTTTATCGACAGAATAAAAAGCGGGCCGAGCGTAGCAGCTTTGCCAAAGCCCGACCAGAGGCAAAAGCCGCCTCCACAGTCACTAACATGACTCATGAATGTTTATTGGTCATGTTTAGAGCAATGAACCTAAATGTCGAAGTTTCATGTCTGTTGAGGTATTCGAACGGATCAGTCCAGCCCGCTCTGGGACCTCGTTGCCTGTCTGGCAAGCCCGACTGACGGCAGCGATTGCAAGCGCTCCACTGCCGGCAAAGCCGTACCACTCCTAAAGGCACTGGCATACGCTCCAAAAGACACGGCGTGATTACCACGCCGTTCCTTTTATATAGCCGCCCTCAGACGCTATCGCGCAGTTCCCGTCGCAGGATCTTGCCTACCGGCGTCATGGGCAGTGAGTCGCGCAGTACGATGTATTTTGGAATTTTGTAACCCGTGAAGTTTTGCTTGCAGTACACCTTCAACTCGTCGGTCGTCAGATCCGCATCACGCGGCACCACGAACAGCTTCACCGCCTCCCCCGAGCGCTCATCGGGCACGCCGATGACTGCACAATTGGCCACCTGCGGATGGCGCGACACCACATCTTCGAGTTCATTGGGATAGACGTTGAAACCCGAGACGATGATCAAATCCTTTTTGCGGTCGACGATACGGATAAATCCGTCAGGGTCGATGACCGCGATGTCGCCGGTCTTCAGCCAGCCTTCGCTGTCAAGGACCTCGGCAGTAGCGTCGGGCTTATGCCAGTAACCGAGCATGATCTGCGGCCCCTTCAGACACAGTTCGCCACGTTCGCCGACCGGCAATTCGACGCCATCGTCATTGATCACCTTGGCGGTCGTGCCTGGCACAGGCATGCCGACGGTACCCGGTTTCGACTGGTCGCCATAGGGGTTGGCCGTGGCGACGGGCGACGTTTCGGTCAGTCCATAGCCCTCTACGATCGGGCAGCCGGTCAACTGCAGCCAGCGCTCGGCAGTGGCATTGACCAGCGCCGTGCCGCCCGAATTGGTCAGGCGCAGGCTGGAGAAATCCAGGCGCTTGAAACCCGGGTGATCCATCAGTGCAACGAACAGCGTGTTGAGGCCGAGCATCGCCGAGAACTTCCACTTTTTCAGTTCCCTGATGAAGCCGCCGATGTCCCGCGGGTTGGTGATCAGTACGTTGTGGTTGCCGCTGACCATCATGCACATGCAGTTACAGGTGAACGCATAGATGTGATATAGCGGCAACGGCGCGATCATGATCTCGTTGCCCTGCCTGAAAATCGGCAACCCGTCCGGGCCGTGCTGCAACATGCAGGCATAGACCTGCTGCATGTTCGCCACCAGGTTGCCGTGGGTGAGCATCGCGCCCTTCGGCGAGCCGGTAGTCCCGCCGGTGTATTGCAGGACAGCGATGTCGTCCAGATCCAGTTGCACCCGGCGCAGTTGATCGCCGCGTCCTCTTTTGAGCACGCCCTTGAACGAGACGGCCTGCGGCAGGTGGTACTCGGGGACCATCTTCTTGACCTTGTCGACCACGGTATTGATCAGCCACCCCTTGGCCGGGGACTGCATGTCGCCCATCTTCACTTCGATCAGGTACTGAATCTCGGTATCTGGCAGGACCTCCTCGACGTTCTTGCCGAACACGTTCAGATACACCAGCGCGCGGGCACCGCAATCCCTGAACTGATGGCGCATTTCGCGCGGAGTGTAGAGCGGGTTGGTATTGACCACGATCAGCCCGGCGCGCATGGCGCCGAAGACGGCGATGGGGTACTGGATCAGGTTGGGCATCTGCACGGCAATGCGGTCACCGGGCTTGAGTTCAGTCTGCTGCTGCAGGTAACCGGCAAACGCTGCGGAGTAACGCTCAAGCTCGGCGTACGTCAGCGTCACGCCCAGGTTGCTGTAGGCGGGACGGTCCGCGTACTGCTTGCAGCTGCGCTCGAACACCTCGATCACTGACGTGTACGCCTGTAAATCCACTTCACAGAGCACGCCCGCCGGGCGCTTGTCGTTCCAGAATTCAGGTTGCATGTTGTTTTTATCCTCTTACCTGAGAGTGCCGGCCCCGCGGTCTGTGCGCGGGCAATGGCCGGACGTTAGCAGCTAAGGCCGGGAAGGCAAATAGGCCACCGGGCGTCATCAATGAGCTGAATCTTGCGGGTGATCGGCCCGTCATCCCGCAACGGCTATACACTGCTGAAAAGCACTGGCTATAGCGCTTTTTCACGACAATTTCTTACAAGGCCAAGGAAATGCCATGAAACACGATGCTTTTTGGCTGGGCACAGCCGATCACACGCGCCTATTCGTCAACGCCTGGCTGCCAATGACTGACACCGGCTCCCATGCCGATCCGGTGAGGGCTGTGGTGATGTTGTCCCATGGCATGGCCGAACACAGCGGCCGTTATGAGCGCCTTGGCGCGGCGCTGACAAGGGCGGGTTTTGCCCTGTACTCCCCTGACCAGCGCGGCCACGGCCAGACGGCCGCCCACGGCGTACTTGGGCATTACGCCGATGCGGATGGCTGGAACAAGGTGGTGGGTGACCTGGCCAGCCTTAATGCGTCGATTGCGCAACGTCATCCTGGCGCGCCGTTGTTTTTGCTGGGTCACAGCATGGGCAGCTACATCGCCCAGGCGTACCTGTTGCACCACGGCGCCAGCCTGCAGGGCGCGGTGCTCAGCGGTTCGAATTTCCAGCCCGTATCGCTCTACCGCCTCGCCGCCGCGATCGCGCGCGTGGAGCGTTGGCGTCAGGGCCCGACCGGGCGCAGCGCCTTGATCGATTTTTTGTCGTTTGGCTCGTTCAATCGGACTTTCAAGCCGGTGCGCACGCCTTTTGACTGGTTGAGCCGCGACGCGCAGGAGGTCGATAAATATGTGCAAGACCCGCTGTGCGGTTTTCGCTGTACCAATCAGTTCTGGCTGGACTTGCTCGGCGGGCTGCAGCAGATCAGCAAGGCGTCCAACCTTGCGCAGATCGATCGGAGCTTGCCGCTGCTGATCATTGGCGGCGAATGTGATCCGGTGAGCGAAGGTAAGCGTCTAAAGGACCTCGCTGACACGCTGATGAGTACGGATCACACGTTCGTCACGCTGAGGCTCTATCAGCAGGCGCGGCATGAAATTCTCAACGAGACCAACCGCGATGAAGTCACTCGTGATCTACTCGCCTGGCTCGAAGAAGCGCTTGCCACGCCCAGACCTGGGCGCAGCGAGTAGCCATTCGGGATTTCCCTTTATTCACGATCACTTTTCATGTCACAGGAACGCAGCATGACTCAAGTTACCAACACGCCCTATGAAGCCCTTGAAGTCGGCCAGACTGCCAGCTACAGCAAAACGGTGGAAGAACGGCATATCCAGCTGTTCGCTGAAATGTCCGGAGACCGCAATCCGGTGCACCTGGATGCAGAGTTTGCCGCCAAGAGCATGTTCAAGGATCGTATCGCTCACGGTATGTTCAGCGGTGCGTTGATCAGTGCCGCGGTGGCCTGCGAATTGCCAGGGCCTGGGACAATTTATCTGGGTCAGCAGATGAGCTTTCAAAAGCCGGTGAAGATTGGCGATACCTTGACGGTGCGCTTGGAGATTCTGGAAAAACTGCCGAAGTTTCGGGTGAGGATTGCGACCCGGGTGTTCAATCAGAACGATGAGTTGGTGGTCGATGGCGAGGCTGAGATTCTGGCGCCGCGTAAAGAACAGACGGTGAGCCTGGCGCAATTGCCGCTTATCACCGTGGGCTAAGAATGGCTGCGCTTTCACGCCAGGACAGATTTTTGCGTTGAGCTTTGCGTATATACCCATTTGCGCTGGTGGCGCCAGTTTACCTTTTCGCGGGGCGCAAAGGTAAGTCCGCAGCACCCCGACATTGGGTATGTGCCAACCCCAATCCCCCCAGGAAATTCAAAAAAGAGCGCGCAAAAAAATGGGCAACCGAAGTTGCCCAAAATGCCTTGCGTGCTCTTTTTATTCGAGACTCAATCCTTGTCGCGCTTGTGCGAGTCTCTCCAGATAAACAACGCCAGCCCTGCAAAAATGCTCAGCACCAGCATGACCGTCATGACCCCCGCTATCACCGCCTGATCGAGAAGCATGCGCGTCCCTCCTGCTGTGACCCTGTTCGATGGGTGCAGATTAACCATAGGGGGTTGGGGGAGTCTTGACCCAAGTCAATGGCTGCAACCGAAGGCACCGCCGGATTGCCCGGCCCGATCACAGCAGCAAAGGAATCTAGCGTTTCTTCGGCTTGCCCTTGCTTTTCTTCCTGGCCTTGCCCAGCGGCATCGCCTGCTCGAAAGCCTGACGCACTTCGTTAAGCCGCTTGTCGTTAAGATCGTGCACACGCTTGGCGCGCTCGGCGCTCAGGTCTACCAGTTTTTCGTCATCGCTCATCGCGCGCTGCTCTCAAATGCTCAATAGCGATAATAATGCGCAATCACGCAGACGCTGACCAGCACATCAAACCTTCAAATCCACCCACAATCCCTGGCGCGGTTCGTCATCAATGATCGGCACCACTGGCACAGTGTTGTCGGCATTGAGGAAATCGCCAGGGATGGCCGGCCCGGCGTAGGCGCCTTGCTGAAGAGACTCCCGAGCATCCGCTTCGACGCTCTCATCCAGATCGGGATGGCGATCGGCAGTGCGGCGGTCACGGCGGCGCCTTTGCTGGCGGCGCTGTTCTTCACGTAGCAGCAACTGGGCTTGCTCGGGATCGCGCTCGCCCATGTTGATCGTGCTGTCGCTGGAGCTAGGCTGCACGGGTGCGACCGCAGGTATGTCGGGCGTCGGTTTGACCGGGTCCTGCTGGGCAGTGATCGGGGCTGCACTCAAGGGGATCAGCGGTGGCAGCATGTTATGGGTCTCCTGTTATCAAGCTGTCGGCTGCCGTTTCGTCGACTTGAGCCGTATGAAGAGCAAGTTTGGACTCCGTTTATCGCTTCCAGTGCCAACGCCAGACCACTGGCGCAACAAATACGGCCAATTTCACAACGTAGCGCGCATAACAGCTTCACAAGAGCTTTGGCCTGAGCAGGTTGTTCCGTTACCATAGTCGGCTTTTTAAGGCGGGAGTCAGGCAGCATGGCGCAGCAGTATCAACCGGGGCAACGCTGGATTAGCGACAGCGAAGCCGAGCTGGGTTTAGGCACCGTTCTGGCACAGGACGGCCGCTTGTTGACCGTGCTCTATCCGGCCACTGGCGACACCCGCCAGTATGCATTGCGCAATGCCCCGCTCACGCGTGTGCGCTTCTCGCCGGGTGACACCATCACCCATTTCGAAAACTGGAAGATGACCGTCCGCGAAGTCGAAGATGTCGATGGGCTGCTGGTCTATCACGGTCTGAACGCGCAGAACCAGCAGGTCACCCTGCCGGAAACCCAACTGTCGAACTTCATCCAGTTCCGTCTGGCCAGCGACCGCCTGTTCGCCGGGCAGATCGACCCTCTGGCCTGGTTCTCCCTGCGCTATCACACCCTTGAACATACCAGCCGTCAGCTGCAATCCTCGCTGTGGGGCCTGGGCGGCGTTCGCGCGCAGCCTATCGCCCATCAATTGCACATCGCCCGTGAAGTTGCTGACCGTATCGCCCCGCGCGTGCTGCTGGCCGACGAAGTAGGTCTGGGCAAGACCATCGAAGCGGGTCTTGTGATCCATCGCCAGTTGCTGTCAGGCCGCGCCAGCCGCGTGTTGATCCTGGTCCCGGAAAACCTGCAGCATCAGTGGCTGGTCGAGATGCGTCGTCGCTTCAACCTGCAGGTTGCGCTGTTCGATGCCGAGCGCTTCATCGAGAGCGACGCCAGCAATCCGTTCGAAGACACGCAACTGGCGCTGGTCTCGCTGGAGTGGCTGGTCGACGACGAAAAGGCGCAAGACGCGCTGTTCGCGGCCGGCTGGGACCTGCTGGTGGTCGACGAAGCTCACCATCTGGTCTGGCATGAAGACAAAGCCAGCCCGCAGTACTCGCTGGTCGAGCAACTGGCCGAGGTTATTCCGGGCGTGTTGCTACTCACCGCAACGCCGGAGCAACTGGGACAGGACAGCCACTTTGCCCGTTTGCGCCTGCTCGATCCGAACCGTTTCCACGACCTGCACGCCTTCCGCGCCGAGAGCGAAAACTACCGTCCGGTGGCCGAAGCCGTTCAGGAGCTGCTCGACCAGGGTCGCCTTTCCCCTGAGGCGCACACAACCATTCAAGGCTTCCTCGGTGCCGAGGGCGAAGCACTGCTCAGTGCAGTGGCCGCGGGCGATACCGAAGCCAGTGCACGGCTGATCCGCGAACTGCTCGATCGACATGGCACCGGTCGCGTGTTGTTCCGTAATACCCGTGCTGCCGTACAGGGGTTCCCGGAGCGCAAGCTGCATCAATACCCGCTGCCCTGCCCGGCCGAATACCTGGAGTTGCCCGTTGGCGAGCATGCCGATCTGTACCCGGAAGTCAGCTTCCAGGCGCAGGGCGAGACCGGCGAGGAAGAGCGTTGGTGGCGCTTCGACCCGCGCGTCGACTGGCTGATCGATACGCTGAAGATGCTCAAGCGCGTCAAGGTGCTGGTGATCTGCGCCCACGCCGAAACCGCAATGGACCTGGAGGACGCTCTGCGTGTGCGCTCCGGCATCCCGGCGACCGTGTTCCATGAAGGCATGAATATCCTGGAGCGTGACCGCGCAGCCGCGTATTTTGCCGATGAGGAGTTCGGGGCTCAGGTGCTGATCTGCTCGGAAATCGGCAGTGAAGGCCGCAACTTCCAGTTTTCCCATCATCTGGTGCTGTTTGACCTGCCAGCGCACCCTGATCTGCTGGAACAGCGTATCGGTCGTCTGGACCGCATCGGCCAGAAGCACATCATCGAGCTGCATGTGCCGTATCTGGAAACCAGCCCGCAAGAGCGCCTGTTCCAGTGGTATCACGAAGCCCTCAACGCCTTCCTCAACACGTGTCCGACCGGCAACGCCCTGCAGCATCAGTTCGGTCCACGCCTGCTGCCGATGCTTGAGGGTGGCGACGATGACGACTGGAAAGTTTTGGTCAGCGGAGCCCGTGCCGAGCGTGAGCGCTTGGAAAGCGAACTGCATGCCGGTCGCGACCGCCTGCTGGAACTCAACTCCGGCGGCGCTGGCGAGGGTGACGCACTGGTCGAGGCGATCCTGGAGCAGGACGATCAGTTCACCCTGCCGATCTACATGGAAACCCTGTTCGACGCATTCGGCATCGACAGCGAAGATCACTCCGAGAACGCGCTGATCCTCAAGCCGAGCGAAAAGATGCTCGACGCCAGCTTCCCGCTGGGCGACGACGAAGGGGTGACCATTACCTACGACCGCAACCAGGCGCTGTCTCGCGAGGACATGCAGTTCATCACCTGGGAGCATCCGATGGTGCAGGGCGGCATGGATCTGGTGCTGTCCGGTTCCATGGGTAATACCGCCGTGGCACTGATCAAGAACAAGGCGCTGAAACCGGGCACCGTGCTGCTCGAACTGCTGTACGTCAGTGAAGTGGTCGCCCCACGCTCGCTGCAGCTGGGTCGTTACCTGCCACCGGCCGCGCTGCGCTGCCTGCTGGACGCCAACGGCAACGATCTGTCGGGCCGCGTCTCCTTCACCACGCTGAATGACCAATTGGAAAGCGTGCCCCGTGCCAGCGCCAACAAGTTCATTCAGGCCCAACGCGATGTGCTGAACCCGCAGATCAACGCAGCCGAAAGCAAGATCGCGCCGAAGCATGCCGAGCGCGTGGCCGAGGCGCAACGTCGTCTGGCAGCGGACACCGACGAAGAACTGGCCCGTCTGACGGCCCTGCAAGCCGTCAATCCGACCGTGCGCGACAGCGAACTCACTGCCCTGCGCGAATTGCGCGAGCAAGGGCTGGCCATGCTGGACAAGGCCGCGCTGCGCCTTGAGGCGATCCGGGTGCTGGTCGCGGGGTAATCGCGTTACGCAAGAATCAGTGGTGACTCGTAGCAGCCCGGCTTTACAGAGGTGGCGATCGTAAACGCTGCCGCTGGCAAGCCGTCTGATACGGGGGGCCGATGTATCAGCTGACGTCCGCGTTTGAACGCAACTTCTGGCCAAGGCACTTCAAACCTCACGTCACAGACGGCTCATCCTCTGCCACAACGGCCTCACCGGCCACCCTCGCCCGCGCATCCGCGAAGCGGCGCGACTGAAGCAGTTCGATGCCCGCACCACACATGGCAGCGTGGCGAACAGCGCGCCAGGAGTCTGCAACTTGTGCGTCGATTCAGCGCAGAATTGATACCTTCCCATTGCGCGGCAGTCCAGACATCGCCATCAACGCTGCGCGGTGACGGGTCATTCACCGGCTGAAATATATTTTCCAGACCCAATTCCCAAGCGAACGCCAGCGCCTAGGATAGCTGCGGACCGCTTTCCCTCCCCAGGTCCATTCTTCCGGTTTATATCCATGTCCGACGTCAGTCCGTGCCTGAATTGCGGTGCCTGCTGTTCACACTTTCGCGTGTCCTTTTATTGGAGAGATGGCACGTCGGCGGGAGGGGATGCCCGATGAACAGGTCAGCAGCATCAGCCCCAGCTGCGTCGACATGCTCGGCACCGAGTGCAAGCCTTCGCGCTGCACCGCATTGGTAGGCAACGTCGGAACACGAGTCAGCTGCTCGATTTATGAGCACCGCTCCAGCACCTGCCGTGAGTTCGAGGCTTCCTGGGCCAATGGCGAGCACAACCCGGATTGCGATTCGGCGCGCGCAGCATTTGGTCTGCTTCCCGTTGAACGCCAAGTGCTCGGCGATGACACGACCACAGCAAACGTCAGCGCTGCTTAGAACCTTTTCTATTTTCCTTATAGCGAAATAGTTGCTACGCCCGTCTTCCTGCCGGTATTTAACTTCGGCGGGTTCGTATACTCATCGCAAAGTGCCATCAGTTACCCGGACTGAGGTCTCTCCAGCGATGAATATATGGAACGTGCTATGGATTGGCTGGGTTTGCATTTTTTACCGTCGATGCCCGCTCACGACCGGATGTTGCTCAACTGTACCCACAATCCTTCGCTCATTCTGCTGGCTTACCTGGTGGCGTGCGCCGCCGGTTTCGCGACGCTGGACATCGCCGAACGGGTGGGACACGTTGATAACGCGAGCGCCAGGCTGCGCTGGCGGATTGTGGGTGCCTTATGCCTGGCGGTAGGCATCTGGGCCATGCACTTCATTAGCATGCTGTCGTTCCGCCCCCCCTTGGAGATGCACTACAACCTGCCCACCACCGTTGCCTCGTTGGCCGTCGCGTTGGTAGCAGGCGTGGTGATGATGCAAGCGCTTGGCCACCCACAATTGCGCGCAAGGCAGTACCTGACGGCATCGGTGTGCATCGGGTTGGGCATCACCGCGATGCATTACCTTGGCATGTCGGCCATGCGTTCGAGCGCCATGCAGTATTACGAGCCGATGCGTTTCGCCAGTTCGATCATAGTGGCCATCGCCAGTAGCTTGGCCGCACTGGTTTTGGCCATGCATTTGCGCCAGGGCAGCGGCAGGCTTCATCAAGTGCTCAAATCAGGGGCGAGCCTGATGCTGGGCGCCGGCATTGTCGGCACGCACTTCATGGGCATGTGGGCCTTGCAGTTGACGGTGCCGGACGGCACCCAAATGCGCATGCCCACCACCGACAACAGCCTGCAACTGAGCCTGACCATTGCCCTGATCGTCATGCTCATCATCGCCGGTAGCATCAGCGCGGCATTGGCCGATAAAAAGCTGCAAGCCAAGGAACATGACCTGCAGCGGGTCAATGCGCTGCTCAGTCAACTCGATCAGGCACGACTCTCGCTGCAGCAAGCGGCAAACTTCGACGCCCTCACCAACCTGATCAATCGCCGCGGCTTCAATCAGATTTTCGCCGAGCGCCTGACGGAGCAGAATCAAGCCGGTGGCAAACTCGCCGTGATGTTCCTCGACGTGGACTACTTCAAGCGCATCAATGACAGCCTTGGGCATGACGCCGGCGATGAATTGCTAAAGGTCATCGCCGAGCGTATCCGCGGCGCCACTCGCAGCAGCGACGTGGTCGCGCGCTTTGGCGGCGACGAATTCTGCATTCTGATCGCCTTGCACACCATCGCGGAGGCGCGCCATATGGCCCAGCGGGTGATGATCAGGATGAAAGATCCGATCGCCCTCGCTGGCCGAAGCATGGTGATGACGACCAGCATCGGCGTCAGTATTTACCCCGACGATGGCCAAACCTGTGACGAGCTGTTGAAAAGCGCTGACCTTGCGCTTTATCAATCCAAAGACAATGGTCGCAATACCCTGCATTTTTTCAATGAAGCACTCAAAAACAAGGCGAGTCTGGAACTGCACCTGGAGGAGCAACTGCGCGACGCATTGAGCCAGGGGCAGGGCCTGCTGCTGTTCTATCAACCCATCGTGGATCTTCGCACCGGTCACGTCGCCAAGCTGGAAGCGCTGGTGCGCTGGCAACATCCCGTGCACGGGCTGCTCACGCCTGACCGGTTCATCACCATCGCCGAGACCAACGGCCTGATCGCTGAACTGGACAACTGGGTATTGCGTCGGGCTTGCAGGGATCTGGCGCAACTGTGCGATCACGGCTTCGAAAAACTGGTGATCGCTGTGAACTGTTCTGCGCTGAATCTGGCCCGGCAAGACCTCGTTCAGGAAATCGATGCGGCGCTTAAGGAAGCTGGCGTGCCGCCTCACAGGCTGGAACTGGAGGTCACCGAAAACGCGCTGATGTGCAACATCAGCAACACCGTGCTGCTGCTTAACGAGATTCGAACGCTTGGGGTGGCGTTGTCCATCGACGACTTCGGCACCGGCTATTCCTCGCTGGCCTATCTCAAGCGTCTGCCACTGGACACGGTGAAGATAGATCGCTCGTTCATCGTCGACACCCCACAATCCCCACAGGACATGGAAATTGTCCACGCCATCATCCTCATGGCCCACACGCTGCACCTTAAGGTTGTGACCGAAGGCGTGGAAACCCCGGCGCAACTGGAATTCCTGAGTGAATATGGCTGCGATTATGTGCAGGGCTATCTGTTCAGCAAGCCTGCTGCGCTTGAAACCCTGAGGCCGCTGGTGCAGCGGCTCAATCAAAGCAAACCGTGCGAACCCAAGCCTGCGCTTCAGGTGCTGGAGGCCGCTCAATCAAGCGCGGGCGCGCCGTTCACGGGACAGGATTGCCGAGAAACGGACCAACCCCGGGCCGACCGTTTCCGCTCCCGCCCGCAGCGTTAACCAAACGGCGATTTGCGATATGAATGCGGTCCGGACCGTACTCTTGAGTGGACTCGCTGGCCGGCAAAACAGTTGTGAATGTTTCTTCCGCCAGGCCACACCAGCAATTGGGGTGATCATCCTGTGATCTTTCGCTACTTGTGGCGCTCTAGCAGTTACCGCACTACCCACTTTGCCATCATATGACGCACCAAAATGGAGCCAGCTCTTACCTCACGCCCTTTCCTGGATCAACACCCAGGGAGCCACGACCACAGCCCACAACTCGGGCGCGCGCTCCATCAGGTCCAACGCCTTTGATTCAGAGAGCTTGCTGACCTCCCCGCTTTCCAACCATAGCGCCACTTTGCCTTGGGCGTTTTGGGCAAACGCCTGCGCCACGGCGATCAAATCCTGCGAAGGCTCGACCCACAACAGGGCACCCCTTGCAAAAAACGGTTCCAATTCCTTCCAGGTGATCGATGCCGTTTCGCCGAGGAGTTTGGCATAGAGGGTGCTAGGTTCTTGGTTCATGGGTTTCACCGTTTGGAAAATCGGCGCAATGATAACGCTGCCTCTCCTGCGCTCAAACCCGGTTTCAAGTGATTGATTGCAGAGAACTTCGTTCAAGCCATCAGGTTGGACCACTCCACGGAGGACCAACTGGCAGGAATGTGTATCTTTCTTTCGATTAAGCGACATGAAGAGGCTTTGCCCCCTGTAGTCAGCTTTTCAAGCGCTCAACCGGCGCTCTAAACTGTTCCGGTACAGTTGCCGGGGGTGTGGCCTGGATAAATAATCCGGTCCTGCTGCCTTTGGCCGCCAGGATTATAAAAATTACAAACGCAAGAGTGGAGCATCATGACGAAGGGTATTAATCAGATTTCCAAGCTGTTTGCCGCACTGGTTCTGGCGGGCGTTGCCAGCCATTCGTTCGCAGCCGACACCATCAAGATCGGCATTGCCGGCCCTAAAACAGGCGCGGTTGCCCAATACGGTGACATGCAGTTTAGCGGTGCCAAAATGGCCGTCGAGCGAATCAACGCCAAAGGCGGCGTCGATGGCAAGAAGCTCGAAGCCGTGGAGTACGACGACGCCTGTGACCCTAAACAAGCGGTCGCCGTCGCCAACAAAGTGGTCAACGATGGCGTGAAATTCGTGGTTGGTCACCTCTGCTCCAGCTCTACTCAGCCAGCGTCCGATATCTACGAAGACGAAGGCATCATCATGATTACCCCGGCTGCTACCAGCCCGGAAATCACCGCCCGTGGCTACAAGATGGTGTTCCGCACCATCGGTCTGGACAGCGCTCAAGGACCGGCAGCTGGCGAATACATCGTCAAACAGGTCAAGCCGAAGATCGTTGCAGTCATCCATGACAAACAGCAATACGGTGAAGGCATTGCCACCGCCGTCAAGCAAACCCTGGAAAAAGACGGCGTGAAAGTCGCGCTGTTCGAGGGCATCAATGCCGGCGACAAGGACTTCTCCTCGCTGATCGCCAAGCTCAAGCAGGCCAACGTGGACTTCGTCTACTACGGCGGCTACCACCCTGAGCTGGGCCTGATCCTGCGCCAGGCGCAGGAAAAAGGCCTGAAAGCCAGCTTCATGGGTCCGGAAGGCGTGGGCAACGCTTCCATCTCGCAGATCGCCCAGGACGCCTCCGAAGGCCTGCTGGTGACGCTGCCCAAATCATTTGACCAGGATCCCGCAAACAAGGAACTGGTTGCTGCGTTCCAAGCGAAGAAAGAAGACCCGAGCGGACCCTTCGTATTCCCTTCCTACGCCGCGGTTGAAGTGATTGCCGGTGGCATCGCTGCCGCCAAGTCCGAAGACACCGCTAAGGTGGCCGCCGCTATTCACGCCGGGACCTTCAAGACCCCGACGGGCGATCTGTCTTTCGACGCCAAGGGTGACCTGAAAGACTTCAAATTCGTCGTTTACACCTGGCACAAAGATGGCACCAAGACTGAAGCCCCTGTGAAGTAATCACAGCCTTCACGCTTACCCGGAGCCCACTGCAACCGCAGTGGGCTTTGTTTTGGCTGGGCTGACGGATTTCACAAGAATCCCGATCCCTGAACATCTTGAAACCGCACCAGTGAATCGCTGGGCTCGTGCCGGACGCGGACGTAGATCACGACGCGCGAGCGGGAATGACTTCACCAGTGAACCACCGAGCAGGTTTTTAGGAGCGCGGCAATGCCTGAGATAGACATCTATCATTTTTTCCAACAGCTGGTTAATGGCATGACCATTGGCAGCACTTATGCCCTGATTGCCATCGGCTACACAATGGTCTACGGCATCATCGGCATGATCAACTTCGCTCATGGCGAGGTGTACATGATCGGTTCGTACGTGGCGTTCATCGCCCTGGCCGGGCTGACCATGCTGGGGCTGGACAATCTGCCCCTGCTGATCACCGCAGCGTTCATCGCCAGTATCGTGGTAACCAGTGCCTACGGTTACGCCATCGAACGGGTCGCCTACCGTCCGCTGCGCGGCAGCAATCGCCTGATCCCTCTGATTTCCGCCATCGGCATGTCGATATTCCTGCAGAACACCGTGCTGTTGTCGCAGGATTCCAAGGACAAATCGATCCCCAACCTGATCCCCGGTAACTTCGTGTTCGGCCCCGGCAGCACTCACGAAGTGGTGATCTCGTACATGCAGATCCTGATCTTCATCGTCACGGTACTGGCCATGCTCGGCCTGACCTGGTTCATCTCCCGCTCTCGCCTGGGCCGCGCCTGCCGCGCCTGCGCCGAAGACATCAAGATGGCCAATCTGCTGGGCATCAACACCAACAACATCATTGCCCTGACCTTCGTCATCGGTGCCGCGCTGGCTGCAGTCGCTGCGGTGCTGCTGAGCATGCAGTACGGCGTGATCAACCCCAACGCGGGATTCCTGGTCGGCATCAAGGCCTTCACCGCCGCAGTCTTGGGCGGTATCGGCAGTATCCCGGGTGCGATGCTTGGCGGTCTGGTGCTGGGTGTGGCAGAAGCGTTCGGCGCCGACATCTTCGGCGACCAGTACAAGGATGTGGTGGCGTTCGGTCTTCTCGTCTTGGTGTTGCTGTTCCGGCCAACCGGCCTGCTTGGCCGTCCGGAGGTTGAAAAAGTATGAACAGAAATCTCAAATCGGCTCTCTTCAGCGCAGTGCTGGTGCTGGCTGTCGCTTACCCGATCCTCGGGTTGAAACTGGACATCATCGGCGTCAACCTGGCGGTCGTCGGTGCCAGCACCACCACCGTGCTGGTGATTTTCGCCGCTGCTTTGCTGATGTTCCTTCGGGTCCTGTTCAATGAGCATCTCAGCGCCATGTGGCGCTCACGTCCGCAGAAGCGACTGATGTCGGACAAGGCCAGCAATTTTTTGACCCTGCCATCGACTCAACGCTGGTTTCTGGGTGCGTTGGTTATTGCCGCGCTGGTGTGGCCATTCTTCGGTTCCCGCGGCGCGGTGGACATTGCCACGCTGATCCTGATCTACGTGATGCTGGGTCTGGGCTTGAACATCGTGGTCGGCATGGCAGGCCTGCTGGACCTGGGTTATGTGGGCTTCTACGCCGTCGGCGCCTACACCTATGCCCTGTTACAGCACTACTTTGGCTTCGGTTTCTGGATTTGCCTGCCGCTGGCCGGGCTGGCGTCCGCCACGTTCGGTTTCCTGCTGGGCTTTCCGGTACTGCGCCTGCGCGGTGACTATCTGGCGATCGTGACCCTGGGTTTCGGGGAAATCATTCGCCTGTTCCTGCGCAACCTGACCGACATCACCGGCGGTCCGAACGGCATCAGCAACATCGAAAAACCGACGCTGTTCGGCCTGTCCTTCGAACGTAAAGCGGCTGAAGGTATGCAGACTTTCCACGAGTATTTCGGCCTGCAATACAACTCCATCAATAAGGTGATCTTCCTTTACCTGATCGCCCTGCTGCTGGCGCTGCTGGCGTTGTTCGTGATCAACCGCCTGCTGCGCATGCCGATCGGTCGTGCGTGGGAAGCACTGCGTGAAGATGAAATCGCCTGCCGTGCGCTGGGCCTGAATCCGACGATCATCAAACTCTCGGCCTTTACATTGGGCGCCGCGTTCGCCGGGTTCGCCGGTAGCTTCTTCGCTGCGCGCCAAGGCCTGATCACCCCGGAATCGTTTACCTTTCTGGAGTCGGCGATCATTCTCGCCATCGTGGTATTGGGCGGCATGGGTTCGCAGTTGGGCGTAATTCTCGCGGCGATCGTGATGATCCTGCTGCCTGAATTGCTCCGTGAATTCAGCGAATACCGCATGCTGGGCTTCGGCGCCTTGATGGTGCTGATGATGATCTGGCGTCCTCAGGGCTTCCTGCCAATGCAGCGTCCCGTCATGAAACTCAAGGGGGAGCGCTGATGAGCCGTCCACTTCTGCAAGCCTCGGGCTTGTGCATGCGCTTTGGCGGCCTGTTGGCGGTCAATGGCGTGGGTCTGACCGTCAATGAGAAGCAGGTGGTGTCGATGATCGGCCCCAACGGCGCCGGCAAGACCACCGTATTCAACTGCCTCACCGGTTTTTACAAGCCGACCTCGGGCACCATCCTGTTGGATGGCGAACCGATTCAGGGCTTGGCCGGCCATCAGATCGCCCGTAAGGGCGTGGTGCGGACCTTCCAGAATGTGCGTCTGTTCAAGGAAATGACGGCGATGGAAAACCTGTTGGTGGCCCAGCATCGTCACCTCAACACCCATTTCCTGTCCGGTCTGTTCAAGACCCCGGCGTATCGCAAAAGCGAGCGCGAGGCCATGGAATACGCCGAACACTGGCTCGAAGCGGTTGACCTGAAAGCCTTCGCCAACCGCCCCGCCGGCACCCTGGCCTATGGTCAGCAGCGCCGTCTGGAAATCGCCCGTTGCATGATGACGCGCCCGCGCATTCTCATGCTCGACGAACCCGCCGCCGGGCTGAACCCAAAGGAAACCGAAGACCTTAAGGCGCTGATCGGCGTGCTGCGTAACGAACACAACGCCACAGTGCTGCTGATCGAGCACGACATGAAACTGGTCATGAGCATCTCCGACCACGTTGTGGTGATCAATCAAGGTACGCCTCTGGCTGATGGCACGCCCGAGCAGATCCGCGACAATCCTGAAGTGATCAAAGCCTACCTGGGGGAAGCGTAAATGCTGCAGTTCGACAACGTTTCTACCTTCTACGGCAAGATCCAGGCGTTGCATGGGGTCAGCATCGATGTGCAACAGGGAGAGATCGTGACCCTGATCGGCGCCAACGGAGCGGGCAAATCCACTCTGCTGATGACCCTGTGTGGGTCACCACGCGCCCACAGCGGCAGTATTCGCTACATGGGCGAGGAGCTGGTGGGCCTGGAATCTTCGGTGATCATGCGCAAGAGCATTGCGGTGGTGCCGGAAGGTCGCCGTGTGTTTGCCCGCCTGACCGTGGAAGAAAACCTGGCCATGGGCGGATTCTTCACCGACAAGGGTGATTATCAGTCGCAGATGGACAAGGTCCTGGAGTTATTTCCACGCCTGAAGGAACGCTTCCACCAGCGCGGCGGCACCATGTCCGGTGGTGAACAGCAAATGCTCGCCATTGGTCGCGCGCTGATGAGCAAGCCCAAACTGTTGCTCCTTGACGAGCCTTCCCTGGGGCTGGCGCCGATCATCATTCAGCAGATTTTCGAGATCGTCGAACAACTGCGTCGTGACGGCGTAACCGTGTTTTTGGTCGAGCAGAACGCCAACCAGGCTCTGAAGATCGCCAACCGTGCCTACGTTCTTGAGAACGGTCGCGTGGTGATGCAAGGTTCAGGGGCGGACCTGCTGGTTGATCCGAAAGTACGGGATGCGTATCTGGGGGGATAACACCGCCCTCGCCTGCAGGGGCGCGCTTGCCCGCGAAAGCGGTGGGTCAGTGAAATTATTTCTGGCTGACCCACTGCCATCGCTGCCGTCGTAACCTCCGGCGTCACCCTCAGCTAGATGCGCTCCAAAGGGCTCTGATCGACTCAGCATTGCAGGAGTTGGTCACCCGTCTTCGCTCTAACATAAGGCTTGTGGGAGCCGCCGGAGGTTACGACGCCAGCCAATGCGGCGGGTCTGCCAAGCCGCCCTTTTTGAACTCACCACCGGCATCAAAGCTTCTCCAACGCCGCCGCACTGCGCTCGAACCACTGGGTCAGGTAGTCGGCAATCACTTGGATCCGTCGCGGCAGATGGCCCTCGAACGGGTGCACCAGAAACAGCGACGACACGGGCGTCTGGTAATCACGCAACAGCCATTGCAGCCGCCCGTCTTTGAGTTCCTTGTGCACCATGTATGAAGGCAGCCGCGCAATGCCTGCTCCTAGCAATGCCGCCTGTTTCAACAAGCCGTAGTGATTGCTGGCAAAGGCACCTCGTACAGTGACCCTGCTCAATTCATGACGCTGGTGATAGACCCAGGTTTCGCGCCCGGCGTGGTGACTGTTCAGCAGGCAACTGTGCACCCGCAGGGCTTCCGGCGTCTGCGGCTTGCCATGTTGCGCGAGATAATCGGGACTGGCGCAGGTCAACTCCTGCAAGGACAACAGCGGCTTGGCCACCAGCCGCTCGTCGACCCCCACACTGGAGCGAATGCCCAGGTCGAATCCGTCGCGGCGCATGTCACGAAAGTGGTTGTTCAGGTCCAGCTCTACCTGAACCTCGGGATATTGTCGGGCGAACTCCGTCAACACCCCCTCAAGGAACGTCTCACCCAGTGACACCGGTACCGTCAGCCGTACCGTGCCGACCAGACTCTCGCTCAGGCAGGCCATGGCATCTCGGACCCGATCGCGCTGCGCCAGCAAAGCCCGCGCCTCGGGCAACAGGATGGCCCCAGCTGAAGTCAACGTAAGGCTGCGGGTAGTGCGATGTAACAGCATCACGCCAAAACTCTTCTCCAGTTTGCTGATGCGCTTGGACAGCTGACTGGTGCTGGTGTCCAGCCATTGCGCGGCCAAGGTGAAGCTGTTGGCTTCCACCAGCATGGCAAACGCGGCCAGATCATCCATCTCGCTCATGATTGTTTCCTTATCGAGAAACCGGGATTGCGCTTTGACGCATTTATCTGTGGCAAAACACGGCTCACACTGAGGGCTGACCCATTAACAGAAGGACTGCATCGTGAAGATTCTATTGATTGGCGCCGGCGGCATCATCGGCGCGGCGATCGAGAAGGAATTGGCGCCGCGCCATGACATCGTTCGCATTGGCCGCAAAAGTGGCGACGAGCATGTCGATATTAGTGACAGCGCTTCGATCCGCAAACTGTTCGAACGGACAGGTCCTTTCGATGCCTTGATCTGCGCCGCCGGCAACGTCACCTTCGCGCCACTGGGCGAAATGACCGAGGACACGTTCGCGCTGGGCCTGCGTGACAAGTTGATGGGCCAGGTCAACCTGCTGCTGATCGGACGCGAATTCGCCAATGAGGGTGCCTCGTTCACGTTCACCACCGGCATCACCAGTCATGATCCGATTCGTAGCGGAGCCTCGGCCAGTCTGGTCAATGGGGCGATCGATGCATTCGTTCGTGCAGCGGCCATCGAGATGCCACGGGGCGTGCGCGTCAACTCGGTGAGCCCTAACGTGCTGGTCGAAGCGATGGACAGCTACGCGCCGTACTTCCGAGGTTTCAAGCCGGTTGCGGGAGCCGAGGTCGCGCTGGCCTATGCCAAAAGTGTCGAGGGCTTGCAAACCGGACAGACTTATCGCGTCGGCTAATCACCCCTTGTGATGAACGATCAGCCTGAGTAACGTGGCGGCACTTGTCTGGAGACCGCCCCATGTTCGCTGCTCGCTCTGCCCTGATCGTCGTCTTGCTGCCCCTGTTCGCCGGCTGCCAGTTGCTGCCTTCGCAATCCGCCGATGCGAAGGTTTCCACCGCGGGCATGATCCGCATGCAGGGCAGCCTGAGCGGTGATGGTGGCAAGCTGTTCTTCCAGCCCTGCAACGAGCAGCGCCGCTATGCCGTCGCTGACAAGGGAAATACAGGCATTCTGCAGGAAGCGGCGTCGGTCGTGGACAGCAGCGGCAAGGCGTTTGCCGACGTGCGCGGCAATTTCGTCGCGAGCAGGGCTCAGGGCAGTGATGGCCAGGCTGATGTCTTTCAGCTGTATCGCGTCGAGCGCCCAGGCAATGCCTGTGAAGATCCCAACTTCAAGCGCCTGACCATCCACGCCAGCGGCAGCGGCCCGAAATGGAGCCTCAATGCCAGCGGCAAGGGGCTGGTGCTGGAGCGCGAAGGCCAGCAGCCGTTTGCAGTGCCGTACCTGGAAGAGCAGTTGCCCGAAGGCCGCTTCGACCTGATTACCGACGCCAACGACCAGCATGTGGAGCTGTACGTCGCCCCACAGCGCTGTGTCGATCCGATCAGCGGCTCGGTGCAGCATCTGACCGCCGAACTGCGCGTCAATGGCCAGGTGCAGCGAGGCTGCGCGTATTTCGGGGCAATGCGTAACGATTGAGCCATTTCTCGACTGCGCGGGCCCCTCTCAAGCAGTCTGGCTTGCCCGGGGCAGCGCTTTCAATAACGTTAGCCGGGCAAGGCGTGCTGCCACCGGATCATCTGCCAAGGTTTCAGCCGCTGGGCACCGCTTGCGGTCCGATGTGTCTTATAATCGCCGGCTCTAGTAACGCTGCCGGGCCGATCCTGCGGCCCGAAACCGGACCTCTCAATGTTACGAATCACCGAACTCAAACTGCCGCTGGACCACGCGGACGAAGCACTGCGCCCGGCGCTCGTGCAACGCCTGGGCATCGACAGTGCCGAGCTGCTGGACTTCACCCTGTTCAAGCGCAGCTATGACGCTCGCAAGAAATCCAGCGAACTGCAATTTATCTACACCATCGACTTCCAGGTGCGCGACGAAGCCGCCCTGCTCTCGCGCCTGAGCCACGACAAGCACATCGGCCCAGCGCCTGATGTCAGTTACAAGGTCGTCGGCCAGGCTCCAGACGACCTGACCGAACGCCCGCTGGTGGTCGGTTTCGGCCCATGTGGCATTTTCGCCGGCCTGCTGCTGGCGCAGATGGGCTTCAAGCCAATCATCCTTGAACGCGGCAAGGAAGTGCGCCAGCGCACCAAGGACACCTGGGGCCTGTGGCGCAAGAACGTGCTCAACCCCGAATCCAACGTGCAGTTCGGCGAGGGCGGCGCAGGCACTTTCTCCGACGGCAAACTGTACAGCCAGATCAAGGACCCGAAGTTCCACGGTCGAAAGGTGCTGCATGAGTTCGTCAAGGCTGGCGCACCGGAGGAAATTCTCTACGTCAGCAAGCCGCATATCGGTACGTTCCGCCTGACCGGCGTGGTCGAAAACATGCGTCAGCAGATCGAAGCGCTAGGGGGCCAGGTGCGCTTTGAGCAGCGCGTCACTGATGTGCTGATCGCGGACAGCCAATTGCACGGCGTGATGCTCGACAACGGCGAGCGGATCGAGTCCAGGCATGTCATCCTGGCCCTGGGCCATAGCGCTCGCGACACCTTCCGCATGCTCCACGGCCGCGGCGTCTACATGGAAGCCAAGCCGTTTTCGGTGGGCTTCCGTATCGAGCACCCTCAGGGGCTGATCGACCGCGCGCGGCTGGGTAAATATGCCGGTCATCCTAAACTCGGTGCCGCCGACTACAAGCTGGTGCACCACGCGAAAAACGGTCGCTCGGTATACAGCTTCTGCATGTGCCCTGGCGGCACGGTGGTGGCGGCCACTTCAGAGCCCAATCGCGTGGTCACCAACGGCATGAGCCAGTATTCGCGCAACGAGCGCAATGCCAATTCGGGGATCGTGGTCGGCATCACGCCAGACGAGGATTATCCGGGCAGCCCGCTCGCCGGTATCGAACTGCAGGAGCGGTTGGAGTCCCACGCCTACATCATGGGGGGTGAAAACTATGAGGCACCTGCGCAACTGGTGGGCGACTTCATCGCAGGCCGGGCCTCGACTCAACTGGGTGAGGTGGAGCCTTCCTACAAGCCCGGCGTGAAACTTACCGACCTCGCCGATGCCCTGCCGGCTTTCGCCATCGAGGCAATTCGAGAGGCATTGCCGGCCTTCGACAAGCAGATCAGAGGCTTCTCGCAGCACGATGCGGTGCTTACCGGCATCGAGACCCGAACCTCTTCGCCGTTGCGCATCACTCGCGGTGCGGACATGCAAAGTCTTAACGTGCGGGGCTTGTTCCCGGCCGGCGAAGGCGCGGGGTATGCCGGCGGGATCATGTCGGCGGGTGTCGACGGGATTCGGATTGCCGAGGCGGTGGCCAGAAGCATGCTAGGCATCGTCGAGTGATGTTGGTTCTGTAGCAGCCAGGCTTGCTGACGGTGACGACCTGGGATGGCTACTGTCGGCCCGCCAGCTGCTACAACATTTTCAGACATGCCCTACAGGCCAAGTAGGATAAGCTGCGCAGCATTTTGTAACTAAAATCTTTGAGCTTCTGTATACAGGTTTAACTGAGCTTTTTAATAGCCAAATCGAATATATATTTTGTTTTCAGGAATAAAAACACAAGGTACGGTGTTGCTCCCCTAGCGCATGTCGGAGAGTTGACCTTGCTTGTACGCAACACATTCAAACGTTTTTTTCAGCTGGAGGCCGCTGGCGGGTTGTTGTTGATTGCGGCAGCCGCGTTGGCGCTTATCGTCAATAACTCGCCTCTCTCGTGGCTCTACAGTGGTCTGCTTGAAATACCAGTAGTCGCGCAGGTCGGCGCCCTGACAATCGCCAAGCCGCTGCTGTTGTGGATCAACGACGGCCTGATGGCACTGTTCTTCCTGCTGATCGGCCTGGAGGTAAAACGTGAGGTGATTCAGGGCCATCTGTCGCGTCCCTCACAAATCGTTTTGCCCGGCGCCGCAGCCATCGGTGGCATGGTGATTCCCGCACTGTTCTTCTGGGCTGTGAACAAGGACAACCCCGCTGCGATGAGCGGCTGGGCGATTCCCATGGCCACCGATATTGCTTTTGCCCTTGGCGTGCTGGCCCTGCTTGGCAAGCGCGTTCCGGTGTCGCTCAAGCTGTTCTTGATGACCCTGGCGATCATCGATGATCTGGGTGCGATCATCGTTATCGCACTGTTCTACTCGGGCGAGCTGTCAAACCTCTCGTTGGCGCTGGCCGCCACTTCAATCGCGACGCTGATCGCCTTGAACAGGCTGGGCGTCGTGAAGCTCGTGCCCTACGTGCTAGTGGGCCTGATTTTGTGGGTCTGCGTCCTCAAGAGTGGCGTACATGCGACATTGGCGGGTGTAATTCTGGCGTTTTGCATTCCGCTCAAGACGGCCAAAGACCTCCCCTCCCCTCTACAGCAGCTGGAACATGGCCTGCATCCTTGGGTCGCGTACGGCATCCTGCCATTGTTCGCCTTTGCCAACGCAGGGGTATCGCTGAGCGGCGTGACGCTGGACAGTTTTGCCCACCCCGTGCCGCTAGGCATCGCGATGGGGCTGCTATTTGGCAAGACAATAGGTGTGTGCGGCCTGACCTGGCTGGCCATCCGCACCGGGCTTGCAGCGTTGCCGACTGGCGCTAATTGGGGTCAGGTAATAGGCGTGTCGATTTTGTGCGGCATCGGCTTCACCATGAGCCTGTTCGTTGGCTCATTGGCGTTCGTGCCAGGAGAAAGCGCGTTCGCCGGGATGGACCGCATGGGCATACTCACAGGCTCTATTCTCGCCGCGCTGATCGGCTATGCGATCACGGCTATGGCGAGCCGAAAGCCTACATTGGTCACGCCCTGAAAATCGGTTTGAAAATCGGATCCCGCAAATAAAAACGCCCCGAGGGATCGGGGCGTTTTCGGTGTAAGCGGGTCGTCCATCAACCCACCCAATGTGCCTTCAGAAATCAGCGACTGACTCGGCTGGTCCCGTTGACGGTCATGACGCGTACACGGTCACCCACCCGGAAGATTTCATTTTCCTGAACCTGCTGCACATAAGCACGCATGCTGCCGTCGTCCTCACGCACGGTGATTTCGACGCCCTGCGTACGTGTCAGGCCTTCTTCGGTCATCGAACCCAGCAGTCCACCGGCTACCGCACCAATGACTGCCGTTACGATACTGCCGCGGCCACCGCCGATGGCGCTACCGCCCACACCGCCGACGATCGCACCTGCACCGGCGCCGATCGGCGTCTTCGTGCCTTCGATTTTCACCGGACGCAACGACTCGATGGTGCCCAGGCGCACGGTCTGCACCTGGCGAGCTTCATCACGGGAATACGAGTCGCCAGTCAGGCTCGAAGTACAGCCACCCAGCGTCAGGGCCATGGCGGTGAACGACGCAACCAACAGAACAGACTTACGCATAACATTTGCCTCCAGAGGAACAGGTAGTCATTAGACTCTGCGTCACCGAGCGGTGTCACTGACCTGTACCGATAATTTACGTTCATTCAGGCGCTATACAGAATGCGCCACATGTAGAAGTATGGACGACGGATTGACAGATTGATTCAAAGAAAGCGCCGCTCACACTGCCGAATCGTTACGGCGCAAGACGCTCGCGAGTCCACTGTCCGTCGATGAGGCGGTAGTTCAGCCGGTCATGAAGACGACTTGGGCGCCCTTGCCAAAACTCGATCCGGTCCGGCACCAGGCGATAGCCACCCCAATGATCCGGGCAGTCAGGCTGGGTGTCACTGAAACGCTCTTCGGTGACCTTGAGCAACGCTTCGAGCTCTTCACGATTGGCGATTACGCGGCTTTGCGGCGATGCCCAAGCGCCCAGGCGGCTGCCCAGCGGACGAACCTGAAAGTAGGCGTCGGATTCCTGGTGGGAAACTTTGACGACCTTACCTTCAATACGCACCTGACGCTCCAGGGTGGGCCAGAAGAAGGTCATGGCTGCGAACGGACGGGCATTCAACTGCTGCCCCTTGGCGCTCTGGTAATTGCTGAAGAAGGTAAAGCCCTGGGCGTCGAGACCTTTGAGCAACAGGACTCGGCAGTGAGGGCGACCATCATCATCAACGGTCGCCAGCGTCATGGCATTGGCCTCGACCGGCGCCTGCTCGGTTTTCACCGCCTCGTCGAACCACTGGTGGAACAGCGCAAACGGTGCTTGCGGCGCCTGCGATTCAGTCAACCCTTCGCGAGCGTAGTTACGACGCATATCAGCCAGACGCTGGCTCATCACTGCCTTCCTTAATCGGTATCCGTGAACGGGAAACCGATATTACCCTCAGTTGGCGCTCGCTTGGGCGTTGGCAGCCGGTTTCTTGGCCGCAGCCTTGGCGGGAGCGACCTTGGCCTTGGCGGGTGCTGCTTTTTTCGCCGCAGCCTTCTTGGCAGCCGGCGCCTTGGCGGCAGCAGCTTTCTTCGCTGGCGCTGCAGACTTGGCAGGCGCGGCAGCGGTCGGCGCGACAGTGGGCTTGGCCTCCTGCACGGCGACCAACGTCGGCGAAGGCGGCAAGTTGTACTTGGCCATCAGCGCAACCATGGTGTCCTGCGGCGTCATGATGATTTCCACACGACGGTTCAGAGCACGACCCGCCGCGCTGTCGTCAGCCGCGCGCGGCATGACTGCACCCATGCCACGCAGGTTCAGGCGATTGCGCTCCAGACCGCTCAAACGGAAGATAGCCGCCACCGACTGGGCGCGTTGTTGACTGATCTTAAGATTGGTATCGCTGGCTACATCGCTGTGGCCCAGAATCAGAATTGCTGTTTTTTGATCGCCTTCCACGACCTTGGCCATGCGAGTGATGGGGCCGAGATTGATCGGCAGGAGCATCTCCGGGCGGTCTGGGTTGAAAGTACTGTCGACCGGCGCCGTCACGACCAGAACGTCTTCGCGACGCTCGAACTGGAATTTGCTGTCCTTGACCGCCTCTCGCACTCTTGGCTCGTACTGATCGAGCCACGCCTGCGTGAGTTTCGGGTCAACCTTGGGTACAGCAGGGGATGCGTCTTTGCGGGCCTGGCTGTTACCGAACGGCCACCACCACTTATTGCCGTCCTCGGCCGTAGCGACCTCTGGCTTAGCGGCTGGCTGGGTAGCTGCCAGCTCAGGCTTTTTATCGGTACCACCATGATCGGAGCCGAATGGCCAGTACCAGTGCGTACCGCTCTCGGCTTCGGACTTGGCAACTTCCGCGGCAGCAGGGCTGGCAGGCTTTACCGGCGCTGCTGCAGGCGCAGCATCAGTGCTCTTGCCAGCACCGAACGACCACCAATGGTCGTTGCTTGCAGATGAGTTTTGAGGGGTCTGAGCGCAGCCGGTGACGGCGAGGCAGAGAGCAAATGCGAGGCTTTTATTGGCAGACATGGGTGACTCACACGAATAATTGATCAGAAAATGAACGAAGCAGCGCCCATATAACACGCATAAACGCCGTTTTGGAAAAAGAAACCGCCCTACGGTTCCGATCTGGGCGATTTAACTGACAGTCGGTAGAACAAGCACTTATCAGCGAAAGTTACTGCAAACACTCACCAAGCGTGCGGACCAGACCCTGCGCTCGAGGATCCATCAACACATACGGACCCAGCGTGTTGGTTACAAAACCAAATGCCACATCACGCTCGGGGTCGGCAAAGCCTACCGAACCGCCGGCGCCCGGATGGCCGAAGGCTTTTTTGCCCAGACCGAATGTCGCGTTCGGCACCGTCGGCTGGTCAAGCATGCAGCCCAGGCCAAAACGGGTTTTGGTCAGCAAGGTCTTGTCCTGACCAAGGCTGTGTTCGCGGGTCAGCTCGTTCATCAGCTCGGCGTCCAGCAGACTGCCATCAAGCAGCGCACTGTAGAACCCCGCAAGGCTGCGGGCATTGCCATGACCATTGGCAGCGGGTTGCTGCATCCGCCGCCACTGCGGCTTGTTAGTGCTGGTCATGATCGACGGCGGATTGGTGAACGCTCGTGCGGTCATGGAGGCAGGTTCGCGCATTGTCGCCTGCAGCAGGCGCTGGGCAGCTTCATCACCGACATTGCCTTTGCTGCGGGCGATATGGGCGACGCGGTGAAATTCCTCGTCGGCCAGGCCCACATGGAAATCCAGGCCCAGCGGGCGCGAGATGCGCGCGGCAATGGACTCACCAGGCGCGCGCCCGTCCGCACGACGAATAACCTCACCGACCAGCCAGCCGTAGGTAATGGCGGCGTATCCATGGCCTTGGCCCGGCGTCCACCAAGGCTCCTCGGCGGCCAGCGCGTTGGTCATGACCTGCCAATCGTAAAGCGCCTCTGCGGGCAGCAAGCCGCGAATCGCCGGCAAGCCAGCCTGATGACACAGCAATTGGCGCAAGGTGATCGATTGTTTGCCAGCGACCGCGAATTCGGGCCACAGCCGTGAGACCGGCTCATCCAGCTTCAGCTTGCCCTCGCCGACCATTTGCAGAGCGGTGACGGCAGTGAATGTCTTGGTACAGGAGAACAGGTTGGCGATGGTGTCGCTCTGCCAAACCTCTGCACCGTCCTTGTCGGCAGTGCCCGCCCACAGATCCACCACGGTCTGTCCGCCGACCTGCACGCACAAGGCCGCGCCACGCTCTTGCGGATCGTCGAACAGCGCAGCGAATGCCTCGCGCACCGCTTCGAATTGAAGTTCGAAATGACCTTGAATCTGCACGTTCGGCTCTCCGGTTCGGGCTGCACAAAATGCCGTGCATTGTTCCAGCGATTGTCGAATTTGGGAACCGCCCGCGCAGCCATAGATGCTGTAGGAGCGTGCTTGCCAGCGATTGTGGTGTGCCGGACGCCACTGTCTTGGCAACCGGACGCAATCGCGGGCAAGCGTTCCTACAAGCAAGTGAGTTTGATCAGGGAGCGTCCACGGCGAACTTGCCAAACGCATCTGCCACCGACCCATTGGCCTTGCGCACGGTCTCGACGAAGCCCTGCCATGGCACATCGGTAATCCCGACCAAACCCAGATGGCCATTTTCGCCATCGAGCTTGCGCCCGGTCACGGGCTGATCCAGGTACTGGAACCAATGCACGCCAACGATGGAGGGCTCGGACAAGGCGTTTTTCAGGAACCTGGCGTAAGCCGGACCGCGATCTTCCTCCCGAGGCACTTCTATGGCGCCTCCCCAGAATGGCCCGCGGTCGCGGGAGCCGAAGTGGAATTCACTGACCAGCACCGGCTTGTCAAGCACACGCAGCTTGGCGAAGTCCATGCCGTCCTGGGGCTTGAGCGTATAGAGGTTGAAACTCAGGACATCGCAATATCTGGCGCAGGCCTCAACCGCTTCCGGCGTGCTGACGCTGAAGCGTCCGCCCAGCAGCAGATGGTTAGGCGCATGCCATTTCAAGGCATCGGAAATGGTCTTGAAGTAGGTCTCGGCAAATACGCGCTGGAAGTACTTGAGGTCGTTTTCGATTTCCGGATGCTGCGGGCTCGGCAAAGGCGGCTCGAAGCCTGGATCCTCCATCAATTCCCACGCCGGCAGGTCGATGCCCCACGCTTTCGACAAGCCTTCCTGATTGCGGTACTTGTCGCGCAGTTGCTTGAGAAACGCACGCTTGGCCGGTACATCAGTGGTCAGCTTCAAGGTGCCGTAGGCCAGTGCATAGCGATCCTTGGGATCATCACCAGGGGCCGCCCACGCCAGCTCGTTGTCGGCGAAATAGCCAATCAGATAAGGGTCGTCACGGTGATCGCGGGCGGCGATGGCAACCGCCCGCTCGGTCGCCATGGCAAAGCGCGGGTCAAACGGATCGGGCATCCCGCCCCACCAGTCATGACCTGTGCTGATGCTGACGTAGTCGCCGACAATGGACAGCGGCAGCGTGTAGGGCACACGGTCCTTGTTTTCCAGAGCGGGTTCACTCCAGTTGCCGACGGTATTGAAGCCCCATGCCTGAATGCGTTGCAGGGTATGGTCGACCCAGCGCTTGCGGTCCACATTCACCGGCTTGCAATCCACCACAGGCGGCGGTGCCGCGGGCTTCTCGGCCGAGGGGGCGGGGTGCTCATTGTCAGGCGCATCCTTCGCCGATGAGTCCGTCTCGTCCTCCTCATCGACCGCGGGTGCGGGTCTGACAACCTCGACGCACTTGGGCACGCCGTAGGTTCGCTGCAGGTTGGCACCGTAGAAATCGAACCAGCGACCCTGGTCGAACTGCCGATCCTTGTTGGCGCCCGTACTGCGATTGTCGTCACCTGTGCCGTAGAACGCGGACAGTGGATCGTCGTGCCCCGGCAGGCTGGCGAACATCGACTCACGGCCTTCGACATAGGTCTGGCTGTCGTCTGGGGTAATGGCATTGACCCCCAGCGAATAAAAAGGATGGCCTTCGGGAGTCACCAGGTACCACCGCTCGTTGCGCTTTTCGGTGCGGAAGAACCCCTTGGCTTCGAATGTCGGCCCCTTGAGCAAACCGCCGTATTTGTCGTGTGCCGGACGATCCTTGAGCCAAGCCTTGAGTTGCTGTTGTTCCTTGCTGGCCAGACTCTTTAGCTGATCGTCGTTGCTGATTTTTTCCGGCCATTTGTCACGCGTGTACTGGCCATAACCGTCGAGCAGATTGCTGTAGGCAGCCTTTTGAATCGTGTCGTCCTCCTGGACGCCAAACTTCTCGATCAAGACGCTCTGCGCGACGTTGGGTTGCGACATGTAAACCGAAACCGATGTCACCTGGCTGGCATTCAACTCCCCATCGGTATTGGCCAGCAGCACGCGCTGGCCCTGGTAGTTCCATGGCATTGGTGGTCCGGCGCGCATGCCCTGGCTCAGTGCAGCGCTGGCTTTGAGCGGCACGATCAGGGTTTGCGCCGGGCCGGCGGGCAGGTCAATGCGGCTGTTAAGCGTTTTGCCATCGCTGCTCTGGATTTGCACATACAGAGTCAGCGCCCAATCCATCGCGCTTTGCACGCGCAGCGTCATGGCGCTGTCGCCACTCCAATCCCAAACACCCACCTGCGGTGCCAGGCGCAGGCTGGGTTTGGCCACCGGGTTGAACGTCACTCGCCGCAACACTTCGCCCTCCGCCGTTTGTTCGGCGTTGGCCTGGGGCAGGCTTGCATCCTGGGTCGTGACCTGCACCACATCGGCGGGACGAACGAAATTGAACAGCGTCTGCTGGCCGCCGGATGCGGCATATACAGGGCCTGCGCAGGCAAAAGCGAGGACGGCAGACAACGAACGGCGAATCATGTGATCGGGTGCTCCTTGATCTCGGAAACCGCCGCGTCAGGTGACACCCTGACAATCGGGCAGACCGGGATAAGACCCGCTCGGGCGCCTTTTATCCCGGACAACGCTCAGGAAATTTCCCGGCGGAATGGCGGCAATGCATTAAGGATGGCCTTGCCGTAACGCTGGGTAACCACGCGCCGATCCAGCAAGGTGATGATGCCGCGGTCCTGCTCGGTCCGCAGCAGCCGACCGCAGGCCTGGATCAGGCGCAAAGACGCGTCGGGCACGGCGATTTCCATAAACGGATTGCCGCCGCGAGCTTCGATCCATTCGGCCAGTGCGGCTTCAACCGGGTCGTCCGGCACCGCAAACGGAATCTTGGCGATGACCACGTGCTCGCAGTACGCGCCTGGCAAGTCGACGCCTTCGGCGAAGCTGGCCAGACCGAACAGCACGCTTTCATCACCGCCATCGACCCGCGCCTTGTGTTTGTTGAGGGTTTCCTGCTTGGACAGGTTGCCCTGAATGAACACCCGCTTGCGCCAGTCACGCTCCAGTCCGTCGAACACTTCCTGCATCTGTTTGCGTGAGGAAAACAGCACCAGCGTGCCCTTGGAGCCTTCCACCAGATCCGGCAGTTCGCGAATGATCGCTGCCGTGTGTTCGGCAGCATTGCGCGGATCGGCCTTGAGGTCCGGTACCCGCAGTACACCGGCGTCGGCGTGATGAAAGGGGCTTGGCACCACAGCAGTCACAGCGTCCTTGGGCAGACCGGCGCGCATGCGAAAACGGTCGAACTTGCCAAGGGCGGTGAGCGTTGCGGAGGTGACCAACGCGCCGTAGGCCACGTTCCACAGGTTGCGGCGCAGCATCTCGGCCGCAAGGATCGGGCTGGCGTTGACTTCAATGTCAAACAGCGAACCGCTGTCGGCCAGGGTCAGCCAGCGCGCCATGGGCGGGCTGTTTTCCGGGTCCTCAGCGGTGAACGCGGTCCACAGTTCCCAGTTGCCATGGGCTCGGGCCAGCAGGCTGCCGAACAGCGGATACCACTCTTCGGCCTGATGGCTGGCGATGCCGATATTGACCTCGCCATCCATGCCTTCCTTGAGCAGTTCGGTGAGCCGGGTGAACAGGTCGTCAAGCCGGGCAAAACCCTTTTTCAGCTCGATGCCCATCTCGCGCATGTGCTCGGGCACCACGCCCCCGACAAAGCGATGACGCGGGCGCTCACGGCCCTCCATGTCCTCGCCGGCCTTGAAATCGGCCAGTTGCTCGCACGCGGTAAACATGAACTGCTGCTGGGTCTTGATCTCGCGGGCCAGCTCCGGCACCTGCTCGATCAGCTTGCCCAGATCACCGGGCAGCGGGTGCTGGGCCAGTAACTTGGTGAGATTCTTGGCGGTCTGCTCCAACCAATCGGCGGTCGAACGCAGGCGACTGAAATGCGCGAAGTGGCCGATGGCCTTGTCTGGCAGGTGGTGGCCTTCGTCGAACACATACAGCGTCTCCCGAGGGTCCGGCAGCACCGCCCCACCGCCCAGCGCCAGGTCGGCGAGGACCATATCGTGGTTGGTGACAATTACGTCGACCTTCCCCATACCTTCGCGAGCCTTATAAAACGCGCACTGCTGGAAATTCGGACAATGTCGGTTGGTGCACTGGCTGTGATCGGTGGTCAGCCGCGCCCAGTCCTGGTCGGCCAGCTCCTGAGGCCAACTGTCGCGGTCGCCGTCCCATTTGTTACCGGCGAGTTTCTCGATCATGGTGGTGAAGAGCTTCTGGCTGGCCTCGTCGACCTCGATCTTGAAGCCTTCTTCCTCGAAAAGCTGAGCGGTGGCAGTCTGTGCGTTGCCTTCCTGCAGCAGCATGTCGAGCTTGGACAGGCACATGTAACGGCCGCGCCCTTTGGCCAGAGAAAAGGTGAAACTCAAGCCGCTGTTGCGCATCAGGTCAGGCAGGTCTTTGTGGACGATCTGCTCCTGCAGCGCGACGGTTGCCGTGGCAATGACCAGGCGCTTTCCCGCAGCCTTTGCCGTGGGAATCGCGGCGATCGCGTAAGCCACGGTCTTGCCGGTGCCGGTCCCCGCCTCCACCGCGACCACCGCCGGGTCGCCCGAACGACGGCCTTCCTCGTCGGTGTCTATATCTCCCAGCACCTTGGCCACCTCGGCAATCATCAAGCGCTGGCCGTAGCGAGGCTTGAGGCTCTTGGCTTCGAGGAAACGCGAATACGCGCCCTGAATCTGGGATTTGAGTTCGGTACTGATCATGGGCAGGGTCGTTGGCTCGGCGTTACAGGATTTGCAGGTAGAAAAACCGCTGGATAAATTATCAGTGGTGGCAGCGGGCGGCTATCATACCGCGCTAATTCTTTCTGCGCAGATCGGAGTTCTCGATGCCACTTGTAGCCTTTGTCTACGTCCTGCATGTGCTAGCCGCTGTTTTGTGGGTAGGCGGGATGTTTTTCGCCTGGATGATTCTGCGACCAGCGGTCATCGCCGCACTGGAGGGCCCGGCGCGGCTGAAACTGTGGGTGCAGGTGTTCGCGCGTTTTTTCGTCTGGGTATGGTGCGCGATCATCATGCTGCCGGTGACCGGGATCGGCATGATCAGCATTAATTTCAGCGGCTTTCAGACTGCACCGCGTTACGTACAGGTGATGATCGGGCTGTATGTGGTGATGGTGGCGTTGTTTCTGAGGATTTCGACGTTGAACCTGCCGCAACTGCGCAAGGCCGTGGATGCCGGGCAGTGGGCCGAGGGTGCAGTGGCGCTGGGGGGAATACGGCGCCTGGTTGGCATCAACCTGCTGGTGGGGATTGTGGTGATTGCGATCGCGGCGGCACGCCCAGGGTTTTGATTGAAACCAAGGCCCCCATACAGTACCTGCGCGGCTTGTCGGCGGCGGCTTTGATGAAATCGCTACCGCCGGTAAGCCATGCTGTCAGTGGGGCAATGGTCCTGTTACGAGGAAGGTGGCGTTACAATTTGCGCACATTTACAGATCCCGCAGGCCCGACGGCACCAGATTGACCTTTGTCGCCGTTCCTGCCGGATTTAGCGCCGTCGGTGTGATACACCAGACAGCCCTTGGACGCACCGCCCTTGCCGCCGCGACCGCCCTCCCCACCGATTCCGCCCGCCCCGCCCTGCACGTTGACTTTCACGCGTTCATCCGCAAAAGCCTGGGGCAGTTCCAGGCGCACCACTGCACCGGGCGCACCGTCATGGCCATTGCCGCCGTTGTCGCCGTCGAAACCACGGCTCGCCGCGCCCCAGGTACAGCCCGGCTCCTGACCGTTGCCGCCGTCCAGGCCTGCATAACCCGGCGACCCTGCGCCGCCGCGTGCATCAATGGACAGTTCGTCGGCATTCAATGCCTCGATCCTCAGATTCAGATTACGGCCTGGCGACGGCGCTTTCTCGAACGTCCCGGGCGCGCCGCGAGCGGTAATTTCGGCACCACTGCTCAGGTCACCCTGTTTGACCTGCAGCGTGAACGAGTCGACGCTTGGCACGATAGCGATGCGCGATTCATGGCCCATGACCAACTGCCCGACCCGCACCTCAGTCAACCCGCGCGGGATCAGCAGGGTACCGTAATCGGCCACTTCCAGACGGTCCAGTTGCACGACACTGGCGTTGTTCGGCAGGCGCATCAACGAATGGGTTTGCACCGAGATGCTTTGGGCGATCACCATAGAACTGCTCAGGGCCGACAGTAGGCCTGCCGTCATCAATAACGCATTACGCATGGTGAACCTCCGCCTGGTGGCGACCGAAGGACTGCAGGTGGAAAATGCCGAAAATCAGAATCTGTACGCGGTCAAGCCAAGGATGTGGACGCCCCCGCAGGCTGCCATTGAAGAGAAACAACTCCATTAGATGGGTCAGCAGCAACAGACTGCCGGCCAGCGTGATCAACATATCGAAAGGAATCGGCAGGACGGCCACCTGGTTGACCAGCACCACTGCCCAGAACCCTAACGTCAACACTTTTCCCAACCCCCAAACCACCTTCATGACACGCCCCTGCTGTTTTTTTATTTCCATGCTGCAAAAAATGCTTTGCGCACAGTACGGCGACGGAGGCGACTATGCCAGAGGATGATTTCAAATACCGCTGGTTTGATGGGGACACGCGCTCGGTTCCATCTACGCAGCGAACAGGATTTGCAGAAACCGCTTTGCCAGCGACTGAAAAGAAAAACCCCGACACGAAGGCCGGGGGTTTCCTGACTGCACGGAACTCAATCAGCGATTGATTTTGATCTCGACCCGACGGTTCAACGCACGCCCCTCGGCCGTCTTGTTATCCGCCACCGGACGGCTTTCACCGTCACCTTCGACCGACACAAACGCACTGCGCGCAATGCCCGCGCTAACCAGATAATCAGTCACCGAATGCGCACGCTTGGCCGACAGCTTCTGGTTATAAGCATCGCTGCCTACGCTGTCCGTATGCCCACTCACGTGCAACTGAACATTAGGCGCTTCGGTTTTCAGCTTGTTCGCCACCAGATCCAGCTGCTGCTTGTCACCCGGCGTCAGCGTCGCCTTGTTGAACTCGAAATGCACATCACGGATGGTGATCACCTCTTCCTTGGGTAGCGCAACCGGAGCCGCAGCCACCGGCTCAGGAGCAGGCGCTACGATCGGGCAACCCGTCGCATCGACCGGTGTGCCTTTCGGAGTATTCGGGCACTTGTCGACGCTGTTCAGCACACCATCGCCGTCGTCGTCGCCATCACCATGAGCCCAGCAATAAGCGCCTGCCATGACACCAACTGCGCCACCCAAGCCAGCGGCGACGGAAGCCGACTGGAACGCGCCAATCGCCGCCCCGCTCAGCACACCACCCGCGGCGCACAGAGGCCAGTCGGTCTTTTGCAAGCCGGCACAACCGGTCAATACACTGGTAACCAAAATCAGAGGTAACGCTGTCCGAATCATGCTCATACAGTTCTTCTCCTTTGGTATCGGCTAAAACCGACTGAGATGGAGTAAAGACGGCGCTGGAGCCCCTTGCCACCCTAATTGCGGCGGTTGATGGATTTTGGGTGCGCAGACGGGCGAGTGCTTAGGAATAGCCTTTTGCCTTCACTCCGTACGCTTTGTCATGGCGACCGATTGAAAGTTCAAGCCTGACGCAGTTGCGCGCCAGGGCGTCCGCAACGCGAGCCGCGTTCCTGCGAAGACAGGCATGGGGCGCGAAACGATACGCTTTTGTTATTCCCAATCAGAGTCGAGAAACACCATCACAGAAACGGACCCGCGTGGCGGAAGCCCCCCTATGCCGCCCGGATAGAGCAAGTTAACCTTGCCGGCCCTATTGAGGAATTTCGATGATCGACAGTTTTTCCACCCGCACGCCGCAACAGGCACTGGCGGCGCTGCTCGAGCGATATGCGCCCAAGCGTCTACTGTTGATTGGCGCGGACAGCTTTCCGGCCCTGCAAGCTTTTCAGGATGCCCACCCGGATACCGAGCTGGCGCAAGCAGCCCCCGGTGCACTGCCTGCCGAAATTGCTGCGCAGCGTTTCGATATGGCGCTGGTGGTCGATTGTCTGGAACACATCCCCAAACGCGCGGGATTGGAATTGCTCGGCGGTATTCGCAACCTCAACGCCAGCCGTATTGCCGTTCTCGCGGACATAAAAGCCTGCGGCTGGCAGACCACGGATTTTTATTCACTGGCGTTGCAGGCCAGTGAGCGCTTCGCAAGGAACGAACAGGTGCTGACCTTATTCACTTACGACTTGCGCGAATACAAACAGGTGCCGGATTGGCTGAACGCGAAGTTCTGGGCCAACCCGGAGAATTTCGGCAAATACTGGTGGTGAGACCCGCCTCATGAGCAGTGCAATTTGTCCCTGTGGCAGCGGCAACCTTTTGGACCGCTGCTGTGGTCGTTATCACGCAGGCCTGCCCGCACCGTGCGCAGAGGCGTTAATGCGCTCGCGTTACAGTGCCTATGTATTGGGCCTGGTGGATTATCTGCTCGACACCACGTTACCGGTGCAGAAGCACAGCCTGGATCGCGAATCGATCAGCCAATGGAGTGCGCAAAGCACCTGGCTGGGGCTTGAAGTGGAGAATGCCGAGCTGCTAGGCGGCAAGCCGGAACACGCCTTCGTCACCTTCACTGCGCGTTGGCACGATACGACCGGAGAGCACAGCCACAGGGAGCGCTCGGCGTTCGTCCAGCACAATGACCGATGGTACTTCATCGACCCCACCGTGCAACTCAAGGCCGGACGTAACGACGCCTGCCCGTGCGGCAGCGAGCAGAAGTTCAAGAAATGCTGCTCGGCCTACATGGCCTGAGCCCTGAACCTAATGCCATATGACTGGCCAGAGGCGGCTTCTTTCGAGCCGCCGCGGACAGGACGGACTGGCACAGCGGGTCCCTGACTTCCCAAGCTTCTGTGAGGATCGTCATCAAGCCAGTTTGAGGTGCGAGATGTCCGGGACCAGCACATGCTCGACCGCGCGGGCCTGCCCCATGTCGCTGCCTTCCGGCGCCAGGCTCAGGCCCGAAAGGTCCAGCATCGGCGCGACCGGCTCCGCTTTTGGGTCCTGCACGTCGCTGCCCGGGTCAGACAGCGTAAAATCCGGCGCCTGGACGTCGACGAACGCGGCCACGTAGACATCCCGTGGTTCAAGCTTCGACCTTTGCCCAGCCCGCACGCCGCCGTCCTGAACCGGTTTCGGCGCAGGGGGCGGCCTGCGTGTCCAGCTCGGTTCATCCGGCGGCGGCGCCAGTTCGACTTCTTCGATTTCGACCTCTTGCGGTGCTGGCTCGGTTTCGACGGCGCCCGGCATTGCCACGACTTCGACCTGCGCACCGGCGCGCTCCAGAGTCGAGCGGTACTTCTCGGCACCGGACTGATCGAGGTTATTCTTCAATACCAGTCGTCGTCCCGAGAACAGCAACGCGAGACGTGGGGCGTCGGCTTGAAACAACTTTGCCAGGTTGGCTTTGACCCGGTCGAGTTGCGCACCAGGTATTAATTGGCCAGAAAAAACAATTTCGTACCGCTTCACGGGTCAATACTCCTTCGACACATCGCGTGAGTATGGCGCAGGCTCCCTGGAACAGCGAATTGCCGCGCGTCGGGCGCTTGCTAGACTCACGCAAGACAGGGAGTGAACTCACAGTGTTTCAGGCAAGCGTAATCAGAGCCGTAGGCCTATTAATGGTGCTGGCATTATCCGGTTGTTCGTCGCTGCTCACAGGCGGCGCCGAGGATCCCGAGGTGAAGCTGCTCAAGGTCGATGTAGTCAAGGCCAGACTGCTCAAACAGGACTTGAAGCTGCGCTTTCGGGTGGACAACCCCAACGACTCCAGCGTGTTGGTGCGGGGCCTGCGCTATAAGGTGTTGCTCGATGACATCCTCATCGCAGATGGCGACTACAGCGACTGGTTCGTGGTCAAGGCCAACAGCCACCGGAATTTCTCGGTGCCTGTCCGCACAAACCTCTGGGAACACCTCAAGGACGTCACACGCATGCTCGGAAAATCGGATCAGCCTGTTCACTACCGCCTGGAAGGCAAGCTCAAGACCGGATTTTTATTCGGACACAGCGTGCGTATTGGCCGCGATGGCGACATAATTCCCGGCAATTTGATCCCGGAGTAGCCTATGAACCAGCAAGCCCATGTGCATGGCCCTGATTGCGACCACGATCACGACCACCACGACCATCATCATCACCACGGCCATGTCCACGGCCCGCACTGCAACCACGAGCCTCAGGAACCGGTGCGCAATGCACTCAAAGACGTAGGTCGCAACGATCCCTGCCCGTGCGGCAGCGAGAAGAAATTCAAAAAGTGCCACGGCGCTTGATGACCGACCTGACACGTCGACACCTCTTTTAACAGCATGGCTTGCCTTGGGTAGCGACCTTAATATCGCTATCGTCGGCCAGCCCTGCCGTTGAGTCGATTCGCGCAAACACGCGGTCACACCTTTAGAATATTTTCAACATTCACCGGCCGAAAAATCCTTGAATAAACCCCTCTGCGCCGCTTGCTTAGCGACTGCCTGCTCTCTAACGTAGCGCATTTGCAACGCCTACCCTCGCAGGAGCTACATCATGGCCTCGCCAGCCCTCTCACCCCTTAAGACTCGACTCAGCGCAACCGCTGCCATATTGGGGCTATTGAGCCTCGCCGGCTGCCAGCTGGGCGGCGAAGACCGTGACAACCTCCCGCCCACCAGTGGCGTCTACGCCATCAAGGGGCTGGCGCAGAACGTGTCAGTACGCCGCAATAACCTCGGCATGCCGTTGATTGAAAGCAGCACCTTTCACGACGCGCTGTTCACCCTCGGTTACGTCCATGCCAGCGATCGCATATCGCAGATGGTGCAAATGCGCCTCCTGGCCCAGGGCCGCCTGTCGGAAATTGCAGGTCCCGGCGCACTGGACCTGGACCGCATGATGCGCGCCGCCAATCTCAAGCAAACTGCGGGCGACTTATACAACGCCTCATCGCCGCGCCTGAAGCGCTTCTTCGAGGTCTATTCCCGAGGCGTCAACGCCTACCTGTTCCGCTATCGCGACAAGTTGCCGTCCGATCTGGCGGACGCAGGCTACAAGCCTGAATACTGGAAGCCCGAAGATTCAGCATTGATCTTCAGTCTGCTGAACTTCAGCCTGTCGGTGAATCTGCAAGAAGAGCTTGCATCGTTGGTGCTGGCGCAGAAGGTCGGGGCCGATAAACTCGCCTGGCTCCTGCCGACCTACCCTGACGAGGAATTGCCGTTCGCCGAAGCGGACAAGCTCACGGGCCTGAACCTGGGCAGTCAGATGCCCGGCCTGAGTGATCTGGACAAGGCGGCGCTGCAGCTCTCCGATCTCAATCTGCTGGGGGTGTCGGCGTCCAACAACTGGGTCATCGCTGCGCAACGCGCCCGGGCGGGCAAAAGCCTGCTGGCCACCGACAGCCAACTGCCTGCGACGCTGCCGTCGCTGTGGAATTTCGTGCAGATCCGCTCACCGAAGTATCAGGCTGCGGGCGCCACTGTTGCCGGTCTGCCGCTGGTGCTCTCCGGTTTCAACGGCACGCTGGCCTGGGGCATGGGCCCGGCGATGGGCGACAATCAGGACCTGTTTCTGGAAAAGCTCAAGCGCGAAAACAATCGCCTGATGGTCATGGCCGATGGCAAATGGATCGCCGCCGGGGCCCATGAAGAAACCTATTTCGTCAAAGGCCAAAGCCCGGTGCGCGAGCGCGCCTACGAAACCCGCCATGGCCCGTTGCTCAACGGCAGCTCAGCGCAGTTGAGTAACGGTGTGGGGATCGCATTGCAGACGCCGAGCGTCAAGGACGACAAGTCCCTTGATGCGCTGTTCGACCTGACCCGTGCGCAGAATGTCCAGCGGGCGTTCGACACAACCCGGGAAATTCGCGCGATTACCCTGAACATGGTCTTCGCCGACGCCTCGAATACCGGCTGGCAGGTCACCGGGCGCTATCCGAATCGTCGGGAAGGTCTGGGCCTGATTCCATCGCCGGGCTGGGACGGTCGATTCGATTGGGACGGCTACGCCGACGCGATGCTTCACCCTTACGATCAAGACCCGCAGCAAGGCTGGATCGGCACGGCCAACCAGCGCACCGTGCCCAAGGGCTACGGGATGCAGCTGTCCAACTCGTGGGGCTACCCGGAGAGGGCCGAGCGCATCGCCGAACTGGCCAATGCCGGCAAGCAGGACACGCGCAGCACGATTGCCATGCAATATGACCAGACCACCACGTTCGCTGCCAAGCTGAAGAAGATGTTTGATGCCCCTGGCATGGCCAAACCGCTGAAGCAGGCCATCGACGCGTTGGCGCCGGCAGACAAAGACAAGGCACGCGAGGCACTGAGCCGCTTGATGGCCTTCGACGGTCGCCTGTCGCCTACGTCGACCGACGCGGCGATTTATGAGCTGTTCCTGCAAGAAAGTGCCAAGCAGATCTTCCTCGACGAATTGGGTCCGGAAAGCAGCCCTGGCTGGAAAGCACTGGTACGCAGTGCCGCCCTTTCCTACTCGCCGCAGGCCGATCACCTGCTTGGGCGGGACGACAGTCCGTATTGGGACGACGTGAAAACCCCGCAGAAAGAGGACAAGCCGACGATTCTGGCCCGCAGCCTTGCAGCGGCCATCAGTGCCGGGGAGAGCCAATTGGGTGGCGATCATAAGGCCTGGCAATGGGGCAAATTGCACCAGTACACGTGGACGTCGCAGAGTGCTCGATTGACGGCTGCGACCGGAGGCAGCAGCGCGAGTGTGGTCAAAGGGCCGATGGCGGCAGGAGGCGATCATACGACGCTCAATGCGTCGGGCTTCCACTGGGGACAGGATTTCAATGCAGCGGTGATTCCAGCGATGCGCATGATCGTCGACTTCGCGCAGCAGGAGCCGATGATGGCGCAGAATGCGGCGGGACAGTCGGGTAACCCGGCGAGCCCGCATTTCGCCGATGGTATCGACCCTTGGATGAAGGGGCTTTACATGTCGATGCCGATGCAGCCTGCGAATTTCGAGAAGGTGTACGGCAAGCAGCGGTTGACGTTGACACCTGGGAAATAATGCCGGTCCGCCGCCGAGCCGATCAGGCGGCGCTGGGGCAGCGGGAGTACTTGGTTACAGGGGGTGTGACCGTTCCCACGCAGAGCGTCACTAATGTCCGGTAAA
>NZ_DIHC01000031.1:0-163844 GCF_002419965.1 Pseudomonas sp. UBA5706
AGGGGCGTCAAGCACTTATTTGAACTTTATTCGGAATTCAATGTAATACGCCCAAAAGCCTTCTTGCCGGCCTGACAAACATGAGTCACGCCTACCTTGAAGATGAAGCCTCGATCAACCACTTCACCATCTATACGCACACCGCCGGAAGCCAACAGGTCACGGGCGATTGCGGAGTTCTTGACCAGACCCGCCTTATTAAGGACAGCAGCGATAGGCATATCCTCCGTACCTGATACGGATATCTCCGGCAGATCCTCTGGCAGTTCGCCTTCCTTCATACGATTGCCCGCAGAACGATGCGCGTTCGCTGCAGCCTCTTGGCCATGGAAACGCGCAACGATTTCTTCAGCCAGCTTGATCTTGATATCCCGCGGGTTCGCTCCCGCTTCGCACTCAGCCTTGAAACCTGCGATCTCTTCCATCGAGCGGAAGCTCAGCAACTCGAAGTAGCGCCACATTAGCGCATCAGGAATAGAGACCAGCTTGCTATACATGATGCCCGGCGCTTCTTGAATACCGACATAGTTGCCCAGCGACTTGGACATCTTTTTCACGCCGTCCAGACCTTCGAGCAACGGCATGGTCAGCACGCACTGCGCTTCCTGACCATAGGCGCGCTGCAACTCTCGCCCCATCAGCAGGTTGAATTTCTGGTCAGTACCACCCAGCTCGACATCCGCTCGCAGTGCAACCGAGTCGTAACCCTGCACCAGCGGATAGAGGAACTCATGGATGGCAATGGATTGATTCGACTTGTAGCGCTTGTCGAAATCATCGCGCTCGAGCATCCGCGCAACGGTGTACTGGGAGGAAAGGCGAATGAAGTCGGCCGGGCTCAGCTGATCCATCCAGGTAGAGTTGAACGCTACCTCGGTCCTGGCAGGATCGAGAATCTTGAATACCTGAGCCTTATAGGTCTCGGCGTAATCAAGGACCTGCTCGCGGGTCAGCGGCGGGCGAGTGGCGCTTTTACCGCTCGGGTCCCCGATCATGCCGGTGAAGTCGCCAATCAGGAAGATGACCTGGTGGCCCAGCTCCTGAAATTGACGCAGCTTATTAATAAGCACCGTATGCCCCAGGTGCAGATCAGGCGCGGTTGGGTCGAAACCGGCCTTGATACGTAGGGGTTGACCACGCTTAAGCTTCGCAACCAGCTCCGACTCGACCAGGAGTTCATCTGCGCCGCGCTTGATCAGCGCCAGCTGCTCTTCAACCGACTTCATTTCAGCCCCGCAATGCCTTATCTCAAAGGGAAACAACCATACAAGATCGCCGCCCAAATACAAGTTCTGACAACAGAAGGTCCACGAATCAGGGAACGATCCGAACGCGAACTTGCCTCAGGCGGGATTTGGTTATATTTTATACAGTTATTTCATCTTCATCATGTCATTCATCTTTTCCATTTCATCTTTTTCAAAGTCAAAACTACCTATGAACGACACTCCGCCTAAAGCGCCTCCGCTTTATCCGAAGAGCCATCTGCTCGCTGCAAGCGGTATCGCAGCCCTTTTGAGCCTGGCCCTTCTGGTTTTTCCATCCAGTGATGTCGAAGCCAAGAAAACTAACCTGAGTCTTGAACTGGAAACGCCAGTCGATCAGCTCAAGCAACAAGAAGACGCTCAAGAACAGTCTGAGGCCACAGAATCCTCCACGGATTCTCCATTCGCACAGATCGACAACAGCACTGACGAACCTGAAGACACCGCCAAGACCGAGCCGGCCGCGGTGGCAAAAAAAGAAGTGGCAAGCACTGCGAAAGGCTCGACGCACCGAGAGGTCGTAGTCTCCAAGGGCGACACCCTCTCTACTCTGTTCGAAAAGGTTGGTCTTCCTGCTGCCGCCGTCCATGAAGTCATTGCCAGCGACAAGCAAGCCAAGCAATTCAGTCACCTGAAAAATGGTCAGATTCTCCAGTTCGAGCTTTCTCCTGAGGGCAAGCTCAAGCAACTGCACAGCAAGCTCACCGAACTGGAAAGCATCAGCCTTTCCAGGACCGACAAGGGCTACACCTTTACACGCGACGTCAGCAAACCGAACGTACGCACCGCCTACATCCACGGGGTGATCAGCAATTCCCTGTCGCAGTCTGCCCAGCGCGCAGGGCTGAGCCACAGCATGACCATGGACATGGCCAATATCTTCGGCTATGACGTGGACTTCGCTCAGGACATCCGCAAGGGTGACGAATTCGACGTGATCTACGAGCAGAAAGTGGTAAACGGCAAGACCGTCGGCACCGGTAACATCCTGTCCGCCCGCTTCACCAACCGTGGCAAGACCTATACCGCAGTTCGCTACACCAACAAGCAAGGCAACACTAATTACTACACCGCAGACGGCAACAGCATGCGTAAAGCGTTCATCCGCACCCCGGTGGAATACGCCCGCATCAGTTCGTTGTTTTCGATGGGACGTAAACACCCGATCCTGAACAAGATCCGTGCTCATAAAGGCATCGACTACGCGGCACCGCGCGGCACCCCGATCAAGGCGACTGGCGATGGCAAGGTAATCCTGGCTGGCCGTCGTGGCGGTTATGGCAATACTGTGATCATCCAGCACGGTGAGACCTACCGCACTCTGTATGGCCACATGCAAGGCTTTGCCAAAGGCATCCAGGATGGTTCCAGTGTCAAACAAGGCCAGGTGATCGGCTATATTGGAACAACGGGCCTTTCGACAGGTCCGCATGTACATTATGAGTTCCAGGTCAACGGCGTTCATGTTGACCCGCTAGGTCAGAAGCTGCCGATGGCAGATCCGATCGCCAAGTCCGAAAAACAGCGGTTCATGCAGGAAAGCCAACCTCTTATGGCGCGCATGAACCAGGAAAAGGCCACCATGCTGGCCTCGAGTAAGCGCTGACCTATGACTTTATATGTAGGTGTTATGTCTGGAAGCAGCCTGGACGGGCTCGACTTCGCACTCGTAGAACACGATCACCGACCACGACTGCTCGGCACCTATTACATCCCTATGCCCGATGAACTTCGCGCAGAACTGCTCGGCCTGTGCTCTAGCGGCCAGGACGAGCTGGCCCGCGCGGCCATCGCCGAACAGAAATGGGTGCGTCTTGCTGCGCAGGGTGTAAAAACCCTGCTGGATCAGCAAAATGTGCAGCATGGTGAGATTCGCGCCATCGGCAGCCATGGCCAGACGATCCGCCATGAGCCCGCTCGCGGCTTTACCATACAAATCGGCAATCCGGCACTACTGGCGGAGTTGACCGGGATCACCGTGGTGAGCGACTTCCGCAAGCGAGATATCGCTGCCGGGGGTCAGGGCGCTCCGCTGGTACCTGCCTTTCACCAGGCGCTGTTTGACGATAACAAAGACTATCGTGCAGTCCTCAACATCGGTGGGTTCAGTAATCTCAGCCTGATAGAGATCGACAAGCCGGTATCCGGGTTCGACTCTGGCCCAGGCAATGTCCTGCTTGATGCCTGGATTCAGGCCCAACGTGGCCTGAGCTACGACAAGGATGGCGTTTGGGGCGAGAGCGGTACGGTGAACGCTGAACTGCTCAAATCCATGCTCAGCGATCAGTTCTTCCAGACCAAAGGCCCGAAAAGTACGGGTCGCGAGATCTTCAACCTTGGCTGGGTGCATCACCACTTGTTCCAGCTGCCGACGTTGAAGCCTGAAGATGTGCAGGCGACGCTGCTGGAAGTTACCGCATTGAGCATTACCGAGTCGTTGCAATCGGCCCAAGCGCAGACGAAGGATCTATTGGTGTGCGGCGGAGGTGTCCACAACAAGGCGCTTATGGCTCGTCTGGCGACATTGCTACCGAACACCAAGGTGTCAAGCACTGCCGAGTTCGGCGTCGACCCCGACTGGGTCGAGGCCATGGCTTTCGCCTGGCTCGCCCACTGTGCACTGGAAGGCGTTCCAGCCAATCGCCCGAGCGTTACGGGTGCGGCTGGCTTGCGTGTCTTGGGGGCCATCTACCCTGCGTAATACCTGCCAGAATGAAAAACGCCGCGCATATGCGCGGCGTTTTTCTTGTGAACAGGTTTAAAATCAGCGCTTCAGATCGAAAATGAAGAACCGCAACCGCAAGTAGTGGCGGCATTCGGGTTCTTGATGACGAAACGAGAACCCTCAAGTCCCTCCTGATAATCCACCTCCGCGCCTGCCAGGTACTGGAAGCTCATCGGATCGACAACCAGGCTGACGCCTTCGCGCTCGACAATGGTGTCATCATCGGCCACATCTTCATCGAAGGTAAAACCATACTGGAAACCGGAACAGCCGCCGCCCGTGACAAACACCCGCAGTTTCAGGCGATCATTGCCCTCTTCGTCGACCAGCGTTTTCACTTTGTGCGCCGCACCTGGGGTGAATTCCAGAGCTGTAGGAGTGAAGGATTCAACGCTCATGCTCAATATCTCCCGGCGATAAGCCGTCATAATGCGTAATGACGGGCATTATCCTCTTCTCCTAGAAAATCGGTCAACTATTTGCAGGGCAGCGTGAGCTGCAAGCGACACGCCGCACACGAGAGCACTGGCGTCAGGCTGATAGCGCTTAGGGAAGCAGGGCAGCGTGGGCCAGGCCCAAACGCTCGTCCAGTTCGAACATTATGTTCATGTTCTGCACGGCTTGGCCCGACGCGCCTTTGACCAGGTTATCAATGACCGATAACACCACCACCAGATCTCCGCCCTGCGGGCGGTGGACTGCAATGCGGCAGACATTGGCGCCGCGCACGCTGCGGGTTTCGGGGTGGCTGCCCGCCGGCATCACGTCGACGAAGGGCTCGTTGGCGTAACGCTTCTCGAACAGCGCCTGCAGATCCACCGACGTGTCGACCACGGTCGCGTAAAGGGTCGCATGTATGCCGCGAATCATTGGCGTCAAATGCGGCACGAACGTCAGGCCGATGTCGCCACCAGCCGCACGACGCAGGCCCTGGCTGATTTCTGGCAGGTGACGGTGACCCTTGACAGCGTATGCCTTGAAGCTTTCACTGGTTTCGGCATACAGCGAGCCAACGCTTGCCCCACGACCCGCCCCGCTGATGCCTGATTTGCAGTCAGCGATAAGACGCGTCGGATCGGCAAGCCCGGCTTCCAGCAGCGGCAGAAAACCCAGCTGTGTCGCGGTCGGGTAGCAACCGGGTACGGCAATCAAGCGTGCGCCGCGGATTTTCTCGCGATTGACTTCCGGCAGGCCGTAAACCGCCTCGTCCAGCAGCTCCGGTGCACCGTGCGGCTGGTTGTACCATTTGGCCCACTCCACCGGGTCTTGCAGGCGGAAGTCGGCAGACAAGTCGATGACCTTGGTGCCTGCCGCCAACAGCTCGCCGGCCAAGGCATGAGCGACGCCATGTGGCGTGGCGAAGAACACCACATCACAGGCACCGAGCACTTGGACATCCGGGACGCTGAACGCCAGTCCGTCGTAGTGGCCGCGCAGGTTTGGATACATGTCGGCCACTGGCAGACCGGCCTCGGAGCGCGAAGTAATCGCGACCACTTCAGCTTCTGGATGCTGTGCCAGAAGACGCAGCAACTCGACGCCGGTGTAACCCGTGCCACCGACGATACCGACCTTGACCATAACCTGCCCCTCAACGAAACCACTGGAAAGCCGCTGATAATAGGAGCCCATCGCCTGCGGGACAACCGTGAACGTGACGTACGGGCCCACAAGCCACTACTATTTGGGCCACCGTGATTCTGGAAAAACTAAAAATGCTGTGGATAAAAGCGCTGCACATCGTTTCGATGGTCTGCTGGTTCGCCGGCCTGTTCTACCTGCCCCGCCTGTTTGTCTATCACTCCCTGAGCGAAGACGCCGTGAGCCGCGAGCGGTTCTGCACCATGGAGCGCAAGCTTTATCGAGCCATCATGGGGCCTGCCATGATCGCCACACTGGTATTCGGAATCTGGCTGATTACACTCGTCCCCGGCTACCTGCAACAAGGCTGGCTGCACGCCAAGTTGCTGTTGGTGGTTATCCTGATCGGCTATCACCATATGTGTGGCGCACAGGTTAAGCGCTTCGCTCGTGGCGAAAATGGCCGCAGCCATGTGTTTTATCGCTGGTTCAATGAAATCCCTGTATTGATCCTGCTGGCGATCGTCATTCTGGTCGTCGTCAAACCGTTCTGATGTGCGTGACAAGAGACGTATTTAACCAAGACAAGGAAGCCGAGTATGGCAGAGCACTTCAAGATCGTTTTCGAGGGACAACTGCGAACGGGTGTGGATCTGGAAACTGCACGCCTGAATCTGGCCCAACTGTTCAAAAGCGATGTGTCCGACGTAGACCGTCTGTTCACTGGCAAGCCCATCACCCTCAAACGCGGCCTGCTCCAAGACGACGCGCAGCGGTACTTGAAGGCCCTGCACGAAGCAGGTGTCGAGGCGTTCATAGAACCCGAGCAACCGGTGGCCTGGACCCTTGAGGAGATCGAGGAGCCTGCGCCCGCTAAGCCGGCGTTCGATTCCGCAGCATCGCCTTACGCCCCTCCCCGTTCTTCGGTGGTCAGCGACTGGTCAGCCGAGGGAGCGCTCAAGGTGTTCACGGTTCAGGGCCGTATCGGTCGGTTGCGTTATCTGGCCTGGACCATGGTGTTGAGTTTTGTGGGAATGCTGCTCGCAGCACTGTGTTTCGGGGTGTTGAGCATGTCGCTGATAGCGGGCGGCCTGCTCGGTACCGTGATGCTCATAGCGTTCATCGTGGTCAGCATCCAGATGAGTGCGCAGCGTCTGCATGATGCGGGCTGGTCGGCCTGGCTGCTGCTTGTGAATCTGCTGCCAGTGGTCGGCGGTTTCTTCCCGCTGCTGATGATGGTCATTCCCGGCAATGCGGGGCCGAACCGCTACGGTGCACCGCCGCCCAAGAACACCCGATCAGTCAAGGTACTCGCAGCGCTCTGGGTCGTGTTCCTTGCCCTGCTGCTCGTCGCAGGACTAATGGGCGGCCTGAAGAAGGTAAAAGAAGAAGTTCGAGCCACGACGGGTGATTATGAGCAAACCCTGCCCTATGACGACGACTCTGACGACGCTGCGCAACCGGACATTCCTGCAGACTCTCTGGAACCACCCGACAACGACGAAGACCAATAATCACAGGCAGCACGGAGGCTGTCTCAACACCCGCTCATTGGAGAAGTGCATGACCCGTTACGCCCTGGTCACAGGCGCATCCAGCGGCCTTGGCCTGGCCATGGCCGAAGCCTTGGCCCGCCGTGGTCGCGATCTGATTCTGGTTTCCCGTCACCGGGACATGCTGGAAAGTATCGCGATCGAATTTACCCAACGTTTTGGCGTCGAGGTGCTGTTCCGAGCTTGCGATCTGGGCGAGCCCCTGCGGCTTTCGGGTTTCCTGCTGGAGTTGGAGGAAGGCGAGCGACAGATCGACATGCTGGTGAACTGCGCCGGCATCGGTAACAGTGGGCCGTTTCTTGCGCAGGAATGGGCGCAGGAGCAGGACTTGCTGGACCTCAACGTGCTGGCGCTGACCCGTTTGTGCCATACCGTTGGCAACCTGATGGCTGTGCAGGGCGGTGGGCAAATCCTCAACGTGGCCTCGATCATGGGTTTTCAACCAGGCCCGTGGATGAGCACCTATGCAGCGAGCAAGGCGTTCGTGCTGCACTTTTCCGAAGGGCTGCGCGAAGAACTGAAAAAGACCGGCGTGAAGATTTCCGTACTGTGCCCTGGTCCCACGCGCACGTCGTTCTTCAGAACCGCCCAGCTCAATGCCGACAAGTTTACGGATGAAAAGACCATGACCGCAGAAGAGGTCGCGCTTTACACCGTGCGCGCACTCGAGAGGAACCGCGCAGTCATCATCCCCGGCTGGCGAAACCGCTTCCTGTCGCGCCTGCCACGCGTTGCCGGACGCTGGATGACCCGCAAAATATGGGGCTCAATGCTCAAGGCACGCACCTCGGCCTGATACGCTGCCGGAAGATAAACGGCTGGGCGTGTCTCGACACGCTCGGTAGACTCGGCTTACCCACCTCGAAAACGGAGCAACAAGGCTGTGGAGACTCTGTTCACCAAGATCATCAACCGGGAAATACCGGCGAAGATCATCTACGAAGATGACCAAGTGCTGGCTTTTCACGATATTGCGCCTCAAGCGCCGATCCACTTTTTGGTCATCCCGAAAAAGCCGATCGCGACTCTCAACGATGTAACGGAGGAAGACAAAGGCCTACTGGGTCATATTCTGTTCACCGCGCAACGTCTAGCCAAAGAACTGGGTTGCGATGAAGGCTTCCGCGTGGTCATGAACACCAATGAGAAAGGCGGGCAGACCGTCTATCACATTCACATGCACGTACTGGGCAACCGTCAGATGACTTGGCCGCCCGGCTGATTGACCGTTCAACGAATCCTTCCCGCCGAGCGTCTATCACGGGCATCGGCGGGCTGACGCAAGACAAGCCTCGCCACGTCGATTGAGGTAGACTGGCTGCCGTGGATTTATCCGGAGGTGCCCATGGCTACCGAACGTCACTACTCCCCTATCGACCGTTTTCTTCTGCAAGCCGATGCCGCAATGAAGACGCTGCTGCCTGTCAGCGCGCACGCTCATCGTCCTTCGCCTGCCATCGTCCAACCCGACACCAAGATGAGCGAGACCGACACCAAGCACGTGGCAGGTCTGATGCGCATCAACCATACCGGCGAAGTCTGTGCCCAGGCGCTGTATCAGGGGCAGGCCTTGACCGCCAAGCTGCCCCATGTCCGCAAGGCCATGGAGCATGCCGCCGAAGAAGAAATCGATCACCTGGTGTGGTGCGAACAACGCATCCATCAACTCGGCAGTCACACCAGTGTGCTCAACCCGCTGTTCTACGGCATGTCGTTCGGTATTGGTGCGGTTGCCGGCCTGATCAGCGACAAGGTGAGCCTGGGTTTTGTCGCTGCCACTGAAGACCAGGTCTGCAAACACTTGAACGAGCATTTGGTGCAGTTGCCGATCGAGGATGAGAAGTCCCGGGCAATCCTTGAGCAGATGCGCAGCGACGAAGAACAGCACGCCGAAGGCGCCATTCAGGCAGGCGGCTTCCGCTTCCCCGCACCGGTCAAGTTAGGCATGAGCCTGCTGGCCAAGGTGATGACCAAAAGCACGTACCGGATCTAAGCGAATCTGCACCCACAAAAAAGGCGCCTCGACAGGCGCCTTTCTTGTTTCCAGACCTGGCTGTTGATCAGCCCAGCTCGATGATTTCGTAATCGTGGGTAATCTCAACACCCGCATTGCCCAGCATGATCGAAGCCGAACAGTATTTTTCAGCCGACAACTCGATAGCGCGTTTGACCTGGGTCTCTTTCAAACCGCGCCCCTTGACCACGAAGTGCAGATGGATCTTGGTGAACACCTTGGGATCTTCGGCGGCGCGCTCGGCTTCAACAAAAGCTTCGCAGCTTTCGATTGGCTGACGAGCCTTCTTCAGAATGCTGACGACATCGAAGTTACTGCAACCGCCAAGGCCAATCAGCAGCATTTCCATCGGGCGCACACCCAGGTTGCGACCGCCGCTCTCCGGTGGGCCGTCCATCACAACGACGTGACCGCTGCCCGACTCGCCGAGGAACATGGCTTCACCCGCCCACTGAATACGCGCTTTCATCCCCAGGACTCCACTGCTTGAAAAAAGGCGGCCAGCTTAGCACAGGGTCCAGCTGTCGCTGAATGAACCGAAATAGCCGGGAAACGACAGAAATGTAGGAAATGTCTGAAAAAATGGCGAATACCCGCTGCCGAATGACGACAAATCGGAAATACTGCCGATACCTATGAGAATGCCCCAGGGCGCAGTTTTTTAACGGGATACACCCATGGTTGCCATGACCCCACCGAACAAAGCGAAACTGCTCGACAAACTGCTTCCCCACGCACAAAGAAAACGCTGCGCCGCCAAGAGCAACATCATTTGCGCCGGTGAACAATCAGAATCGCTGTACCTGATCATCAAAGGATCGGTCACGATCCTGATCGAGGATACCGACGGCCGTGAGATGATCGTTGCCTACCTCAACAGTGGCGACTTCTTTGGCGAACTGGGGCTCTTCCAGCAAGCGAGCATCAGCTCGGAGCGCAGTGCCTGGGTTCGCGCCAAAACCGAGTGCGACGTGGCCGAAATCAGCTATGCCAAATTCCGCGAACTGAGCCTGCATGATCCTGAGCTTATGTATGCAGTGGGGGGCCAGATGGCCGAACGCCTGCGTAATACCACGCGCAAGGTTGGCGATCTGGCCTTTCTGGATGTGACCGGTCGGGTGGCCCGCAGCCTGCTGGACCTGTGCAAACAACCCGACGCAATGACTCACCCGGACGGTATGCAGATCAAGATCACGCGGCAGGAAATCGGCCGAATCGTGGGCTGCTCACGGGAGATGGTAGGCCGTGTGCTCAAGTCGCTGGAAGAACAGAAGCTGGTACACGTGCGCGGTAAGACGATGGTGGTGTTTGGCACGCGCTGAAAAAACTACAGCCGGGCGAAGATCTCAGCGTAGCGCTCACTCAATCGCTCGAGAAATTGCGTTGCGGGGAATAGTTCGTGCAAGGCGATGTGGCTCTCGGCGCGGCAACGCTGATCAAGCTCGCACAGCTGATTAAAGCGGTTTACCGCATTGACCATCTCGACTCGCTCGTTATCCAGCAGCATTGCACCATGGGCCAACACCACCGGCCGCTGCCCACCCTGACTCTGGCGCCAGCGTTGCGCAGTACCGACCATCTTGCGGCCATTGAGATTGACGTTGAAGCGGCCGTCGCAGAATGCCCCTTCGACCTCACCTAACGAAGCAACGCCGCCCAGTTCGTTCAATACATCAAGCATCGGCTGACACAGACGCATGTAGGCCTTCTCAATGCGATCGCGATCCAGGTCCGATTTGGGTTGCACATAAACCAGCGCGACATTGACGGTCGCGGGTGATTGGGGAACCGGCTCGCCGCCGCTTTCACGCAGCAGCACCGGCCAGCCCATATCGATCAGGGTTTCACTGGCTTCAGTGAAGCCCTCAAGGCGACTGAGGCGACGCGGCATGACCAGCGCATGGTCGTTGGGTCGCCAGAACAGCAACCCGTAATCAGCCTCGGCGGCGCAGACCGCGGCCAACAGATCCTGTTCTGCCTTGAGGCCTTCTTTTACGCATGTGTCGATCAGCTGATGGGTCACGCGCAATCCCTGTGGCGATTCATCTGTGGCGGCTCAAAGATTAATCCAGCGTGCTGGATTTGATTGCCGCCGGCCCCTTCTCCGGGAAGAACAGGCGCTGCAATTCCACGCCCGGTTTTTCGGCGCGCATAAACGCTTCGCCGACTAGAAAGGAATACACGTCGCTGATTTCCATCAGTTCGACATCGGCACGATTGAGGATGCCGCTTTCGGTGATCACCAGACGATCGCCTGGAATACGGGGCAGCAGGTCTAGCGTGGTGTCCAGACTCACTTCAAAGGTGTGCAAATTACGATTATTGATGCCCACCAGTCGCGTATCGAGGGTTTTGAGTGCGCGCTCCAGCTCTTCGCCATCGTGTACTTCGACCAGCACATCAAGCTTATTGGCCTTCGCGACGGCGGCCAGTTCGGCCATCTGCACGTCGTCCAGCGCCGATACGATCAGCAGGATGCAGTCGGCGCCTAATGCACGCGCTTCGACCACCTGATAGGGATCGATCATGAAGTCCTTGCGAATCACCGGCAGCTTGCAGGCGCCACGGGCTTCTTTCAGATAGGCGTCGGCGCCCTGAAAGAAATCGATGTCGGTCAGCACGGAAAGGCAGGTCGCCCCGCCAGCCTCGTAACTCTTGGCAATTTCGGCAGGATGGAAGTTTTCGCGGATCACGCCTTTGCTCGGCGAAGCCTTCTTGATCTCGGCAATTACCGCCGGTTGCTTGCGCTTGGCCTGATTAATCAGTGCCTGCGCAAAACCGCGCGGCGCGTCGGCGGCGGCAACCAGGGCTTCCAGTTCGGACAAGCTGACGCTGGCGCGGCGCGCAGCGACCTCTTCGGCCTTACGGGCCAGAATCTTTTCCAGTACCGTCGGCACACTCATCCTTCATTCTCCTGTTTGAATACCGCTGTAAAAGCGCCCAACTCTTCCAGTTTTTCGCGAGCCAGGCCGGTATGCAGTGCATCGTGGGCCAGTTCCACACCCTCCTTCAACGTTGAAGCGTGGTCTGCAGCATAGAGCGCCGCGCCGGCGTTGAGCACGATCATTTCGGCAGCTTTCTGACCGTTCTCGGTCTTGCGGCGGCCCAGCGCGTCGCGAATCAAATCAAGAGATTGTTGCGGACTGTCGACCACCAGACCGAACAGGCTCTGGCTTTTCATGCCCAGATCTTCGGGCTGTACCCAGTATTCGATGACTTCGCCGTTTTTCAGTTCTGCGACGAAGGTTGGCGCGGCCAGGCTGAATTCGTCCAGGCCGTCCTGGGAATGAACCACCAATACATGTTTGCTGCCCAGACGCAATAAAACCTCAGCCAGCGGACGGCACAGGGCCTGATTGAACACGCCGACCACCTGATGCTTCACGCCGGCCGGATTGGTCAACGGGCCGAGCATGTTGAACAGGGTGCGCAGTCCCAGATCCTTACGCGGGCCTGCAGCGTGTTTCATCGCCTGATGGTGGGTTTGGGCAAACATAAAGCCGATGCCAACGCTGTCGATGCAGCGCGCCACCTGCACCGGCGTCAGGTTCAGATACACCCCAGCCGCTTCGAGCAGATCGGCACTGCCACTTTTGCCCGAAACCGCGCGGTTGCCGTGTTTGGCCACCGTGCAGCCGGCTGCGGCAATGACCAGCGACGCCGCCGTGGATACGTTGAAGATATTCGCGCCGTCGCCGCCAGTACCGACGATATCAACAACCCGATCCAGGGTATTGAGTTCGACGTGATCGGCCAGCTCGCGCATGACCGACACAGCACCGACAATCTCGTCGATCGTCTCGCTCTTCATGCGCATGCCCATCAGGAACGCGCCGATCTGCGCCTGCGTGCATTGGCCGGTCATGATTTCACGCATGACGTCACGCATTTCGTCGGTGCTCAGGTCCAGTTGATTTACAACCCGGCCCAGCGCCGTCTTGATATCCATTGCCATATCGAAGTGCCCTTAACCCTGACGAGTGCCGCCGGTCTGCTTGAGGAAGTTGACGAACAGCTCGTGGCCCTGCTCGGAGAGAATCGACTCGGGGTGAAATTGCACGCCCTCGACATTCAACGTCTTGTGACGCAGGCCCATTATTTCATCGACCGAGCCGTCTTCGAGCTGAGTCCATGCGGTCATTTCCAGGCATTCGGGCAACGTTTCGCGCTTGACCACCAGCGAGTGATAGCGGGTCACCGTCAATGGATGATTCAACCCTTCGAAAACGCCTTTGTCTTCATGGATCAGCTCGCTGGTCTTGCCGTGCATCACCTGGCGGGCGCGTACCACATCGCCACCGAATGCCTGGCCGATGGACTGATGGCCCAGGCACACGCCCAGCACCGGCAGCTTGCCAGCGAAATGTTTGATCACATCGATGGACACACCGGCTTCGTTCGGCGTGCATGGGCCAGGGGAAACCACAATGCGCTCGGGTTTCAGGGCCTCGATTTCGGCGACGGTCATCTCATCGTTGCGAATCACTTTGACGTCGGCGCCCAATTCGCCCAGGTACTGCACGACGTTGTAGGTGAAAGAGTCATAGTTATCGATCATCAGCAGCATTTTTGACACAACCTCTTGAATTTACTGACATTTATTCAAGTCTTCCTGATTTGGTACCCGCTGCAATACCCGCTTTTCGAAACACTGGACAGCGCTTCGCCTGCGGCATGTACTCGGGTCGGAAGACAGGTGTTGCGAGGCCGGGCAGCCCGGCAGGGGAATAGTCAGGCGCGCCAACGCCAACGGGCGTGAGCCTTGATTACGCGCATCAGGAGTTTGCTGACAATCGTCACGGGGGAGTCTCATCTATACGTTTTGGGACATTAACGCACAGGCCCACCTCGTGCAATATCATTGTACGATAGAAAAGCGCCATGAAATCCGGTCAGTGGGGCACTACGAAAGCGTATCAGAACGGCAGCGGGGAAAACTCGACCGCCCGACTCACCAAGGATCGCCCAGCTGGAAGCCTAATGGAAAACTACAAATTCTTGTACGAACTCTCACGGAAAGCGCTAGACGAGGAACTTGATCGATACAAAAAGCTGGACGAAAAAGCGAGTCGATTCGTCAGTATCTTGAGCGTCAGCATCGTTGGTTTTACAGCGTTGATCAATGCAGCAGCTCCTAAAATCCTCCCCATCAGCTCAGCCGGGCTGGCGGCATGGACCTTTATAGTTTTGGCAGTGCTCACCCTGCTGACGTTTTTCTCTGCCTGGCTAAGGATTTTCAGCAGCATCAAACTGGCTGACTCTCCCCGTGTCCATATAGATGAAGAGACGATCCACCTGGCGGCCACAGAAGACCTAATAACGATGTACGATTCCTTAGCTGGCTCATGCCAGGCCGCGACACTAGCTGCGCGGGGCGAACTTAAGAAAAAGACTGCCTGCCTTACGGGTGCCTACAAAGAGATTAGGTTTTCCACGTACCTACTATGTGCCTCAATTGGGGTATATTTCTGGATCGCTGCCATGCCAATAGGAGTAGTCAAATGACCGAAAGTAAAGAGCCGTCAAACGCAACCAAACCTGTCGATAGGCCGAAGCCAAATCCCGAGGCCAAAAAACCACCTGTCGTTATGGTCCTTGAAAATCTGCACAGAAAAAAATGACCCCTACCCTTGTTACCCGCTTCCCAAGCAGCTGATAACGAGGGTTCGATTCCCTTCACCTGCTCCAGCATTCTCAGGTGTTTGAGTTACCGCCATCCCTCAGAGGCGGCTGTTTCCCGCTGCAAACCTCTTCTCAGCATCATCACATCAGCTACTCCGCTCACCTCTGACCTGCCCGCTCTTTAAATCACGCACTTACGCCATGTCGCTGACCGCTCAAAAAGCTTAACAATAGTGCAACCGCTGGAAAGCGGCTCAATGGCATCTATGCTGTGAGTAACATCAAAACCTGGAGCATACGAGATGGCACGCTCAGAGAACGATCTATGCGCATGGACGGTGGATTGGTCAGTAGCGGAAGGAAAATTGACCTGCACGACGTGCGGGAAAAGCGAGATCGCCGGAAATCCCGAAGTCGCGTTCGAGCACGTTAGCCCTTGCCAAGGCGATAGATACCCATGGGTAAGACTTCATGACTCGTTAGACCGGCAGCGGGGTTGACTGAAGGAGCTGATTGATAGGGATTTGAACCCGACCGGCTCGCATCACTGCCCGCCATGGACAGCATTCATCAGAGTTTTCAACGCCTTTTCAAGGTCAGATACGGCGCTAACCGGCCTCGGTTTTGCCCTAAGATTTTATGACGACTTGGCGATCCTTCTGTGATCATAACACTTCGGACTTCTCAGGCAGCGGAAACTGTCGAAAGCTGAAGGCTTCTCTCGCCTTTTTAGCTTAAGTGGTGGAGCTAATGAACTCGCACGTCCGCCACGTCAAGAATTCTGCCATCACGCAACAAAATCTGAGGCGTCCGACGATAGCCCCCGTTTTGAATATTCATTGTCGATCTAGAATCCAGCGTCCCCCTCAGCTCGTAGACCGAATAACCTTCGGGGGTTTCACCGATTTTTTTGAGTGGAACGCTCGTAGAATCTTTACGCATAGCTCCCTCCGCAGTCAATGTAACACCACTTTTACCCGCGAGAGATGATCGTAGGCAAGCTGCAGCCTCAGATTTGGGGGATCTTGGGGAACAGGTCCACAACCAAAAGCGACAAGCCGGTGATCGTGGATCCATAAAAGGTGAAGCTCGGAGCGTTTGAACCGACTTCGCATTCACGATTTAAAAACAGACACCGAAAATTATAACCTCAATAGCTATCAGGTATTTGGCTAACATAGCTCCATATTTCGTCATCCGAGCGATCCAACTCTACAAGAATTTTTTCAATCTTACCTTGATGCTTACGCACAGGCTTGTATATTGTTTCACCTTTATCCTTACTAGTATCCAAGTACCCATTACTCACCATGTAGCGAAGAACCTGCACAAGACTTTTCTTATCTACATGAGTGAGTCCCTTAGTTAGGGTGTGCTCAAGCCTCCCATTACCTGCCTGGCGATAAACCTTTATAAGAATTGACACAAGAATTGTTTGAGCTTTTGTGAGCCCAGAATTTTTTATTGCAGTGAGCGTATCAATTAATTCAAAGTTTTTGATGTTACACTTCTGAATCCAATTAGGAACTCCAGTGTTAGACGAAATCCCAAATATGCTCTCGATATGGCAGTCGCGGATGACAACACCTGCGGGAGTGGTTTTACCAAGCTTTATTGATTCGAAAATTCCATCTACAAATTCGATATTTCTTATATTATCATTCTCAAAACCAAGATCGCCAAAATGTGGTTCATTGAACACAACACCTTGAAAGTCCAATGCATCGATATCGGATTTGCTAAGCGCAGATATGCAATCCGAGATAGAGATCTTATTGGCTTTTTCTCTATGAATTGCATTCTTTACGTAATTTATAAATGCGCCAGCCGATTTACCTTTTTTAATATCGTAGCCCAATATCGAGCTACCAAGATATTGAAGTGGATTTATCCATTTCAAGTCAGAAATTTTAGGGTCTGCCCCGTGAATTTTATCAGAAAGATCTAACGCCCGCAGTCCGTCCAAGATAAAGGTATCGACAAAATTTCGATCACTAGTCTCAGCACTAACACGCCCAAGCCCAGGCAGCCTTTGAAGCATGACGGTTGACTGCTCGTTCGGATAGGTACCCGTAATTTCGTGGAAAGCTTTTACAACTTCGTTTTCTGTCAACGGGCCGAAATTTTGCGACTTAGTTCGAGTAAGACTAGCTAACCTGATCAAAACCTTTTTTACGGTATCAGGGTCTAGAATAGCATGAATTTTTGAGTCACGTTTGCACATAGCATCAATAAATTCGTACCAAAACCCTATTTCATCTCCGCTGGAGGATTGAAATAAATAGGCAAGTTGATCATTGCTAAGACTCGCAATAGTTTTCAAAACGAGTGGTTTTTTCGGTAGCCAATCTGGCAGACTCACTCCAACTTCATTAATAGCCAGATATTTTGTAAATTCTTCGAAACTAAACTCATCTTTACATCTAGCGACAAGTGTCTTCTCGGCCGCCAGACCCAACGCAGAAAACATTTCCTGATCGCTATTAAAGTAATGATCCCTGCCAGAAACCAGACATCCTGCACCGACTTTGGATAGGAGGTCTTTCACACCCTGCAGCGCGTGCCTTCTCAGATTCTCAAGTGTCGTTTTGTTTTCACTCCAAGGCCGAGAACCAATCTCGTCAAACCCATCCAATAGAAAACAGAGCCGCTTGCCATTATAGGCTTTTATAACACTGTTCGTATCATTTTCCCCAATCCCGAGGTGCCTGAAATGTCTACGCATTATCTCGACAGCGCTCTCAAGCCCCCAAGTTTCTTTAAGATCAATCGCGATAGGATAGAGAAGCGTATCATCAACCCTTTGAGCCAGGATGTGAAATACTTCTTTAAAGCATCTACTTTTACCCGCACCGTAGTCACCGAGAAGAACAATTTTTTCTCCATTGACCAATTTCTGCGCAATATCAAAAACGCTAATTTCACTGCTATCTTGAAGCATATACCCTACAGGCGTATATGCCGTTTTGTCATCTTCACCCGTCGTTGGATCTACCGCACTCCCAAACTGCCGGTTAGATCTTACATTATTGTAAGTCGGAAAATCGAAAAACATTTTCCTAAAATCTTCAAAAGATATCACCTCGATGTAATTTTCTTTTCCAGCATCTTTCATACCTTGAGTAGGTGCAAAGTCACAAATTATAAAAGGCCTGACCATGACATTCTTGATCATCAGCCCCATTCGGACAGTTTGAATTTTACCTACATCCTCTCTCACCTTCTCCAAGGATTTGTTCTTAGTAATCTCTATAATAACAAGTTCAATTTCAGAAATTCTTATCACACAATCGAAATTGACTCCGGCGATACGGTCCGCGCTGGCAGGCCTATTCCAGATATATTGCGCATACTGCCGCACACTGTTTTCCAAATCGCTCCAGTTGCCCATGTCAATCCTTGAGTGTTAGTCAGAAGCAGCTAATTTGGCTGCGAATGTACTGAGAAAGGCCTACGCAGCAGCTTGTGAGACATGCTAGCGTAGGATAGGTGAGTTTGGCTAGCTTTGGGGATGAAGTCAGGCCAAGCACGGGCTAGAGCTTAAGGTAAGCTGACAACTTGGTATGTAAAGCTCCGAACAAGTGCGTCGGTCTGAGCTATATTCATTGTCAAACGACGTCTCACAACTCAGACAACACTTTGTTAAATCCGCATCAGTTTTGTATACCGCCACTAACAAGATCAGATATATGTGCACGCATGGACTAAACCACTCAAATTAACCGCCCCTAGGAAAGTTATCAAAATTCAAGTATTTATCTAAACAGTCCGTCGAAGACCCCAGTCTGCCAGTTCATGATTAACAGCTCCTCACTGAGTTCATTCCCCCTTAACCGCTGGTTTGAGTTTGTATACTGTACGCTGAGCTGCTGAACATGGAAGCCTTCAAATACGCGACGAATATCCGGGTGGTCATTGAGGCTTACCATTACTTTCCCTTTACATCGTCGCATGAAGTCTGCCATTCGCTCGTAATTTTCGAGTTCGAAGCCCACACCGTAACCAGCGGTTTGCCAGTACGGCGGGTCCATGTAATGGAAGGTGTGCGGCCTGTCATAACGCTCGGCGCAATCAAGCCAAGGAAGGTTTTCGACGTACGTACCGGCAAGCCGCTGCCACGCCGCTGATAGATTCTCCTCGATCCGCAGCAGGTTAATAGCCGGCCCCGTGGTGGCCGTACCGAATGTCTGCCCCGATACCTTCCCGCCGAACGCATGCTGCTGCAGGTAGAAAAACCGCGCAGCGCGCTGGATGTCGGTCAGTGTCTCCGGGCGGGTCATCTTTTGCCATTCGAAGATCTGGCGGGAGCTGAGTGCCCATTTGAACTGGCGGATGAATTCTTCAAGGTGATTTTGAACGACGCGATACAGTGTCACCAGGTCGCCGTTGATGTCGTTCAAAACCTCAACGGGCGCCGCCTGGGGCCGCATGAAAAAGAGGGCCGCGCCTCCGGCGAATACTTCGACGTAGCATTCGTGAGGCGGAAACAGAGGGATTAGACGGTCGGCAAGACGGCGCTTGCCGCCCATCCAAGGAATGATTGGACTAGACATGAATTACGACCTTTACTGTACGGATGAACAGTTGTTAGACTCGCCTCGCTTTGTGCACAAGGCAGGAGTCTTGGCTGGACTTGCAGTAAAGGGCTGCGGGTTCGGTGATCGGTCAGGGTGTTGACGCACCTTGGCTGATCGCTCCTTTTATGATGATTGACTCCGAGGTATGGAGCCTGTGGAAGCTGACTACGGTATTGACGATTGGCCCGACGAATTCACCCGCGAGGAAATGCTGGAGCAGCATGCGCATCTGCTCGAGGAGGAATGCCGGATGTTCAATGAGGAGTTGAGCCGTTATCGCAAGAACATGGCGAAGCTGATCGACATGCACGCTGAGGCGAGCGTTGAACGTGACAAGCTTCGTGCGGAGCTGGCAGCAGCAAACGCTCATATCTCTAGGATGAACAATGAAGCGTATGAACGTGGCAGAACAATTGGGGCGCTGAAGGGCATCCTCAGCCAGCGCGAAGCCGTGATGCGGCAGTTCAACGTCCCGCAGGTTTACTTCGGCTCACCCCTGACAGAGTTATAGGCACGCTGACAAGCCTGCCCAGCTATTCGAGCGGCGTCATAAGCTTTTGCCAGCTCTCCCGCTCGCTTGTCAGCCCTTTGGAACAGGTCGGAGAGCACCATGGCGGCGCGGCTGGCTGAAGCGCTTCGGAAGGAAGCTCCGGTATCACCGGTGGTACAGCTTGTTCGGGCAGCCAGTTTTCCTGCTGTTTCGCGCACCCGTTGCCCAGCAGCATCAGCACCGCCGCCATCAACAACTGCCGATTTCGTCTGTTCTTTCGCATCGCTTCCTACCTGGTTGATTGCTGCTTGACGGCGTTGCTCCTCGGTTCGATTTGCGGTGATCGCCGCAGCTAAGCCTTTCGCCTGAAGTGTTTGCTGGTCCGCTTGTTTCGCCTGCCACCGCTCATCAGCAACGGACTCCCCATGGTGGTATGCCCCATAGAGCGCCGCTGCCAGAACGGTCAGCATGCCTACGGCCACGTAGATGGACGCAGGTACACGCTTCAGACCGGCGATCACGCAACCTCCCCGCCGGCGGCAATGTAATGCGCGATCAGGTCCTCGAACCTGTGCTCGCGCTGGCCGTAACCGGCACCTGGCAGACTCGCCCAAATATTTCGGCACTTCTGCACCGCCGATTCGATCGCGCCGTTCTTGATGTCCTCCAGCGCCCTGCGCTCTTTGATCAACTGGATTGCCCAGCGGTCCTGGCTGACGGGCGAGAAGTCGGGCAACCGCAGCTGAGCGCGGTAATGCACGTAATCCTTAAGCATGAACTGGTACCTGCCGGAGGCGTTCGAAGTCTGACCCGACTTACTGAAGACCTTCGACTTGCGCCCGTTCGCAAACGGGTGCGTGGTGTAATCGCTGAACAGCTCCAGTACCCCATCGGTACCGGTGACGATCACGTTGTAGCCGTCATCGGAACGGGCCAGATAATCAGCGCCAAGTTCTGACCAGGCGAGCATGTCCAAAAAAGCGAGCACGTTGCGACCACCAGCGGCCGTCTCGGAAATTCGAGCCATTCATTTTTCTCCGGGCGTAAAAAACCCCGAACGGGTCGGGGTTGAGGTGTAGTGCTTGGCGCCGCCTATTCGGACGCCGGCCCAGAAGAGCCAGGCCCGCCATCGTGCAACGCCTTCTGCTCGCAGGGCGCGGTACAGCACCGCGTCGGCCTCCTTGCGCGTGACTTCGCCGGTTGTGTAGAGCCAGTCATGCACGGTCGCCGCATAGTTGCCGTAGCCGGAGACCAGGGCGAACAGCACGAACAGGAAGACGTTGTGCAGCACCTTGATGCTGGCAAAGTCGGTGGTGAATCCGGTAGGCACGGTGATGACGCGCAGATCCTCATCGGCCAGCATCAGATCGGCGAGCAGGACATGCGTCCACTTGCCGATCTGCTCGGTCTTCAGAGTGGTCGTGAAGCGGCTCATGTCGGCAACTCCAGCGCCGGCAGACCGGAGAGGAAAGCGTCGAGATCCGGCTGCGGCTTCTCCCCGGCCAGCACCGCATTCAGATCGGTGTGCGCGTAATCCCATACCAGGCTGCGCCACCGCCGAAAGGCCTGGCCGTCTGCCTGGAACCGTGGCACGGCCGGTTCGTCGGCGTAGGAAATCGCGGTGAACAGGTTGTCATAGCCTCGCTGCCTAGCCGCCGCATCCAGCACCGTTTGAACCGCCGACTCATAGCGGGCGATAACGGCATCAACCGGCTCCTGAACAGCATTAGGTACAGGCGCCGAGGCCAGCTTCTCCCAGCCCGAACCCGTCCAGTGCGCGACTTGAGTGCCCGTCAACTTTGGCGGCTTCGTCGGCGTACTGCGCAATGGAAACGGCCCACCCTCATCGACTTCTTGATTGAGCACGTAGATGCCAGCTTCGTCCCAGACGTAGGCAATCATGCTACCTCCTTAGCTTTGATGTAGTTAGTTAGCCCTTTTGTGACAGGCAGGTCCGGTACCTTGAATAGCGTTGAGCTGTCGTAAGGGGTGACCGAGGAGGATTTTCGAGCCAACCCGCCGCTTAACGCCAAGAGGTCTGAGTTTTGCATCAGCAGCCCGGTGATTGACGCGTTAGAAGCGAAGCCGGTTTGAGAAGCACCAAGCTGTTGCCAACTGAGAGTGTTATCGGTGCTTCGGACAACCTTGCCCGACGCTAAACCTACGTACCACGCTCCGACCCCGTCGGTTGCGGCACTGTAGGCCGCATCCCCGTTTACGGCCGAGGTAGGGGCCGTTACCGTCGCCAGCGACCAGGTCAACCCCTTGTCGTAGCTTTTGCTGATGCCAGGAACATTTGTGCCAGAAGGCATCTGCCCTACCGCCACCCACAACCCTTTTTCATCGGTGATCAAGTCGGCGATTGTGCCTCCCTTGGTGACACCTCCTATGCTCCAATTAACGCCGTTGTCGGTGCTTCGAATGATGTTGGTACCGAATGTTCCAACCCAGCTACCTTGACGGTCCGTGCTCAATGCCGAGATATCAAAGGAAGAGCTGTTGCCCGCGTACACCTGTGTCCAGGTCACCCCATTATCGGCGCTACGGCGCAGGTACTGGGTTGAAGTGCCCACAATCCAGACACCGTTGCCATCTGCAGCCATGCTTGTGTAGAGGGCTGAGGGTAAATTCGCGACGTTGATGAGCGTCCAGGTCAATCCATTGTCCGTGCTGCGAGCGGCGTAGGTCATGCCTGCCGTTGAGCTGGTGTAAGCCGTGGCAATCCAGACACCTCGCTTATCGGTGTCGAAGGAATACATGCTATGGCTGGACGATCCGAGCGCGGCCGCCAGGCTGATGGCCGTCCACGTCAGACCGCCATCAGTGCTTCGGTACAGGGTGCTTGTCCCTGCACCTTTGCCAAGCATGACGCCGTCCTTTCCGACTTTGATTTTGGTAAGTACAAAGCCTGCGGCCGTCGATGAGTACGCCGCCCATGTGTCACCTGCAGTTGCACCAAGCAACCCAACCCTGGCGAAAAGCTCAGGGTAGGCGGCCTGCAAGTACAACCCACCGGTGAGTGGCAGAAACGTGCCATCAACAGAGCCTGCTGCCTGTAAAACCTCACCGACGCGATGACGAGGTCGCCACTGAATCGACGTGCCGTCATCGCTCACGGTGAACACGTAACCCTTCTTGTTTGTGTAAGACGCAATGCCCACCGCGGCCCGTGCGGCGTCTGCGATGATCTGGGCTTGATCCCTGATTGCGGCAGTCTGCTCCTTTACCTGACCAGCGGCGGCGACCTGCGCTTGCCCGTTAGTGGTGGCGAGTTGAGCTTGCTCCGCTGCAAACTGAACCTGTGCCTGGCCGTTGGCTGTAGCGAGGCGTGCCTGCTCGGCAGCCAATGTCACCTGAGCCTTCGCCAAATCGACCTGCGCCTTTGCAAGATCGACCTGCGCCTGGCCGCTTTCCGTGGCGGCGACCGCAGACTTGGCCGCCGCGACCTTTGAGTCGTTTGCAGCACTCGCCGCCTTCTGCGCGTCCATAGCGCTCTGGGCGGCGTCCTGACGGTAGCCATCAGCCGCATTAACCTGCCGCCCGATCCACGTGAGCGCGTAATTGACTTGAGGCACCATGGCCTGTTCGGCCTGAAGCGATGCGCCGACTTTGCCGTCAAACACGTCTTCTGGATCTGTAGGCAATGCCGGCGGCGGGAGTAGATCGATTGTTGGAAAAACCAGAGGATCTGCCATCAGCTGAGGCTCCTGACTTTAAGTGTGTATTGGCCGATGTCATAAGTCGGCAGACCGGTATCAAAGTCGTCGAATATCCCGACAATGACGGTGTAACTGAGGTCGCTCGACCCCACGTACAGCGAGGGGATGTCTTCGACGTCATCCAACACGCGCTGCATATTGGTTATCTCGTCGTCACCGATCAGGATCACCTGGTAGTCGATGGATCGGCGACGTCCCCGTTTGGTGAGCGTGATACTCCCGTCGAACTCATCCTTTAAGGTTGAATACTTCTTGCGGCCGAATGAGGTGCCGTAAACGGCGGTACCGATAGTTTTGGCCCAGCCGACGATCATCATCCCCACCTGAGCAATTCCCCCAGGAGCGTTGACGATTACCCGAATATCAGCATTGTTGAACGGCGGGAGATCGAATTCAGCGAGATTGTCTTTCGTCTTGAAGGGGCCAAAGTAATACTGGTAGTAACTTCCACCTGCTTTGCGCGACATGACAATTGTCTTGTCGTATACCGGCGCCGCAGTGCCTGGCACCGTCATGACGATGCGAACGGAAGTGGCTCGTACGCCTACCATGCCCAATGAATTTACCCGCTTCCCCGGACGTAGCGTCAAGTCAATGACTTCAGGGTAAGAGGTAAAGGTTCCAATCTTCCAGGTGCTACCGATGTTTTTGTTAAACATTCGGTATTTGTTCACCCAGCCGAGATTCAGCCACGCTGACGGTGATGCAGTATCGGTTACCGGATGACGATTATCGTTATCCACCACAGCTTCGTAGTTGATCCGATCAATCGTCACCCGATTACCGACTTTGTATTTTGCCAGCGGGTCGTAACTTGCGTAGTCCGCATCGGGCAAGTTACTCAGAACGAAACGTGCCGGGGTTATTTCAATCCCCGGCACCACCCTCATTTTTTCATCATTCATGCCAGGACCGCCTTTGAATCCACGGTGCCGATGACTTGCACCCCGCGATTTGCCAGATCGTCGGTGTGATCAGCTGTCAGCTTTATGTACTTGCTGATGTATTCGAAGTTGGTTTTCATCTCATCGCGCAGACCCCGCAGCTCAGAGACCGTAGCGGCATCGCCTCCAGACGTATCAGATAGCGATGACCTGGACCGATACGCCTGACTCGGCGCGCTGAAGTCCAGCACCGGCCCCCCCGTTGCGAACGCCGGGATCTGCAGCGCATTCATCTGATCGAGCAGACCGGTGCCATACGCCTGAACCGCAGCGGCTGTCATCACGTACTCGCCATTGGAAAGGCGGGCCAGAATGCTGTCGCTTGTGCCCGTTCCTGGTCCGCTGATGAGTCCGCCGGTTGCATAGCCGGCCTTGACGGCCTGCCCTGCCCCTTTGGCCGCATTGGCGATCGCCTGAGCCAACTGGTCATAGGTGATTGCGCCGCTCGCCAGTTGCCCCACCCAGTAGGCTTTGCCGGGCGCATCCGACGCCCTGCCGAGCACGTCGTTATAAACACTCTCGACCAGCGCGCCGTTGGTTGTAGGACTGGCGGCGGTCGCTTTCCCGCCTATACCCGCGAGGGCAGCCACCACCGAGGCGTTCATCGCGTTGATCGCGGCCGTAACCCCTAGAATGGAGTTGCCCACGCCATCCAGCGCATCCAGTTGCGACTGAGCAAATGCAAGCTGTGCGTCGAACTGGGCGGTCTGGGCGTCGTAGTTTTTCTTCGCCAGATCGAGCTGATCCTGCAGCGCCTTTACCGTTTTTTCGGCATTGGTGAGCTGCCGGCCGTTGAGCAAGTTCAGTTCGGCCACTACATTGGCTGTGCGACGTTGATCGCGGTTGAAATCCTCAAGCGACGAATACAAGTCGGTGCTGTTGCTCCCGACAGTATCCAACGCATCGGCCAAGCCGCTGAAATTTGCCAGCGAACCACCGGCGCGCGCTGTTGCCAGAGCGCTTTGCAGCGTGGCCTGCGCCTGACTGCGCAGCATCTTCACTGCTTCGTCGGAATCCCCACGCAACGCCTTGAGCGCCGCACCCAGGTCATTGCTGATACCAGTCAGGTCGGTGACTTTGGTATTGGCAGTGCTGAGCATGTCGTTCAGCGACGTAACCCGAGCGTTGTAAGCCTCAGTCACCAGTTTCTGCTGAGCAGATATGGAACGCTGCAAGGCGCTGAAGGCGTTGTTAGCACCCAGCATCAACGCATCCGTAATCTTCTGGGCGGCATCGGCCGCTGCCTGTTGAGCATCGAGCGAAGCTTGCTGCGCCTGCTGCGCCTGCTGAGCCTTCTGATCCAGCGTCGAATAGTACGAATCGGCATTGGTTGCCAGACCCACCAAGGTGGCAAACATCGCCTGACCCGCAGCAGTCGTGACGTCAATGTCCTTGACCATGTCTCGGTACGCAGTCCGGGTATCAGGCAGGTTTAGCCCCAAACCAGCAAACGCGTTTTTCAGGCTCTTCGTCAGATCAGCGAATTGCTCATCAGCGGTATAGAACTTCGAGTAGTAATTCCCTACCGCCGTATTGAGTGCATCAACTTTATCCTTCGCGGTCGCCGTGGTGGTGTCCAGGTCGGACATGGCTGCGATCATGCTCAATATCGAGTCAGATGCCATTAACCCGGTGTTGTCGAGTTTCAGGGTGTTGACGCCGATCAGCGACAGCGCATCGTTGACCCCATTAAAGCGAGTGAACACGCCTTCGATCGCTTTGATGACTTCGTCGGCGGTCGTGTCCCAACTGTTCGCAAAGTCGGTGAACTGGGCCTTGAAATAATCAGGCAGTGACTTCGAACTCACGATCGCCTTCGCGAGGAAGGTGCCCATGATGTCATCGTAGTTGTGCTGCAGGGCCTCGGCGGCATCGGCCGCATTGAATTGCTGATGAATGTTCAGATCGTCCAGGCCGCCGCCGTCGATGGTTGCACCGAAGGTGGTGGAGTACTTCCCGGACGTTTTGCGCACCTGCATCATGTCGTATGCATAAACATCTGCACCGTTGCCCAGCGCGTCGTAAAGCATTCCGAGCGTGCTGGTGAATTTCGCAACGGTTGCGTCCATCTGTGCATCGATACTCGCACCGTATTTAGGCGCCTTGGTCTGCCACCCCTGGACGATGCCGGCTGAGCTGTAAGACCCGTTTGAATAGGTGCCCTGCCCTGACGTGCTGAGGTCCGGGTATTTCTCGCCGCTGCCAAACAGCTTGCTCGACGCAAACGACCCAACGACGGCGCCGATTGCTGCGCCAATGGCAGTGCCGATCACGGGCACAACGGAGCCGATAGCAGCCCCCGCTGCAGCAAATCCTGCGGTAGTTGCGCCGCCTTTGAGGCCGTACTGCTGAAAGGAGCTGATGACCGAATAAACCGCCCCGACATAGCTCAACGTACTGCTGAGCGCAGACAAGCTCGATGACGCGTTGGCAGACGACACCCAACTGCCAAACTGGGCGCCGGTGTACCCTGCCTGCGACGCGCCCGCCGCGAGACTTGCCGCCGCATTGCTTGCGGTTGCCGATCCGGTGGTAAACGCGCTGGTAATGGTCGCACCCAGATAGTCCGCGCCGTTACTGAACGCACCCTGGATGCCGCCAAGAATACCGTCGCTACCCGACCAGCCCGACATGACCGCCTGACCGAATTTACTGCCGGCAACTGAAACGACGCTGCTGGCATTGTTGAGCAGGGAACTGATCCCACCGCCTCCTGCCGAGCCCGCATCTCCAAAAAGGCCGGTGGATTGCGCAGCGGCACCACCGATACCAAGTGCGCTCGCAAACTGCACGATGATGGGCTTGGTAATTGCCATGTGCAGCATCTCGGCCAGGAACTGCCGGAAACTGTCCTTGAGCGTGGTCATGAAGTTGCCGGACTTGCTCAGAATCGACTTCCACATGTCCGCGAAAGCACTGTCCACGCGATCCACAGCGCCTTCGGTGAACTGGCCCCATGCGGTGGCAGATGCCTGATTGTGCTGATACTCCAATCCAAGACGCTGCAGTGCGTCCCGGTAGGCGTCCGCACGTTCCGGGTACAGCTCCATGGCTTTGGTAAGCGCGTCCTGGTCTTGCGTGTAGTCCCGCAGCAGCTTGCTGGAGGGATACAGGCGATCAATGATGCTGCCAGCATCAGACGCCTGCTTGGCGACCTTTATCGCTTCCTGCTGCGCCTGGGTGGCATCCAGCAGCTGCTGATACTCCTGGCTGCCGACTTCGATATTCCGGCCAGCCAGCGCGACCTGCATTGCCTTCTGCACGTTGTACTGTTCGAGCGCAGCGGTACCTTCCAACGTCGCCTTGGCCTGGGCAAGCAGATCACTGGTTTCCTTGCCGAGGTCGTACGCCGCCTTGCTGACTGCCAACTGATCCTGCGCGTCCATCTGCGCCTTGATCTTCGACGTCACTTCGGCCCGAGCGCCTGCGCCCGTTTTGAGCAGCGCTTCTTCGACCTTTTGCTGCAGGGTGAATTCGCGGGTCTTATCGACGCCCGCCAGATAAGCTGCCGCCAAGCCAGTCGCCGACTGGATGGCGATATCAGCCTGCGCCTTGAGATCCGCCAGTGCCTTCTTGCGTGCATCCTCTTCCGAGGCTGCTTTTTTGGTTGCGGCCGTTGCGGCGTTAGTTGCCTCGGTGGCCTTTTTCTCAGCTTCTTTCTGAGCGTCGATGGCCTTGGCGCGGTCGCGGATTTTCGCCGAAAGAGCGCTTTCTACCGGGATTTTGTTCTCGGTGATAAAGGTGTTGGCTTGCTCTACCGCCGTTTTGTCCTGAAGCTTTGTAAGCTGCTGGTCCAGCGTACCGAGGTATTTGTTCGCCGCCTCGTTGGCAACCTGGTCAGCATCAGCCTTGTCTTGCGTTGGCTTTACGGTCGCGCCCATCTCCTGCCGGTAGGCCGACACTCGATCCTTCAGTTGCCCGGTCTTGACGTCGAGCGTGCTGACTTGCCCCGCCGCCTCACGCAGGCTGCGCATGCCCTCCTCAGGAACATGAAAGCGCTTCTGGATGTCATCCAGCGTATCCGAGAAGCCCTTACCCGAGTTGCGAGCTGTTTCGAACTCGCCGGCGATCCGGGTACCCACCGTACTGCCCAGTACCTGACGGGTAGTTTTGAGGAAGTCGCTGTAAGCGTCCCCCGCCTCGCCTGCCGCCTGTTCCTGCTGCCGCAGCGCAGTGACGATCGTCGCTTGCTGCTGATCCTTGGTCAGCGCCTGGAACTCTTTGCGCAGCTCGGCAATTGGACGCTTGAGATCTTCAAGGCTGGCACCGGCATCCTTGGCATTGCCGCCCATCGTGAGAAAGGCGATACCGGCGCCGACAGCCAACGCCGCAAGCCCGGCAGGACCGCCCAGCAGCGCAAGAACCTCACCCGACGCAGCCTTCAGCCCAGCCTGAGCAACCGCCACCTGTGCGGTTGCGTTACGCTCGGCCATCCGGGCCTCGGCCAATTGCAGCGACAGTTGGGTCTGCACTGCGGTACCGCGTGCGGATACGGCTTCCTTCTCCGCAAGGACCACCGCTGTCTGCGCGGCTTGCTGGTTCGCCAACGCGACTTCAACTGCGCTCGCTGCTTGAGCGATGTTGGCCGTTCTCGCCGTAACGCTTGCCGCCGTGCTGCTCGCGAGACTGCTCAAATAGCCAGCGAACGATGCGGCGACTTTACCGCCCATGACCACGGCCAGCACATTGAAGTGCTCGACCAGAAAGCCCACGGCAGAGCCGATGGTTTCCAGGGCACCGTCATCAGACATGGCCGTCAGCCGCTGCGTGACGCTTTCAATGCTCGGCAGCAAGCCGACGACCAACTGGCGAGCAGCACCGTCGAATGATCCTTCCAGATTCTTGAACGCGACATTGGACTGCACCAGGCGATCAACCTGAAAGTCACTCAGGATCCGTCCTGTCCGTTCTGCCTGATCACCGAACTGCTGAAACCCGGCACCGTTATTTTTCAACAGCGGTATCAGGCCGGTAGCCTCATCAGCCATGGCCTCCATGTAGGTGGTCATCTGCTGCTGGGTCAAACCTGCTTTTTCAAGCGAGTTGTAATACAGCTGCAAGGCCTCTGGACCAGAGAGCTTGGCAAACTGCTGGGCAGTGACTCCAACGCGCGGCGCGATCTCTTTGAAGAAATCCGACATCTCGCCGCCGCCGCGCTGGATGAACTCACCCACCCGGTCGTTGGTGTCTTTGAAGATGTCGGACAGCTTGTCTTGCTCAATGCCGACTGTCTTTGCGCCGGCTGCAAGGCGCTGAAAAGTCGATACGGAGGTGTTCGACAAAGCCGCGAGGTTCTTGATCTCCTGGGCATACTCAGAGGTCTTGACCGTGATCGCGACCAACCCCGCAACCGACGCCGCCGCCGCGATCCCAATGCCCGTAAAAGCGCTACTGACGGCTTTCTGCAGCACACTGGCATTGGCTTCGGTTCGGTCAAACGCCTTGTCTACCCGCCCCAGGCTGGAGTCGATTTTGTCAGCAGCCTGAGCCACCGAAGACTCCCCGCGCGCGATCTCCTGCCGTAACTGGGCAGTGGTGGCCTCGATTCGGACCAGCATGCCCTGAACGTCGGCGTCAGCCATTTCCCTTCCTCCAGGCGTAAAAAAACCCGCCGAAGCGGGTGTGACAGGCAACTACAGAGACGAGCCTTTGCGGCTCATTGCGGCGACTCGAAACCCCATCTTCACTTCCTTGGCAACGCGGCCAGCCTCTGGCTTTTCCGAAGGTTTGCCAAAGGGGTTGGTGTCGATCAGGAACTGCCGCCTGGTTTCCCACGCGATCAGGATCTCAATGACTGGTGTGTTCCAGGCTTCAGTCGCCGTCCAGCCGAGCCAGCCGGTCGCCATCTTGAAAAGGTCGTCGACGTAGCTGCCGTTGCCTTCGCGGGCTACACGTTTCCCGATTCAGCCTCGGCTTCCAGTTCGGCTTCGGTTTTGCCGGCTGGGTTGAGCAGCGCCTTAAGGAAAGGGATCACCTGAGTGCCCACTGCATCGACCCCACCTTCGTAAACGGCCTCTTCAACCGCCTCGAGTTCTTTGCGCTTGTTGGTATCGATGCTCGAACCTGCAGCGATGACGAAGGCGATGCCGCCCAGATGAGCGGAGCCGACCGCGCTCATGGCGGGCAGCAAGCCGCCGAAACGGTTTTCGATTGCGCGCACGGCACGCAGCGACGGTTTCAGCGTGTAGGTGGTGGAACCTGTGGTGACTTCGATGGTGCCGTGATTGGTCTTGGACATGGATGCTCTCTCGATTCAAGGGATACAAAAACGCCCCTTAAGCGGGGCGTATAAGCGGGGTTGGGTGACGATTACGCGCCAGGCAGGGCTTCGTAGATATCCGAGTTGATGCCCAGGGTTACCTTGCGCATCAGCACACCCGCGACCGTGATGCCGGACTTCTTGTTGCTCATGACCTTGGCTGCGAAATAGTCGGTCTCGCCGTCGACATACACGACCTTGATCGGGTAGTCATAACGCGAGCGATCGAGGAAGGCCTCGACGAGCTTTAGCTGACCGGCGTCGCCGGAGTCGAAACCGATGCTGACCTCACACGACCCTGCATCGGCGAGACCTTTGAGGTGCTTGGCTCGACCCGACGCGAGCGGCGAGAAGCTGACATCGCCAATGGTGTCGCCGTAATCGCCGATGCCATCGACTTCGCCGACTTCGACATACGTCAGGCCGGCCAGCAGCGTCAGCGCAGCGGCATGATCTTTTGGAAGGTCGGCAGTCAGGCGCGGACCGATGTAGATCCGCGTCTCGGCGCCAGTATTGATAGACATGGGGAGTCCTCCTGGGGACAGGTGAATAAGCCGCGCTGCGGCGAAGGTATTGGGTTTAATGTTCGGTCAGGACGCGCAGCGTGACGCTGCCCTGATACGTCACGCCATCAGAATCCCGCTGGGCTTGCTTGCGCTCGACGCGGATGGAGACCACCCGGCCCATTTCAAGCGGAAGGTCGCGCTGATGAAGCGCTGCGTCGATCTCGCCCAAGATCCGCTTGACCTGCTCCTGACCTTTGAAGTCGCTCCAGACGGTCAGGTAAAACAACCGCGTGTCACGGCGTTTAGCCAGGATGTCGCTCGGGATGGAAATCTCTGAATCAAGCGACACATACGGCTTTGCCTGGTCCATGGGCGCGCCGTCAAACACAGGACAGGTCAACTCAGCTTCAAGCCGGGCAAACAGCGCAACCTGCAGCGCGAAGGAGGGATCAGCCATCGGTCACCCCTTCGCTTGCGCGCCTGAGCGTGTTGCTGACCGCCGCCCGAATGTGCGCCAGGATGATCTCCCGGTTGACGTCGTACGCGGGGCGCAACCAAGGGTGTGCGGGACGTGCCGGGATGTCGGGGTATTTGCCGAAGAAGTTCGAGCCATCCGATTTATTGGTGACCCGCTTCGTACGCCCGCCCGAGCGCTTGCCCTCGGTGTACGCTTTGGTGCCGTACTCGATAAAGCGCAGGTAAAAGTAACGCTTGTTCGCCTTCTTGCCGCGCAGGCCGATCTGAGCGTCCAGACCGCTTTTGGCGACGAAGGCCGTCAGCGCCGCAGCACCCTCCCCTGTGTCTTTGGGAATCAGCTCCTGCATGGTTGCCAGCACTGTGTCAGCCGCCTTTTGCATCGCAGGACGAAGCTCGTTATCGATGTTCTGATGGATGTTGCGCAGGGTCTTGCGCAACTTGAAGTCACCGGACAGACGAGAGCGCCGGCCCACGATTATTCACCTTCAGCGGGCTTACGCTTCGCTGCAGGTTTGCCATCCACTTGCTCAGCGACCTTACGCTCGATCAGCTCCTGAGCCTTTTCGTCTGGCACCTCGAAATCTTCGCCCTTTTCGACCTTGAGGCTCGGCCCGGAGAGGTTCGCCAATGCACGTAATTTCATGGGTTGTTTCCTTCGTTATGGGTTTGGAACATTGGAGCAAAGCAGCCGGAGCATCACGCGGCCGGCATCGGGCAGAGCTGCTTCGATCAGGTACGTGGTGTCGCCGCACCTTATGCGCATACCGGCCACGATGGTTTTACGGAAACGCACGCGGATTTCAGCGGTGACCACCGCCGTCAGCTGATCGGCCACCGCTGCTATGCGCCCTGTAGGGATGGTGATTTCGGCCCACACCTTGCCGACGTCTGTCCAGGTGACGGAAGAGCCACCGCCTGGACGCTTCACCGTTTCCGACTTCAGTAGCGAACAACGACGATCCAGCGGACCTACTCGCATATCAGAACCTCGGTGGCACGGTGATCGGGGCCAACAATGTGTCGAGCATCGACGACGGCAGTTCAGCGAGGATGGTGCCGACCACCAACGTCTCCCGGTTTTCATGCGCCGTGGCCGCCTGCATCAGCAACCAAGTGCGCACCGACGGGTAGACGCCGAGGTCGGTACCGGCCTGGTAGCGAATCAGCAAGTCACCGCCCGGACGCCCGTCGGGGAAGTACAGGAAGCTTTCCCGGCCCCGATTGCGCAGGTGATGCGCAACGTCCAGTGGGTCGACGGCACCGTCGTCCCGAATGCGGCCGATGGAAACGATGGCCGTGGCCTGGCCGACATCGAGCGCATGTCCCGAACCGTAGTGCGCGGGCCACTCTTCTTCGTATTCGGCCAGTTGGATACCGGCGCCGGTGCGCTCTTCAGCCTGCGCGGTGACGCCGGGAATGATCAGACCCTCGATCAGCTCCGGTACCGTGTCCTCCGGATCCAGGCGGCACTGATAGGCCACCTGTTCCAGCTTCAGTACCGGCTCACCGATGTACGCAATGCGCCGGGCCATGCTTACGGCTTCTCGTCTTTGGTGTCAGTGTCCGAGTCGGTGCTCTTGCTCTCGTCCACGTCTTTGACAGGCGAAGTGCCAAGCCCCTTGTCGGTTGCCGACGTATCCGATTTGGTGCCGGTACCGGATTTCTTGCCCTTCTTGTACGCCTCCGCAACGTCCGACTTGATCAGGTCTTCAGCTCGCTCAGCTTCAAATCCCGCCGTTTCACCCACGCCGTAGCCGCGCCACGACTTCAGGAACGTGACGATAGTTGGTTTGCTCATGGTTGTTTCCTCAAAGACCGGCCCCGTGATTCGAGGCCGGTAATTACATGCCTGCGCCCCACTTCACCTTGATGCCGACCACGATGCTTTCGACGTGACGCGGGCCAAAGTCATGCTTGGCAATCACCCGCACGAGTGTCTGGTCACGCTGGAAGGTGCTGATCATGTTGCCGCTGGCATCCTTGTAGGAGGCCTCTTTGCTGAAATCGATGACCAGATCCATGTCCTCGCCAATCATGCAGTCAGCGAAGTTGACGAAATAGATTTCCGACTCGTCGCCGTTTTCGCCCAGGTTGACCGGGATCTGGTTACTCAGGCCGACCTTGTAGCCTTTGAGCATGCCCTGCTCGATCTCCGGGTACGCCTTGTTGCCGTTGCCGTCACGCAGCGATTGCAACCAGCGAATGGTGCGCGGCGCCATCAGCCAGCCGCAGGACTTCATCTGCACGTTGGCCGTTTCGACGCGCAGCATCATGCCGCCGAGGAACAGATCGATCTTTTCCAGCGTGAGGTTGGCAACATCAGGGGCAGTGACCAGATTCTGAGCCAGAGCCCAGTAACGTGCGCCCTTGGGCGCCAAGCCGTTATCACCGTCCGAGCGGATAAAATGCAGGTCTTCGGAAAGACCCATGCTGACGGTCAGATCATTGGCGACCAACTGATCCACGCGCTGGTTGACGCCCGACATCCGCAGCAGGTCGTTCGACACCGGCACCAGAGCAGCGGCCTTTTTTGCCGACAGCTTGGTATCGCCGAACGTCATGCCGGTCAGCGGGATGTCTTGCTCGGTACCGATGTAGGTCACCACCGTGTTGCCGGTGATACGCGGCATCGTGAGATTGCCGTTGTTCAGTGGTAGGCTGGTCACACCCATGCTGCGCATGATCGAAGTCGGACGCAGCGCCTCGATCACTTCGGAGGCGAAATTCTCCGGGACCAGCACGCCGCCCGCGCCTGGCGTGACGGTGGACAGCGCCATTTCGATATCGCCGCCATAGCCACCGGACTTTGCCAGTTGTGCGGCTTGGTGCTGATTGCCTTGGGCAGCCGCCAGCAGCCGGACCATCTGGGCCATCTTCGCGCCTGCAACCGGCTTGGCGCTGTATGGGCCTTCAATGCGTCCGGCAGGTGGGCTGGTAATACCCTGGGCACTTTCATTGAGCGGGACCGCTGTCGCTGCTGCCAGACGTTCGGCGGTTTCGGCACGGGCGAGCCGATCTGTCAGCGCGTTGAACTGGGCTTCCAGATCTGCGAACTGGGTTAGCTGTTCGGCAGTCAGTGCGCCGCCGCCCGTCTCGATCTTCGCCAGCGCCTGAATCGAGGCGTTCAGCGCGGCGCGTTCGCTTCGCAATTGAGTTACAAGGGACATGTTGCCTCCTGGGCATAAAAAAACCCGCCGAAGCGGGTTGTTGGTAACTGCCGCGAACGCGGTCAGAGTCGTGCTTGAATGTTCATGGCCGATGCCCGAAGGCCGATCCGGCTGCCCTGTCGCTGCATCCGGCTCTGCGCCACAGCGCGAGACAGATCATCCACCGCGTCTTGCGGGCTTTGAAGGCGATCAGCCAGGCCCGCTGCAATGCCAGCCTTGCCGCGATACAACCCGGCCTCGGTTGCCCGGACGGCCTCGATGCTCAGCCCGCGATAGTCGGCCACTGCGCTGGTAAACAGCTGATAGCTTTCCTGCACCAGCTCCTCAAGAAAGCGCATTGACTGCTCCGTCAGTGGCTCGTTAGGACTGAGGTCGTTTTTATGCGCACCGGCGTAAACCGTGGTGACTTTCACCCCGGCGTTTTCCTGCTGTTTGGAGCGGTCCATGTGGCTGGCAATCACCCCGATGGAACCCACCCCGCTGGTCTGACTGACCACCAGTTCGCTGCAGGCTGAGCCGATCAGGTAGCCACCGCTGTAGGCCATGAAGTTGACGATGCCGGTGATGGGCTTGATCTGTGCCATGGCCCGAATGTCTGCCGCGAGTTCAAAAGCCCCCACCGCAGAACCGCCCGGCGTATCAATGTCCAGTACCACGCGCTCGACCATTGGGTCAGCGACCGCCTGGCGCAGCTGCTGCCGCAAGCCTTCGTAACTGGTCATGGTTTCGCAGGCATTGATGTGAGCACCGCGGCTGACCAGAAAGCCGTGCACGGGCAGCACTTGCACGCCGGTAGATTCGAGTGCAGCGCGCTCGCGCTCGGCCTGCATGTTGGCCCGATCATCCGCCTCGCCGTCATAGAACCCAAGGTTCGCGGCGCCGGAAGGAGCCAGGTTGATGATGTTGAGGTTCATTGCCTGGTTCGCCCAGCGCACGCCCAGATCGAGCATGTCAGGGGTCAGCAGCAATGGTTGATTGAACAGCAGCCCGGACGCCCGGAGGTGATGTTTCATTGTGCAAGCATCCTTTCGATATCGCGCTGTTGCAGCTCCAGCTGCGCCCGCACTTTTGGATCGTTGAGGTCGGGCTGTCCCTTGCCCGCGCCGACCATGTTCAGCGGCTGCAGGTAAACATCGCCGGCGACAACCGGGGGCATGTTCTCCAGCCGCCGGATGTCGTTGACCGACAGCCAGCCCCATTGCCGGCCAATGGCGTAAGACTCGTACCGGCTTTTCTGGTCGCCGCGCAGCAGGCCGGCCATGTTGAATTCGATGAAGTAATCGCGCCGGTCCTGCTCCAGCAGGAAGTCGCGCATCATCGATTGCTCATGACGCTTGACCCAAGGCAGCAGGCCGAACACCACGAACTGAATCAGCAACTGTTCGATCGTGTTGTAGTTGGCCTTGTCGAGGTCGTTGACCATCGGCAGCGGGATCTTGTAAATCCGCGCGCAGTCGACACCCGACAGCTTGAGGATGTCGACGATCTCGGCGTCTACGTTGGTCATTGATACCGGTTTGAAGGTCATGCCCTCCTGCAGCATGGCGACCTTCTTGGCGTTGTCCATGCCGCCGAACTTGTTACCCCACTGGTCCAGGACGCGATCAATCGATCCTTGGTCCTTGATCGACGGCGCTTCACGCGGGCGCTCGATCACACCCGATACGGTCACGCCGTTGGCAAACGACTTGCCGGTGTACTGCCGCACTGCCTGGGCCAGGCCGACCGCTTCAGCGTGCAGCATGATCGGCGACAGCCCTTCGTAGAAATTGTGGGACTGCCAACGCACATGGTGGACCAGCCGCATGGGCAAGCGATCTTCGAATGTGCCGACCTGGTAATACGGCAGCATATCGCCGCCCTTGTAGATCGTTACCTTGTCGTTATGGATCGGCCAGAGCGCAGCCACGTTGCCGTCGTCGCGTCGATCAATAAAGCTGTAGCTGTTGCCCCGCAGACCCGCCGCCATCTGGCTGCCTTCGCGATGCTCGTAAGGCGTCTGGAAAGCGTTCGGCTGATAGCGCAGCACGTCATACAGCGGATGGTTGATCGCCGCGTCCCGCTGACCGTTACCGGTACGGCGGTACAGCTCAAGCGGCAACTGCGCGATGCTCTCGGCCAGCAGCGTGACGCAGTTCTGAATGATCGGCACGGCTAACGCTGATTCTGCCGTGACCGGCGAACCGGTGCTATTTCGTCCGGATCCGATGATGCTGCGCCAGACGCCGCCGCCGGGATTTGATACGGCAGTCTGGGTTGAGCCGCGTTGTTTGCTGAAGAACATCAACCACCCCCGTCATGCGCAGGGGCTGGACCGGCTGCTGCCTTGTCCGCAAGGTAGGACCACAGCAGCAAGCTGACACCGGCCACAATGAACGCCGTTGGCACGCTGAGCATCGCCACGCCGGTAACAAGCAGGCCGAAGCCCGCCAGCCCGGCGAACCAGGCTAACAGTTCGAGAAATTTCATATGCCTGCACCTTCGTCGTAGATTGATTTGCTGCTGCCTTCGATGGCCGTGCCGCTGATCCCGGTCGCCATCAACGCCGCAACGATGCCGTCAATGCGTCCGGTCGCCTTGGCCTTATCGGCTTTGCGGTTGTTGGCCGGGTCGCAGACGATCACAGCGTTGCCCGCGCACCAGGTCATCACCGGGTTGCCATCGTGGCGCAGTGTCTCGACATCCGGGATCTCGCTGATGACCTCAAAGTCGTCAGAGCTCAGTTCGGTAAATTCGCCCTGGTCCGGCTCAGCGGCCCGCGCTGGCAGCCCGAGCAGCCTGCGTTCGAACTCATCCACCGCTGGCCCCATCTCCTTGAAGCCCTGACCGAACGGCACCATCTCCGGCAACTCAATGTCATGCTCGATCATCAGTTGCTTAAGGTCTTCGATCCGCCAACGGTCGTACCCGATCTTGCGTACGTCGAAGTACGCGCAGATGGTCTGCAGCCGTCGCAGTACGTGCAGCTTGCTGATGGCCCGACCGGGCGTGGTTTCCAGATCGCCGTTCTTGATCCACAGCGCATACGGCACCTTGTCGCGTTTTTCGCGTTCTGCCAGGTCGTGGTCAGGAATCCAAAAGTAGGGCAGCAGGCGCCAGTGCGGGTCCGCTACCGTGGGGTAGAACAGCAGCACGAACGACGTCAGGTCGGTGGTGCTGGACAGGTCGAGACCCGCCACACAGGGTCGGTCACGCAGCAGTCGCATGCGCACCTTATCTTCTGCCTGGCTCCAGACCTCCCACGAAATCCAAGGCGACTCGGCCTGCGTCCACTGACAAAAGTTCAGGCGACGAATCACCGACTCCTGCGCTGGCAGACCGCGTGCCGACTGGACCTGTTCGCGCAGATACTTGCGGCCAGGGATTCCGTCGGTTTGCCCTTCTGCAATGAAGTCGAGCGACGGGTTCACCTTGGGCCAGCAGCTTTCATCCTTGAGCGGATCGTCGCCTTCATCCAGGGAGCAGATGAACGCGAAAAAGCTGTCATCATGCTCCTGGCCCGAGCAGATGCGAACACCCAATTCGTGGTACTGACCGCAGACGGTCTTCTTGTCCGATCCGCTGTTGGTGATCATCACCACCATCGCCTTGCGCCGGTTCTTGGTACCGGCCCGCATCATGTTCACGGTGGTCGCGTTCTTGTGTTCGTGCAGCTCGTCCAGCAGACCGATGTGCGGACGTGGGCCGGACTGGCCTTCGTCAGCACTGATCGGCTTGAAGAACGATTTTGTGTTCGGGTAGTAGAGGTTCCAGACCTTCTCGTTTCGACCCGACTGCACGACGCGGCTCGCCATGTGAGGCGACATGTTCACCATGCTGACTGCATCGCGGAACAGGATCATGGCCTGATCGTGCTTCGTCGCGGCAGCGTAGATTTCGGCGCGGTTTTCATCGTCTGCCGCCAGACCGTACAGACCGATGCCAGCCACAAGTGGGCTTTTCCCCGACCCTTTGCCTGTTTCGATATAGGCCAGCCGGAAGCGGCGATAGCCGTCTTCCGTCATCCAGCCGAAGAGGCAGCCCACAACGAAGGCTTGCCACGGCGCGAGGAAAAACGGCATCCCCTCATATTCGCCGCCATTGAGGCAAAGCACTTCCTCGAAAAATCCTATCGCCCGATCAGCGGCTTCCTGAACCCAGATCAACCCACGTTCCGGGCCGTGCTCGATGTCGCGCAGGTGTCGGGCGCATGCATTACGAACATCCGGGCCTGCAACGATTTCACCCGCCAGGACGGCATGGGCGAAGGCCGCCACCCGGTCAACTGAAGTATCGAGCTGCGGCGTCTCGTTGCTCATTGGGGAAAAGCTCACCTTGTGGCGCCGGGGCCGTTTTCAGATTGCGGCGGGCCATGGGCGAAAACCCGAACTGCGCGCCAGCGGCGTTCGCGCGTTTTTCGGCGTCGTTCGCCAACTGCCGCAGGACGTGCATTTGCTGCGCGCCAGTCTTGAAGGTCTGGATATCGCCGCCGAGATCGTCAGCGGAATCCGCGTTGCGCTTTGCGATCAGCCGCTGATAACGGAGCCAGTCCGCGTAAGCCTGGCAATACGTCGCCAGTGCCATCTGGTCCAGAGTGGAAATCAACCCCAGCGCCGTGAGGTCTGGAACCAGACGTTCCCATTCCGCGACCGCGTCGTCGCTGAGCACATCGGGCATCGGCGGCGCCGCCACTGGAACAGCCGGTGCCTTCACTTCGTTGATCAGTTCATCGAAGCTCTTCTTGCTACGGTTGCCCTGCAAGATATGCACTGACGCGGGCTTGCCAGCGCGCCCGGAATTTCCATTTCCCGCCATGTCTCACCTCATAAATTCGATACCCCCCCCCTCCCATTTTTCCCGCATTTTGCGAACGAAGGGCGAGAGGCGGTCTAGTGTTGGATAGGTAGAAACTTTTTTGCCCCCCTCCCCATAGCTGTTTGCTATCGCACCAAATCGGTGCAGGAGGCGCGAATTTCCTAGCTCAGCCCCGATTCCAGTGATGGTTCGGGTCCAGAGGTCGCCCAGACTCATTGCAGCCAACCATTCGCCCGGATTTCTCCAGCCGCTGCTTGGTAGAGTCATGGCACAGCTTGCAGAGCGGCTGCCAATTGCTCTCATTCCAGAACAATTTCCACGCTGTCTTGATGCGTAAGGCATCGCCGCTCGCCTTGGCGTCTTTCAATCGGGGCGCAACCTTGTGGTCAACGATGACTGCCGCAACTGGACGTAGGTCGGTCGAGCACATGCAGCAGAGGGGATGTTCCCGAAGAAACGCATCGCGGGACTTCTGCCAGCGATAGCCATAACCGCGCGCGGCACTGCTGGTTCGATCTGGACTTGTCATCAACTGATCTTCCAGACCCGAGCCAGGTTGCCGCCGCTCTGGTAAACAGAGCCAACGAACACGGCGAGTATTGCCACCAGCGGCCAGGACTGGGCTGGCATCACCAGCAGCCCTTTGGTGATGAACATCATTGCAGCGCCTGCATTCACCATGACCAACCACGCGAGGCAACTAATATTGCGCCGAAAGCGCGTGCCTTTGCGGCGAAACGTAAACAGCCGCATGAACAGACCAAGGCACAGCCAGAACGTGGCCTGAGTGAGGATTGCGGGAATCAACGGATTATCCATCCTGACCTCCAGGCTGTTCGGCGCCGAGCTTGCCCCGGCGCTTGATCGCAGCGAGTGCAACGGTCACCACCAGCACCGCCGCCCCGAACGCTGCAGGCCCCGAATACTTGAAAGGCCGAATGCCCCATATCTCGAAGTCCACCAGGGCAGGCGCGAACAGATAGCCCATAACGAAGGACACCAGAAAGAAGACCCCGCGCTTCCAGACAGGCAACTCCTCGGTGGTCGTAAAGAACACCAAAGCGCCCGCTAGCGCCCCAACGGCAGCAAGGGTATCGACCCCCGTCACAACACCGGCCAAACCGGCACCAGCTGCACCGGCCACTACGACAGAAGCGGTCGTGCTCGCTGGCTCGGCCATAGTCGTACTCCAATGCAGCTACCCAACCGGGCGGAAAAAGAAAACCCCGCCGAAGCGGGGTTGATGACGGCCTGGGGTTGGCCGGGTAACGCTGCACAGCACTGTGCTCAATGGGCGATCAACCTAAGCGGTTCTCGCATATCGTGGTGACTTTTTACGCTGCTCCGGAAAGACCGAAAAGAGCCTTTTTTCGGTACGACCAAATGTGACCAGAATGCGACCACGATACGACCACAATGCGACAACATGCCCGGACGAACGGTCATTCAGCGCCTATCCGGGTGCTTGCTACGCGCAGGTGTGTGTTCTGCTGTTTTGCGGGGGGATAGCCCCGATTGCTACCGCTGCGCATGGTGAGGATCAACAGCACCTGCTGATGAAGGCGCGCCACCCAGTTGCGGTAGGTTCGATCTGCACCTTCAGCAATACCGATCTCGCGCATCTGTTCGCGAACCGCCACTTGATGCACGTACCTGTATCGAGCCAGCTTCGCCAACGCTTGCCCTTTCTTACCATCACGATCCAGCTTGGCGACAGCCGCGTCGATTTCGCTGGACGCGTGGTCCATCCCAGCCCCACCGGAAATGATGCGGGAGCCTGGAACGCCACGCGGCGCGCAGCCCTTCCATTGCATAATCGAACCCATCTGGCTGCCAATACCGGCGCCGAGGCCGTGCTGCCGATGCTGCTCTCCCCAATGCACCATCAGCTCGTCGATTTCCTTAATCATCCCCAAATCCCCCTGCAAACCAAACCCAACACAGAAAACAAGCAACCCAACACAAACCCAACACACAAAAAGTCTTTTAAATTCAGTCTATTGAACGATGTTGTGTTGAGTGTGTTGGGTTTGTCGGCTTTTTCAGGTCTCGCATGGGAAAAATTTAGCTCCCGTGAATTGCTGAAAATAATCTGCGCACACACGCCCGCGCGCGCGTAAACCCAACACACCCAACACACTTGTCTACAGGCCACGGTTTCAGGGCGTCCAACCTGTGTCGAGTTACGAAAACCGACCCAACACACACCTGACACACCCAACACACTTTCGAGGGTTCTCATGCGGCCACCGCCTTGACGTGGTCCCACGCATCCACGTTCCACCCTGCGAGCCTCGCACTGGCCCGCCAGGCGTCGACGGTCTTGCCCAGGTCGGCTGCTTTGAGCGATGGGGCGAGGGAAGCATCCGGGTCATCAGGAAAGAAGAAGGCGCCGAACTTGCGGTCATTGCGCTCTGTCCAGGGCAAAGATCGGGACTTTTCAACTTCGGAACTCAGGAACAGCGAAAACTTCGTCTGGCTCATCGCATGCTCCTTGTTGCGCTGACACCATTCGATGAACAGCGCGTACAGGTCGCTGGTGAGGCACACACCCCACAGACCCCGCCCCAGTTCGTTCAGCTTCCACAGCTGCAGGAACGTTTGCCATCCGGCCCGACTGAGAGCGACCAATCGCTCACGTGCCGTTGTGCTCGGAGGTCGAGTGCGCTGGTTGAAGTCACCGAGGTCAACGCGTAGCAGCCACGCGTACAACGCTGCGACCCCACCGTTTTCCAGCTCAAGGCCTATGGCTTTCTGTCTGGCGACCGGCAGCGTATCCATGGGCCACATGACCAACATCCGCCGGTCGCTTTCACTGATCGGCCAAGGCAGGATTTCGTTACTCAGGAACACGGCATTCATGTGGTTGGATTCTTCCCAGCCATTGATGAACTTCGACTCCATACGCACCGTCTTGCCGGTAACCAGATGCTTGATCTTCCCGACCTGGTTGTACCGCTGATCACGGCTGACCACCTCTTCGAACACAGCCCACAGCTTGCGGCTTTGCCAGGCGTTGAAGTTGCTTTCCAGCTGGGTCTGCCCGACCGTTGCAGCGTACTGGCCGTACAGAGCGCCGAAGGTATCGGCAAAAAGCAGACTCTTGCCCGAGCCCTCCATGGTTGAGTGCATCAGCACGGCGGTATCCATCTTCGCACCCAAATGCTGGAGTGGGTAAGCCAGCCAGCGCGTTAGCCATTCGGTTGCGCCTTCGTCATGGTTGCAAAGAAACGAGATCAGCCAACGCAGGTTTGCGCAGGCGGAATCGTCGCTGACAGGTTCAAGCGGTAACCCCTCGAACGTGTTGATGTAAACACTCGGGTCTTTGGTCATGGTCGGATCGAACACGATGTGGTCCACGTCGACCACCCGACGATCTGCGCTGTTCAGCCAGAGCGCGTATGCATCGCCTAAAGCCATCTTGACCGCGCCTTCCGGAACTCGGCGTTTCTTCTCCCGATCCCAAACGTCTTTGGTGCCATCGATGTAGACGTAACGTTCGACGGGGGGCATCCCCATCACACCGCCCTTCTTACCCGCCATCTTTCGAGCTTGCTCGATTTCCCGAACCTGATCATCCGCAATCAGCTTCTTGCCGGTGAAGTCGAGCCATTCCTTTGCCAACGCCTTACCTACCAGCGCCTCGAAAGCGGACTTTTTCATCGCCCGCGACTTGTCCGTATCCCAAACGTGGGTGGTCCCTTCAACCAGCGCAAACCGCCGGTGCATCTGATCAAGAGTAAGCCCCTCCCCCGGCCCCCCGTCTGGAGTAGGAGCCGCCTCTGGCACCGGCGTTGGCTCGGCCTGGGCGGAGGATGGGGCCGGGGGAAGATCTGGCGTAACCGAACGCGCAGTCTGCATGCCCAACATGCGGGCAGCTTCTTTGACCGCGCGCGACTGATCGCCGCCATGCTCAAGCAGGCAGTAAACCTCGAACGCATCGTTCTGATGACCGTTTGCGAGAGGGTCAGCGCCGTGGTGCGAGTACACCTTTCCATCGGTAAGGGTGATACCTGGAAGCCCGGTGCTGCTTTGTGCATACAGCCATTTGCTACCGCGCTTGATATACCCATGAGCGCCCAGCAGTTCCTCGACGTCATGGCAGCGGTTGAACTCGTCGATCACCGATGGCTGTTTACCGGAAACGGATGGCGAGCGTGCGGGAGCCTTTGCTTTCGGCGTTGGGGCTTTAGGCGCCCATGGACATGCGGCCTCTGCATCGCGCTTGAAGATGTCCCAACCACGCCAGATATTCAGCAGGTCATCCGTCAACACCGGGAGACCTTCGGCAGAAGGCGGCGTGCGCCAGGTATAGGGCTTGCCAGTACCGGGATGAATCGAAGGCGGCAGCACATCCTGCACCAAGCCTGCGCGCAATTCGAACACAGTGACACGCGCATACTGCTGGGCTTCGACGCGGTACAGCTTCTCCCGCGCAGTATCACCGGCATCCTTGGCAGTGTTCGCTTTCATAATGAGCGACTTGTGCTTCGACCCATCGGGGTCGTTCGGGTTAGGCCAAGCCAGCGAATGACGTGTCAGGTCGAGGCCGTCAGGGACCGCGAACAGAACCCGGAAACGTGCAGGGTTACCGACCACAGTCGGATACGCCTCGGCGATTGCGTCCAGGTCCATGCCAAGCAAGTCAGCGAAGATTTGACGCGAATACTCGACATCATCGACGTCCAACGAGCAGACACGACTCGGCCCGAGCACGACCCCCATATTGTGCTCGGGGTGAGAACTCCAGAACGCCTCGGCTTGCGCCGGGTCGGTGATGTACCCACCCGGCTTGTTCCAGCCAAGCCCCTTGGGCGCCTTTTCTCCCGGTTCGATAGAAACCAAAGCAAGGTTGAAGGTTTCGATGTAACGACGAGCCCATGTTGCGGTACTGCTTGGGTTCGAACGCTCGGTCATCTCCGGCGCTCCCGCACCGTCTGGCAGCTGACACACGTCTGGCAACCCGGCACCTTTTGCTGCCGCAGGAGCGGGATGGGGTCATCGCAGTCTTCACAGAACTCAGCACTGGCACGTACTACCACCGCTGCCCGACGTTGTAGCGCGACATCTAACAGGTATTGCGCCTGATCGTTTGCGATATCAGCGACGTCAGCCATTGTGCCGATCCTCCATCGCTTTGCGCGCACCGGCCATGATGCCCAGCACCTCGCGGATAACATCAGCCCCGTGTTTTTCGAGGTCAATTACCTCATGCAACTCCCAGATGTTGTCCGCCGCACCGTCGTGCATCTTCTCAACGAACTCGCCGGTCTCCCCCAGCAGCTTGCCCACCGCCAGGAGCGCTTCCTTCGTCGCGTCCACAGGCACTGGCCGATACCACACTGCACCCGCTGGTCGAACCAGTGCGTCGAGCAACCGTGGATCCGCCGTCAACCTGATGACCTCTTCAAGTTCATCGGGCGTCAGCCAGCGGCGCTCTTCATCCAGTTTGAGTTTCTTCTGCAGGGCGTCGTTCTCGATCACCATTTCGAAGGCCAGGGCAGTGACACCGCCCTTGTAGTCACGCCCGGCGCGGTAAAGCGCTTGGCGCAAAGAAAGAACCGGACCAGCGTCCGGTAAAAGATCAGAGCGACTCATAACCGTAAAAACCTCTTTTACGGTGTAGCCATAGAAACGGGCACGCCCTATCCTACGACCACGACCGATGTGCTGTGCTAAACGTGCTGTGCGGCACGCATGTCGTTCGAGCCGACCAGGCGAATCTTGTGGTGAGAGGACCTGGTCGGCGGATCTCCAGCGCTATGCGCTGGCCTTGCTGGGTCGGGGTGATACTTGTGGTGAGAGGATCCCCGACCCGGTAGTTCTACGCGGCAAGTGAGCGTCTGAGAAAAGCCCAGTCAATATCGGGGCGAAGCTGTTCGCAAATCACTGAGCCTTTTGATTCCCGCTCAATGCTGACAGCCAGTGCGGCACCGGCGCGGCGGTTGTTGTAGGACACTTGTTTCAGTTGCCCCACACTCGTCTCACACCGATGTGCAAAAGCCTCAAGAGCAGCCTTATCCAAACCCTTTAAATATTCGTGCAGAGTCATGTGCACCTCCTATCGAAAGCCGAGATTAGCAACTGCTAATTAGCAAAGCAATAGCAACCCGTAATTTACTGTTTGCTAACGCGCAGGGATGATTGCGTGATGGACATAAGCACACAACGAATTGCGGCTCTGCGTAGAGTCATGGGAGACGTTAGTCAGAAGGATTTTTCCGACCTTCACGGGCTGGATGCTTCCTATTTGTCTCAACTTTTGAACGGGCATCGCAAACTCGGTGAAAAGGCGGCGGCGAATCTAGAGGCAAAAATCGGTCTGCCCCCTAGCACGTTAGTAAGCCCGGCGCATGACGCGGTAGCAGAAACGCTCACCGCACACGCAGTACCTATTCCCAAAAAGCGGGTAATGGCAGCTCTCGGCTTTGTCACAATCCCCCATCTCAACGTGGCAGCCTCGATGGGCTCCGGCTATACACCGGCTCATCAAGTCGAGGTGATTCGCGATCTGACCGTTCACTCCGATTGGCTCAAAACTCAAGGTCTAGGATATTCGGCCCTGGAGAACCTTGCCGTTATCACCGGCGACGGGGACAGCATGGACCCCACCTTCCGCGATGGCGACGCGTTGTTAGTAGACAAGGGGATCACGGTAATTCGCACAGATGCCATCTATGTGTTTACGCTTGATGGTGATCTTTTCATAAAGCGTTTACAGCGAATGACGGGTGGATCTCTGAGGATGATCTCGGACAACCCTGTTTATCCCGCAATCGTAATAGAAGGTACGGACCTCGAAAAAATTCACATCCACGCCCGAGTCTTAATGGTCTGGAACGCACGCAAGCTTTGAAGCAGCTCCACGAGTCAAGCCCGCCGAGCGCGGGTTTTTTCATGCCCACAGACCAAAAGAGTACATATGTACTCTTTTGTTGCTAGATAATTTCACTCCATTTACTGTATGCGCATACAGCAAAAAAGGAGGAAAACCCATGGCATTAAAGCAACCAAAATTTCCCGCCCTGCCAACTTCACTCGAAACACTTAGTGCTCGCCTTCAGAAAATCATCAACTCACCAGCCTCACAGAAAGCTCAATCCGCGTTCATTTGCAAAGCTCCGGACGAGCGGCAAGAGGACTGGGAAAGCATTGTTGAAGCGATTGCAGAAACGGACGGAGTACACATCGTGCACCATGAAAATTCAGCTTTGCGCTTGTCATGGGAGGTTCCAGGGCAGGCTAAAACCAAATAAATTAGCAATTGCTATTGCATAATTATTTAGCTGTTGCTAATTTTTGCATCGTAAGTCTCTCACCACTGGGTATGTACGATGCCAAACACACAGCACAGCAACCGCTGCCGGGTGTACCTGCACCCGACAGCGGCCAAGTCCCAAGCTTCAGTCGAAGCCATCCAACGCAAGACCGGCCTGCTGGTCATTCTCAATACCAAGCGTGAGCCCATCGGCACGCTGAGTGACGTCACGTGGCCTGATGAAAGTCCGTGGGGAGGTGACGCAGCATGAGTCAGCTTCTGATCGGCCTCACCGGCCCAGCGCGCACCGGCAAAAGCACCACTGCTCATCACCTGATGCTTGAGCATGGCTTTCAGTCCTACGCTTTCGCGGATCCTATGCGTGATGCCCTCATGGCCCTCTTTCAGCTTGAGCCGGAAGACTTCGAAGGCGCTGCAAAGGAAGAGCCCATCGGCTGGCTTGGTCGCTCGCCTCGGCAACTGATGCAGCTCCTTGGAACTGAGTGGGGCCGCCACATGATCAGCGCGAATCTTTGGGTCGACCTCGCAGAGCAGCACCTCGACGCTATCGCTAATGCGTCGTGGGCTACCCCTCCTTTCGTTATCAGCGATGTGCGCTTTGAAAACGAAGCGGACTTCATCCGCAAACGAGGCGGCGTGATTGTTCACCTGCAGCGCTTCGACGCTCCGAAGGTCAATGCGCACGCAAGCGAAACGGGTGTAAGCCTGCACAAGCACGACCTGGTTCTCGTGAATAACGGGGACTTACCGAGCTTGTTCGGCCAGATCGAGGGCCTGCTGGATTCTGTTCGGGCAAACCGAGCCAGGTCAGCGGCCTGAGCAACTGCCCATGAACAGAACCCTCGACGAAACAGCAGCGATTTTGGGGCTCAAGCCACGCGCATTCCGCGCTCGTTTGCGAGACCTGCGCGTCCTGACTCGAGACGGCGACCTCGCAAGCCCGCACCGCGACCGTGGCTACCTGTTCTCCGACCCGCGCAGCCACTGGAACCCGAGAATCCAGCAGTACCGTCACTACGCCGTGGTGATGGTTAAGGAAGCAGGTGTCGAGTGGCTTGCCAAGCAGTTGAATATCACCATCACCCGTCAGCAGAAGGACTCAGCAGCATGAACCAAACAGCGATTTCCCATGCGGTTGGCGCACTGAAATTGGTGCCGATGTTTTTGAATCACCAGACGATCATCAGTCGGGCCACCCTGATCGGCGCAACTTCGGAAGCACTCGACATGTTGGAAGGCCTATCACCGGTAACTAGCGAACTGGCCGAAGTCTTTCGCCTCGTCGATGCGGAGGTGCATGAGGGCCAGGTGGCCTATGTGACCCCGACCAATAGCCCCGAGCGGCCTTTCGGTGCGGTGGTGGCTAACAGCGAAGGCAGGCTGCTCGCGACCGCGACAGGCAGCACACCTCGGGGGCTCGCAGAGTTGATCCGCCTGCAGCTGCTGCCCCCATCGGAGGGGCCGGGGAGCATGTTGCGTGACTGACACCTTGATCCAACTGCGTGCCGAGTTTGCAACGCCTTGCCCAACGCTGGCCGCAGTACGCGAGCGCTATTTCTCGCACATCGCGAGCGACCGCTACCTGCTGCGCAAAATCAACGCCGGTGCAATTCAGCTCAAGGTGACGCGCCTGGGTGGGTCCAGCAAAGGTCAGCCAGTCGTTTATCTGCATGACCTGGCCACCTACCTCGACACGCAGAGAAGCAAAGCAGCCTGATTCTCACCACAGCAACAGAAGAGCACAGCACATGAAAGCAACGTACACCGCAACGCTTATCTGCCGCATCTGACCATTCATAAGCCCACCGCCGTCCTCTCACCATACAAACACGGCGGTGGCCCCCATACAGGACGCACAGCACATGCAACCTATACACCTTTTGATTCTGGCACTCGGCGTCGCACTCGCATTCGGCCTGTTCCGCATCGCGACCAAAGCTCTCGCCAAGAACCGTCGCTTTCAATTCGCCCAAGGCAAAGCTGCTGGGCGCATTGAAGGCCAGTCAGAGAAGTTGAGCGAACACAACGCGCTGCAGCAAGCCGACCTGCAGACACTCATCGACGTCTCGACCACGTTGCATGTGGCGCACAAGTTCTGGTCGCCTATCACTGGCACCGAACCATATCGCCGCCGTGTGGTTGAGCATCTGCAGGCGTTGAACCGGATAGCTACTCGCATACAGCAGCAGGACAAAGGAAGATCCGATGCAATGGCAGAACAGGAGAGAGCGGCATGACCTCTCTGAAAAAACCTCCCTTCGACTTCAAAACGCAGTACGGCCTTGGCTTCGATCCGCAAGACGATGAGATCGTCGTGGACTTCTTCTGCGGCGGTGGCGGCGCGGGTACCGGGTTGGAAATGGGCCTCGGCCGCAAGGTGAACGTGGCGAAGAACCACAGCGCCAAGGCGATCAGCATGCACACCATCAATCACCCGGGCGCCAAGCACTTCACAACCGACGTGTTCGACGGTGATCCAGATACGGAGTGCGGCGGCAAACCGGTCGGCTGGTTTCATATGTCGCCAGACTGTACGCACCACAGCCAGGCAGCAGGCGGTCAGCCACGCAAGCGCGAGATCCGCAACCTGTCATGGATCGGCTTGAAGTGGGCAGGCAAGAAGAAGCCTCGCGTCATCAGCCTGGAGAACGTGAAGCAGATTCTGCAGTGGGGCCCGCTGATCGCCAAACGCGACAAGGACACCGGGCGCGCCATCAAGCTGGTTGCCGTGCTGAACGCCAAAGGGAAGGAAGTCATCGAGAAGGTGGTCGCCGCACCTGGTGAAATCGTGCCGGTCGGGGAGCAGTTTCTGGTACCAGACCCGAAACGCCGGGGCACCACCTGGCGGCGGTTCGTACAGCTGCTGGAAGGTATGGGCTATGCGGTTGAATGGCGCGTCATCAAGGCGTGCGACTTCGGGGCACCGACCAGCCGCGAGCGCCTGTTCATGATTGCTCGCTGTGACGGTCAGCCGATTGTGTGGCCGGAGCCTACCCACGCCAAAAAGCCCGGCAAGGGCCAGCAGAAATACCGCACCGCAGCCGAGTGCATCGACTTCAGCGACTTGGGCAACAGCATCTTCGGGCGGAAGGATGAACTGGCCGACGCCACCAAGCGCCGTATCGCCAAGGGCATGAAGAAGTTCGTTATCAACAACCCGGCGCCTTTCATTGTGCCGATCGCGAACTGGTCCACCGAAACGGTACAGTCGATGAACGAGCCGCTGCGTACCGTGACGTCGTATCCGAAAGGCGGGTCGTTCTCGGTTGTCAGCCCTACGCTTGTCCAGTCCGGCTACGGCGAGCGAACAGGTCAACAACCAAGAGTGCCCGGCATTGATCAGCCACTCGGTACAGTGGTCGCCGGCGGCGTTAAGCACGCACTCGCCGCGGCGCATTTGGTCAAGTTTCGTTTCGATGATGAAGGCAAGGCGCTCGACGAGCCGCTGCCCACCATCACCAGCGGCGGCAACTACCAGCGTCCGGCAGGTGCCGCGCACGCCTTGGGCATCGCTACAGCGTTCATGGCGCAGATGAATGGCGGATTCAACACCACGGACGCCAAGAGCCTCAATGCTCCGATGACCACGGTGACAAACACCGGCAGTCAGCAACAACTGGTGACCGCAAGCCTGCTTCATTTGCGTAGCAACTGTGACGCCCGAGCGGTGGATGATCCGCTGCACACTGTGAGTGCGGGTGGCACACATCACGGTTTGATGACGGCATTCATGGAGCGGCAGTTCGGCGCCAGCGTGGGCCAGGAACTGACTGGCCCGGCGCCAACCATCACAGCGGGTGGCGGCGGCAAGAGCTCGTTGGTTAGTTTCGAACTTTCGCCAGAACATGAAGAAGGCGCCCTGCGCGTCGCAGCGTTCATGATCAGCTACTACGGCACGGAGAACATGAGCAGTTGCGATCAACCAGCGCCAACGATTACCACGAAAGATCGGCTGGGCTTGGTAACGGTCATGGTCAAGGGCACGCCTTATGTGATCGTCGATATCCGCCTGCGGATGCTGCAACCGGCAGAGCTGTACAGGGCTCAGGGCTTCCCGTTGGACTACATCATAACGCACGGTGCTGACGGCAAGCTATTTACGAAGACTGAGCAAGTCCACATGTGCGGCAATAGCGTCAGCCCGCCGCCCATGGCTGCGCTGGCACGAGCTAACGATCCATGGCGCCAAGCTGAACGCTTGCAGGAGGCAGCATGAGCGAGCAAATCGATATCCTTATAAAGCTGCCAGAGGTTTGTCGCCAGGTAGGATTTAGCAAATCAACCGTGTACGAAATGATCGCTGCCGGAAACTTTCCAATGCCAGCGAAGCTGGGTCGGTATTCAAGGTGGTCACAGCTAGAGGTTCAGGCATGGATTACTTTGCAGAAATCGACGCGACAGGCTGCATAACAACTTTCACCATCAAAAGGATGGTTCTACCAACCAATTCTCATCTAGTTCAACGGTCAAAAATGCCGCACCCTTAACGACATTCTGCAACAGCAAAAACTTCCCACCAGCAGAGGCAATCAGATGATAAGACTGGTTACCTTCATTTTTGCGAACCAGTGGCTGGTGGGGAAAACCATCAGCCCTATCTGCCACCGCACGCTGTTTTCCAACGTTTACTGGAACGACTATCAGACCAATGCACACCAAAATTGGCACGATGCTAAGTACAGAAATTCTATCGACGTTATCTATGTTGACTGACTGAAAAATACGTAGAGCCATGGTAGTATAAAGAACTATAGATAGGGTAACCTCCCAGCCATTCGACATAATTTTCAGCTCTCCGTCCTGATAAAGTTCCCCCTTCCATAATTTCCAAGAGAAATATATTGCCATGACAAGCATAATCGATAATCCAACGTACCTTATATGACCAACCTTTATCATCCGGTAATGATTAACTGTCATAATAATTACCGCCACCAGCAATACTGCAGCAGCATAAACCGTACCACGAATCCCAAGTTCCACCAGCGGGTAACTCGACGAAAACCAAAAAGCACCAAGCTCAATCAGATAAGATTTCACCTGAAAATAACCAGCACAACATGCCATTGCAGCAAAGACCAAAGAGGCTGCTGCAACTTTTCCTGAATATTCAATAAGCCCCAAAACAACCTTAGACATAAGATCCATTTCCTGAAATTTTATCTGCCCACCATTGCATTAATGTACGGCGACAATCTAGATATTGGGCATGATTATATGCTGCTTTACTCTTCTTCTTCTCGACGTGCGCAAGCTGAAATTCTATAACCTCCTCTGACCAACGCTGAGCCTCATACAGGTGCGTCGACGCTGTTGCGCGAAAGTCGTGACAGTGCCAGCCCTTTAGGTCCATGTATTCAAGCGCTCGATTAAGCGTTGTCGGCGATAGGGGCTGATCAGGCCGCTTGAGTCCGGGGAACAGCAAATCACCAGGTGTTATCCGTCGCAGCTCGCGCAGCAGGACGAGCGCTTGCGAAGGTAGAGGCACCAAGTGAGGACGCCGTTTTTTCATCCTCTCTGCAGGTACCAGCCACAAGCCCTCGTCCAAATCGAACTCTGACCATCTCGCTAGCCGCAATTCGACTGTACGGACAAATAAAATGGGTAGCAGGTAGAGCGCGATTACGGTTACCCGATGCCCACCGTACTTAGCAACCGCGGCCAAATATACAGAAAGCTCTTCAAAGCTCATAGGCCGACTGTGGTTAATATCTCCCCGGACGACTGCACCACGAACCGCGGCAGCGGGGTCCGCATCAGCCCGCAGCGTCACGACGCCATAGCAAAAAACAGACGAGATCCACTGTCGCACCATCAATGCCAGCGTTCTCGCATCTCGTTTGTCCATCTGCGTCATGATCGACAAAACTTGCGCAGCGGTGATCTCCCTGAGCGGTAGACGCCCAATCTTGGGGTAGACGTCATTCGTGAAAGCCCGCCTGATCTGATCTCGGTATTTCTCCGTGCGCTTTGCTAGGCGCTTCTCAATCCATTCCTCGGCCACCACCTTGAATGTATTTGTGTTCTCGGTGAGCTGCTGAGCTTTAACGGTCTGACGAACATGGGCAGGATTGCGCCCGGCTTTAACCAGTTCCCGTGCTGCATCCCGTTCGGAACGCGCCGCGCTCAGAGACAGGTTAGGATAGGCACCGACCGCATATGTGTTCTCCTTGCCGCCGAGGCGGAAGCGATAGCGCCACAACTTGTTGCCACCAGGCGTGATCTCCAAGTAAAGACCGCCACCATCGGTAAGCTTGACAGTAACGGGACCAGGTTTCGATTGGCGGATTTTGACATCGGTTAACGGCATGAGGGTATACGGGGATGAGGGGATCGATACCCGCAACCATACCCGCATTTTTCTCGGCTGTCTTCGCTCGACGAAGGACAATGGCGGACGTATGTAACTGTCTAAGTCAGTATTTACAGGGCCAATCGGACAGACGGAGACGATGCCGGACAATGATCGTAGTTATCGATCATCAGCAGCATTTTGTGCTTAACCTTTTGAATTACCGCTTCTAAGGTGGCCTTCCGTTTCATGCCCACGGTTGCGCCGATGTGTCGCAGGAGGGAGTCCGGCGAGACGGCGCTAAACCGAGGCTTGAGAAGGCATATCAATACAGGTCCGGCATGGCCGGCAGGGAAATAGTCAGGCGCGCCAACGCCAACGGGCGTGAGCCTTGATAACACGCATCAAGAAGCTGCTGACAATCGACACAGGGAAGGTCTCGTTCATACGTTGCCGCACAGTAGCGTACCGCCGCATGTGGCGCAATATCGTAGTGCCTGGGTGACCGCTGTCCAAGGGTATTTCGCGGCATTGGGTGGGTGACAAGGTGCAGATCGACTGCGCCAGACCGGTACAGAATGGCGCAGTCAATTGATCCGTGACATGCCGACCTGTATCGAGGCTGCTACCTTCTGCTACGGCAATACAAAACAAGAAAGGATCTCTCCATGCGCAAAGCAACTCTGTGCTGGCCGTTCGCGGTTGGCCTGCTCTCTTTCGTCTGCTCAACGGCTGCGGCGGCCGCTCCCTACTCGACCATGATCGTCTTCGGCGACAGCCTTGCCGATGCCGGCCAGTTTCCCGATGCTGGGGGCCCGACCGGTGCAACGCTGCGCTTCACCAACCGCACCGGCCCGACCTATCTGAACGGCAGCGGCGAAGTCTACGGCCTGAACTCCTCGACCTTACTGGGCGGCATGCTCGGCGTCTCCCCTGCTGACTTGCAGGCCTCAACCTCGCCGGTACGTGCTGCGTCAGGTCTGGCCGACGGCAACAACTGGGCAGTCGGAGGGGATCGCACGGACCAGATCCTAGCGGCCATCACCACGCAGTCGCAAGTGGCGAACGCCGACAGTGCCACAGGGGTCACGACTGTTTTGCGCACCCGACCGGGCTATCTGCTGGAAAACAATTTCCGCGCCGACCCCAACGCTTTGTACTACCTGACCGGTGGAGGAAACGACTTTCTGCAAGGCCGGGTGTTGAGCGCGCAGCAAGCGGTGGGCGCCGCCAACAACCTTGCAGCCGGCGCGCAGGCGCTGTCGCAGGCCGGGGCGCGTTACATCATGGTCTGGTTGCTGCCCGACATTGGCCAAACGCCTGCTGTCTCCGGGACACCTTTGCAAATTCCGTCCACGCTGCTCAGCGGCGTGTTCAATCAGCAACTGGTCAATCGGCTGAGTCAAATCGACGCCGAAGTGATTCCCCTGAACGTCCCCGGGCTTATTCATGACGTTCTCGATGATCCGGCGCGCTTCGGCCTCGCCGCCAACCAGAATCTCACAGGCACCTGCTTCAGCGGCAACAGCTGCGTCGCCAACAGCATCTATGGCATCAACGGCAGCACACCCGACCCGACCAAATTGCTGTTCAATGATGGCGTGCACCCCACCGTCGCCGGTCAGCGCCTGATCGCCGACTACGGCTACTCGATACTCTCCGCGCCGTGGGAAATCACCCTGCTGCCGGAAATGGCCAACGGCACCTTGCGCGCTCAGCAAGACGAGCTTCGCAGTCAGTGGCTTGCCGATTGGACCAGTTGGCAGAACATCGGCGAGTGGCGCGCCATCGTCGCGGGCGGCGGTCAGCAAATGGACTTCGACTCGCAAAGCAATTCTGCCAGCGCCGACGGTCATGGTTATAACCTGACCCTCGGTGGCAGCTACCGTTTCGCCGAAGACTGGCGTGCAGGTCTGGTCGCCGGGGCTTATCGACAAACGCTGGAAGCCGGGCCACGAGACTCGGGTTACAAACTCAACAGTTATCTGGCAACGGCATTCGTGCAGTTTCAGGCGAATCACTGGTGGGCCGATCTGGCGGCATCGGCTGGAAAGCTGGATTACGACAGTCTCAAGCGCAAGTTCGCTCTGGGCATCAGCGAAGGCGCAGAGAAAGGCAATACCGACGGCAATATGTGGGCACTCAGCGGTCGGTTGGGCTTCGATCTTGCCGAGCAAACCAGTCGCTGGCATTTCTCGCCATTCATCAGCGCCGATTATTCCCGCGTCGAGGTCGATGGCTATTCGGAAAACAGCACCCGCTCCACCGCGCTTAACTATGAAGATCAGACCCGCAGGTCAAAACGGCTGGGCGCAGGTGTGCAGGGCAAATTCGCTATCACGCCGCAGACCCAACTGTTTGGTGAAGTAGCCCACGAGAGGGAGTTCGACACCGACCAGCAGGATGTGACCATCGCGCTGAACAGCGTGCCGGGGGTGGATTTCACTCTGCAGGGTTATGAGCCGCAACGCAGTTTGAATCGGGCGAGCGTGGGCTTGAGTCAAAAACTGGCACCGGACCTGACGCTGCGGGCGGGTTACAACTGGCGCAAGAACGATGCGGTGACACAACAGGGGATAAATCTGGCGCTGAGTCTGGATTTTTAGTGATCACCTGTCATCGCGGCTAGCCGACAGCGGCGACTTCGAGGGCACCGCCGCAGGCTACAGAAAGACCATCAAGCGCACATAAAAACGCGGGGCACTGGCCCCGCGCTCATGTTGACGCCCCTCATCATGCCTCTGGCGTTTGCTCCGCCAACGCCACGGCGCGGAACATGGCGCGGCGTTTATTCAGCGTTTCTTCCCACTCCAGCGCAGGAACAGAGTCGGCCACGATGCCGCCGCCCGCCTGGACGTGCAGTTCGCCGTTCTTGATCACTGCCGTGCGAATGGCGATTGCAGTGTCCATGTTGCCGTTCCACGCCAGATAACCCACCGCGCCGCCGTACACGCCGCGCTTGACCGGCTCCAGCTCATCGATGATTTCCATCGCCCGAATCTTCGGCGCGCCAGACAGTGTGCCCGCCGGAAGTATCGCCCGCAGTGCATCCATTGCCGTCAGCCCGCTTTTCAGCTGGCCAGTGACGTTGGACACAATGTGCATCACGTTGGAATAACGCTCGATCACCATCTTCTCGGTCAGCTTTACCGAGCCGATTGCCGAGACGCGGCCGGTGTCATTACGGCCCAGGTCGATGAGCATCAGGTGCTCGGCGATTTCCTTGTCATCGGACAGCAAATCGACTTCCAGCGCGCGGTCCGCTTCCTCGGTCGCGCCGCGAGGGCGAGTACCGGCAATCGGCCGCACGGTGATCAGGTTATCTTCGACACGCACCAGGACCTCTGGCGAACTGCCGACCACGTGGAAGTCGCCGAAGTTGAAGAAGTACATGTAAGGCGTCGGGTTGAAGCAGCGCAGCGCGCGATACAGGTCGATGGGTGCGGCTTTGAAGTCGATGGACATGCGCTGCGACGGCACGACCTGCATGCAGTCGCCCGCCAGGATGTATTCCTTGATGGTGTCGACGGCTTTTTCGTAGTCGCTCTGGGTGAAACTTGAACGGAAGACCGGGTCGGCGGCCTGTGGTCGGGTCAGGTCCAGTCCCGGACGTGGCGCGATCGGCTGACGCAGCTTTTCCATCAATGTTTGCAGGCGCGCCAGCCCGTTTTCGTAGGCCTCTGGCTGCGCGGGGTCTACCAGCACGATGGCGTGCATCTTGCCCGCCAGATTGTCGAAGACCACCACCGCGTCGGACACCATCAGCAGAATGTCCGGGACGCCCAATGGGTCAGGATTCGGGCACTTGCCTAGGCGCGGTTCCACGTAGCGCACGCAGTCATAACCAAAGTAACCGACCAGACCACCATTGAAGCGCGGCAGGCCGGTAATGGTCGGCACGTTGTAACGTGCCTTGAAGGTTTCGACGAAGGCCAGCGGATCTTCGGTCTCCAGGCTCTCTACCTCGACGCCGTCGTGGGTCACGCTGATGTGGTGGTCATGTGCCCGCATCACAGTGCGGCACGGCAGGCCGATCATCGAGTAACGGCCCCACTTCTCGCCGCCCTGTACCGACTCCAGCAGATAGGAGTTGGGTTCGTCGGCCAGTTTCAGATAGATCGACAAGGGCGTGTCGAAGTCAGCAATGGTTTCGAGTGCAAGTGGAATGCGGTTATAGCCTTCGGCGGCCAGGCGCAGAAATTCTTCGCGGGTCATGATCAGCCTCGTGGTGTGAGGGTAAAACGGTCAGGTGTGCAAACGTGCCGCAGGTTCGGCCAGATTCAAGTCAGGCGCGCCAACGCCAGCGGGCCAGGGCCTTGATGACTTTCATCCAGAGTTTGCGAGTGACCACCACGATGGAATCTCTAAAGGAGGGAGGTTTGACGTCGGGCAACGTTATCTCAGCCCCAACATCTAAGCAACCGGGAATCAATTTGCGCAGATCGTCGATCACCAGCGCCGGAGATTCCTCGGCAATCGGACGCCCGTGGTTATAGCCATAGCTCATTGCCACGCAGGCGACACCGGCGGCTTTGGCGGCCAACACGTCATTGCGCGAATCGCCCACGAACAGCGATTGCGAGCCCGGTGCGCCGGCCATTTTCATCACGAAGAACAGTGCCGCAGGATCGGGCTTCTGCTGCGGCAAGGTATCGCCCCCGACGATCCAGCGGAAGAACCGCCCCAGCTTCATCTCGTCCAGCAGCGGCGCAACGAAGCGCTCCGGCTTGTTGGTGATCAGGGCCATTTCAACGCCGCGCTTCTGCAGCCATTTGAGGGTTTCACGCACGCCAGGATAAACCTTCGTCAGCGCGTGACTCTCGCTGTAGGCCTCCATGAAAATCGCCAGCGCCGCCTCGGTAGACGCTTCGTCGACAGCGCTGTGATCGAGGCTGTTGGCCAAGGCGCGTCGCACCAGCACACGCACGCCGTTGCCAACCCAATCGCGCACGGCGTCGATACTGGCGGGCGGGCGTCCAAGCTGAACCAACGTTTTATCCACAGCTGCGGCCAGGTCCGGCACCGAGTCGACCAATGTCCCATCCAGATCGAACATGATCAGTTTGGGCAGACGACCCGGGAACAGCTGTTCGAAGCCGCTCATCAACGAGCCAACGCCAGTTCTGCACGCATTTTTTCAATGACCTGCTGATAATCGGGCGCATTGAAGATCGCCGAGCCTGCAACGAACGTGTCGGCGCCGGCAGCGGCGATTTCACGAATGTTGTTCACGTTGACGCCGCCGTCGATTTCCAGACGGATGTCACGACCCGACGCGTCGATCAACGCGCGGGCTTCGCGCAGCTTGTTGAGTGTACCGGGGATGAACTTCTGACCACCGAAGCCCGGGTTGACGCTCATGAGCAGGATCATGTCGACCTTGTCCATGACGTATTCGAGCAGGTTCAACGGGGTGGCCGGGTTGAACACCAGGCCAGCCTTGCAGCCGCCTTCGCGGATCAGTTGCAGGGAGCGGTCGATGTGCTGGGTCGCTTCCGGGTGGAAGGTGATGAAGGTCGCGCCCGCTTCGACGAAGTCGCCGATGATGCGATCCACGGGGCTGACCATCAGGTGCACGTCAATCGGCGCAGTGATGCCGTACTTGCGCAACGCCGCGCAGACCATCGGACCTATGGTGAGGTTGGGGACGTAGTGGTTGTCCATGACGTCGAAGTGGACGATGTCGGCACCCGCGGCCAGAACATTGTCGACTTCCTGACCCAGGCGGGCGAAATCGGCGGACAGAATCGACGGAGCAATAGCGAAGGGCTGCATGAGGCACCTTTTTGAGCGAAATCACGGTGGCGCGCATTGTACTCCAAGAGTTCGGGACCTGGCTCGGCTGACGGATGAAAGCCGTCCAGGCCCCGCAAACACAGGCCTTGCCGAGTGATTGCAACAGCCGGCTGAGGCCAAACCCTCAAATGCGCCCTTGCAACCCGGCGCAAGAGCATGCTCGACTTGTTATGCACGGCAGCAGATGAGCTTGAGGCTCACAGAAGGATTCACTGTCGCTTTAAGACCGGTATTTCATGGAGGCGCCAGGCGCGAGCATTGCAATGACAGTTCATTCATCCACTACAGCTCCTCGTACCCGCCGTGCACCGAAAGGCGAAAAGCGCCGAGAGGAGCTGCTGGACGCAGCGCTTCAGCTGTTTTCCCTTGAGGGCTATACCGGGGCATCCATCGCCCGCATCGCGGATATCGTCGGTATTTCGGTGGCCGGCGTGCTGCATCACTTCCCCAGCAAAGTGGCATTGCTGATGGGAGTCCTGGCGCGGCGAGACGAAGTCAACCACCGTATTGTCGATCAATTGCAGAGCGAGCCGACACTGCGCAGCTTTCTGCACGGGCTGCAGGAGATAAACCGCTCGAACGCGACAGCGCCCGGGGTCATTCGCGCGTTTAGTATTCTCAATGCCGAGAGCCTGGTGGACAGCCATCCGGCCTGGGAATGGTTTCAGACCCGCTACACGGCGATTCACGCTCGAATGCGTGAGCGACTGGAAATACTGGTGGTAAAGGGGGAAGTGCGAGAGGACGTGGATCTGGATGCAACGATCCATCAACTGCTGGCGATGATGGACGGTCTGCAGCTGCAGTGGCTGCGGTTTCCCGGGACGGTCGATCTGGTAACGCGCTTTGACGGGTATGTGGCGCAAGTGGAAAGGGACATCCGCCCCTGACCACTGGCCACACTGTATCAGTACCTTCCTACCCGCGAAGCTGGAGCGCGGCCATCCGGCACATCAGGTCATGAATGTCCCTGATGCGCCCTCCTCTGGCGGCACCTGCCTCGTCGCTGGATCAGTAGTCGGTGTTGTCGTAATCGCTGCTGCCAGTGCCTTCGTCGACACTTTCGCTTTGATCGAAAACGCCACCCGTCTTGATGGCAGGCAAGGTCACCTTGGTCGAGTTCAGCGCTGAACGCGGCAACGGGTTGCTGGTAGTGGTCGAGAGTTCCTGACGGAACGAGTTGACCAGTTTCGCGTTGAGTCGAATGTCATCCGACGCAGCACCCAGGCTGATATTGAAGGTGTCGGCGTCAATCACCCATTGCTTGCTCGCCTCGTCGAAATACGCCAACGAACGATCATTCAGTTCGATGGTGACGTGACGCGTTTCACCCGGCTGCAGGAAGACCTTCTTATAGCCCTTGAGCTCCTTGACGGCGCGTTCCACTGTCGGATTTTGCTGACCGACATACAGCTCGGCCACTTCAGAGCCGGCACGTTTGCCGCTGTTGGTCAGATCGAACGACACCTTGATCGGCGTGTTGCCCACCGCAACGCCAGGCGTGACGGAAATATTGTTGTAGGTGAACTGGGTGTATGACAGGCCGTGACCGAAGGCGAACAGCGGCTTGGTGCCCTTCTTGTCGTAACCGCGATAGCCCAGCATCGTCAGGTCGTGCTTGTAGCTGATTTCCTTGAGCGTGCGGGTGTTGTCGAACTTCGGGAAGTCCGGGTAGAGCGGGTTATCTTCGACATTGCGCTCGATACTGATTGGCAGCTTGCCCGACGGGTTGACCTTACCGAACAGAATCTCGGCAAGCGCCTGACCACCGTTCTGCCCTGGGTAGAAGGCGTGCAGTGCTGCTGGCACCTGATCGATCCAGTCGCTCATCTTCAGCGCAGTACCGCCGTGCATCGTCACCACGGTGTTCGGGTTGGCCTTGGCGATGTTCTGGATCAGCTCGTTCTGATATTCGGGCAGGTCGAAACTGTGGTCGAAACCTTCGCCTTCGTACTCATTGCTGTTACCCACAGCCACCACGACCGCGTCATAGGCCGACAGATCCTGCGGCGCAGTGAGCGATGCCCAGGCCATCTGTACACCCACCAGGCCGCCCATGGTCGACAGGTAGCCGTCACGGCGCGAGTACTCAAGCTTCACGTCGTACGCTTTTCCTGCTTCCAGCTTGATCTTGCCGGACACCGGGATGGTTGGAGGAATACTCTTGTTGGTGATGTTTTCGCCATCGCCATTGTCGATGATCTTCTCACCGTTGACCCACACGCGAACCGCGCCATCGGCACGCACCTTGAACACCTGATCGCCGCTGGTGGTCGGGGTGACCTTGCCGCTCCAGCGGATCGAAGTGTTGGAGGTGTCGCCATTGCTCGGGATGTCATCGGTGGACCAGTCCATATCGACGTGGGTATCGATACGTGTAGCGGACGGCTCACCCGACCAGTTGGCATTGGTGAAGAACTCGGCTTTCATGCCGCTGACTTCGTTGCCCTTGCTGTCGGTGGTGGTCCATGGCGAGGCTGCAGGGTCAAGGGACAGGCCGTCGAGGAACTCGACCTTGGCATTCGGGGCCATTTGCGTCAGGCCACTGAGCTCGCTGATGTAGTGCGTAGCGTCAACATGGGCACTGCCGAAACCGGTTGGCGGCGCGTACTTGGCCAGGTTGCCGACGACAGCGATGCGCTTGACCTTGGATTTGTCCAGCGGCAGCACGTCATTCTGGTTCTTCAGCAACACGATGCCTTCGCGGGCGATGTTCAGCGCGACCTTGTTACTGGTTGCGCTGTTCATGTTGTGCGCGGTCAGCGGCGCGAATTTATCGAACTGGTACAGGTAGATGTTCTTGAGGATGCGGCGGACCTTGTCATCGATGGTCGCCATGTCCAGCTCACCGCTGTCCAGGTAAGGCTTCAACACCGAGCTGTTCATCTGGCCACCCATCATGTCCAGATCGGTACCCGCCTGCGCTGCCGGCAAGCCATGAACGACGGCGTTGTAGTCGCTCTGTACCAGGCCCTTGTAGCCCCATTCCTTTTTCAGAATGGCATCGATCAGGTGCTTGTTTTCGCACGCATACTCGCCGTTCACCTTCTGGAACGAGCACATCATCATCGCCACGGTGCCGTTCTTGGTCGCCGACTCAAAAGGCGGCAGCGTCATTTCGCGCAGTACACGCTCAGGCATGACCTGATTGAGGATGAAGCGATTGGTTTCCTGATCGTTGCCCGCATAGTGCTTGGCTTCCGCCCACACGCGGCGCTGCTGGATGCCGTTGATCACTGCCGGGCCCAGGCTGGCGCCCAGGAATGGATCTTCACCGGACAGGTACTCGAATGCCCGACCGCTCCAAGGCATGCGGTACAGGTTCATGCCGGGACCTGTGACGAACTGGTAGCCGCCGGTGGCAGTGTCGTAGCCCAGCGCGCGGCCGAAATCGATGGCGCGGCGCGGGTTGAAGGTGGCTGCCAGGTTAGGGCCGGATGGATAGACCACGCCCGAAGCGTTGCCCTGGCTGGTGTAGCGAATGCCCGCGCCGCCATCGGCACCGTGAATCTGCGGAACGCCGTACTGACTCAGCGGCTTGACGTCCCAACCGCCGATCCCGCCGATGTAGGCCAGTTTTTCTTCCTGGGTCATCTTGGCCAGTGTCTTTTCGGCCGCCTTGTCGGCGCGTACTTCTTTGGCCGCCAGCAGCTCCTGCGTGGTGGCGTCGGCAGCATTGGCGTGACCGATGGCCAGACTCAACAGGGCCAGAGCCGAATGGGCACCCAATGTTTTACGGTTTCGCATACAAACATTCTCCAGATATCGCCCGCGCTGTTTTGTCGCAGTTGACACGCTGAAACCGTTGATTTTGGGCAATAGTTTGCCTATACCGAAGTTTCTAATTAGAAACAACGGACGACGGAAAACAGCGGCCGAACTAGCGACCAACTTTTGACGACACACTCTTAACTACTAAGGTTAATGGCAATAAGCCACTGATTAGCACGGGAACACCCGCTGCATTTAAATTAAGGCTTTTGTTTTCAGGCGAAGTCAAACAAAAAACAGACGACCGGTAAAACTTGTAATTTTTTGACACAACCACTGAACTACAGCTAAACCGACAGGTCTGTAGGTTTAGCAATTTTTCTGGATGCCCCCTGCAGACCTTGCAGGATGGGGATTACAGGCGGCAGAAGCGCCGCAGCCAGCCCTTTCTCGGGGCCAGATACGTATTTCAAGCCCGATATAAACACTGGAGAATACCCCATGAAAATGCCAATCCTCGGCGCCCTTGCAGCAGTAACGATTGCGCTTTCCGGCGCGACTTTCGCTGCCGATTCCGATACGCAGGAAAACGTTTCCGGCGCATCGGATTCGACGGTAATGACTCAAACTCAAGATACAAAAGCCGAGAAGAAACAGCATAAACAAAACCAGGCCGATGAAAACAAACGCGGCCGCCCGACAAATAAAACGGCGCCTGCGTCAAACTAACGCATGCTCTTTATTGATGCGTAACTCATTACCAAAGGGGGTCTCGAAAGAGGCCCCCATTATTTGAAGCTTGCTGTGTCCATAACGTTTCCTCCCCTCGATAGCCAAGACCTGACCGCACTTTCTTCCGAAGCGCTGTGTGACTGGCTGCTGGCCCATGCCGGGCTCAAGACAGCTGATCTCGACCGCGCCCGACGGTTGGCGCAGGATGCCGACGGTAGCTCGCTGACCGAAATGCTGACGCGTCTGGGGTTGGTCTCGGAAATGGACCTGGCACGCGCTTGGGCATCGACCCTGAATGCACCGCTACTCATGGCCGACGCCGTGCCGTTGCCTGCTGATGCCCTGCCCGCGCTCAGCGAGCGCTTTCTGCGCCACTATCGTCTGTTGCCCATTGGCAAACATGCCGATGGCGTTCATGTACTTGCGGCCAACCCCGGCAATGCCTATGCCTTCGATGCGCTGCGCTACGCCTGCCAGTTGCCGGTGTACGTCTCGGTGGGTGCCGCGAGCGAAGTGGACGGGCTGATCGAGCGCTTCTACGGCCAGGGTCGTTCGGCGATGGGCTCCTTGATCGAAACGCTGGATGAGCACAGTGGCGCAGAAGAGGACATTGAACATCTCAAGGACCTGGCGTCCGAGGCTCCGGTCATCCGCCTGGTCAACCTGATCCTGCAGCGCGCGGTCGAACAGCGCGCCTCCGATGTTCACATCGAACCGTTCGAAAGCCACCTCAAGGTGCGTTACCGTATCGACGGCGTGCTGCATGAAGCGGAAGCCCCCCCTTCCAGTTCTTCGGCGGCGATCATCTCGCGGCTTAAGATCATGGCCCGGCTGGACATCGCCGAACGGCGCCTGCCCCAGGATGGCCGCATCATGCTGCGCATCCAGGGCAAGGAGCTGGACTTGCGCGTTAGCACCGTGCCCACCAGTTTCGGCGAGTCGGTGGTCATGCGTTTGCTCGACCGCCAGACCGTGAGTTTTGACTTTCCAAGCCTGGGCATGGATGGCGAGCGCCTGCAGACCTTTCTCGACGTGCTGGAAAACCCCCACGGCATTCTGCTTGTCACCGGCCCCACCGGCTCCGGCAAAACCACCACGCTGTACACCGCCCTGTCGCGCCTGAATACCGCCGAACGCAAGATCATTACCGTTGAAGACCCGGTGGAGTACCAGCTGGAAGGCATCAACCAGATACAGGTGAAACCCTCCATCGGCCTGGACTTCGCCGGAGCCCTGCGCTCCATCGTGCGTCAGGACCCGGACGTGATCATGATCGGTGAGATGCGCGACCTGGAAACCTGCCGTATCGCGATCCAGTCCTCGCTCACCGGCCACCTGGTGCTTTCCACCCTGCACACCAACAGCGCTGCGGCGAGTATCACCCGGTTGCTGGACATGGGCGTCGAAAGCTACCTGATCGCCTCGACCGTCAAAGGCATTCTGGCCCAGCGTCTGGTGCGCAGGCTCGACCCTGCCACGCGAGTCGCCTTTGAGGCGCCGCGGCAGCTGGTGGCTGAACATGACCTGGAACGCTTCACCGACCAGCGGCCGATTCTGCTCTATCGCCCGGCCAGCGAGTTGCCCGGCGGCGGCTACCACGGGCGCAGCGCAATCACCGAATTGCTGGTGATGAACGAAGAGCTGCGTTCGCTACTGATGCGTCAGGCTGACGCCGCCACGCTGGAGCAAGCCGCCCGCCGCGGCGGGTTGCGCACACTCTATGAAGAGGGTTTGCGCCAGGCTGTTGCAGGCGTCACCTCGCTTGAAGAGGTGCTGCGCGTTACGCGCGGCGACTGACCATGGCGCATTTCAAATACCGTGCACTGGATGCCGAAGGCGCCGTTCAGAAGGGTGCGCTGGAAGCCCCCGACCAAACAGCCGCTGTGACCACCCTGCAACAGCGTGGCCTGCTGGTGTTGAGCCTGGACGCCAGTGCCGGTAGCGACTTGCGCGCCGTCATGCGTCGCAGTGCCATGAACGGCGCCGCTCTGGTCAGCTTCACCCAGCAACTGGCGACGCTACTGGGCGCCGGTCAGCCGCTGGAACGCGCGCTGGGCATTCTGCTCAGACAGACCCACGAGCCCAAACGCCAGGCATTGCTGGAGCGGGTGCGCGAGCAGGTCAAGGCTGGCAAGCCCTTGAGTCAGGCGCTGGAAGAAGAACACGGCCAGTTCTCGGGCCTGTACATCAGCATGGTGCGTGCCGGTGAGGCTGGAGGGTCGCTCGAACATACGCTGCGACAGCTCTCCGACTACCTTGAGCGCAGCCAGATGCTGCGCGGCGAAGTCATCAACGCGCTGATTTATCCGATCTTTCTGGTGGTTGGCGTGCTCGGCTCCCTGGCGCTGCTGCTGGCCTACGTCGTGCCGCAGTTCGTACCGATTTTCCGCGACCTCGGCGTGCCCATCCCGCTGATCACCCAAGCCATTCTGGGGCTGGGCGAATTCCTGAGCGCCTATGGCCTGTTGTTGCTGGCAGCGATTGTGGTGTCGATCTGGAGCATCGCCATCATGCGTCGGGATCCGCAGCGACGTCAGCGTCACGACCGCCGCGTACTCCTGATCAAGGTCATCGGCCCGTTGCTGCAACGGGTGGAGGCCGCCCGACTGGCACGCACGCTGGGCACCCTGCTGAGCAATGGCGTGGCGCTGTTGCAGGCGATGACCATCGTCCGTCAGGTCTGCGGCAATCACGCATTGCGCGCTCAGGTCGAGCACGCCACCGACTGGGTCAAGGGCGGCGGCACGCTGGCCCAGGCCTTCGGTGAACACCCGCTGCTGCCGGAACTGGCACTGCAGATGATCGAAGTCGGCGAACAGGCCGGCAATCTCGACAGCATGTTGCTCAAGGTCGCCGACGTGTTCGACGTCGAGGCCAAGCGCGGCATAGACCGCCTGCTCGCGGCGCTTGTACCCAGTCTGACCGTGGTCATGGCGGTGATGGTGGCGGTGATCATGCTCGCCATCATGCTGCCGCTGATGAGCCTTACCAGTAACATTTGAGGAAACACCCATGTCTCGTTTCAACCTTGCCCGCGGCCACCGCCAGGGCGGTTTCACCCTGTTGGAAATGCTCGCCGTGATCGTGCTGCTGGGTATCGTCGCCACCATCGTCGTGCGCCAGGTCGGCGGTAATGTCGATAAAGGCAAATACGGTGCGGGCAAGGCGCAACTGGCCAGCCTGGGCATGAAGATCGAAAGTTATGGCCTGGATGTCGGCACCCCTCCGGCGAACTTGCAGCAACTGGTCAGCAAACCGGCGAACGCTCCAGGCTGGGCAGGCCCTTACGCCAAGCCATCGGACCTCAAGGACCCGTTCGGACATGCCTTCGGCTATCGCTATCCCGGCGAACACGGCAGCTCCGATCTGATTTTCTATGGTCAGGACGGCCAGCCGGGCGGCGAAGGCTACAAGGCCGACATCGGTAACTGGGAATAAACATGCACGCTCTGCCCCGCGCCCGCGGCTTCACTCTGTTCGAATTGTTGGTGGTGATCGTGTTGATCGGCATCAGCGTCGCTCTGGTGGGCTATGGCGTGGGCAAAGGGTTGCAGGCAGCAGGTGAGCGCCGTGCGTTGAGCGCTACGGTTCAGGCGCTGCGCGCAGCCCGGGTGCAGGCCATTGTCACCGGGCAACCGGCACAGACTCGCTTTGACCTGCGTAACGGAACCTTTCAGGGCCCGCGACAAAAGGTTCAGCAGTTGCCGCGTGACATGCGGCTTACCTTGCAGACGGCTGACGGTCTGGGGTCGGCATTCGAGTTCTACCCCGATGGCGGCTCCAGCGGTGGTCACTTGCTGTTGTCACGCGCCGACAAGCGTTGGCGCATCGACATCAACTGGCTGACGGGCAACGTTCAGTTGCGCGCGCTCAATTGACCGGCCAGCGCGGCTTTACGTTATTGGAAATGCTCGCTGCACTGGCTGTGCTGGCGCTGTGCAGCAGCGTGCTGGTGGTCGCGTTCGGGCAAAGCGCGCGAGCCTTGCAGCAGGCACAGCGCAGTGACCGATTGAGTCTGGCGGCGCGCTCATTGATGGATGAAGCCAGCGTCGGTCGCCTGGAGTCGGGACGTACCGAAGGCCATTGGAGCGGCGTGAAGTGGCAACTGGATGTCAGCAGCCTGCCCGCCGGCAATGTTTCGGCACAGGCGTGGCGCCTGGACGTGTTGGTCAGCGATGGGGCCCGCCAGGCGCACTTCAGCAGCCTGCAAGTGCGCAGCGCAGGTTCGGGGGCCGCCCGATGACACGCCGCATGCAGGGCTTCACGTTGCTCGAAGTGCTGGTGGTGATCAGCCTGCTGGGCGTGCTGCTGACCCTGGTCGGCGCTGCCATCACCGGAGCCAACCGCGCCATGGGTAAGGCTGAACGCTACAGCACGCGTCTGGACGAGGTGCGCTCGACGCAGAATTTTCTGCATCGCGTGGTGGGTCAGGCATTGCCCCTGGCTGCCGGTGCGCCGGGCGCTGAGCAGTCACCGGTATTCACAGGCGATGCGCAGAGCATGACGTTCTACGCGCCGCTGCCGGCAACGCTGGGGGGAGGCTTGTATCGCTACAGCCTGACGCTGGCCGTCGGGCACCGCTTGCAGGTCAGTCTGGAGCGTCTGCAAGGCCAGGCATTGCTGCCGATGGGTGAACCGCAAGTGCTGCTGCATCAGGTGCAGAGCGTGCAGTTCAGCTACCGCGGCGTATCGCCTAAGGGTGAGGCCAGCGGCTGGCTGGATCAGTGGCCGTGGCCGGGACGCCTGCCGCTTGGCGTGCGGGTCGATGCTCAGCTTTCAGGGCCTGTGCCCTGGCCGATGCAGAGCATTGCCGTACGCCTGGACTTGTCCGGCGAGGCCCATGCGCTATGAGGCGTCAACGCGGCGTCGCGCTGCTGTTGGTGCTGTGGGTACTGGCACTGCTGAGCACCTTGCTGGCCGGATTGCTGGGCTGGGTGCACCTGCAGAACCGTCAGGCGCTGTGGCAGCGGCAGCAGACGCAGTCGTTGCTGGCCGCTCAGGCGGGTGTCGGCATGGCAGTGCTGGCGCAACTGGACCGCGATCCCGAGCGGCATTGGATTGCAGACGGTCAGGCCCATGATTTGCGCTTCGACGATGCGCAGCTGGCGGTCAGCCTGAACAGCGAGAAAGGCAAGCTGGATTTGAATACCGCCCCGGCCGAGGCGTTCGCGCATCTGGTAATGGCATGCGGGGCAGCGCCGGAGCTGTCGCAGCGAATGGCGCAGTCTCTGGAGCAACGTCGCGGTGGCGGGCGCGCGCCGTTGCGCATGATCGAAGAACTGCGCGAGCTGTCGGGCATGACCCAACCGCTGTATCGGTGCGCGGCCGACAACGTGACCCTCTGGAGCGGCCAAACGATGCCGGATGCACGGATGGCCTCGGCCTGGCTGCGACGCGCATTGGGCCTGCCGCAGGTCGCAGGCGCCACCCGGGATGCAGGCCCGGTGATCACGATCAGCAGTCAGGCGACATTGCCCGGCGGACACACCACGACGCTAAGCGTCACGCTCTTACTGAACCCATCGAAGGAGGGGACTCGACCTTACCGGGTCCTGCGCTGGCAAGAATGAAGCAATTACTTTTACAGCGTCTGACGCCCCTGCTCTCCCGGGTGCAGCGACAGTGGCGCGACAGCCCGGCGCAACGTCTTTGGCAAGCCTGGCTGCGCGAACTGCAGGCGCTGCTGCCCGCGAGTGCGCGTGCCCGGTTGCTGCCGCAGGTTCGCGAGCAGCAGGTCGACTGGCCGCTGCCCGCCTCGTTTCATCCGCATGCAGGCGAACGCCTGGTGCTGCTGTTGCCCGCCAGTATGGTTCTGGCGCAGCCGCTGCAATTGCCGCTGGCTGCCCTGCGCGACCTGCACAGCGTGGTGGGCTTTGAACTGGACAAGTACACCCCCTACCCGCGTGAGCAGATGCAGTACGTTGCGCGGGTGCTCGGCAAAGGCAAAACCCTGGCACAGGTACTACTGGTCGCCATTCTGCGTGAGCGTTTGCAGACGATTCTCGACAGCTGCGCAGAACAAGGGCTGGCCTTGCACCGTGTGGATTGCCGCCGCGCCGACGACCAGCCACTGGGCATCGACTTATTGCCCGCCGGGCTTAAACCGCCACGCGTTCGCAGTGCGCGTCTGCCACGTTATCTGGGCTGGACCTGTGGCGTCTTGCTGCTGACCTGCATGGTGCTGTGGCTGGATGCTCGCTCGGCCATGGTTCAGAACATGCAGCACAGTGTCGAGCAACAGCGCACGCAGGTGCAGCAGGTACAGGAGTTGCGTCGTGAACTGAGCAATACGCAAGGTGCCGCGCGCTATCTGGCCCAGCAGAAGGCCGCCCAGCCGACGCTGAGCAGCGTGCTGGTGGACCTGACCGGCTGCCTGGGCGCCGACACGTGGGTGGAGCAGCTGGAAATATCGGACAGCGGCGGGGTTTCCATTACGGGGCAGAGCGCCGGAGCCAGCGCCTTGATCAGCCGCATGAAAGGCTGCAAGACCCTTCGCGACGTGCAGTTCCAGGGCATCATCCAGCCCGATGCACAGACCGGCAAAGAACACTTTTCACTGCGGGCCCAATTGCACCGGGAGGCCTCCGATGCGTCGTGATCTCAACGCCCGCGAGCGACGCGGCGCCGCACTCATTGGCTTGGCGTTGGTGCTGGCCGCCGCCTGGTGGCTGCTGGTGCAAAGCTGGTTCCTCGATCCCCTGCTGGCGTTACAGGACCAGGCCGAAGCGCTACGCGAACAGCAGCAGCGTTACGCCGGGGTCGTGGACCAACGTGACACGCTGCAGCAGCAATTACAGGCAGCCCGCCGCGATCCTTCCAGCCGCAGCAGTCTGTTACCCGGCGAAGACCCCAGCGCCGTGGCCGCCGAACTGATGCAGCGCACGCTGGACAAGGTCAAGGCTCATGCCAATGAAGGCCCCGGCTGCGAAGTGACGCAGCGCATGCCGATCATGCCGGAGTCGGACAGTGCCGAGCCCTATCGACAGGTGAAGGTCAGCCTGACGCTGGAATGCGCCATGGAGCCGCTGACCAACCTGCTGCACGAGCTGGAATATGCCCAACCGTTTCTGTTCATCGACAACCTGAGCATTCGCCGCGCGACAACAGCACCGTCCAGCGGCGCTGCGGGCCGTCTGCAAGTGCATCTGCTGTTGCGCGGCTATCTGAAACAGGCCAAGGCCGCGCAACCTCCGGCTCCCTCATCTGCGCCCAAGGAGCCTGAAGCATGAAGCTCGACATCCTGACCTTCGGCCTGGTGGGCACCGCCGCGTTGCTGGCCGCTGCAGCCGTGAGCCTGGCAAGCGGCGCAGGCCAGTCCGTGTCCTGGTTACCGCCCAGCCAGGCTCGCGAAACAGTCAACGTGGCCGCACCTGCACCAATGGCAGACATGCCTGCGCAAGCGCTGGCGCTGACGTGGCAACAATCGATGTTCAGCCCTGATCGCCAGTCTGATCCGGTCAATGGCACTGCCGGGACTTCTTCGCTGGACGGCACGCGTCTGACCGGAGTGATCATCGACGGCCAGGCCCAGTGGGTGCTGCTGCAGTTACCAGACAAACGCACTATCAAGCTTGCGGTCGGCAGCGCACTGGACAGTGGCTGGACCCTGACCGGCGTCACCCCACAGCAAGCCAGCTTTAACGGTCAAGGCCAGACTCGCCAACTGCGCCTGACCCTGCTTCGCCTTCCTCCGCCATCAAAAGCACATCCCATTACTCTTCCAAACGTACCCACACCATGAACAATCGCTACCCTGAGTTTTCCCGTTTGCGCAGCCCGCTGCTGTGCCTGGCTACCGCCGTGGCACTGGCCGGTTGCGCCTCTACCCCGGAGCGTTTCGACAACGATCCGGCCCTGATGCAGGAAGCACTCAATGGCACAGGCTCGCAGCGCGCCCCTGTGAGCGACGCACCCGTCGTCGCAGCGAACCCAACGGCGGCGCCAGCCTCCGCATCGGCCCGCCGGCAGATCATCCGCGGCAGCCAGACCTTCGTCCACGGCCCCGGCTCGGCCAAAGCCGTGCCCAATGCGCAAGGCTCCGCCGATGCAAAGGCCGATATCGTTTTCAACTTCACCAACCAGCCCATCGAAGCGGTCATCAACAGCGTGATGGGTGACCTGCTGCATGAGAACTACAGCATCGCCCAAGGCGTGAAAGGCGATGTCAGCTTTTCTACGTCGCAGGCGGTCAACAAGCAGCAGGCGCTGTCGATTCTGGAGACCCTGCTGTCGTGGACCGACAATGCCATGATCCGCCAGGGTGATCGCTACGTGATCCTGCCGGCCAATCAGGCGGTGGCCGGCAAGTTGGTGCCCGAGATGCCGGTATCCAGGCCCGCCAGCGGTCTGTCGGCACGCTTGTACCCGCTGCGCTATATCTCGGCCACCGAGATGCAGAAACTGCTCAAGCCCTTTGCCCGTGACAACGCATTTCTGCTGGTCGACCCGGCGCGCAACGTGCTCAGCCTCGCAGGCACGCCGGACGAGTTGGCCAATTATCAGGACACCATCGACACCTTTGATGTGGACTGGCTCAAAGGCATGTCGATTGGCGTGTACGGCTTGCAGCGTGCCACCGTTGGCGAGCTGATGCCGGAGCTGCAAAAAATGTTCGGCCCCAACAGCGGCATGCCTCTGGCGGGCATGGTGCGTTTTCTGCCGATCGAACGGACCAATTCGGTGGTGGCCATTTCCGCGCAGCCCGCTTACCTGAGTGAAGTCGGCGACTGGATTCACACCATCGACGAAGGCGGCGGCAACGAGCCGCAAATGTACGTCTATGACGTACGCAACATGAAGGCGTCCGATCTGGCCAAGTACTTGCGGCAGATCTACGGCAACGGGCAGATCAAGGACGACACGGCCGCCAAAGTGGCGCCGGGCCTGCGCACCCGCTCCTTGTCTTCACTTAACGGCAGCGCCAGCAGCAGCGGTAGCGGCCTGAGCGGCTCGGGCGTGAGTAGCATGAGCGCAACCGGCATGGGTGGCACGGGCCAGGGCTTGGGCTCGACCACGGGCAGCGGCACCAGTCAGGCCGGCCTGCAACAGAGCAGCGACGACTCGGACAACGAAGACGGCGATGAAAACGCCGACAGCAGTACAGAAGATCAGGGCACCGGCAGCGCAGGCACTGCCGCCGCCAGCCAGCGTCTGGACGACAGCACACGTATCACCGCGCAGAAGAGCAGCAATCAGTTGCTGGTTCGCACGCGTCCAGCGCAGTGGGCGGAAATCGAAGCAGCCATCAAACGCCTGGACAACGCGCCGCTGCAGGTGCAGATCGAGACCCGCATTCTGGAAGTCAACCTCAGCGGCGAACTGGACCTGGGCGTGCAGTGGTACCTGGGGCGTCTGGCGGGTAATTCCACCAGCACCACCGTTGCCAATACCGCAGGCAGTCAAGGCGCGCTGGGCGGTGGCGGCGCCGGGTTAGGTGCAACGGATTCGCTGTTCTATTCATTCGTCAGCAACAACCTGCAGTTTGCCCTGCACGCCCTGGAAACCAGCGGGCGCACGCAGGTGCTGTCGGCGCCTTCGCTGGTGGTGATGAACAATCAGCAGGCGCAGATTCAGGTAGGCGATAACATTCCGATCAGCCAGACCACCGTTAACACCAGCACTTCGGACACCACACTGAGCAGCGTCGAATACGTGCAGACCGGGGTAATTCTGGATGTCGTGCCACGCATCAATCCGGGCGGCCTGGTGTACATGGATATCCAGCAGCAGGTCAGCGATGCCGACAGCACCGCGACCACCGACACCAACGGTAACCCGCGCATCTCTACCCGGTCGGTGTCGACCCAGGTCGCGGTACAAAGCGGGCAGACCGTATTGCTGGGCGGGCTGATCAAGCAGGACAACAGCGACACGGTGTCGGCAGTGCCTTACCTGGGACGCGTGCCCGGCCTGCGCTGGCTGTTCGGCAACACCAGCAAGACCAAGAAGCGCACGGAGTTGATCGTGCTGATCACGCCGCGGGTTGTCACCAGCAGCAGTCAGGCGCGACAGGTGACCGATGATTACCGGCAGCAGTTGCAATTGATCAGACCTGCGCAGAGCGTACAGCCCATGTAAGCCTGGCAAGGCCTTGCCACACCTGAGCCCGGCTTGTGCCAGGCTCAGACCTCAAAGGGCCGGGCCGTATCAATCCACCAACGCGTCTTCCTTCAGACGTTGGGCGTTGGCGACGGGCTTGGCATCAGGCGTTTTCAAGTCTTTGGCAAAGGTGCCGTCCACTTCGCCCTTGAAAAAATTCTTGCCGTAAATCAGCAGGCACAGCACGACGCCAATCCCGAACGCCCAGCTCGCACCCTTGATCGCCAGTACCGCACCGATCACGCCGGCGATGCCCAGATCACGTTGACTGCGTGCTTCGAGAATCCCCAGGCGCACGCTCACGTAGCCCTGAATCAGCAAGGTCAGCGACAGCGCCACGCCGAGGATCGGTTGCACCAGCGTCACCACCGGCAACAGCAGCAAACCGGTGTTGGTGCCCCATCGGAACGAGCCGACCCCGCCGATGATCGACTGCATCGCCTTCGGCCCGCCCTTGAAGCGCTCGATCACCACCACAAGCATCGCCGCCCATTTGGGGCCGCACATGGCGACATCCGGGCCGAAGATGCTCATGAAAGCGTTCCGCGCACCGAAGATCAGATGGGCACGGTCCGGGTTGTAATCGACCACTTCGTCGGTACGAACGGTTTGTGCTTCATCGAGCAAGGCCTTGGCACTGAGCACGTCACCAAAGACGATGATGTACACCGCCAGCATGGTCGGCAGCGCCGAAATGAACATCGACAGCGGCGGCATGCCCAGGCCGAATACCGTGTAGTGGCTCCACAGTCCGGCGAAATCCGGCTTGCTGATGCCCCACTGAATGGTCGGCCATGGCGCCTCGCCAAACAGCGGCGCAATGACCACTGCCAAGAGAATGATCGGCAGGATGCCCAACTTGGCAAAATTCCACCAAAAGCGGTTGCGCTGTTTCAGTTCATTGAAGTGCTGCGAGAAGATCAGATAAAACGCGATCCCCACCGCGATGGAGATGGTCCACGGCAACACGTTGAATTTGCCGCCAACCTGGAACACCGCGATCACTGCACTCAGTCCCGCGCCGACGATAATCCCGGACTTGATCGCCGCTGGCACGTATTCCACGACCTTCTTCGCCATGCCGGTCGCCCCCAACGCAATCGAGAACACCCCGAGCATCAACTGGAAGGCGATCAAGGCATGGACACGCTCCGGGCCCACGGGAAATTGCGCACAGTAAGCCATCAACAATGGCACCGCCGGGGTAATCCAGCCCGGCACGGTCGGGTCGCCAAGCAGATGGTGAGTCAGATACAGCAGGCCGTTGAGCATTACCACCGCCAACGCCACCTCGAACGGCATGCCGAGCAACTCGGTCATCAGCGGGATGGCGGCCAGGTCCACGGCGCACATCAGCAGCCCTTGCAGGTAGTCAGGTATCTCGAGTTTGTAATGAATGAACGGCATCCGGACCTTGAACGGGCCGAGCGGGATGTACGGGGTTTCGCTCCGCAGTTGAGGAGTGTGGGACATGGTGTGTACCTGTTTTATTGGTCTTGTATCGGCAAACGCCCGTACCTGTTGGCCGGGCGTTCTGGCATTTCAGGATCAGTAGGCTGCGCGGTAGATTTTCTCGATGTCGGCGGCAGTCAGTTTGCGCGGGTTGTTGCGCATCAGGCGCTCGATCTTGCTGGCCTCCTCAGCCATCGCCGGGATCGCCTCCTCCGGCACGTTGAAGCTGCGCATGCCGGACGGAATGTCCACCGCAGCGCACAGGTCGGCCATGGCCTGGACGGCTTGATCGGCAGCGTCCTTGTCGCTCAGATCGGCCACACGCAGGCCCATGGCTTCGGCGATATCTCGGAAGCGCTCGACGCAGGCCATCTTGTTCCACTCCATGACATACGGCAGCAGCAGCGCATTGCTGACGCCATGAGCGATGTTGAACCGCCCACCCAACGGATACGCCAGCGCATGCACTGCGCCCACCCCGGCGTTGCCGAAGGCCATGCCGGCCATGAGGCTGGCGGTGGCCATGTCTTCGCGGGCCTGCAGGTTGGACGGGTTGGCATAAGCTTTGGGCAGCGCCTTGGTGATCAGCTTGATGGCACCCAGCGCGATGGCGTCAGTGATCGGCGAGGCATTGACCGAAAGGTACGACTCCACCGCATGCACAAGCGCATCGACGCCGCTGGCCGCTGTCACGCTGCGCGGGCAGGTCAGGGTCATGGTCGGGCTGACCAGCGCTACGTCCGGCAGCAGGTAATCGCTGACGATGCCTTTTTTCAGCTGCGCTTCTTTATCGGAAAAGATAGCAACGTTGGTCACCTCCGAACCGGTACCGGCGGTGGTCGGAATAGCAATCAACGCAGGGCCTTTGCGCTTGACCAGATCCACGCCGAACAACTCGGCCAGCGGACCTTCATGTCCGGCAAACGCCGCTACGCCCTTGGCGATGTCGATGGCGCTGCCGCCACCCAGTCCGATCAAGCCGTCATGCCCACCTTCGCGATAAGCGCGTGTGCAGTCTTCGACGATGGAAATTTCCGGCTCGGGTTTGACCTGATCGAAGAGGCCGTAGCGACGTCCACCCAATTGCGCCAGCGCCAGATCGACGGTGCCGGACTTAACCAGAATGGCGTCGGTGACGATCAGGGGGTTGTTGACGTTGAGGCGGGTCAGCTCGGCGGCAAGCTGCTCGATGGCGGCTGGGCCGGTGATCAGTTTGTTAGCGATTTTGAAGGCACTGATTTTGGAGGTAGTAAGGCTCATCGGGCTCGTCCTGTGTACGTTGTTTTATTGGAAGACGTGCCGGATGAGAGAGCGAAAGCTGTGCCAGTTTGCGCAAAGCGCCGTGCCACGGGCGTTTGCGTGAATTCCTGCGCGTTTGAAGGGGGCTGATTGGGCAGTTTTGATCAGTTTTCTGATCGGTTTCGAGAGGCTTGATTGAAATCCTAATCAGAGCGTTCCCAGCGCTTCATCTTCTGCACTACGGTCGCTTGGCTTACGCCCAGGGCCTTGGCCGCCAGCCGCGTGGTCTTGTGTACCTGGAGAGCGGCACGAATGGCCGAACGCTCGGCATTCTCCAGCACCTTGCGCAGCGGCAGGCGGCTGTCGTCAGTGTTCTGAGGATTGAGGTTGAGGATTTCCTCGGGCAGATCCAGCGCCTCGATGGTGCCATGCTGATCGGTCACCACTAAGCGCTCGACGATATTGATCAACTCGCGAATATTGCCGGGCCAGGCGTATTCGCACAGCAGATCGAGGGCTTCGAGGCTCCACTGCACATTGCGCTCGTATCGGCTGTTGAAGCTGGCGAGGTAGTAATGCAGCAGCGGCGGGATTTCCTCACTGCGCTCGCGCAGGGCCGGGATGCTGATCGGTACCACGTTGAGCCGATAGAACAAGTCGGCACGAAAGCGCCCTTCGGCCACCCGTTGTTTGAGGTCGTGGTGAGTGGCGCTGATGATGCGCACATCGACCTCTTTCAACTCCAGGCCACCCACCGGGATGAAGCGGTTTTCTTCGATGACCTTGAGCAGCTTGACCTGCACCGGCAGGGGAAGGTCGCCGATCTCATCGAGAAACAGGGTGCCGTGATGCGCCAGCTCCAGCAGGCCGCGCTTGCCCTTCGGACCAGCCCCGGTAAACGCGCCGGGGGCATAGCCGAATAGCTCGGCTTCGATCAGGTTCTCGGGCAAGGCGCCGCAGTTCAGCGCCAGAAAGGGCTCGCTGGCACGTGGGCTGGCATTGTGGATGAACTGCGCGACAAGGGTTTTGCCGACACCGGTTTCGCCTTGCAGCAAGACTTTCACCGAGCTGCCAGCCACTTGACGGGCCAACGCGAACACTCGACCGGACGCTTCCTGATCGGCCATCAGCGGCGAGTGCAGGAGGTTGTCTCGCTGACCGGCATGGAGCTTGGCCGTGCTGTGGCGCAGTTGCTTTAGCTGCTGCAATTCATCGCGCTCATGCTTCATGCGCAGCAGTTCGGTCATGTCACGCACGGTGCTGACGACGTAGGAAATGCGGTGCTCGGCATCGAGAATGGGCGTCGCACTGACCAACAGCTTCTTGCCCTGACTCAAGCTCTGCATCACCGACACGGGACGGCCTTCCTGCAACACGCGCAAAGAAGCCGATTGTGAGATAACGCCTGCCTTCACCAGCTCCTGCATGGGCCTGCCGATGAGGTCGGCACCGCTGAGCCCGGTCAGGCGTTCATAGGCATGATTGACCTTGAGCGTCTTGCCGTCGCCATCGGTAATGTAGACACCGTCGTGTAAAGCGTTGAGCAGTTCTTCGAAACTGGCGTCGTTGACATTCACCGAGGGGCTCCGTGCGTGATGGCTCGCGAAGCAGGGAGTTTAAACGGTGATGGCGCAATTGATACAAACCCCGAATCGGGAGATACGATCACCTATGGGAGCAAATGATCGTTCCCACGCTCCGCGTGCTAACGCCTGACCAACGCTCCGCGTCCTGGTGACGCGGAGCGTCACGCGATGCGTGCCTACGCAGAGCGTGGGCACGAGCAGAAGAGACGACCCTGGTGCTGATCGTTCCCACGCTCCGCGTGGTAACGCACGACCGACGCTCCGCGTCCTGGTGACGCGGAGCGTCACGCGATGTATGCCTACGCAGAGCGTGGGCACGATCAGAAGAGACGACCCTGGTGCTGATCGTTCCCACGCTCCGCGTGCTAACGCACGACCGGATGCTCTGTGTCCATGTGACGCTGAGTGTCACGCGATGTATGCCTACGCAGAGCGTCGGCACGATTAGAAAGCGGGGGCACGATTATATTCACTCCACCGCCGTGCGCAGTTTCTCGCTACGCCCGCGCAACCATTCCAGCACCAGCAACAGCACCACTGAAAAACCAATCAGCAGGGTCGCAGCCGCGGCGATGGTTGGGCTGAGGTTCTCGCGGATGCCGCTGAACATCTGCCGTGGCAGCGTCGCCTGCTCTGGCCCGGCAAGGAACAGCGTTACTACAACCTCGTCGAATGAAGTCGCAAACGCGAACAGCGCCCCGGAAATCACCCCCGGCGCAATCAGCGGCAAGGTCACACGACGAAACGCGGTCACCGGCGAGGCACCCAGGCTGGCGGCTGCTCGCACCAGGTTGTAGTTAAACCCCTGCAACGTAGCCGACACCGTGATGATCACGAACGGCACGCCCAACACCGCGTGCACCAGAATCAACGAGGTGTAGCTGTTGCCCAGGCCCAGCGGCGCGAAGAACAGATAACTCGCGACCCCCACGATGACCACCGGTACCACCATAGGCGAGATCACCAGCGCCATCACCAGCGACTTGCCGGGAAAGTTGCTGCGCGTCAGGCCAATCGCAGCCAATGTGCCGAAGCCCATTGCCAGCACGGTAGCGGCCGGAGCGACGATCAGGCTGTTCTTCAGCGCACGCATCCACTCGGCCGAACCGAAGAAATCCTGATACCAGTGCAGCGAGAAGCCCTGCAGCGGGTAGACCAGAAAGCTCCCGGCGTTGAACGACAGCGGCACGATCACCAGAACCGGCAGCACCAGGAACAACAGGATCAGCCCGCACAGGATGCGCAGCGTGTAATGCCAGACCCGTTCGGCAGGCGAGGAATAAGGGCTCAACATGGTCTTTCTCCTCAGCTCAGACGCAGACGACTGGCCCCGACAAGCCAGCTATAAATCAGGTACAGCACCACAGTCGCCAGCAACAGCAACCCGCCAAGGGCCGTCGCCATGCCCCAGTTAATGCTGGTGTTGGTGTAGAACGCCACGAAGTAACTGACCATCTGATCGTTCGGGCTGCCGAGCAGCGCCGGGGTGATGTAGTAACCGATGGAAAGGATGAACACCAACAGGCAGCCTGCGCCAATACCCGCATAGGTCTGCGGAAAGTACACGCGCCAGAAGCTGGCGAACGGGTTGCAGCCCAGGGAAATGGCCGCGCGCATGTAGGTGGGCGAGATGCCTTTCATCACGCTGTAGATCGGTAGAATCATGAACGGCAACATGATGTGCACCATTGAGATGTACACGCCGACCCGGTTGAACACCAGTTCCAGCGGTTTATCGATGATCCCCAGCGCCATGAGCGCTCCGTTGATCAGCCCACTCGATTGCAGCAACACGATCCACGCGGCAACACGTACCAGAATCGAAGTCCAAAACGGCAACAGCACCAGAATCATCAGCAGGTTGCTTTGCCGCGCCGGCAGGTTGGCCAGCAGGTAGGCCAAGGGATAGGCCAGCAGCAGGCAGATCACGGTGATTACCAGCCCCATCCAGAAAGTGCGGGCAAAGATGTCGAGGTAGATCGCCTGATCGGGGGTCGCAGGCGCCAGTTCACCGAGATCGTCGATGCGGTGGTCGACAGCGGCCAGCAGGTAATAGGGGGTGAAGCTTGAGGTGTTGCGACGGATGGCCTGCCAGTACGCCGGGTCGCCCCAACGTTCGTCGACGGCCTCCAGCGCCGTTTTATAAGAGGCGGGCTCTTCCTTGAACGGGACCGAACGCGCGGTTTTCGCCAACAAGCTGCGGTACCCGGCGAGTTCCTGGTTCAGGCGTTTGGACAGATCGCCCAATGTCTGATGCTTGCGGCTTTGCGCCAGGTCCTGGGTCAGCGCCTTATAGACCGACTCAGGAGGCAGGCCTTTGCCGTCCCACTTCGACACTTCGCTCACGGTCAGCGGCATGCCGCCCACCACTTCCGGGTTGTTCACGCTCTTGTAGAGCAGCGCCGCGATCGGCACCAGGAACACCAGCAGCAGGAATATCGCCAACGGCGCGATCAACGCCTGAGCCTTCCAACGATTGACGCGCTCGGCACGGGCCAGGCGTTGCTTCAAGGTCAGGCTGGCGCCTTCAGTCAGGGGCACGGCGGTGGCCATAGCGAACTCCGAAATCGTTCAACAAGGAGTGCGTCCCCTGTCCGGCTTGCGAAAAAGAAGGCAAGAGGCAGGAGACGCACCCGGTTCACACTCAACGTAAATGCTTGGATGACTGGCTTATTTGGCCGCCCACGAGTTGAAGCGCTGTTCTAGGTTCTCACCGAAATCGGCCCAGAATTTCACGTCGATTTGCACCTGATCCTTGATGTTCTCAGGGGTGGTCGGCATGTCTTTGAGGGTGTCGGCGCTCAGCAGCGAAACCGCTTGGGTATTGGCCGGGCCATAAGCGATATTTTCGGAGTAGGTCTTCTGCTGCTCAGGCTTGAGGGTGTAAGCGAGGAACTTCTTTGCTTGATCCGCGTTCTTTGCACCTTTTGGAATGGCCCACGCGTCGAAGTCATAGACGCCGCCGTTCCAGACCACTTTCAGGTTGCTTTCTTTCTGAACCGCAGCGATACGACCGTTGTAAGCCGAGCTCATGACCACGTCACCCGACTGCAGGAATTGTGGAGGCTGTGCGCCTGCTTCCCACCACTGGATGCTTGGCTTGAGTTTGTCGAGCATCTTGAAGGCACGGTCCTGGCCTTCTTTGGTCGCCAGCACTTTATAGACATCCTTGGGCGCAACGCCGTCGGCCATCAAGGCGAATTCCAGGGTGTATTTGGCGCCTTTGCGCAGCCCGCGTTTGCCCGGGAATTTCTCGGTGTTCCAAAAATCAGCCCAGCCGGTGGGCGCGGTTTTCAGCTTGTCGGCGTTGTAGGCCAGTACAGTCGACCACACGAAGAAGCCCACGCCGCAGGTCTGGATGGCGCCTGGAACGTAATCTTCTTTTTTGCCCAGCATCGCCGGGTCGAGTTCTTCGAACATGTCTTCGTCGCAACCGCGGGACAACTCGGGGGATTCGACTTCCACCAGATCCCAGCTCACGCTTTTGGTGTCGACCATGGCTTTGACCTTGGCCATTTCACCGTTGTACTCGCCGGCGATGATCTTGCCGTTGCCGGCTTTTTCCCACGGGGCGTAGAAGGCTTTTTCCTGAGCCGTCTTGTTCGCGCCGCCAAAGGAAATGACCGTCAGATCAGCGGCCATGGCTTGGGCCGCGCACATCATGCCCAGCGATAAGGCGGTGAGTTTCAATCTCTTGAGCCTGAATGGGTTGCTCATCAGTTTTTCTCTCCACGAACAGATGTTGGTTAAGCGAGGGGGCGATTCGGTCGCCTCTGGTTGCCTGGGTTTACGCATACCGCTGGTGAATCAATGCGCATCCTGCAAAGGGTCCAGCGCGCGAGCGTGCTCGACCTGCCATCCAATGGGCACAACGTCGCCAACGCTCATGGCCGGGTCCAGCTCGGCGATGGGCTGCTTGACGAAGAAATCGGTTTTACCGGCGACCTCCAGACGCACCCGCACGTGGTCGCCCAGGTAGATGAATTCGGCCACGCGACCGGAGAACCGGTTGATGCAGCTTTCGCTGCGGCCGTTGAGGTGCACGCGCTCGGGGCGAATCGACAAGGTCACCGGGCTGCCAGCGGCTCCGACGTTGACGGCCAGCGCCTCGACCTTCTCGCCACGAGTCAGGGCTACCAGGCAACGGTCGCCGGTCTGGCTGAGCAAGGTGCCATTTACGCGGTTGTTCTCGCCGATGAAGTTGGCGACGAAGGTATTCCTCGGTTTTTCATACAATGTGCGTGGCGGCGCTATCTGTTGGATTTGGCCCTGATGGAACACCGCGACGCGATCGGACATGGTCAGCGCTTCGCCCTGATCGTGGGTGACGTAGACCACCGTCACGCCGAGCCGCTGATGCAGGTGCTTGATCTCCATCTGCATGTGTTCACGCAGCTGTTTGTCGAGCGCGCCCAAGGGTTCGTCCATCAGCACCAGTTGTGGTTCGAACACCAATGCTCGGGCCAGCGCCACGCGTTGCTGCTGGCCACCGGACAGCTGCGCCGGGTAGCGATGGGCGAACGTGCCGAGCTGCACCATGTCCAGCGCACGCTTGACCTTTTCACTGATGTCGGTCTTGCTCATGCCGCGCACCGAAAGCGGGAACGCCAGGTTCTCGGCCACGGTCATGTGCGGGAACAGCGCGTAGTTCTGGAACACCATGCCGATGTCGCGCTTGTGCGGCGGCACGTTATTGATCGAGCGCCCGGCCAGCAGGATTTCGCCCGCCGTCGGTGTCTCGAAACCGGCAAGCATCATCAGGCTGGTGGTCTTGCCGGAACCCGAAGGCCCGAGCAGGGTGAGGAACTCGCCTTTGCGAATGTCCAGGTTGAGGTCTTTGACGATCAGGGCTTCGCCGTCGTAGCTCTTTTGCACACCACGAAAGCTGACCAGAACATCATTCGTCCCAGCGCTTGAATCGACGTAGCTCATTACCCACACCTTTGCTTAATCAAACGTGGGGCAAGACTAGATGAGCCTGCAAGCCGCGAAAATCGGGGCTCAGGAGAGATTGCCCTAGGCGCGATGGAAGGTTCTGTGTAGGGATCGCCCTACACGGATGGCGGGGATGGGTATGTGATTTTGAGCGCATTTATGGCCTGTGCCGGTGCTTTCGCGAGCCACCTCGCTACCACGGGGCCATGAGGGACATCCGAGCGAACGAGCTGGCTCGCAACAGGGCCGTTGCATGCGCTGCAAGGGGTCGTTTTTAGATACGCGCTCAAACCAGCTTGTGTTCCATCGCGTACTTCACCAGCTCCGCCAGCGAGGTAATGTTCAGCTTCTGCATCAACCGCGCCTTGTGGGTGCTGATGGTCTTGCTGCTCAGGGCCAGCTGCTGCGCAATGTCGTTGACGTTGGCGCCCTGGGCCAGACGTTCGAACACCGAAAACTCGCGCTCGGAAAGCAGCGAGTGCAAGGGGCGGCTGTCGGTCAGCCCTACCTCGAACACCATGCGATCGGCCAGATCCGGGTCGATGTAACGCCCGCCCGCCGCCACACGCCGGATCGCTGTGAGCAGCAACGCCGGGTCACTGTCCTTGGTCGCATAACCGGCAGCACCGATCTTCAATGCGCGAGCGGCCATTTGCGCTTCGTCGTGCATCGACAACACCAGAATGGCCGGGGGATTGTTCAGGGCACGGATCCTCGGTATCGCCTCCAGGCCATTGACGCCAGGCATCGAAATGTCGAGCAGCACCACCTCGCACTCGATGTGGCGCAAGGCCTCCAGCAGCTGTTCGCCATTGCAGGCCTCCCCCGCCACGTACAGATCCTTGGCCAGACCAATCAACTGCTTGATGCCCTCGCGAACGATGGTGTGGTCCTCGGCAACCAATACACGAATCACTGCATCTGCTCCTGCGCGACCTGTTCCAGCGGAATGTAGATGCGCAAGGTTGTGCCTTCTCCCAGCGTGCTGTCCAGATGCAATCGTCCGCCCATGATCAGCACCCGCTCGCGCATGCCCACCAGACCGAACGACGCGGGGCGCTCTGCGCGCTGGTCGAACCCCTGGCCGTCGTCAGCGATGCTCATGCACAACACACCATCAGTCAGGCTCAGGTTCAGTTCGACGGTATGCGCTTGAGCGTGGCGCATGACGTTGGTCAGCGACTCCTGAAGAATCCGGAACAGGCCAATGGCCGTTGCATCCGGCAGGGTCGGCAAGTTATCCGGCACCTGGACCAGACACGGTATCTGCGTACGGGTCTCGAAGCGCCGCGCTTGCCACTCGATCGCCGATGCAATGCCCGCGTCGAGAATTGGCGGACGCAGCGCTGTGGCCACATCACGCACCAGTTGAAAGAGTTGGGCGATCAAGCGCTTCATGCTGTTGAGCCGGTCACGTAGCCCAGGATCGAGATCCGCGTAAGCCAATTCACACATGGACGTTTCCAGCTTGAGCACGGTCAGCATCTGACCCAGTTCGTCGTGGACTTCCCTCGCAATCCGGGCCTTTTCTTCTTCCCTGACGGTTTCAAGGTGGGCTGACAAATCGCGCAGCTGTTCAGCCAGCACCTGCAAGCGGGATTCGCTTTCCTGCAATGCGCCAAGCGAACGCCGCCGCTCGGTGACGTCCGTGATGAACACCACCAGGTATTCGGCTTTACGAAACCGCAGGAAACTCAACGACACATCGGCAGGCAAAATGCTGCCGTCGGCGCGCAGGCAGTTGCTTTCGAAACTCTGCGGGCCTTCATCACTGGAGCGGGCGTTTTTCCACAGGTTCAGCCAGCGATCCATGTGCAGACCGGGTTCGAAGTCGATCAACGGGCGATCGATGATCCCGCCCTGCTCATAGCCAAGCATATTCTCGGCAGCCTGATTGGCGTAACGCACACGACTGTCCCAGTTGACCCAGAGGATGCCCACGGTGCTTTGGTCGATGGAAAACTGCGCCAGGCGCAAGGCCTCTTCCCCCGCCAGGCGTCGGGTGATGTCTTCACGGGCGGCGAGCACATCCCGCTCCAGTTCCTGCTGTTGCTTGCGCTGCCAGAACACAATCGCCGCGCTGGCCATCAGCAGCACCAGCAACAGCGCCGCGATGTTTTTCCACAGCCCCGGTGCCTCGCTGACGTGCGGGTATTTAATCTGCAACCACTGTGCGTGCAGTCGATCCAGGTCCTTGGGCGCAATCGCGCTCAGGGCTTGACCGATGATCCGCGCCAGTTCAGGCGAGTCACGCCGGGACGCCACGCGCAGCAGTTGCGCAAAGCCGATATCCCCCACCACGGCCAATCCGGTGAACTCACTTTCCCGGGACAAGCGGCTGAGCTGGGCTTCATCGACCACCGCATAGCGCGCTTGCTGGCTCAGCAGCAACTGCAGCGCCTGACGATCGAGCGGCACGCCTTGAAGATTGAGATGGGTGTAGTTGGAGCGCAAGTAATCGGCCGTGGCGCTGGGCATGCGCACGGCCACGCGGGCCAGGTTGTCGAGCTTCTCGAGGTCCACCGCACCTGCCCCGTCGCGCTCGCCGACCACCAGTTGCGGTACCCGCATGTAAGGGTCGGAATACAGCCACAAGCGCAGGCCCGCCGGGGTTTGCGTCAGCCCCGGCGCGAAGTCGATCTGCCCCTCGCTCAGTGCTTTCTCAAGTCCGGCCTGATCGGAAAAGTTGCGCCACAGCAATTCGACCTGCAGGGTCTTGGCCATCAGATTGACCAGATCGACGTTGGCTCCCGACAACACCTGCGCGCGGCGATCGTACTGCGCGAAAGGCGCCTGCAGCACCAGGCCAATCCGCAGTTGACCGCGCTGATTGAGCCAGTCTCGCTGGGCGAGCGTCAGCACATCAGTGGACGTATGCGCCGCACCCGCCAACGCGGCCGAACACGAAATGCTCAGCACCAGACCGATCAAGACCGCTTTGGGGCAGCCGATACCCCAAAGGCCCAGCATGCGAATTCTCAACCTATCTTCCCCACTTCCTGGATACCGGATTGATCACTTGGAGCGCGCAGCACCTGAAAACGAGTGCCCGCAGGCGGTTTGATAAACAGCCGCCAGCCGCTTGGCCTGCTGAAATTGTCTCCGGCGTTGGAATATTCGAAGCCCTGCACCCTTCGCGCAGTGTTTCCCGCGGAGGCCGGATGCTGATACTACCTCGCACGCAAATCGTGATGGCGGCATATCTGCTCGGCCCCGGGCGGCGGAGCCTGTCATCGAACGTGTGAAGCTGCTTCGCGCAGCAGGATGGCGCTCACAGCATTGCGTTGCTGAGGCAGAGTAAGGGTCTATCGCGGACAACCATCGGCTGTTGTGCAGCGAGGATAGGGGTCAAGACGACGCGGAAGTTTTGCATCGCTACGAGCTCAACGGGGTCTTCAACGCATAATGTTGAGGATCACCGTCATGTCTGACTTCAATGATCAGGAGGGTATTGGCTCTCTCAACAAGCAGCTTGTCTATTGCATTCCTGTGCCAGGGATCCAGATTGGCATCCCACTCATCCAAAAATAATACGTTCAAGTTTTGCTGCAGTGCCTGGGTAATCTGATATAGGCGTTGTTCCCCAGTGGACAACCCCTCCTCCCCCTCAAAAAGCGCAACATCAGACAGTAGCAGGATCGATTCCGGAAGCATGGACTTGATCGTTTTTAACAACGAGGTTTTACCCGATCCATTTCGTCCGACCACCAAAAATCGTCCAGACGATACTGTTGAACCACACAACTGACTGAGAAAAAGAGAAGGCTCGACAAGCTGATCCGTATGAAGATCCCTGATCAATAGCTCGTGATGTTTAATTTGCTCGCTAAACTGTTGCTGATCCAGAGATCCAAAAAAACCGGCCAGGTTGCTGATCTTTTTTCGGTACAGGATGAATTTACTCGTATAGAGGCTCATCGAGTGCACACTACCGAACAGCTGTAGGGAGCGAGGCAGTATCGCAATGATTACCCCCCACTCGGACTCGCGCCCGGGAAAAACAATGACATAGCTTACAAGAGCGATTACTGCGATGAATATTGGTCCACACGCTACTGTCTGCTCAAGCCTGGCGTAGGCACTGCACCCGAGCGCATAGTCATCCGCCCTTGTACGGAACGTTTCAGATGCTTCCAGCCGCATGGCTGAATTTCCGTTTAAACTCTTGGACCAAAGAGCGTCAATCCCATTGACCACCTGAAGTCGCCGCCTTTGAATTTCCGTTGCCCAGCGTCCAATTCTTTCCTTGCCAACCCTGACAAAAACATAGGACACCAAAATGGTTGCAGCAATGAGCAGGGTGACAATGCCGCCGAGTAAAACGTGGAAAACATATAGCGTAAACACGACACTTGAAGTGACACTGATGAGGCCATAGTAAATCGAAATTGCGCCATCCATTGTGGCCGGTGCCTCACTGCCCAACCAACCTTGTATTGCCATTCGATTTTTGGCAGATGAGTATGTTTGCTGGTTACCTACACTATTAATAACTGCGCATGCGTAGTCGCGCCACATGCAGGCTTTCAATCGCGCGGCAACCAACTCAATGAAAGCGCTTACCACGTAGGCGGCAAGAGCGATCAAAAAAAAGGCAATTATTTTATCTTTCAGCAGATCCAGGTTATTCAGTACCAAGGCTTTCCCCGCGCCACCCAGTTGATAGGTGGATACAGCCATTAACGCCTGCTGCACCAGAATCAATATCACACCGAATAGAAAGCTGGAGTTTCTCCAGATCATCATTCAACCTCTAAAACAGAAAAATATAATGCAACCTACTGCCACCGCACAACATATGAGCTTTAATGCATGTCGCCATAGCTCCCACCTGCACCATTTAGTTTTTTCCGAGCAAGCTTCACTTGAAGTGGGTCATGTTGGGATGCTGCCGGGATATCAAATCGTTTGATGAAAGACCTTAAAAATTTCATTCTGGTCAGTACGTTATAATAACTCCCAGGATCAGATCCCCCGGAATTTCCCGGGGAATGGTTTCAGTTTAAAGTTTCATTACCACTTCCAACCTTCACATCCCCCAGCCAGAGATTCGGTACAAATGGAGGCTTGAAAAAATATGCGGGAAAGAAGACTACGCTTCCTCATAGGAAATGCCAGATCATCTCTTTTGTGAGAAAACGCCTGAGAACCTGCTTGTGAAAAGTCGTTTGTCATTTTTTTCTTCCTTAGTTAGGTAGGCTCCTAGACGATTGATAATCAGTGGGCTTAGGAGCCAGGCGGTGTCCATTTATTGCCGTCCTAATGATGTGCAGCTGGTTATCAATTTTTATAGTGGCTCTTTTGTTATATGCATATGCAATATTGGCCCAGGCACGGGATGGCGGCACAGGCTACGCAACGAGACGAGTCACAAATTCGGTCAACGTTGCACGCACGCAGCCGATACCCTGAAGACACCGGGTGCGCATGCTCGACCTGGGTTCTCTTCGCCTTGAGGCAGGATCGGTTATTTGAAGCGCGCGATGCCTGGAAAACAGGCGCCCATATGCGGACTGACAAACAGTCATCAACCCATTAGGCTGCCGGAAATGTTTCCGGCCTTTGGAATGTTCGATGCCCTATACCCTTCGCGCAATATTTCCCGCGATTTGCCTGACGCTGATACTCCCTTGCATGAAGATCGCGATGGCGGCTGATCCTGCTCCGGCCCAAGACACCAAGCAGGTCGAACCCCCGGTCGAACGTGCGGCGCTGCCTTCGCGCAGTCAGGAAGACACCCTGGCGCTGGAGCGGCAAGTGCCAAAGGCCGAGCAACAGCAATTGCAGGCCGGTGATGAGCGCTTTCTGGCGTTATGGAAACCCGCGAACAGCGACGATGCTAAAGGCGCAGTGGTGATCGTGCCTGGTGCCGACGAATCCGCCGACTGGCCAAATGCTGTAGGCCCTCTGCGACGCAAGATGCCGGATGTGGGTTGGTCCAGCCTGAGCCTGAGCCTGCCGGATGCCTACGACGACGGTATTTTCGCGCGCGCCGCCGACTCTCCGGCTACAGCAGACAAAGCCTCCGCTGACAGCGACAAAGCCAAGGACCCGCAAGCCAAGACGCCCGACCCTGCTGCCAGCGCCGAAGCCGACGCAGCCGCGGCTGCCGATCAAGCAGCAGCGCAGGCAGAATTGGCCAAGGCCAACGCCGAGAAAATCTTTGCGCGCATCGATAGCGCCATCGCCTTCGCCCAGCAGAACAAGTCTCATACCATCGCGTTGCTGGGGCATGGGACTGGCGCCTACTGGGTCGCGCGCTACATGAGCGAGCGCCCATCGCCCGCCGTGCAGAAACTGGTGATGGTCACGGCGGTCGAGACCGGCAAGGACACGCCTTCCTTACTGGAAATATTGCCAACGCTGAAAGTCGCGACCGCTGACTTTGTCGATAAGGACAGGCCCATACCCCGCCAGCAGGCGCAGGATCGGCTGGATGCCAGCAAGCGGGTGAAAAACTCGCGCTTTACTCAAATTACGCTCAATGCAATTCCGGGGAATACCGCGATGGAACAGGATCAACTGTTCCGCCGGGTTCGGGGGTGGCTGGAGGGGCAGTAAACCTGTTGAACGGCACTTACCGATCAGAGCGCTGTTATCTGCGGGAAGATCCACGGCAGCGAAATGAACATCGTCCTGCTGCCGAAGCCGTAAAGTGCAGGTGTAGGTGTAGGTGTAGGTGTAGGAGCGCAGCTTGCTCGCGATCTGCCGGGAACCGGCAGCAAGATCGGCCCCCTCGGTATGTCAGGCAATCGCACAAATCGGGATGACTGCCCACTCCCGCCAGATTGTCAGCACGTTGCGCGCCTACGCCATCCGAGGAGAATCAAGCGCCTATCGGCGCCATTGCGGGACAGACTCCTCAGCGAAACCCGCGCTTCTCGCGAATCACCGCATAGGCATGATGCAATTCGCGGGTTTTTTCGGTGGCAGCCCGCACCTGGATCAGATTGGCGCCGGAACCGGCAACCTTGTCCGGATGATGCCGACTTAATAAACGACGATACGCGCGCTTGATCTGCGCCGGTTCAGAGTCCGTGCGCATACCGAGCAGACGCAGCGCCTCCTGGTACTCACCTGCGCTACTGGCAGGCGCTCGGGTGCGCTGATCGTCCTCCGTGGAGGACAACGCTTGGACCTTCTCCGCAGTCCAGCCCAACCACTTGCCCCAGAGCACGATCAATTCGCGCTCGCTTTTCGATGCTTTGCCGTCGGCCCACGCCATGCGCCAGCAGGCCCGCAAAAGGCCTTCAGCCGCGTGGGGCTGGGTTTTGAGGCGATTCAGGTGCACGCGCAGGTTGTCGCGACCATCCTTGCCCCGGTTGAATGCCGCGATAGCACGACGCGTAGCCGGTTCGCTCAAATCCAGCCGGCGCATCTCGACTCGGGCCTGCTGAATATGGCCATCGACCACTCGGCCATCACTTTTCGCCAGCCGACCCAGCAGGATGAAAATCAGCTCATCGTCGCGCGGCACCTTACGCCCACCGATGCGCTCGCGCAGCTCGGCCATACTTTGGATATGCAGCCGCCGATCCAGCGCCTGCCCCAGCAAGGCGCCCAGCATCGCGCCGGGAATACTGGCAATCGCGTACCCGGCGCCAGCGCCGATCAATGTGAAGGGCCAAAGCATCTAGGATTTCACCGCAAGGATCTGTTCGACTTCGGCCAGCCGTTCGTGAGTGCCGACATCCACCCAGCGTCCGGTGAAATGCTCGCCGGTCACCAGGCCGTTGGCCATCGCATCGCGCAGCAGGGGCGCCAATTTGAACGCGCCATCGCTGCAAGCGGCGAACAGCAAAGGGTGGAGAACGGCGATGCCGCTATAGGTCAGGCGTGGCAAGTCGGCATCATCGCGCACCTGTGCTCCCACCAGCGCGAAATCGCCTGCAGGGTGATGCGGCGGATTATCCACCAGCACCAAATGCGCCAGCCCTGTGATAGGCGCCGCGGTTGTAGAAGCATTCAACGCAGTGAAATCGCAGTCGGTCCAGATATCGCCGTTGACCACGAGAAATGGTTCGTCACCCAGCAGCGGCAGTGCGCGGAAAATCCCGCCTCCGGTTTCCAGCGGTTCGCCTTCAGGTGAATAGCGAATGCTCAAACCCAGGTGTCGACCGTCGCCCAGATAGTCTTCGATCTGCTGCCCCAGCCAGGCGTGATTGATCACCACTTCGCCAAACCCTGCGGCCTTCAACGCGCGCAGGTGATATTCGATCAGCGGGATGCCACCGGCACGAACCAGTGGCTTGGGCGTGTGCAAGGTCAGCGGACGCAGGCGCTCGCCTTTGCCTGCTGCCAGAATCATCGCTTTCATGCATCCCTCTTCAAGACAGTTGTCACATCCATTCCCTTACACGGCAGCTTCTTGTTGTGGCTGGCCAAAACTGGCCAGCAGGTTTCCTAGCTCGACCAGTTCCGGTCGCCGAGCCAATACCGCGTCTATATAAGAGAAGAAGCGCGGGACATCGTCGACATAACGCGGCTTGCCGTCGCGATGACAAATCCGGGCGAAGATCCCGATAACCTTCAAATGACGCTGCACGCCCATCAGATCACTGGCGCGACGGAATTCGTCGAAATCATCCTGCACTGCAATCCCCAGCGCCCCGGCTTTCTCCCAGTAAATCCTCAGCCAACCTGCAACACGCTCCTCCGGCCAGCTTAGGAATGCGTCCTTGAACAGGCAGGTAATGTCATAAGTGACCGGGCCGTACACGGCGTCCTGAAAATCCAGCACGCCGGGGTTTGGCTCACTGATCATCAGGTTGCGCGGCATGTAGTCGCGATGAACCAGAATCCTGGGCTGCGCCAGCGCACTGCTGATCAGCACGTCACTGATCCGCTGCCAACTGGCTTGCTGCGCCTGATCCAACTCGATGCCCAGATGCTGCTTGACGTACCACTGCGGAAAAAGCTCGAGCTCACGGCGCAAAAGTGCGACGTCATAGCTGGGCAGCGGTGCCTCCATCGGCAGTTGCTGATACGCCAGCAGTGCTTCGATGGCATCGGCGAACAATTGATCGGCATTATTTTCGTCAATCACATCCAGATAGGTTTTTCGACCCAGGTCATTGAGCAAAAGAAAGCCCTGATTCAGGTCTTCGGCATAAATTTTCGGAACATTAATTCCCGACTCGCTCAATAAATGGGCGATATCGACGAAGGGTTTGCAGTTTTCGTGGGGGGGTGGAGCGTCCATGACGATAAAAGTGCGACCCTCGCCTTCCCAGCGGAAGTAGCGACGAAAACTGGCGTCGCTACTCGCCGCAGTCAACGTGGCCGGGGGTATCGCGCCCCAGCCTTGGGCTGCGAACAACATTGGCAGTTGCTCATCGAGCCAAACTTTCAGGTGTTGCAGGCGTACATCTTGATCTGGCATTGCAAGGGTCTCCGACGGCGCTAGCCGTCAAGCGGGTCATGCTTTATTATCCGACATCTTTTTCAGCCCATCGAGAGGCGTGCGGCCCCCCCGCGGGCAGATGGCGCGCAGGAAGCCCGGACTAATAAGATGGCATTGAAATCCCCCGCGTTTCGTAAAAAATTTCCGTTGCTCGTAACCGGCAGTTTGCTGGCGATGCAACCTCTGGCCACCCAGTACGTGGTTGCAGCTGAACAGTATGACTGCTCGGTGTCTGCAACAGGTGCCTGGGATTGCTCCCCGAAAACCAACGCAGCCCAGTTGCCCCCGCGGCCGGTGCACGACGCCAACAGCGTGTCGTCCAATAGCAGCACGGCGAACGGTTCCACCACGATCACCGAGAGCGGCGAAGTGGTGCCCAAGACGATGCTGGTCACCGAGGCCAAGGGTCGCGGCCTGCAGTCGCGCAGTGCAGACTACAGTCACCTGGACTGGGTTCCACGCGAGAAGCTGACCGCTGCCCAACTGGCAGAGACGGGTCCGTACTGCTCAGGTGCCTATATCGAGCCAATTCGTCCAGGCATGGACGACAAGACCGCCAAGAGCGATGCGCCGACGTTTATCGGCGCCAAGGCTTCGCGTTATCAACAGGATGAACAGATTGCGACCCTGGCCGGTGACGTCGTCCTGCGCCAAGGCTCCATGCAGGTCGAATCCGATGAAGCCAGCCTGCACCAGGCCGAAAACCGCGGTGAGCTGAACGGCGATGTCCGTTTGCGCGACAACGGCGCGCTCATTGTCGGTGACCACGCCGAAGTGCAGCTGGACACCGGCGAGGCGAAGGTCGACAACGCCGAATACGTGCTACATAAATCCAACGTGCGTGGTAACGCGCTGTACGCTCGTCGTGCAGAGAACGCGATCATCCGTTTGAAGGACGGTACGTACACCACGTGCGAACCGAGCAGCAACGCCTGGACGGTCAAGGGCAACAACATCACCCTGAACCCGGCAACCGGCTTCGGTACCGCGACCAATGCCACGCTGCGCGTGCATGACATCCCGGTTCTTTACACCCCGTATATCTATTTCCCGATCGACGACCGTCGCCAGTCCGGTTTCCTGCCACCGAGCATCGGCGCCAGCACCGACACCGGCTTCTCGTTGCTTACGCCGTACTACTTCAACCTGGCGCCGAACTACGACGCCACGTTGTACCCGACCTACATGGCCAAGCGCGGCCTGTTGCTCGAAGGTGAATTCCGTTATCTGACCAAGAGCAGCGAAGGACAGTTCGGTGCGGCTTACCTGAACGACCAGAACGATGATCGCAAGCAGGAATCCGATTACAAGGACACCCGCTGGCTGGTCAACTGGCAGAACCGCAGCGGCCTGGATGAACGCCTGACCGCTCACGTCGACTACACCAAGGTCAGCGATCCTTATTACTTCAAGGACCTGAAAAGCGGCCAGGAAGGCGTGAGCACTCACGACTACCTAAACCAGCAGGGCGACCTGACTTATCGCGGCGACAGCTATCAGGCGCGTCTGAATGTTCAGCAATATCAGCTGACTACCGTCACCCAGATTACCCCGTATGGCCGTCTGCCTCAGCTGACGCTGAACGGCACCCTGCCTTTCAATCCGGGCGGGCTGAAGTTTGACTACGAGTCCGAGCTGGTGCGCTTTGACCGTGATCTGCGCGATGGCAACTTCGTTGACGAGGACGGCATCCCGCAGAGCCGTCTGGATAACAACGTTCAAGGTCTGGCTCGCGCCAACGGCGATCGCCTGAATCTGGCGCCGTCGGTCAGCCTGCCACTGACCGCTTCATACGGTTATGTCACTCCGAAACTGAAGTACGTCTACACCAAGTACGATCTTGACCTGGATGCTGACGGCAAACGCACCTTGCTCGCGGACGAAACGTACAACAGCTCCCAAGACCGCTCCGTGCCGATCTTCAGCGTAGACAGCGGCCTGTACTTCGATCGCAACACCAACTGGTTCGGCAAGAACTATCGCCAGACCCTGGAACCGCGACTGTACTACCTCTATGTGCCTGAGAAAGACCAGACCGACATCCCGATTTTCGACTCGGGTGAAACCACCTTCAACTATGCCTCGCTGTTCCGCGACAACCGTTTCGTCGGCTCCGACCGCATCGGCGACGAGAACAAGCTGTCGCTGGGCGTGACCAACCGCTGGATCGAAGACAATGGCTTCGAACGCCAGCGTGTCAGTATCGGTCAGGCGGTGTACTTCGCTGATCGCAAGGTGCAGTTACCAGGCATCAGCTACGAAGATCGCAAGGACGCACAGTCCGACGTGTCTCCGTATGCGCTGGAATACGAATACCGCTTCAACCACGACTGGCGCGCCACGTCGGACTTCAACTGGGACCCGGACAGCCGCAGCACCCGCTCCGGCAGTGCAATGGTTCACTACCAGCCTGAAGACAACCCGGGCAAGATCATCAACGCCGGCTACCGCTATCGTAACGACCAGGTTCGCTACGACCAGACGACTGGCCGCTGGAGCGTGGGCGGTGGCGATTACACCTACCCCGACGGCACCGTCATCAAGGACTACTACAAGATCCAGCAGCACGACTTCTCGGTCATCTGGCCGGTCGCGCCGCAATGGAGCGCCATCGGTCGCTGGCAATATGACTACAACCGTGATCGTACCCTCGAAGCCTTTGGTGGTTTTGAATATGACAACTGCTGCTGGAAGCTGCGTTTGATCAACCGGTACTGGGTCGACTATGACGAGTCCACTCAAGAGATACCGCAGAACGAGAAAGGCGACCGCGGCGTATTCCTACAAATCGTGTTGAAGGGACTTGGTGGCGTAGTCGGCCAAAAAGTTGAAAGCTTCCTCGACAAAGGCATCCAAGGTTATCGTGAACGTGAAGACCAAGCTTTCTAATTGTCTGCGCCCGCTGATGGTGGGCGCACTGCTCATCGGTACGGTGGCGCACGCTGAAGTGCGCACCATCGACAAGGTTGTAGCCATCGTCGACAACGACGTGGTCATGCAAAGCCAACTCGACCAGCGCACCCGTGAAGTTCAGCAAACCATTGCCAAGCGTGGCCAAGGTGTTCCGGCAGCCAGTGCTCTGGAGTCTCAGGTCCTCGATCGTCTGATTCTGGAAAACCTGCAACTGCAGATCGGCGAACGCTCCGGCATCCGTATCACCGACGAAGAGTTGAACCAGGCGGTTGGCACCATTGCTCAGCGTAACAACATGAGCATCGAACAGTTCAAGGGCGCGCTGGCCCACGACGGTCTGTCGTACAACAGCGCCCGTGAACAGATTCGTCGGGAAATGATCATCAGCCGCGTGCGTCAGCGTCGCGTGGCCGAGCGTGTTCAGGTGTCGGAGCAGGAAGTGAAGAACTTTCTCGCCTCAGATCTGGGCAAGGCGCAGTTCTCGGAAGAGTTCCACCTGGCCAATATCCTGATTCCTACGCCTGACAGCGCCTCGTCGGAGCAACTCCAGGTGGCAGCGGCCAAGGCCAAAGATCTCTACGGCAAACTGCAGCAAGGTGCGAACTTCGAGCAGTTGGCGATCGCCTCCTCGGCCAGCGAAAGCGCCCTGGACGGCGGTGACATGGGCTGGCGTAAAGCCGCTCAACTGCCACCTCCGTTCGGCGACATGCTCAACTCGATGAGTCCGGGCCAGGTAACGCCTCCTGCCCGTACCCCGGGTGGTTTCATCATCCTCAAGCTGCTGGAAAAGCGCGGCGGTGAGACTCAGACCCAGATGCGCGACGAAGTGCACGTTCGTCACATCCTGATCAAACCAAGCGAAATCCGTAGCGAAGAGGAAACCCAGAAGCTGGCAAAGCGCATTTATGACCGCATCGAAAACGGTGAGGATTTTGGCGAGCTGGCGAAGAGCTTCTCCGAGGATCCGGGCTCTGCGCTCAACGGCGGCGATATGAACTGGGTTGACCCACGATCGCTGGTTCCCGAATTCCGCGACGTTATGAACGATACTCCACAGGGCGTAGTGTCCAAGCCTTTCAAGACTCAATATGGCTGGCATGTGCTGGAAGTCCTGGGACGTCGCGCAACCGACGGCACCAGCCAGGCGCGCGAGCAACAGGCGATGAACGTACTGCGTAACCGCAAGTACGACGAAGAGTTGCAAACCTGGTTACGCCAGATCCGCGACGAAGCCTACGTTGAAATCAAGCTCCCTGGCGCAGACCAGGCGCCCAAGTGAAACCCCGGCGTTTCGCGCTGACACCCGGCGAGCCCGCCGGCATTGGCCCTGACCTATGCCTGCTGCTCGCCGCGCAGTCCCAGCCGCACCCCCTGATTGCCATTACCAGTTGCGACCTGCTCAGTGAGCGGGCTGCGCAACTGCGTGTGGCCATCAACCTGGTTCCCGTCACGCCGTCCGCATGGCCTGACGTCCCGGCACCTGCCGGCAGCCTCTACGTCTGGGACACCCCCTTACAGTCGCCTGTGATTGCCGGGCAACTGAACAAGGCCAACGGCGCCTTCGTCCTCGAAACCCTCACCCGCGCCGGGAAAGGCTGCATCAATGGCGATTTCGCCGGGATGATCACCGCCCCCGTACACAAGGGTGTGATCAACGAGGGCGGTATCGCCTTCTCCGGTCATACGGAGTTTCTGGCTGAACTGACCCGGACCGAACAGGTGGTCATGATGCTTGCCACCGGCGATCTTCGCGTGGCATTGGTGACGACTCATCTGCCCTTGCGCGCGATCGCCGACGCCATCACCGCCGAGCGGCTAGAGCGGGTCACGCGCATCCTGCACGATGATCTGGTCAACAAGTTCGGCATCCCACACCCGCGCATCCTGGTCTGCGGACTGAATCCTCATGCCGGGGAAAGCGGTCATCTTGGTCGCGAAGAAATCGACATCATCGAACCAACTTTGGAGCGTCTGCGCAGCGAGGGCCTGGATCTGCGCGGCCCGCTGCCGGCTGACACTCTGTTTACCCCCAAATATCTGGAGCACTGCGACGCAGTGCTGGCGATGTACCACGACCAGGGCCTGCCGGTGCTGAAATACAAAGGCTTCGGCGCCGCTGTCAATGTCACGCTTGGCTTGCCGATCATCCGCACCTCTGTGGATCACGGCACTGCGCTGGATCTGGCCGGCAGCGGCAAGATCGACACCGGCAGCCTCAAGGTCGCGCTGCAAACCGCCTACCAGATGGCCGAGACCCGTAAATGACTGAGCAATACCAACACAAGGCGCGTAAGCGCTTCGGCCAGAACTTCCTGCACGATGCGGGCGTGATCGACAAGATCCTGCGCTCGATCCGTGCAAAGGCCGGTGACCGCATGCTGGAAATCGGCCCAGGCCAGGGTGCCTTGACCGAAGGCCTGCTTAGCAGCGGCGCGCAACTCGATGTCGTGGAACTAGACAAAGATCTGGTGCCGATCCTGATGCAACAGTTCAGTGCCATGCCCAACTTCAACCTGCATCAGGGCGATGCACTGAGATTCGATTTCAATATTCTGAATGCGGCCCCCAGCAGCCTTCGCGTGGTCGGCAACCTGCCATACAACATTTCCACGCCGCTGATCTTTCACCTGCTGCAGAACGCCCACCTGATTCGCGACATGCATTTCATGCTGCAAAAGGAAGTGGTAGAGCGGCTGGCCGCAGGCCCCGGTGGCGGAGACTGGGGTCGGCTGTCGATCATGGTTCAATACCATTGCCGTGTGGAACATCTGTTCAATGTCGGCCCCGGCGCGTTCAACCCGCCGCCCAAAGTCGATTCGGCAATCGTGCGTCTGGTGCCGCACGAGACATTGCCGCATCCGGCCAAGGACCACCGCACCCTGGAGCGCGTCGTCCGCGAAGCTTTCAACCAGCGTCGCAAAACCTTGCGCAATACCTTGAAGGCTCTGCTGACCAGCGAAGAGATCACTGAAGCAGGCGTGGACGGCAGCTTGCGCCCCGAACAACTGGATCTGGCTGCGTTCGTGCGTCTGGCCGACAAGCTCACCGATAAGCCTGTCGTCGGTTGATACCCTCAGGACGTGTCCGGCCAAAGCACCAATTGGTTATTAGGCCGTCACATGTCCTAGACTCATTCTTCTCCGGGCTTTTCCGGCTTTTTCCGCCCCCGCTTTTAAGGCCTTTTGCATGTCCGATCCTCGTTACCAGATCGACGTCAGCGTCGTCACCCGTTTCCTCGCAGAACAGTCCCAGCCTGAGCAGAACCGCTTTGCCTTCGCCTATACCGTTACGGTTCATAACAGCGGTGCGCTGCCGGCCAAGCTACTGTCGCGCCACTGGGTCATCACCGACGGAGACGGCAACGTCGAAGAAGTTCGCGGCGAAGGCGTCGTTGGCCAGCAGCCGCTGATTCAGGCCGGTCAGAGCCACACCTACAGCAGCGGCACTGTCATGACGACCAAGGTTGGCAACATGCAGGGCACCTATCAGATGCTGGCAGAAGACGGCACATCGTTCGATGCGGTGATCGCCCCGTTCCGGCTGGCCGTGCCGGGAGCGCTTCACTGATGACGGTCTACGCAGTCGGCGACCTGCAAGGTTGCCTCGAGCCGCTCAAGTGCCTGATGCAGCGCGTGGCGTTCGATTCGGCCAAGGACAAACTGTGGCTGGTGGGCGATCTGGTGAACCGAGGCCCACAGTCCCTGCAAACCTTGCGTTTTCTCTACGCCATGCGCGACTCCATCGTCTGCGTACTCGGGAACCACGACCTGCATCTGCTCGCCGCCGGTCGCAATATCGAGCGCCTGAAGAAGGGCGATACGCTGCGGGAAATCCTCGAAGCCCCCGACGCCAACGAGTTGCTTGAGTGGCTGCGACAACAAAAGCTGATGCACTACGATGCAGAGCGCGATATCGCCCTGGTACACGCGGGCATCCCGCCGCAGTGGACGCTGAAAAAAGCCCTGCGCTGCGCCGAGGAGGTCGAAGAGGCCCTGCGCGATGACAACCTGTTCGAACCGTTTCTCGACGGCATGTACGGTAATGAACCGGCCAAGTGGGATAAGGACTTGCAGGGCGTGACGCGCCTGCGTGTGATCACCAACTACTTCACACGGATGCGCTTCTGCACCAGCGACGGCAAGCTGGACCTTAAGAGCAAGGAGGGCCTGGACAGCGCTCCCGCCGGGTATGCGCCCTGGTTCAGCCACCCGGATCGCAAGACCAAGGGTCTGAACATTATTTTCGGCCATTGGGCGGCGCTCGAAGGTCGCTGCAGCGAGCCGGGTGTTTACGCGCTCGATACCGGTTGCGTATGGGGCGCGGCGCTGACGATGCTGAATGTCGATACGCGTCAGTTGGTCCACTGCGACTGCAATGAGCAAGGCTACGTCGCTTCCTCTGCATCGGTTGACTCAACGGTTAACGACCCGGCCAACCTGCAGCGTTAGACTTATCCATCCCGTTCTCGACAGACCGAGAACCCAACGGCCCAGGAGCCCGCCATGACCGACTTCAAACGCATTCCGCCGGAGCAGGCTCAGGCCCTGCGCGAACAAGGGGCCGTGCTGGTCGACGTTCGCGATGCACAGACGTACGCCAGTAATCACATCCCCAATTCGCACCACCTGGATAACCATTCCATCGCCGACTTCATCCGCCAGGCCGATCTCGATAAACCGCTCGTGGTCCTCTGCTATCACGGCAACTCAAGCCAAGGTGCAGCGGCCTATCTTGCAGGTCAGGGCTTCTCCGAGGTCTACAGCATGGACGGCGGCTTCGAACTCTGGAAAACCACCTTCCCCGGTGAAACCGCGCAAAGCTGATCGAAAAATTTTTTCGGTACGCGAAGCCGCGGTCCACGCGGCTTCGCATGCCCAACTGACGAACGGCTACCTCACATTCATCCGCCTTCCTCCTGTCTGTCCGCGAATCCGAACTATCCTTAGCCTCAGGCCATCCGAATCAGGGGAGAGCCGGTACACCGGCGCGTGGGTCATCGGTAGCTACTTTAGGGTGTTTGGGGGGTAAATGACCGCTGAGTAATCGGCAGTCATCCAGCATCGACTGACGATCCGCCGCCGGCTCCACGTATCGAGCGAGGTGACGTCATGAATTTTTTTAGCCACTTCCAACAACGCTATGAATCTACACGCCAGGAAGAGTTCTCGTTACAGGAGTATCTGGAGCTCTGCAAACAGGATCCCAGCAACTACGCCTCTGCAGCAGAACGTCTGCTGCAGGCCATTGGCGAGCCCGAGTTGCTCGACACGTCGACCAATTCGCGCCTTTCCCGAATCTTCTCCAACAAGGTAATCCGGCGCTACCCTGCCTTTGCCGACTTCCATGGCATGGAAGAGTGCATCGACCAGATCGTTTCGTATTTCCGCCATGCCGCTCAGGGCCTGGAAGAAAAGAAACAGATCCTCTACCTGCTTGGCCCGGTCGGTGGCGGTAAGTCTTCGCTGGCCGAGAAACTTAAACAGCTGATCGAAAAAGTCCCCTTCTATGCCATCAAGGGTTCGCCGGTCTTCGAGTCACCACTGGGCCTGTTCAATGCCACGGAAGATGGTGCAATCCTTGAAGAAGACTTCGGCATCCCCCGGCGCTACCTGAGCACCATCATGTCGCCCTGGGCGACCAAACGCCTGGCTGAGTTCGGGGGCGATATCAGCCAGTTCAAGGTAGTCAAATTGTACCCATCGATCCTCAGCCAGATTGCTGTCGCCAAGACCGAACCGGGTGACGAAAACAACCAGGACATCTCCGCCCTGGTCGGTAAGGTCGACATCCGCAAACTCGAAGAATACTCACAGAACGACGCCGATGCTTATAGCTACTCCGGCGCGCTGTGCCGGGCTAACCAGGGCCTGATGGAATTCGTGGAGATGTTCAAGGCGCCGATCAAGGTGCTGCACCCCCTGCTCACCGCCACCCAGGAAGGTAACTACAACAGCACCGAAGGCCTGGGCGCTATCCCGTTCACCGGTATTCTGCTGGCCCACTCCAACGAATCGGAATGGCACAGTTTCCGCCACAACAAGAATAACGAAGCCTTCATTGACCGGATCTACATCGTTAAGGTGCCGTACTGCCTGCGCGTCAGCGATGAAATCAAGATTTACGACAAGCTGCTGTTCAACAGTTCACTGTCCAACGCCCATTGCGCTCCGGACACCCTGAAAATGCTTGCCCAGTTCACGACGCTGTCGCGCCTCAAGGAGCCGGATAACTCGAACATCTATTCCAAGATGCGCGTTTACGACGGCGAGAATCTCAAGGATACCGATCCTAAAGCCAAATCGATTCAGGAATACCGTGACAGTGCGGGCGTCGACGAGGGCATGAACGGACTCTCGACCCGCTTTGCGTTCAAAATACTGTCGAAGGTCTTTAACTTCGATCCTCACGAGATCGCGGCTAACCCGGTTCACCTGCTTTATGTGCTCGAGCAGCAAATCGAACAAGAACAGTTCCCGGCGGAAACCCGCGAGCGCTATCTGCGCTTCATCAAGGAATACCTTGCCCCTCGCTACATCGAGTTCATCGGCAAGGAAATCCAGACGGCGTATCTGGAGTCTTACAGCGAATACGGGCAGAACATTTTTGACCGCTACGTGCTGTACGCCGACTTCTGGATTCAGGATCAGGAATATCGCGATCCGGAAACCGGCGAAATACTCAACCGTGTAGCCCTCAACGAGGAATTGGAGAAAATCGAGAAACCAGCTGGCATCAGTAATCCGAAGGATTTCCGCAACGAGATCGTCAACTTCGTACTGCGTGCCCGTGCCAATAACAACGGCAAGAATCCGACCTGGCTCAGCTACGAGAAGCTGCGTGTGGTGATCGAGAAGAAAATGTTCTCGAACACCGAGGATCTGTTGCCGGTTATCAGCTTCAACGCCAAAGCTAGCAAAGAGGATCAGCAAAAACACAACGATTTCGTGACCCGGATGGTCGAGCGGGGCTACACCGATAAACAGGTACGTCTGCTGTCCGAATGGTACCTGCGCGTGCGCAAGTCGCAATAAAGCAGCTGTGAGCTACAAGCTTCAAGCGGCAAGCCGAGTGCGTCAGCGTCTGAATGACTGACCAAGACCAGCTTGCCGCTTATGGCGGTTTTTTTCTTGTAGCTGCCCGGAGGGCCTATGAGCTATGTGATCGACCGACGTCTCAATGGCAAGAACAAGAGCACGGTGAATCGGCAGCGCTTTCTGCGTCGTTACCGTGATCACATCAAGAAAGCAGTCGAAGAAGCAGTCAGCCGTCGTTCCATCACCGATATGGAGCACGGCGAGCAGATCAGCATCCCCGGTCGGGATATAGATGAGCCTGTGCTGCACCATGGCCGCGGTGGCAAGCAGACCGTCGTGCACCCCGGTAACAAGGAATTTACCAGCGGCGAACACATTGCCCGCCCACAAGGTGGCGGTGGCGGCAAGGGGTCTGGCAAAGCGAGCAACTCCGGCGAAGGCATGGACGAGTTCGTGTTCCAGATCACCCAGGAAGAATTCCTGGAATTCATGTTTGAAGATCTTGAATTGCCCAACCTGGTCAAACGTAATCTGACCGGCACCGAAACCTTCAAAACAGTCCGCGCGGGCATCAGCAACGAAGGCAACCCGTCGCGCATCAACATCATCCGCACATTGCGCTCGGCCCATGCTCGGCGCATCGCGTTGTCGGGCAGCAGCCGGGCCAAACTCAGGGAGGTGCTTGCTGAAGTCGAGCGCCTCAAACGCGAAGAACCCGACAATTTCGGCGACATTCAGGAGTTGGAAGTCGAGGCCCGGCGCTTGCAGGCGCGAATCAAACGCGTCCCTTACCTGGACACGTTCGACCTTAAGTACAACCTGCTGGTCAAACAGCCCAACCCCAGTTCCAAGGCGGTGATGTTCTGCCTCATGGACGTCTCGGGCTCCATGACCCAGGCGACAAAGGACATCGCCAAGCGCTTTTTCATCCTGCTCTACCTGTTCCTCAAGCGGAACTACGACAAGATTGAGGTCGTGTTCATCCGCCATCACACCAGCGCGCGGGAGGTCGATGAGGAGGAGTTTTTCTATTCCCGGGAAACCGGTGGCACCATCGTTTCCAGCGCCCTGAAGCTGATGCAGGAAATCATGGCCGAGCGCTACCCGACCAGCGAGTGGAACATCTACGCGGCGCAGGCTTCAGACGGTGATAACTGGAACGATGACTCGCCAGTCTGTCGCGACATCCTGATCAAGCAGATCATGCCGTTCGTGCAGTACTACACCTATGTCGAAATCACCCCGCGCGAGCATCAGGCGCTGTGGTTCGAATACGAGCGTATCGGCGAAGCCTTCGCTGATACGTTCGCCCAGCAGCAGCTGGTCTCAGCCGGTGACATTTATCCGGTATTCCGTGAACTCTTCCAGCGCAGGTTAGCGACATGACCGCCAGAGAGCAGAAACGCCAACCCCTTTCCACGGGTTCCGAGTGGACGTTCGAACTGATCCAGGCGTACGACCGGGAAATCAGCCGCATCGCCGAGCGTTATGCACTGGACACCTACCCCAATCAGATCGAGGTAATCACCGCCGAACAGATGATGGATGCCTATGCATCGGTGGGTATGCCGCTGGGCTATCACCATTGGTCCTACGGCAAGCATTTCCTCAGCACGGAGAAATCCTACTCGCGCGGACAGATGGGACTGGCGTACGAAATCGTCATCAACTCCGATCCGTGCATCGCTTATCTGATGGAAGAAAACACCATTTGCATGCAGGCGCTGGTCGTGGCGCATGCCTGTTATGGCCACAACAGCTTCTTCAAGGGCAATTACCTGTTCCGCACCTGGACCGACGCCAGCTCAATCATTGATTATCTGGTGTTTGCCAAGCAATTCATCACTCAGTGCGAGGAGCGCCATGGCATCGATGCGGTCGAGGATCTGCTCGATTCCTGCCATGCGCTGATGAATTATGGCGTGGACCGCTACAAACGCCCCTACCCCATTTCCGCGGAAGAAGAACGCCGCCGCATGAAGGATCGGGAAGAGCACCTGCAAAAGCAGATCAATGACCTGTGGCGCACCATTCCGAAAAACGTCAGCAAGAATGACAGGGAAGACAGCGCTCGCTTTCCCGCCGAACCGCAGGAAAACATTCTGTATTTCATTGAGAAACACGCGCCCTTGCTGGAGCCGTGGCAGCGCGAAGTCGTGCGCATCGTGCGCAAGATTGCCCAGTATTTCTATCCCCAGCGCCAGACTCAGGTCATGAACGAAGGCTGGGCAACGTTCTGGCACTACACGCTGATGAATGATCTGTACGACGAAGGACTGGTGACTGACGGATTCATGCTCGAATTCCTTCAGTCCCATACCAGCGTCGTGTTCCAGCCCGGTTTCGACAGCCCTTACTACAGCGGTATTAACCCGTACACCTTGGGCTTTGCGATGTATCAGGACATCCGGCGCATGTGTGAACACCCTACCGACGAGGACCGGCATTGGTTCCCGGACCTGGCGGGTACGGACTGGCTGACGGCCGTGAAATTTGCGATGAGCAGTTTCAAGGACGAAAGCTTCATCCTGCAGTACCTCTCCCCTAAAGTGATCCGTGACCTGAAGCTGTTCAGCATTCTGGATGACGACCAGAAGGAGGATCTGCTGGTACCTGCCATCCATGATGAAACAGGCTATCGGACCATCCGGGAGACGCTCGCGGCGCAGTACAACCTGGGCAACCGTGAACCCAACGTGCAAATCTACAGCATCGATCGCCGCGGCGACCGATCGCTGACCCTTCGCCATCAGCAACACGACCGAAAGCCACTGGGCGACTCAACCGACGAAGTGCTCAAGCACCTGCATCGTCTATGGGGCTTCGATATTCATCTGGAGACGCTACAAGGCGATCAGGTGATGAAAACCCACCATGTCCCACCCAAAAGCGAACACGCTGACAGTGAGTATCCCCGGCTCGACCTGGCGGTCGTTCACCTCTAGAAGTTAAAGCGCGACCTGGAAAAATGCACCTCCGCAAGCACGACGTTAGGTTTATCCTGTCGCGCTTACGGAGGTTTTTTATGCAGATTTATAAAGTCGGCGGCGCGGTTCGCGATCGCCTGCTTGGCAAACCGGTCGCCGATACCGATTGGGTCGTCGTCGGCGCGACAACCGATGAAATGCTGATCAAGGGCTATCGTCCCGTGGGCACGGACTTCCCGGTGTTTCTGCACCCACTGACCGGCGAGGAATACGCCCTCGCTCGCACCGAACGCAAAACAGGGCGCGGTTACGGCGGATTCGTGTTTCATGCCTCTGCGCAGGTGACCCTCGAAGAAGATCTGATCCGCCGCGATTTGACCATCAACGCCATTGCCGAGGACAAGGAAGGCCATCTGATCGACCCCTATCACGGTCAGCGCGACTTGCAGGAACGCGTTCTACGCCACGTTTCTCCGGCATTCGCGGAGGATCCGCTGCGGGTGCTGCGCGTTGCCCGATTTGCAGCCCGCTATGCAGCCGACGGTTTCACCATTGCGCCGGAAACATTGGTGCTGATGCGCCAACTCAGCGCATCGGGGGAACTGGAAGCCCTCACGCCGGAGCGCAGCTGGAAGGAAATTTCCCGCGCACTGATGGAGCGAGAACCACAAGTTTTCATTCAGGTGCTGCGCGAATGCGGCGCGCTCAAAGTGCTGATGCCGGAAGTCGACGCGCTGTTCGGCGTGCCACAGCCCGAAATTCATCACCCTGAAATCGACACCGGCCTGCATGTGCTCAGCGTTCTGCATCAATCCGCCGTGCACCATCAGCCGCTCAGCGTGCGCTGGGCCTGCCTGCTGCATGACCTGGGCAAAGGACTGACACCAGAAGAAGAATGGCCCAGGCATATCGCCCATGAGCAAAAAGGCCTCAAAGCCATCAAGGCAGTGAGCCTGCGCTTCAAGGTACCCAGAGATTGCCAGGAACTGGCGCTGCTGGTCGGCCAGTATCACACCCACGGACATCGCGCTCTGGAACTGCGACCTTCGACCTTACTCGACCTGCTACAAACCTTCGACGTGTACCGCCGCCCGCAGCGCTTCGAGGACTTTATACTGGCATGCGAAATGGACGCGCGAGGCCGCAAGGGGTTCGAGGATCGTAGTTATCCACAGGCCGAATACCTCAGGGGCGCAGCTGAAGTAGCCACGCGGGTAGCCGTGCAGCCGCTGCTGGACAAGGGGTATCAGGGGCAGCAACTGGGCGAGGCACTAAAGCGTGAGCGGCTGGATACGCTGACGGTTTATAAGGCGTCTTATCAATTGTGATTGCAACACCAGCGCTATAGCGGCCCTTGCGGCAGTAGCGGCATGCGGCCTGTCATCGCCGGCAACCCGGGCCGTTATAGAGCGTTCCTACCTTAAGGGCTCAGCCAACATCGACGCCGGCGTCAACTGCTCCCCCCGCCACTCGAACCCGACCGGCCACAAACGCTGGTCGATTTGCGCGCTTTCCCACAAGTGAGCAAACGTGACGCCTGCACCAGGATGAGTCTTTTGCGGAGCAAGGAGAGACAATGGCCACAGCACGAACGCATTCTTCAAGATCTCCGCGCGCGGCAGGATAAGTCCATCGAAGTTGCCCACCTGATCGCCATACAGCAACACATCGATATCCAGCGGCAAGCCCTTGCGTTCCGGCGCGTAGCGACCATTATCGGCTTCGATGAATTTCAGGCGGCGGTCGAGCTCGATCAACGGCAGGTCGGTCAGAGCCGATACCACCAGATTGATAAACGGCCCGCTTTTGATCCCCACCGGATGACTCTCGAACACAGGCGAGCAGGACATATCGGTCAGGAAACCGGCCAGGGCGTCGAGCCCGGCACACAGGTGCAGATGCCGGTCGACATTGCTTCCCAGGCCCAGGAAAATCCGTGTCAGCGACATCCGCGCTCGATCTCCACGCCCACGCCCTTGGCTGCTGGCACGGCCCCGGGCTTGGTCAGTTTCAGGTGCAGCCAGGGGATGTTGAATTCGCTCATCAACACATCGGTCAGGCGCTCGGCAAAAGTCTCGACCAACTGGAATTGCGACTCCTGGGCAAACGCCTGAATGCGCGCAGAAACGCTGGCATAGTCAAGTGCCTTGCTCAGGTCATCGCCCGCCGCTGCGGGCCGGATGTCCCACGCAAAACTCAGGTCCAAACGCAGGCACTGTCGGATGCCACGCTCCCAGTCGTAGGCACCGATCACCGTATCGACCTCCAGACCCTCAATGAAAACTCTGTCCAAGCCTTTCTCTCCACTGCACGACAAGGGCGCGATGCGCCGTTAGAATCAGGGCATCCCCGCCCGGAATGGTTAGCATGTTTTGGTTACTGGCGATCCTCGCCTACCTGCTCGGCTCACTGTCCTTCGCCATCCTGCTCAGCCGCCTTACCGGCAATCCAGATCCGCGCGCCAGTGGTTCGGGCAACGCCGGCGCCACCAACATGCTGCGCCTTGCGGGCAAAAAGCTCGCCATCCTGACCCTGATCGGCGACGTCTGCAAAGGATTGGCCCCGGTGCTGATCGCTGCAGCAGCGGGGCTTGATCCCAGGCAACAGGCCTGGATCGGGCTTTGCGCAGTGCTGGGCCACCTGTTTCCGCTGTACTTCCGCTTCCGAGGCGGCAAGGGCGTGGCGACTGCGGCGGGCATGCTGCTGGGCCTGTATGCGCCCGCCGCCCTGCTGGCGATCGTCGCCTGGCTGCTGATCTTTTACCTCACTCGCACCAGCTCACTGGCTTCGTTGATCGCCACGCCCCTGACTCTGCCGCTGCTCGCCTGGCAGCAGCCTCATGCGCTGTTACCCATGAGTCTGCTGAGCCTGCTCATCGTCTGGCGCCACCGCGGCAATCTACGCGACCTGCTTGCCGGGCGCGAACGGCATTTCTGAATGCAAAAGATGAAAAAGGCTCATTCGAGCCTTTTTTCCACCACACTGTTATTCATCAAAGACCCGGCAACTGCTCCATTGGCCAGCGAGCCTGGACGCTGATACTCAGGCTTTCCTTTTGCCCCGCCTGTAAACGCTGACACCCGGCAAAAGCGATCATCGCGCCATTGTCAGTGCAGAATTCAGGGCGCGCGTAATACACATTGCCACCCAGCCCGCCGAGCATCTGCTCCAAAGACAGACGCAAGGCCTTGTTCGCGCTCACGCCACCGGCGATCACCAGACGCTTGAGCCCGGCTTGCTTAAGGGCGCGTTTGCACTTGATGGTCAGAGTCTCCACCACCGCCTGCTGGAAGGCCAGTGCAATGTCGCAACGGGTTTGCTCGCCGTCGTCTCCAGCGCTTTGGCACTGTTGCCAGGTGTTGAGAGCAAAGGTTTTCAGGCCGCTGAAGCTAAAATCAAGACCTGGACGGTCGGTCATCGGCCGCGGAAAAGTGAAGCGACCCGGCTCTCCGCTCATCGCAAGGCGAGAAATTTCCGGACCGCCAGGATAATTCAGGCCCATCATTTTCGCAGTTTTATCGAATGCCTCACCAGCAGCGTCGTCCAAGGTCTCGCCCAAAAGCTCATAAAGGCCAATGCCATCGACACGAACCAGTTGCGTATGCCCCCCCGAGACCAATAAAGCGACGAACGGGAACACGGGCGGATGTTCTTCCAGCATGGGGGCCAGCAGATGGCCTTCCATGTGGTGCACTCCCAGCGCCGGAATGTCCCACGCAAAGGCCAGCGCCTGGGCACAGGAAGCCCCGACCAGCAGCGCGCCGACCAGGCCAGGGCCTGCGGTGTAAGCGATGGCATCGATCTCTGTGGCCGCACAGTCTGCCTCGGCCAACACCTGACGAATCAAGGGCAGCATGCGTTTTACGTGGTCGCGTGATGCCAGTTCAGGAACCACGCCGCCGTAGACCCGATGCAGGTCGATCTGGCTGAATAATGCATCGGCGAGCAGCCCGCGCTCGCTGTCATAGAGCGCAACGCCGGTCTCGTCGCAGGAAGTTTCCAATCCCAGTACTAACATGGGGTACGCCTTGTAGAGGCTGAATTCGAAGGCGCGCATAATAGTCGCCGCTCATGGCTGCGACCAGCAGTTTTCGATCAGGGGCTTTGCATTCCTCGCGCCGAGGGGTTAACATCCGCAACCCTTAAAACCGGCGTACTCAGTGCAAGTGTTGTGCGAGGCGTCGACCCCGGTAATGAATGAAGGTAGCTCTGGATGCCAGCCGTCAAAGTTAAAGAGAATGAACCCTTCGACGTAGCTCTGCGTCGTTTCAAGCGCTCCTGCGAGAAAGCCGGCACTCTGGCCGAAGTTCGTAGCCGCGAATTTTACGAGAAGCCAACTTCCAAGCGTAAGCGTATGGCAGCTGCTGCTGTTAAGCGTCACGCCAAGAAAGTTCAGCGCGAACAGCGCCGCGCCGTTCGCCTGTATTAATACAGACGTTCATCGCAAGCTTCTGCCTTGCCCGGCCTCAAAGCCGGGCTGTCGGCAGTTACAGTTTTAGCTTCACGCAGCACAGACAGTGGCGGTCTACATCGCTTTCGCGGTCAAGACGTAGCCTGTCGCACTCTTCCAGCCTGATTCAGGCAGCGTTGACCCGTCTACACTGACCAAGCAACCGTCGTTACGCTTTGGATTCGCCACGATCTTTCTGGCGGGGCGCCTGATGATGAGAACGCCATGGCCGGACTGATTCCCCAAGGTTTTATTGACGACCTCCTGAACCGCACCGACATCGTCGATGTTGTCAGCTCTCGCGTTCAATTAAAGAAAACCGGCAAGAATTTCAGTGCCTGCTGTCCTTTCCACAAGGAAAAGACACCCTCGTTCAGCGTCAGCCCTGACAAGCAGTTCTACTACTGTTTTGGCTGTGGCGCAGGTGGCAATGCCCTTGGCTTCATCATGGACCACGACAACCTGGATTTCCCCCAGGCAGTCGAGGAACTGGCCAAAGCCGCTGGTATGGAAGTACCCCGCGAACAGGGCGTCAGAGGCCAAAAGCCCAGACAGCCTACTGATTCGCCGCTTTACCCGCTATTGACTGCTGCCGCCGACTTTTATCGTGCCGCACTGAAAAGTCACCCGACACGCAAATCCGCAGTGGACTACCTGAAAGGCCGTGGCCTCTCGGGCGAAATTGCCCGCGATTTCGGGCTGGGGTTCGCCCCGCCCGGCTGGGACAATCTGTACAAGCATTTGAGCAGCGACACTCTTCAGCAAAAGGCCATGATCGATGCCGGCCTGCTGATCGAGAATGCCGAAACCGGCAAGCGTTACGACCGCTTTCGTGACCGAGTGATGTTTCCCATTCGCGACAGTCGGGGTCGGGTCATTGCCTTTGGCGGTCGCGTACTGGGTGACGACAAACCGAAGTACCTGAACTCGCCCGAGACGCCGGTATTTCACAAGGGCCAGGAGCTGTACGGCCTGTTCGAGGCGCGCAAATACAATCGCAACCTTGACGAAATCATCGTTGTCGAAGGTTACATGGACGTCATTGCGCTGGCGCAGCAAGGCTTGCGCAACGCTGTCGCAACACTGGGCACCGCAACCAGCGAAGAGCACCTAAAAAGGCTGTTTCGCGTGGTGCCAAACGTCCTGTTCTGCTTCGACGGAGACCAGGCCGGTCGCAATGCCGCATGGCGAGCGCTGGAGGCAACGCTTTCAAGCCTTCAGGACGGTCGCCGCGCACGCTTTCTGTTTTTACCCGAAGGTGAAGACCCGGACACGCTGGTGCGGGCAGAGGGCACCGACGCATTCAAGGCAAGGATCAACCAGCACGCACAGCCGCTGGCCGACTATTTTTTCGAACAGCTGACCAAAGAAGCAGACCCTCGCTCGCTGGAAGGCAAAGCGCACATGGTTACTCTGGCGGCGCCGCTGATCGAAAAAGTTCCGGGGGCCAATCTGCGCGAACTGATGCGCCGTCGGCTCAAGGAGATCACTGGACTTGACACTGCGGCGGTGAATCAACTGGTGCAGGCCGCGCCACCCGAAGCGCAGCCGGCCTACGACCCAGGCTTTGATTACGATTCGGTGCCTGATTACGGCAACTATGCGCCTCAGGATACCTACGAACCACAGCAGGCCTGGGCGCCGAACACGTCAGGGGGGCAACAGAAGAAGTGGGAAAAGAAACCATGGGAAAAAGGCAAGAAGTGGGACAAAAACGGGAAACGACCGGATTTCGAACCACGTGCCCCGCGAACGCCGGCAACCGTCGAACCTCCGACCCTGACAGCACTCAGGACACTGCTTCATCATCCTGATCTGTCACAGAAGGTCGAAGACACTAGCCACTTCGCCGCTGAAGACAACGTTTACTCGCAATTGCTAGTGGCGTTGCTTGAGGCACTGCAGAAAAACCCGAAACTGCGATCGCTTCAGTTGATCGCTCGCTGGCACGGGACCGATCAGGGACGATTATTAAGGCAACTGGCGGAAAAGGAGTGGCTGATCTCGGCCGATAACCTTGAACAACAGTTTTTCGACACTATAACTAGCTTGTCCGCCCGCCAACGCGAGCGAAGCCTGGATCAATTGATCAGGAAGGAACGACAGACCGGGCTGAGCGCTGAGGAAAAAGTTCAGCTGCTCAACCTGTTAAATCGCAAAGTTCCTGCACAAACCCCGACCTCGACTGGCGCGTGAGGTCCGAGCTCGGGTATAATCCTCGGCTTGTTTTTTGCCCGCCAAGACCTTCAGTGGATAGGGTGTTATGTCCGGAAAAGCGCAACAACAGTCTCGTATCAAAGAGTTGATCACCCTGGGTCGTGAGCAGAAATATCTGACTTACGCAGAGGTCAACGACCACCTGCCGGAAGATATTTCTGATCCGGAGCAGGTGGAAGACATCATCCGCATGATTAACGACATGGGGATCCCGGTACACGAGAGCGCTCCGGATGCGGACGCCCTTATGCTTGCCGATGCCGACACCGACGAAGCGGCCGCTGAAGAAGCAGCCGCAGCGTTGGCGGCAGTGGAAACCGACATCGGACGCACAACCGACCCGGTCCGCATGTATATGCGCGAAATGGGTACGGTCGAGCTTCTGACGCGCGAAGGCGAAATTGAAATCGCCAAGCGCATCGAAGAAGGCATCCGTGAGGTGATGGGTGCAATTGCGCACTTCCCTGGCACGGTCGAGCATATTCTCTCCGAATACACTCGCGTTACCACCGAAGGTGGTCGCTTGTCCGACGTTCTGAGCGGTTACATCGACCCGGACGACGGCATTGCCCCGCCCGCCGAGGTACCGCCGCCGATCGATCCGAAAGCCGACAAGGCGGAAGCTGCTGACGATGACGACGAAGAGTCTGACAGCGACGATGAGGAAGAGGCCGAAAGCGGTCCTGATCCAGTCGTGGCCGCCCAGCGTTTCGGTGCGGTCTCCGATCAGATGGCAATCGCCCTCAAAGCCCTGAAAAAGCATGGTCGTGGCAGCAAGCAGGCTAACGAAGAGCTGCTGGGCCTGGCTGAGCTGTTCATGCCGATCAAACTGGTTCCTAAACAGTTTGAAGGTCTGGTGGAACGCGTTCGCGGCGCCCTGGAACGTCTGCGTGCACAGGAACGCGCCATCATGCAGCTATGTGTGCGTGATGCACGCATGCCACGTGCCGACTTCCTGCGCCAGTTCCCGGGCAACGAAGTCGATCAGAGCTGGACCGATGCACTGGCCAAGGGCAAGAGCAAATACGCCGAAGCCATCGGGCGCTTGCAAGCCGACATCCAACGTTGCCAGCAGAAGCTGACTGCGCTGGAAGAAGAAACCGGCCTGACCGTGGTGGAAATCAAGGACATCAACCGTCGCATGTCGATCGGTGAGGCCAAGGCCCGCCGCGCGAAGAAAGAAATGGTTGAAGCGAACTTGCGCTTGGTGATCTCGATCGCCAAGAAATACACCAACCGCGGCCTGCAATTCCTCGATCTGATCCAGGAAGGCAACATCGGTCTCATGAAGGCAGTGGACAAGTTCGAATACCGTCGCGGTTACAAGTTCTCGACGTATGCCACTTGGTGGATCCGTCAGGCGATCACTCGCTCGATCGCAGACCAGGCGCGCACCATCCGTATTCCGGTGCACATGATCGAGACGATCAACAAGCTCAACCGTATTTCCCGGCAGATGCTGCAGGAAATGGGTCGCGAACCGACTCCGGAAGAGCTGGGCGAACGCATGGAAATGCCTGAGGACAAGATCCGTAAGGTATTGAAGATCGCTAAAGAGCCGATCTCCATGGAAACCCCGATCGGTGACGACGAAGATTCGCATCTGGGTGACTTCATCGAAGACTCGACCATGCAGTCGCCAATCGATGTCGCTACCGTTGAGAGCCTGAAAGAAGCAACGCGTGAAGTGCTCTCGGGCCTCACCGCCCGCGAAGCCAAGGTGCTGCGTATGCGCTTCGGTATCGACATGAATACTGACCACACCCTTGAGGAAGTCGGTAAGCAGTTCGATGTAACCCGTGAGCGTATTCGTCAGATCGAAGCCAAGGCGCTGCGCAAGCTGCGCCACCCGACCAGAAGCGAACACCTGCGTTCGTTCCTGGACGAGTAAGCCAATCGCGTATTAACAAAAGACCCCAGCCATGCTGGGGTTTTTTGCGTTTCAAGGACATGTTTGGCATGTGTGCCACCGTCCGCGAGCACAGCTACACTCGACTCACTCCTAACGATGCAACTCATGAGGCTGCCATGTTTCGGATGCCGGCCATTGCTCTGTTGTGCTTGATGGGGTCGACGACAGTCGACGCCCAGTCTCTTTCTCAAGGGACGGGTAACTGGGAACGCATGCACGCCCGATCGATGCACGTTACGGATGTTGCATTGCTTAAGATCGAACCGCCAAACAGCATCAGCTACACAAGTGGCCTACGTCCGGGGACCGATGAGGGTTCGTATTCGACCGTTGCCTGCGCCGATCGACCCCAGGCAGAGTCCGTAAACCCGGCGCGGCAAAATCGCCGCTCCGAACCGGCCGCTCTCTGGCATGACTTCCTGCTATACGGGCTTCCAGGGCTCTTTCTGCTTTGCATGGTTCTGCTGATATTGGTACGGATCAATCGTCGCCTCAGCTCGGAAATCTCCCGTCGGGTGGCGCTGGAGCAAGAACTGCGCAGCAGCGAGTACCATTACCGGGGCATGATCGAAAGTCTCTCGGCCATCGCGTGGGAAGCCAACACTCACGACTATTCGTACAACTACGTCTCCCCGCACGCCGAAAACCTGCTCGGCTATCCGCTCCAGCAATGGCTCAAACCCGGTTTCTGGCGCGGCATCGTTGACCCTACGGATCTGGAGGCCACCGAAAGCTATCGCGACCAGCAAACCAAACTGCGTAACGACCACAGCGTAGATTACCGGGTCAACCATGCCGATGGCCGAACGTTATGGGTACGCGACATCGTTACGTTAATCAGCTACGGCCACGAACCGGTGATGCGTGGAATCATGATCGACATTACCGAGGCCAAGCAAACCGAAGAGGCACTGCGCCAATCCGAAGAAAAATTCGCGTCGGTATTCGCGCAATGCCCGGACATACTGGTCATCGCCAGGCTGTCCGATGGCTGTCTTCTGGAAGCGAACCAGGCATTCGTCGAGCAGATGGGAATAAACGTTCGCGACATCATAGGTCGCACCCCAAGTGAGCTGGATATCTGGGGCATCCCGGATGTCGGTCGCACCCTGTTGCAGCGCCTGCAAAAGGGCAGCATCCGCAATCTGGAAATGCCATTTCGCCGCAGTAACGGAAGAATTTTCACGGGCCTGTTATCCGCTGAGCCTTTCGAACTTGACTCAATCCCCGCAGTGGTAGTGGTGGTGCGCGACATCACGCCGCTCAAGCAAGCCCAGCAGCAGTTGCAGTTATCCGAAGAGAAATTCGCCAAGGCCTTCCACTCATCGCCCGATGGTCTGCTCATCTCACGGCAAAGCGACGGATTGCTGGTGGAAATCAACGATGGGTTCAGTCGCATCACCGGCTACCACAGTTCGCTATCGCTGGAGCGCACGACGCTCGATCTTGGGATATGGGTAGACCTGAACGAGCGCCGCCAACTGCTTGAGCAGTTGAACCGCGATGGCTTTGTCAAAGACTTCACCAGTCACATACGACGCAGGGACGGCCAGATAAGGCTGTGCGAGATCTCATCACGTCCGCTGCCGATCGGCGATGAAGACTGCATGCTGACCATCGCCCGTGACATCACCGACCGCCACCAGATGCAGGAAAAACTGCAACTGGCCGCGACCGTGTTTGAAAGCACGGCCGAAGGTGTACTGATCACCGACACACGACAGCGCATCAACGCGGTCAATCGCGCTTTCAGTGAAATTACCGGCTACAGCGAGGACGAAGCCATCGGTGAAACGCCCCGTCTTCTGGCGTCCGGGCTGCACGACGGCGCCTTTTATGCAGCCATGTGGTATCAACTGACCGCCGAAGGCCATTGGCAGGGAGAAATCAGCAATCGGCGCAAGAATGGCGAGATCTATCCCAGTTGGCTGACGATCAGCGCGGTGCGTAACCATGACCGGTTCATTACCCACTTTGTTGCCGTCTTTGCCGATATATCGAGCATCAAGCAGGCTCAGGCGCGGCTCGATTATCAAGCGCACCACGACCCGCTGACAGGCCTGCCCAACCGCACGCTGTTCGAAAGCCGGTTGCACGCCGCCCTTGTTCACAGCACGGAGACCTATAGCCTCGGCGCGGTGCTGTTTCTCGATCTGGACCGCTTCAAGCACATCAACGACAGCCTCGGACACCCGGTCGGCGACCTGCTGCTCAAGGGCATCGCCCAGCGCCTGAAGGAAACCCTGCGCGACATCGACACAGTCGCCCGCCTGGGTGGCGATGAATTCATTATCCTGCTTCCCGGCCTGCAAACCGGGAGCGACGCCGAGACGATCGCCACCAAGCTGCTGAACAGCTTCTCTGCTCCCTTCCAGGCAGGCGAGCATGAGTTCTTCATCAGTACCAGCATTGGCACTGCGCTGTTTCCTACCGACGGAGCAGACGTCGCCACCCTCATCAAGAACGCTGATGCCGCGATGTATCGGTCCAAGGCCAAAGGGCGCAACCGTGTAGAAAGCTATACCCGCGATCTGACCGCCCAGGCCAGCGAGCGAGTAGCGTTGGAACACGAACTGCGGCGTGCCATCGAACGCAATGAATTCACCCTTTCCTACCAACCCAAGATCAGTCTGCTGACACAGCATCTGGTCGGAGCCGAAGCGCTTATCCGCTGGACTCATCCAACTTTCGGGGAAGTCCCACCCGAGCGATTCATCCCTCTGGCAGAGGAAAATGGCATGATCCTGCAAATCGGCGAATGGGTACTTGAGAAAGCCTGCCAGCAACTCTACCAGTGGAACCAGGCCTGCGATCAGTTTGGCTCGCTTTCGGTAAACCTGGCAGGCGCCCAACTGCGCCAACCCAACCTGCTGAACCGCATCGAGCAGTTGCTCCACCAATACGACCTGGCGCCTGGCCGCCTGCAGCTGGAAATCACCGAAAACTTCATCATGTCCCAGACCGAAGAAGCGCTTTCCGTGCTGCACCGTCTCAAAACACTTGGCGTGCAGTTGGCCATCGACGACTTCGGTACCGGCTATTCATCGCTCAGCTATCTCAAGCGCCTGCCCCTGGACATCCTCAAGATTGACCAGTCATTCGTGCGCGGCTTGCCTGACGACCAGCACGACGCCGCCATCGTGCGCGCCATTATCGCCCTTGGCCGCAGTATGCAATTGACCGTCATTGCAGAAGGCGTAGAAACCCTCGAACAACAGCAATTCCTCGCTGATGAAGGCTGCGAACAGATCCAAGGCTACCTCGTCAGTCTCCCCCTACGCCCTGAAGAATTTTGCTCAAGGTTTCTTCGTATGGCTGTTTCAGACTTTTCGGATAGCACAGTGCGGAAACCGTCGTTATAATCCGCCGCCTGACTGAGGGCCTATAGCTCAGTTGGTTAGAGCAGAGGACTCATAATCCTTTGGTCCACGGTTCGAGTCCGTGTGGGCCCACCAAACTCAAAGCCGCGTATTACGCGGCTTTCGTGTTTCTGGGTGGTTCTCCACAAATACAGTCCTATGGTCCGAAGGTACAAAATCGGTACAGTGCTGGTGCGCCAGTACACCTTTGGAGTCCTTTCAGATGGCAACCCTAGTCAAAACTCCTTCCGGCACCTGGAAGGCTTTGATCCGCAAAACCGGCTGGCCGACTGTGGCTAAAACCTTCCGCACCAAACGCGATGCGGAGGACTGGTCACGTCGCACCGAAGACGAAATGGTGCGTGGCGTATACATCCAGCGCAGCGGCTCTGAGCGCATGACGCTAGAAGTGGCTCTCAAGCGCTACCTCAACGACATCACCCCCACCAAGAAGCCCACCACTCAGCGTGGCGAAACCTCGAAAGCCAAGAAGCTCATCGAGCATCTTGGCAAATACTCACTGGCTGCGCTCTCCGCTGACATCATCGCCGGCTATCGCGACAAGCGCCTGAACGAGCCCAGCCGTGGTGGGACCATTAGCAACAACACTGTGCGCCTCGAACTGGCCCTGTTGAGCCACCTGTACACCGTAGCGATTCAGGAGTGGGGTTTGGGCCTGACTTTCAACCCAGTGCTGAATATCCGTAAGCCTAGCCCTGGGGATGGTCGTGATCGGAGGCTATCGCCGGAGGAAGAACGTCTTCTGCTCGCGGCCGTGAATCGACATAGCAATCCTATGTTGGGCTGGATTGTTTGCATCGCTTTGGAAACGGGCATGCGCTCCTCAGAGATCTCATCCCTACGTAGACCTCAAGTCGATCTGGCAAAGCGCGTCATACGTCTCTCAGACACAAAGAACGACGGCTCGCGCACTGTGCCTCTAAGCAAGCGTGCCACCGAAGTATTCAAAGCCGCGATGGATAACCCGGTGCGACCAATCGACTGCAATCTGGTGTTCTTCGGCGAGCCTGGAAAGGACGGGAAGCGTCGGCCGTATACCTTCACGAAAATTTGGGGTCAGCTGAAGAAGAAGCTCGACCTACCTGACTTCAGGTTTCACGACCTGCGTCATGAGGCGGTGAGTCGGCTTGTGGAAGCTGGACTGTCCGACCAGGAGGTTTCGGCCATCAGTGGTCATAAGTCGATGCAGATGCTTAAGCGTTACACACACCTGCGAGCCGAAGACCTTGTCGGTAAACTGGACAAAATAACGAGATCTGCCACTTAGGTTCATTAGTTTGATGACGGTTTTTTTTGCCACTCCGCGCACCTTCGGAGTTTTTTTGTGTGCGAAATCGCCCTCCACTTGACCACCCGATTGCATTTTGACCAGCACGCTTCGTGACCATGATCGGCAGAGAGCTGCGCATTGCTGTCGGCCGTGATCGGCAGCAGTCGGCCAGAAGCGTCTGTCGAGCTAGATGCTTTGAAAATGGCCAACCCCTGAAAAATGATAGACGCTTGTGTGTACGATTGTGACGATTGATAAATGGCTCCGTGCCCAATAACATCAGTGCATAAAACCATAGAGGGCAAGGCATGGAAACCGCTTGGGCGAAATTACTCAGCCCTATACTCAAGGTGTCCTTGGGGCCGATTTGGCGAATCCTAGTGGGGTACTTCGCTCCTAGACTTTTATGGACGAGCTGCTTTAAACGCGCAGCTATTAGCGCTAACGTCGATCCGAAATTAGCACTCGTTTTGGGAAAGTCTCCCTCTCTCACACGGCTCATGATCAATACTTTCAAATCTGATCGCTCCGTACCTACGGCCACTGATTTTGCTGTATCTCTGCTATTCGAACTCCATGAGCTAAGTCTGGCTGCGGGCGAGAAACCGTCATCTGCAAACATTAGACACTTTGCAGTGGATGCGCGCCGAGCCTGGATTAACGGCGTGATAAATAATGCAATATTGAGAAGCCGCTTTCAATCGATCCGAGACGAGCATCCTGCAAAATCTATCGCGGTGAACTCTTCCTGTCTTGATGCGCAAAGCCTGAATTTAGACGATCTGAAAGCACTGCAATGTTTTTATTTTGAAAGTTTTTCGACTCCGGATGCGACCGAGGTCGTGTGCGTATGGCTTCCAGACCATGAAGGGATCGTTCATTACGATGCGCAGAAAAGTCACAGGATTGAGGTCGCACTTAACACGTCGACTGGAGCGGATCGAGGCTTCTTTCGAGTCGGATATGACTACTCGATAAAGCGAACTGGCGACCGTCTCCACGTGTGCTTCTTGAATACGCAGACAGAGATGGAGGCCGGACACTTCGGTCGCTATTGTGTGGGAAGGGCAACTACAAAAACTTTGTGGGCTCGATGATCGCAATTCACATCCAACGTCTCTCACTGCTGAAAGCCGCAGGGCTCCTCTGTCCTAAGCGTCTGCTTCGGGTTGATTGGAGCCTTTCGCAACAGACAGGAATCGGCCAGCAGGGAATATAAGGGGCAGACCAAATTTTGAATAATGATGGCCTGGCCCCAATTTTTAAAACGTCGCAATCGCGCCCATCAAAACGCCTTGAGCGAATTACAACTCTTCACTTGGAAATTTTTACCATCCTCACTAGACGGAAAATAAGCCAAAACCTTCTCCGCATCCAAAAAAATCACGCTCTTAGCACTAGACGTCCAGTCATCAGAACATGTATGAAATTCATTAAAGTCCGCCCATAGAGCGAAATTTAAAGCTACTTCATTAACACCTTCTGAAATATTACCTGCCATCGTCAAAAAAAACGAAACCAAACATATGAAACCCATGAAAAGCGCCGACCACTTAAAAATCAATTTGGCTTTAACCTCAGCAAGCAAGGCAAACACGAATAACGGTGCAAGCCCGACTGCCAATGCAACGAATATATTTAGCAAGCCGCTTACAAAGCTGGGCTGATAGAGAATAGATACTGGCGCGTAGACAAATGCTAAAAAGTCGTAGGTTATGGTGAATTTTTCAGGGTCCACATGAAAAATTCCATTTAAAGTAGTAGCCGTCCACTTTCTAGCATATAGAGAGTAAGAAAAAACCAACCAAGACGTTATAACCACCCAATGCCAAGCCTTAAAGTGCTCCCTAAGTATGGCTCCTGTTTTGGACAGCGAAACCCAAAACACCCCCAACATGAATGGCAACAACCCTGTGTATAATATTGCTAACCCCACTATCACAATATTTCTGTAAATCAGAGAAACCGCAACCAACGCGATCCAACCAACTAACGTAGAAATGAATGTTTTTTTAAATGAGAGAACCATCGACAAAGCTCCTTTAATACGCATTAAAATCCGTTAACGACAAAATCTTGAGGGATTGGTAAATCCGCCATGAAACCGGCAATGATATGACTGCGACTTGGCCGCATCAAAGCAACGCTTGGTTATTGCTTATAGGTAATACCAGGCTGTGCTGTCACGGAAAGATAGCTGGCTAAGTCGATTACCGTCGCCTCCACTCCATCAGCATGGGCGCGATTGCCATAGAGAACGCTGCGCAAAATAAACCGTTTCCAGCATCAGCAAACGCGGGAAGCTCAAACACACCGTCGACTAGCTTGGCAGCCAAACTCAGGGCCAACAGACCAATCGGCCATCGAGCATATCGGAGCGCTTCGAACCTCAGATTCTCCAGCATCAACAGGTTCAGACGGACGCTTTTACTCTCAGGTATAGGTGCCAGAATCGCATCAGTAAGCTCACGTAAATCCAGTGTTCGATCAACCTCTCTAATCGTCTTCTGTGTTTTGTGCAGTCGTCTTTGGTAAACGGTGTCTCTCACCAAGTTTTCAGACGGAAGGGCCGTGAGTTGATGCCATCGGAAGGATGCCACACCGTACTCTCGCAAAAGCGCCTCCGAAGTATAGGGTCGCTGGAGTACTTGTAGGTATCGCCCGTCTAGCAGAGCAAACCACTCATCCTGCCGATTTGCTGGCTCTATGAGCTGAATTCGTTCGGGAGCAGGATAATTCTGCTCATCAATCCAGGCAGCAATGGGTTTATTACCATGCGTACGCATGAATGCAACACGATGCTTACCTTCATGCGCAGTCAATATGGCCAAGGGCTTGTACCAGGTATAAAGAGCTTTGTTGGACCATGTGAAGTTAGTCGAGTAGCTCTCAATCTTCTCCGCTATCTCTTTTTCAGGAACGTCTTTAGGCTTCCCCTTGATGCTTGCACCAAGGACATGTCGAGGATCAACAAGGGCTTTGAATCGCTCCGACTGGGATTCCTCCCAGTCGAGAAAAGGCACCACCATGCGTAAAAATGAATGTCCCCAAAATGCGCAGGTACCACCACTGTCCATCCAGTCGTTTTGATACTCCTGCTCAAAATAATGACGGGAGTTCATATCCATGGAGAATTTGATAGTGCATAACGCCCTCGAGGCTCCCATCATCCGATCAGAGACCTCAAGGGGCAGAACCCCTACTTTGTCAGCTATTTCGTTCACTTGGACACTCCTCGCTGCAACCAGAATTAGAACTTACACATCCCGGACGCTTCGTGTCACCACCAAGTTCGACACCGAGCCTTGAAAGCAAGTAGGTACTCGTCTGAGATCTCATCCCTGGACGACCTCAGATGGACTTGGCAAGGCGTGTCATACGTCTCTCAGACACGAAGAACGACGGCTCCCGAACCGTTCCACTGAGCAAGCGGACCACCGGAGTATTCAAGGTTGCTATGGATAACCCGGTGCGACCATTCGACTGCAATCTGGTGTTTCGGTAAGCCTGGAAAGGACGGGAAGCGTCGGCGGTAGACCTTCGCCAAAGGGGTCAGTTGAAGAAGGAGCTCAACCTACCTGACTTCAGGTTTTACGACTTGCATGATGAGGCAGTGAGTAGGCTTATCGAAGGCTGGTTATCTGATCAAGAGGTTCCGGCCATCAGTGGTCACAAGTCGATGCAGATGCTCAAGCGATATGCCACGTTCGTGCTGAAGACCTAGTTGAGAAGCTGGATAAAATCTCAAAAAAACAGTAACCCTTGAAGCTAAAGCATCCAAAAAAACACAAATATTTATATTCATTTCAAAAATAATCTAGACATCGATACAAGCCCTTGAATTACAAGGATTTAGCCAAAATCAAGAAAACCAACATATATAATCCTGGTAGCAATATGGCGACAGCATAACTACCAAAGTAATACTTTTTGGTCGATCCGTGTCACCACTTAGTTTGACACCAGCAAATCATCGCGTAAAACTTCGCTCAACTTCTCCCACCATGGCGAACTTACACATGACAACTGAAGAGTATTTACTGAACCGTTTTGGCCCTTTGATGAGCATCCCGGACATTGCCATTCTACTAGGGCGCTCGCCTGATGGAGTAAGGGTTTCTCTATATTCAGACACCGACATTTCCCGAAAACTGAAACCGGCAATGATTCGGATCGGCCGCCGCGTATATTTTAGGACAATGCAAATCAATGACGCATTGAACCTAGACATTGAGGTACCCCCTAAGAGTAGCTTGCAATGAGCTACAAATCCTATGATGTAGTCTGGGCACACAACTTTGACTCACCTACCGAGAAGCTCGTGATGCTTGCGATAGCTAAGCACGCAGACGAAGGTGGGAAAAGTTGGCCAAAAGTGAAAACTATCGCTGGACTATGCGGCATCGGCCCACGAACAGTTCAACGTCAACTTAAGAAATTTGAGCAGGCAGGTCTGTTAGCCATCCAAGAAGAATATCGACCGGATGGAGGCCAAACCTCAAATAGGTATGTCATAACCCTCCCAACAGTACAGTCAATGCTCCCCTGTGACAGAGCTGTCACTGGGGGGGTGTCACCCATGTCACCCCAGCCCCACACAGCAGAGTGTCGCGGAGGGGATGACACAGCAGTGACACCCCAAGAACTACCAACAGAACCAAAAAAAGGAATACAACAACTAACTGAGACTGGCCTCCGATACCCGGAAAAATTAGAGGCCAGTGATCGCATGTGGATCAGCAATATTCTACAGGACGTACCTAGCCAGGATGCTCAGCAGCTTTTGGACGAACTGGCAGCCGCACTGAAAGCAGGGAGGATCAGAGGCCGAGCCTCAAAATGGTTTAACGGGCTCATTCTAAATTATAGAAAGGGACTTTTCTGTCCAATGGCCCGGCCGAGCAAACCAAATCCTTTGTTTAACGAAACACTAGTTGAAACTCACGCCAAACCAAATACTCGTAACAAGGAGGCACGTAACCAAGCACTTGAAAGCATGAAAAAATTCACTTCCAGCAAACTTGTACGTTAGCACTCTCACAGAAATATTCTTGCAATCTGAAAGGAAGCATCTCAATGCCATTACATTTCAAACAGCTTGAAAACTATTGCGATAGCTTAGACAGAACAGGAGACATCCAAGTAATCTTAAAAGCTCACTACAAGCATGGCTTTGCACTGAGCGTATCAGATGGGACCATTGGCCATACTGTAACGGACGACGAGAATCGACCTTTCTTCTTCAGGACCGTCGAAATGGCCTTAGACGAACTTGCCAACATCCCCTATTTATCCGATCAAATCGTGGTTGACCGAAAATCTTGGTCTTAACCATAACCCACCAGAGCACAAGCAAAGCACACCCGACTTAGCAATCCAATACCGATATTCAAACCTCGCTCACATCAGAAAAGCGAAGTAAATAATTCGACTAAAGCGCCGCAGACACAGACCTGCACTTCCAAGTAACCACTGGAGCACAACAATGATTTCATATGCATACTTACCAATGCTTGTTCTGAGCACGTTCCTAATTATCTCCATCCGCAGATTTTGGATATGCACTGCCCGTATGGGGTTAATGCTGGAGCTCTCACGGCGCGCACCTAAACTACTCCATCGGGACATCATGGCTGCGGTTCTCGCGCTGGTGCCGTTCGCGATGGCATTTATCGACTGGTTTGGCATCACTCTCCCCCGCCAATCAGCTCCAATTCCTCCCTTGTTCGGCGCTTTCATGGCAGCCGGTAGCCTTGGAGCATCACTCACCATTTTGAACAATTCCCTTCACCGACTGGCGGGTAACTGGGCAGGCACCAAGGAAAGCGTGCTGCGCACCCTTGCAGCAATGCAAATCATCGATGCAACTGAGCTAGCCTTTTCTATGCACTCCGAAAAAATCAACATCGTAAAACAAGAGAGCGCTGGACGGCCCTCAATGATCATTCAATCCAAGGAAGAAAAATGAAATCCCACCTTACTATCCCTGCGTTTCTTATGATCGTCATCGCGTCTCTTTCAGGCTGCGGCAGAGATGAGCCCGTGCAGACGGTTGATTGGTACAAAGCAAACTCGCCTGAGCGACTGAAGGTTTTGGAAAGGTGTAACGCCAATCCCGGCGAGCTTGCTCTGACACCGAACTGCGTCAACGCGAAAACCGCGGCAAACGCATTGGTGCTTGAGAACCGGGAGTACAAGCAGCGTGAGCCGATAAATTTCTCTTCTCAGGGGAAATAGAATGGCGACCAAAACAGGAATATTTGAATGGATCGGAGGGTCAATGGATCAAACCCTCCATACGTTCATCAGCATTACCTCGAGCCGAGTGATTGAGGATTTCACGCTCACCGTGACGATAGGCGGGACGCTATATTTGACGATGGTCGGCTACATGATGATCACCGGAACAATTGAGCAGTCGGCCTCTCACTTTCTCAAAACCTGCGGAAAGTTCCTGCTTATCAGTGGCCTGGCCATGAACGCCGACACGTACATGTCATGGGTAGTAGAGGCATTGAGGGGGCTTGAAACAGGAGTAACGGCCGCCTTCACAGCGACGAGTGATCCATCAACCTCAGACTCGGTTTTTCAGGTCATCGACAAGGCAATGTCGGACGGCTGGCAGATCGGTGCAGATATGTTGTCGAAAATGGGACAACGCCACTCCTACGAAATCGGGATGATTATTTGGGATGCCCTGAACGCCCTCGTCGTCTACACCGCTACGCTGCTAATCGCGGTTCCAGCAGGGGCCATGATCGTTGTAGCAAAAGGAATGCTGGCGATCATGCTCGGAATCGGGCCAGTCTTCATCATGATGTTGCTGTTCGGACAGTTCACGTCCAAATGGTTCGATAGCTGGTTTGCCCAGGTCATCACGTACATCATGCAGACCGCACTGGTTAGTACGGTTCTTAGCTTTGGGATCAAATATTTTTCCCTCCTCACTTCCAGTATTTTGGCAAACCCGGGCGACTACCCAATCGCTACGTTCCTAGAGCTACTGGTTACTACCATTGTCGTGCTTTACATGATGTACCAAGCTCATGGCGTTGCTGGAGGCCTTGCAGGAGGTATATCTAGCGCGGCGCTGACCTTACGCGGAATCGCAAACGGTGCCATGGCACCAATCACAAAGGGCCTCAACAGACAGTCAACGCGCCGTGACATGCAGTCGGGCCAGATGGTCACGGCCGGTCGCTTGAACCACCTGGCGGCTGGTAATACAGCCTGGAATCCAGCCTACCGACAGCACGTCATGCAGAACATGGGCAAAAACTGGGGGAGTGCTACTGGGGGCAAAGTAAATCAGTAGCCCTGACGTTGACTCATCAGACCTCGCTTCGGCGGGGTCTTTTTCTGAGCCCCCCCAACAAGCGTATGACGGGTCAAGGGGTTGGTGCGGCCCGCAGGAGCGAAGCGACAAGGACTCGGCCCCTTGACGCGGCAGAAGCGACCAACGCTCAAGTCATGGGCGCAGGGGATCAAGGCCGTAGGCCTCCCCTGCACCCTTGACGACAGAGGGCGACTCGCTCCCTTCCCGCTCGCGGGAAGGGCGGGGGGATGGGCAATTATCAAACCCGCTAACCGATTGTAAATGAACGACTAATACCAAAAACAAGACAGTTTCAGCGCGCCTCTGATTCATGTTCAGTCATAAGGCGTATTGAACCCGCCCCGGACACACAACCCACTGAAAACGAATGCAACACGACTACGAAAACTCCGCGCGTTGCTTGGGCAACCCCTTCGGTTGCATCCCGTGTCCGAACTTGCCGGACTGGCTGCGGGGGCAGGTACGGCGGGCAGAGCCCTTGACCTCCCCCTTGCCATAGGCTCAGTGCTTACTGTGGCATCAAGGGTCCGGCTACGCCCGACATCCTCACCCGTTCGGTGCTCGCCTTCGGCTCCGCTCCGCATGCGGCTTCCGGTGCCGCCCTTGACACCACATCCAGCAAAAACCTTGCTACTTTGCTACGCACCACGGACATAGCGCTAACGCGTTCCCGCGTTCAACCAAACAGCGAGAAATCCGCATGACCTCAAACAACCAAGAGCCAACGCAGCACCAAGGAAGCAACGAAATTGAAGCCGTTGATACGAAGGGACCGGAGCATCAGATTTCTGAGGCTGAGCAGAGCGAGCGCAAGAAAGCTGTCGCATTTGCTACAGCATCCATCGGCCTTTCTGGATTCGAAACCTCAGAAGAAATGAAACACCTTGGTCGGCGTTACATCACCGGCGAAATTGACCTGAGCGAATTTGTGGTGCTCTCGCAGCAGATGCTTCCTGACAGCGACGATTCTCAGCCATCCGGAACGCAATGAGCTGTGCGAAAAACTTGTTCATGAACAAGGAATGGAATGAATGGAGATCTAATGCAGGTTTACGTACTCGCTGAGTACTCCCGCATTAATTCGTGGCAAAACCACGAACAACAAGCGCATCGACTTGAACCCACCGTTGCCCTCTTTTCTCCACGAAAGCTTGTTCATGAACAAGGATGGAGCGCGATGAAGATCTAGTGCAGGATAGGCGTTCGCCGGTAAAATGTGGTTCACTACGAAAATATTGAACTGTCGATACCCAGCGAGGAATGCACATGCCGCGCAAAGCGACCATCGGCGCCACAAGAGATAGCGCCGTTTACCGGGTACGCATACCGGCCGAGTTGAAATCAGAGTGGGAAGCACACTGCGAGAAAAAAGGTAGCTCCCAACACGGCGTGATCCGAGCGCTAATGCGCTACGTCATCCAAGATGAAATACCCCCTGACGTGAAGGACTGGATATCAGGGCAAATCGCAGGCGAGCCAGATGAAGGTCCAAAACAAAGGCTTGAGGTTCGATTCACACCGAGTGAGCACCATGAGATCGTGGAGCGCTCAGAAGCCGAGGGATGCTCGCCTCAGCGGTGGGTCATCAATTGCGTTCGAGCCAGTTTGACCAACCAGCCCCAATTCACGATGGAGGCCACAAAGGCGCTCTGGGAATCGTCGGGGCAGCTTCGAGCCATTGGAAGAAACCTGAATCAGATCGTGAAAAACCTGAATGCGCGTGGTAGCGAAAGCATCACGCAGCGTGAGATAGCTCAGCTATCAACCTATATATATAAACATACCGAAATAGTTTCCGAGCTCCAGGATTCCAGCCTCAGCCGCTGGAAACTGGCTCAAAAACGCATGTCATGATTAGAGGTGATGCAGTGGGCAAATTTTTCCCAGAAATAAAATTTCCAACCAAGGCGTCAACCGGCATGTGCGCCACGGTGTTTGAAGAGCTCGATGCAGCCGTTAGTTTATTAGATATCACACGCAAAGAATTCAATCCCACCCAACGACAGCTTATTGGACGTTTTCTCATTGCCTGCAAGATGTTCGGGCATGAAATGCTAGTAGCTGACGGTGACTCGGAGGCGTTGAGAGTTGCTTTAGGACTTTCTTTATCCGATAGCAAAATTGAGAAAAGCCCATCAGATATAGCTGGAACAGAACTAATCAATAGCGTCTGCATGGAAGTTTGTAGCGATATAGACAAAATAGGTCAAACTCTTCAAAGCGAACTGTTGACAGGCGTAGCAGATGTGGTAGCGAGCATTAGAGCTTCATATGATTTGGAAGACGGAGAAAGAGATGCGCTCGACTCTGTAGCATCAGCAGTCCGCCATCTGGCGCAACAGGTGAACGCATTATTCGATGTGCAGCCTTATATTTTTCAACAACACTACTCTATCTACCAAGCAAACATAGAAAGCGAGAATGATAGTAAAGGGGAAGAAACTCTTCGAATCACTGCTGAGCAGTTCATGCAAAATGTAAAGCCACCTGAGCGAAAAGCAACACTTCGAGACAGATTACTGCCATTCATTCCCGAACTTACGCGGCTGCGTCAAGAGGGCTACACCTACGCCCAATGCGCACAGTTCCTGGAAGAAAACGGCATAAAAACTTACATAGGTGCCATCAGCGGCGTCATGAATGATCTTAGATAGGTCGTAAATCGAAGATGAACAGGAGAGCTTTAGCACAAAAATCTTAATCTCTCCACTCCCGAGCGGCCTTACGCTTTCAGGAGCAGAGGGACCTTGACCGAGCGGCTCATGCGGACCGTCCGATGGCAGACCTCCATGCGTAGGACGGACCGCCAATGATGCTGGTGTGTGCGACTGCAAACAGCCTTTAAGGCGCATGAGGCATCGACGTCAGTATACCTCTTGACTAATCTTAGCGTCCAGCTCTCTGGAAAAATCGAAATCCTTCCATTTAGTAAACCAAAAATCGTTAAAGTCGGCGATCTTTCTGAAATTCTGGCCAGATACCCCATAGAGAGCCAAAATTTTTCGCTTTAAATCATTCTCAACGAATGGACAAGACAGTATATCTAGGGCTAAGTGCAACATTTCTGTATCACCAGGCAAATTATTTTTGCGATCATCAAATTTATTCTGAACATGAAGAATCAATAATTTCTTCAAGTTAGAATATCTCACCTTATCTGACATATAGAAAAACATAGTAGTAATCGAAAAGTAACTCAACTCGGCACCGAATTCTCTTCTATCACCGACAGTCACTACATTAAAGTACTTACCAAGAGTTTTTTCATCCAACCAATATGAAGTACCCAACTGCCGCATCAACACAAGCAGATAAAGCGTTTCAATGGGCACATTCTTAGTGCTAGCTGCCTGATCGAGCACACTACAGCAACAATCGAAAATCTGTCGATATATAGACGCACAATGCTCCCTACCTACTTCATGCTTACTTACGAAAGTAATAATCCTTTGCATTATCCGACAAAGCTTAATGGTAGTATTAACCTTAGGAGAAACCGAATAAATAAAAAATAGAAAACCGATGATAGCTTCTACAGAGCCCGCCAATTGTTTAGGAGAGGCATGATCAGGATCTAACCGCTCGTAATCAAAAATAATCCGTGACACTTTCTTATCAACGATCGACAGCGAATAATTCAAAACATCTTTATATTCAACCGAAGAGATTGATAGAATTGACTTGAAATCAGTTATCAGACCGAACTGGTTGATATTTATCGAGCCTTTAAAGGATTCAACACCATCCTTGTCGAAACGCTCAAGATCATAGCAAAGCTTCTCATTAAACAGGTCTGATATTCTTTTTTTCGCGATAGATATTGACGTTATAATTGGCCTTACTAAAACTTCCTCTTTGCTTTTATTTAACGAGAGCTTATATAGCTTCAGCGATTCCTGAAGGCACGACTTGATATCAACAAAAACATTTTCATCATTATAAAAAACAAAGAAATCGTCAACATATCTATATATGCGATATTGTTTACCATTGAAGTATCCTTTTCCTTCAAGAGCTCTGGACACGTCAACATCGACAGCTTGAAAAATCACTTCAGCAAAAACCCTAGAAACCTCCGGCCCAATGACTATACCGTTAGTCTCGTTGTAGTTTAGTTTCTGCATCAACCAGTCAAATCGGCCTGGAAACGTTTCGGGTAACGCCCCAAGATTATTTTTTGCGTATTCTTTTTTATAAATTGCCCAAGCAATTGAGTGCGTATATATTCGATCAAAGCACGATGCAACATCCAGCTTAGCCAGATTTCTAAACTCTCTCTCACCTTCTAAATGCTCTATAGATTCATAAAATTTAAAAACATTACTGAATCGCTCATACACAAAAAAAGATTTTAAATTTTCATAGTCATCACCTTCAAGCTCAACAACCGAATCGCTAGTTTCTCTTTTTTCAATTAACGCTCTAGCATCAATGTAAGTGCAGCCCGCCACACGCCTTGGCATGCGCAAGCTGTATTCGCTCCTACCCGAAAAATATATTATTAGGTCTTTGAACTCATCATAAAAATCGACCACTAACATTTGGGCACGAGGATGTATTAACGATAAATGCCTGAGCTGATCTTCCTTATGCGAAATGGAAAATGCAAACGGTACAGAGGAAATCTCTCTCTTTTCTAACACCATGGTGGAATATAGCACGCCCGACCTATCTACTCGGGAAACCTCTTTTCCAACAGGGACACCGACAACTAGTTTAACCAGGTCATCCAACGCATCATCTTTAGCAAACCAACTGAACGTAAAATCACTATACCTAACACCGTGCTCACAGAGAAACTTATAGAAATGCCGATTCGAAAATACTATTGGAACCTCAAAGGGCAAAACATCGGACAAGACAGCTCGCTCTACAGGGAAGTTTATTGATAATGCTTTCTTAGCCATGTAGCCACCCTCGAGACATCTCGGATAAAGTTTTAGGATCAAACTCTCTAAAAATCTTGTTATTAAAGCCGAGCTCAAATGAGTAGCGGCTGAGCCGTCTCTTTAAACGCTCATCATCGAGCATTCCAATCTGATGTTTCAAAAAATGATCTAAACCAACGAGTTGCTTTGTATCATTTATAAATTTATTCCCGAAATATACGCCAATAAAAGCATTACTCTTGCGATTAAACAGCCTGGTGTTGGATGTTAAAAATCCAATTCTAGCAATCAGATCTTTTGAAGATTTATCCCTCATCCACGCTTGCTTAGCTTTATACTCATCAAAGCTTTTCTTGACTCTCGCGCGATATTTTTCACACTTCTTATGACTTAGCATCACCTTTTTACTGGCACCGTCGACTTTGAATGCATATCCAAGATACTCAAAGCTACCTTTTTGCTCGGTTAGAAACGAAATCTCATCGGTTTTACTATTAACAACTAATCCCTTCCTACCAAGAATACCCTTCAATTCCGAAAGATAACTAACAGTGCACTCTGCCCTTCTCGGGGCATATACAAGAAACATATCATCGACGTATCTTGAGTAGTACACAAGATCGCTAGACCGCCTTAGGTCCTGATCAACCTTCGCTAGGTATATTTCAGCTAAGTACGCGCTAATTCCGATACCTCGAGGTAATCCTTTTTCAGAACCAGACAGAGAAACGTAATCTTTAACTGCCCGAGTAATAAGCCGCTTAACCAAAACCGACAGTTTTGTAGATCCGTGCAACTGCTCCAGAAGCAACTTATGATCGACCGACTCGTAGAAGGAGCTTATATCTGCCTTAATTACATACTTTGGAAACCCATCAAAAACGAGGCTTTTAATCTGATTCACTATCAGATCTCTACCTGCCAACCGTATACCGTATAACTCTTTAAGAATTTTTTGAAGATGCCTAGCGGCTAATATACTCTCGATAGTGCTGCCAACACTATACACCTGCTTACCATTTACCAATTCAGGAAGAGCATGAACAGCAAGCCTAAAATCTTTTTTATTAATTAGCTCAGCAATTGAAGACAACAAATCAGTTATAACCACATCATATTTTCCCCGCCTAGCGTCTAAAGCCATACGCAGACGGCTATGCCGTGCCAAAAAGTTTTCTTCAGTGATTAATGCTTTTTTAAGTCTCGACCTTAGGAATTTATAGTATCTTTTTATAAAAGCGATCTTTCGCTTTAAAGCGAAGGCATCGGGAAAAAATTTCTGCTCAAGGCTGCCGCCTTTTTTCTGGTCTTCATCAAACAATCGCTTGAGATTCTTGACAGTTACCGTCTGATCCATTGCTAATTCTCCATGTCAATACCGCATAAAGGCGCCCCTCTGTCGGATGACGACCTCTCCAGCGTCCTTACCAAGAGGTACAATATCAGTACACAGAGCAGTTCTGATACATTTCGTTAACCTTCGGTAAACTCCTTTATCTCCGTTGCTTTGGGCTTGTTGTACCGTAAGCGCTCCATAAGCCCCACCAGCTTCATGATGGGTGGTGCGCTTAGCTAGGTGATACCGGCGAGCAGTTCCACGGTAGCAGCGCTTCGTAGTCTTCAACTGATGAGGCCGCCGGCAGGCGTTCCAGTGCGTGGCGCAGCCACACATAAGGCTCCTGGCCGTTGGCTTTGGCAGTCTCGACCAGGCTGTACAGTTGAGCACTGGCCGTTGCGCCTTTGGGCGTATCGCTGAACAACCAGTTCTTCCTTCCAATCACGAAGGGGCGGATCGCGCGCTCTGCGGCGTTATTGTCGATCGGCAGGTAGCCTTCCTCGACGTATCGTTCCAGCTTGCTCCAATTGCTTGCGAGGTAACTGATGGCTTTGCCCAGGGCATTCTGAGCGGTGACCTGTGGCTGCGTCTTTTCGATCCAGCTTTTCAACTGAGCCAGTACCGGCAGGCTTTGTTCGTGACGACCGATTTTGCGTTCAGCGTCGCTGCAAGCCTTCAGATCGCGCTCGATGCCGTAAAGCTTGTTGATCAGATTCAGCGCGATATCCGCGCGCCCCGTTTTCCCTTTGGGCTGCACTTTCTGTGCTTCAACGAATTTACGACGCGCATGGGCCCAGCATCCTAAACGCTCAACTCCAGCTTGGGCGCCCAGTGCGTTGTAACCGGCATAATCATCGGTCATGACGTAGCCACGATAGCCATCGAGCAGGCGCGTGGGCACCTCCTGCGCTCGGCTGGTGGAGTAATCAAAAAGGATGACCGGCTTATCCGGTGGGCCGCCGGTTTGCACCCACATCCATGATTGGCTGCTCGGCTCGCGATCAGGCTCTTTCAATACCTGCACCCGCGTTTCATCGCAGTGGATGACGCGGCTGGCCAACAGGCTATCGCGCATTAGATTCAGCAGCGGCTGGAAGTGCGCACCGCACTGGATAACCCAGCGAGCCAAGGTTTGGCGCGGGATATCGATGCCGTGGCGACCCAGTACTTTTTCAAAGCGGTGAAGCGGCAAACCGTCCACATATTTGGTGGTCAGCAACATCGCCAGAACGCTCGGGCTGGCCATGCTTTTTTCAATCAACTGAGCTGGCTTGTCCGCAGTGACCGGAGCGGCCTCGCAGTCGCGGCAACCGTAGACTTTACGGATGTGTTTGATGACACGGATCTGCATCGGGACGATTTCAAGCTGCTCGCTGATCTCCTCGCCGATGGCGTGCTTGCGGCAGCCGCAGACACAGGTCAGTTCGTGCTCGGGCAGTTCGTGGATGACCTCGACGCGCGGCAGATCGGCAGGTAGCGGCTTGCGTTTACCTCGGCGCTTGGTGGGAGCGACGACCTCTTCTTCTGCATCTTCGTCGGCAACGTCGGCGATGTTTTCTGCGTCATTGAAAAGGGCAAGCTGTGGGGTAGCAGGATCGGCTGTCTGCTCGGACTTGCGCCCGAACAAGCGCTGACGCAGCAGCGCGTTTTCCTCTTCAAGAAAACCGACCCGCGACTGCATCTTCGCAAGCATCTGCTTGAGAAGTTGAAGATCGTCAGGGAGGTTTTCGGGCACAGAATTCATGCCCTGGATTATACAGAATCAGGCCACGAATCGCGGCGTCAAAACCTGATGAGGACGGTTACGCCAGAGGTCAAAACCGTCGAGCATCCAGTTGAGTTCCTGGACAGTCAGGACAATCGCTTCGTCCGTCACGTCGGGCGACGTTTTGAAGCGCTCGGACTCCAGGCGTTTGAGCCAAAGGCAGAAGCCGTTGCGCTCCCAGTACAAGATCTTCACGCGGTTGCGAGGCTTGTTGAGGAAGACAAAAAGCACTGGGTCGAAGACCGCGACCTTGATGTCCAGCTCGACCAGGGCAGCCAGGCCGTAAATGGATTTTCGGAAGTCGACGGGCTTGGGGTACAGGTACACTTTTTCGACTTTTGCATCGGGACGCATCATGGTTGGCGGGCTCCAAAAAGAAATCGGGAGCACAGCATCCGGGATCAAGCAGCGGCTTTGAATGTGGGGTTTATGGAGCGCTTACGTTGTACCTACGCTAGCTTATGTACAATTTCTGTAGATACTTGGCTTTGCTTACACACTCATAATCCTTTGGTCCACGGTTCGAGTCCGTGTGGGCCCACCACCTTCAAAAGCCGCGCATTGCGCGGCTTTTGTGTTTCTGCAGGATATATTCACCCGTTCGACGGTCTGTAACCCCATGAACACACCCATGCTCTTATTCCGCCGCCTGCTGCGCCCTCTTCTGGACCCTTACCGCCGCTACCGTCACGCGCGTTATATCCACGCCGGGCGCATTGTGGTCGGTCTGTTGGTTTCGATACTGCTGACCACCGGCATCAATCTGCCCCACGGCGAGTGGGCGTCGGTGACGATGCTGATCGTGATCGGCGGGTTGCAGCATCACGGCAATATCGGCAAGAAGTCGGTAGAGCGTGCTTACGGGACGTTGATTGGTGCGGCGTTGGGTTTGGTGGTGGTGGCGCAGGAGAGTTATCTGGGCATGCCGTTGCTGACGTACGTGATCATGTCGTTGATCTGCGGTTTCTTCGCTTATCACGCCATCGGCAAGGGCGGTTATACGGCATTGCTGTCGGCGATTACGCTGTTTATCGTGGCCGGTCATGGCGACAATCCGATCACCGATGGGCTGTGGCGCACGGTGGATATTCTGATCGGTATTGCGCTCGCGCTGGCGTTTTCCTTCGCGCTGCCGCTGTATGCGGTGTATTCCTGGCGCTATAACCTGGCCTCCGGCTTGCGTGACTGTGCGAAGGTTTACGAACGTATCAGCAGCGGACAGTCGATTACTGCTGACGAGCATCGCAAGCTGACCGCCCGGCTGAACGGGACGATGCTGCAACTGCGTTCGCTTATCCCTTCGGTGTCCAAGGAGGTGAAGATTTCACTGGTCGAACTGGACGCCATTCAGGGGCATTTCCGCATGTGCCTGAGCACGCTGGAAATCCTTTCCAATCTGCGTCCTGCAGATATGGGCAATGCGGGCATGAACGCAGAGCAGCGTCGGATTCGGCGCATGCTGGTCGGCATGGCGCGCGCTCTTCAAAGCGGAGCCACGGAGCGTCTGGGGCGGCCGACCGAATCCCTGGCGATGGGCCCGGAAACGCCGGCCTGTTCAGCGGAACTGCTGGGTTATCAGTTGATGAATCATCAATTGGCGCTGAACATCGAAGGGTTGCAGCAACGGCTGGCGAAGACTTCGAAGAAGTGGAAGATTTGAGTTATTAACCACCCAACTGGGCTTCGCGGGTATCCGCCGGACTGTGTGAGCGCGCCTTCACGTGAAACGCGGAATGGATCACGCCCCGCAACAACCACGCTCAGGCGCTGACAGTCTGGACCACAATCTGCTGCACCATACGGAATGGCGCAAGGCGCGCTTCATCTGCGTCGGATGAAGTGATCAACGTCCACTCGCGCTCAAGGGGCGTCCAGTGTTGCTGCCGGGCGCGGCCGAGCTTGTCGGCATCGGCCAGGACGAAGACCTGCGCGGCGCGCTTGATGATGCACTCCTTAAGGTAAGCCTGCTGATCGCTCGCCTCGCACAAACCGAACTCGGCCACCACACCGTCGGCCCCCATAAACGCTTTGTCGACGCTCAAACGGCTGAGCGTGAGTTCCGCGAGCGGGCCGAGCGTGCTCATGCTGGACCCACGCAGGTCACCGCCAATCAGGGTCAAGCGAATACCCGGGGCGTTGGCCAAGGTCATCACCGCCAGCAGATTGTTGGTAACGACGTGCACGTTTTGCCTTGAACACAAATGCAATGCCAGTGCCGCGCAGGTGGTGCCACCGTCGAGCAGTACGGTGTCGCCATCGACGACGTGCAGCGCAGCGGCCTTGGCGATTGCGTCTTTCTGGTCGCGTTGTGCAGCCTTGCGTTCTTCCAGCGACGCTTCCGGTTCATGCACACCAATCAGCGCCGTGGCGCCACCATGGGTGCGCACCAGGTGCCGCTGCTTGGCGAGCATGGTCAGGTCGCGCCGCACGGTGGCCTCCGACACGCCAAGCGCGGCGCTCAGCTGCTCGACGTTGGTGTCGCGGGCGCGCACCAATTCGAGAATGGCGCGATGACGGTCAGTGGCTTTCATGGACGGCCTCGTGGAGCAAAGGCCGATGATCTTACACGACCAGGCCGCACCTGCTCACCTCCCGCCTGCCGCAGCACGTTACCCCCGACGCGTAGCGAGCTCCGCCCCTTGACGCAGCGCTTCGAGCAGACTGCGCTCGTCGGCGATCCCCTTGCCCGCGATGTCGAATGCAGTGCCGTGGTCCACCGACGTCCGAATCACTTCCAGACCGACTGTCACGTTCACGCCAGCTTCCAGGCCGAGGACCTTCACCGGGCCGTGGCCCTGGTCGTGGTACATCGCCACCACCAGATCGAAATCCCCGCGGCCCGCCCGGAAAAACAAGGTATCGGCTGGCAGTGGGCCGGTCACATCCAAACCTTGCTCCTGCAACAGCTTCACCGCCGGAATGATCTTTTCCTCTTCCTCACCGTAGCCGAACAGACCGTTTTCACCGGCATGCGGGTTGATGCCGCAAACTCCGATGCGCGGCCTGGCGATGCCGGCCTTGATCAATGTCGCGTTACCGCGCTCGATGGTGCGCTGGACCAGACCGGGCTCGATCTTGCGAATCGCATCGATGATACCGATGTGGGTGGTGACGTGAATGACCCGCAATTGCGGCGCCACTAGCATCATCGAGACCTCATCGACATGGGTCAGGTGCGCGAGCATCTCGGTATGACCCGGGTATTTATGGCCGCCGGCATGCAGCGCTTCCTTGTTCAGTGGCGCGGTGCAGATCGCATCGATCTGGCCGGCTTCGGCCAGTTGCACGGCGCGGGCGATGTACTGGTAGGCGCCGTCACCGGCAATTGGCGACAGTTGGCCGAAAGGCAGGTCGGCAGGGATCAGGTTCAGGTCGATACAATCGATGATCCCTGGCTGGTACTGAGCCTCGGACGCCTCTTTGATACGACGAATCCTGGCGCTGCCTTTGACGATTTCGTTAGCCAGCTCCAGCCGTGCGGCATCGCCGATCACTAACGGGCGGCATTGCTGATAAACCACGTCGTGGGTCAGGCTCTTGACGATGATTTCAGGACCAACGCCAGTGGCGTCGCCCATGGTGATGCCAATGATGGGCAAATAGTTGTTCATGATTGTTTACCTTGTAGCGCGGGATTCAAGTCGGAGCCTGCGGTGTATTGCGCAGGCTCTACGGCGTTATTCATGTACAGCCAGGCGGCGTACAGCGCGTGGTCGGTGCCGAACGCACCGGCTTTGGTCACCACACCTGGACGATGGCCGTCGCGGCCTGTAATCGGGTGTCCGAACGCAACGCCCGCTTCGATTTCACAAAGCAGTTGCAGGCTGCCGATGCCGACTGCGCCCAACATGGCGCGGGCCGTTTCGCCGCCAGTGGCGACCAGACCGCCGACATGGGCGAAGTGCGGACGCACCATGGCGGCCAGCAACGTCGACAGACGCGCACCTTCCGCAGGGTCAAACGCTTCATCACGGCCGATGCGCAACAGCAGATCGTCACCACGACGCAGGTATTGGCCGATACGCATGCCCCAACCCGCCCAGTCGCCGTGGGAGATGCCCTGGCGTAACACGGCGGGCGGTACGATCAGCTCGCCGATGGATGTGCGTTCCTTAAGCATCGCGCATTGACGTTCGGACACGCTGGACAAGCTGCCAACCAGCACCAGCGTGGGTGCGTGTTTCTCACGGGCTGCAATCGGCGCCTGACCAGACGCGCAGGCGAGTTCCGGCAGCGCCGCCAGTTCCCGAGCCAAACCACCTGAACCCACCCAGAAAAGCGGTTCGGCCATCGCTGCAGTCACTCTCGCCAGGGTCTGCAGATCCTCGGAGATTTGCGCGTCGATGATCAGCGCGCGAACCTCGCTGTTTGCGACCGAGGAGATGTGCTGCGCCAACACGGCAGGATCACCGCGCAGGGTCTTCAGGGTCAGCGTGGCCACGCACAGGCCGACCTCTTGGAGCATTGAAGCGATATCGGCTGAACGGTCGGCATGTTCGAGCTTCCAGGTGTCCGTGCTCTCCAGCGGCTGACCATTGACCAGCACCTTGCCCTGCAACGTGGTACGGCCCGTGGCGGGGAAGGCTGGCGCGATGATCGCAAGACCCGCATACGGCGCGAGTGCCGCGACCTCCACGGCCCAATTGCCACGCAGTGTGGAATCAATTTTCTTGTAGAGGCGCTGCCCAGGTTTGAGCAGGGTTTGAAAGGCCGTTAAGGTGCGCGCGCCGGCTTGAGTCTGCGACAGTCGACGTGTATCGGTGTCGATGGCAACCACGCTGGCATCACCGATATCGTGGGCTGCGTCGAGGGTCACCACCGTGCTCAGACCGGCGCTGGCAAAGGCAATCGCGCAATCGGCCGCCCCCGAGAGATCGTCCGCGATGATCAGCATCGTCATCGAATCACCTCCCGCTCCACGCTGACGCTCACCTGTTTTTCAGGGTGACGCTCTTTGTAGCGTTTGGCGACTGACGCCGTAAGAATCGGCGACAGTACAGCGGTGACCACCACGCAAGCCGCGACCAGCAACGTCGCAGAGCTGGCTGCTTCGGTGTACACCGGGTTGGCTGCGGCCACGAGCGCAGGAACGGCTGCTGCATTACCCGCGGTGTTTGCAGCCGCCACCCCCGCGACGCCGGTACCGCCCGAAACGCGATCGGCAAAGTACAACGGGATGCCGGTCAACACGACGACCGCCAGGCCGAGGCCAATACCCAGCAAGCCTGCTTGCCAGACCTTGTGCAGATCCAGGCTTGCGCCCAGTGCCAGCGCAAAGAATGGGATCATCACCGGCACGGCCTTGGCCAGAAAATCGCGCATTTCGCGATCCAGATTGCCCAGCAACATGCCCAGCAGCAATGGCAGAATCGCACCCACCAGCGTCGGCCAGGGAAACGCTGCCAAGCCTGCAACCCCCAACGTCACCATGGTCAGGAACGGCCCCGATTCCAGCGACATCACCGAATAGGCACCGACGTCTTCGGAACGCCCGTATTGGCCCATTAGCGCCATGTACAGACCGCCATTGGTGTCGTTCATTGCAGCGACGACGGCGAGGGTCGAAAGCCCGGCGAAGATGCCCGATGTAATTGGCTGCTCCCCCAGGAAGTGGCCCATGATTACGCCGATGAGAATCGCGGTGCCGACCTTGGTGCCAAACAACACCCCACCTTTTTTCAGCAAATACGGCGTGGCCTTGATGTCGATGCTTGCACCCATGCACACGTAAAACACCGCCAGGATCGGCAGCGAACCGGTGAACAACGCATTGGTGAAGGAACCGAAGAATTTCGGCATGTCGGGCAGGAAGGTCGCGACGAGCGAGCCAATCAGCAGCGGCACAATCATCATGCCCCCGGGTACACGTTCGATACTGCGCTTGATAGGAATCTGGGCCACGGTGAGCGCTCCTTGTTTTTATGGGTACGACGAAGTGCTGGATGTCTGAATATGAGCAAAACGATCATTTTTTTGATCAGATTACGCAAAACAGCTTATTCGATCCTAACAAACCGCGCAAACCAATCATAAAAATGATCGTTTCGAGCATTTTTTACAAGTAGCTGGACTACTGAGATCAGTAAGTCGGCGGGGTAATGACCCACAGCACTACGGCGTCGGTCTCACCGGGGTTTCCGTAACGATGGGGCTCGTTGCTGGCGAAGCGGAAACTATCGCCCTCACCGAGCAGGAAGTGCTTATCGCCTACCCAGAGCTCGAAAGCACCGCTCAGCACGTAGCCAACTTCTTCGCCCTCATGGGTATAACTGGTGCGGTTGTAGGCACCGGGTGGGAAACGCGAGTGAACCATCTCGATCTGCCCGCTGGGACTTGGGGTAAGCAATTGATCGTAGATGCCGTCGTCGTAATGGATGTTCTGGCGGGCACCCTTGCGCACCACATAACCTGCATCGGCTTCGCTGACCTCGGACCTGGTGGAAAAAAACCATTGGATATTCACGCCCAGGCAACGACCGATTCTCAACAGGGTGTCCACGGAGGGCCGCGACAGGTCGCGCTCCAACTGGCTGATGTAACCCACCGACAACTCGCTCAGACGGGCCAGTTGCGCAAGTGTCAGGCCCTGCCGCTTGCGCAGGCCACGAATGCGCTCTCCGAGAAAGCTCTCGCCAGCGCTCAGGTCATTGCCTACCGAATTCGCCTTCCTGGCGTTATCACTGATCTTTCCTTCACTCATGATGACCTCGGTGCCTGTTTGCTGGGTGCGCGAAACGTGGCGCAGTTTAAGCGGCAATGGCGACAATTAGTCGATGCGGCGTTAGCAAGTGAAGCGTATCTTTACCCTCAGTGAAAATTTGAGTCTTTTTTTCACAAAATAGTCATCGGTCTCTTCTTTTTTCATCGAGCCTGGATTAGGCTCTGGCGAACGCCCACACTCGATACTGTCGGCGAAAATAATAAAAAACCATGCCGCCGGATGCCCCAGCAGCCATCGCGGATCTACAGCGCCAGCTTCCCCGTTTTTCAAATCATTGCCTGTTTCTATCCCATTACCCCTATCCAGCCAGGGCGTGCTCGCGTGCGCCTTTGCTACGAAAAAGAGCCCTACGGCCGTAAGGAAGATGTCGATGAACAGTAAGAACCTGAAAATTGCGTGTGCAGTGTTGATGCTTTCTCCTTTGTCGGCAGTTGCCGCAGAGAACCTGGTCATCGTCGGCTTCGGCGGCGCGGCGCAAAAAATCCAGAACACCACCCTCTTCCAACCCTTCGCCAAACAGGCCGGCGTCAGCGTGGTGCAGACCGAATACAACGGCGAAATGGCCAAGATCAAGGTCATGGCCGAAACCGGCCACGCTGACTGGGACGTGGTGCAGGTCGAGGCGCCAGACCTTGAGCGCGGCTGTGCGGAGGGACTGTTCGAGAAGCTTGCGTGGCCCAAGCTGGCGGGCGGCCAGCAGTTGATCGAAGGTGCTCAGCAGGAATGTGGCTCGGCGGCGCTGGTCTGGGGGATGCCGCTGGTGTACGCCACCGATAAGGTTAAAACCGCGCCGACCGGTTGGGCGGACTTCTGGGACACCGATAAATACCCCGGCAAACGTGGGCTGCGCAAAGGTGCCATGTACACCCTCGAATATGCGTTGCTGGCCGATGGTGTGCCTGCCGCGGACATCTATAAAGAGCTCAACACCAAATCCGGGGTCGATCGTGCGTTCGCCAAGCTGGACAAGCTCAAGCCGTACATTCAGTGGTGGGAAGCGGGGTCGCAACCGATGCAGTGGCTTGCCTCGGGAGACATCGTCATGACCACCACCTTCAGCGGTCGTGGCGCGGTGGCTGCCAGCGAGGGCCTGAAAGTCGCGCCGATCTGGAAAGGCTCGCTGTACAGCATGGATTACTGGACCATCGTCAAAGGCTCGCAGCACAAGGATGCAGCGAACACATTTATCGCCTATGCCAACGAAACGGCCCCGCAGCAGGCCTTTTCCCAAGCCATCGCGTACGGCGTGACCAACAAGGCGTTGAGCGACAAACTGGACCCGAGCAAGGCGCCCTGGATTCCCACCTCGCCCCAGAACATGGCTGTGGCGATGCCATTGAACATCGCGTTCTGGGTCGACCATGGTGAAGAACTGGAAGAACGTCTGAATGCCTGGTTGGCCCATTGAGCTGACCAAGGCCGACATTATCGGAGGACAAATGACACACGCGTACAGCCCGCAGGAATGGCAACTGCGGCAGGAATTGGCAGCCTGCTATCGCCTGATCGCACACTACCGGATGACCGATCTGATTTTCACTCACCTGTCCCTGCGGATACCGGGGCCGGAGCACCATTTCCTGATCAACCCATATGGGCTGATGTTCGAGGAAATCAGCGCATCGAACCTGGTGAAAATCGACCTGGACGGCAACAAAGTGGAGGCTTCGCAGTACCCGGTCAATCCGGCGGGTTTTGTGATTCACAGCGCGATCCACCGTGCCCGGGAAGATGCCCAGTGCGTGTTGCACACCCACACCAGGGCCGGTTGTGCGGTGGCCGCGCAGGCAGGCGGGCTGTTGCCGGTGAACCAGATCTCGATGGAGTTCTACGGCCGCGTCGGCTATCACGACTACGAAGGCATTGCCTTGGACTTCAGTGAACAGCAGCGTTTGGTCGCGGATCTGGGCGAGAACTCGGTGATGATCCTGCGCAATCACGGATTGCTAACGGTGGGCAGCAGCGTGAAACAGGCGTTCTTGCGCATGTACTACCTGGAAAAAGCCTGCGAAATCCAGATCGCTGCTCAGGCAGGTGGCAGTCTGCACTTGCCGCCGGAGCAGGTGTGCCTGCGCACTGAAAGGCAGTTCAACGCGCCGGGGCAAGCGGTTGCCGAAGGTGAGCTAAGCGACGCGGATGCCACGGATTTCGCTTGGGCGGCATTGCTGCGGATGCTGGACCGTGTGGCACCGGATTACAAAAACTGATGCGTCATCATCTGTAGACGTGCGCGGTTGGCCGACGAGCGCAAACTTCAAATATGCGCCGACTAGCCGCGTGCTCGGCAAGGGTCTACATGACATGAACCGGGTGCCTGCATCAATCCTCGGTAGCGGGTAACATCACCCGCTTGCCGAAGGAGATGCCCCTTGTCCGACACACGCCCACCCGCCCTCGATGACATCGATCGACAACTGGTCGCCGCGCTGCAAATCAATGCGCGTGAGCCGGTGGCCAATCTCGCCCGTCAACTGGGCATCGCCCGCACCACTGTCACCTCCCGCCTGGCGCGCCTGGAAAAGAGCAAGATCATCACCGGATACGGCGTGCGGTTGAGTCAGCGCGTGGTCGACGGCGGATTGCAAGCCTATGTCGGGATTACCGTGCAACCGCGTTCGGGCAAGGAAGTATTGCGCCGCCTGACTGCTCTGGCGCAGGTGCAGCAGTTGTGTGCGGTCAGTGGGGAGTTCGATTACGTGGCGTGGCTGCGCACCGATTCGCCGGAACAGCTGGATCAACTGCTGGATCTGATCGGCAGCGTGGATGGCGTCGAAAAGACCACCACGTCGATCATCCTCAGCAGCAAGATCGATCGTGGGCAGCCGGTCTAACCGAGTGTCAAAGACAACATGCGCTTCTCTGGATGCCGCCAACCCTCGTAGCACTCTGGATTGCTGAGGGCGACATTTATTAGGACGCCTATCAGGCAAGCCGGGATGCTACAGGGCTATGTGCATCGGCACGGAAGCAGAACACGTCAAAGCGATGGCTCGGTTCGTCATTTTGCTTAAAATCTCTACATAACGACGACACTCTGCTCCTTATTACTGTCTTCACAGTTATCTAGACTTCCCTTTTTCGCGCCTCAGTCGAACAAGGTCAGTCATGAACAACAATCGCCACCCCGCCGACGGCAAAAAACCGATCACGATTTTTGGCCCGGACTTCCCGTTTGCCTTCGACGACTGGATCGAGCATCCCGCAGGCCTGGGCAGTATCCCGAGCGACAACCTGGGCAAAGAGGTGGCGATTGTGGGCGCAGGCATTGCCGGCTTGGTTGCCGCCTATGAATTGATGAAGCTGGGTCTGAAGCCTGTGGTCTATGAGGCCTCGAAAATGGGCGGCCGACTGCGTTCGCAGTCGTTCGAGGGGGCCGAAGGCGTCATCGCCGAGCTGGGCGGTATGCGCTTCCCGGTGTCGTCCACGGCCTTTTATCACTACGTGGATAAACTCGGGCTGGAATCCAAGCCCTTCCCCAATCCGCTGACCGCCGCGTCCGGCAGTACCGTGATCGACCTGGAAGGCAGCACGCATTACGCACAAAAGCTGTCGGACTTGCCCGCGCTGTTTCAGGAAGTCGCTGACGCCTGGGCTGACGCGCTGGAAGATGGCGCGCAGTTCGCCGAGATTCAGCAGGCCATCCGCGATCGTGACGTTCCTCGCCTCAAGGAACTGTGGGACAAGCTGGTGCCGTTGTGGGACGACCGCACGTTCTATGACTTCGTCGCCACTTCCAAGGCGTTCGCCAAGCTGTCGTTCTATCACCGTGAAGTGTTCGGCCAGGTCGGCTTTGGTACCGGCGGCTGGGATTCTGATTTTCCCAACTCAATGCTGGAAATTTTCCGGGTCGTCATGACCAATTGCGACGACCACCAGCACCTGATCGTCGGCGGCGTGGGCCAGGTTCCATTGGGTATCTGGCGCCATGCACCCGAACGCTGCGCGCACTGGCCGCAAGGCACTACCCTGTCCAGCCTGCATCGTGGCGCGCCGCGAACCGGTGTGAAACGCATTGCGCGTGCCGCCGATGGGCAATTTGCGGTCACTGATAATCTGGGGGATACCCGGCATTACGACGCGGTCCTGGCAACTTGCCAGAGCTGGTTGCTGACCACCCAGATCGAGTGCGAAGAGTCGCTGTTCTCACAGAAAATGTGGATGGCGCTCGACCGTACGCGCTACATGCAGTCCTCGAAAACCTTCGTGATGGTCGACCGCCCCTTCTGGAAAGACAAAGACCCGGAAACCGGCCGCGACCTGATGAGCATGACACTCACCGACCGCCTGACCCGGGGCACTTACCTGTTCGATAACGGCACCTACTCCAATGGCGTTGAAAAACCGGGCGTGATTTGTCTGTCGTACTCGTGGATGAGTGATGCACTGAAAATGCTGCCGCATCCGGTGGAAAAACGCGTCAGCCTGGCGTTAGGTGCGCTGAAAAAGATCTATCCGAAAGTGGATATCGCCGCGCGGATCATCGGAGATCCGATCACCGTGTCGTGGGAATCCGATCCGCACTTCCTCGGTGCCTTCAAGGGCGCGCTGCCGGGTCACTACCGCTACAACCAGCGCATGTATGCGCACTTCATGCAAAAGGATATGCCTGACGAGCAGCGCGGCATTTTCATCGCCGGTGACGACGTTTCCTGGACACCGGCCTGGGTCGAGGGCGCGGTGCAGACCTCGCTCAATGCGGTGTGGGGCATCATGACCCACTTCGGCGGCAAGACTCATGCTGAAAACCCGGGGCCTGGTGACGTGTTCCACGAAATCGGCCCGATCGTTTTGCCTGAATAAGGAAGCCCTCATGCGCGTTGCCCTGTACCAATGTCCGCCGCTGCCGCTGGAAATCGGCAGCAACCTTGCACGCCTTAAGGCGCAGGCAGCCGCAGCCGCGAAGCAGGGCGCCGGGGTGGTGGTGTTCCCGGAGATGTTCCTGAGCGGTTACAACATCGGCGCCAAGGCCGCACGGGAATTGGCGCAACCCAGCGATGGGCCGGCAGCGCGCGAAATTGCCGAGATTGCGAAAGCGAGCGGCATTGCGATCGTGTACGGCTACCCTGAACTGAGCGCCGACGATCAGGTTTACAACGCCGTGCAGTTGATCGACGCGCAAGGTTCACGATGCTGCAATTATCGAAAGACGCATCTGTATGGCGAGCTGGACAAATCCATGTTCAGTGCAGGCGACGAGCATTTTCCGGTGGTGGAACTCGGCGGTTGGAAGCTGGGATTGCTCATCTGCTATGACGTGGAATTTCCCGAAAACACTCGCCGGCTCGCCTTGGCGGGCGCCGATCTGATTCTGGTACCCACTGCCAACATGGCGCCCTACGACTTCATCTGCGAAGTGACCGTTCGCGCCAGGGCCTTCGAAAATCAGTGCTACCTGGTTTACGCCAACTATTGCGGGCATGAGGGCGACATTCATTACTGCGGGCTCAGCAGCATCTGCGCACCGGACGGCAAGCAGATCGCGCTTGCCGGTCAGGAGCAAGCGTTGGTGGTGGCGGATCTGGATCGCCAGGCCATGAGCGAGTCGCAGGCGATCAATACCTATTTCAAGGATCGCAGACCGAAGTTCTATACAGGATTGGTTTGATCCTTGGCTTGGCCATGTGCAGCACGGCACGGCCGCGGTGACGTATTTAGATCCCTGCCGCCGTTAACCCGTGTTGCCACACAAACCGTCCGTGGCTGACGGTTACAGGCCCGGCCACAACCAGTACGGCAGCGGCGTAATCCGCTAGCATGACCCGCACTTTCCTACTCCCTTGCGGAAATCGTCATGCCCATGCCCGACTCGACCACTCACCGTACCCTGACCCTGCCTAACGGCTTGTGCGTGACGCTGTGCTCGGCGCCGAGGCTCAAGCGTTGCGCGGCGGCGCTGCGGGTGGCGGTGGGCAGTCATGATGTGCCTGCACAGTGGCCAGGACTGGCGCACTTTCTCGAACACCTTTTTTTCTTAGGCACTGAGCGCTTTGCTACCGACCAAAACCTGATGACCTACGTCCAGCGCCACGGCGGACAGGTCAATGCCAGCACTGGCGAACGCACTACGGATTTCTTTTTCGAACTGGCTCCGCCTGCATTTGCGGGAGGTCTGGAGCGTTTGTGCGAAATGCTCGCCCATCCACGCATGACTCAGCCCGATCAACTGCGCGAGCGTGAAGTGCTGCACGCCGAATTCATCGCCTGGTCACGGGATAATGCTTCGCGTGAACGGCTAAAACGCCTTCAACCACTGTCGGCGTTACACCCTTTGCGCTGGTTTCACGCGGGCAACCGGTTCAGCCTGCCAGTTCCGCGTCCTGCATTTCAGCAGGCGCTGCAGGCTTTTTACCGGACCTTCTATCAGGCAGGTCAGATGATCTTGAGCCTGGCCGGCCCCCAGACGCTGGACGAACTGCAGGCCTTGGCGACTGCACATGGCAGGTATTTCGCCAAGGGCCAGAAGGTCGAACAATCGTCCCCACCGGCGCTTATGGGCAACCAAACGAACATCCATGTGCAAACCGACCTGCACGGGGTGCATTTGATGGTTGCGTGCGAAGGGCTGCCCTCCGGGCATCAGCAAGCCGCTGCATTCCTCTGCGTCTGGATCAACAACGCGCAGGCAGGGGGGTTAGTCGCGCAGCTGCGTGATCGCGGACTGATTGAGTCGTTCAAGGCGCAGGTACGGTATGAGTTTGCCGGGCAGGTGTTGTTTGAAATCGACGCTGCACTCCCTCAGGGACTTGCGCAAACGGCAGATATCCAAAACCTGATCTTCAGCTGGCTAACCTTCTTCAAAGCCCACTACCGCCAGTTGCTCGATGAATACACCTTGCTTGAGAAGCGCCGACTGGCAGTCCTGAGCGCCCTGCCCCTAGCTCGCCACTACAATGATGAGTCCGGCATGCCGGGCCTTTCGGATCCGGTGATTCAGGCACTGGACGCCCTGCTCGATACGCTGGTGCGGCAATCGCAGTTACAGCCATCGCCTACGCCAACGAAACCGGTACTCACCGACACCAACTGGTGCTTGCCCCGGCCAAACCCGTTTTTGCGCCCTCCCCAAGCGCTCGCCATGCGGGCGCCAATGCCGCCCTCGCTGACGTTCAGCGACAGCCTCCCAGCCACTGGCGAGGCCGCAATCTACCTGGCCTGGGCGCTTCAAAGCCCGCAGCCAACACTGCATTCGATGCTCTGCGACAGCCTCAAAACACTGAGCGCCGATGCCCAGCAAGCCGGGGTGACACTGACGTTCACAGCTTACGGTAACCATTGGCAGCTAAAAGCGAGCGGTCTTGCAGAGACGATTCCTGCCGTTCTTGAGCAGGCACTGAACCGGCTCAGTTGTCCTGATCGCCAGGCGCTGAGGCGCTACGGGCAGTCAAGCAACGAGCCTGCGCCTATCCCGATTCGCCAGTTGCTAAAGACATTTGCTGATCATTTTCTGAACAGTACCAGTGCCGCAGACACGCATGACCTGAAGAGCGTCTGGGCAACCGCGCGTTGGATCGGCTTTGCGACGGGCGTGCACAGCGCCAGTCAACCCGCGCTGCTTCACGCCCTTCGCGATACGCCCGGCGTGCCTGGCGAAACTCGCAAACTGCTCCTGGCGCCAACAACTGCACAGCGTTGGGCAATCGAACCGTCAGAGTCTTCCGAGAATGCTGTGCTGCTGTTCTACCCTGTGCCCTCGAACAGCATCGAGGACGAGGCCATATGGCGATGCTTCGCACATGTGGTTCAAGCGCCGTTCTACCAGCGTCTTCGAGTGGAGCTGCAATTGGGCTACGCGGTATTCAGCGGTTTCCGACAGATCGCCGGGCATGGCGGGGTACTGTTCGGCGTGCAATCGCCCAGCACAACGGCGGGCCAGTTGATCGAACACATCGAAGCATTCATGAAAACGCTGCCAGTGCTGATCGAGGAAGCCGATACGCGGTCGGTGCTCAAGGTTCTGCAAAGTCAGCTGGAGCCGGCCACCATGGACCTCTCGCAAGGCGCTGAAATGCTTTGGCAGGCTCATCTTGCAGGCCACTCGGCGGATTACAGTGCGCGCCTGCGATATTTAACTGCACATCTTCATGTTGCAGGGCTGCGCGCCGCTGCCAACCGAATAGCGCAATCCCAAGCCTGGGCCTTTTGCCTTTCAAACCGCCCGAGCCCCAACGGGTCGACCCTTGCGTCCCCATGATCATTGCTGCACATGCAAAACGCTTTATCCAATTTGTCATCGTTGGGCGCGCGACATTTTTAGTAGCATAGGCCCCTAAGCATTTTGAACGTCTCCTCTTGCAGGTGTACTAAAAGATGTACCACCCACCGCTGCACTAACCCGGAAGGAGTCTCCTATGTCGTGGACCAAACCTGCTTACACCGATCTGCGTATCGGCTTTGAAGTCACCATGTACTTCGCAAGCCGTTGATTTCTGCGCGGTGAAAAGCCTCGGTTCGCCGGGGCTTTTTTGTGACAGGGTCAAAGATTTCAAAGCGCGGCGTTCTGACGCGAAACAGGGCGTCGATGCCCAATTGGTACGGAGAAGACATGCACATCCAGATTCTTGGCTCGGCGGCGGGCGGCGGCTTTCCGCAATGGAACTGCAACTGCGTCAATTGCGCAGGCTTTCGTGACGGCAGCCTGCGGGCCCACGCTCGCACTCAGTCGTCCATTGCCCTGTCGGATGACGGCGTGAATTGGGTCCTGTGCAATGCCTCGCCGGACATCCGCGCCCAACTGCAAGGCTTCGCGCCGATGCAGCCCAATCGCGGGCTGCGCGACACGGGGATCGGCGCGGTCATCCTGATGGACAGCCAGATTGATCACACCACGGGCCTGCTGAGCCTGCGCGAAGGTTGCCCGCATCAGGTCTGGTGCACTGACATGGTCCACGAAGACCTGAGCACCGGGTTTCCTCTGTTCAACATGCTCAAGCATTGGAACGGCGGTCTGGTCTGGAATCGCATCGATCTGGAAGGCAGCTTCGTGATCCCGGCCTGTCCGAACCTTCGCTTTACGCCTTTTCCGCTACGTAGCGCGGCACCGCCCTACTCGCCGCACCGATTCGACCCACATCCTGGAGACAACATCGGGCTGATGGTCGAAGACCTGCGAACCGGCGGCAAGCTGTTTTACGCCCCCGGCCTTGGCAAGGTCGATGACGCCCTCCTGAAAAAAATGAGCGCTGCCGACTGTCTGCTGGTAGATGGCACGATGTGGGATGACGACGAGATGAAACGTCGTGGGGTGGGCACTCGCACTGGAACAGAGATGGGGCATCTGGCGCAGAAGGGCCCGGGCGGCATGTTGGAAGTGCTGGAAAAGCTGCCTGAACAGCGCAAAGTGCTTATCCACATCAACAACACCAATCCGATTCTCGATGAAGACTCCGCCGAGCGCGCCGAACTGGCCCGCCGTAACGTTGAAGTAGCCTTTGATGGCATGAGCATCGAGCTATAGCGGCATGGCTGGCCGGCGCTGGCGATCTTGCAGAAGTCACTCTCGGCGAGCGTTACTGCTACACGTCGGCTGCAAGCCAGTGCCTTGTGCAGACAAGTTTGAATACCCCGCAGAACCTGCGACGGCTGATTAAGGAACGTGCTGACATGACTGACCCAACGCCGCTTTCCCCCGCTGAATTCGAACAGGCCCTGCGCGCCAAAGGCGCGTACTACCACATTTACCACCCCTTCCATGTGGCGATGTATGAAGGCCGTGCCACTCGCGAGCAGATTCAGGGCTGGGTCGCCAACCGGTTCTATTACCAGGTGAATATTCCGCTCAAAGACGCTGCGATCCTGGCTAACTGCCCGGACCGTGAGATTCGTCGCGAATGGATTCAGCGCTTGCTCGATCACGATGGTGCGCCCGGTGAAGACGGCGGGATCGAGGCCTGGTTGCGTCTGGGTCAAGCCGTAGGCCTGGACCCGGACCAGCTGCGTTCGCAGGAATTAGTACTACCGGGCGTACGATTTGCCGTCGATGCCTATGTGAATTTCGCCCGGCGCGCCAACTGGCAGGAAGCGGCCAGCAGCTCGCTGACCGAATTGTTCGCGCCGCAGATCCATCAGTCGCGTCTGGACAGCTGGCCGCAGCATTACCCGTGGATCGACCCGGCGGGTTACGAATATTTCCGCACCCGTCTGGGCCAGGCACGGCGCGACGTCGAGCACGGTCTGGCCATCACGCTGCAGCACTACACCACCTGGGAAGGCCAGCAGCGCATGCTGGAAATCCTGCAGTTCAAACTCGACATTTTGTGGAGCATGCTGGACGCCATGAGCATGGCCTACGAGCTGAAACGTCCGCCTTATCACAGCGTCACCGACCAACGCGTCTGGCATAAAGGAATCGCCCTATGAGCTTCAACCGTGAACAGGTGCCGAGCTGGCGCCGGGGTTATCGCTTCCAGTTTGAACCGGCGCAGAATGGCCACGTGCTGCTGTACCCGGAGGGCATGATCAAGCTCAACGAAAGCGCAAGCGCGATCGGCGGCTTGATCGACGGCCAGCGCAGCGTGGGTGAGATAATCGCCGCGCTTGACGAGAAATTCCCCGGTTTCCCCGAGCTTGGCACCGATGTCGAGCAATTCATGGAGGTCGCGCGTGCTGAACACTGGATCGAACTTGCCCCTATTGCCGGCAAATGAGTCAGCAGTCACAAAGTCCAAGGTGCACATTCCGCCGACGCCTCCCGTCGGGCTGCCGCTGTGGCTGCTCGCTGAGCTGACCTACCGCTGCCCGCTGCAATGCCCGTACTGCTCCAACCCGCTGGACTTCGCAAAACAGGGCCAGGAACTGACCACCGAGCAGTGGTTCAAGGTAATGGCCGAAGCGCGGCAGATGGGCGCGGCGCAGATCGGCTTTTCCGGTGGCGAGCCCCTAGTGCGTCAGGACCTGGCCCAATTGATCGCTGAAGCGCGCCGGCTGGGCTTCTACACCAATCTGATCACCTCGGGCATCGGCTTGACCGAGCAGAAAATCATCGATTTCAAGGAAGCAGGTCTGGACCATATTCAGATCAGCTTTCAAGCCAGCGATGAGCAAGTAAACAACATGCTTGCGGGCTCGAAAAAAGCCTTTGCGCAAAAGCTGGAAATGGCCCGGGCGGTGAAAAAGCATGGTTATCCAATGGTGCTCAACTTCGTGACCCATCGGCACAACATCGACAGAATCGACAAGATCATCGAGCTGTGTGTGGCGCTGGAGGCGGATTTCGTCGAGCTGGCCACCTGTCAGTTCTACGGCTGGGCGCACCTTAATCGCGTGGGCTTGCTGCCGACCAAGGATCAATTGGTTCGCGCCGAGCGCATTACCAACGAATATCGCGTCAAACTGGCGGCCGAAAATCACCCGGTCAAACTGATCTTCGTCACCCCCGACTATTACGAAGAACGGCCGAAAGCCTGCATGAATGGCTGGGGCAATCTATTCCTGACCGTGACCCCGGATGGCACTGCGCTACCTTGCCATGGGGCCCGGCAAATGCCGATTCAGTTTCCCAACGTGCGCGATCACAGCATGCAGCACATCTGGTACGAATCCTTCGGTTTCAATCGCTTTCGCGGGTACGAATGGATGCCCGAACCTTGTCGGTCTTGCGACGAGAAAGAGAAGGACTTTGGCGGCTGTCGCTGTCAGGCCTTTATGCTCACCGGCGACGCCAGCAATACGGACCCGGTGTGCAGCAAGTCGCCACAACACAGCCTGATCACCCAGGCGCGCGACGAAGCCGAGTATGCTAGCCAGACCATCGAGCAACTGGCCTTCCGCAATGAACGAAATTCTCGCCTCATCGCCAAATCCTGACCTGTTCTCTGCCGCTCAGGCCGTGGCGGCCGGCACCGACTTCGCCGAACTGAACGTCAGCCCCGCCGGCCTTTTCTGGAGCGAATTCCGCCCACAGGACGCAGCGTCGCGCATCTGGCGCTGGAGTAATGGTGCAACCACATGCCTGACCCCGGACGGTTTCAGCGTTCGTAGCCGCGTTTATGAATACGGCGGCGGCTCGTTTTGCCTGACCGACGATGCGGTGGCGTTCGTCAATGAAACCGATCAACAGATCTACATCCAGCCTTTCGACGCCAGCACTGCGCACGCCCTGACTCAAGGCGACAAACGTTATGGCGACGTGCGGTTCGCGCGCGGACAGATTCTGGCGGTCGAGGAGGACAAAGACGTTCACCGCCTGGTAGCGATCAATCTCGTGGATGGCCGATGTGACGTGCTGGCCGAAGGTGCCGACTTCTATGCTTCCCCGACGTTGAGTCCCGACGGCAACCGCCTGGTGTGGATCGAGTGGTGGCGCCCGCATCAGCCATGGACGTCGACCAGGCTGCTGAGCGCTGAGCGCCAGCCCGATGCCACATGGGGTCGTGCACATTGTCTGGCCGGAGGGTTGGGGTTTGAAGCGTTGCAGCAACCGCGTTTCGATGAACAAGGCCGCCTGTACTGCCTGACCGATCGCGCGGGTTTCTGGCAGCCTTGGGTCGAGACGCTGGATGGCTTCGAAGCGTTACCCGCCGCCAAAGCCGATCATGCACCTGCACCTTGGCAACTGGGCGGCTCCAGTTTCCTGCCGCTCGATGACGGCGCTTATCTGGCCAGTTGGTCGGAGGACGGCATGGGCGTGTTAGCTGTGCGCGCCTGCGACGGTTCGATGGCAGATTTCAGCGGCCAATACGGCCGTTTCCGCAGCCTGGCGTTGGACGAGCACTACATTTATTGCATCGCAGCTTCTGCCACCAGCCCGTCTGCAGTGCTGGCGATCAGTCGTTCCGACAAAAGCGTTCAGGTGCTCGCCGGGGGTGTCGCGCCTTTGCCTGCCGAGCGCATCAGCCGCCCGCAGACCCTGCGCTATCCCAGCGGTTCGGGCGAGGCGCACGGCTATTTCTACCCGGCCATGACCGACGAAGAAAAACCGCCCTTGGTGGTGTTCATTCATGGCGGCCCCACTTCGGCCTGCTACCCGGTCCTCGATCCGCGCATTCAGTTCTGGACGCAACGGGGCTTCGCCGTCGCGGACCTCAACTACCGGGGCAGCACTGGTTATGGCCGTGCTTATCGGCAGGCGTTGTTTCTGGAGTGGGGCGTGGTCGATGTCGAAGATGCCTGCGCAGTGGTCGAGTACCTGGGCAATCAGGGCCTTATCGACCCGAGCAAGGCGTTCATTCGCGGTGGCAGTGCAGGTGGCTACACGACCCTGTGCGCACTGGCGTTCAAAGATGTGTTCCGGGCGGGCGCGAGTCTCTACGGCGTCAGCGATCCATTGGCGTTGGCCGCGGCAACGCATAAGTTCGAGGCCGATTATCTGGACTGGCTGATCGGCGACCCGGACGTCGACCTGATGCGCTACCGCGAACGCACGCCGTTGTTGCATGCCGAGCAGATCAAGGTGCCGGTGATTTTCTTCCAAGGCGAACTCGACGCCGTGGTCGTTCCCGCCCAGACCCGCGACATGCTCGCCGCATTACTGGACAACGGCATCCCCGCCGAAGGCCACTTCTACCCTGAAGAACGCCACGGCTTCCGCAAAGCCAGTAATCAGGCCCACGCGCTGGAAACTGAATGGGCTTTTTATAGGAAGGTGATTGATGGTTAAGGCAACGGCTTAAATCGGCAGGCCCCTGCTCTCTGGAAGCGAAATCGTTCTGGGGGTCATCCGCCGAGCAGTCGCTCTGGGAGGAACAATGCTTTCTAGGGGTCTCGGTGAACGCCGTACTGGCACGATGTAGCCTCTTTTGAGTTGGTGCTGGCGCCAGACGTCGCTAAACGATAAAGGTGGCAGCTGTATGCGGGTTAGCGAACCAGCCTCAAAGATACCGGCAGACCCGAAAGTTTCCGACGCACAGCCGCCATGACACGCGCCTTTACAGAGCTAGCCACGAGGCAAACGCTGATGCGCTTTGAGAGGTCGGATCGCTAAATCCGGTCGTTGATTACAACGACGGTGAAGACCAGCGCGGACTATAGGGGCGAACAACCCAGCGGCTGGAATTCAGAAACGTCCTACAGTCCAGCGCATTTTCGACTTTCAGGTCCCGCCAGCTACTAGCCAAGCTGGACTAACATTTGCGCCTTAGCTAAGGCGATCACCGAGCGGGCGCCGTACTTACTTACGGCTGGCGATGATGTAGACGGCGTGAATGATGCCGGGGATGTAGCCCAACAGGGTCAGCAGGATGTTGAGCCAGAATGCGCCAGCGAAGCCGACTTGCAGGAACACGCCCAGGGGTGGCAAGAGGATGGCGAAGATGATGCGGATGATGTCCATGGGTGAAGCTCCTGAAGGGAAATAGCCTAGTTGGGCCATACAGCTAATCGACCCTGTGCAGTCATAGGGGTTCCGCCGCGCGTTCGTTGCGCCTCTACCGAGCGAATAAAAAACGCCCCGCAGGCATGTTACCTGTGCGGGGCGAGCGTAAGTCACGCAAGACGGTATTCGGCCACGCAGCTTTGATTCAGGCCATCAAGGGTCGGCTGGCGCTGCGCTGGGGTTTTGCGGCAATGCCCGCGAACCGGGGCGAGGCGGGCTCTCGGACAAAGCCCGCCAAGTCCTCGATCTGCGCGGTGCAAGCCTGCCCGCGAACAAGCAGGGCGGCGCTACGCGGGCTGCGGCTGGAGTGGTCGCCCAGCACCACGATATCGGCGCTGACGCTGTACGTATCTTCACAGAGCACGCCACGCTGCTGGCCGATCGCACCATGCGCCTCGCTGAGGATCAACAGGATGTTCAACGTCCGGCAAAGCTTCTCAACGCCCTTCACATAGGCGAGCGAGGCGGGGGTCACAATGCTGTCCTCCTGAATGGGCTGCAGGATGACCGCCACGGTTCGAGCATCAACGGCCGCATCCATCGCCGCCAGATCGTTGAACGGTACGCGGCAGAAATGGCTGGCCATGGACTCGATCAAACCCTCGAAACGCCCGCCGCTGGCGACAATCACGCCGCACTCGCCACGTCGATGTCGCGCGCCCCAGCGGCGCGCCAGGGTCATCGCCGCGGCACATGCATCCTGCTCGGCACCGAAGAAAGCAACCTGGTCGCTGGCGGTTCTCTGGCGCAAGCGCTGCAAAGGCGACAACAGTGCAGGCGACTCCATGAGATTGTCTTCAATGGCGCAATGACCCAGCAGATTAAACAGGCTCATGCCCGCAGCCCTTCCAGCGGCAGGCCCAGCAGGCGATTGCTCCAGTCCTCGACGCGTCCGGTGCGCAGGCGCTTGATAGCCATGTCGCGCCAGCGGGAAGACAAGGCCGGGCAATCGACCAGTTTTTTCAGGCCAGCGTGTTCAAGCGGTTCCTGATAAAAACTGCGCAACGCCCACGCCACGGTCAATCCGGGATAGCTGCGCTGGATCAGTTCAAAGGCATCTTCGGGGCTGACAAATCCCGGTTTGAGTACCCGATAGAACCACCCACAACGACCCGCCTCCTGGGCATGTTGAGGCAACCCTTCAATGCCCCAGCGGTGGCTCAGCCGATAGCATGGCGAGCGCGGCTGGCTGACCTGCAAGAGCGCGCCGCCCCAGCGAAACAGATCGCCCAGACAAACATGCTCCTCGGTCAGGCCGTGAGAAGACAGGTTCTCGCCGAAAGCGGGCGCATCCCAGTCAATGCTCGGGTAGTGCTTGTGCCAGTAGGCGTAGTGCTCGGCGGGGTAGTGATGCAGGGCGCGCTCGGGCCCCGTGTGGAAACGTGGGTCGCCGTGTTCGTCGCTGCCCAGTCCTTGCGGCCAAAGCCATAAGCGCCGGTCCACTCGGTGCTTGTCGATATCGCTGATCAATCCTTGACCCAGATTTTTCGCTTTACCTATGTAAACACCATCGACCTGGACACTGTTCATTGCGCTGGCTGGCCCTGTAACCCTTGTAAGTTGGGCGTAGACTATGCGCCAGCTACCCAAACGGCCATTTCGATTTTCCAGCCATTTCGATAAGAATCACTTATGGATTTCCGCCAACTGCGTTATTTCGTCGCGGTCTACGAAGAGGGGCACGTGGGCCGCGCCGCCGAACGCCTTAGCTTGTCTCAACCGGCGCTCTCGCAGCAGATTCGTCTGCTCGAGCACAGCCTGGATGTCAGCCTGTTCGAGCGCAGCAGCAAGCGCCTGCTGCCGACGCTCGCTGCTCACACGTTGTACAACCACGCGGTGCCGCTGCTCGAAGGCATGCAACGCGCTCGCGATGCGCTGCGCAACTTCAAAGGCCACTCACAAAGAACGCTCGCCATTGGTGTGATGCAAACCGTGCATTCGAGCCTGGTGCCGCAGATGCTGGAACATGTGCGCAAGGCTCAGCCCCACCTTGTGGTGCAGATCTACGAATTGAGCGCGATGGAGATCGAGCGGCGCCTGCTCAATGGCGCGCTGGATATCGGTATCAGTTATCTGCCCCCGCGCCAGCCAGGGCTGCACGGCATGGCGCTGTACGAAGACGAGCTCAAGCTGGTCATCGCGGCGAATCACCCGCTGCGCGAATTCAAGAAAGTTTCGATGAGCCAGGCCGCCGAGCTGCCGATGCTGTTACTCGGTGAAGAATTCCAGGTGCGGCAGATCTGGCAGACGCAGTTGAGCAATTTGGGACGTCGTCCTCATGTGCAGGCTGAACTGAACAATATGTCGGGCATTCTCGACAGTCTGGCCCACATGAAGCTGGCGACGGTACTGCCAGGGCGTGCTCAGGATATTCAGGAGAACGAGGAGTTGCTTTGGAAGCCGCTAAGTGAACCGCGTGTGCCACTGCAGATCGGGCTGGTGTATCGAGACGCACACAGACAGCAAGCGACGCTGGAGCTGCTCAAGTCGGTATTGGATGAGATGGAAAAACCCAAGCCAGCCTCGCTGGATGCGCTGTGACACGCCGCGGCATTTTCCAAAGGGCAGATAAAAGAAAACCCCGCCGAAGCGAGGTTTTCCAGACTGTTTCCCTTTGACTTCCCTTTCTTCCCGCCATCCTGGCAGGCATTCCCTACGTGTCCCTGTTATCTGTTTGCGCATCCTGCGCTACGTCCATGTGTGTAGATTAACTTTGGATCCTATAATACGCCAGAGCTAAATGTCAGTACGTGATGTAAGCAAAAGCTTACATGGCGGTGGAATCGTTAGAACTGGGAAGCATCCAGCAGATACAGTGACTCACTGCCCGCCCTGATTGAGGTCGAAAGTGACTCTATTCGTGGCAGCAGACGCGCGAAATAGAACCGCGCAGTACCGAGCTTGCTGGCGTAGAAGTCTTCCTGGGCTTCCTTGCCCAACGCCGCTTTCGCCGACATGGCCCACATGTAGGCGTAGGCGGTGTAGCCAAAGACATGCAGGTACTCGACGGAAGCTGCGCCTATTTCGTTCGGGTTGCTCCGTGCGCGATCCAGTATCCAGTTGGTCAATTCATCCAGCGTCGTCAGCGCAGCGCTCAGCGGCTTGGTAAATTCGCTCAACGAAGGGCCAGACGCTGCGATAAATGCCCGGACTTCGTCAGAAAACAGCCGGTAATGCGCCCCGCCGCTGCCGACGATCTTGCGACCCATCAGGTCCAGCGCCTGAATGCCGTTGGTGCCTTCGTAAATTTGGGTAATGCGAACGTCACGGACCAATTGCTCCTGGCCCCACTCACGGATATAACCGTGGCCGCCGAAGACCTGCTGGCCGAGCACCGTTGTGTCCAGTCCCATATCGGTGAGGAAAGCCTTGGCCACCGGCGTCAGCAGCGCGACCAAGCCATCGGCACGCTCACGCACGGCGGCGTCTTCGCTGTATTTGGCGGTGTCCAGTTGCAGTGCAACGTAGGTGGAGAAGGCACGACCGCCTTCGTTGAGGGCTTTCATGGTCAGCAACATGCGCCGCACATCAGGGTGAACGATGATCGGATCGGCAACGGAGTCCTTGGACTGCGCACCGGTCGGCGCCCGACTTTGCAGGCGGTCACGGGCATATTCGATGGCGTTCTGGTAAGAACGCTCGCCGGACGCCAGGCCTTGAATCCCCACGCCCAGACGCTCGTAGTTCATCATCGTGAACATTGCCGCCAGCCCTTTATTCGGCTCGCCGACCAGGTAACCTTCGGCCTGATCGAAGTTCATCACGCACGTGGCGGAGGCCTGAATACCCATTTTGTGCTCGATGGAGCCGCACGACACCGCGTTGCGCGCGCCCAGGCTGCCATCGCCATTGACCAGAAATTTTGGCACCAGAAACAGCGAAATGCCTTTCGGCCCGGCTGGTGCACCCGGCAGTTTGGCCAGCACCAGATGAATGATGTTTTCGGTCAGATCGTGCTCGCCACCGGTGATGAAAATCTTGGTACCGGTGATTTTGTAGGAGCCGTCTGTCTGCGGTTCGGCCTTGGTGCGGATAATGCCCAGGTCGGTACCCGCGTGCGCTTCGGTCAAGCACATGGAACCTGCCCAAATGCCGGCATACATGTTCGGCAGGTAACTGTCCTTAAGGTCGGCGCTGGCGTGGGTGTTGATCGAGACACAGGCGCCGGAGGTCAGCATCGGATAAAGGCCGAAGGCCAGGCTCGACGAGTTGACCATCTCTTCGACTTGCGCAGAAACGGCCTTGGGCATGCCCATGCCACCGAATTCGGGATTTCCGCCTACGCCGACCCAACCGCCCTCGGCGTAAGTTTGATACGCCTTGACGAAGCCCTGCGGCGTAGTCACCACGGTGTCGTTCCAGTGGCAGCCTTCTTCATCGGCCGCGCGGCTGAGCGGTGCCACGGATTTGCTGGTGACTTTACCCGCCTCTTCGAGAATCGCCTCGACGGTTTCAGCATCTACTGCCTCGGACAACTCCGGCAGCGTGGCCCAGAGTCTGGAGACGTCGAATACTTCATTGAGAACGAAGCGCATATCGCGCAAAGGCGCTTTGTAGTCAGCCATGGCAAACCTCGCAAACAGCAACAGATACCCGGAAATGAGACCCTGCAGACAGCGCGCAGCGTCAATGTGTCAGTGGACCCGAGTGTACAGGAACACCATTTACGACACATAGGGTCAAGTAGTGACTGTTTGAAGAATTAAAGTCACACAATTCTGGAGTACACGAACCCGCTTTAGCGAGGGTGAACGTCGTTCAAATCAAGCGAAAAGAGAGCTATCAACCAGCAGCAGCCATTCTTTGCGCACCGCGCTTGTTGCTCTGACCGTAGGCAATCACGCAGTTTCGGCCCGCGCCTTTTGCCGCATAAAGCGCTTGGTCTGCCGCCTTGAGCACTTCGTCGGGGTTGCGGTGCTCCGGCTGACGCTCGGCAACCCCGATGCTGACCGTCACCGAGACAGCCGAGGCCTGTGAACCGGAGCGACGCTGACGACCTTGCAAATCGTCCTGCGGCCGATTGTCCTGATTACGTAACTGGATAGCGTAGTTCGCGATGGTTTCGCGAATAACCTCCAGATGAGGCATGCACTCTTCCACGGTTTTGCCCGCGAAGACGATGGCGAACTCTTCACCGCCGTAACGATAGGCGCGACCACCGCCGTTGGCGATTTTCGACAATTTGCTGGCCACCAGACGCAGCACCTGATCGCCGACGTCGTGGCCGTGGGTGTCGTTGAATTTCTTGAAATGATCAACGTCACTCATGGCCAGCACATAGTTGCGACCCAGACGCTGCATACGCTCGTTGAGCGCCCGTCGACCCGGCAAACCGGTCAGCTCATCGCGGAAGGCCATTTGATAGGCCTCGTGGGCGACCGCCGCTGCGATCATCAGCATGACCTGACTGCACATGATGTTTAGCGTGAATGGCAGGATGAAGGTTTTCGGCAACGCCCAGAATAGTCCCAACAGGCCCACCAGTTGCGCGGCGTGCAATGGCCGTGGCTTACGCAGGTACTGGACGATTAGTACGGCGAACGCGATAAGAAAGACCACATAGGAGAGCTGAATCAGGCTCATCCATTCGCCATGCAGTGAAGGCCAGCGAATATCGGCCAGCCAGGCCAGCAGGCTTTGCGGGAAGCTCTGCTCAAGCCCCAGGGCCACACTGCCGACGGCGACAAGCACCGCCAGCCGCGCTACCAGGTCCTGAAGCAGATGCGTACGTTCCTCCCAGGCAGCGAATAACCCGAACATGACCGGCAGCAGCAGACAGCACAGATGGAACACCACTGCGGCATCTTCTCGAACTTTCCCGTTGTCGCGGTAGTAGTCGGTCTGCGTATCGAGCAGAAAATAGGCGATGTACACGGTGATCATCAGGAACAGTTCGCGCTGGCGCTTGTAAACGCCGCAGTACGCTCCACCGAGTAAAAGCACCAACGTCGGGAGCACATTGAACAGTGACGTGAAGAACACATTGAGGTCCTTCACGTACGCAGCCGCGAGTCCGGCGATCAACAGCGCCAGTGAAGGTAGAAAATGGCTGAAGCGTGCAGCTGAAGGGCCCAGCAAGAGGACGTCTCCTACCCATGACGAGCGTATTTAAACCAAATGGCATTGTGCCTGTATCGGCGCGCTCGCCGATTTGATGAGGAGAAATTGTGAGATCGGTCACTCTTTTATCGCTACGCAAGGTCGTGCCAGACGCTTTAGAAGGGGGAGTAGCACAGTGGCGACAGTGGCAGTGTTGAGCCCTGCGACTGCCGGCCCGTGCCGTCAAGTCTTCGATTCTGGCAGACACAAAAAAGCCGCCGGTTCCGGAGAACAAGCGGCTTTGAGGTAAAACCGGCGGGTGACTCAGTAAGCCAGGCCGAAATGCTCTTCGTTCATGTCCATCAGGTTATTGGCGCCTGACAGCATGGCCGCAACGTGTGTACGGGTCCGCGGCAGGATGCGCTGGAAGTAGAAGCGCGCAGTCTGCAGCTTGGCGGTGTAGAACGCCTCTTCACCGGTACCGGCTGCCAGTTTTTCGGCTGCGACGCGAGCCATGTCAGCCCAGAAGTAGGCCAGGCACACGTAACCGGAGAACATCAGGTAATCCACCGACGCGGCGCCCACTTCTTCACGGTCTTTCATGGCGGCCATGCCGACCTTCATGGTCAGGTCGCCCCATTCCTTGTTCAGCGCCGCCAGCGGGGCGACGAACTCGCTGACCGCCTGGTTGCCTTCCTGGGACTGGCAGAATTTGTGGACGATCTTGGTGAAGCCCTTCAGCGCTTCGCCTTGAGTCATCAGCACTTTACGACCCAGCAGGTCGAGGGCCTGAACTCCGGTGGTACCTTCGTACAGCATCGAAATGCGGCTGTCGCGAACGTTCTGCTCCATGCCCCATTCAGCAATGAAGCCGTGACCGCCATAGATTTGTACGCCATGGTTGGCGGATTCGAAACCGACCTCAGTCATGAACGCCTTGGCGATCGGGGTCATGAACGCCAGCAGGCCATCGGCTTGCTTTTTGGCATCAGCGTTGTCGCTGTATTTGACGATATCGACCTGTTTGGCGGTGAAGTAAACCATCGCCCGGGTACCCTCGGCAAAAGCCTTCATGGTCAGCAGCATGCGACGCACGTCAGGGTGAACGATGATCGGGTCAGCGGCCTTGTCCGGCGCTTTCGGGCCTGTCAGCGAGCGCATCTGCAAACGCTCGCGAGCGTATCTCAGGCCACCCTGGAAACCGACTTCAGCGTGGGCGAGACCTTGCAACGCAGTACCCAGGCGCGCCGTGTTCATGAAGGTGAACATGCAATTCAGGCCCTTGTTCGGCGGCCCGATCAGGAAGCCGGTAGCGCTGTCGAAGTTCATTACACAGGTAGCGTTGCCGTGGATGCCCATCTTGTGTTCCAGCGAACCGCAGCTCACCGCATTACGCTCGCCGACGCTGCCGTCAGCCGCTGGCAGGAACTTGGGAACGATGAACAGCGAAATCCCTTTGGTGCCCGCAGGCGCGTCGGGCAAGCGGGCGAGCACGATGTGGACGATGTTATCGGCCATGTCGTGTTCGCCAGCGGAGATGAAAATCTTGGTGCCGGAGACCTTGTACGAGCCATCTGCCTGAGGTTCGGCCTTGGTGCGCAGCATGCCCAGATCGGTGCCGCAATGAGGCTCGGTCAGGCACATGGTGCCGGTCCACTCACCCGATACCAGCTTGGTCAGGTAAGCGTCCTGCTGCTCGGCAGTGCCGTGCTCGGAGATGGTGTTCATCGCGCCATGGGACAGGCCTGGGTACATGCCCCACGACCAGTTGGCTTCGCCGACCATTTCACTGACAGCCAGGCCCAGCGATTCCGGCAGACCCTGGCCGCCATGAGCGACGTCATGGGCCAGACTGGGCCAGCCGCCTTCGACGAACTGCTTGTAGGCTTCCTTGAAGCCGGTCGGCGTTTTAACGCCGGACTCACTCCAGGTGCAGCCTTCGGTGTCACCCACACGGTTCAGCGGCGCCAGTACCTGCTCACAAAACTTGGCGCCTTCCTCGAGAATGGCGTCGACCATGTCAGGCGTGGCGTCCTGGCATGCGGGCAGACTCTGATAGTGCGCTTCGTAGCCGAGCAGCTCGTCACGAACGAAGCGAATATCACGCAAGGGGGCCTTGTAGTCAGGCATAGCGATAAACCTCTGCTGATGAATCCTGGAATTGGATGACCGTTCGGTCACTACGGGACTTGCCCCTTCCACCAGGATTTATGGTTTGGTCGATGGTCAAACAGGTGTTTGAAACATACGTTTACGCTCATTTGTTGTCAAGGGTGCGTCACGCACCTTTCATCGTCGCTGTCAGAAATGTCACAAGGGATGAAACGCAAAGGGCACGTTATGAACACGCGCGGTCGCGACGCAGACCTCGGAAAGCGGCGATTCGGGTCAGTGATAGGGTGTTATTCAGAAGGGAGACGCAACGCAAACGTGCGCCGAAGCGCACGTTAAGGGAGGAACAGACTGGGCAGAGATCAGGCGTAAGTATCGATCAACGTACCGAGCATTTCGTCGGCGGCCTTTTCAACCTTGACCCCGGACTGGACCTGAATCCGACCTTGGGTCAATTCAACAACATTGGTGGCCATGTCGGAACGCTGAGGGCGGTCAACTGAACGTAGGCGCTCAAGCTGAAAGTCCGAAGACTGGCTGCGACCCGAGACCTCGGTGGCTGGGCTGGCCAGTTGAGTGGCAGCCTGGTCGACACGATCCTGCCCGACCTGAATAGCACTCAAGCCTGGGTACAGTGTGTTGTTCAGCGAGATTTGCATGACCGTGATCCTCTGTTCATGAAGCGAACAACCCGCATTGAAACAGACGCCGTTCGAAAACGCCCGTCAAAAACGATAATGGCACTGGGCCTGCTAATAGCTTTATCCGAAACTGCTGATTGCAGGACGTTCGAATCCGTTAGTACGTAGCAACCGATAGCACCCGACGCAAAAGATGCAGCTAGAAGCGGCGCGGAACCCACCATAACCGCTCAAGGTAGCACTCGTCGCAGCAAGGACCTCGAATTGTGCAGTGGCGCACATCCTGTATCCCGTTTTGACTATGGCCTTCGGCCAGAAGCAAAACCTCACACCCCGCAGCCCCGCCTCTGCCCGGAGGGCGTAGGAGCCTGGCTTGCC
>NZ_DIHC01000031.1:164009-164178 GCF_002419965.1 Pseudomonas sp. UBA5706
GCCAGAAGCAAAACCTCACACACCGCAATCCGCCTCTGCCCGCGGGGCGTAGGAGCCCGGCTTGCCGGCGATCTGCCGCGAAGCGGCTGTAAAACCGGTGCACGCGGTGTGTCTGATGCCACCAAGCCGTCTGGATTTGCCACCGCTCCGCGCTGGATCGTCAGCAAGC
>NZ_DIHC01000032.1:0-42678 GCF_002419965.1 Pseudomonas sp. UBA5706
CCCGGACACTAGTGACGCTCTTCGTGGGAACGATCAGCCAGCCGTCAGTCTCTCGTCGGGCCGAAGATGCATGGACTCCACCGCACCTGTGGGCTTCTGGATCCGTGCGACAGTGGCGAATGTGGCAGGTCAGGCATTCCATCTATACCGGACTTCATGCATTCGCTGCGGTCATCACGCCAGATGTTGGTCCCAGAGGTGGACGGCTCATTAGCCATCTTCTGCAACAAAAATCCCCGCCTGTAGGCTGTTTCTTACAGCCCAATCTCTTTCTTGTGAAAGGTATTTCCTAGAAACTCCTACCCGCTTGTGCTTGCCGATTTCGATCTCTAGGCTGCGTCGGTCACTGAAAATCAGTGGCCGGGTTTAGCAGCCTGTAGACCTTTCGAGCTAGGCGACACCACCTTATGGTGGCTTTGCGCGGGGCACCTTTGGGTGCGCCGGGTTTGGCTCTATGGTCTCGGTCTGCTAACCCGTGTCAAAGCCGCCACCCTCTTTCGTTTAGCAGCGACTGTTCGGTGGCCCCAACACCATAGAGCTGAGAAATGAAAAAAGTCACCCCAGACCCGCCCGACAAAACCCTCGAAGAATCCCTCGCCCACGTCTCGGGCCTATTGCGCTGCGCCACGGCATCGGCCTGTGAAAGCGCCGAAAACCTCACAGGCGTCAAACGCGACCTGGCCTTCTCTGTCGTGCACCTGATCGACATGGCCAGAGCCGTCGTCGATCGCTCACTGGACCAACTGGACGTCCGCTGACCGTCGTCTGCCGCTGCTACGCGGCAGACCCAGCGACTGCGGCCCAAAACCAACACTCTCCCTGTCGTTCTGTGCACAGCCATGTTTTTTAAAACTGGCTGTTGACCTTGTCCACGTGGCAAGGTTGATGCTTGCTGGCAATCGCTTCCAAGGAGTGCCCGGAATGCCCAGTCCCGATATGTTCGATCTGCCGATCACCGGCATGACCTGTGCCAGTTGCGCGGGCCGTGTAGAGCGCGCACTGCGCAAGGTCCCCGGTGTAAAAAATGCCACGGTCAACCTCGCCAACGAACGCGCCCACGTAGAAGTGCTCGAGCCGATAGACCCGGCCAGCCTGATTGCCGCGGTCGATAAAGCAGGCTACGGCGCCAGCCTGGAGCAGGACTACGCCGTTCAGCAGGCCGATCAACTCAAACGTCACGACATCGAACGCTGGCACCTCATCCTCGCTATCGTGCTCGCCTTGCCTCTGGTGCTGCCGATGTTGTTGCAACCGCTGGGCGTGCACTGGATGTTGCCGGCATCGGTGCAGTTTGTTCTGGCGACACCGGTGCAGTTCGTCCTGGGTGCTCGCTTCTACGTCGCAGCCTTCAAAGCCCTACGTGCCGGTGCCGGCAATATGGACCTGCTGGTCGCGCTGGGCACCAGTGCAAGTTACGGCTTGAGCCTGTATCAATGGCTCGCCGCCGGCCCCGGCGGCATGCCGCACCTCTACTTCGAAGCCTCCGCCGTTGTGATCGCGCTGGTGCTGTTGGGCAAATACCTGGAAAGCAGCGCCAAACGACAAACCGCCAGCGCGATTCGGGCGCTGGAAGCGTTGCGGCCGGAACGGGCTATTCAAGTCATCGATGGTCAGGAACGGGATGTCGCGATCAGCGCGCTGAAAGTGGGTGATCAAGTGCTGGTTAAACCCGGCGAGCGCTTTCCAGTGGACGGCGAAGTCATAGAAGGCCAGAGCCATGCCGATGAGGCATTGATCAGCGGCGAAAGCCTGCCGGTTGCCAAGCAGCCCGGCGACAAGGTGACGGGCGGGGCCATCAATGGCGAGGGGCGGTTGCTGGTGCAGACCCAGGCATTGGGTGCGCAGACCGTGTTGGCGCGCATCATTCGGTTGGTCGAGGATGCACAGTCGGCCAAGGCACCGATTCAAAAGCTGGTGGATAAGGTCAGTCAGGTATTCGTACCCGTGGTCCTGCTCGTGGCGGTCGTCACGCTGGTGGGTTGGCTGGCGGCGGGCGCTTCATCGGAGGCCGCGCTGATCAACGCGGTGGCGGTGTTGGTCATCGCCTGCCCTTGTGCATTGGGGCTGGCAACACCGACGGCGATCATGGCCGGCACCGGCGTTGCAGCGCGTCACGGGATTCTGATCAAGGACGCCGAAGCCTTGGAGCGTGCCCACCAAGTCACTGCGGTGGTGTTCGACAAAACCGGAACGTTGACGTCCGGGACGCCGCGTATCGCGCACCTGAGCGCGGTCAATAACGACGAAAATACCCTGTTGCAACTGGCGGGCGCGCTGCAACTGGGCAGCGAACATTCGTTGGCCAAAGCGGTGCTGGACATGGCCTACGAACGGGGCCTGACACTGGAAGCGGTTAGCAACAGCCGAGCCCTGCCCGGGCGCGGGATTGCGGGCACCGTACAGGGCCGCGAGCTGGCGCTGGGTAATCGTCGGCTACTGGAAGAAAGCCAACTGGCGCCGGATGGCCTGGCTGAGTCAGCTCAACACTGGGAGGCAGAAGGCCGCACGCTGTCCTGGCTGGTCGAGCTGAGCCCAAAGCGACAGGTGCTCGGTCTGTTCGCCTTTGGCGACACGCTTAAAACTGGCGCTGCGCAAACCGTCGAGCAACTGACCGCGCGCCACATCAGCACTCACCTGCTAACCGGCGACAACCGCGGCAGCGCTAACGTCGTGGCACAAGCGCTAGGCATCGACGATGTACACGCTGAAGTCCTGCCTGCCGACAAGGCCGCGACGATTATCGCGCTGAAGAAAACCGCGGTGGTCGCGATGGTCGGCGATGGCATCAACGACGCCCCCGCCCTTGCCGCTGCTGACGTCGGCATCGCCATGGGCGGCGGCACCGATGTCGCCATGCACGCCTCGGGCATCACCCTCATGCGCGGCGACCCTCGCTTGATCCCGGCCGCGCTGGACATCAGCCGCAAGACCTACGCAAAGATCCGCCAGAACCTGTTCTGGGCCTTCGTCTACAACCTTATCGGCATTCCCCTTGCAGCGTTTGGCCTGCTCAACCCGGTGCTGGCGGGTGCAGCCATGGCGTTGTCGAGCGTCAGCGTCGTGAGCAATGCGCTATTGCTCAAGACCTGGAAGCCGGACGACACGGGAGATAAGCCATGAACATCGGCCAAGCCGCCAAAAGCAGTGGCCTGAGTGCCAAGATGATTCGCTATTACGAGTCCATTGGCCTGCTTCCCGCCGCGACCCGCACAGACAGCGGCTATCGGTTGTATGGCAAGGACGAGTTGCACACGCTCGCCTTCATTAAACGCTCCCGAGACCTGGGCTTCTCGCTGGAGGAAGTCGGCAAACTGCTGACCCTCTGGCAGGACCGCCAGCGGGCCAGCGCCGATGTGAAGGCTCTCGCCTGTCAGCACATTGCCAAATTGAATCAAAAGATCAGCGAACTGGCAGGGTTGCGGGATACCTTGCTGGATCTGGCAACGCATTGCCAGGGAGATGATCGGCCGGAGTGTCCGATATTGAGGAATTTGGAATCGTAACGGTTTAGATGTGCGAGTGACGTCAATTGCGAAATCGCCTGCCGAACGCAATGAACATCAACACTCACGATCATTATGAAAACATCCGCCAAGCGTTAACATCTTGATCCGACACTCGCTGCGCACTAAGGGCTAAAGCGCTGGCATCGGCCAGCGCTGTGCTCATCGCCCCTTACTGCATCCAGGGCGGAGGCGGTTCCTCAGCCTTGCCCGGTGGCGCATCATCCTCTGCCTTGGCAGCCTGACGCCGCGCCTCATCACGTTGGGCCGCTTCGATCTCGCGCAACACGCTACCCACGTCTGCTACCTCATCGGTGTCCGCAAACTCTCCGGTGAGTACGGTCGCCGGCGACAGGGTGCCGGCTTCGTAGTAAGCCCACATCTCTTTGGCGAAGCGGGTTTTTTTCAGCTCCGGGGCAAAGCGGCCGAAGTAGGAAGCCATATTGCCGACATCCCGCTCAAGCATGCTGAACGCGTGGTTGTTGCCCGCAGCGTCCACTGCTTGCGGCAGGTCGATGATCACCGGGCCATCGGGCGACAGCAGCACATTGAACTCGGACAGGTCGCCATGCACCAGGCCGGTACATAACATCAGCACGATCTGTTGAATCAGGAAGGCGTGATACTCACGCGCTTGATCAGGATCGAGCGTGACGTCGTTCAAGCGTGGCGCTGCGTCGCCGTACTCATCCGACACCATTTCCATCAGCAGCACGCCTTCGAGGAAGTCGTACGGCTTTGGTACCCTGACGCCCGCGCCGGCGAGGCGGAACAAGGCCGCCACTTCGGCGTTCTGCCAGGCGTCTTCGGTTTCCTTGCGTCCGAACTTGGAGCCCTTCGCCATGGCCCGAGCCTGACGACTGTTGCGCACCTTGCGGCCTTCCTGATACTCCGCAGCCTGACGGAAACTACGTTTGTTGGCCTCCTTATAAACCTTCGCGCAGCGCAGCTCGTTGCCACAGCGCACTACATAAACAGCTGCCTCTTTGCCGCTCATGAGCGGGCGCAGCACCTCGTCTACCAGACCGTCTTCGATCAGGGGTTCAATGCGTTTTGGAGTCTTCATCGGCTTTTATTCTGGGTCCTTCGTGGCCAAACACGCGATTGTTGCTCGTTATACGGCAATCTTCCGCCAGCGAGTAGGGGCATATGTATTGAGTCATGGATTCGATTTCAAACCAGACGTTCCCAGGATCGAGCCAAGCACCTTTCATGCCGGGCGCAGGATAGTCCAATCCTGGTGATTACAGAGGCGCCAGCTGTGAGCGGATATATCGCCCCGATCCCGCCGATCAGACCATGCCGGTTGCCGCGCGGGCATAAAAAAAATGGGCTTCGCAGGCGCTTGAGCGGCGATCAGTGACTACCTGAACAACTCCCCCGGAGTAAGCCCGAATAAACCCTTGAATGCCGCGATGAACGCGGAAGTTGACTCGTAACCGCACTCAAGGGCGGTGCAGGTCACGCTGTCCCCCTCCTCCAGCGCGTTGAGCGAAGCCAGCAGTCTCGCTCTCTGCCGCCAGCCTCTGAAACTCAAGCCCGTCTCACGCTGGAACAGCCGCATCAGGGTCTTTTCCGACATATTCAGACGTGCTGCCCAACCAGCGAGCGTGACGTTCTGGCCAGGCTCTTCGACCAGCTCGTTGCACAGCGAAAGCAAACGGTTATGACGTGGAAGCGGCAGGGAAAACCCGACTTCCGGCAGGTTCGCCAGTTGGTCGAGCAACACCTGGACCAGTCGCGTTTCAGGGCTGTCGTGCTCGGGATAATCGGCGGGGAGCAGACAGAAGGTTTTGATCAGCTCGCGGGCCAGGGGCGTGACTTCCAGCACTCGACAGCGATCCGCTGCCCAGAGGCAGTCCTGGGTGCGGACGTACAGGCTGCGCATTTCGGCGCGGGTCGAGGTGATGACTTCGTGATCCAGCCCTGCAGGAATCCATACTCCCCATTGCGGCGGCGCGAAGAAGCTGCCCTGTTCGGTGTGCACCCCGAGCACGCCGCTAATGGCGTAGGAAAACTGCACCCATTCGTGGCGATGGGTCGGCGTCCATGAGCCAGCACCGAGGCTTTCCGCGCGGGCATACAGCGGGCGCGGCAGCTCGGTAAGCGTCGGTATCAGCCTTTGGGTGACGGGGTTGCGCAAAGAGGATTGTCCGTTTTTCGGCATGGGCGGGCCTTGTGTCGAGAGAAGGCAGTTTACGGCGCTGTCGCCCCCCCGACGAGACCCGCCATAGGCACAGACCTCTTTCGCCGACCGACCGGCTACAGGAAAAGGGGGGTGGATCAGCTCAAGCTTCGGTTATGCCCAGAGGGCGCAATTTGAAGCCGTTCGACTACGCCGCATCAGGCAGACTCAGCCTGCGTATGTGCTGCCAGTGAAAGGCAGACCGTTTGCAAGCTAACCTGCCGCTCCCTTCGGCCAGAATCAAAACAGGGGCAGCAAACTGATTGCGCCTTACCGCTCAAGAATCGCCGTGACACCTTGCCCACCGGCCGCGCAGATCGAGATCAAGCCCCTGCCCTGCCCCGCCACACTGAGCAACTTGGCCAGGTTGGCGACGATCCGTCCACCCGTAGCGGCAAAGGGGTGGCCTGCGGCCAGGGAGCTGCCCTTGACATTGAGTTTGCTACGGTCGATCGAACCCAGCGGTGTTTCCAGGCCCAGACGCGCTTTGCAGTATTCGGGGTCTTCCCAAGCCTTGAGTGTGCACAGTACCTGGGCGGCGAATGCTTCGTGAATTTCGTAATAGTCAAAATCCTGCAGGCTCAGGCCATTTCGAGCTAGCAAGCGCGGCACGGCATAGACCGGCGCCATCAGCAAGCCCTCGTCGCCACGCACGAAATCCACCGCTGCCGCCTCGCCATCGCGCCAATAAGCCAATACCGGCAACCCGCGCTCCCTGGCCCAGTCTTCGCTGGCGAGCAATACCAGCGAAGCGCCGTCGGTAAGCGGCGTGGAGTTACCGGCCGTCAATGTACCTTTCGCACTGCGCTCGTACGCAGGCTTGAGCGATGCAAGCTTTTCAAGGGTGGCATCAACGCGCAGATTGTTGTCCCGCGTCAGACCGTTGAAGGGCGTGAGCAGGTCGTCCTGCCAGCCTGCGGCATAAGCGGCTGCCATTTTCTGGTGACTCTCCAACGTCAACCGATCCTGCGCCTCACGGGGAATCTGCCAAGTCTGCGCCATCAGCTCGCAATGCTGCCCCATCGATAATCCCGTGCGCGGCTCGCCATTGCGCGGCAGCTCTGGCTTGAGGTTGTGCAGGCGCAGCTGGGTCAGCGCCTTGAACTTGTCGCCCGTGCTTTTGCTGCGATTGACCTGCAACAGGATTTGCCGCAAATCTTCATTTACGCCGATAGGCGCGTCCGACGTGGTATCGACACCACCAGCAATGCCGCATTCGATCTGACCCAACGCAATCTTGTTGGCCACCAGCAATGCCGCTTCCAGCCCGGTGCCGCAGGCTTGCTGAATATCGTAAGCGGGTGTCTGTGGCGACAGGCGCGATCCCAGCACGCACTCGCGGGTCAGGTTGAAATCCCGCGAATGCTTGAGCACAGCCCCTGCTACAACTTCGCCCATGCGCAGGCCGTGCAGGTTGAAACGCTCGATCAAGCCTTCCAGTGCGGCGGTCAGCATGTCCTGGTTACTGGCGGTGGCATAGGCGCCATTGGAGCGAGCGAACGGAATCCGATTACCCCCAACGATGGCCACGCGGCGTGTCTGACTCATTGAAATCTCCCTTTCTTGTGCGAGCTGATCAGCTCAAGAGCGTAGGACTTATTACCCGATAGTGCGGTCCATTTCTTTGAACCCCGACTCAAGGAGAGTGTTCCATGGCATCTGATCGCTACATTGACTTCGCCAACTCGGACATCGGTCGCCGATTGGTAGGAGCCGTGGGGCTGCCTGCGCCAGCGCGTCTGGAACGCTGGCAGGCTGGACGTCTGCGCCCGGTGGAAGGGGCCTTGCTGTTGAGTTCGGGGCCGTTGGCGCAACGGGTCAGCAGCTTTGCACCCCGCATGACCGATCTGCTTTTCAGCTTTGGCGCGCAGGTCAGCGACGCACACCCCTGGACCGAGGATCAGGGCTCGAAAATCAAAGCCGTGGTCTTTGATGCCAGCACCCTGCTACACACCTCGCAACTGGCCCGGTTGCGCGAATTCTTTCACCCCGTGCTGCGCCACCTGGAGCACAGCGCGCACATCGTGATTCTGGGCCGCGCGCCCGATACCCAGGCCGATCCGCTAGCGGCCAGCACGCAGCAGGCCCTTGAAGGCTTCAGTCGTTCGCTGGCCAAGGAAATGCGCAATGGCGGCACGGTCCAGCTGCTGCAGATAGACGAAGGCGCCGAGGATCAACTCGAAGGCGCGTTGCGCTTCTTCCTGTCGCCGAAAAGCGCGTTCATCTCCGGACAGGTGATCCGACTGAGCGCCTGCCCGAGCAAGGTGCAGGACTGGAGCCGCCCGCTGGCCGGGCGCAAGGCGCTGGTCACCGGCGCTGCACGCGGGATTGGCGCGGCGATTGCCGAGACGCTGGCGCGCGATGGCGCACACGTCGTATTGCTCGACGTGCCCCAGGCCAAGTCCGATCTCGATGCCTTGGCCGCGCGCCTTGGCGGCCAATCGCTGGTGCTGGACATCTGCGCGCCGGATGCGGCAGCACAACTGGTCGAACACATCCCGGGCGGCCTCGACATCCTCGTGCACAACGCAGGGATTACCCGGGACAAAACCCTGGCCAACATGACGGCTGACTTGTGGGACTCAGTGCTTAACGTCAACCTCAATGCGCCGCAGTTGCTGACACAAGCGCTGCTCGACGCAGGCGCGCTGCACGACAACGGCAGCGTGATCCTGATGGCCTCGATCAGCGGCCTGGCGGGCAACCGCGGGCAAACCAACTACGCCACCAGCAAGGCCGGGCTGATCGGCCTGGCCAGAGCCATGGCTCCGTTGCTCAAGGAGCGTGGCATCAGCATCAATGCAGTGGCGCCCGGTTTCATCGAGACCAGCATGACCGCACACATGCCGTTTGCCATACGTGAGGGCGGTCGGCGCATGAGTTCGCTGGGACAGGGAGGATTGCCACAGGATGTGGCCGAAGCCGTGGCATGGTTGGGTCAGCCCGGCAGCGGCTCGGTCAGTGGCCAAGTGCTCAGAGTGTGTGGGCAAAGCCTGATCGGCGCCTGAGTTCCGGGGCGCTGCTGACTGCGATCGCTGCAGCAGCCTGGCTTGCCAACGGCGGCTCTGCAACGCCATCGTGGGCAGGCCGTCCTGCTACAGGCGTCAGGGAACGTGTGGATAACAACGGGAGAAAGTCGATGAGTGGACATTGGCATTATCTGGACAGCCCACCCGCGCTGCCGGGTCTGTTCATGCAGGCGGCGATGCGGCGAAAAGTCACCGGCACCCGTCTGCCCGATTTAGGCCTGCGCTGCTGGGTCTCGGTAGATCCCGACAAGGTCAATGCCTTTGCCAAGGTCTGCGGATTTATCCCCGGTAGCCTGTTGCCGCCGACCTATCCACACGTTCTGGCGTTCCCGCTGCAGATGAAGTTGCTCACCGACAAGGACTTCCCCTTCCCACTATTGGGGCTGATCCATGTGCAAAACCGGATCAGCATTCGACGGCCGCTGGGCGGCGTGGCAAAGGCGCAGGTCAGCGTGCGTGTGGCGGACTTGCGGCCTCATGCCAAGGGCGCGACGTTCAACCTGATCACGCAGTTCGAGGACGCTCTTGGCCTGCTCTGGGAAGAGCACAGCACCATGCTCTGCCGGGGCGTGAATATCGAGGGCGAGCTCGCCACTGCACCTGAGCGCGAGCGGTTGCCGATCACTGAACTGGCGAACTGGTATGCACCGGCCGATATCGGTCGCCAATACGCCAGGGTTAGCGGAGATTACAACCCGATCCACTTAAGCGACATCAGTGCCAGGCTTTTTGGCTTCCCCACGGCCATTGCCCATGGCCTGTGGATGAAAAGCCGCGCTCTCGCTGCGCTGGACGATCATCTTCCGGCCTCAAACGTCGACATCTCGGTGGAGTTTCACAAGCCGGTGCGGTTGCCGAGCGAGGTGACGCTCTCTGCAAGCGCTGCGGGGTCCCACGGGCAGCTGAAGGTCGAAGGTCGGGAAGGGATTGTGCACCTGGTGGGCAGCTGGCAGCCGGCCTCGGAGTGAGCGCAGTGCGAACGTCGGCGCAGCAGCGCGACTAATTGACGGCGGCGTCAGCCCAATGGCTGCCGCTGGCAAGCCGCGCTGCTGCAAATCCTCAAGCATCTGCTGCTTGGCGCGCCTGACGTACACTGCGCGTCAGCATCCCTGGAAAATCCAGCGGCTTTACTTGATTCGCGCCACCATCCCCCTGAAGCTACGCACCTTCAGGAGACCTGCCCATGAACCTCGACGAACTCACCCAACGCCTGCATCGCATCCGCGATCACAACGACTGGCGGCAATTTCACAGCCCCAAGAATCTGGCCATGGCTGCCAGTGTGGAAATGGCTGAGCTGGTAGAAATCTTCCAGTGGAAAACCGAGGACCAGTCGCGACAACTGCCCGCCGAAACGTTGGCCCATGCTGGTCAGGAAGTGGGCGACATCGTGCTGTATCTGCTGCTGATGTGCAGCGAGTTGGGCCTGGACATGAATGAAGTGGTGCGCGCCAAACTGGCCGACAGCGAACGGCGGTTCATCAATGAGTGATCGTCACTTCGACCAACTGGCAACGCGCTTCGCCGAAAAGATCTACGGCGGCGCCAAAGGTGCCATTCGCCTTGCCGTGCTGCAGGCCGATATGAAGGAAGTCCTGCCGGACCGTCCCTTGCGGGTGCTGGACATCGGTGCGGGCCTGGGCAATATGTCGTTGTGGCTGGCCGAACAGGGCCACGAGGTCACGCTGGCTGAGCCCGCCGAACCCATGCTGGAGGGCGCTCGGCAACGTTTCGCCGAGGTCGGGCAGTCGGCGACTTTCATTCAAGCGCCTTGGCAGGCGCTGCCCGGGCAACTGGATGAACCCTACGATCTGGTGCTGTGCCACGCCGTGCTGGAATGGCTGGCCGAGCCCCACGCGATTCTCCCGGTACTGCGCCAGCTGACCAAGGCCGATGGTTGGCTGTCGCTGGCTTTTTATAACCGCGATGCGCTGATTTACCGCAATCTTCTCAAGGGCCATTTCCGCAAGATGCGCCGAAACACCCTGGCCGGTGAAAAACACAGCCTGACCCCGCAACAACCGCTTGATCCGCGGGACTTAGCGGCGCACCTTGAGGGTCTGTGGCGAGTCGAAACCCAGAGTGGCGTCCGGGTTTTCCACGACTACATGCCGGTGGAGTTTCAGGCCAGGGCTGAACTCGCGGACGTGCTGGAAATGGAACTCGCTCATCGTCGCCACCCGGCTTTTGCCGGGCTGGGACGTTATCTGCACTGGATGTGCCGACCTGTTTGAGGCTATCTGCGGAGACCACCATGAAACGCTGCCCCGCTTTGCTGACCCTTTGCCCGCCCCTGTGCATAGCCCTTGCCGCCTGCCAGAGCCCTAATCCTTACACTGCCGTTTCCGCGGCGGTGCCACCTGCCCCGCCGCAAGCTGCCCATGCGATCGACATGAGCGCTTACCCGGCCGCGCCTCGGGATTACGGGCGCTACCGCAACTGGACCTGGCTCAACAGCCAACTACCGCCCGGCACGCAGTGGGCGGATTCGGCGCAAGTCGCCGAAGCAGTGAGCAATGGACTGGATCAACGAGGTTTGCGTCCTTCGCGCGCCCCTCAGGCGGCAGACCTGCAAGTGGCTGCCGAGACCCGGATGGAAACCCGACTGCGCCAGGTGCGCGAGGATTATTACGATCCCTACTATGGCGGCGCGGGCGCTGGTTATTACGGGGGCAACGGCTATCGCGGCGGCTATGGCGGATACGCCAGCGTACCGGTGGTGCGCACCTACCAAGAACAGGTAGTGGTGGTGAGCATCAGCCTGTTCGATGCCCGCAGCGGCCAACCGGTGTGGAGCGCCAGTGCCGAAACCGGCAGCGCGGGCGATCAATCCGATCGCGCCAAGGCATTGCGTCAGGCCGTGCAGCGCGCCTTGAGCGCCTATCCCCCTTCTTAGCCCCGTCTTACATCGTTTCTGGAGAACCATCATGTTGCGCTGTATCGCTGTCGTGTGTGTTGCCCTGCTGCTCGCTGCGTGTCAGACCGATCGGGTCAATCGTGACTTCGATGCCAAGCGCGACTTCGGCGGGTACAGAAGCTGGGCCTGGAAAGAGCCGGGCCTGCAATATCAACCCAATGACCCGCGTATCAAGAGTGATCTGACCGAGCAACGCATCCGCCAGGCGGTCAGCGAACAGCTCGATCAACGCGGTCTGCGCATGAGCGCGCCCGGGACCAAGGCAGACGTACAGGTGCAAGCCTGGCTTGTCGTCGAGACCCGTCAGCAGATGGTCACCACAAATTACGGCGGTGGTTACTGGGGCAACCCCTGGGGCGGCTATTGGGGCGGGCCTATCGGCACCGAGACGCGCAATGTCGATTACAGGGTCTCGACCCTGCAGATCGATATGCTGGACGGCAAGGACGGCAAACTGGTATGGCGCGCCAGCTCCGAGCAGGTCATGAACGACACCAGCGATAACCCCGCCGCCCGCGAACTTGCGTTGCGCCAGACCGTACAGAAAATTCTTCAGCAATACCCTCCGCGCTGATCAACAGCTGCCGGGCAAAAGCCGGTGTGGCGCTGGCCACTGTAGCCGTCAGGCCTGCCGACGCAGACGAGTTCACGTCCGTCCCTCGCCAGCAAGCCGCGCGGCTACCGTTCAAACGCGTTAAACCCGGCATATTTGCAAAGCTCGAACTACACTCCCTGCATCTCGGGCGAGTGGCGACGGCTTTGCCGAAGGAGTGCTGGATGTCTCCCCTGATGTGCCCCTGCCCGCTTCGCAAAAGGCAACGTGGTGCCATAGGCTTGATAGCCGCCCTGACGATGGCGCTGGCGTTGTTATGCACCCTGGTGGTGGTCGACAGCGGCCGGCTCTATCTTGAAAAACGGAACTTGCAGCGCGTGGCCGACATGGCAGCTCTGGAGGCGGCGAGCCTGGGTGGTACCTGCACGGGAAGCAGCACCGCCAGCAGCTATGCCATCCAAAGTGCCACGCGCAATGGTTTCCCCGTTACCGACAGCAGCCGCGTTCTGACGACCCGCTGCGGCACCCTCACCACGGCCGCCGATAGCCGCCGCAGCTTTGCCGTCGATGCCTCGCGATCGGACGCCATCCAGGTCACTGCCAGTCATACCGTCGCTCGCAGCATTGCCGCAGGCATCGGCGCACTGTTCCAACGTACCCCGTCTGCGGCCAACATCCAGCTCAGCGCCATTGCCGTGGCCACACCGCCCTTGCCGCCGTTGGCGCAACTGACGATCAGAAGCACCTTGGCAGACGTCAACAGCGACAACGGTAATCTGCTGAACGCCCTCTGGGGCGGACTGTTGGGTGGCTCGTTGAACGTTTCTCTCACGGGATGGCAAGGCCTGATGAACGCTAACATCAACATGCTCAACTATCTGAACCAACTGGCCCTGGATGTCGGGGTCAAGGCAGGGGATTACACATCGTTGCTGGGTACCGATATCACGGTTTCGCAATTGCTCACTACGGCGGTGAAGGTGTTGCCTCAGGGCAACTCGGCGGCTCAGGCCGCGATCACTAACCTGTTGAGTGCCGGCGCCATTGCTGCAGGTACGCGGATAAAACTGCAAGGCCTGCTGACCGTGCAAAACGGTCTGCCACAGGCGGCGCTCGACACTAGCCTAAACCTGTTCCAGCTGGTGCAAGCCTTCGTTCAAGTAGCCAACAGCAGCAGCGCTCTTGCAGCGACGGTTCCCGCCAATGTCCTGGGTGTGGCAGGCGCCGTCGTGCAGGTGAAGATCATCGAACCACCGCAGTTGACGGCCTTAGGCAATCCTGTTCTGGCCAAAGCCAACCCTACCGGGCCGAATCAGATTTACGTGAAAACGGCACAGGTGCGGATACTGATCAGCGCCGATGTGGGTCCGGGGCTCAGTACCACGCTTACCGCTTTGAACAAATCCCTGTCCGCGCTTGGGCTATCACTCTTGGGGGCCGACGTGAAAATGTTGCCCAATGGCTCGACTGTCGATATCAGCATTGAAGCTGCCAAAGCCAGTAGCTATGTGACCGATTTCACCTGCGACAGCGACGCGACTAAAACCCTTACCACCAGCACTACCACCGCAGCGTTGGTCACCAAGGTCGGCAGCATCGCCAACAAATCGGCCTGGACGTCTTCTTCTAGCGCCATGAGCGTGCAGGAATTGCCGATTCTGGATATAGGGACGACCAGTTGCACGGTCCTGCCGCGCGTTTGCCAGCCAAGGGTGGCCTATGGTGGCGGTGGGCTCGGTGTGCTGGTCGGCGGCTCAGGGCCTAACGACGGCAGTGTGCTGGGCCTGACTCAGTCGTTCACGCACGTCAAACCGGCGGAAATACACAAGCCCCCCGCCTCTTATCAGTCCTTCAAGAGCGATAACCTTGTCGGCAGTCTCAACAATACGTTAGGCAGCATTCATCTGATCTATCACAAACCCACCAGCGTGACGCTGCCGTCGACCGTGCTGGGAACGCTGACCTCCATCCTGACAACGGCAGTCAGTACCATCGGCGGGGTGATCAATGGCGTGTTGGCGCCGCTGGTCGATCCTATCGTCAATCAGGTTCTGACCACACTCGGCATCAATCTGGCCTCGGTCGATGTCGGGCCTAACCTCAGTTGTCATCCGGGGCAGGCAATATTGGTGATCTGAAAATGCTCGCCATGCACGCCGGCAGTCCCATACAGCGTGCCCCTTTCACCCCCGCACAATTGGCAGCGCGATACGGAAGCAAGCTCCCTCACTGCCGTTACTCACGGTCAGCCGTCCGCCCATTTGCTCGACGATGCCGTAGCTCACCGATAAACCCAGCCCCGTGCCCACACCGACCGGCTTGGTGGTAAAAAACGGCTCGAAGATGCGTTCAAGCAGACGAGGATCGATACCGCCACCGTTATCCTCGACCACCAGCCAGATCGTCTGCTCGTCCTGTTCCACCTGCAGCGCAATCCAGGGCTCGAAGTCGGTGTCCTTTTCGCGTTTGGAAAGCAGCGCGTCACGGGCGTTGACCATCAGGTTGATCAGCACCTGCTCGAGCTGATCGACATGTCCACGCACCCTCACCCGTGGCCCGGGCTCGGCGGCACGCAGCTGCACACCCTTGCCCTTCATCCCCTCGGCCAGCATGTTCAGGCTGCCGTCCACCGCATCGATCGGATCGAACACCTGTTGCTCGATTTCCGAACGCCGACCGAATACCCGCATGTGGTCGACCACCCGTGCTGCACGCTGCACCTGGGAGTCGATACGGGTGAGTTTGTCGGTCAGGTAATCTACGTCTACGTTGCCGCTGCTCAGGCGCTTGAGCACGTTGACCACCGCCATGCGCATGACATTGAGCGGCTGATTGATCTCATGCGCCAGGCCTGTGGCCATTTCGCCAAGGGTTGCCATTTTTGCGCTCTGGTTAAGCTGCATCCGGGTGCGGCGGATTTCCGTGTTGTCGCGGCCCACCGCCTGAATTTCGATCAGCTCGCCACGCTCATCGAACACCCCACGGTCGGCCCATATCCACCAGGCATGTTCGCGCCCGGGCAATTCGAGGCAAATTTCGGAAGTGCTCATCGGCGCCTGCGGCGACAACTCGGCAATACGCTGCAGGAAGGCCTCTTTCTGTTCGGCGGAAAACCACGCTCCCAGGTTCATACCGGGCAACTGGGCCGGTGTGCATTCCAGGTAATCTGCCAGCGGCCGGTTGCCAAAACTGAGCACCAGGTCCGGCGTGTAGCGACAGATCATGGCAGGCGAGTCTTCCACCAGAATCCGGTAGCGCTCCTCGCTTTCACGCACGCGCTCAGTGGCCTGGGTCGCGTCCGTAACATCCAGCCACAAGCCGACGGCCTCCACGGGCATGCCCAAGTCATCACGCAATAGCCGCGCTTCATCGAGCAGCCAGTGGTATTCGCCTTTTTTGTCACGCAAGCGATACCGGCAACTGACCACGCCCTCGCGCAACAGCTGACGGGTGCGCTGAAACCAGATGTCGCGATCGTCGGGGTGAATATAGTGAGTGAGCTGCCCCGCGCTGCATTCGGCCTGACTCCACCCCAGCAGCGGCGTCAGGCTGGCGCTGAAGAAAGTCGGCTCCAGACTGCCCTGGTCGTAGCCGAGCACGTAGATAACTGCAGGCGAACTGGCAATCAGGTTATCGAGCCGGGCATGGGCGGCTGCAGCCTGGGTCTCCTGATTCTTGATGTCGCTGACATCAAGCATGAAGCCCAGCACCCGGCGCGTCTGCCCGCTGACCAGCACCTGACCCTGAATTCGCAGCCAAACCGTAGGTTGGGCGGGATCGTCCTGACGCAGCCTGACGCACGCCAGCAGGGGCGCTGCATGCTCGCGCAACAGGGTGAGGCGGCTTTGCAGTTCATGGCGATCGGCGGGATGAATTAACTGCAGCCACTGCGCCAGAGGTATCACGTCGCAGTTATCCGGCAGGCCAAGGGTGCGTGCCAGTTGCGGCGCAAGCTGTATCTGCTCGCCTTGGGGGAGCAATTCCCACCAGCCGGTGCCGAGCAGGTCCTGCAACACCGCCAGGCGCTCCAGTTGATGCAGGTGCATCTGGTCGGCATGCCGATAGAGAATCGGCCCGGCCAGTGCCGAACACAGGTTCATCCACTCCCGATCGCCCAATTCCGGAGCCTGTGCCGACGCGTCGTAGAAACCGAACAACAGCCACGCCTTGGCCGAGCCTGCCTTGTGATGCGGCACCAGGAAGGCTTGCGAATTGCCGAACGCACTTTGCAGATGCACCAGGGAGGTCCGTGTGTCGAAGTCGATCTGATGAGTGACGGTGCCTTTGAGCGAATCGAGATCAGCGCCCAGGCGCTGGTTGTATTGCCACAGCTGCGGCGCGGTGTGCGCGTTGTAATGCGCATAGATACGCCAACCGGCACCTTCCGGCTCAGCGAGCGCCAGGGCCAGACAGGGAACCCGATAGCTTTGCGCCAGCTCTTCCAGTTGCTCGGCCGCCATCGCTTGCAGACGATCGATATGGCAGCCACGGACCTTTTCCGCCACTTGTTCGGCCAGACGCAGGCACTGTTGACGGCTCTGTGCGACATTGGCTTCTTCCATCAGATCGCCGATGTCCAGCAATTGCAAAAGCCAGTGGTCCGCCTGCGCCTGGACCCAGCCGCGGGTGTGCAACACCTGCCCATCGAGACGCCGAAAATCCAGATCAAGCATGTGCCCCTGCCATTCCTGAGGCGTACCTTCGACCACCAGCGCACTGCTGGGCATCAGATAGCCCAGCAGGCGCTGCGGCGGGGTCGATGCAGCGGCCAGCCCCAACGCGTTGCGCAGGGGTTTGCTGATGCTGGTCACGTGCCCGTCCTGATTGAGCTGCATGTGCCAGTCGGCACTGGCCGGAGCGGGATCGACCACCTGCGGCTCGGGTTCGGGTTCGGAAGGTGCATCGGCACGTCCGAGCCAGCGATTGAGAAGTTCCTTTTTAAGGGGCAAGTTGCAGGCTCGCTTCTGCAGAAAGGTAGGTGGGCAGGTTCGGTACGTCGCCGATTCCGGGCAACTTCAAAACCGGCACGACATGGGTCAGCTTGCTTTTGGGGTAATCGATGCGAACCCTGAGCAGCTTTCCATCGAAGGTGATCGCCGCGTCGGAAGCGGCATTGAACGCAATTGCCGGCGGGAGCCAGGACAGCTGGCTGGTCAATGCCGTCGTCGCCTGGGTGGTGACGAGATTGGCATAATCGGCGGCACTGGTGCCGGCGCCGGGGCTGATGGCGACGCTTTGGCGAACAGCCTCGGCGGTCGCATTGTTGAAGGACTGCATCATCAGCAACGGCAGGCTATAGGTCACCAGCCCGTAAAAAATCGCGAAGAAGATCACGAACACCAACGCGAATTCGATGGCCGCTGCGCCGCGTTGCCTGGCGGAACAAAACTTGCGGGGGATACTGCGCATGCCGACGTCTACCCTGACAGTGCTACCGTGCATGGAGCATAGATTCTTTACAGAAAACAGGACGTGTTTTACCCAATGAATTTATTTTTTCTACTGCTGTGGTTTGCCGTTTGCGCGGACCAGGACGCGCGCAGCAGGCGGGTTTCAAACGTATTGACCCTGGGTGCCGGGCTGTTGGCGCTGGTTTATCTGCTGATCAACGGTAGCAGTTGGCTGGGTGCGCCGATGCCGCAGGCAGGCTGGGCGTTGTTGCTGACCCTGGGGCTCACACTGCCCGGTTATGCGTTGGGCAGGCTCGGTGCGGGGGATGTGAAATTGCTGGCGGCCTTGGCGCTCGCCAGTGATCAGTTGCATGTGCTGGGAACGTTCATCGGCGCTGGCGTGGCCCACATTGTGTGGCTGATGACGCGTCAAAAAGTCTGGCCCCATGCCGGTCAATGGGTTACGGCTCGCTACTCTCACCTCGTACCGCAAGCGTCAAACAAACTGCCTTTCGTGCCTTTTTTGTTCGTCGGTTTCCTCATCACTGCGTTTTGGATCCGCTAGTCGAATTGCCATCACACTCTATGTACATAGTAGGAAAGTGCGTCTAGTTTTGTTCCCACGCCCGGGCAGAGAACTGTCCTGCAGTGGATTGCCATAACGGATAGGCAAGGTCCCGGGCCGGGTTCGGTCGTAGTCGCAGCAGGGAGTCGCGCGTGAACAATCAATCGGCAGTCAAGGTTCTGGTGGTCGACGATCAGCCATTGATCGTTGACGAAATCAAAGAGTTTCTGGACAGCAGTGGGTACAGTTGCGTGCCTTGCTATTCCAGTCGAGAAGCATTGGAGCGGTTTCGCAACGACACCACCATCGCCATCGTTCTGTGTGATCTGGATATGCCAGGTTTGAACGGGATTGAGCTGGTGGAAGCCATGAAAGTGCTGGCGGGCAAGCAACGTCTCTTCGAATCGATCATGCTGACCGGCCGCGCTGAAAAACAGGACGTGATCAAGGCGCTGCGGGCGGGGATCGCCGATTACTACCAAAAACCGGTGGACCTGAATGAATTGCTCGAAGGAGTCAAGCGCCAGGAGGAATCGCTTGGAGAAAGGGCCAAGAATGTGCAACACCTTGGCCATCTCAACGACAAGCTACAGTTCCTGGCGGCCTCGATCGACGACCTCTACCAGGACCTGGATAAGTCCCGACAAATCGCTCAGGCAACGGTGGCGTCCGAAGGCGACGCCGAATCAGAAATCCCGGCCATCTTCGATCCACTCTCCCCCCGGCAACTGGACGTCGCCAGGCTGGTGAGCAAGGGCCAGACCAACTATCAGATCGCCTGCGAACTGGGGATCACCGAAAACACCGTCAAACTCTACGTGTCGCAAATTTTGCGTCTGACCCACTTGCACAACCGGACCCAGCTGGCGCTGGCTCTGTCGCCCAACAACAACGCCGCAAGGGGGCGGGTGACTGCGCATTAGAAGGCCGCGGGGCAGTCAGGTGAGCGCTGCGTGAATACCGCGCTCGCAGCTGTCGTACCTGCGTTCTCTCACTCAGTGATTACACCTTGCAGATCATCACTCTCCCCGCGTAGCGACCGGCGGTGGCGCTCCCGAGCATCCCACCGCAGGCACGCGGCCCTCTGTCAATTTCTCCCGGCACTCCCTGACCCGGACGAACTTTCTTCCTTTTTGCGCTCATAAAACTCAGGAATCGGGTGCTGGTAGCTGTTGAGCCAGCGCTGCAGGCTCAGGTCCCGCTCGGCGGGCGCCTGGGGCTGGGGAAGGTTCGAGGCAGCCCTGCCGCTGGCTTGCAGCTGCAGCCAGGCCTCCGTCTGCTTCTGAGAAGATGCGTCCGGTTCGATCGCCATGGCGGGCACGCTCAGGGCCAGCAGCCACAGGCCATTCAACAGCACGTTTTTCATGGATGTCTCCCGGCAGCGGCGGTCGGATCGGTGGCCACGGCAACCTTGTCCGGTCTGATCGTGGCACCGGGTGTGGTTTTGAGTTTTTCTGCACGGGCCTGGGCGTCGTTTACCTGTTCAGGCGATAGCCCTAGCCGTGAGACCCACTCGGCAGCCTGCGTCCAGTCGTCCTGATAGATCAGCAACGTCACCATATTCAGCGCCGCCAGGTTGTCCTGTTGCTTGAGTTCCATCGCGGTGAGGAACTGGAAGCGCGCCTGCTCAAGTTTGCGCTGATTGAGGTAAACCACCCCAAGATCGTTGCGGATTTTCTCGTCGGTGGGCGACAGTTTTACCGCCGCCTGCAGGTGCCTCAGCGCCGCATCGTTATCGCCTCGCGCCACGGCAAGTTGCCCCAGGCCGTGTTCGCCTTCGGCCGCGCGACAGGTGCCCAGAAGGCTTTTGTACAGCGGTTCGGCTTCATCGCTGCCCAATAGACGCAGCACCCGCGCCTTGCGCAGCCGAACCTCGGCCAAATTCGACGGCAGCCCTTCCAGGTGCGCCAGGCTTGCATGCAGGCGTCCTTCGTCCGCCATGTCCTGTGCCATGTTCAGCGCCAGTTCCTGATCGGAGGTGGGTTTGCCACAGCTGCTCCCGGTGGCCTGTGCCAGCCAGGGCGCACTGCCATCGCTGGCGCAACCACCGAGCAGCACCAGGCCCAATGCCGCAATCACTGCTTTCATTCGACCTCCCTAATGCGAACCCAATGCCTTGCCGATGGCGATAAAGCCCGGCCCGGCCAGTACGATCAACAACGCTGGAAACAGAAACACCATCATCACCACCGACATTTTTGCCGACAGCTTGGAGATGTACTCCTGCAAGCGCGTCAGACGACGGTCATCGATCAACTGCTTGAGCGCCAGCAGCGACTTCATCGCCCCGCCGCCCTGTTGAATCAGTTGATTGAGAATCACGCAGGTGTCACTGAACTCGTCGACCGCCAACACCGAGGCCATCTTGGTCAGCTCGTTGCCCAGCTCAAGGCCTGAATCAACGCGCACCAGCATCAGTCGCAGCTCCGACGACAACACGGGCAACAGCCGTTGGCCTTCATTGCCGAGCACACGCAGCGCCTGTTCAACCGCCATGCCGGACTCGAACAGGATGCGCAACAACGGAATGAATACGGAAATCTCCGCCACGACCTGCTTTTGTCGGCGCGCCGCCGCCTGCGCAAGCACTCGCTTGGGCGCCAGATAACCCAGGCCAAGGGCAAACAGGGGCGCCATGACCGGGTACGTGATGTCCGAGAAAAACAGCATCTGGATAGCCATGACCAGGCAGAGCGTCACCACGGGCACCCCCACCTGACACGCCGCGAATAGCGATCGCTGGCTGGCCCGGCGCCAGCCGATGCGGTTGAGCAGGACCTGGGTTTCACTGTCCAGACTAACCGCGCGCTGCCCCAGAGGACTGTCGCCGAGCAGGCGCATCAGCGTACCGACCCGACTGTCGCGCACCATCACGCCTTGCAGGCGCGACATCACTACGCGCTCGTTGCGTCGTTGGCGAGCGACCGTTAGCAACAGGAAAAACCCGGCGGCCACAAACATCAACCCACTGAGCAGCAAGGCCATATCAAATGCTCCGCATCATCCGCCACAGTGCCAGGCATCCCAAGGTCTGCATGGCAAACGCAACCATCAGCATCGTCCTGCCGCTGTCGTCATTCCACATGTGCAGCAGGTAGCTGGGGTTTGCGATCAAAAAGTACGCCACCATGCCCACCGGCAGCAGCGCCAGCACCACGGAGGTCATGCGGGTTTCTCCGGTCATCGCCTTGAGCTGCCGCGTCGCCTGTTCGCGCTCGCGGATCAGCCGGATCAGGTTGTCCAGCAACTCACTGGCGTTGCCGCCATAGCGGTGGTTGACCCGTAACCCCATGGCGAACAGCTGAAACTCATCACGCTCGTACAGCTCGGCAAAGTCCTGAACCGCATCCGGCAGGGGCACACCCAATTGCACGTTGCGCTTGATCCGCGACATTGCCTCGTTCAGCGGATACCCCGCAGAGTCGATCCCGTGCAATACCGCATCCCCCAAGGTGCGACCGGATTTCAGGCTGCGCACGGCATGATCGAGCAATGGCGGCAGTTGCTCGATCATGCGGCGCACGCGGCGCTGATAACGAAAGCTGACATACAGGCGCAGCAGGATCACAGGCAACAGCACGCCCAGCGCCAGCCCGAACCCTTCGTCGAGCACATAGCCCACCAGCATCGTTACCAACCAGATGGTCAAGGCCAATGGCAGGCGCTCGGTAGGGCGACCCAGGCCGGCACGCAAAAAAGCGCGTTCAATGCGCGCAAGGCCCGGGCTCGACGCCGCAGACTCAGGTCGGCCCAACGACAGACGCGACATGATTCGCTCGTTGGCCCCCTGGTTCAGGCCGCGATAGAACAGATAAAACGACAGGCCCATCAGCAACATGAACACCAGCCCGAGGATGATTGCCCCTTTCACCATGAACCTCCGTGGCTCATTTAGTAGTCCATGTGCCGCAGCTTGTCGCCGGCAGGGTTGATGGCCTCTCGCAGGAAGCCGAAGCCCGAGCGCCGGTCGAGCCGGAATAGGGTGTTGGTGACGTAGACGTCATCGCGCACGCCTACCACTTCCACGACCTCGCTGACGCAACGCCGGCCATCGGGCATGCGCGTCAGCTGGATGATCACGTCAAGCGCTGCGCAGATCATCTGCCGCAGGGTTTTCTCGGCGATCTGCCGGCCCGTCAGGCCCACCAGGGTTTCCAATCGCAACAGGGCATCCTGGGCGTTGTTGGCGTGCACGGTACTCATCGAGCCGTCGTGACCGGTGTTCATGGCCGTCAGCACGTCGAGCACTTCCACGCCGCGAATCTCGCCGAGGATGATTCGGTCCGGACGCATCCGCAGCGCGTTGCGGATCAGGTCGCTGGAACGCACCTCACCGTGGCCTTCGGCATTGGGTGGCCGCGTTTCCAGGCGTACCACGTGAGGGTGCCCAAGCTGCAATTCGGCGACGTCTTCGATGGTCACCAGGCGTTGCTGGGTTTGAATCATCTGGCTCAGGACATTGAGCATGGTGGTCTTGCCCGTGCCCGTACCGCCGCTGATGAGGATGTTGCAGCGCTTGCTCACGGCGCTTTCCAGAAACTCGTAAATCGGTTGGTCGATGGTCTGCATGGCGACCAGGTCGGCGCTCTTGAGCATGTCCTTGCGGAATTTCCGAATCGATACACAGGGGCCATCCAGCGCAATCGGCGGGATGATGGCGTTGACCCGGCTGCCATCGGGCAGGCGCGCATCGACCATCGGCGAAGACTCATCCAGACGCCTGCCCAGCGGCGCAAGAATGCGCTGAATCACTCGCTCGACGTGGTGCGAATCGATAAAGCGCAAGTCCGAGTGATGCAACACGCCGTCGCGCTCGATGAACACTTTGTTCGGGCCGTTGACCAGAATCTCGGTAACCGACTTGTCGCGCAGCAGCACTTCGAGTGGGCCGAAGCCGGTGAGCTCATCCACCAGTTCCTCGGCCAGACGCTCCATTTCGTAGCGCGAAACCGCCAGGCGCAAGCGCGCCACGTACTCGGCGACCTTGTCGGCGACGAACTGGGCCAGTGCCGTGCGCGTGCCCTCCAGCAGGTTGCGCCCGCTCTCTTCGATGGCATCGATGATGTAGCGATGCAGGACCAGCTTCAGGCCCTGGCCGTCGCCTCCTTCCTGCGGGCGGGCTGAAACGCCAAAGAGTTTTTCACCTTTCATTTACGCTCCCCCAATAGACGTCCCAGCCAACCTTCGCGCTTTTTTTCCGAGGCCGGTGCGTGACTGGCCAGCCGTTCGCCAAGGGTGCGCAGACCGGTGCTCAGGGACTCGCGCGGTGAGATTTCGAACAATGCCAGCCCCTGATTTTTTGCGTTCAGGCGCAGTTCCGGGCTCAGCGGCAGCACCGCCATCGCGGGCAGGCCAAAGGTCTTCTCCAGCGCCTGTGAATTGGGGGTGACGTGGCGCATGTATTTGTCCACCAATAAACCTCCTTGTTGCAGCTTCAGACCCTTCTCGCGCCAAAGCGTGAGAATCGCCAGGTTGCGGCGGCACTCGATGACGTTCTGGTCGACGTACCACAGCAACTGATCGCAATGGGCAACGAAGGTCCGTAACGACTGACTGTCCGGTTGCCCGACCAGATTGACGACCACGTGCTGGAAATGCTGACGCAGGGCGCTGAGCAACATGTACAGCTCCGCCGCGCTGGTGTGCTCCAGTGACATGTCATCGTCGCCGTAGGCCAGAATGCGCAACTGAGAGGGATGAACCGTGAAGGCACTGTCGATCAACGTTGAGTCCAGGCGACGCAGGTGGCGCAGTGCGTCGCCGAAGTTGAACGAGGATTCAAGGCTTAGCATCGCCAGACTGTCGCCCCGGGGCATGCCCAGATCCAGCAACAAGGTGCGCTGCCCTTTCTGCTGCGCCACCAGCGCCAGATGTGCCGACACCAACGCGCCGTCGCCATCGCATTGCGCGCCATAGATGACGGTCAGGCTGCCCATGTTCGGATTGGGAGCAGCTGCAGGCAGGCGTTTACTCAGGCGCCGAACCAACCCTGCGACCTCACTGGACCGCGAGCCATAGGCCACGAAATCCCGCGCACCGGCGCGCATGGCATTGAGTACCAACTGGTTATCCATGCCATCGCCAAGGGCCACGATGGCTAGCATCGGCTTGGCTTCCAGCGCACCTTCGATCAGCGCGCTCTGGTTCACCAGGTGCTCCCGATCAAGCCCCACGAACACCACGCTGGCAAAGGTCACGTCGACCAGCGCGAGCAGTTCGTCGAGGCTGCCGGTCCCGGCACTGACCACCTGCCCAAGCGGCAACAGCGCGGCCTGCAGCCATTCCAGATCGGTGTTATTGCGGGTGATGGCCAGGAAGGTCTGGCTCAGGCTGGGTCCCTGGCTCATTGGGATAACCCGCTACGGCGATCGAAACGGCCGTTTTCCAGAAAGTACAGGTTGAGAAAGCTCGGGTCGTAGTTGCGCAGTCCTTCTCCCGGCAACGATGGCAGCGGGGCGTTGACCGCCATCGGCTGAACCAGATGCGGGGTGACGATCATCAGCAATTCACGCTCGTCGCGGTTGATTTGCGAGCTGCGAAACAGCGCCCCCAGGATCGGGATGTCGCCAAGGCCCGGGAACTTGTCCACCGCCGCGATATTGCTGGTGTTGATCAAACCGCTGATGACGAAGCTTTCGCCATCGGCCAGCGACACGCTGGTGTCGGTCCTGCGCACGTTCAGCGCAGGAACCGTCGTCCCGGCGATGGTCACGCCGGCGCTAAAGTCCAGTTCGCTGACCTCAGGGGCGACTTTCAGCACAATGCGATGACGCCCCACCACCGTCGGCGTCAGGGTCAGACGCACACCGTATTCCTTGTACTCGATGGAAATGCCGTTGCTTTCACCATTGGGCACCGGCACTGGAAACTCGCCGCCGGCCAGAAAGCTTGCGCTCTGCCCGCTGAGGGCGACCAGGCTAGGCCGGGCCAGGGTGTAGGCGAACCCGCTGCTTTCCATGGCATTGAGCATGCCGAGCACTTTGCTGCTGCCGCCGCCCCAGACGATGTTGAAGGTGTTGTTGTTCAACGCAATACCCGGCTGCGTTTTGCCTACGGATCCCGGCGTCACGCTCACGCCCGGCACAGTACCGGGCGCGCCGAACAGGAAGTTGTTCGACCCCCTGCCAAAGATCGAGGTGCTGGCTTCCTTGAGCTTGGTTCGGCTGACCTCGACGAAACGGATGTCGGTCTGCACCTGACTGGGCAGCAGCGGGTCTTCGGAGGGCGGCAGCTGCGCGTCGGTCAATGCGGCTTTGGCGGTGCCGCGCACGAACACCATGCTTTGGCGGGGCGAGGTGGAGCAGGCGGTCCAGATCATCAAGCTGGTGGTGCCAGGCCCAACGCCGGTCAGCAGGAAGCCGCCGTTATCGTCACCGTTGACGTGCACATCGGCAATCTTCGGATCGCCCACCGCCAGGCGCGTAATGGCAACGGGCGAACGAACGTCCTGTTGCACCCCTTGAACGATTTCCATCGCCGCAGGCATGGCCGACAACGTCGAGCATCCCGCAGGCGCTGCCATTGCCAGGCCCTGGCACAGCCCCGCAGACACCAAGGCCAATACGATGCGATTCGCTACCGGTTTGAAACAGCTGCTCATCAAATGCAATCCTTGCTCGAATCAGGGTGTTTGCTGGGTCATTTGGTTGCCACGGATGACTTCCACCGGTTTAGGCCCGCGAGGCGCCGCACCGCTGGCACGTGAGGTAGCGTTCGCCTGCATGTTCAGTTGATCGAAGTGAATGATGTTGCGATTGGCGGTGTCCGCCTGCAGGGCAATGTCACTGTCACCCGCCCAGTACCGCTCAAGGTTCCTCTCGTCGGCACTGCGCACGGCCAGCCGCAGAAGGCCGGCCTGCGAGGCCAGCGTTAACCGGCTGAGCAGTTTTTCCGGGACAGCGACCACCACGCTACGGGCGTTGGCCTTGAGTTTTTGTTGCTGCGCGCGGTCGTCGCGACTCACGCCCTGATCGTCCTGGCCCTCATTTACGGGGCCTGTGAGTGCACCGACGCTGAGCACGCGCAGTGCGGCAGCGACGGTCTGCGCACTGCGGTCGGTGCTGGGTTGCTCGGGCGGAATATAGAGCAGGACATCGACGTAATCGCCGGGGCTCAACTGGCCGCCGGCGCCGATGATCTCGTCGATGCCCAGTGCCAGGGCTCGTTCGCCGGGACGGATCATGCGCGCCAGCGCGCCCCCCGCCTCGAAGCTGCTTTCGGTCAGCCACGTGCCGGCTGAAAGGGGTCGCCACGGCATACGGCCTACCGCCTCTTCAGGTTTGCTGAAGCTGCCGGCAGGGGCTACCTTGAGCCGCTCGACGATCAGGTCCTCGGCCTTGATGGCTTGATAGGCGGGAATGTCATTGGCCAGCACCAGTACGGGCTGGCGAGTGAGATCTTGCGCGGGCTTTTCCTCGATCACCGGAGCCGGGACAGGCGCGACACTCTGGGCAACCGGAGCCTGCGCAACGGGGACGGGCTGACGGCTCAACACCAGTCCCCAATACCCGGCAAACAACGCACCCAGTAAAAAGAGTACAGCCAGCCCCTTTGTAACGCGACTGCTCATAACGGCCCCCCATGCCCAACTCCAACTTAAAAGTAACAGCACAGATCGCTTAATCAGTTGGCTGTGAACATTGATCCCTATCGCTTTATGAAGGTAGCCGAAGTCATTCAAAAAGCCATTAGCAGTAGGAAATTTCCTACTGCGGTATTCATTCGAGGGGACTTAACTACCGAGAGGTTGCCATTCGCTTTTATTACTTTGTGATTAATGCTTTCTTGTGATTGTGGTGTATGCGTTTGGCGGCAATGCTGTAACCACGAAGGATTGTTATGACGCTGTATGCGTGTAGATATGCGCCTTGTGCGCCGAGGAGAAGTCAGATGTCCCTTATGTATTTTTCTGCATTGCTGCGTAAGTTCGTTAAGGATGAGGAAGCGGCGTCCGGGATCGAGTATGCAATCGTGGTCGCCATGGTGGCCGTTGTCATCGCGGCGTTCATAACGCCGATCGGAAATAAAATCACCGCGATGTTTACATCGCTGTCCTCGGCGTTGTGAATGACCTGACGACAAACTCTGCTGATCCATCGTGATGGTCCGTGAACGTCAATTTCGGTAGGTGAATCAACATGCGTGTCCACTCAACACGCCAACAGTTATTACTCGTTGACGACGAAGAGGACGCCAATGAAGAGCTGGCAGAGTTGCTGGAAGGCGAAGGCTTTTGCTGCTTCACTGCGTCATCGGTCAAAGAGGCGCTCAAGCAACTGGCCTTGCACCCGGACATTGCATTGGTCATTACCGACTTGCGGATGCCGGAGCAGAGCGGCATCTCGTTGATCAAGCGTCTGCGCGAGCATCCCTCGCGCCAGCACCTTCCCGTGATCGTTACCTCGGGCCATGCGGACATGGAAGACGTCAGCGACCTGTTGCGCCTTCAGGTGCTGGATCTGTTTCGTAAACCTATCTATCACGTGCGCCTGGTGGAAACGCTCAATAAGCTGTTCGCGCAACCGAAGGTTTATCAGGTCGGGCCATAAGCCCATAGGCAAGCTCACCCCACGTGCGGTCCAAGCCCATAACGCTCAACTACCCTCACCTGCCTCCAAAGCAATCCTGCCCACCCGTGTTAATGCCAGCAAAACAGCTGCCACGGCCTAGCCGTACGCGACAGGCGTTTGCGTACTTACGCTATAGCTGATAGCTGAAACTCAAGGTAAAACGCGGATTGCGGTTGAAGCTGTCCAGGCCCACGTCGGACATGGGCTTTGCAGCCTCCAGAGCAATGTTGTAATAACGCGCATCACCCAAGCGCAATCCCAGCGCCGAGGAGGACAATTTCGAATCCCTGACCGCAAGCTCGTTGAACCAGGTACGCGCCGCGTCAAACACGACGTATGGCTGCAGCACTTTCACCCAGTTGCCGTCGTGCATGAAGCTGTAGTTGACCTCGTATGCCACGCCCCAACCCTTGTCACCCGACGCCTGATCGGTCGGATAGCCACGGCCGAAATTCTGCCCGCCGAACTGTGCTCGTTCGCTGTCTGGCAAGGTGTCGTTGCTCCAGTACAACGCCGCCGAAAACACCCCCTGCCAGTGCTCGAAAAACTTGTCGCTTTGCACCCCGGATAACCGCGCCCGGAAGAAATCCAGATCGTAGGTGGTGTCGTCGGTCTTCGCGCCCATACCGTCGATGCCGCGGTACAGGCCGCCGCTGAGAATCCGCAATTGCCGGTCCGTCGACTTGCGCCAGTCGCCCTCAAAAGCGAGCGCGCGTATATCGGTGCGGCTCTGGATGCTCAGTGGAAAGCCGATCACGTCATAGCGGGTCTTGTCGTTTACGGCGTACAAGCGCGCACCGGCGCTCAGCCATTCGTTCTGCGCAGCGATCAGCGGATGAGTGAAGCCGATGGAATAACGGTCGTTGTCGCGCCGCCGTTTGAGCTCCAGGCCGTTATCCAGCGCAATGTTGGTCCCCGGTTCACTGCGATAACGGGATGCCGAGAGGTTCAGCTGCGTGCCCTCGGTGTTGAGAAACTGGCTGTAATCCAGGCGGTAGTAATGCTCCTTGTCATCGCCCGGCGGAAACAGGCCGCTAAAGGTCAGTTGCTCGGCCATCGATGTCTGCGCATTGCTGCTGACACCTAACAGCGCCTGAACGCCGTCGCGGTTGTCATCGGTTGTACTGAGGTTACTGGTGACCGGTTTGCGCGACGCTTGGGCGATCAGCGTGGTGGCGCCGTCGGTGGTACCCGGTGGCGGGACCTGCGCCTGCAAGGTCACTCCGGGCACTCGGCTCATCAACGAGGTGTAGCGCTCGAATGTCTTGCGGGTCAACGGGCGCTCCTGCTTGAGCTTATTTGCAAGCTTTTGCAGGTAGGCCGACACATTGCCGACATCGCCTTCCAATCGGTAATCGCGTACATAGCCTTCCACCAACACCACCCGCACCAGTCCCTGATCGAAACCCTGGGGAGGCAAAAAAGCATAGGACAGCAGATAGCCGTCGTCCTGATACCGCTTGGTAATGCCGCGCGTGGCCTCGATCAATTCGGCCAGCGTGGCATCACGGCCGATGAGGGGCTGGAAGGCGGCGCCCAGTTCCTCAAGCGAATAAACGGTGCCGCCTTCGATACGGATTTTGCGCACCCCCACCCGGGTGCTCATCATCAGCAGTGTGGTCTGGGCAGGGGGCGTCGGCACTTGAAACGCGGGCGTTGTCGGACGGTAGGCATCGGCGGGCAGGTTGGGTGCCCGAAGTGTTCGCTCTCGGTCATTGCTGTTGAGAAAACCGGGCAACGGTTCAGCGTTCGCGAACAAAGGCGAGACGCAAAAACCGGCCATAACGACAGGGATTAAGGCACGCATAGGACCCTCCATTGGCCAATAGCAGCGACAACGCACGGGCAAAAAAAAGACAGGGGGCCATTTGACTCCCCTGTCTAAAACAAGCGTAGGCGTAATAGGAAAAGCCGCTACCGCAGTAAGCTGGAGAAAGAACACTTCGTCACGGAAAACAGACTCGCGACAGTTCTTACACTTCCCGGCACGTCTTACTTACGGTTGGCCAACCCACCACCGAGGACGCTTGTCACCCCGTTGAGAATACCTCCGACGCCACCATTCGCTGTGCCGCCGTTAGGGTTCACCAGCCCGCCAACCTGGGTCAACGTGTTGCCCACCGACGAAACCGTCCCCCCCAGTGCAGCCGTTACCTGACCGCCATTGCCGGCCGCGATCTGATTGCCCAGATTGCCGACTGCCCCGCCGGTCTGCGCGAGCAGGCCATTGATCGGGGCTCCGAGGCCCGTGGCGCCGCCGATGTTCTGTGTGATGCCAGCGACGTTGCTCACCACCGGAGCGAGCGCTGCGCCGACGTTGTTCGTCAGTGCGCCGATCGGTGCGCCGATTGCCGTGTTGGCGACACCATTGCCCCCCAGGATCGGGCCGAGCGAGGCGACGGTGTTGCCGACGCCCACACCGTTGAGCCCCGCCGCGCCAAGCACGCCGCCGCCAGAACCTGCGTTCAACCCTGAACCGGCGGCCGCCACCACGCCGCCTACGTTTTCCAGCAACCCGCCGTTGAAACCCGGCACGCCTGGAAGGCCTGGCAGCGTGCCTCCCGCGCCGGCCCCGACGTTGACATTCACATAACCGCCAGCGGTGCCCGCTACATTACCCACCCCAGCGAGACTGCCACCCAGACCTGCTGCCACCGGATTGTTTTGTGCGCTGTCTTGCACGCCGGAACCCAGGCTGTTAAGCGACCCTTTGACGTTCTGCAGCAGGCCGTTCACCGGCTGGCCCAGCCCCGTGGCGCTACCGACGCCATTGGTGGTCGACTCGAGCATCGCCACCACCGGCACCAGCTTGTCGCCGAGGGCCTGGGTCGCCGAGCCCGTCGGGCCGGAGGTGGTACCGGTGCTGAGGGTGTCACCGAGCATGGTGACTTTCTGCCCGACGCCATCGACCAGATTACCGGTGCCACTGACTACAGTGCCAACCAGCGGCACTTGCTCGATGGTCGACGAGCGGGCGAATTTCGATACACCCCTCCCCGCCGCGGACACGCCGGTGCCCAGGTCACCCGTTGCATCGCCGACGCTGGCAAGCGTGACACCGAGTGAGTTGCTGTCATCGCCCAATGTGCCGAGGCCGTTGACCAGGCCGTCGCTAACGCTGTTGGTCGCCACGCCGACGGACGAGACCAGGCCCCCTGCACCGGAGGTCAGGTCGGTATTGCCGGCAACTGGCACCGAGGACACGGCATCGCCGACACCGACCACAGCGTCGCCTACCTGACCGAACACATTGCCCAGGTTGGCGCTAGTCCGCGCCGTCGTGCTTCGTGTACGGATCACGGGCGTTCCTCCACCGCCGGTTCCGCCGGAGCCATCAGTCGCACCGCCGTCGGTGCCACCTGTTCCTCCAGTGCCGGTGCCGCCGGTTCCGCCATCGACTACGCCGCCGTCCGTACCGCCTGTGCCACCCGTTCCAGACCCACCGGTCCCGCCGTTCCCGCTATCGCCTGTGCCTCCTGTTCCGCCAGCACTGCCGGTTGCGCCGGTGCCGCTGCCATCGGAGGATCCGCCGCTGGCAGATCCTGCCGACGTGCCCGCTGTTGATGACGAGCCATTGACATGACTTTTCGAACCGCCACCGCCGCTGCTGCACCCGCCAAGGCTAACCGCCAAAACCAGTGCCAGTGCCGATGTTGCGACAAACATCTGGGTTTTCATGGGGAGAATCCTTCCAAAACTATTGTTTTATCGACTTATCGGCTGGGCCGAAAAGCAGTTGTCCATGGCGACATAACAGTCTTGGGAAAGGGGTTAGGCAATTCGTAAGTTGGTATTAACCACTTATATAAATGAGCAACGACACACCTCGAATCAGACGGATCTTCATGTAAATCAATGGGTTTTGAACGGGTCGAAATGGCGAAACCGGAGGGATGTCAGAAAGTTATATAGTCGTAATTGACGGGTTGTTTGTCTTGGATTCTCACTGCGGGCCCTGAAGCCGTCGGGAGCCAAGCCCTGCGACCGCGGCGTGCCAGGCGCACCTTGTGTGCAGTTTTACTGCCGGTCCCTGAACCATCGCCGGCAAGCCGAGCGCCTACGCCATTCGGGCAGCAGCGGGCTGGTGTCGCAGCACTTAATCGTGCTCAATCCACCACGCTGAACTCCACCCGCGCGGTTTGTCCACTCTCGTCCAGCACACTCAATTGATAGCGACCCAGCCGGCTGAAACTGTGGCTGTAACTGTCCTGATTAGCCGTATCGCCGACCGGCGCGCCATCGATGAACCACCAGCGCCGCCCCAAGCCCCCCAGCGCTGAAAAGTTGAGACGCAGCTGCTGCTGGCTGCCCGTCGGCAAGCGCAGTTGGTCCCCTTCCCGCACGCCCACGATCGATATCGGTGTCGCCAGACCCAGGCTCTGGGGCGGGCAGGCAGGATCGATGGCAGGCAGGCGCATGTCGCGCCGTTCGGCCTTGGGCAGCCAAGGCTCCAGTGAAGCGGGCCACAGCGCAATATCGCGGGGCTGCGACTGTGGACAACCGGCACCGACGCGCAGGCCTTTGTCATTGATCCAGACCTTCTCCAGCAGCCCCAACCCCAACGGCTGATCGGTGGCCTGCAAGGTCGGCGGCGTGGTGCCGTCGAGCGTCCAGGCAAAGCGCTGACGCCGACAATTGGGATCGCTCTTGCTCAGCGGTTGGCCCAGCGGCCAACAGATGGCCGCGACCCCCACATTCAGGGGAACAGGGGACACCGGCGGCAGGATGTTGCGCTGCGCATCGCGGTTCACCAGCAGGTCGTGCACCTGCAGCATCAGCGGCGCTGCCGAGGCCAGGCCGAACTGTCCGGGCACTGGCGTGCCATCGGGCCGGCCTATCCACACGCCAATCAAGAAGCGCGGCCCGACGCCAATCGACCAGGCGTCGCGAAATCCATAACTGGTGCCGGTTTTCCAAGCCAATGCCGGCCGTTGCACCAGCTCCGCGTGAGGGTCCAGATCGGGTCGCGACTGGCCGCTAAGAATGCGCCGGATGATCCAGGCGGCCCCCGGCGACATCATTGGCCGGTCACGCAACCGGTCCTGCGGTTGCAGGCGAATATCGGCGCTGCGCCCGCCCCGTGCAAACGCGCTATAGCCACCGACCAGGTCCTCCAGACGACTCCCCGCGCCTCCCAGAATCAGCGCCAGATTCGGCTCGGCCAGCGGCGGCAGCGTCAGCGGCACCCCGCCGTTGCGCAACTCGGCGGCGAAGCGTTTTGGCCCGTAGGCTTCCAGCAGCTGCACAGCAGGCAGGTTGAGCGACATCGACAGCGCCGAACTGGCCGCGACCGCACCGTTGAAGCCGGAGGAAAAGTTGCCCGGCCGATAGTCGCCATAACGCCTTGGCACATCCTGCATCAGCGATTCGGAATGTATCAACCCGGCGTCCATCGCCTTGCCATAGAGAAACGGCTTGAGGGTCGAGCCCGGTGAGCGCAGCGCACTGACCATGTCGACATGGCCAAAGCGCTTGGTATCGCCGATGTCCACCGACCCTACGTAGGCACGAACCGCCATGTTCTCGGCCTCCACCACCAGAATCGCCGCCGAGGTGCGCTCGGGTAAGCGCGCGCGCCAGCCCAGCAAGAGGTCTTCGAGACGGCGCTGCAATCCGGCATCGAGCGTGGTGCGGATCAGCGGTGGGCTGCCCGGTCGGTTCAGGCGCCGGGCCAACAGTGGCGCCAGGCTAGGCTCCTGTCGCGGGGCAAGCAGTAAAGGCTCCTCCAGCGCCTCGTCCACCGCCTGCTGCGGCCACTCGCCGAATTCGGCCAGACGGCGCAGTACCTTGTCGCGAGCCATTTGAGCGCGTTGTGGATGGCGATCAGGGCGCAGCCGGCTTGGTGCCTGGGGCAACACCGCAAGCAGCGCGGCATCGGCGCGGGTCAGTTGCTGTGGGGATTTGCCCAGATACGCCCAACTGGCCGCCGCGACGCCTTGCAACGTGCCACCGAAGGGTGCGCGATTGAGGTACAGGCCGAGGATCTCCTGCTTGGACAGGTGCCACTCCAATTGGGCGGTACGCCACAGCTGACGCAGCTTGCCGGGCAAGGTGCGCGAATGAGGATCGAGCAAACGCGCAACCTGCATCGACAAGGTACTGCCCCCGGACACCACATGCCCGCCGCTGAAGTTCTGCCAGGTGGCGCGCAGCAGCGCCATGGGGTTTACGCCGGGATGCCGATAGAACCAGCGATCTTCGTAGGTCAGCAGCGCATCGAGATAATACGGCGACACCTGATCCACACTCACCGGATAACGCCACACGCCGTTGGCATCGGCAAAGCGCCAGAGGGGCGTGCCATCTTCGGCCAGTACCACGCGAGCCAGATCATCTCTGGGCAACGGTAACGGCCAGAGGCGATCGGCGAGCCAGAGCAGCAGGCAGAACACCAGCAGCCCCCCCGCCAGCCATCGAAGTACACGGCCTGCTGTCTGTCGCTGACTGGGGGACGTGTCGGGAACCTGTGGGAGCGAGCTTGCTCGCGAAGGCGTACCGTCAGGCGTCTCTGATGCCGCCGAGCCACCGACTCGCGAGCAAGCGCGATCCCACCAGGCTCTGCAGCGAGTCGCAAGAAATCCACGCTTCATGCCAAAGAGCCTTTATCCTGCAGGGAACTCGGCCCGCCCATCGGTAGCCAAAGCGAACAGTGCCTTTTTCGGCTCATCCCCTTCATCAGGAAGCAGACATGCAGGTAGAAAGCGTTTTCGAATGGCTCGGCCAGGTAATCGGGGCCGTGATTCGCTTCGTCGTCGACGGGTTAAGCTGGTTGTTCAACATGTTTACTCATGCCGGTGGCAATTTCGTCGACGGGTTATCACGCACGTTGGGCATGGACACCTCACTGATCAGCATCGTCGCCCTGATCATCGGGCTGATGCTGCTGTACTCGGCGATCCGCGCCTTCATGCGCGCCTCGATCATCATGGGGATTATCTGGCTGTTTCTGGGATTGTGGTTACTGAGCTGGATTATTCATTAAGGTCCTCACCGGCGTGATCGTCCCCGCGTTACCACGCAGAGCGTGGGAACGAGCAGCTAACTCCTCACCGGCATGATCGTTCCCACGCTCCGCGTGGGAATGCATCCCACGACGCTGTGCGTCGTCACAACAGCAGACGCGCAGCTTCCATCCCGCGTTACCACGCAACGCGCGGGAACGAGCAGCTAACTCCCCACCGGCATGATCGTACCCACGCTCCGCGTGGGAATGCATCCCACGACGCTGTGCGTCGTAACAACAGCAGACGCGCAGCTTCCATCCCCGCGTTACCACGCAACGCGCGGGAACGAGCAGCTAACTCCCCACCGGTATGATCGTTCCCACGCCCACGCTCCGCGTGGGAAGGCATCCCACGACGCTGTGCGTCGTCACACAGCAAACGCGGCGAACATCGTGATCCGCCGCACCCCATAGGCTGCCCCTTACTTCTTCCCTTTCACTACCAACTGCGCCGGCGCATCGCCCAAAGCCTGCCAGTTCGGCCGGTACATCGATTCGATCTGCGGCGGCGGCACGCGGTAGGTGCCCGGTGTCACAGCCCGCGCCAGATAAAGCAGATGCACGGTGTTGAAACCCTGCAGATCCACCGCCGCGACATAACGATCAGCGCGGAACTCCTGATGCTTGATACCGGCGTTTTCCATCGACTCACGCCACTGCTTCACCGAGCCACTGGCATCTTCCAGACTGGCCGCGCTTTGCGCCAGATTCTGGTTTTCGATCTCAAGCCCGGCTGGCAGCAAATCCACCACCAGCGCATCCGGCACCCGCTCCTTGGCTTTGAGCTCCAGATGCACCAGCACCAGTTCGCCACTTTTCAACGCGTTCAGGTTCAGCGCCTGGCCATCCATACCCAGGTACTCGCGACGAATCGCCAGGTTCTCGCCACCGGCCACGGGAGGCTGCGAGGGATAACCGGAAATCGTCATCTGCTGATACAACGTGTCGCCGCCGGTGTTCTGTACGGTCAGCGGCGCAGCCAGCACGGAGCTGTCGAGTTTCACGCCCGGTTGATCGTTGCTCAGCTCGCGATTGTTGCTGCCGCTGTTCAAGGTCGCCGCCCACTTGCCTTCCGGCTTGCCGAGCAAATCGCGCCCGGCGAGGAACAGCGAGTTACGCTCCTGGGTCGACAAATAGCGGCTGGCCGCAACCTGATCCGACAGCGCAAACAGACGCTCCTCGACCTTGTCAGTCGCCAGTTTGTTTTCCTCCAGCAGCGACAGAATCAGCGCCTGATCGCGCAACGGGCTGCCGTAGTCGGCCAGCCAGTCGTTGGCCTTGCGACCCGCCGCCAGCCCCGCCAGCAACGCTTGATCGGCACGGGGTTTGTCGCCCATTTTTTCCAAGGCGATGGACAACTGCACCAACGGCAGCCCGGAGCGTGCATCGGCACGACGTTCGAACAGGCTGCGCAGCGCACCCAGCGGCGCCTGCTGGCTGCGCGACAGCACCAGACCCGCATAAGCCTGTACGGCGAAGCGGGTGTGCTCGGCGTTTTCGCTGTAGTTAACCTCGATCTGATTGCGCTCCTGCAGGTAACGCAACAAACGCTCGCTGGCTTTCTTCAAGGCATCCGGCGGCACCGCAAAACCCTGATCACGGGCGCGCAGCAGGAAGTCGGTGACGTAGGCGGTCAGCCAGTATTCTTCCTCGCCATCAGCGCCCCACAGACCGAAACTGCCGTTGTAGCGCTGCATGCCCAACAGGCGCTCGATGCCGATTTCGATTTTGCGCTTACGCTCGGCATCGGACTCACCCTCCAGCCCCAGCCGCTTGAGGACCGCGGCGTCGGCATACAGCGACGGGTACAGACCGCTGGTGGTCTGTTCCAGGCATCCGTAGGGATAAGCCTTCAGCGCCCGAATCTGTTCGCCAAGGTTCAACGGCGGATGGCTCGACACTGACAGCAGCGCCTCACGCCCGGCAGGCTCGAACGCCTCCAGCGCACCTTCCGGCAGGCTCCACGCCTGATCCTTGAGCACCGCACGGTACTGCCTCAGCATCGCCGGGTAGGCCGGACGCACACCGATGGTCCACTCACGACTGAACGCAGGCAGGTTCTCGCCCGGCAGATCCAGGCCGTTGACCGTCACCTGGATCACGCCCTGACCAAAACCACCCTGAGCCTTCACCGGAATCTGCAACGTGGTGCGCTGGCCCTGATTGAGGCTGACCGCCTTTGTGCCGTCGCCTTCGGCCAGACTCAGTTGCCCAAGGGCGGTGACCTGCACATTGAGCTTCTGCGCTTTGCCCGACAGGTTTGACAGGTCCAGCGCCACTTTGGTCTGGTCGCCACCGGCAAGGAAACGCGGTGCCGACAGCTCGGCGATCAGCGGCGCGGCGACCACGGTTTTAGCTTCGGCCATGCCATAGCGCTCGTCGGTCCAGGCTTGGGCCATGATCCGCAATTGGCCGTTGAAGTCGGGAATATCAACACTAACCTCGGCATCGCCCTGATCGTTCAGCGTCACCGGCGCGCTCTGCAATGCAACGATGGTGACGCTGGTTTCAGGACGCTTGCCGCCCTTGGCCAGCGCCGCATCACCGCCGAATGCCAGGCTCGCCAGACGATTGCGCCCGGCTTCGATCAACTGGCCGTAAATGTCCAGTTGATCGGCGCCGTATTGCTTGCGCCCGAACAGGCCGGTAAACGGATCCGGCGTGGCGTATTCGGTGATGTTGAGAATTCCGACATCCACCGCCGCGACCAGCACATGCACGTTCTTCGGGATCGAACCGTCGGCGTTTTTTGCGTTGACCTTGAGTTTGAGCGGCTGCTTGGGACGCATCTTCTCAGGCGCCGTGACGGTCAGCGCCAGTTTGCGTTGCGAGCGATCCAGCGGCAGATGCAACACGCCGACGGCGCGTTTGGGCGTGACGTTGGCCTTGCGCTCGCCCGGACGAATCACCAGCGCGCTGACGTACAGGTCGTGGCGCGCCCATTTCTTGTCCACCGGCACATCGAAGGTCTTGCCCTCGGCCGGCACATCGATTTCCTGCCACCACAGCGGACCTTCGCTGGACTCCACCAACAGATAGCCCTTGCCCGCCGAGGGCGGCGTGACGGTGACCTTGGCCGTGTCGCCATCGGCGTAGGCCGGTTTGTCCAGCGCCAGCTTGACCTGATCGGGTCGCACGGCGCCGCCTTCGGCGTTGTCCTGCCAGCGGTAGCCGGCCCAGAAACGCACGCTGCTAACGAGGCCGGTGGTTGGGTCTTCGACTTCCACGCGGTACGGGCCCCACTCCACCGGGAAGCTGACCTTGGCCGTGGAGTCCTTCTTCACGCTGAGGGTCTCTTCGGACAGGTTGAGGAATTTCTCGTTGTAGTGGTAGCTCCAGCCATCGCTGTCGGAGTAGTTCCAGTAGTAATCGCGACGCTCGCGAATCAATCGCACCTTGAGGTTGTCGGCGGCCAGTTTGTGGCCTTGGGCGTCGGCCATGAGCACTTCGAATTCCACCGGACCATCGCCGTCGGTGGCGTCGCCATCGAACAGTCCGCGCAGGCCGGGCAGCGTGTCGGCAGGCCATACCGGTTGCGTCAGGCGTCGGGTTATGGGGCGACCACCGGACTCCTGCAGGCTGGCTTGCAGGACCAGCTCCAGTGGCGAACGGGCCTTGGCCCATTGGCTGTCGATGCTCAGGTCCAGTTTGCCATTGGCGTCGAGGGTGCCGTCTTCGATTTCAAGATCCTGTTTCAGGTCCTCCTCGGTCACCGATCCAAACTGATACCCCGGCAGCCCCGGCACCGCTTCACGCAGCGGGCGCACATAGAGTTGACCGGTCAGACGATTGCCCGAAGCAGGCGCGCCGTAGAGGTAACGGCCATTGATGGAAACATCGAACGGCGCATCAGGCGCCAGTGGCGTATCGCTGCCCTTGAGTTCCAGAGCCATGCGTTCCGGCAGGAAATCCTCGACCTGGAATTCATATAACTGGGGCTTGCCGTCGCCCAGGTCAAACACCAGCTGCCAGCGTCCGGTCGGGGCTTCGTCCGACAGTTGCAGTTGATACTGGTAAAGCCCCGTGGCGTCGGCGTCCCACACGAACTTGCGACTGACCTGATCATCCGGGCGGCGCACTTCCACGGTGATCGGCTGAGGTTTCACGCTCTTGCCGTCGCTGTCACGCAGCAGACCGTTGAGCAGCACCACTTCGCCGGGGCGATACAGGTCGCGAGGGCCAAAGATGAAGAATTGCAACGGATGGGCTTGTGGGCCGGTGATGTCGAATTCGGCAAGATCCAGCGCGGCACTGTTCAGGCGCAGCATGCTGGTCTGCTCACCTTGATGGGCCAACAGCACCTGAGCCTTGGCTGGCAGCGGCAGTTCGGCGTGACCGGCACTGTCGGTCTTGCCCTGGCCGACCACGCGGCCCTTGTCGTCATACAGTTCGAGGCCTACGCCGTCCAGCGCCTTGCCACCTTCAAGCGCTTGGGTAAAGACGTCCAGACGGTTGGCGTAGCGATGCGCGGACAGACCGATATCGCTGAGCGTGAACAGCGTCGCAGGCTGCGAATAGTTGTAGGTGCCCGAGGCGCGCATCACGGCCAGGTACACGCCCGGCTGTTGCAGTGGCTTGAGCCCGGCGATAGGCAGAAGCACGGTTTCCCGGGTGTTGCGCGCAGGGTTCAGGTCGAAACGACCGCCATAGACCAGATCGGCCATGGGCAACAGTTCCTGAGACTCATAGCTTTGCAGGCTGGAAGAGCCTTCCCACGAGCTGAGGAAAGCCGGCAGCGAGTCGGGCTTGATGCGGAAGAATTCGACATCGACCTTGTCGACGTTCAGCGCAATGACCGGCAACCCCTCGGCCAAACGCGTGGGTAACAGGCTGCCGCGACTGGCGAAACCGACTGTGGCATGCAGGTCGGAGGTCTCAAGGCGCGCGGAATATTCGGCGGCAAGGCTATTGTTATTCACGGCCAGCAGGCCCGGATCGATGGTCAGGACCAACTTGCGCTTGGGCTCCAGATGCCGCAGGCGCAGTTCCATGAGGTTGTCCGACAGCTCCCATGCACCATCGACCTTGCCACTGACGCTGTCCACCAGATGCACTTTCTCGGCGAACTTCTGGTCCGGGTTCAGGGGTACGGAAAAACTCAGAGACAGCGTGCTGGCACCGTCAAGCTGGACTTCGGAGACATCCACCACCGCCAGCTCACGCCCGGCGTAGCGCTTGCTCAGCGCAGGAATATCAACGGCGGGTTTGGGTTTCGCGGTATCTGACGCTGGCGCTTGAGTCGCAGCGGGTTGCGCAGGTGCGGGAGCGGGTTTGTCAGAGGTAGAGGAATCACAGGCACTGAGCAGTAACAGCGTGCAGGCCAGGAACAGTCCTTTGTTAAGCATGAGGCACTCATTAGCGGCAGGTGGTGTGAGGAGCAGCAGTTATAGCACCGCAATCGCGTTCGTAAAGTGCGGCGCGCAGATAGACCATGGGTTTGTGCGTCTGTTCGCAGGCTAGGGATCGAGCAACGTCTACTTCTGCGCGCAGGGCCAGAATTACACAACGTCTGCTTCTGCCTGTAGACCAATGACCCACACACTGTCCGCTTCTACCCGCAGGGCGTAGGAGCCCGGCTCGCCGACGATCTGCCGGGAACCGGCAGTAAAACCTCTGAACGCGGTCTTCCTGCACAACCGCGTCGGCTGATGTTGCTGCCGCTACGCGCCAGATCGCCGGCAAGCCGGGCTCCTACGCCCTCTGGGCAGAATCAAAAGCGCGGTTGATGTGGGGCATTTCTCCGCGCAGGACGACAAACCGTCCGTTTCTGCCCGCAGAGCGACAAATCGCGTTCTGCTCCTGCCTGCAGACCGACGAACCGCACACCGTCCGTTTCTGCCCGCTGGGCGACGCACCGCACACCGCCTGCTTCTGCCTGCAGACCGACAAATCGCGTTCTGCTCCTGCCTGCAGACCGACGAACCGCACACCGTCCGTTTCTGCCCGCAGGGCGACGAACCCCACACTGCCTGCTTCTGCCCGCAGGGCGTAGGAGCTGGCTTGCAGGCGATCTGACGGGAACCGGCAGTAAAACCTCTGAACGCGGTCTTCCTGCACAACCGCGTCGGCTGATATTGCTGCCGCTACGCGCCAGATCGCCGGCAAGCCGGGCTCCTACGCCCTCTGGGCAGAATCAAAAGCGCGGTTGATGTGGGGCATTTCTCCGCGCAGGACCACAAACCGTCCGTTTCTGTCCGCAGAGCGACAAATCGCGTTCTGCTCCTGCCTGCAGACCGACGAACCGCACACCGTCCGTTTCTGCCCGCAGGGCGTAGGAGCCTGGCTTGCCGGCGATCTGCCGGGAACCGGCAGTAAAACCTCTGAACGCGGTCTTCCTGCACAACCGCGTCGGCTGATGTTGCTGCCGCTACGCGCCAGATCGCCGGCAAGCCGGGCTCCTACGCCCCCTGGGCAGAGTCAAAAGCGTGTTGTGCAGAACATAAGCACACCGCTGGCATGCCAGAGTACGCGCACTGGGCGCAATCAAGCCCGCGTTGGTATGGAGCACAAGTACGCGGCAGGCTTGCTATCTGTTCGCTACAATGCCGCCCCTTGCGCAGGAGTCCTCATGTCTCACTTCCTCACTGACTGGCGTCAGCGCGTCACTCATCGACAGGTATGGGCGCTGGCAGCACCGATGATCCTGTCGAACATTTCAGTACCGCTGGTTTCACTGGTGGACAGTTCGGTGATAGGCCATCTGCCGCACGCTCACCAACTGGGCGCGGTGGCAGTGGGCGGTACGCTATATAGTTTTCTGGCCTGGGCAATGAGCTTTCTGCGCATGGGTACCACCGGCTTCGCGGCTCAGGCAGCCGGACGTGGGGATGGCACGGCGCTGCGTCAGGTGCTGTTGCAGGGTCTGCTGCTGGCACTGGGATTTGCCGTGTTGCTGGGGTTGGTCGGCCTGCCGTTCCAGCACTTGGCCCTGCAAATGATGCAGCCTTCGGCAGACCTCAATGACCTGACGCGGGACTTCTTCCACACGCGCCTGCTCGGTCTGCCTGCGGCACTGGCAAGCTACGCACTGGTCGGCTGGTTTCTGGGCTTGCAGAACGCTCGCGCGCCGTTGGCCATTCTGCTGACCACCAATCTGGTCAACATCGCCCTCAATCTTTGGTTCGTGCTCGGGCTGGATTGGGGCGTGGTTGGCAGTGCCCGGGCCTCGGTTGTCGCGGAATGGCTCGGCGCGTTGCTGGGCCTGATCCTGACCCGAAAAGGCTTGCGCGATTTCTCCGGGCAGTGGGTGCTGGTCGCGCTCAAACGCTGGCACAGTTGGCGGCCACTGCTGGCGGTCAACCGCGACATTTTCATTCGCAGCCTGGTGCTGCAATCGGTGTTCTTCCTGATCACGGTGCAAGGCGCACGGTTGGGCGATGCCACCGTGGCCGCGAATGCCCTGTTGCTCAACGGCCTGCTACTGACCGCCAACGCATTGGACGGCTTGGCGCACGCGGTGGAAGCGCTCTGCGGCCATGCCATCGGCGCGCGGGATCGTGAAGCGTTGCGTCGCTCATTGAACGTCGCCACTGGCTGGTCATTGATTTGCAGCGTCGCGTTCGCGATCTTCTTTTCGCTCGGCGGGCATTTGTTCGTTGAATTGCAGACCAACATTGCCGAGGTTCGCGACATCGCGTTCATTTACCTGCCTTATCTGGCCGTGCTGCCATTGGTAGCCGTATGGAGCTACCTGCTGGATGGTTTGTTCATCGGCGCCACCCGCGCCCGGGAAATGCGCAATGCAATGGTGGTAACCGCCCTGATCACAGCGCCCTTCGCCTGGCTGGCCAGCGGGGTCGGTAACCACGGCGTGTGGGTGGTGTTTCTGTTATTCATGGCGTTGCGGGCGTTGACGCTGGGGTTTATCGCCAGGCGGCTGAATCGGACAGATGGGTGGTTCGTTCAACCCAGCCCATAAACCGGCGAGCACTGCTTTTGATTCTGCCCGAAGGGCGCAGGAGCGG
>NZ_DIHC01000032.1:42850-100912 GCF_002419965.1 Pseudomonas sp. UBA5706
AGCGGTTCATTGGCCCTCCGCAATTACGCGTCCCTGCTCCTGCGCATGAACGAAGTTCACCACTTCATCCAGCACAGGCGCCAACCCGCGCATGGGTCGCGAGAACGCTGCGACCAATGTTGCGTGTCCAGGTCTGGCGTAGTACAGCTCACGCACTGAAACCCCATGCTCGCGCAGGCGCTTGGCCATGCCACCCGTATTGCGCTGGGGATTGACCACATTGTCGTCCTTGGCAGCGATCAAGAGCGCTGGCGGCGATGCCGCGCTGACGTGGTTGATGGGCTGGGAATCAGACGGGGAATCCGGAAAGAAGAACACCGGTTTCACTTCCGGGTTTTCGACCGGCAGAAAATCGTAAGGCCCGGCCAGCCCGATCCAGCCGCTGAGCATCGAGGGCGTCATGCCCACTGCGGCCAGCCAATTCGAGTCCAGCGCCAGCATTGCGGCGTTATAGCCACCGGCGCTGTGCCCCATCACATACAACCGGTTTGGATCACCGCCGTATTTGTGAATGTGTTCGCGGGTCCAGCCTACCGCCCGCGCACTGTCCTGGAGAAAACCTTGATAGTGCACCTGTGGATAAAGCCTGTAATCGGCCAGCACAGCGACGATGCCACGGGACGCCAGCGCTTCGCCGACAAAGCTGTAATCGGTACGCGAACCCGTGTTCCAGCTGCCGCCATAAAAAAACACCACCACCGGCGCATCCGCTGGTGCGTCGACCGGGGTGTACACATCCAGGAGGTTGCGTGGGTCGCTGCCATAGTTCAGATCCGCCGTTCTGGTGAATGTCCCACCCGGCGTGAAGGCATCGAGTACCTTCAACGGCGAGCAACCCATCAACAGGCCCAGCAGCCCACCGGCAATCATTATTCGAAGGGCAATTCTGATCATGGTCGCTCGTCAGGGCAGTTGATAGTGCTTGGTGGGTAACCTTGCTGTCGCAGGGTCGTCCAGGCTTAGGACTGCGGGCCATCCCTCGAATTCAGGTTGTTTCTTCAAACGCTCTTGTTTTCAGCCTCGGCGATGGACGTCAGCATGATTCTCAAGCCGCTGAGCGAAATGCTTTTCGAGTCGATGGTCACCTGACTGGTCCCGACCCGGAAATGCATCTCGTCGTGCCCGGCCATGCGCACGATCATTTGGTCATCGATCGAGAACTGCTGCGATTCGTCCAGAAACAGCGCCTTGTCGATGCGCGTGGTGATGATGCGGCGGGAAAGGGCCGAGGGGTCAGGTTGCGCGCGCGGATTGATGTCCGGGTCCCACAGCCGATCGCTGATGTACGGCATGCCAGGGTCACCATCACGAAAATCCACCACCACTTCCATTCCCCCCCACCAGGCCTGCTCCCGCTCTTGGAGCTCCGGGTCGACGGGAATCCAGCAGTCGTTGAAACGCGCACCATCGCCCTGATTGCTCCATTCGAAACGCACCTTGATCCGGCCTCGTGCGTCCTGTTTGGCTGGCTCGAACAGGCCGCCCACGACACACGCACGCTGCATGCTCATTCTGGGGGCCAGGGGCTGTATCGACGCCTTGAGTCTGGACAAGGGCGCGTCTTCCTCGGGTTGCTCGACAACGACATCGGTTGGCAGCTCATCGGTAAAAACCACGATGTGGCGGGTTCGCGTATGCAGGAAGTAATAGTGCATGCCCTCCTCCTTGCACAAACGCTCCACCAGTTGCAGATCGCTCTCGCAGTATTGCGCGCAGTACTCCCGCCGCGCGCAGGGCTGCCTGCGGTGCCAGGAGAACGCGCTGTCGTCAATGCCGTGCTCGCTCAGTACCTGGGTGATGATGCGCTCGGCGCTCATCCCCTGAAAGATGCGCTGGTTGTGGCGATAGCCCATCAACCCGAGCCGGGGGCCGAGAGTTACCTGGTAACGCAGCGGTGTACTCTGCGACAGATTGCTGGTGACGGGCTCGGTGGTACTGCGCACGATGCTCTGGATATGCCCGTTAATACCGGAATTGGAGCCCCTTACATACAGATAACAGGCGCTGAACAACAACTCATGAGCATCCAGGGCTCCGGCCGGGCTGAGGATTTCGAGCTGGAAGGTGTAGGGGCGATCGGCGGCTTCGCTTCCCTTGCAGGTCAGCACTTCGAATGAGCGTTTGGGGCGGTTGATGTCCAGACGCAGGTGCAGCGCGTTGTCGAACGGGTGCATGGCGGGGGAAGTCCTCGGCGGCAGTGTCAGGCGGCCGGGGATTCTGTAACAGAAGATGCGTGAAGTAGAGGGGGTAAACGCAGAACAGGAAAGGGCCTACAGCAGTGGATTGAAGCCTGTCAAAAATCTGTAGGAGCCGAGATATTCGCGCCTGTGCAGAACGTCACCCCAGGCATTCACTGGATCTTCACCTGCTGTGGCGGCCCGGCTCACCGGCGGTGGCGATTTAAAAATCGTCACCGCCAGCAAGCAGCGCGGCTAAAGGTAGGCGCTGGTCACGATGACAGGTAAGACGAGCGCGTCAGGCCCAGGCGTAGCGCATCCAGGTACTGGGTGCGTTCCCGCGGGCTGATGCGAGCGCTGGCGACCTTGTCGCGGTAATGGGTCATCAGTTCCTCCGGCGACAGGTGCACGTAGCGCAGCATGTCTTCGATGGTGTCGTGGGTTTCGATGCCGGCCGAATAGGCGCTGCCGTCCTGATTCTGGTAGATGTTCACCGAGTCGGTATCACCGAACAGGTTGTGCATGTCACCCAGGATCTCCTGATACGCACCGACCAGGAACACGCCGAGCAGATAATCCTCGCCGTCGTTAAGCGCGTGGACCGGCAGGCTGGTTTCGATGCTCTGCTCGTCGACGTACTGGTTGATCTTGCCGTCGGAGTCACAGGTCAGGTCTTGCAACACGGCACGACGCAGCGGTTCTTCGTCCAGACGATGCAGCGGGATGATCGGCAGCACCTGATCGATCGCCCAGGTGTCCGGCAAGCTCTGGAACACCGAGAAGTTGCAGATGTACTTGTCGGCCAGCTTGTCGTTGAGTTCGTCCAGCACCTGGCGGTGGGAACGCTGGCGCGCCTTGAGCGAGTTGTGCAGGCGACGGCAGACCGCAAAGTAGCACTGCTCACCCAGGGCCTTTTGCGCGAGGGTGATCTTGCCATCCGAATACTGAGTGGCGATGTCACTCATGTAATGGGTCGCACGCCAATAGGTCTCGGTGACCATCTCGATGTCGGTCGGGCCGAGCAGGTCGATCAGCCACTGCAGGGTTTCCGGCAGGCTTTCCTTGTCCTCGATAACCGGCACTTCGTCATTATGACGCTCGACGTCGGTGACCTGAATCACCAGCATCGCGTGGTGCGCGGTCAGCGAGCGGCCGCTTTCCGAAAAGATATGCGGATGCGGCAGACCTTGCGCGTCGCAGAACTCCTTGAGCATGCCGACCACGACACCGGCGTAATCGTCCATGTCGTAGTTGATGGAACTGGCATTGCGGGAATGGGTACCGTCGTAGTCGACGCCCAGACCACCACCGACGTCGATGTGGTCCACCGGCAGGCCAAGATTGCGCAGTTCACCGTAATAGCGGATCGCTTCCTTGAAACCGTGCTGGTAGTCGGCCAAGTTGGCGATTTGCGAGCCCATGTGGAAATGCAGCAGGCGGATGCCCTGATCCAGACCCGCTTTGGTGAAGCGCTCGACCACCGACAACAGCTGCGCGGCGGAGAGGCCGAATTTGGACTTTTCACCACCGGTGTCGGCCCATTTGCTCGACGCCAGCGACGACAGGCGCACGCGCAGACCTACTTGCGGCGCAACCTTGAGCTCGGCAGCCTCCTGGATCACCAGTTCGACTTCGGATTCTTTCTCGATGACGATGAAGACGTTATGCCCTAGCTTCTGCCCCATCAGGGCCAGACGAATGAATTCGCGGTCCTTGTAACCGTTGCAGACGATGGTGCCGCCTTTCGGGGCCAGTGCCAGCACGGCCATCAGCTCGGGCTTGGAGCCAGCTTCCAGACCGATGGACACGTTCTGCGTAGCGATGATGTTTTCCACCACCGCTTCCTGCTGGTTGACCTTGATCGGGTAAAGCGCGGTGTATTTGCTCTGGTATTCCAGACGCGCGATGTTCTCGTCGAACGCACCGGTCAACTGACGCACGCGGTTTTGCAGGATATCGGGGAAACGCACCAGCAACGGCAGGGACAAGCCGCTCTTGCGCAGTTCATCTACCTGCTCGTATAGGTCAATGGGCGAGCTGCCAGGCCCATTGGGGCGAACTTCGACGCGGCCGGCTTCATTGATTGCGAAATAACCGGCCCCCCAATGGCGAATCCCATAGACACTGCGGCTGTCCGCCACGGTCCATTGGCTGCCATCGTCTTTGCGTGTGCGTCGTACGGACATTGAAGTCCCCTATATAGAAGTCATAAAGCCCCAGCCTGACCGGCTGGGCGCAGTGTAGAGAGTGGAAGTGACGGTTTGGCGCCAGCCCGCATGGGCAGTAGACCCATGAGACGGAGCAGAGTTTGCTTCGATAATCAGCTGCCTGACCGAGGGGAAGCCAATGCTGGCTTGACGCACGAATCAGCCGCCGGACTTTTTCGCCTTGAAACCCTGCTTGACCAGTTCCGCCAGCAGCGTTTGGACATGATCGCCCTGAATCTCGATCACGCCATCCTTGAGCGCACCGCCGGTGCCGCAACGTCGCTTGAGCGTAGTCGCCAGCGCCTTGAGTGCATCTTCAGGCAGAGGCACGCCGCTGATGGTCGTTACTGTCTTTCCGCCGCGGCCTTTGCTTTCGCGGCGCACACGGGCAATGCCATCGCCTTCGGGGATAACCGATTTGTTGCAGATACAGGCATCGACGGGCTGACGGCAATCGGGACAATGCCGTCCAGCGTCGGTCGAAAACACCAAGCCACCGAGGGCAGCGAAGGATGCGGCTTTTTTGGCCACCGGCAATCCTCTCTTGAGGACCAAAGTCTGGTCGACGGGTGCCGACCGCGAAGCCCCACTCAGGCAGGGGCAGCGCAAACCGGACCGTAAAGACGGTCCGGCTTTGAAAAGTCGCGCAGTGTAACGGCAAAAAGAGCGAATGCTAAGTGCCAATACGCGCCAATTTACGGAACATTTGCGACATCGCCCAAATAGCGCTTCAAGGCGGCCAAAGAGTCCGGGCAATAGGGCTTCTCGGCGGCATCGAGCAGGACCTTTTCGATGCCGAGAAAATGCGCTTCCAGCACCTCTTCAGGCTGCAGCTTCAGCGGCCCGTCCCAGACCGCGGAAAACACCGCACACCACAACCGGTTACCGGGCTGATCGAAGAAAAAACGCTCATGGGCCGTGAGTTCGACACCCGCCACGCCCAACTCCTCGGCAAGCTCGCGTGCGGCTGATTCGCTGTAGCTCTCGTCGGCCTGGACCATACCGCCCGCCGCGACATCCCAGAAACCGGGGTAGATCGCCTTGCTCAGCGTCCGGCGGTGCACGCAAAGCTCACCTGCGGTATTGAACAGCAAAATGTAAGTGCCGCGCCCGATCAGCCCACGCTCGCGAAGTTCGGCCCTGGGCAGGGCGCCCAGCGGCTGATCCTGACGGTCCACCCAGGCGATGAGCTCGGCGTCGGAAGCCGCGCGGTGCGCGGCTTCATGTTCGGACACGGACACCGGTCAGCCCTGAGACAACAACTGACGCAGATCGATGACCGCTGCGTTGGCGCGCGACAGGTAGTTGGCCATGACCAGAGAGTGGTTGGCAAAGATCCCGAACGGGCTGCCATTGAGAATCACCGGGCTCCACATCGGCTCCTGGGACGCCTCAAGCTCGCGGATAATCTGACGCACGCTCACTGTGGCGTTTTTCTTGGCCAGCACATCAGCGAAGTCGACTTCGATGGCGCGCAGCAGATGGGACAGCGCCCAGGCTTGACCGCGTGCTTCGTAGAACACGTTGTCAATCTGCATCCACGGGGTTTCAACGATTTCTTCATCAACCTGCGGCACTTCGCCCGGCTTGACGGTCACGGTGGACTGCGCTTCGGTTTTCAACGTGCTGTTAAGCTTGACCCGGCCGACGCTGGCCGACAGGCGCTGGGACAGCGAGCCCAGTCGGGTGCCCACGTCACCCAGCCAGTTGTTCAGGTTGTCGGCGCGGGTGTAGAACAACGCGCCCTTCTGGTTCGGATCCGACAAGCGCGCTTCGTAACGGCTCAGCGCAGCGATGCCCTCGCGGTACTGCGATTCACTGGAAGGCAGCACCCAACTCTTGTTGTCGAAGTTGAAGAGCGGCTCGGCACGGGCCAGGTCGCCGTCTTCGGCCGATTGGGATTGCGAGCGAGCAAAATCCTTGCGCAGTGCACGGCTCAGATCACGCACCTGAACCAGCACGCCGTATTCCCAGCTCGGCATGTTGTCCAGCCACAAACCAGGGGGAAAACGGTCGTTAGAGATATAACCGCCGGGCTTATCGAGCAGGGTCGAGGCTACGGTCTTTAGGGTTTCGACGGTGGTGTAGCCGATCACTATCTGCTTGCCTTCGCGCTCGGCCGCGGCCTGCGCCTGTTGCTGGACCGGAAACAGAGGGGGCTCATTGCTCCACCAGATGCCAAGCACCACGGTGACAACCAGATAGATGCCGACCACTGCAGCCAGAGCACGACTGAACAGCAGGCCGCGCCAATATCCGCGAGGCGCCTTGCCTGCGGGCCTCTCCCCTACACGCTCATCCGCGCCCGCAGTGCTCGAACGCTTCTTCCAATCCAGCATGGCCTTGTCCTTTCAATCACGGAATTCAGTGCTTCTGACCGCAACCTTACAGCAAGGTGCGTTTAGCAGGAATGCGAAGGATGTTTCTGCTACATGACCGACGAGTCGCCAGATGCGTAATGAACATGCACATCTGGAAAGCGCAGGCGAGACAGGGTTGTAAAAATCGATCACTGGCCTGATCCACTCATCGGCATGCCATCGGCGCTTCATAATGTCTGACTGTGCTTTTTAAGCTTGCAGCGTTTGGCAATCAGTCGATGTTGACTGCGGGCGCACCGCTGGACCCACGGATGATTTAACCAAATGCATGGAGAAGATAATCATGATGCCGGGCGGACTTAGTCACGAAAAACAGGAAGACAATAACGTCAGGAGTCTTGTCGACTCACTGAAAACCCAGATAGAAAGTACATTGGCCATCAAGCTTGGCACTGACGAGGTGATCGACTACAAAACCCAGGTGGTGGCCGGTTTAAATTATTACGTCAAAATCAAAGCTGATGGGGAGTACTGCCTTTTGAGGATTTTCAATCCACTGCCAGCCCAGGGATCGTCTTCACTCACTGATGCCAAGTCGATAAATGTCAACGATGAGATTGGCAGCTTCTGATTTCGCCCTGGCCGCTGCACCGTGTTCTTGTAACGCTCGCATTAATTCTCGATGGTGCTGCTCTCTGCTCAGACCTTCTTCTCTCGACTGCCAACGACGCCCTTCGGGCAAAAGCGGGATGGGAACACCACCCACGACCCGATCCGCAAATGGCTGACCGATCAGGTGTTGCCCGCCCTGCGCGACCGCCATGTTCCTGCCTTTAATAACGCGCCCATCCCCGCGCTGCTCCAATCGCAACACAGCACCCTGAGCGTGATGCATTGGCAGCACGAGCTGTGGATAGGTTTCAAAGACACGCCCTGCCTGATTCATACACGCAAACAGGAAACGGGCTGGTGGGGAAAAATCAGACGCGGGCTGCCAGGGCGTTAGGCCTGCATTGCGCCAAGCCCAAAGGCGTGGAACCGATCAGGCAGTCCCGCCACTCAGCTCCATGCATTTATAGGAGTTGCCACGTTATGACCCCCATCAGGCCAGGTACGAGCCCCTTTGTTCCCCCGCAGACGACACCGCAGGCCCATGATCCCATTCACGCTGCGGTTGCCAGCCACGATAGCGAGCGCGTGCTGCAAGCGCGTAAAGAGGGCCAACGCGCGAATGCGTTGGACCACGAGCGTCGCTCCCCCATGGACGCGCTCGATACCATGCGCGGTATCGACGAGCGCACACGCTCAGGCTTGCGCTCGGCTTTGCTGCAATCCCTGAATCCCACCGCCCCGGCCGGCTACATGAAGCCCGAAGCCTTGCACGGTTCGCCATGGGGCCTGGAAATACTTGCCTCAGGGGCGTTGAAGGGCGGCGTCAATGACGCCAAAGGTGGCGCGCAATCGTTGAATGGTCGGGTGTTCTTCTCAGACCGAACACCTGAGAGCGCCAGCGATACAACGACTCGGGAAAACCTGCGCACAAAAGCGCGAGGCTACTCACGAGGCGTGGGCATTAACGCCTCCAATGCGAGCTCACGGGCCCAACAGCACCGTCTGACGCAGATCATCGAGTGTTCATTGGACAAAGATCTGGCGCTTTCACTGTCGTACAAGCCCGTGACGCTGGGCATCAAAAACCCGGCCGATATCCAGAGCGAAGGGGCTGCTTGGCTGCAAGCCTTCCTTCACAACTCCATCATTGTTATGGGCCGTGCCAAACCACTGCTGGACAAGCCGTTTGAAGAAAGCGTCAAGGCTGTGAAACTGCCCGAAACAATGACGTTAACCTTCGAAGGCAGCCCCGACCGTACCCTGCGCGGCAAAGAGCTGCAGAGTTTTTACAAGCAGTCGGTCGGCGAACTGCGCAACGCGCTGGAGAACGGCAAAGCGCCCTATCTAAGCCTGCTCAACCAGGGAACCGTGGTGCCCATGGTTTTGGGCTTCGAGAAAGTCAGAAATCTTTCGTCTCATTCGATTAGCGCCACCATGGGTAACGCTTCCAAACAGTACTCCTACCAGGATAAGGATCACCCGCTCTGCGGCAGTGCCGAGGGAGGCAGACTTAAAGAGTTGGAAGTGCGCAGTCTGGCGGACCTGGCAACGCTGTTTCTGGGATGCGAAGTAAAGGGCACCTCACTTCCGGATGACCTGCTGGTGCGGGTGAAAGAGGCTGGAACCAAGGCTGACTACCTGAACCCCGCCCAGCGTGACAAATTTCGCGAAAAGATCATGGCTCAGGCCGCGCAACTGCTGCCAGAAGACTCCAACACAGCGCTGGCAACCCTACCCCTGAGCACGCTGCAGCAGATCAACGCACAGCTGCGCAGCGAAGATTTGCGTGCCTATCTGGCGTAACAAACGTCGGAATGACGACCAGAGCCCGTCGCTCGAATCCGATGGCGGCCATGCTCATCCTGCATTGAGAGACTCGTCGCAGGATGCGGGCGTGGACGCGCCGACCTTCCGCACGCCGTGTGCGTTACGAAAAACGATGCAGTTTGCGGTGTTCAATCAAGGGCGAGAGCCGGTATCGCGCAAGCTCAACGTCCGATAGGTATTGAGCGCCTGCGATGCGCCCGCAGCAGTTGTCCTGACCGCAAGCGCAGTGAAAGGCTTCAACCATGGACCACTCGGTACTCGGGTAGAAAAAACTCAAGGGCTCGTCTGGCTCGATAGCGCGCAGTGCACGCAGCGCATGGTGCTCAATATCGAAAAAGACATTTGGCTTGCAGGAATGGTTGATGTAGCGCAGCTCCAGCGGATATGGCTCGCCATGCAAGCCCTGCGCGAAGTGAATGGTCCAGCGCGTGGCATGCGGGCCCTGTTTTGCCCAACCGACTTTGCACAGCGTATCGCCCTCTCTCCACGCCCTACCGCTGGCCAAGCCCAGACCATAGGGCGTTTCCATCAGTTTATAAGGCAGTTGCGTGCCCCTGAGTTCGTGTCTAAGGAACGCGGAAAAATGTTCCCCGTAGCGCTCTTGCAGTTCCGGCAACAGGTAATCGCTCCCTGACACCACCCCCCTGCAGGTCGAAGCGCCGCAATGGCACTCGAACGCGGCCATGGCCAAGCCATTAAAAGTCGCATAATCGAGCGTCAGTTGCTCGCCCGGATCAATGTCACGACGGGCTACCACATTCAATCCGTCCAGCCATACAGTTGGGTCACAGGCGTGGTTGATCGGGCACCACTCTTCCGGATTGCTGCTCCAGATAGCGTAAACCTCCTCGTTTATTGGCCATGCATATTGACCGAACCAACTGCGCGCCAAAGACGGCCAATGCTGATTTACGTGTTGTCGAGAGACTATCGCTTGAGTGCATTGCTCATACCGCTTGATCAGACTTCCCGCCCTGATGGGCGCGACGGCAAACATGCCAAATCCCTTCTCACGATCAAAGCGCGTTTCCCAGCAGGTTTGCCCAGCCTCGCGTCGTCTTTGCGCGAGCGCGGTCAGATGCTCAAGGAACATGAGGTGCCCATCCGACGTCATCGCCAGAATTTCATCGGCGCAGCCATAGGCCCCTTCGGGGTAGAACACATCACAGTTGGGGTTGATTTCCAGTAGAAAAACCTCGCCGCTTGCCGACAGGCGAAAATCGCAGCGCGCGTAGCCTGTCCCATTCAACGCAAAAAAAGTTCGCGACGCCGCGTCTTGTAGTTGCAGATCGAGCGCGCAGTCGTGCACGGCGCTGTGTCCGAGTGACAGGTAGTCTTTCCATTTGAGATCGAAATGCTTGAACGTTTCGCCCGTGGGAAACAGCACTTCCAACGATGGTAGCGTCCATGCAAGCTCCAGATCATTGCGCCGCTCTGCGACCAATACCGTGAACTCACGACCTTCGATGAACTCTTCGATGAGCGCGCCGCCATAGGCTTGAATCATTTTCAGCGCTTCACGTTGCAACGCCTCAGCAGTGGTGACCCTGGAGTCGGGCGTCAGACCGATGCTGTTGTAGCTGTTGGGATGTTTGACGATAAGTGGAAAGGAAAGCGAGGCAGCAGCCTGGGCAACATCCGCGAGGCACTTTGCATTCACATAGCCAGGGACACTGACGCCCGCTGACGATGCAGCCATCTTCATGGCCACTCGGCTGGGGTCATAAAAGACGCTGGAGGCGCCGGTAAATACGGCGTTGCAGCGCTCCAGGGTTTGCACCACCTCAATACCGGCAGTGTCACCGTCGAGGCTGCCATCACATAAGTTGATTATCAGGTCGAATCCGCCGCCCGCGATCCTGGTCACCTGTTGAATCGCAGTGGCTTTGTGAATGTCGTGATAGCTAACGTCAGCCTCGGGAACGAAGCGTGCAACGTTTGCCGCTGGATCCCACTCCTTTGTTGGCAAACATGAATGTTCGTAAGAACTCGTTAGCACGGCAATCTTTTTGATCGTCATCAGCCAACCCTCCCTGGGTCGTTGCAGATTCACGGATCCCTGTAGCATTACTGCCTAGATATGCGACGATTAAAGTTCTCTCACTCCAGAGCGTAGTTAAGTCTGGCCTTGATTCAAGGGGAGCGGGCCAGACGATGAAATACGTGCAAATCGACGGGCAGGTGGGCGGCACGCCTGTTGGCGGCGCCCACTCCCTCACGTCGACGCCTCGACCTTTGCGGCCCAGGCCTGTGCGACACCTCACCTGGAACTGGATCAATCGCACTGGTGGCGATTGAGTGTTTCGATCAAGTTGGTAAACCCTTGCTGTACATCCTTGGCGCGACGCTCTATCGGACTGGTGACAAACACCCTTCCCGTCAAGCCAGCCGGCTGGAATTCGCCTTTGCGTGCATCCTCGATTGCACGGCGGGCACGGCCAACGAAGTCGTTCAGCGCCATCATCATCGATGGGCAACCGTCAGCATGGGCTTCGCGAATTTTCTTGTCCCAGGCAGCAATCATCTGCGCGCTTTGATTGACGCTTTTCTCGAACGCCAGAGTCGCCTGCTCTGCGCCAGCGGTTTCAAAGAAGTCACGGCTCAAGCGCATCGTTTGTTTGGAATACAGAACAATACCGGCACGGTAGTAATCGACGCTGTCTTTTGTCGCGTGCTCGAAGGCTTTCTGGGTGTTTATTTCGTCGCGAGCCGCGATGCCGTCATAAAACTTGCCTTGCGCATCAGCCGCTTCAGTCATCGCAGCTTCGTAGGCGGGTTCAAGCGCTCGAGCCTTATCACCGTTGTCGGCGTAGAACCCCTGTGATTCCGAGTAAACGGCCAGGTCATGGTTGATGGGCTTGAGTTTTTCGAGCTTATCGGTCAGTGCCTTGGCAGGCTCATCGAGTTCAGGCATGGGGTGGGCAAACGCCAATGCCGCCTTCAGATCCTGCTGCAAACTGATGATGCTCGCATCGCTGGATACCGAGTAAGCCGTTAGCTTCTCGCCTGAGGCGAGCGCCTTAGGGACGTAGTCCAGATGCTCCTGAAGAGCCGCACCAATATCAAAGCGGTTATTGGCAGCCTGGACATAAGCGTTGTACTTCTGCACTTCGGCCTGATCAGAGGCGATTTGTTTCTGGGCGGCATCGCGCTTGGCAGTTTCTTCTTCGTTACCGCAGGCACCCAGTACAAGGCTGAGTGCAATCCAGACAGCGGCCAACGTGTATTTGTGGTTCACGGACAATCTCCCTTACGACATGAACGCCATCGAGCGGACGTCTGCGCAATTGCCGCAGCACCGGCTTGGCAATGGCCAGATGATCAGGAAGATTATAAAGACGCGCCCGCGCGCAAAGTCCGCCGGCTCCAGCCAGTGGCCGCTGATCACAAATGATCGTCACCCATCACAAGCATTGGGACCGCAGACCGGGCGAATCAGGCATTACTCGATACAGGGCGGGTAGCCAAAACGCGCTTTGTACGCGTGGGTGAAATTCGACGGACTGGAGTAGCCCATGCGATAGGCCACTTGTGCCACCTGCCATTTGCGCTGGCGCAACAGCTGACGGCCCACCTCCAGGCGGCGATCACGCAAGTAATGCAGCATGGAGCGACCAAACTCATTTTTAAAAATGCGCCGCAACGTCGTTTCGCCCACGCCTAACGTTCTTGCCAACTCGTGTGCGCAAGGGGGGCGCCCGAGATCTTCTTCCAGCAGGCGGCGAGCTTCATGAGCAAGATCGCGGTGCGCGCGAGGTGAGCAAGGCCTTTGGGATACAGAGGCGCCCATGTAAACGGCGAGCTCCACGAATACGCCAAGTGTCAGACTCTCTTCATGCAGCCGCTTCAACGCCCCGTGGTAAGGCGAGTGGTAAAGCCGCTCGAACAAGCAACTGACGGCTTTACAGTTAGGCAATTCAATAAACTGGGCGCCATCCTTCTGCAGCGCCAGAAGCGGTCGCAACGTACTGTCTCCGTGCTCCATCAACTCATGAATGAAGTCGCTCGAAACCCGCAGCCCACACAGGCGCACGTGGCTTTGCGCTGGCAGGATATCGATGGTTTCCATCGGCTGACTCAAGCCAAGAATGGCTGGTGCCCGAGGGTTGTAAAGGTTGGGCGCGCCGCCGTCTACGCTGTGGCTCCACTGGCCGTTGACCACATGCACGACACACAGGCTTTCGGGCAATACTTTATGGATACGCAGCGGCTCGGTGAAATGCAGATTGCATTCGAAATACTGCATGTCTGGCCGTACACGCCTGGCCAGATAATGGCCGGTAGCACTGCCTGCGATTTCTTTCGCATCCAGAATGTTCGATGCACCCAGGGCCTGCGGGGTATCGAAGTGCAGTTCGGTATCGCGGTAAGGCGTCCAGCTGTCCATATTCCAGTTCACTGCCACTTGCTTCATGGCGCCAATTTTATGTTGGTCGCGCAGTATAGATGCGAATACCGTTGATCGCTTCGCTTATGAACCTGGACACGTCTGTTGTGAGCATCGGCCACGCGATTGCAACACACTCGGGAAGTGTCTAAAACGGCCGTTCGTGAAGTCTGTGAAGGAGATATCCAGTGGGTGCATTTAAAGGCTTGTGGGCCCTGATGTTCAGTGCGGTCATGATGTCGGGGTACGCCATGGCTGATGAAGCAAGACCGGCAGTGGCCGACAAGGTCATGGCCTATCAAAGCGAACAAGGCATCAAAGTCTGGACCTTGCGCATCGGCGAGCGCTCGGCACATCAGGCGCTGGTACAAGTTGAGGGGATCGATCATGACTGGAACATGCATATTCAGAAAATGAACGTCGAACAAAATGCCAGAGACACTCGCTACTCCACTGAAGTGGACGGCAAAAAATTCGTCGTGCTGATCCTGCAAAACAGCTGGGGTGAGCTGTACCTGCCGGGGGATAACCAGGAGCGGGCCGTGGTGTACAGCGAGAATTTGTCTTCGCAAGGCAACGCGCAGGCATTTCTGACGGACTACCTGGAACAGAAGTGAGCCCAGCCACCGGAGTGCGCGCCCCATTGCCCGCTGCGGCCAAAGTGATTGGCGCGAGCATCGGCTAATTTCGCATCACTCAGTTACATCAAATATGAAGCAACAGCGCTCCTGTTGGATTGAGGCGCGCCGTTTGCGCCGGGATAATCCGGCGCGATTCGGGCCTGATCGACTGACACCGCCAGCGTCGCTAGCGGTACTTCGCGCCCGCGTTCGACAGTGTTCGCAGGCGCGAAGATTTCATGCCCGCTTCAGCGATCAGAAGCCTGGGCGCGGAGGCATCCAAACGCCTGTGGCCAGGTGTTCCTTCCTCCCCCTGCTACCCAGCTGATCAGAACAAAGTCACCCGAATCATGGGGGCCACGTTGTATCACCTACCAAGACGTCAAGCTGCTTGCCCGCACACTGGCCAACCTAGGGCTATCACGAGTCGATCAAGCGGTCGCTTACCTGCGAGGCGCCCTGTTGGACAGGCGAGCGCATCTCTTTTTAAAAGAGGTGCCGGGTTATTGAAATGGCGACAGGAATGCTGAATCCGCAGAATCGGGATCCACTTGCGACGTTTCTCGCGGGATATGGCGGGGAAAAGTTAGAAACTTGACGGCATCAATGACAAAAAAATGACTTACGGCGCTCTCGCATGACGCAACTAGTGATAGCATAGAGACACCATACGACTCGGGTTATCCCCTATAAAGTAGCCAGGACATGACCGAAGCAGAAGATCCGAGCCCAGACCGCCTCAAACACCATTTCGCTCAACGCGTCATCCATCAGGCACGTCAGATCCTTGAGGTATGGCAGCGCCTGCAACAAAGCGAATGGTCGGCGGTGGACCTTGACGAACTCAGCGAATCAAACCGGCGTCTGCTGCGTTTCGCCGAGCGCTTCGAACAGGCCGAGCATGCCCAATTGGCACGAGGTATCGGTCAGTCCCTGCATGAGGTTCAAGCCAACCGGGGCCGCCTGAGCAGCTCGTTGATCACCGACCTGAACCGTTTGATGCAGCGTCTTTCGCGCACTGGCCTGCGCCACAGCGACCGGCTGGAGCACACGTCGCTGCCGCCGCTGCGCAAACCCATCTACGTGATGCTGCAAGATCACGAACGCGGTGAACGGCTGGCCAAACAACTGGAGTTTTTCGGCCTGAGCGCGCTGTCGCTGGACAGCACTCGAGCCTTTCACGCCACCCTGGACGAGCGTCTGCCTGCCGCAGTGGTCATGGATGTGGACTTTGGTGGCGCTGGCGAGGGCTTGAAACTGGCTGCCAGGATGCAGAAGGGCCTTGAGCAGAAACTGCCACTGCTGTTTTTCAGCCATCACGAAACCGATACGCCTACCCGCTTGGCGGCAGTGCGGGCCGGGGGCGAGGAGTTTCTGACCGGCACGCTGGAAGCGTCGAGTCTGCTCGAGAAAATCGAAATCCTGACCCGGGTCGCGCAATATGACCCCTATAAAGTGCTGATCATTGACGATTCGCGCGCCCAGGCCACGCACACCGAGCGCCTGCTCAACAACGCGGGCATCGTGACCCGCACGCTGTTGGACCCGATCCAGACCATGCCCGAGCTGGCGGACTTTCAGCCGGATTTGATCATCCTCGATATGTACATGCCCGGCTGTACCGGCACCGAACTGGCCAAAGTGATTCGCCACAACGACCGTTATGTCAGTGTGCCGATCATTTATCTGTCAGCCGAGGACGACCTGGACAAACAGCTCGATGCGATGAGTGAAGGCGGCGATGACTTCCTCACCAAGCCGATCAAGCCGCGGCACCTGATCACCACCGTGCGCAACCGCGCTGCGCGCGCACGTAGCCTTAAGGCGCGAATGGTGCGCGACAGCCTTACAGGCTTGTACAACCACACCCACATTTTGCAACTGCTGGAGGATTGCAGTTTCCGCGCCCGTCGGGAAAACAAACCGCTGAGCTTCGCGATGCTCGACATCGACCACTTCAAGACGGTCAACGACGGACACGGCCATCCCATGGGTGACCGTGTGATCAAGAGCCTGGCCCTGTTCCTTAAGCAGCGTCTGCGCAAGACCGATTACATCGGTCGCTATGGGGGCGAGGAATTCGCGGTGGTCATGCCCGACACCGACCTCGAATCCGCCTATAGCGTACTCGACGAGATCCGCCGTCGGTTCGCGGAAATCCACTACCCCGCCCAGCCAAGGGACCTGTTCTGCACCTTCAGCGCCGGCGTGGTTGAACTGGGCGGCGGCGATGACGCCTTGATGATGGCCTCGCAAGCGGACGACGCCCTGTACCGGGCGAAAAAGGCCGGCCGTAATCAAGTGCAAACGCTTCATGAAGACATCGTGGCGGTGAACAGGCAGGTGCCGGTGGATGTGGTTTAGTCCGAATCGGTACGGCTTGATCTCACTGCTGTAGCAGCACGCCATGCCGACGGTGGCGTCCGCGAGACCGCTCAAGCGGCCACTCAAACGGCAACAGAATGATCGTTGCCGATCGCTCGCGCCGCGCGTGGGCATGCATTCCCCGATGCTCCGCGTCAGCCAGCAGGTGGTCGCAGAGCGTCCAGGGCGGCACCGTCACACGCAGCATGGCAACGACTATCAGAGGCCACGCACTGGATTGCGCGCCTATTAATGATTGATGTTGCGACGCTCAGCACGCCTGCATCCCTCCAAACCCTGCGTTATCATGCGCGCACTTTTGTACTGCGAGACCGCCATGCGCCGCCTGCTTTGTCTGATATTGCTGACCCTTGCCCTGCCCGCTTTCAGCGCGAGTCTGCTGGACAGCCGGCCAAGCTCCGCACTGGGTAGCCCAGCGCTGGACGGCGCGACCATCGACAACAGCAAAGACTTCCTGCCGGTGCGTCAGGCCTTTCAACTGAACCTGATCGACACCTCCACCCAATCGATCAAGCTGCAGTTCGTCGCCACCGAGGGCTATTACCTCTATCGCCATCGCTTTCAGTTTCGCACCGAACCTGCCGACATCGGTTTGGGCGCCGCGCAATTGCCCGATGGCGAAAAGAAACACGACGAGTATTTCGGCGATGTCGAGGTGTACCACGGCATTGTTGACGTCAGCCTGCCTCGGAAAGCCAACGATAATCGCCCCTTCACTCTGGTCGTGACTTATCAGGGCTGCGCCGACAAGGGGCTATGCTACCCACCCGAAACCGAGCGCTTGAGCATCGAAGCCAGCGGCGCTCCAGCCACCAGCCTCGCCCCCCCAACAACAGAAAACACAGCCCCTTTGAGCTGGAAGCAATTGGCGCTGTTTTTCCTCGCTGGCATCGGCCTGACCTTCACTCCTTGCGTGCTGCCCATGCTGCCCATCCTTTCCGGCGTGGTGCTGCGCGGGCAGATTGGCGGGCTACGCGGCTTTGCACTTTCGCTGGCCTACGTACTGCCGATGGCGATCTGCTTTGCCACGCTTGGCGCACTGATGGGCCTGTTCGGCGCCAGCCTCAATTTGCAGGCAAGGCTGCAATCGGCGTGGGTATTGGTGCCTTTTTCGCTGTTCTTCGTGGTATTCGCCATCGCCATGTTCGGGGCATTCGAGCTGCGCCTGCCGCGCGTGATCAATGATCGCCTGGACCGCATCGCGGGTAATGCTCAGGGCGGCTCGCTGTGGGGCGCTGCGGTGCTGGGGGTAGTGTCGAGCCTGCTGGTATCGCCATGCGTATCGGCTCCGCTGGCCGGCGCGCTGCTTTATATCAGTGCCAGCGGCGACACATTGGGTGGCGCACTGAAACTGTTCGCACTGGGGCTGGGGATGGGCGCGCCACTGGTACTGGTCGCCACGGGCGGGGCGGCCTGGCTGCCAAAAAGCGGCCCTTGGCTGGTTACGGTCAAGAGCGCCATCGGCGTATTACTGCTGGCGCTAGCGGTCGGCCTTCTCAGCCGGGTCATTCCAGGACAGGCCACCTTGTTACTGATCGGTCTGCTGGCGGCCGGTGTTGCGCTGTTTCTTGGCGCGCTGGAGTTCAACGAAAAGACCACGCGTGGCCGTTTTGCTCAACTGGCGGGCCTGTTTTTGCTGGTATACGCGCTTTGCTGCTGGTACGGCGCATTCAGCGGCCAGACCGATCCGATGCGCCCGCTGGGCTCGACACCGAGCAACCAGATTGTCCGCGACACATCAGCGCAGCACTGGCAAACAGTGACGCGGGTTGAGGAGCTGAAGCAGATCCTCGCTGACTCGAAAAACAGTGAACAACCCGTTCTAGTGGACTGGTACGCGGACTGGTGCATTAGCTGCAAGGTGATCGAGCACCAAGTGCTGCCTGATCCGAAAATCGTCAGCCAGCTCAAAGGCTTTCGTCTGATCCGTTTCGACATGACCGACAGCGACAGCCAGCAACGTGCGCTGCTGGACACGTACAAGCTCTTCGGCCCTCCCGCGCTGCTGTTCTTCGGAAAAGACGGCAATGAGCTGGCAAATGTGCGCGTTGTCGGCGAAATCGACGTCGAATCGCTCTCCGAGCGGCTTTCTAGAGCACATGACCAAATTTAGCCGGTTAGTCACAAACTTTGCGCGAACATCGGACATCGTGCTGAGTATTGTCGGTAACTGGACAGTCCATTGCGGTTTCCGGCATAGTCGCTGCGCATTAGCGGCTCGCACCTGTTAGCGAGCGTCGAAAAGGCACAGACAAGGAACACACGATGGCGACTTTTCTGGTTCTTCACGGACCTAACCTGAACCTGCTGGGTACCCGTGAACCGGGGATCTATGGCTCGATCATGTTGGCCGATATCAACCAGGATCTGGAGCAGCGCGCACGCGAAGCCGGTCACCACCTGATGCACATGCAGAGCAATGCCGAGTATGAGTTGATCGACCGCATCCATGCCGCGCGCGATGAAGGCGTGGATTTCATCCTGATCAATCCGGCTGCTTTTACTCACACAAGTGTCGCAATACGTGACGCGCTGCTGGGAGTGAGCATCCCATTCATCGAAGTGCACCTGTCGAACGTGCACAAGCGAGAACCTTTCCGCCATCACTCCTACTTTTCAGATGTCGCTGTAGGCGTGATCTGCGGCCTTGGCGCCAGCGGATACCGACTGGCCCTGGAGGCCGCCCTGGAACAACTGGCCAACCGTTCGAAGGCGTGAACGGCACAGTTTCGCACTGAGCCACACAGCCTGAACCGGCTACCGAATACCCCTGACCGTCCTTTGGGAGTTGATGATTAATGGATATCCGTAAAGTCAAGAAACTGATCGAATTGCTGGAAGAGTCCGGCATCGACGAACTGGAAATCCGTGAAGGCGAAGAGTCCGTACGGATCAGCCGTCACAGCAAGACCCCTGCACAGCCCTACTACGCACCGGCCCCGGTCGCAGCACCAGTCGCCGCCCCTGCCGCCGCCGCTCCTGCTGTAGCTGAAGCGCCATCGGCACCGAAGCTCAACGGTACCGTTATCAAGTCGCCAATGGTCGGTACGTTCTACCGCACGCCGGCACCGGGTTCGCCAGCGTTTGTCGAAGTCGGCAAAACCGTCAAGAAAGGCGACACCATTTGCATCGTTGAAGCGATGAAAATGATGAACCACATCGAAGCTGAAGTCAGCGGCGTTATCGAATCCATCCTGGTAGAAAACGGTCAGCCGGTTGAGTATGACCAGCCGCTGTTCACCATCGTTTGAACCGGGGAGAGCCTGCGATGTTGGAAAAAGTCCTGATCGCCAACCGCGGCGAAATCGCCTTGCGCATCTTGCGTGCCTGTAAAGAACTGGGCATCAAGACCGTCGCGGTCCATTCCACGGCAGACCGTGAGCTGATGCACCTGGGCCTGGCGGACGAAACCGTCTGCATCGGTCCGGCGCCAGCCAATCTGTCGTACCTGAACATTCCGGCCATCATTTCGGCCGCCGAGCTGACCGGAGCCACGGCGATTCACCCGGGCTACGGCTTCCTCGCAGAAAACGCGGACTTTGCCGAACAGGTAGAGAAATCCGGATTCGCCTTCATCGGCCCCAAGGCTGAAACCATCCGCCTGATGGGCGACAAGGTTTCGGCCAAGGACGCCATGAAGCGCGCCAGCGTACCCACCGTTCCAGGTTCCGACGGCCCGCTGCCGGAAGACGAAGAAACGGCGTTGCGCATTGGCCGTGAAGTCGGCTATCCGGTGATCATCAAGGCCGCTGGCGGCGGCGGTGGTCGCGGCATGCGCGTGGTTCACAAGGAAGAAGACCTGATCGAAGCGGCCAAGCAAACCCGCGCCGAAGCGGCTGCCTGGTTCAGCAACCCGATGGTGTATCTGGAAAAATACCTGACCAATCCACGTCATGTGGAAGTGCAGGTCATTTCCGACGGTCAGGGTCAGGCGATCCACCTGGGCGACCGTGATTGCTCCCTGCAGCGCCGTCACCAGAAGGTGCTGGAAGAAGCACCGGCGCCGTTCATCGACGAAGAAGCGCGTCAGGCCGTATTCGCCAGCTGCGTCAAGGCGTGTATCGACATCGGCTACCGTGGCGCTGGCACGTTCGAGTTCCTGTACGAAAACGGCCGCTTCTACTTCATCGAGATGAACACGCGCGTGCAGGTAGAGCACCCGGTTTCGGAAATGGTTACCGGGATCGACATCGTCAAGGAGATGCTCAGCATTGCCGCTGGCAACAAGCTGTCCTACACCCAGGACGATGTGAAGATTCACGGCCATGCGCTGGAGTGCCGGATCAACGCCGAAGACCCGAAAACCTTCATTCCGAGCCCAGGCCTGGTCAAGCACTTCCATGCCCCGGGCGGCAACGGTGTTCGCGTCGACTCGCATCTGTACAGCGGCTACAAGGTTCCGTCGAACTACGACTCGTTGATCGGCAAACTGATCACCTGGGGCGCAACCCGCGACGAAGCCATGGCGCGCATGCGCAATGCGCTGGATGAAATCGTGGTCGACGGCATCAAGACCAACATCCCGCTACACCGTGAATTGACCCGCGATGAAGGCTTCTGCGAAGGCGGCGTCAACATTCACTACCTGGAACACAAGCTGGCCGAAGAGAAACACTGATCAGCCCAGTTGTGCGACAGATCAACAAAGCCGCTTTCGAGCGGCTTTGTTGCTGATGAAGATCGATAGCCTTTTGCCCGACGGGCGTCGGGGCACTGCTTGCTCGCGATCTGGCGAGAAGTGACAGGAAAGTCAACTGACGCAATAAGCTGACAGGCCTCATTGCCGATCCTGATGCCGCCTCACGCCAATCGCAGGCAACGCCGTTCTCACACCCTGCAGGCAGAATCGAAAGCGAACACCAGATCCCTCATCCTCTTTGTTGTTTGTCTGCGAACCCCGTAAACTTGCCGGTCTTTCGCGGCAGCGTGCCGCCTGTCATTTTTTCATTCGAAGGTAATCCGCCATGCCTTGGCTGCAAGTCCGTCTCGCCATCAGCCCGGAACAAGCCGAAACCTACGAAGACGCGCTTCTTGAAGTCGGCGCGGTGTCCGTGACCTTCATGGACGCTGAAGACCAGCCCATCTTCGAACCGGAACTGAACACCACGCCACTGTGGTCGCACACTCACTTGCTTGCTCTGTTCGAGGCCGACACGAACGCCGAGCAAGTACTGGCGCATCTCACGCTGCTGACCGGCGCGCAATTGCCTGAACACACCCACGAGATCATCGAAGATCAGGACTGGGAGCGCAGCTGGATGGACAACTTCCAGCCGATGCGTTTCGGTCAACGCCTGTGGATCGTGCCGAGCTGGCATGCCGCGCCACAGCCAGACGCGGTCAATCTGCTGCTCGATCCGGGGCTGGCATTCGGCACCGGCACTCACCCGACCACCGCGCTGTGCCTGGAATGGCTGGACGGTCAGGACCTTGGCGATTGCCAGGTGCTGGATTTCGGGTGCGGTTCGGGCATCCTCGCCATTGCCGCGCTGCTGCTCGGGGCCCGGCATGCGGTAGGCACCGACATTGACGTGCAGGCACTGGAAGCCTCCCGCGACAATGCCGGGCGCAACAATGTCCCGGCCGAGAAATTCCCTCTTTATCTGCCCGAAGACCTGCCTAAAGAGCCAGCCGACATTTTGGTGGCTAATATCCTGGCTGGCCCTCTGGTTTCGCTGGCGCCTCAGTTGGCAAACCTGGTCAAGCCCGGCGGACGCCTGGCGTTATCCGGCATTCTTGCCGAGCAGGGCGAAGAAGTCGCGGGCGCCTACGCCGATGCCTTCGACCTGGACCCGATCGCCAACCGTGACGGCTGGGTGCGGATCACCGGTCGTCGCCGCTGAAAGCCATCGATCAGCTACCTTTAGGCGCTCGTTAACCCTCGGATACCCGCATGACCGACAGTTTCGTCACTCAGTGCCCGCACTGCCAGACCAGTTTCCGCGTCAGCCACGCTCAACTGAGCGTCGCGCGAGGCATGGTTCGTTGCGGCTCCTGCCTGCAAGTGTTCAATGCCGCGAAACAGCTATTGGAACAAAGCGCCGCGGCCAAGGGTGACGAGGCGCTGGCCACACCCCCTGCGCCCCCCGAGCCTGCCCCAAGGGTCGAGGTGCTTGCACCGCAGTCGGTCGTGATCGCGCAACCGGCACCATTGCCGATCAGGCATGCAGATCGCGCGGTCGATCTGGACAGCCTCGACCTGGACGATCTCGATGTCGAACTCGCCCGGCTCGAACAACGGGAAATCCAGCTGCCCGAATCCTTTGGCCGCGCTAGCCACACCGGTGACCACGATGAAGTCGAGTCTTTCAGCGCGCGTCGCGACGAGCCTGAGGTAGGCGCTGAAAACTGGGATCACGGCCTAAGCCGCGACGACGTTAACCAGTTGCCAGAGCTGCGCGCAGAAGTCATCGAGGAGCATGACGAGCATCATGAACCCGACTCACTGATCGAGCCCCTGGGCCGCGATGAAATCGACCAGGACGACCATCGCGCCGAACCATCGTTCTCCAGGTCACCTGTTGATCCGGACGACGAGCCGACGCGCACAGAGCGCATACGCACCGATGTCGAAGCTCAAGAGCGGTCCGCGTCCCAACATTTTTCGGCGCTCGACGACGAGGATGATTTTGATCGCCGCCACCGGCACGAAAATGATGATAACGCGCAAGACGAGCCGCCCAGGGCCGATGGCAAGCGCGGGCGCAACGAACCCGCACTGCGCGACGCGGCGCTGCTTGACCTGACCGACGACCCATTGCAGCTCGCCTGGCAGAAACCCAAGCCGCGCTGGGGCCGCCGCATTCTCTGGATGCTGCTGGCGCTGATAGCGCTGCTCGGCCTGGCGGGTCAGTACGTCTGGTATCACTTCGACGAACTGGCGCGACAGGATCAATACCGTTCCTGGTTTCAGGACATCTGCCCACAAGTGGGCTGCAAGGTGCCGTCGAAAGTCGACATCAACCTGCTCAAAAGCAGCAATCTGGTAGTACGCAGCCATCCTGAGTTTCAGGGGGCTCTGGTGGTCGACGCGATCATCTACAACCGAGCCTCGTTTTCCCAGCCATTCCCGTTGCTCGAACTGCGTTTTGCCGATACCAACGGTCAGTTGATCGCCAGTCGTCGGTTCAAGCCCGGTGAGTACTTAAGCGGAGAACTGGCCGGCAAGGACGAAATGCCACCGCAGACACCGATTCACATTGCGCTGGATATTCTCGACCCAGGTCCAAAGGCCGTGAACTACAGTCTCAGCTTCCGCTCGCCGGAGTAACCCTGTCGCCGCCCCACCGGGGCTTAATGTGCCCTGACGCTCCTCAAGCGCACTGAAATGCAGCACGCGCCAGCGGAAAGCTGGCGACGGTTTCATGACGATGTGAGCGCGTACGTCACGGTTTGCGACAAGAAAGTAACTGTTCAGATTTTATCCAATTCAGCCTTTATCCAGTCACCGAGAGCGGGTATCATGCCCACCCTTTTTCATACTCTGGGTCCCGTCTGATTTGCTGCCAAAGCACATTTCGGACCAGGCTTCGTGATTCGGCCCCACAACAGGTCACCCTATGTCGGCGGTACGCATCGGCCCTTATACATTGCAAAACGGCTTGATCCTCGCCCCCATGGCGGGCGTCACCGACCAGCCCTTCCGGCAGCTCTGTCGCCAACTCGGCGCGGGCCTGGTGGTCTCGGAAATGGTCACCAGTGACATGAGCCTGTGGAACAGCCGCAAATCGCGGCTTCGCATGATTCACGAAGGTGATCCCGAGCCACGCTCGGTACAGATCGCCGGTGGAGATCCGCAGATGCTTGCGGATGCGGCACGCGCCAATGTCGAACTGGGTGCGCAGATCATCGACATCAACATGGGCTGTCCGGCGAAAAAGGTCTGCAACAAGGCTGCTGGTTCTGCGCTGTTGAAAGATGAGCAGTTGGTGACCGAAATCCTGCACGCGGTGGTTGCGGCAGTCGAGGTACCGGTCACCCTGAAGATTCGCACCGGCTGGGACCGGGCGAACAAGAATGGCCTGACAGTCGCCAGAATCGCCGAGCAAGCGGGTATTCAGGCGCTGGCGGTGCATGGTCGAACACGAGCGGACCTTTACACCGGCGAAGCCGAATACGACACGATCGCCGCAATAAAACAGGCGGTGTCGATTCCGGTGTTTGCCAATGGCGACATTGATTCACCGGAAAAAGCCCGGCACGTCCTCGACGCGACGGGTGCCGACGGGCTGTTGATTGGCCGGGCCGCCCAAGGGCGGCCCTGGATTTTTCGCGAGATAGAACACTACCTGCGCACCGGGGAAACACTTCCCGCGCTGGCGCTGGGTGAAGTGGAACGCATTCTGCTAGAGCATCTGGCCGCGCTCCACACGTTCTATGGTGACGTGATGGGCGTGCGGATCGCCCGCAAACACGTTGGCTGGTATCTCGCAACCTTGCCGGGCGCCAGGGAGTTTCGCGCCCACTTCAATCGTTTGGAAGATACGGAAGCACAGTGCGCCAACGTTCGGGAATTCTTTGCCGAACGCGATAAAAGCCCGGAAGCAGGGAACGAACAAGAGGTGGCCGCATGACGATGATGACAGAGACTTTAGTGAGTGGAACAACACCCGTGAGCGACAACGTCAATTTGAAACAGCACCTCAACACGCCGAGCGAAGAGGGCCAGACCCTGCGCGGAAGCGTCGAAAAGGCGCTGCACAATTATTTCGCCCACCTGGAAGGTGCTGCCGTCACTGATGTCTACAACCTGGTGCTCTCGGAAGTCGAGGCTCCGTTGCTCGAATGCGTAATGAACTACGTCAAGGGCAACCAGACCAAGGCCTCCGAATTGCTGGGCCTGAATCGCGGCACGCTGCGCAAGAAACTCAAGCAGTACGATCTGCTGTAAGCATCCCCAAACAAAGCGACCTCAGTTTCTGCGGTCGTTTTTTTTGCTGAACCTTTTGATGGAAGTTGAGATGACCGACCAGACTACCCGCCTGCCGATCCGCCGCGCCTTGATCAGCGTTTCCGACAAGACCGGGATCCTTGAATTCGCCCGTGAGCTCCAAGCCCTGGGCGTGGAGATTCTCTCCACCGGCGGCACGTTCAAGCTGCTCAAGGACAACGGCGTCGCAGCGGTAGAAGTCGCGGATTACACCGGTTTTGCGGAAATGATGGATGGCCGGGTCAAGACCCTGCACCCCAAAATCCACGGCGGCATCCTGGGTCGTCGCGGCACCGACGACGCTATCATGAACGAGCACGGCATCAAGCCGATCGATCTGGTCGCGGTCAACCTCTACCCTTTTGAAGCCACTGTTTCCAAGCCCGGCTGCGACCTGCCGTCGGCCATCGAAAACATCGACATCGGCGGTCCGACCATGGTCCGTTCGGCTGCGAAAAACCACAAAGACGTGGCCATCGTGGTCAACGCCAGCGACTACAGCCAAGTGCTGGATAGCCTCAAGGCTGGCGGTCTGACCTACGCCCAGCGTTTCGACCTGATGCTCAAGGCATTCGAACACACTGCCGCCTACGACGGCATGATCGCCAACTACCTGGGCAGCGTCGATCAGCGCGCGCAGACCCTCTCCACCGAAGGCCGCAGCCAGTTCCCGCGCACCTTCAACACCCAGTTCATCAAGGCACAGGAAATGCGCTACGGCGAGAACCCGCACCAAAGCGCGGCGTTCTACGTGGAAGCCAAACCTGCCGAAGTGGGCATCGCGACCGCGACCCAGCTGCAGGGCAAGGAACTGTCTTATAACAACGTGGCCGATACCGATGCCGCGCTGGAGTGCGTAAAGAGCTTCGTCAAACCGGCCTGCGTCATCGTCAAGCACGCTAACCCATGCGGCGTCGCGGTCAGCCCGGATGCTGAAGGCGGCATTCGTCAGGCGTACGAACTGGCCTACGCCACTGACAGCGAGTCGGCCTTCGGCGGCATCATCGCCTTCAACCGTGAACTGGACGCCGAGACCGCCAAGGCGATCGTCGAGCGTCAGTTCGTTGAAGTGATCATTGCCCCCAGCGTCAGCGCCGAAGCTCAGGCCATCGTTGCGGGCAAAGCCAACGTGCGCCTGCTGACCAGCGGCCAGTGGGCAGCCGAGCGCGCACCGGCGTGGGACTACAAGCGTGTCAACGGTGGCCTGCTGGTGCAGAGCCGCGATATCGGCATGATCACCGCGGACGATCTTAAAGTCGTGACCCAACGCGCCCCGAGCGAGCAGGAAGTCCACGACCTGATCTTCGCCTGGAAGGTCGCCAAGTACGTCAAGTCCAACGCAATCGTCTACGCCAAGAACCGGCAGACCATCGGGGTCGGTGCCGGCCAGATGAGCCGTGTAAACTCGGCGCGCATCGCCGCGATCAAGGCTGAACATGCAGGTCTGCAGGTACAGGGTGCGGTGATGGCATCGGACGCTTTCTTCCCGTTCCGCGACGGCATCGACAATGCGGCGAAGGTCGGCATCACTGCGGTGATCCAGCCAGGCGGCTCGATGCGTGACAACGAAGTGATTGCAGCGGCTGACGAGGCGGGTATCGCGATGGTTTTTACCGGCATGCGCCACTTCCGTCACTGACATGACAACGGCCGCACTGATCGTACCCATGCTCGGCGTGGGCACTCAGCCGGGGACGCGGAGCGCCTGCACAGGTATTCCCACTCGTAGCGATCCGAAAACCCAGCGGCAAATGCTTGATCGTTCCCATGCTTGCGTGGGAACGTAGCCTGGGACGCTCTGCGTCGCTCGGACGCAGAGATATTTATTCCCGCGCCGAGCATGGGAACGATCAGTGAGTCACCCACAGAATTAGCGTCATCGAGGTTTTTGAAATGAACGTACTCATCATCGGCAGCGGTGGCCGTGAACACGCCCTGGCCTGGAAAGTCGCGCAGGACCCGCGCGTACAGAAGGTCTTCGTTGCGCCGGGCAATGCCGGCACCGCTACCGAAGCCAAGTGCGAGAACGTCGCCATCGACGTGCTGGCTCTGGAGCAACTGGCTAACTTCGCCGAGAAGAACGTCTCGCTGACCATCGTCGGGCCTGAAGTGCCGCTGGTCGCCGGTGTGGTAGACCTGTTCCGCTCCCGCGGGCTGGATTGCTTCGGCCCCACCAAGGGCGCCGCGCAACTGGAAGGCTCCAAGGCGTTCACCAAGGATTTCCTGGCGCGTCACAAGATCCCGACCGCCGACTACCAAAACTTCACCGAGATCGAACCTGCGTTGGCGTATCTGCGCGAAAAAGGCGCTCCGATCGTGATCAAGGCCGATGGCCTGGCCGCTGGCAAAGGCGTGATCGTCGCCATGACCCTGCAAGATGCCGAAGACGCCGTGTGCGACATGCTCAAGGGCAACACATTCGGTGATGCCGGTTCCCGGGTGGTAATCGAAGAGTTCCTGGACGGCGAAGAGGCGAGCTTCATCGTCATGGTCGACGGCAAGAACGTTCTGCCAATGGCTACCAGTCAGGATCACAAACGTGTGGGCGACGGCGACAACGGCCCGAATACCGGTGGAATGGGTGCTTACTCCCCCGCCCCGGTGGTCACCGCCGACGTGCATCAGCGCGTGATGGATAAGGTCATATGGCCGACCGTCAGAGGCATGGCAGACGAAGGCAACGTTTACACCGGGTTCCTCTATGCTGGTCTGATGATCGACAAGGCAGGCAACCCGAAGGTGATCGAGTTCAATTGCCGTTTCGGTGACCCGGAAACCCAGCCGGTGATGTTGCGCCTGCAATCAAGCCTGGTGTTGCTGGTCGAGGCCGCTCTGGCGCAGGCGCTGGACAAAGTGCAAGCCCAGTGGGACCCACGCCCGAGCCTCGGCATCGTGCTGGCTGCCGGTGGCTACCCTGGCGATTACGCCAAGGACGCCCCTATCAGTGGCCTGGACGCCGCTGCGGCGTTGTCGGGCAAGGTGTTCCACGCAGGTACTGCATTGAAGGATGGTCAGGTGGTGACCTCCGGTGGTCGTGTTCTGTGCGCGACCGCACTGGGGGACACTGTCGGCGATGCGCAGAGACAGGCGTATGAACTGGCCGCGAAGATTGACTGGGAAGGCTGTTTCTACCGCAAGGACATCGGCTATCGTGCCATTGCCCGGGAACGCGGCAAGCGTCTGGAGTAAGTCTGGGTACGGACAGTCGCTTGAGCATCAGCCACTGTCCGATCATCCAGAGCCGCACCAGAGTAACTGGCTTCATTCACGAAGGGATTTCGCCGTGCGCTGGCTCAGGATTGCCATTTGTTCGATCATCGCCATGATGACCCTGCTCTGTGTGCCCACGGCATCCGCCGAGGTCAGTGCGGGATGGTCGAACCTCGTCGACGATCAGGCCAACCTGCAACTCAGCGACATACGTTCCGACCACTACGATTCCCAGTTCAGCCCTGTCGAACTCGATCAGGTTCGCGCCATCGATCGCAGCGCTGCCCTGTGGCTGCACTATCGCCTCGCCCCCACCGATCACGAACAACTGATACGCATCTTCGCTCCGGACCTTGCGACCGCTGACCTGTATGTGCTCGACGGTGAAACGCTGATCAATCACTCGCGCTCCGGCAATAAGGTTCCGCGCGACGCACAGCCGTTGCCCTCCGTGGACTTCCTGTTGCCCGTCCCGCGGGCCGAGCGGCCGCTGGACCTGTACCTGCGTCTCAAATCCGAACAGGAGCTGCGCCCGAATATCTCACTGGAATCAGCCGTTGCCAGCGCCGCCGATGAGCGTCGGCCCCTGCTGCTCGGTCTGTTTTTTGGCTCGCTGTTCATGCTGATTGTGCAGAACATCACCCGTTACGCGCAGTCGCGCTCGGTCAGCAGCCTGTGGCTGGCAGCGTGCGAAGCGTGCCTTGGGCTCAGCACAATGTTGCTGCTGAACCTGCCGGCACCCTGGCTGCCGCGCTGGCATCTGGCGCAAACCCCAAGCGCTCACCTGGCACTGCTGATGGCAGCGGCGACCGGGCTGATGTACGCCTACTGCTTCTTCGTTCAGCGCGGCGCCGAGACACTCAATCGGCTGTTGATGGGCGTGTTGCTGGTCGTCGGCTTTGGCGGCCTGCTGGTGTTGTTCGTCGACACCCTGCCGCTGAACGTCCTGACGTTCCTGCTGGTGGCCCTCACCACCCTGACCATCACACTGGTATCGATCTATCACCTGCAAAAGGGCTACGGCCCGGCGCGACCGTTCGTGATCGCGATGATCGTGTTCAACCTCGGCAACCTGGTGATTCTGCCGGCGATGCTGTGGTTGACGACCGTCGCCGCGCAGACCCTGACTATTGGCGTACTTGGCATGTTCTGCCTGAGCGGGCTGCTGATGAGCATCGCCCTGAGCCAGCGCCATCGCAGCATTACCGAAGACAACTTCAGCATCAGCCGTGAACTGGCCGCGAGCACTGCAGAAATCAACGCTAAAGCCGAGTTTCTGGCCAAGATCAGCCACGAAATCCGTACGCCCATGAACGGCGTTCTGGGCATGACCGAACTGCTGCTGGGTACGCCGCTGTCGGTCAAGCAACGTGACTACGTGCAGACCATTCACAGCGCGGGCAATGAACTGCTGACCCTGATCAACGAAATTCTCGACATCACCAAGCTTGAGTCGGGGCAGATCGAGCTCGACGACGTGCAGTTCGACCTCAACGCGATGATCGAGGACTGCCTGAATATCTTCAGGGCCAAGGCCGAACAGCAAAGCGTGGAACTGATCAGTTTCATCCAGCCTCAGGTGCCAAGGGTGATCAGTGGCGACCCCACGCGTCTGCGCCAGACGCTGCTGAGCCTGCTGGAAAACGCGCTAAAGAAGACCGACGAAGGCGAGATTCTGCTGGTCGTGGCGCTCGACTCCCGAGGTGGGAAACCGCGGCTGCGCATTGCCGTTCAGGACAGCGGCACCCCGCTGACCGCCAAAGAGCGCGATGCCCTGCTGCATGCCGAACTGCACAGCAAGAACTTCCTGGCGGCGAGCAAGGTCGGGGGTCACCTGGGGCTGGTCATCGCGCGGCAACTGATCCTGTTGATGAAGGGCGAATTCGGCATTCAGAGTGGCAGCAATCAGGGCAGTACCCTGTGGCTGAGCCTGCCGCTGGACGCTGAACGCCTGGAACAGCCGCCGTCGGATCTGGACAGCCCGCTCAAGGGCGCGCGCGTGCTGGTGGTGGACGACAATGACACCTGCCGCAAGGTGCTGGTCCAGCAATGCAGTGCCTGGGGACTGAATGTCAGCGCGGTGCCGTCCGGCAAGGAAGCCCTGGCGCTGCTGCGCACCAAGGCGCATCTGCGTGATTATTTCGACATCGTCCTGCTGGACCAGAACATGCCCGGCATGACCGGCATGCAGCTGGCGGCCAAGATCAAGGAAGACCCCAGCCTGAACCACGACATCCTGCTCATCATGCTCACCGGCATCAGCAATGCGCCGAGCAAGGTCATCGCACGTAATGCCGGGGTCAAGCGGATTCTCGCCAAACCCGTGGCCGGTTATACCCTGAAGACGACGCTGGCTGACGAACTGAATCAGCGTAACAAAGGTCAGCTGCCGCTGCCTTCGGCTTCGGCCCTCATCGGCGAAGTGGACGTTCCCAGCGACTTCCGTATTCTGGTCGCCGAAGACAACAGCATTTCCACCAAAGTGATTCGCGGCATGCTGGGCAAGCTCAACTTGCAGCCAGACACCGCCAGCAATGGTGAGCAAGCCCTGCAAGCGATGAAGGCCCAGCGTTACGATCTGGTGCTGATGGACTGCGAAATGCCGATTCTCGACGGTTTTTCGGCCACCCAGCAGCTGCGCGCCTGGGAAGTGGGCAATCAGCGGTCTCGCACGCCGGTGGTGGCATTGACCGCGCATATCCTGGCCGAACATAAGGACCGCGCGCGTCAGTCGGGCATGGACGGGCACATGTCCAAGCCCGTCGAGCTGTCGCAGTTGCGCGAACTGGTCGAATACTGGGTCGAACAACGGGCCCAACAACAGATCGGCCTCCGGCGCGATGACCAGGATCGCTATCAGCAAAACTGACCCGCCCTGCTCGACGGCGCCCTGATAGACTTCCCACCTCCCGAGTCTGCCGCGACGAGCTTAAACCATGCTTCATGTGCTGTTCAGCGTTTATCTGAAGATGCTGGTCCTTTATAGCCCGTTCTTCGTCCTGTCGTGTTTCATCAGCCTGAGTCGCGGCTACTCGCGCAAGGAACGCCGTTATCTGGCCTGGAAGATTGCTTTCGCCACGCTCGTTTCCAGTGTCTTGCTGTACCTGTTCGGGCGGGTGATTTTCGGGGTGTTCGGCATTACCGCCGACGCCTTTCGTATAGGTGCGGGCAGCGTGCTGTTCATCTCGGCCCTGGGCATGGCGCAGGGCAAGTCGGGCGTGCAGACCGACAACGTGCAGCAGGATGTGGCCATCGTGCCGCTGACCATCCCGATCACGGTCGGCCCAGGCACCATCGGCGCGCTGTTGGTGATGGGTGTCAGCCAGCCCCACTGGGACGACAAACTGACTGCCATAGTCAGCATTGCCCTGGCCAGCTTTACCGTGGGGATGGTGCTTTATTTGTCCAACAGCATCGAACGCATTTTGGGCGATCAGGGGCTGCAGATCGTCAGCCGCCTGATGGGCCTGTTCGTTTGCGCACTGGCAGCACAAATCATCTTTACCGGCATCAAGGGGTATTTGTTGCCAGGCTGATGAAAGGAGTCAGGTCAACGGCTTATCGCCGTACCACCTCGGCGTGTAAACCCAATGGCCGCCCTGCGCACGTGCAAACACGCACGTCGTGGAGGAACCGACCAATACCATGGTGCGCATATCCACCTGTTCGGGGCTCAGCTCGCCCAGCGTGATGACGCGCAAGGTCTGTCCCGGGCGGCCGATATCGCGCCCCAGGGTTACCGGGGTTTCAGGGGTGCGGTGCCGGCGCACGATCTCCAGCGCACGCCCCAGCTGCCACGGGCGGGAGCGAGAAATCGGGTTGTAGAACGCCAGTGCGAGGTCGGCCTGACAGGCCAGGTCCAGGCGCTTTTCAATGATCTCCCAAGGCTTGAGGTTGTCCGACAGGGACATCACGCAAAAGTCGTGGCCCAGCGGGGCGCCCGCTTGTGCGGCCGTCGCCAGCGAAGCTGAGACGCCCGGCAGGATTTGCAGCTCGACCGAATGCCAGTGTGGATCGTCGGACTCGTGCAGCGCCTCCAGCACGGCTGCCGCCATGGCGAAAACGCCGGGGTCGCCCGAAGACACTACCACCACGGAACGTCCTTGGGCTGCGAGTTCGAAAGCGTGGCGGGCACGCTGCATTTCCTCGCGGTTGTCCGTGCAATGCAGCACCTGATCAGAACGGAACGGGCCGGCCATGCGCACATAGGTTTCGTAACCCAGTACGTCATCGGCCCGCGCCAGCTCGGTTTTGACCGCTGGGATCATGAATTCCGTAGCACCGGGACCCAGGCCGATCACGGCCAGGCGTCCACGTCCGCGACCGATATGGCCGACCTCCAGCGGCTGCGGCGCAACGGCAATGGCGATGCCTTCGCGTGGCGTGATCGGCGGCAGCAGTTGCGGCAATACGCACTGCGCCATGTCGCGGGCGACCGCCGACGAGGTGAAGCGCACAGGCACCGCCAATGCCTGCGCCGCCTCGTGCAGGGCAGAGTTGGCCATGTGGGTGTCGCCGGCCAACAGACAGGCGAGCGATTGCAGGGCGATGCGTGAATCGTGCAGCGCCGCTCGCACAGCTTCGGCGAGGCTCTGTGCAACCGTCTCGACAGTCACATCGACGGCCACGAGGACGTTGCGCGGATAGATCAGCAGTTCGTGGGCAGAAGGGTCGCGCTCGGCGTTGCCGACATGAATCGCCAATTGCGCATGGTCGTCCTCTGGCAGTTGAGCCTGGGCCAGCCAAGGCGCATCGCCTTCGATGCGCACGGTTTCGCCGGACAGCAGATCGGATACGAAACGCTTGCCCAGCTCCAGATCGCCCAAGGCGTAACCGGATGGTGGGTTGAGCAGGCAGGTGCCAAAACGCAATTCGCCGCTGGTGGTGATGGCGCCATTGGTCTTCAAGCCCGCCGCGATTTCCCGGGCCATGATGTTGACCCCGCCCAACCCACCCAGTAACGGCACCACGGCGCTGCCATCTTCGGCCACCGCCAGCACTGGCGGCTCGGCGCCCTTCTCCAGCAACACGGGCGCAAGCGTGCGAATGACAATCCCCGCCGCACACAGCGCGATAATCGGCGTGTCCTGCTGATACAGGCTGCGCAACGTTGCGCCGAACTCGGTATAGCTGCGATCAGCGCCTTCCACCCGCTCGGCCAGGCCGTAAATCAGCGCGTCCGGGAATAGCCGTTGAATCCGCTGCGCGGTGCTCAGCGCGCCTTTGCCGAGGATGACGATGGCCGGAGCCTGAATAGGGGTAGCGCCCATCAGCCTTGCCACCTTTCGCCGGGAACGATAATCAGCGAGAAATACGGCGATGACATCGGGTCGACTTCCGCCAGCGGCACGATCTTCTGATTGCTCATGGTGGCGCGTTCGATGTACAGCGCACGTTCGGCAAGGCCGGTGTCCATTAATACCTGACGCACCTTGGGCAGGTTACGGCCCAGCTTCATGATCACCGCTGCATCGGCGTCCACCAGTTTGCGCTTGAGTTCTTCAGCCGACAGCACACCCGACAACACTGACAGACTTTGATTGCGATACACCAAAGGCGCGCCCAGCACCGAAGCGCCGCCGAGCATCGAACATACTCCCGGCACCACTTCGGCTTCGTAGCGCTCGGCCAGACGATCATGCAGGTACATGTAGGAGCCGTAAAAAAACGGGTCGCCTTCGCAGATCACTGCCACATCCCGACCGGCGTCCAGATGGGCGGCGACGTCGAGGCTGGAGGTGTCGTAAAAATCGCTGATGATCTGCTCGTACGACATCGGCGCAGGCAGCGCTTCGGTAGTGACCGGATACACCAGCGGCATCAGCGTTTGAGCCTCTTGCAGGTGCGCTTCGATGATGCCGAACGCGTTGCCCTTCTTGCCTCTGGCGACGAAATACGCCACCACCGGCGATTCGCGCAGCAGGCGCAGCGCCTTGACGGTGATCAGCTCAGGATCGCCGGGGCCGACGCCCAGACCGATCAGACGACCGCGTGCCTGCATCATTCGACCTCCGTAGCGAGCGCGTTGACCGCAGCAGCGGCCATGGCGCTGCCGCCACGACGCCCCTGCATGATCACGTAGGGCACGCCGCGGCTGTCAGCGGCAAGCATGTCCTTGGACTCCGCAGCGCCGACGAAGCCGACCGGAAAACCCAGGATCAACGCCGGTTTCGGCGCCCCGGCATCGATCATTTCCAGCAGGTAGAACAGCGCGGTCGGCGCGTTGCCGATGACCACCACTGCGCCTTCCAGATACGGGCGCCACAGCTCCAGCGCCGCAGCGGAACGGGTGTTGCCCAGCTCACGAGCAAGCTCGGGGACGCCTTCGTTCTTCAGGGTGCAGATCACCTGATTGTTGGCCGGCAGGCGCGCACGGGTCACCCCTTCAGCCACCATGTGCGCATCACACAAAATCGGCGCGCCCGCTGCGAGGGCCTGACGGCCCGCAGTACCGGCACCGGGCGAGAAACGCAGGCCCTCGACCGCATCGACCATGCCGCAGGCATGAATCACGCGCACGGCGAGCTTTTCCAGGTCGGCCGGGATGGTGTCTAGCCGCGCTTCGGCACGAATGATCGCGAAGGAGTTGCGGTAGATCTCCTGCCCGTCGCGGATGTAATCAATCATCGGTGTTGCTCCGTGAGTCGGCGGTCAACATCGCACCGACTGCTTCAATAGTGAGGTCACGCCCACGCAGCACACCGAATCCCGGCTGAGCTGCGTCGCGAAAATACAGGTCATAGCGGCCAGCGGAAACCGCCAGCAACGTGATAGGCGCCACATGCGCAGCCGCGCAGGCCCGGTTGCAGCCGGACAGGTGCACGGCCTGGTTTACACCCGCATGTTGCAGGCACGCGGCCAGTTGCAGCGCTTCGGCCTTGGTGTCGGACAGGCCTTTGCTGCAGGCGGCGGAGCCTGTACAGGCAATCAACTGCGAGAGCGCCTGATCTGCATCGCACAACAGCCCTGCCCCGCGCAGCCCCTCCAGCGCAGACCCGGCCCGCTCGCGGCTGACATTGCGCACCATCAGGCTCTGCCAAGGCGTCATCGCCAGCGAGCCATCGCCCCATTCAACCGAGAGCGCTGCAGCGCTGCGCAACATGGACGGACTCAACCGCCCCAAAGGCACGACACCGCCGACCGATATCAAACCGGCCTGGCGTTGTGGATAAAGTCCTATGTGAGCATTTAGCTGAATCGGCCCGCGACGCCATGTGGTGATTTTTTGATCAATTTGCAGTGGATACCGCAAACGTTTCGACAACCGCTCAAGGAACTGCCAGGCGGGGATTTCCTGCAGCAGATGGCGCATGCGGGCTTGTTCGGGACGGGCATGTTCGAGAAACAGCTCCAGCACCGTCACCACCAGATCATGCCCTGCGTCCACAGTTACGGCCGCCAGCGGCGAGTGTGTCGCAGGGCAACCGGTAAGGCCGAACCCCAGTAGCGTCTCCCCATTCACGTGCAACGCCGACAGCCACAAGTCGTGAGGGTGCTCAAGCATCGCCAAGCCTTCGCCCGCATCCAGCGACAGGGCGAATTTAGGGGACAACTCATGAAAGCGAGGGTGTGTTTCCAGTGAGTGAAGGATCCGCGCTGCCAGCGCACGGGCGTCGAACAGTTGCAGCGGGTCGATGCCTGCGGTGGGACTGATCATCAAATTGCGCACATCATCGCTGGCCGGGTTCTTCGGCCCCAGTCCTGCGTCGAGCAACATCGCGATCAATTGATCGTGCTCCGTCCCGATCCCGCGGATCTGCAGATTGCCGCGGTTGGTCGCCTCGATCACCCCACCGGCAAAGCGCTCGGCAGCTTCGGCCACGGCGGATGCCTGCGCGGCGGTAATGACCCCGCCCGGCAGCTTGATCCGGCAGATGCCACCGTCCAGCGCCGGGACGATACGCAACAACCCCGGACAGGCCGAGGGGCGCAAAGGCGTGGTGGGCGTACGAGCGGACGACGGCTCGGTCAAAGGTTCACCTGACGTGATCGAACTGGGAAGTGCAAATGCCGGGATCTGCGAGGGCCGTATTATGCCTGCTTTGGCGCGGCCCATGAAAACACGGTCTGTCGGAAGGTCTCGTCAGTCTGTGCTGAACCGCTACAAGATCCGAAAATCTGGGCGCACGATAGCCACCCTGTCAGCCGGCTTACGCTTCCAACGCTGCCTTCGCGAATACACCCACGCCCACAATCACCTCCGTTTCGTGCTTGCAGCACGACAGCGCAGTATCATGCCGCCTTTATCCACTGATCGGGTCGAGGTAAACACATGTCCCCTTGGCTGACAGTCGTGGGAATCGGTGAAGACGGTTACAAGGGGCTGGGCAGGAGCGCCCGGCACGCGTTGCTACAGGCACGTCAGGTGTATGGCAGTGCGCGTCAGCTCGATTTGCTGCCGCCGTGCATTCAGGCCGAACGTCGTTATTGGCCCAGTCCGTTTTCGCTACAGCCTGTGCTCGATCAGCGAGGCGAGCCGGTTTGCGTCATTGCCAGTGGCGATCCGATGCTGTTCGGTGTGGGGGTGAGCTTGTCACGGCAAGTGCCCATCGAGCAGATGCGCGTGATCCCGGCGCCCTCTTCCTATTCGCTGGCCGCCGCACGCCTGGGCTGGGCGTTGCAGGATGTGCTGACATTGTCGGTGGTCGCCCGGCCCGTGGCTGCGTTGAGTGCACAACTGCATCACGGTCTGCGCCTGTTGGTCCTGAGCAACGACGGCAGGAGCCCCGCTGCCATTGCGGCACTGTTGCGCGAGCGCGGTTTTGGCCCGAGCACCATGACGGTGCTGGAACATCTGGGAGGCGCGACGGAACGCCGGGTTGATGGCATTGCCAATGAATGGTCAGACCCGGAAATCGCCGATCTGAATCTGGTGGCGATTGACTGTTGGGCAGCGCCAGACACCTTGCGTCTGTCACCGCTTGGCGGCTTGCCGGACGACGCATTTCGTCACGATGGCCAATTGACCAAACGCGATGTGCGCGCCATCACGTTGGCCCGGCTGGCCCCGGTGCCCGGCGAGTTGCTATGGGACGTTGGCGCAGGCTGCGGTTCTATCGGTATTGAGTGGATGCGCGCGCATCCCACGTGTCGCGCCCTGGCGATCGAGGCCAACGAAGACCGCCAGCACCTGATCGAATTCAACCGCGACGCGCTGGGTGTTCCGGGCCTGCAACTGATTCGCGGACGCGCACCCGATGCTCTGGAAGGGCTTGAACAACCTGATGCGATTTTCATTGGTGGCGGCGTGACCCTCGACGGTGTACTGGACACGTGCTGGCAACAGCTGCGCTCCGGCGGTCGGATGGTGGCCAACGCGGTCACGCTGCAAAGCGAGGCGATGCTGGTCAACTGGCGCGAGCAAAACGGTGGCGAGCTGACCCGCATCCACCTCGCGCATGCCAAACCGCTGGGCACCTTCGACACGTGGCGTCAGGCGCTGCCGATCACCCTGCTCGAAGCGATCAAGCCCTGATGCGCGAGGAAACCGCCGAACAACCTGCGCCTTTGCGTAGCGGACTGACGACCGGCAGCTGCGCCACGGCCACCTCGCTCGCTGCAGCGCGTTTGTTGCTGGCGGATGAAGTCAATGATGCAATCGAGATCACGCTGCCCAAAGGCAGGCAGGTGCAGATGCGCCTGGAGTTCTGTCGCGCTGTCGACGGCGGTGCGCAAGCGGGAACGATCAAGGATGCAGGCGATGACCCCGACGTCACCCACGGCGCGCTGCTGTATTCCCACGTCCGCTTAACCGCCACGCCGGGCGTAACGTTCGTCGCGGGCTCCGGGGTCGGCACCGTCACCCGTCCCGGCCTGGTGCTGGGCGTCGGCGAGCCGGCGATCAACCCGGTGCCACGCAGAATGATGACCGAGCACCTCACGCACCTTGCCACTGAATTCGATTACCCAGGCGGGTTCGAAGTCACGGTCTGCGTGGAAAACGGCGGTGAGCTGGCGCTCAAGACCATGAACCCGCGTCTGGGCATCCTTGGCGGACTGTCGATTTTAGGCACCAGCGGCATTGTCAGGCCCTTTTCCTGCGCGGCCTACATTGCCTCGATTCATCAGGGCATCGACGTCGCCAAAACCAACGGCTATGAACACATCGCCGCCTGTACGGGCAACGCCAGCGAGGACACCATGCGCCGGGTGTACGACCTGCCCGATATCGCGCTGATCGAGATGGGTGATTTCGTCGGCGCGGTACTCAAGCATCTGCGCAAAGTGCCTGTGGATAAACTCAGTCTGTGCGGCGGGTTCGGCAAGATCAGCAAGCTCGCGGCCGGGCACATGGACCTGCACAGTCGGCATTCCAGCATTAACCTGGAACAACTGGCGCAGTGGGCGGCGGACGTGGGGGCCGATGACGATCTGCAGCGAAAGATTCGCGAGGCCAATACCAGCCAGCAGGCCTTGGCGATGGCAGCGGCAGTGAATGTGGCGTTGGGGGATGCGGTGTGTCAGCACGCCCTGAATTTCGCCCGCAGCGTAGTGCCTGCGCAAGTGCAGGTCGAGGTGTTCGCCATCGACCGGCAAGGCGGCATTGTCGGGCGTGCGGGGGCGTTTCAATGAGCCAGCGGACAGTCAAACGCGTGCTGTTATTGGGCGGGATCACCGAAGCGCTGGTTATCGCCCGCACGCTGGGGCCGCACCATATCTACAGTCTGGCAGGCGTCGGGCGAGTGCCGAGCGATCTGCGCTGTCAGGTGCGCGTTGGCGGATACGGCGGCGCTGAAGGGCTGGCGCAGTTCGTGCGAGACGAAGGCATCCGTCTGATCCTCGATGCAACCCATCCCTACGCGGCTCGGATCAGTCAAAACGCCGCGAACGCCGCGAAACTGACAGGTGTTCCTTGCTGGGCCTTACGCCGCCCGGCATGGCAAGCCGGTCCCCACGACGACTGGCGCGAGGTGGCGGACTGGGCAGCACTGATCATTGCCTTGGTGCCCTTCAAGCGCCCGTTGTTCACCCTGGGCCGCGAGCCGCTCGCACATTTGCATGAGATCCCCGAGCATCAGTTCTGGACCCTCCGTGCCCTCGACAGCTCCCCCGGCAACGAACGCTGCGAAGTCATCGGTGCTCGCGGTCCTTTCGACCTTGAAGGTGAACGCGCACTGTTCGAGCGCCGCAGCATCGATGTGCTGATCAGCAAGAACAGCGGCAGCACGGCGACCGAGCCGAAGCTTGAAGTGGCGCGCGAGCGTGGAGTGCCGATGTTGGTTTTGAAGCGGCCAGTGTTGGCGGGGGTGGATCGGGAGTTTTGGAGTGTGGGAGAGGTGTTGAAAGGATTGGAGCTTTTTACATCTCCCGGCCATTCAGGCTAAATGGCCGACATGAACCAACAACAAAAGAAAATCATCAGCCTTGAGCGGCGCCGAGCCTTTGCCTGGGTGGCGTGTTTTGCGCTGCTGTTCGGCATGCTGGTGATGCCCATGACACCGACCATGCCGCGTACGCAGGGTGAGCAACTCGTTTGGAGCAGCCTGTGCAGCAGCGGTGGGACACGTCTGGCGGCGACAACCATCGCGCCGGTGGATCAACGCCCCCCTGATCGCAGCGACGCTATCCTCATGCAGCATTGCCCGTGTTGTTCCAGGGTGCTGTCGATGGTGGCGGTGCCGGCGGGTAATCAGCCGGGTTTCATCGTGTTCGTTCAGCCCTTGCGCTTGCCCAATGCCGTGCTGGTCATTCACGCACCTGCGCGGGTGCTGTGGCCCAACCTCAATCCCCGCGCCTCACCCCGAGTCTGATCGTTCGTTCACGCTGCACATTGCGCATCTGAATGGCCTGGAGACTCCTACCCATGTTGAAGAAGATTCTGTTGCTGGCTGCCCTGCTGCTGCCCGTCTGCCTTGTTGAAGCTCATGAGAATGAAAACGGCCAACTGGCCATTGCCCAGCCCTGGTCGATGGAGCTGCCGCCAAACGCACCCACGGTTGCAGCCTATTTCATCATCAGTAACAAGAGGCCGCAGGCCGATCGGCTGATCAGCGTCGACAGCCCGATCGCTGGTGCCGCTCAACTGCATGAGCACGTGACCAAAGAAGGCTTGATGAAGATGCAGCAGGTCGAGACCGTGGACGTGCCAGCAGGCGGCACAGTGACATTTGCGCCCATGGCCTACCACGTCATGCTGCTGGACCTGAAAGATCGCTCGAGACTGACAACCGGTCAGACCTTCCCGCTGACCCTTCATTTCGAGAAAGCCGGTGACCTGACCGTTCAGGTCATGGTGCTGAAACAGGCACCTGATGACGCCCATGCCCACTGACAGCCTCTAACCCGAACCCTGAACGCTGAAGCCCTTGAGCCGCCTGTTCGCCACACGCAGCCCCGCCACCGCTCCCCGCAGAACGCAGGGTGCGTGGCTGAGCCTGTTCGCCATGCTGCTGATCTTCATTGGCCCGCTGATTTCGCAGTCGATGCCAATGGAGCATCACGCGGGCTTCCCGCCGCAGGCCACGCTGGCGACGGGCATGGACATGTCGGCGCCTATGGACATGTCGACCGACGCCCACAGCGGACATCACGCAGACCCCGTTCAAACGGCAGGCGTCGATCACGTGCTCTGGGCCAAGTGCGGCTACTGTACGCTGCTTTTCAGCTGTCCGGCGCTGACGCGAACCTTGGCCGTTGCGGCCCCTGTGCCGCCGACACCTGCCGACTTCTACAACGCAGCCCCGCAACGGGGCCATGCTCAGCGCAATGTCTTCCCCAACGCCCGCAGCCGCGCCCCGCCCTTTTTCCCCGTCGCCTGAACCTTGAAAAGATTCGTACACGCTGACCGCCCCTGAGGTGCCAGCGTGCTGCGCCGTGCTTATCCCTGACGGGAGCGTTTCACCATGTCTAAACCCAACGTGTCGTTCTATAACCTGGCGTGGCGCTGGCATTTTTATGCCGGGCTGTTCGTCGCGCCATTCATGATCGTCCTGTCGCTGACGGGCATCGTTTACCTGTTCAAGCCGCAGCTCGATTCGCTGATGTACAGCGACTTGCTGACGGTCAGGCCCGCGCATCACCTGCTCAGCGCCGACGCGCAGCAACAGCGGGTTTTGCAGGCCTACCCCAATGTGCTCATCAGCAAGTACCTGCCACCTGCGAATGCGCACAGCAGCGCACAGTTCGTGGTGAACCAGGACGGTCGTGACGTGAACCTGTTCATCGACCCCTACAGCGGCAAGGTCCTCGGCACTCAAGATGCGAAAAATAACCTGCAAGCCATGGCTCGCGAGCTTCACGGTGAACTGATGATAGGCACTGTCGGTGATCGTCTGGTGGAGTTGGCCGCCGGCTGGGGCATCGTGCTGGTGGTTTCCGGGTTGTACCTGTGGTGGCCGAGAGGGCGTTCGTCTGCCGGCGTGCTCTGGCCACGCTTCACCGCTCGCGGACGCCTATTGTGGCGCGACCTGCACGCGGTTACCGGCTTCTGGGGCTCGGTGGCGCTGCTGTTCATGCTCCTGAGCGGTATGACCTGGACCGGGCTGTGGGGCAAGGCATACGCGGATGTATGGAATACGTTTCCGGCAGCAATGTGGAACGACGTGCCGAGGTCTGAAAAACACGCAGGCGAACTGAACACAGCCAGCGGGCAGACCGTGCCCTGGGCGATGGAGAACACACCCATGCCGGTGTCCTCTGGCGAACATGCCGAGCATATGCATCACGCGGGGATGTCCAGCGCACCTGCCGCGCCTGCGATCACTTTGCAGCGGGTCGTCGATATCGCCAGAGAGCGCAGGGTCGAGCCTGGCTACAGCATTACTCAGCCGAAAACCGCTGACGGCGTGTTTACGGTATCGGTGTTCGCAGACAATCCGCACAACGACGCCACGCTGCACATCGATCAATACAACGGCAAGGTGCTGGCCGATGTGCGTTACGCCGATTACAGCCCAGTGTCCAAAGCCACCGAACTGGGGGTGATGCTGCACGAAGGCAAGATGTTTGGCTGGCTCAATCAGTGGGTGATCCTGTTCATCTGCCTGATGGTGCTGCTCAGCGCCGTGAGCGGGATCGTGATCTGGTGGAAGCGCCGACCACACAACGGATTTGGCGTGCCGCCGCTTCGGCACGACCTGCCACGCTGGAAAATCGCAACGGTTGTCATGATTGCACTCGGCTTGGCCTTCCCGCTCGTCGGGATTTCGATGCTGGTGGTATGGCTGCTTGATCGAACAGCCTTTTCACGCTTTGCCAAATCGGCGACAACAGCTTAGATTGCGTCCTGCGGGGCCTGGAACCTTTTTGGGTGGTTTAGTGATGAATTCCTCCTCATTTCCGGTTTCAGGCCCCGTCTCCTTTCTCCCCCTCGCAAAAACCTGTCGCATTAGACAGCTTGTCGCACCAGATCAGCGCACCCTGCGCACCACCCATGCTTGACCATCCCAGATTGGTGCACCCTCTAGCCCGCTCGCAACGCTTTCATTCGATTTGGCAACGTTTTCAGCCTTGGCCCAGCCTTTGCTAAAGCCTAAGCAGCCTTGACCCTGCACCGCCAAGCGCGGACCTGCCAGAACAATCAAAGAATGGAGCTTGCCAATGAAGCGTCGCAGTTTGCTTAAAGCGTTCACCCTGTCCGCATCGATCGCCGCTATGGGTTTGACCTGGACCGCGCAGGCCGCCGAGACAATCAAGGTCGGGATTCTTCATTCTTTGTCCGGCACCATGGCCATTTCCGAGACCTCACTCAAAGACATGGCGCTGATGACCATCGACGAGATCAACGCCAAGGGTGGTGTCGACGGCAAAAAACTGGAAGCCGTGGTGGTCGACCCGGCGTCCAACTGGCCGCTGTTCGCCGAGAAGGCACGCCAGCTGATCACCCAGGATAAAGTCGCAGTGGTGTTCGGTTGCTGGACCTCGGTGTCGCGTAAATCGGTACTGCCGGTGTTCGAAGAACTCAACGGTCTGCTGTTCTACCCGGTGCAGTACGAAGGTGAGGAGATGTCGCCGAACGTGTTCTACACCGGTGCAGCGCCTAACCAGCAGGCGATACCCGCTGTCGAGTACCTGATGAGCGAAGACGGCGGCGCGGCCAAGCGCTTCTTCCTGCTGGGCACCGACTACGTCTACCCACGCACCACCAACAAGATTCTGCGTGCGTTCCTGCATTCCAAAGGCGTGAAGGACAGCGACATCGAAGAGGTGTACACCCCCTTCGGCCATAGCGATTATCAAACCATCGTGGCCAACATCAAGAAGTTCTCCGCAGGCGGCAAGACCGCTGTGATCTCAACCGTCAACGGCGACTCCAACGTGCCGTTTTACAAGGAACTGGGTAACCAGGGCTTGAAAGCCACTGACGTTCCGGTGGTGGCGTTCTCGGTGGGCGAAGAAGAACTGCGTGGCGTGGACACCAAGCCGCTGGTGGGCAACTTGGCGGCGTGGAACTACTTCGAATCGGTGAAGAACCCGGTCAACACCAAGTTCGTTGCTGACTGGAAAGCCTACGCCAAGGCGCACAACCTGCCGAACGCGGACAAGGCAGTGACCAACGATCCGATGGAGGCGACTTACGTCGGCATCCACATGTGGGCGCAGGCGGTCGAGAAAGCCAAGTCCACCGATGTGGATAAAGTCCGCGAGGCCATGGCCGGCCAGACCTTTGCCGCGCCCTCAGGCTTCACCCTGGAAATGGACAAGACCAACCACCACCTGCACAAGCCAGTGATGATCGGCGAGATCAAGGCTGACGGCCAGTTCAACGTAGTGTGGAAAACCAAGGAGCCGATTCGCGCCCAGCCGTGGAGCCCGTTCATCGAAGGCAACGACAAGAAGCCTGACTACGCGGTGAAAAGTAACTAAGACCAGCCCCTGATGGTTCCCATGCCCGGCGTGGGAACTGTGCCTTGAACGCTCCGTGGTCGTGACCGGATGACGCCGAGCGTCAGGGAATGCATTTCCACGCAGAGCGTAGGAACGATCGGCACCCGCGCATGGCGGCAAAGTCATGCGGGTGCTTTCAGGACACCGATATGCCCAGAAGTCTTTATCGTCTCATTCTCGCCCTGAGCCTGTTGCTGCCCTTCACAGCGCATGCCAGCGATGCCGGCGACTTTGTCGCGGCCCCATCATCTGAACGCGCTGAGTTACTGGAAGCGTGGGCGGCCAAGCCCGACCCGGCGCGCATTGAATTGCTGGTTGCCCTGCAGGAAGGCCGCGTAGCTGGCGACAGCAGCAATCGCGCCTTCATTCAGCATGGCGACACCTTCACCCCGGTCGATCCGGGTGCGCCTTCATCGGCCGATGCCCCCAACCCCGATGAGCCTGAAACGCTCAGCCTGAACAACCGTCTGCGCGGTCTGCTGGAAACCGCCCTTGCCAGCCATCAGTTGCTCGCCGCCGACGCCAAGTTGCGCCTGACAGCCGCGCTGACCTTGCAAAAGAGCGCGCGCCCCGCTCAGCTGCCATTGCTCATGCAGCAAGTGGCGAGCGAGCAAGACGCCGCCGTGCACTCAGCGCTTAACCTTGCGCTGGCCAATCTGCAACTGGTGGATAGCAGCCCGACAGTGCGTCTGGCCGCCGTACGTTTGCTCGGTGAAACGGGCGACCCGCTGGCTCGCACGCGCCTGGAAAACCTGCTCGAACCCAACGTCGAAACCGACCCGACCGTGCGCCTGGCGGCTGAGACCAGCCTGGCTCAGGTCAAGCGCAAGCTGATGATCGGAGAAGTGCTCGGTCAGGTGTTCAGTGGCATTTCGCTGGGGTCGATCCTGCTGCTGGCAGCGCTGGGCCTGGCGATCACTTTCGGCCTGCTGGGCGTCATCAACATGGCCCATGGCGAGATGCTGATGCTCGGCGCATACGCCACCTACGTCGTGCAGATCATGTTCCAGCGCTATGCACCGGGTGCTATCGAGCTGTATCCACTTGTCGCGCTGCCGGTGGCGTTCTTCGTCACGGCCTGCATCGGCATGGCATTGGAGCGCACGGTGATTCGTCACCTGTATGGCCGCCCTCTGGAAACCCTGCTCGCGACCTGGGGCATCAGCCTGATGCTGATCCAGTTGATCCGTGTGGTGTTCGGCGCGCAGAACGTCGAAGTGGCCAACCCCGCATGGCTGTCCGGCGGGATCCAGGTGTTGCCCAATCTGGTGCTGCCGTACAACCGGATCATCATCATCGCCTTCGCGCTGTTCGTGGTGGTGCTGACCTGGCTGCTGTTGAACAAAACGCGCCTGGGCCTGAACGTGCGCGCCGTCACTCAGAACCGCAGCATGGCCGCCTGTTGCGGTGTGCCGACAGGCCGTATCGACATGATGGCCTTCGGGCTCGGTTCAGGCATAGCCGGGCTCGGCGGCGTGGCCTTGAGTCAGATCGGTAACGTCGGACCTGACCTGGGGCAGAGCTACATCATCGACTCGTTCCTGGTGGTGGTGCTTGGCGGCGTCGGTCAACTGGCCGGTAGCGTGATGGCAGCCTTTGGGCTGGGCATCGCCAACAAGCTTCTCGAACCGCAAATCGGCGCAGTGCTGGGCAAGATCCTGATCCTGGCGCTGATCATTCTGTTTATCCAGAAACGTCCGCAAGGGCTGTTTGCGCTCAAAGGACGGGTGATCGACTGATGAACCAGCCATTGATGGTCACTGCCGCGCAACGCGCTGGCACTCAAGTCACGATCTCGGTGGGCGTGGTCATCCTCGCCCTGCTGATCGCCCTGCCGCTGCTGTCGCTGTTGCCCGAGAGCAACGGCCTGCAAGTGTCGGCCTACACCCTGACGCTGGTGGGCAAGATTCTCTGCTACGCCATCGTTGCCTTGGCGCTGGATCTGGTCTGGGGCTACGCCGGCCTGCTGTCCCTGGGGCACGGCCTGTTCTTCGCCCTCGGCGGTTATGCGATGGGCATGTACCTGATGCGTCAAGCCTCGGGTGACAGCCTGCCGGCGTTCATGACCTTTCTGTCGTGGACCGAACTGCCGTGGTACTGGGTCGGCACCGAGCATTTGCTCTGGGCCATGTGCCTGGTGGTGCTGGCGCCGGGGCTGCTGGCGCTGGTGTTCGGCTTCTTCGCTTTCCGCTCGCGGATCAAAGGCGTGTATTTCTCGATCATGACCCAAGCCCTGACGTTCGCCGGGATGTTGCTGTTCTTCCGCAACGAAACCGGTTTTGGTGGCAACAACGGCTTTACCAACTTTCGCAGCATTCTGGGCTACAGCATCACCTCCCAAGGCACCCGCGCGGTGCTGTTCCTGCTGACCGTGGCCCTGCTGGTGGGCAGCCTCTTCGTGGGCTGGCGTCTGGCATGCAGCAAGTTCGGTCGGGTGCTGACCGCGGTGCGTGATGCGGAAAACCGATTGATGTTCTGCGGCTACGATCCGCGCGGATTCAAGCTGTTCGTCTGGGTCTTGAGCGCGGTGTTGTGCGGTTTGGCGGGCGCGCTGTACGTGCCGCAGGTCGGGATTATCAACCCCAGCGAAATGTCGCCGACCAACTCCATCGAGGCCGCCGTCTGGGTAGCCCTGGGCGGTCGTGGCACATTGATCGGCCCGCTGCTCGGCGCCGGTCTGGTGAACGGCATGAAAAGCTGGTTCACCGTGGCGTTCCCCGAGTACTGGCTGTTCTTCCTCGGCGCTCTGTTCATTGTGGTGACGTTGTACCTGCCCAAAGGCGTAATTGGTTTGATCAAGAACAGAGGCGAACGATGAAAAGTACGCCCACCCCCGCATTCGATCCGGCACTGGACCCTAACAGCGACGCCGGTACAAGCCGCGACGCCATTGGCCTGGGACAGGTCGCAGGCCGAGGCCTGAACACTCGCCATGGCACCATCCTGACCCTGGAAAACATCAGCGTCAGCTTTGACGGTTTCAAGGCGCTCAACGACCTGAACCTGTATATCGGCGTAGGCGAGCTGCGCTGCATCATCGGCCCCAATGGCGCGGGCAAGACCACGCTGATGGACGTGATCACCGGCAAGACGCGCCCCAGCCACGGCACCGCCTGGTTCGGCGAGACACTGGACCTGACCCGGATGAGCGAAGTGCAGATCGCACAGGCGGGCATCGGCCGCAAGTTTCAGAAACCGACGGTGTTCGAGGCGCTGAGCGTGTTCGAGAACCTGGAGTTGGCGCAAAAGACCGACAAATCGGTATGGGCCAGCCTGCGGGCCAAACTCAACGGCGATCAGCGTGCTCGCATCGACGAAGTGTTGGAAACCATTCGCTTGACGGCCTCAATGTCGCGCCCTGCCGGCCTGTTATCGCACGGCCAGAAGCAGTTTCTGGAGATCGGCATGCTGCTGGTCCAGGACCCGCAATTATTGCTGCTCGATGAGCCTGTAGCGGGCATGACCGACGCTGAGACCGAGTTCACTGCCGAACTGTTCAAGACCCTTGCGGGCAAGCACTCGCTGATGGTGGTCGAGCACGACATGGGCTTCGTCGGCACCATCGCCGACCACGTCACCGTGCTGCATCAGGGCAGCGTACTGGCCGAGGGGTCGCTGGAGGACGTGCAGGCCGATGAGCGGGTGATCGAGGTTTATTTGGGACGTTGATGCAGATGTCGCTCGTTTCTGTGTTGATCATTCCCACGCTCCGCGTGGGAATGCATCCGCTGAGGCTGCGCGTCATCAACGGGCCGCCGAGCGTCCATTGCAGCATTCCCACGCAAAGCATGGGAACGATCATCTTCAGCATTCGAAAGACAGCTTCGCGGATAAATCCGCTCCCACAGGGACAGCGGCAGCCGTCAGAAAAGAGAACGAACCTTATGCTTCAGGTAGAAAAGCTTCATCAGTATTACGGCGGCAGCCATATTCTGCGTGGTCTGTCTTTCGACGTGAAGATCGGCGAAGTGACCTGCCTGCTGGGGCGTAACGGCGTAGGCAAGACCACCTTGCTCAAAGTGCTAATGGGCCTGTTGCCCGCCAAGGAGGGCGCGGTGCAGTGGGAGGGCAAGCCGATCACAGGGTTTAAACCGCATCAGCGGGTACATTCAGGCATCGCTTATGTGCCACAGGGTCGGGAGATTTTCGGGCGCCTGACGGTAGAGGAAAACCTGCTGATGGGCCTGTCACGCTTCCCCGGCTCGCAGGCCAAACAAGTGCCGGCTTTCATCTACGAGCTGTTCCCGGTGCTGCTGCAGATGAAGCACCGGCGCGGCGGCGATCTGTCCGGTGGCCAACAGCAACAGCTGGCCATCGGTCGCGCCCTGGCCAGCCGTCCGCGCTTGCTGATTCTGGACGAACCCACCGAAGGCATTCAGCCGTCGGTGATCAAGGAAATCGGCGCGGTGATCAAGACGCTTGCGGCCCGTGGCGATATGGCGATTCTGCTGGTCGAGCAGTTTTATGACTTCGCTGCCGAACTGGCCGATCAGTACATCGTCATGTCTCGCGGCGAGATCGTTCAGCAAGGTCGCGGCGAAAACATGGAAACCGAAGGCGTACGTGGCCTGGTCACTATTTGACGCACAATCGGCTAAGGTAGATGCCTGCGAAAACGAAAAAGAACCTATGAATCTTCCTGTTCCCGCCGCCCTGTTCACGCCCAGCTGGCACGCCGAGCTGGAGTTGGGCTATGGGCGTTTCGGTGATACCACGCGCCCGACTCAGCGCCGTCACAAAGGCCCGTTGCGGGTGCAGAAACACCTGTATGCCGAAGGCCCGCACGTGTGCCAGCACATCATCGTCCACCCGCCGGGCGGGATTGCCGGTGGCGACCGGCTGGACATCAGCGCCAGCGTCGGTCCCGGCGCCTGGGCACAGCTGACCAGCCCCGGCGCGGCCAAGTGGTACCGCGCGGCGAGCCCTGCGTACCAACAACTGGAGCTGAAAGTCGCTGCGGGCGCTACGCTGGAATGGTTACCGCAGGAGACCATCGTCTTCAGCGAGGCTAAAGCGCAGTTGACGACGTGCATCGAGCTTGAAGGCGATGCCCGACTGTTCTACTGGGACGTGGTGGCGCTCGGGCGGCCGGCCAGTGGCGAGCGTTTCGATCATGGGCATTTTCAGGCGCATCTGGATATTCGTCGTGACGGCAAAGCGCTATGGCATGAACGCCAGCGCCTCCAGGGCAATGACGGACTGCTGGATTCGCCGGTCGGTTTGGGTGGCAAGCCAGTGTTCGCGACGCTGATCGTGACCGGAGAAATCGACGCCCGGTTGTTGGAGCGTTGCCGTGAACGGGCTGACCATTCGCCCGTGCGCGGTGACCTGACTCAGTTACCGGGTCTGGTGGTGGCACGTTGCCTGGCTGAAGAAGCCCTGCACGCGCGAGCCTGGCTGATCGAACTATGGAAGCTGCTACGCCCTGCCCTTTTGGGCCGAGAGGCTGTACCACCGAGGATTTGGAGTACCTGAGGGCGGGTATTCGTACGCAGCCAGGCCGGACTGCTGTAGAGGTCATGCAGCGCCCCAGGCTCACCTTATTCAGTTATTGGAAACGGAAAACCCATGGACCTGACTCCACGCGAAAAAGACAAGATGCTGATTTTCACCGCCGGTCTGGTCGCCGAGCGGCGGCTGGCACGGGGTTTGAAACTTAACTACCCGGAGGCCATGGCGTTCATCTCCGCGGCGCTGCTCGAAGGCGCGCGCGATGGGCAGACGGTTGCGCAATTGATGCACTACGGCACCACCCTGCTGACCCGCGAACAGGTGATGGAGGGCATCCCGGAAATGATCCCGGAAATCCAGGTCGAGGCCACTTTCCCGGATGGCACCAAGCTGGTCACCGTGCATCAGCCGATCGCCTGAAGCACCTTGGACGAAGTGGAAACGAACATGACGCATACGATTCGTGACGCACTGCTGACTGACATGCCTGCCGTGCTGGATATTTACAATGATGCCGTGCTCAACACCACGGCAATCTGGAACGAGCAACCGGTGGACCTGAGCAACCGCGAAGCCTGGTTGGCTGCACGCCAGAGCCAGGGCTATCCGATTCTGCTGGCCGTCGATGAAGCCAACCAGGTGTTGGGCTATTCCTCGTTCGGCGACTGGCGCCCGTTCGAAGGCTTCCGTCACACCGTGGAGCACTCGGTCTACGTGCGTGCCGACCAACGCGGCAATGGACTGGGGCCACTGCTGATGACAGCACTGATCGACCGTGCCAGGACCTGCGACAAGCACATGATGGTCGCGGCTATCGAAAGTGCGAACGCGGCGTCAATTCATTTGCATGAGCGCCTGGGCTTCATCACCACCGGGCGGATGCCACAAGTTGGCACCAAGTTCGGTCGCTGGCTGGATCTGACTTTCATGCAACTGGACCTGTCGCCTGGCACACCTGCTCCACCCTCGCAGGCCCCGGCAAGATAAGCCCCATTGCGCCCCTTGAACCCTGATTGCTCAAACCATAAGGAAATCCCATGAACGCTGCTCAGTTGCGACGTGTTACCAGCGAAAGCTTCGCGCATTACCGCCACGGTCTGGTGGCGTTGTTACTGGATGCCGTGCAGGGAGGCGCATCGGTGGGTTTCATGGCCGACTTGAGCGCTGCCGAAGCCTACAACTGGTGGGACGGCGTACGGACCCAGGTCGAGCAAGGCGAGGTGTTGTTGTGGGTAGTGGTGCAAGACGAACAGGTGCTGGCGACCGTGCAATTGGCGCTGTGCCAGAAGGCCAATGGCCTGAACCGCGCCGAGGTGCAAAAACTGCTGGTACTCGATCATGCCCGACGTCGCGGGCTGGCCACGCAATTGATGCAGGCGGTTGAACAGGCCGCCGTTCAGCACCAGCGCGGGCTGCTGTACCTGGACACCCTGGCCGGCTCGCCGGCCGAAGATTTCTACCGTGCCTTGGGCTACGAACTGTCCGGCAAGCTTCCGGACTACGCCTGCAACCCGGACGGCGAATATCACGCTACGGCCCTTTACTACAAATTACTGCCGAGGAAGAGCGCATGATTGCTGGTGAATACCGGATCCAGCCCGGAGAGATTGAGCTCAATGCCGGGCGTCGGACCCTCACCCTCCGCGTCGCCAACAGCGGGGACCGGCCGATCCAGGTCGGCTCGCATTTCCACTTTTTCGAAACCAACGACGCCCTCATCTTCGACCGCGCCGCCAGCCGCGGCATGCGCTTGAACATCCCGGCGGGGACTGCCGTGCGCTTCGAGCCGGGGCAGGCGCGAGAGGTCGAGCTGGTCGACCTGGCGGGGTCGCGGCGGGTGTTTGGGTTTGCCGGGCGGGTGATGGGCGACCTCTGATCTGCGTCGCTGAACTCATACCTGATCGTTCCCACGCTCCGCATGGGAACGCCTGACTGGACGCTTCGCGTCCGTTGTTGTGACGCAGAGCGTCACGGGATGCGTTACCACGCAGAGCGTGGAACGATCATTGAATCTCAAGGCATGTAGATGAAAATTTCCAGACAAGCCTACGCCGACATGTTCGGCCCTACCGTCGGCGACCGTGTACGTCTTGCCGATACCGAGCTGTGGATCGAGGTCGAGAAGGACTTCACTACGTACGGCGAGGAAGTGAAATTCGGCGGCGGCAAGGTCATCCGTGACGGTATGGGCCAAGGCCAATTGCCAGCCGCCGAGGTCGTCGATACGTTGATCACCAACGCGCTGATCATCGATCACTGGGGTATCGTCAAAGCCGACGTGGGCCTTAAGAATGGACGCATCGCCGCCATCGGCAAGGCAGGCAACCCGGACATCCAGCCCGATGTGACCATCGCCATCGGTGCCGCCACTGAAATCATCGCAGGCGAAGGCATGATCCTGACCGCTGGCGGCGTCGACACGCACATCCATTTCATCTGCCCGCAACAGATCGAAGAGGCGCTGATGAGTGGCGTCACCACCATGATCGGCGGCGGCACGGGCCCCGCAACCGGCACCAACGCGACGACTGTAACGCCCGGCAAATGGCACATGATGCGCATGCTGCAGGCCGCCGAAGCGTTCCCGATGAACATCGGCTTCACCGGCAAGGGTAATGTCAGTGTGCCCGAGCCACTGATCGAGCAGGTCAAGGCCGGCGCCATCGGCCTCAAGCTGCACGAAGACTGGGGCACCACGCCTGCGGCCATCGACAACTGCCTGACCGTCGCCGACCAATACGACGTGCAGGTGGCGATCCACACCGACACCCTGAACGAGTCCGGCTTCGTCGAAACCACCCTGGGCGCGTTCAAGAACCGCACCATTCACACCTATCACACCGAAGGGGCCGGTGGCGGCCACGCACCGGACATCATCAAGGCGTGTGGCTTCCCTAATGTGCTGCCGAGTTCGACCAACCCGACCCGACCGTTCACCCGCAACACCATCGATGAGCATCTGGACATGCTGATGGTCTGCCATCACCTGGACCCCAGCATCGCCGAGGACGTGGCGTTCGCCGAGAGCCGCATTCGCCGCGAAACCATCGCAGCCGAGGACATCCTGCATGACCTGGGCGCCTTTTCGATGCTCAGCTCCGACAGCCAGGCCATGGGCCGCGTCGGCGAGGTGATCATGCGCACCTGGCAGACCGCCGACAAAATGAAACGCCAGCGTGGCCCATTGCCGGGTGACGGCGAAGGCAATGACAACTTTCGCGCCAAACGCTACATCGCCAAATACACCATCAATCCGGCGATTACCCACGGTATCAGTCATGAAGTGGGTTCAATCGAGGTGGGTAAATGGGCGGATCTGGTGCTTTGGCGTCCGGCGTTCTTCGGCGTCAAACCGACGCTGATCCTCAAGGGCGGCTCTATCGCGGCGAGCCTGATGGGCGACGCCAACGCCTCAATCCCGACCCCGCAACCGGTGCACTACCGCCCGATGTTTGCCAGCTACGGCAGCTCCCTGCACGCCAGCAGCCTGACCTTCATCAGCCAGGCGGCTTTCGATGCGGGCGTACCGGACCAACTGGGTTTGAAGAAGCAAATCGCCGTGGTCAAAGGCTGCCGCAGCGTGACCAAGGCCGACCTGATCCACAACGATTACCTGCCCAAGATTGAGGTGGACCCACAGACCTACCAGGTCAAGGCCGACGGCGTGCTGTTGTGGTGCGAGCCTGCAGACGTATTGCCAATGGCGCAGCGTTATTTTCTGTTCTAGCGCTGGACGCTACCTCGCCCATCACCTGTAGCCGTACAGCTGCCTGCCCGTGGCGTCGATGAAATCGCTGCCGCTGGCAAGCCGTGTTGCTACAGGATGCCGCGCACCGGCCATCCCTGCGCGTGAATCCGCTGTTCTTCCTGCCACAAACTGGCGTTAAGATGGCGGCACTTTTTATTTAGCGCTTTGTCAGCAAGGTTGTACCCATGCGTCTTTCCGACTTCATCGTCCAGAACGTGGACCGTATCGTGGATGAATGGGAGAAGTTCGCCGCAACGTTGACACCTGCGGCAGTCTCGCTGAGCAGCGCGGATTTACGCGATCACGCCAAGGCCATATTGTTGGCCGCTGCGCGAGACATGAACACCGCGCAGACCAAGGCCGAGCAGATCGCCAAAGCGCAGGGTGAGGATCTGGGCAAGACGCCGACGCTGGATCAGGCGGCCGCCAGTCATGGCGAGCTGCGACACCACGTCGGCTTCGACCTGGTGCAGATGACCTCCGAGTTTCGCCACTTGCGGGCGACGGTTATCCGCTTCTGGGTTGAAAGTCTGACGTCACCGGAAATCGCCTATTTCACCGACATGATTCGCTTTAACGAAGCCATTGACGAAGCCTTGGCAGAGTCCACTGCCGCCTACGCAGAGCGCGTGAATCGCTCAAGGGATATCTTTCTCGCCATTTTGGGCCACGACCTGCGCGCGCCTTTGCAAGCCATCGGCATGTCGTCGGAGATCCTGATGCGCAAGGCGGGCATCAGCAAGGCCGACATGGCCTACGTCAAACGCATCAAGAGCAGCGGCCTGCACATGGCGACCATGGTCAGTGATCTTCTGGAGTTCGTCCGCAGCCGCCTGGGTGCGAGCTTGCCCATCGAGCGCAAGCCCATGGAAATGACCACCGCCTGCCGCGATGCCATCGATGCGGCCAGCGCCGGGCAACCGGATTGCGACCCGGTATTCACCACGCGGGGCGATACCCAAGGCGAATGGGACCGCGCGCGCATTGACCAGATGCTGCAAAACCTGATCGGCAATGCCCTGCAACACGGCGCTTCAACCCACAAGATCAGCGTGACGCTGATCGGAGGGGAGAACCATGTCAGCCTCTCGGTGCACAACGATGGCGAACCGATTGCCGAGGAAGCGATCGGCAGTATCTTCGACCCGCTGGTGCGTTCGCTGAACGAACAGGCGGGCACCCGCAACCCTTCTACGAGCCTGGGATTGGGGTTGTACATCGTCAAGGAAGTGGCCAACGCGCACGGTGGGAGCATCACCGTGACGTCGAATTTTGGGGACGGGACCACGTTTACCGTGGTGCTACCGAAGAAGGCTTGAACCCGAAACGGCCTTGGTTCTGACCGAAGGACGGATAAGCAAGCTTGCTGGCGATCTGGCGCGCAGTCTCAGCAAAACCCGCTAACTCCGTCCACCTGAAACCGTGCATTGACCGATTGTGCTGCCCGCTTGAACGCCCTGCGCAGGCATGCGGGCTCAATCCTCGACAAACCGCCCCAGCCGCTGCTTAAGCATGCGGTTCTCCGCACGCACCTGTTCGAGTTCATCCAGCAGGTTCAGCGCCAGGGCCACACCGTCCCACTCCATCGCCAGGTCGTGGTGCAACTTGGCAGCACGCCTGGCGACTGACAGCGAGTGGGTGTCGAACAACCAGTCGTCCGGCTTCACCCCCTGCGGCTCGACGATGCCGTGCTCGACGATTTCGATGACATAGGCGACCGGCATGTCGACCACCTGACAGAATTCCTGCATGTCTACGACCAGGGTGTTGCTCATGATCAGTTACTCCATTGAGCCCTCGGATCGAAAGCAGCCTTCTCGGCCAGTTTCTCCCACAGCGCTTTGGTAGCGTCATCGGTGGACTTGGGCATGACGATCTTCAATTGCGCGAAAAGGTCGCCACGCTGGCCCTGCTTGTTCAAAAGACCATTCCCCTTGACTCGCAGTCGCTGCCCGCTCTGACTATCCGGACGAATGGTCAGGTTGATCTTGCCGGTCAAGGTTGGCACAGCGACCTTGGCGCCCAGTGCAGCCTCCCAAGGGGCCAAGGGCACGGTGATGATCAAGTCATGGCCTTCAACGTCGAATCTGGGGTGCGGCGCCAGACGAATGGTCAGGAACAGATCCCCGTTTTCAGCCCCGCCAATGCCCGGCGCGCCCTGTCCTTTTAGACGAATGCGCTCACCATCGGCAACGCCCGCCGGAATCTTCACGTTCAGGGTCTTGGTGACATCGGCCGTGCGCTGGCCATTGGCGCTGTGCTGCGGCACCTTGAAACTGATCTTCTTCGATTCGGTAGAGAGGGTTTCTTCGAGGAAGATTGCCAGTTCCATTTCCACATCCTGCCCTCGACGGCCCGCGCTGTATGCACGCCCGCCTTGCTGACCACCACGATTACCGAAAATCGAACTGAAGAAGTCGGAAAAGTCCCCGCCTTCGAATCCGCCGCCGCCGAAACCCTGACCGGCGCCAGCGCCACCACGCCCCTGCCATCCTGGAGGCGGCTGGAAACGGCCCTGCTGGCCATACTTGCGGATATCGTCGTACTCGGCGCGCTTTTCAGGATCGCTCAGCGCTTCATAGGCCTCGGACGCCTCTTTGAATTTGTCCTCCGCGCCAGGCTCTTTGCTGACGTCGGGATGATACTTGCGCGCGAGTTTGCGATAGGCGGTCTTGATGGTTTTCTCGTCCGCCGTCGGCTCTACGCCAAGAATCTTGTAATAGTCTTTGAAGTCCATCTAACGGTCACCCATTCCGGATTATCCAGCACAGTTGCATACCGCGTTATCAGATGAGAACGTCGACCGCGCTGAATGTTGCAAGGTTATCGGCACACGGTGGCATGAGCTTGAAAGAAGATCCAAACCGACCGTGAACGTTGAGAGTTGCCTGCAAGATTGGGGGTGCGACGCCTCGATTCAAGGTACAAGCGTGAAATAGACACGTATCGACAGAAAAACCGACGCGGCGCGCTACGAATTCGCGGCGCACTCGCATACACTGCGCGGCCGTTTTTTTGACCGGAACGTAAAACATGAGCACTCCATCCCCAGCCCGGGCCGTCGGCATCGATTTCGGCACCTCCAACTCCACGGTCGGCTGGCTGCGCCCTGGGGCGGAAACGCTGATTGCGCTGGAGGACGACAAGATCACCCTGCCTTCGGTGGTCTTCTTCAACATGGAAGAGCGCCGTCCGGTCTACGGTCGCCTGGCGTTGCACGAGTACCTGGAAGGCTACGAAGGGCGCCTGATGCGCTCGCTCAAGAGCCTGCTGGGCTCCAAGCTGATCAAGCACGACACCAGCGTGCTGGGTACGGCAATGCCCTTCAAGGACCTGCTCGGGCTGTTCATCGGCGAGCTGAAAAAGCGCGCGGAGGCCGCAGCCGGCCACTCTTTCGAACAGGTGGTGCTGGGGCGTCCGGTGCATTTTGTCGATGACGACGCCGCTGCCGATCAGGAAGCCGAAGACACACTGGCCGACGTGGCACGCAAGATCGGCTTCAAGGATGTCTCGTTCCAGTTCGAACCGATTGCTGCGGCGTTCGACTATGAGTCGACCCTGGAAGGTGAAGAACTGGTGCTGATCGTCGACATCGGCGGGGGTACGTCGGACTTCTCGCTGGTGCGCCTGTCGCCGCAGCGGCGTCTGGTCGACGACCGCCAGAGCGACATTCTCGCCACCGGCGGCGTACACATTGGCGGTACCGATTTCGACAAACAACTCAGCCTGCAGGGCGTGATGCCGCTTTTCGGCTACGGCAGCCGGATGAAAAGTGGCGCCTACATGCCCACCAGCACGCACATGAACCTGGCGACCTGGCACACCATCAACTCGGTGTATTCGCAGAAGTCGCAGCTGGCGTTGGGCAGCATGCGCTACGACATCGAAGACACGCAGGGCATCGACCGTCTGTTCAAGCTGATCGAACAGCGCGCCGGGCACTGGCTGGCAATGGAAGTGGAAGAAACCAAGATCCAGCTGACCCATGCCGAAAACCGTCTGGTGCCGATGGATCGCGTCGAAGGCGGGCTAAGCGTCGATCTGACCCGCGCTTTGTTCGAGTCATCGATCGATGCATTGCTGGAGCGTATACGTGAAAGCGTCACGCGCCTGTTGAACGATGCGGGGGTCGGCGTGACGGATGTCGACACGGTGTTCTTCACCGGTGGTTCCAGCGGTATCCCTGCCCTGCGCAACAGCGTTGCAGCGATGCTGCCCAAGGCGCGGCATGTGGAGGGCAACATCTTCGGCAGCATCGGCAGTGGTCTGGCAATCGAGGCCAAGAAACGATACGGCTGAGGGGCAAAAGCCCCCCTGCCCGGACGTCTGATCGTTCCCACGTTCTGCGTCACTAGTGTCCGGG
>NZ_DIHC01000030.1:0-900 GCF_002419965.1 Pseudomonas sp. UBA5706
ACCCCGCCACCGCCGCCCGAGCCGATTCCTCAGCCGGTCGTGGAACCTGCGCCACCCGTTGAAGACGAGTTGGCCGTGAAACCACCGCCGCCCAAGCCGATTCCCAAGCCCAAGCCGGTGGTGAAACCGGTGCCCAAACCGGTCGCCAAACCGGTGGAACAGCCTCCAGCGCCAACCGCGCCGCCACAACCGGTGGCCGCTCCGGCACCGCCTGCGCCACCGGCGCCCGCGCCGATCACCCCGGCTTCGGCCAACGCCGGTTACCTGCATAACCCCGCCCCGGAATACCCGGCGCTGGCGATGCGGCGTAACTGGGAAGGCACCGTGCTGCTGCGCGTGCACGTGCTGGGCACCGGCAAGCCGAGCGAGATCCAGATCCAGAAAAGCAGCGGCCATGAACAGCTCGACGAAGCGGCACAAGCCGCGGTCAAGCGCTGGAGCTTCGTGCCGGCCAAGCAGGGTAACGACCCCGTCGATGGCTGGGTCAGCGTGCCCATCGATTTCAAGATTCGTTAGTTTTTACCCATACATCACTCACCCTGTTCGTGACACCGCGGGCCACCTGACAAAAGGCGCATCGCTGCAACGATTTCTAGCCTTGTTGGAGAACCTCACATGAACGTCATCGCTTCCCCATTCCAATCCATTGAAGGCGCCGTCATCTGGCTGCTGATCGTCTTTTCCGTCGCCACCTGGGGCCTGGCCCTGCTCAAGGGTGTGCAGTTCGCCCGGCTCAAGGGCCAGGACAGGAAGTTTCATAAGCAGTTCTGGGCAGCGTCGAGCCTCGATTCGGCCGCTGAACTGGCGCAGACCCAACCCGGCGCAGCGGCGCGCGTGGCGCTGGCCGGGTACGCCGCGATTCAGGTGCCGGAAGGCGGCCAGGCGGCGGATTTGAGCCAG
>NZ_DIHC01000030.1:1059-67592 GCF_002419965.1 Pseudomonas sp. UBA5706
AAGGGCATCAGCGCGGCGGGCTCGGCGAGTCTGGAAACGGTGGCCGGCCCCATCGGTGCGGCGTTGGTCGCCACCGGCGTCGGTATTGCTGTCGCAGTGCCTGCGGTGCTGGTTTACAACTACTACCTGCGTCGCCTGAAGCTGACGGCTGCGGACCTGGACGACTTCGCCCATGACTTCTACAGCCTGGCGCAAAAGCACTCGTTCCGCGTTCTTTCGCATCCGGTGCTGAATAAATCCGGCGCCACGGTGGCCGGCCAGAAAGTGAAGGAGGCGTCCTGAGATGGCTTTTTCCACACAAGACAGCGATGAAGTGCTGAGCGAGATCAACGTCACGCCTTTGGTGGACGTGATGCTGGTGCTGCTGGTGGTGTTCATCGTCACGGCGCCGCTGCTGACCAACTCGATCCCGATCAACCTGCCCAAAACCGAATCGGTCGCGCCGGTGGAACAGAAGGACCCGCTGGTGGTGAGCATCGATGACAAGGGCAAGCTGTTCATCAACAAGGATGAGATCCAGCCGGACCTGCTGGAGACCAACCTGCGCTCGGCCAAGGAAAAGAACGCCGACGTGCGCGTGCAATTGCAGGCCGACAACGGCGTGAATTATGGCGAAGTGGCCCGGGCCATGGCGTCGATCGAGAAGGCCGGAATTACCAAGTTGTCGGTGATAACGGCTAAATAGTGGATGCCTGCCACACGCGTCGCAGGAGCACGCTTGCCTGCGGCAGGCACTCTCAAATCGGCAGCGCTGGCAAGTCGGATCGCTACAGGATTTGAGGCCAGGCCCGGAAAGCAATGAACGCCTGATCACCTGCAGCAGCACGACTCGCCAATGATGACGCCCGTGAGACCACCGAATTCAAAAACACAAGGAAGAGGTAACCCTTTGACAGTCACCTTACTCAACGCCCGGAAGGCACCTCTGGACATCGCCCGTGAGCTGGCGACCGAATTCGCCCGCACGGCAGTCGACCGCGATGCCCGCGGCGGCACGCCAAAGGCCGAGCGCGACAGACTGCGCAACAGCAGTCTGCTTTCCCTGAGCATTCCCCGCCAGTTCGGCGGGCTGGGTGCCAACTGGTCCGAGACCTTCGAAGTGGTGCGCGAATTCGCCCGGGTCGATAGCTCGATTGCCCACGTCTTCGGGTTTCATCACCTGATGCTGGCGACCGTCCGCTTGTTCGCCAAGCCCACGCAATGGCAGATCTGGTTCCAACTGACTGCGAGCAACAACTGGTTCTGGGGCAACACCCTCAACCCGCTCGACACCCGAACCGTGGTCAAGGGCCGCGACGGCTGGCGCGAGTTTTCCGGGCAGAAAAGTTTCTGCTCCGGGGCCAACGACTCACAAATGCTCATCGCCTCGGCCGTGGACGAATCGGCGGGCGGCAAGCTGCTGATCGCCGCTATTCCCAGCGGGCGTACCGGCATCACCCTGCACAACGACTGGGACAACATGGGTCAGCGCCAGACCGACAGCGGCAGCGTGACCTTCAAGCGCGTGCGCGTCGAGGAATCCGACCTGCTGCTCGATCCCGGCCCGCTCAGCACGCCGTTTGCCTGCCTGCGGCCGCTGATCGCCCAGCTGCACTTTGCCAATATCTTCCTGGGCATCGCCGAGGGTGCCTTCGGAGAAGCGCGCAAATATACCCGCGAGGAAACCCGGCCCTGGTTCCGCTCCAATGCCTCTAACACAGCAGAAGACCCTTATGTGCTTAGTCACTACGGCGACTTTTGGGTCGCTCTGGAAAGCACCCGGCTGCTGGTCGCGCGCGCGGGCCGGGTGTTGGACGAGGCTTGGGCCAAGGGCTCGACACTGACCCGCGAAGAGCGCGCCGAGACAGCCATCGCCATCGCCACCGCCAAAGTCGCCGCCAGCCGCCACGGCCTGGAGCTGTGTAGCAAGGTCTTCGAGGTCACCGGCGCTCGTGCCACTCACGCGGCGGTAGCCCTCGACAGGCACTGGCGCAACCTGCGCACCCAGAGCCTGCACGACCCGCTGGACTACAAACTTCATGAACTGGGTGACTGGGCGCTCAACGGCACCCCGCCCATCCCGACTTTTTACTCATAGGGATCATCATGCAACTGTTGACATTACCGCCCTCGCCCGCCTTGGCCACCTCGATTCGCGCCACCGCGCAGGTATTCGAAGACCCCAAATCCAAAGCCTTGCTCAAGCATCTACAGCAGGTCGCGCCCAGCGAGGCGAGCGTGCTCATCATTGGTGAAACCGGCACCGGCAAGGAACTGGTGGCGCGCCATATCCACAACCTCAGCACGCGTAAAACCCAACCCTTCGTGGCGGTGAACTGCGGCGCCTTCTCCGAATCTCTGGTGGAGGCGGAATTGTTCGGCCACGAAAAAGGTGCGTTCACCGGCGCCCTCAGCGCCAAGGCCGGCTGGTTCGAGGAAGCCAACGGCGGCACCCTGTTTCTTGACGAGATCGGTGACCTGCCGATGTCGATCCAGGTCAAGTTGCTGCGCGTACTGCAGGAGCGCGAAGTGGTCAGGCTCGGCTCGCGCAAGAGCATTGCGATCAACGTCCGGCTACTGGCCGCGACCAACGTGCAGCTTGAACGCGCCATTAATGCCGGGCACTTTCGTGAAGACCTGTTCTACCGCCTGAACGTGGTCAATCTTGAACTCAGTCCTTTGCGCGAAAGGCCGGGCGACATCATTGCGCTGGTGCATTACTTCATTGCCAGCTACAGCAAGCGCCTGAGTTACGGGGAAATCACCTTGAGCGCCGAAGCCAGGCAAAAACTGGAGACCTACAGCTGGCCAGGCAATATTCGTGAGCTGGAAAACGTCATCCACCACACCCTGCTGATCTGCCGTGACGGGGTGATCCAGAGTGAAGACCTGCGCCTGTCCAACCTGCGCATCGAGCGCCAGGACGCCCCCCCGCGCAGCGACAAATCAGCGCTGGATTTGCTGGATCAGGCGCTGCATCAACTGTTCGAAGAGCAGGTGGATAACCTGCACGAGCACGTTGAGCGCTCGCTGTTGAGTGCGGCGTACAAGTTCTGCCATCACAATCAGGTGCACACCGCCCAATTGTTGGGCCTGAGCCGTAACGTCACCCGCACGCTGCTGATCAACCTGGGCGAGTTGAAGGTCAACAAGCGCCGCCCGGCCAAAGCCTCCCCCGACGGGCGCGTCCTGCACCTGTCGATCTGAACGCTCAATCGACACGCTGACACGCGACGGCGCTTTCACGCCGCGTGTCAGCCTTGCCGATCAGACCGTTTCGCCCAACTCATTGCTGAACTGATGATTCCACAGTTGCGCATATTGCCCGCAAAGGTGCAGCAGTTGCTGGTGATTGCCATCCTCGACCACGCGGCCGTTGTCGAACACCAGAATGCGGCCCAGGTGTGCGACCGTCGACAGCCTGTGCGCGACGACCAGCACAGTCTTGTCCTCCATGATCTCGTCCAGCTTGTCCTGAATGAAGCGCTCGGTGATCGAGTCCAGACTCGACGTGGCCTCGTCCATCACCAGAATCGGCGCGTTCTTCAACAGCACGCGAGCAATCGCAATGCGCTGGCGTTGGCCGCCCGACAGCTTGACCCCGCGTTCGCCCACCAGCGACTCATAACCGTGTTCCATGTTGTCGATGAACTCGCTGGCCCCCGCCCGGTGAATGGCTTCGGCCACTTCATCCATCGACGCATCCAGTCGACCATAGTGGATGTTTTCGCGGATGCTGCGGTGGAACAGACCCGGCTCCTGCGGAATCAGGCCGATCTGTTGATGCAGCGACTGCTGGGTAACCTCACGTACATCCACGCCATCGATCAGCACCTGGCCTTTCTGTACGTCATATAGGCGCAGCAGCAAGCTCAGCAGCGTCGATTTCCCCGAGCCCGAAGACCCCACCAGTCCGACTTTCTGGCCCGCCGGAATGACGATGTTCAGGTGCTTGAAAATCGCCTGGTCGCTGCCGTAACTGAAGCCCACATCGCGAAACTCGATGTCCCCACGCTTGACCAGCAGCGCCTTGGCACCGGGGTTGTCGATGACTTCATGGGGGCGAATCAGGGTGCGTACTCCATTGGAGATATTGCCGGTAGCTTCAAAGAATTCGAGGAAGCGCCGCGAGAGGTTGCCGACGTCGCTGATGATCAGCAATGACAGGCTGGTGGACATGACGAACGCGGCAATGTCTATGCGTTGCGTGCGCCACAGTTGCAGGGCCAGCAGCAACAGACCCAGTTTGAGCACCACCCCACAGCCGGTCTGGAACCAGCGGATCTTCTCCATATAGCCCAGTGAGCGATAGGCGGCGGCCACCTCCTTATCCAGAAACTTGCCCAGATAGCTATGTTCGAAGGCATGCCGCGCGAATAAGCGAATGTTGGCCAGGTTGGACACCGCATCCACTACCTTGCCCGAGCTGGTGCTGCGCGCTGCCGAGTATTGCTGGGCCAGTGGATGGCTGCGTCGCGCCAGCAGGTAGCACACCCCGATGAACACGGCTGACCAGCCCGCCATAAAAACCGCCATCAGCGGTGCTGCGGTCCACAGCAACACCGTGGCCAGGCTCAGGGTGACCAGCAACGGAATGAGATCGAACAACAGAATGCTCAGGGTCTGGTTCACGCCCAGTGCCACTTCGGACACCCGATGGGCCAGCGCTCCGGCGAATTCGTTGCTGATGAAGCGGTGAGAATGTTGTTGCAGGTAGGCGTACACCGCGTGGGTCACAGTGCGCCTTTGCAGCGGCAGCACGTGGATATGACAGCCCGCTGCCGCCCGAGTGAACAACACCTCACAGACAAGCAACCCGGCGAACAGGGTCAGCGGCCATAGCAACACTGCGAAGGCATTCTGCGCGTCCAGACCATTACTGACGGTACGCGTGATCTGTCCCAGCCCCCAGGGAATGAGAATGGTGCAAATCACGGCGGCGATCTGCAGCAGCAGGATGGCCAGGTACCAGACCTTGAAGTTGCCGATGAAAAACCGTACGAAAGCAGCCGGTGTCGACGGCAACTGCTGGACATTCCAGCTGCGCAATCGGCGATCGCGAGGAGCAAAGGATGAACTCATGACAGATAACGTTCCTGAATGACGCCTGTGGCCGCGCAGCTTTCAGGCAAAGGGTGTGCAAAGCGAATGCCCGTTCTGGACGGTGTTTCGGTTCTGCTGTGTTAGAGATTGCAGCGATGACGGATTTCTTCCAGTTTCCAGTTGCTGCGGCTGATGGGACGTAAGGATTCGTCTTGCGCCGAGAAACCGGCCTTGCTAGGGCGGCTTGCTCGCGATCTGCCTCTGCCCGCAGGGCGTAGGAGCGCAGCTTGCTCGCGATCTGCCGGGCACTGGCAGCAAACCCTGGCAATTCGGTGTGCCTGACCCAACGGTGCCTCCTGAATGACTGCTGCCAAGCTGCAGATCGTCAGCAAGCTGAACGCCTAAGACCTGCGGCCAGAATCAAGAGCAGATCTCGGCCTTGCCGCAATTTTTCTTCTATCCGAAGCTCGCTGGAGCGGCGGGTGCGATTACGCTTCAAAACAACCCGGACGTCGGCGGCGGCGTGCCTTTGAGCTGCCAGGCGCCGACGGCTGCGGCTTTCCATTGGCGAGGGTTGTGGTTGGACACGGTTCGGGCGTTGCGCCAGTGACGGTCCAGGTTATGTGCGCGCCCGGTAGTGGACGCCCCGCCCACATCGAACACCAGCTCAGCCGCTTTCAGTGCAGATTCAGCGGCAATGTATTGCGCCTGAGCCACGTCGACAGCGGCCTGGTCCACCGCCACCGGATCCAGTTCGCCTGCCCACGCGCGGTCGATCGATCCAGCTGCATGCAGCACCACGGCTTCGGCCGTAAAGGCGCGGGCCGAGATGTCGCCAACACTCAACTCCACGTACGGGTCGTCCACCGAACGTGCAGCCGTGCTGTGCTTGATCGGTCGCGCGAACTGGTTGGCGAAAGCCACCGCGTCATTGAGCGCGTTGCGGGCAATCCCGGCGTTGACCGCAGCGAGGAACACTTGCAGGAACGGTGTGACGATCGTGCGCTTGCCTTCTTCCACGGTGCGGGTGCGGATCTCATTGGCGAGCACCAAAACATCATGCAGGTGTGTCGTGCCGCTGGCCGTCAGGCGTTGGCCCATGGCGTCGAAGTCGTCCAGCAGTTCCAGGCCGTTACGGTCGCGGGGCAGGATGAACGAGACCGGCTGATCGTTCTCGTCCAGCGCGACTGCACTCACCCAATCGGCATACAGCGAACCGGTGCTGTAGTACTTGCTCCCGGTCGCCCGGTAATGCTCGCCATCACGCACGATACGGGCGCTGATCGAGCCATTGGCCCCGCCGATTTCCCAACCGGCATTGCCCACCACCGCCCCCTGCAGATAACGCGTGAACCAGCGCTCGCGTTCGGCTTCGGCGTCCTCCGCGCGCGAGGCGAGCAGCCCCTCGATGAAGCCGAAACCGGGACGCAGCGCCTGGGCCACGTTGGAGTCGGCCGAGGCAATGCGGATCAGCAGCCCGATCACGTCCTTGACCGAACCACCAGCACCGCCGAAACGACTGGGGATACGCGTGGTGAAGAGCCCGGCGCTGGCGATCCGCGCCACGGCGTCATAGGGCAATTGCCGATCGCGCTCACGCTGCGCCGCACCGGCAGCAATGGCCGGGAGCAATCCGTCTAGACGGGCGTTGAGTTCTTCGACAGTGACAACTTCAGGTGTGACGACAGCAGACAACGTACTCATGGCAGTTCCTTGTTCTGAATGCCAACTCAAATGGCGATTTTCCATAACCGGGACTCGTCAAAAAGCAGGACGGCGCTTTCCGGCCCCAAAGGCGGCACCACCAGCTTGCTTCCTGCACCGGGCAGACGCGGGACCGCGCCCAGCAAACGTCGGGTGTACTCGTGCTGCGGGTTTTCGAAGAGGGTTTGCACCGGCGCGTATTCAACGACCTTGCCGTGGCGCATCACCAGCACCTCGTCGCTGACGTGCCGGATCACCCCGAGGTCGTGGGAGATGAACAGATACGCCAGCCCCAGCGAGGCCTGCAGGTCCGCCAGCAGATCCAGTACCTGGGCCTGCACCGAAACGTCGAGGGCCGACACCGGCTCATCGCAAATGATGACTTTAGGATTACTGGCAATGGCGCGGGCAATTGCCACACGCTGACGCTGACCACCGGACAGCTGCAAGGGGCGACGGCTGGACAGTTCGGCGGGAAGGCGCACCTGATGCAGCAATTGCGCGATGCGCGGGCGTTGCTGCTCGAAAGCAATACCGGCAACGTCCAGCGCATCGGCGAGAATCTGCCCGACGCTCCAGCGCGGATCGAACGAGCTGAGCGGGTCCTGGTAAATCACGCTGATGTCACGACGATGCAGCCGACGACTCTTCTCCTCGACCCGGTGACTTGCGGCTGCCGCCCACGGCAGGTGCAGAAACTGCACGTGACCGGCGTCAGGTTCAAGCAAGCCCAGCGCAATCCGCGCCACGGTGGTCTTGCCGGAGCCTGACTCACCGACGATGCCGAGCGTGCGACCCGCGCGAAGCTCGAAGCTGACCCCATCGACCACCTGACGGACTTGCTGGTCAGGCCCGACATAGCGTTTGCCCAGGCCATCGGCGCTCAGCAATACCGGGGAGTCGGCACCGGCTCGCGGCTGCGCGGGAGCGCAGCCGTGTTCCGGGGACAGCCGCGTGCCCCGCGCATGTTCGGCGGGCACCGCGTCGAGCAACGAACGGGTATAGGCATGCCGGGGGGTGCGCAAGACCTGCTCCATCGGTCCCTGCTCGACGACTTCGCCATGCCGCAGCACCAGCACCTCGTCCGCCAGTTGCGCGACCACGGCAAGGTCATGGCTGATGATCAGCAGTGAATCGCCTCGAGCCTTGATCTGCTGCAAGACGTCGAGAATCTGCGCCTGAACCGTGGCATCGAGCGCAGTCGTTGGCTCGTCGGCGATCACCAAGCCCGGGTTCAAGGCCAGGGCGCTGGCGATCAAGGCCCGTTGCCGCAGGCCGCCGGACAACTGATCCGGTCGCTGCCTGGCACGTAACCGGGGTTCGGGAACCCCGACGGTTTCCAGCAGTTCGATGACGCGTTCGCCACGGCGGCTGCGGTCGCCCCAGCGGTGGGTTTGCAGCACTTCGAGGATTTCCTTGCCGACCGGACGCAGCGGATCAAGCGACACCAGCGCGTCCTGCAGCACGAAGCCGATGTCCTTGCCGCGCAGGTCGCGCCAGCCGCGCTCGGACAGGCTCAACAAATCCCGCCCGGCATAACTCAGGCGACGTGCCGTGACCTGTGCGCCCTCGCCTGCCAGGCCAATCAGGCTGCGTGCGGTCACGCTCTTGCCTGATCCCGATTCGCCGACCAGTGCCAGGGTTTTGCCCGGCTCCAGGGTGAACGAAAGATTGCGCACCACTGACTGCCCGGCGAACTCGATGGACAAGCCCTCGACGATCAAACGTTTCTCTTCGCTCATGACAGGCGACCCTCAAGGCGTTGTTGCAAATAGCGCCCGGCGACGGTGGTCGACAGCGTGGTCAGGACGATGAACAGGCCCGGAAAGAACGTCAGCCACCAGGCGTTGGCGATGAAGTCACGGCCCATGGACAGCATGGTTCCCCATTCCGGTGCCGGAGGACGCGCGCCCAACCCGAGGAAGCTAAGAGCCGATGCCCAGACGATCGCCTGGCCAACACCCATGGTCAGGGTCACGATCAGCGGGCGCATGGCGTTGGGCAGCAACTGGCGGGTGATGATGCGCAGCGGCGGATGGCCTAATGCTTTGGCCGACTCGATATAGCCCGAGTTGCGCACGGCCAGCACCTGGCCGCGCACCATCCGTGCATAGCCCGGTGCACCGCCAAGCCCCGTGGCGATGATCAAGGGGCCTATGCCGCTGCCAAAGATCGCCACGAACAGCAGCGCCAGGACCAGGCTCGGGAAGGCAAACAGCACTTCGAGTAACCAACCAATGCCACGGTCGATTCGAGCCCCGCCCAAACCACTGAGCACGCCGAGCACAATGGCGATGCTCATGGCAATCGCCGTCGCTGCCAGGCCGATGAACAGCGATTGTCGGGTGCCGTAGATGACCCGGGAGAAGATGTCGCGGCCAGATTGATCGGTGCCGAACCAATGCGCCCAGCTCGGCGGATGAAAGGCATCGCGCGGAACAATCGCCAGTGGGTCGCTGTGGGCGAACAGTTGCGGCACCAGCGCCGCGATGATGACCAGCAGCAAAAAGGACACGGCCAGCAAGGGCCCCGGCCGCAATGCGCGCGAGGTCTTTTGCAGCCGGATCGCGGGCAACGGCGCCTCAAGGGTTAAATCATTCATCACGCATTCCCCTGTTGACGAGGGTCGACCCACTGGTACAGCAGGTCGACGAGGATATTGGCCAGGACATAACCTCCAGCCACCACCAGGCTGATGCCGATGGTCAACGGCAGGTCCTGGGTCTGTACCGCCTGATACAGCTGACGGCCCAGTCCCTTGCGGGAAAAGATCACTTCGATCACCACCGCGCCGCTGATCAGCGCGCCGATGGCCCAACCCGACAACGAGATTCCAGGCAATACCGCGTGACGCAGCGCATGTTTGAAACGCACCTTAAAGTCGCTAAGACCACGGGTTCTGGCGGTGAGTACGAACGGCTGGTCAAGGGTCAGGTCCAGTGATTCGCGAGTGACCTGGGCGATGAAACCTGCCAGTGGAATCGCCAGGGCAAACGACGGCAGCACCAGCGTGCGCCAGCCATCGCTGCCCGCCGGAGGAAACAGCCGCAGGCCGAAGGCAAACACCGCCAGCAACACAATCCCTAGCCAGAAATGCGGCAGCGCAGCGCACAGGGTTTCCGCCAGCGATGCCAGGCGACCGACCCAGCGACGGCGCCCGGCCGTCAACACCGTGAGCGCCAGAACCAGCAACCAGGCCAAGGCCAGCGACGAAAACGTCAGTTCCAGGGTGGGCCAGGATTGTTCGGCGAGTACGCGGGTCACCGGTAAGTGCTGGGAATAGGACACGCCCAGATCACCGTGCACCAGACGCCCCAGGTACAGCGCGTATTGCACCGCCAGTGGTTTGTCCAGACCGTATTCACGCCTGGCTTCGGCGATGGTTTCAGGCGTCGGGTTGCCGCTCGGCCCACCAAGAATCGCCTGCACCGGATCGCCGGGCATCAGCCGCAGCGCGAAGAACGTCAGGGTAGCGACCGCCCACAGCACCAGTATCCCTCCCGCCAGCCGCCATAAGGCGCGGCGCCCCAGTCGGTGCAAGCGTTCACGACGTGGTTTACCCGGCTCATTGCTCAACGCTGCACTCGTCATTTGTTCACCCATGCGTCATAGAGGTAAGTCACTGCCAGAGAAGGCTCCAGACGCACGCCCTGCGTAGTCTTGTAGATGCCCAGGCGCGTGCTCTGTGGATAGGTCGTAAGTTCCAGGTATTGACTGGAGGCGATTTGCTGGGCTTGGTAGTACAGCGCGCGACGCTGCTCGGCATCTTGTGTGGTCAGGGCTTGTTGAATAATCCCGTCGAATTTTGGGTCGCTGAAACCTGCGGTGTTCTGGTGGTAACCGCCTACGCCCGCTGGACGAATGAATTCACTGCCGAAGATGATCCGCAGCACGTCAGCGGTGTTGGTGTTCCAGTAGCCCAAACGGATGTCGTAGTCCCAATCAGCCTGACGCTTGGTGGCCTGTACGTCGCTCATCTGGTCGATGATCACCTCGAAACCGGCCTGGCGGGTGGTGGCCTGAACCTGCTCCCAGAGGGTGTATTCCGAAGGTGGCGTGCGGTTGCCCATCACCACATGCACTTGCAGGCGTCTGCCATTCCTGATCCGGTAGCCTTCGCTATCGCGCTGGGTCCAGCCCGCCTGATCCAGCAACTGCGCGGCCTTGGCCGGGTCGTAATCCTGGGCGTGCTGGAAGTCCGGGCTGTAGAAGCGCGTGGCAGGGCTCAAGGGGCCACCGGCGCGGGGAAACTCGTTGAAATACACGCTCTTCAACGCCCCTTCGATATCGGCACTGCGAACGAAGGCTTCCCGGACTTTCAGGTCGTTGAAAGGCTCGCGGGTAATGTTCAGGGTGCCATTGGTGGGGTTACCCGGACGCTGGGCGATGATCAGTTTCAGGTCAGGATTGCGTCGCGCAGCTTCATGGGATTCCGGCGGCAGCGCCTCGATCACATCGACCTCTCCGGCCTGCAGTGAGGCGAAACGCACCGAGGGTTCCTGAATGAATTTCCAGACCACGCGGTCCAGCCATGCTGGCCCCTGGTGTTTGGCGGTGGGCGGCGCCCAGTTGTAATCGGGATTGCGCACCAGCTCGACCTGGCTCTGCCGGTCCCAGCGCACGACCTTGAACGGTCCGCTGCCTACCGGGCTTTCACAGTTGACGTCGCGTGAACGTTGCAGCGCCGTTGGCGACTCGATCCCGAGAAACCCTTGGGCCAGCACTTCGAGAAACGCTGCATAGGGTGTGGCCAGGTGCACCACGGCGGTGTCGTTATCAATCACATCGGTACTGCGGTACTGACGGATATAGCCGCCTGCCGTGCTCGACTGGGTTTTCGGGTTGACCATGTGGTCGAGGTTGGCCTTGACCGCCGCCGCATTGAACGGCGTGCCGTCGGTGAAGTGCACGTCGTTGCGCAGGTGGAAGGTGTAGGTCAATCCGTCCGCTGACACCTCCCAGCTTTTGGCGAGCCACGGACCGATATGCCCGTCGGCGTCCATCGACACCAGTGAGTCGAGGTACTGTTGCCCGATGAACACCTGGGGCATGTCACCGGCGACGTGAGGGTCCAGACACGTGGGCTCGCGGTCAGTGGCGTACACCAGTGTGCCGCCGCTGACCGGTTTGTCGCTGCGGGCAACGGTCGACGTGCCCTGTCCGCAGCCAATCAACACGCCGCACAGCGCAGCGATGCCGAAGATGGGGGTGTGCCTGAGCAACGACCGGGATCGTGTGCAGGGAAGTCGCAAATAAGGGGCGCGCTCTCGCATGGGTCCTGCTGCCTTTTGTCCGGGAACAGGGTTAGTGCACAAGCCATGCCGGGTTTTTCGGCCAGTAAATACGCGGGTGCCGGCGTTATGCGAGGCGATCAGAGCGACAATCTGTGTGGTCGCTGTTGGGTAGCCAACAGATGGAGCTTCTGGAGCTGTGCGACAGCGGTGGCACCTGCGGGTCAGAGCCTTATCCGGTAACGCACCAGCGGCAATGGCTCACCGTTTTCAACGACCGTCATGGCCGTTTCCGGCTCCTGCGCGAATCCAGCGGATTGATAAAACCCCAGCGCCCGCTGATTGCCCTGGATCACCCACACCGTCGCCTGGCTAAAACCGTCATCGAGCAACTGCTGCCGAACCTTGTGCCACAACCGTCGACCAATGCCCTGCGACCAGACCTGGGGCAGCAGGTTGATCGCACGCAGCTCGCCGGTGGAGGGCACGGCATCGGCATCGCGACTGCTGCCAAACGAAGCCCAGGCTATCAACAGCCCTCTCTGCTCGGCGACGTAAACCGACATCTTGCGCATGACAATGGCCTCGCCGATGCCAGCGGCCCGCCGCTCCACCGTTGCGCTCAAGCCGCAAAGATAGTGCGCAGACAACAGATCCCGATAGGCCGCCTGCCACGTCCTTAAATGAATGTCGGCCAGTTGCCCTGCGTCCTCGACCTGGGCAGGTCTGATCCTGATATCGCCTGGCTCAAATGGGGGCTGGGTCATGCCGGGAACCTCAGCGGCTTGGCCGGTGTGCGCAGCACAGCCGGGTCACGGTAGCGAGCGCCGTAATGATCGCTCGGCAACCGCGACCGGCCCGCTCCGAACAGTCGCTCGCGCAGGGTTTCGCCGTCGTTATAGGACTCTCGGAAGCGCCCGCGTCGACGAAGTTCGGGAATCACCAGCTCAATGAAATCCCGCGCAGTTTCGAACGACAGATACTGCCGCAGGTTGATGCCGTCGATGCCGTCCACATCCAGCCAGCGCTCGATCTCATCGGCTACCACGCCCGGGGTGCCCGCGACGAAGAAACGCTCGCGATTGAAACCCTCTAGCTGCGCCAGTACCGATCCCACCGACGCCTGGGGTTTGAAGCGCATCAGGCTCTGCCAGCCCTTGACCTGACGTTCGATCAAATCGCTAATCAGCACCTCTGGCGGGTATGCCGTGAGATCCACTGCCATCTGCGCATGAGCCAGTGACGCCTCGACGCTCATCAACCTGCGATAGCTGTCGAGCTTGCTGCTGACCTCGTCATCCGTGCGACCAACGATCACCCCGGCCATGACGATGAATTTCAACCCCGCCGGGTCGCGTTCATGAGCAATCGCTTTGTGCCGCATGGCCTGAATATTGGTCCGCACCGCCGCAGTGTCCATGCCTCCGGTAAAGACCACCTCGGCGTGGCGTCCGGCGAATTCGATGCCGGCGGGCGAACCGGTGGCCTGAAACAGCACCGGTGTACGTTGCCGCGATGGCTGGCACAGATGCGGACCGGCAACCTTGAAATGCTCGCCAACGTGATCGATATAACGCACCTTGGCCGGATCGGTGTAGATTCGCCGATCACGGTCCTGAATCACTGCATCGTCGTCCCACGAGCCTTCCCATAGCTTGTACAGCACGTCCAGATATTCATCGGCGATCTCATAGCGTTGGTCGTGAACGACTTCGGTGTCATGCCCGAAGTTGCGCGCCGCGTTGGGTAAATACGAGGTAACGATGTTCCAGCCCACCCGGCCCTTGGTCAGATGATCGAGGGTGCTCATGCGTCGGGCAAAGGCGAAGGGCGGCTCGTAGGTCGTGGAAAACGTCGCGCCGAAACCCAGGTTTTTGGTGACCGCCGCCATCGCCGGAATGACCAGCAGCGGGTCATTGCTGGGGATCTGCATGCCCTCGCGCAAGGCTGTCTGGGGCCCGTCGCGAAACTGGTCATAGGTACCGATGACATCGGCGAGAAACACCCCGTCGAAGGTGCCGTATTCCAGTAACTGGGCAAGCTCGGTCCAGTAATCCAGATCGTTGAAGCGATGCCGGTTGTTCTCCGGGTGTACCCACAGGCCGTGGACGATGTGGCTGACGCAATTCATTTCGAACAGGTTGACGTGCAGCTGTTTGGGCACGGTAAACACTCCTTTGTCGGTTGGGGCTTCAGAGAGCGACTTGCAGGTAGAATCCGGTCGGCTCGGGTGGGGCCATGTCAGCCAACAAATCTCTGGAGTCTGTGAACACGCATCGCTAATGAGTGCACTCCACAGGCCTCACCGTCTGCTCAGGCGTTGGCACTTGCCGGATCGCCAGCGCCAACCAGTGGACTGACCTCATGGCGCCGGATTCGGCACGCTTTGATGCACCGCCTGAACCTGCGCCTTGATCTCCTCAGTCAGCTCTACATCCAGCGCGCCGAGGTTTTCACGCAGTTGGACCAGGGTGGTCTGCCCGGTCAGTGCGCTGGCCACGAACGGTTTGTCGATGATGTGCGCCAGGGCCAGTTGCGCCGGCGTGAGGCCGTGCTGCTGTGCGATCTGCACGTAGCCGCTGATTGCTTCCTGCGCCGACGCACTGTCGTAACGGTTGAAGGTACGGTAAACCGCCGACAGCCGTGAGCCTTCAGGACGCGCACCGTTGAGGTATTTGCCGGTCAGCGCACCGAAGGCCAGCGGTGAATAGGCCAGCAGTCCAACCCCTTCGCGATGACTGAATTCGGAAAGCCCGCCTTCATACAGGCGGTTGAGCAGGCTGTAGGGATTCTGAATGGTTACGATACGTGGCAGGCCGAGGCGCTCGCTGTGTTTCAGAAATTCGGCAACGCCCCACGGCGTTTCATTGGATACACCGATGTGCCGCACCTTGCCAGCCTTGACCTGATCGGCGAGCACCGCCAGCGTTTCCTCGATGGCGACACTCTGCGCATCATCCTGATAGGGATACTCGCGCTGGCCGAAAATATTGGTTGTGCGGTCCGGCCAGTGCAGCTGGTACAGATCCAGATAATCGGTCTTCAGGCGCGACAGACTGCCCTCCAGCGCTTCGACGATGTTGCGACGGTCATGGCGACTGAGACCGTCGCGAATGTGCGCCTGACCGTTGGGATCGCGCGCAGGGCCGGCAATCTTGCTCGCCAGCACCACCTCGTCCCGCCGGCCGCTGTTGGCCAGCCAGCTACCGATATAACGCTCGGTGGTGCGCCACGTCTCGGCTTTGGTCGGCGTCGGGTACATCTCGGCCGTATCGATCAGGTTGATGCCCTCGGCCAGCGCCAGATCGATCTGCTGGTGCGCATCGGCCTCACTGTTCTGATGGCCCCAGGTCATGGTACCTAGCCCCAGAACGCTGACCTCGATATCGCTGTTGCCCAATGTGCGGTAACGCATGATTGATCCTTTGTAATGACGATGACGGTCGCGACGGGTCAGCCCCGCTGCGCGTATTGATTGGCCGGGAACGGCAGGCCCAGGTGCTCGCGCAAGGTGCTGCCAGAGTATTCGTGCCGGAACACGCCGCGCTTTTGCAGCAGCGGCACGACTTCGTCGACGAAGATCTGCACCCCGGACGGAAACATGTCCGGCATGATGTTGAAGCCGTCGGCAGCGTGGGCCAGAAACCAATGGGTCAAGGTATCGGCGACCCGCTCCGGCGTGCCGACCAGCAGCCTGTGGCCTACCAGAATCCTTCGAGACAATTGACGAATGCTGAGGTTTTCCCGGCGCGCCAGATTCAGTTGCGCCTCAAGAAACCCTTGTGAGCCGCGCTCGAAATCGACCACCTCGCCAATGCGCTCCCACGGCAGGGGCGCGTCGGGGTCAAGTTCATTGGCCGGTATACCGATGCGGCCGGCCACCTGTTCCAGCAAGCCGTCCTCACCGTTCCAGGCATTGAGCGCGTCGAAGCGCGCGTGGGCTTCGGCTTCAGTGCTGCCAATGACCGTGGACAGTCCCGGCATGATCTTCAGGTATTCGGGGTTGCGCCCCCAGCCTGCGGCGCGCGCTTTCATTTCCTGATAGAACAGTTGGCCGTCTTCGAGCGTTGTCTGGGTGGTGAATATGGCGTCGGCGTAACGTGAGCCCAGCGCCTTGCCGCCCTCGGACGATCCGGCCTGAACCAGCACCGGGCGACCCTGTGGTGAGCGCGGCACGTTGAGCGGACCCTTGACCGAGAAATGCCGGCCGACGAAGTCGATGGTGTGGACTTTCCGCGGGTCGGCAAAACGGCCGCTGCGCACGTCGCCGATGATCGCGTCGTCCTCCCAGCTATCCCACAATTTGACGGCAACGTCGATGAACTCATCGGCGCGGGCATAGCGATCAACGTGCAAAGGCGCACCGGCCAGGCCGAAGTTCTGCGCGGCGGCATCCCCCGCGTTGGTGACCACGTTCCAGGCCGCGCGCCCGCCGCTGATGTGGTCCAGCGATGCGAAACGCCGGGCGATGTTGAACGGGTCGTTGTAGGTGCTCGACGCGGTGGCGATGACACCGATGCGTTGGGTTGCCAACGCCACTGCGGTCAGCAGGACGGTCGGCTCCAGGCGCCCTGCCGGTTGCCGGGAGACATCGCCGGCCAGCGCCGGGCCGTCGGCCAGGAAGATGGCGTCCAGGCAACCGCGCTCGGAAATACGCGCGATGTTGCGGTAATACTCGACATCCAGATAGGCATTGGCAGGCACCTCGGCGCTGCGCCAAGCCCCTGAGTGGGCGCCGAAGCCGAGGATGTTCATGCCGATACTCATCTGTCCGTCGCGGCTGTTTCGGCGGCTGATAGAGCCGCTCATACTGCACTCGCTTCGTCACGTGCGCCGCTGGTCTGCTGCTCGGCGTCGGCCGCTTGCAGGGACCGCCAGGCGGCGTTGGGGGTGATGCCATTGAGGTAGAAGTTGCCCAGCGCGCGCTCGCGGTAAATCGCCGGGTTATGGGAAGCCAGGGTCCTTGCATTACGCCAGTGACGGTCGAAGCGGCGGGCTTGACTGGTGGCCGAGGCGCCGCCCACTTCGAACAGCAGCGTGGTCGCCTCCAGCACCTGTTCGAGCACGATCTGCTGGGCCTGATAAGTGCGGATTTCTGCCTCGGTGTAATGCTGTTCGAGGGCGTAGCCGCCCTGCTCCGCCTCGTGGACGTCTTGAAGGACCTGGGCCACTGCCAGCACCTGAGTGCGCGCCGAATACGCCAGGCTGGATAACCGGCCAATGACGCGCTGCACCAGCGGATCGTCCTTGGGGCTGGACTGCCCCGGCACGCCGAATGCGCGGGTGCGGCCCTTGACGAAATCGGTGGCGTCACGCAACACGGCATCGGCGATACCGGCAAGGGTCGCCAGATGGAACAGCTGATAGAAGGCCGAGAGATAGGACTCGGCGCGCAACTCGTCTTTCTTGAAACGGCGCAGGATGTGCCGATCGGGCACCTCAACGTCTTCGAAGCGCGTCGTGCCGCTGCCGGTCAGACGCTGGCCGAAACCGTCCCAGTCATCCTCCACGGTCACGCCATGGGCATCGGTGGGCACGGCGACGCTGATGAAATCATCGCCATCCAGCGCCACCGCTGCGATCCAGTCCGCGTAGAGCGTGCCGGTGCAGTAATACTTCTCGCCGTTCAATAGCCAGCCCGCGGCCGTGTTGCCCGACTCAATAGCACTCAACGTCACCGAGTTGCGCGTGGTGTCGGTACGCTCGGCCATCGCCGCGCCCCACAGCTGGCCTTCGACAACCTTGGCCAGCCAGTAATCCTGTGATTCTTCATCGCGGCTGGACAGGCGGCCTTCGACGAAACCGAAATGCGCACGCACGATCTGCGGCAGATTGGAATCCGCTGCGCCCAGTTTGATCAGCAACTCGAAAAGTTGCGGCAGGCTCGCCCCCAGGCCGCCCCGAGACACCGGCACGCGCAGCGCACCAAAACCGGCGTCGCGCAACCACTGCACCGCCTCGAACGCCAGTTCTCGCGTCTGCTCGCGCGCGACGGCAGTCTCGGCGATACGGGCGAAGGCGTCCGCGAAGCGGCGTTGCAGGTCATCGGTTTTCACATCATGGGAAATGGCAGTGTTCATTGGGCTTTCCTTATTCGTGATCGGTGCACGTCCATCGGCGGTCATGCTTGTGCCGAGTTCGGGTCGATCCAGCGGTTGATGCAGTTGATGAGGCTGCCAGCGGCGACCTGGTGGACGGATCGCGCATGTGTTCAAGATTGGCCTGCGAGGCAGCAGCGTTGAATGCTTCGCCGTCGCTGAAGGTCACGTCATCGCGCAGGAGAAAGGTGCAGGTTTTGCCGTCCTCGGAGATATCCCGGGACCTGGCCAGCCAAGGGCTGATAATGGCCTTTTCGTCCTGGTAGACCAGGCAGTTGAACAGGATTCTGCCCATCCACTGAATGTTGCCGTGGAGCAGCGCATGAATATCGAAGCTGCCGGCATCCGACGCGGTTGAAACCTGCAAAGTCCCGCCTCCAGGGTCCGGGGGCATCTCATGAAAGTCCGACGCGGAGTAGGAAATCACGCCATTACTTACAGTGCCATCGGGCCGCGCGGCACGCCGTTCGAGTGCAGTGGCAGCTGAGCACGCACGGATCGCCATATATCGGGAAAGAGCGAGAGTAACGCTGGACAGGCTGGCCAAAGAAGTTTCCTTAGTAGAACTTGAGTGAGCGCCATGACGCTCAAACGTTATTGAGGGATATGCAGTGAACATGCCATGAACGCTTGAACTGCCCTTGCAAAGGGCAAGCCGAATTAAAGTCAGGTCTACGGGAGTGGACTTACCTGCGACTCCCGCGGTGATCGGAAGGCCCCAGGCTCACCAGTCGGACGGACATAACCTTCGTGCCAAGCCCTAAGCCATTCGCCATCACGACGAATCGTTATAGGGTTATATCCGGATTTAACTTACAACTTGCTCGTGCACCCACAGACTGTTTGCGCACTGTTGGTATTTGGACAGTTATCACTAAATCCGCACGCTGAATCCAAAACTAAGCAAGTGTTGAAAAACAAACATACATTCAGATCAGAGTATGACGCCAAGCACTTACGCGGCGAACTTGCTCGGCAATACCCGATATTCAGTCGAAAAACGGTTGGCACAGAAACTGCTCAGAGCGAGTCAGGCATGACTATACGAATAGAAAGCTGCACTTATTTATCTATTCAAAAGGAATACATTTGATGCATTCAAGTTTTCGGGGAGACTTACACACGTTGCCGCAGGCGATCCGCCGGGCAACCTGGCTAACGACGGTCGGTCTGGGTTCGGCGCTGCTTTGCAGTGGCACGGTACGGGCCGATGAAGCGGGGTCAACGGATTCGGCACAAAGCACTACGCCGCGGCTCAATACCGTCACCGTTCAGGCTGAAAAAGTCACCCCGGTTGAAGCCGCGAAAAGTCAGCTCAGTGAAGTACCCGGTGGCACCAGCGTGGTTGACAGCGAGCAGGTCGCCAAGGGCCGCACGGCGACCCTGCAGGACACCCTGGCCTATCAGCCAGGCGTGTTCGTGCAGTCCACCGGCGGCAACGACGCGGCGAAGATTTCCATCCGTGGCTCCGGGGCCAACACCTCGCCCGGTTACTTTCGTGAAGGGATCAAATTCCTGTTCAATGGACTGCCGATCACCGGCCCCGGCGGTACGCCCTACGAATTCCTCAATGGCTCGGGCGTGAACTACACCGAGATCCTGCGCGGGGCCAACGCCTTCCAGTACGGCGCGCTGAGCCTGGGCGGCGCGATCAACTTCGTCAACCAGACCGGTTACACCGCTGCGGGCCTGCGTGTGCGGGCGGAGACCGGCAGCTACGGCTACAACAAACAGAGCGTCAGCGTCGGCGGGGTCGAGGGTGATTTTGATTACTACCTCAATGCCGACAACTACCGCAGCGACGGCTATCGCGATTACAGCCTGTCCAAGAGTCAGGGCGTGGTCGCCAACTTCGGCTACCGGTTCAGTCCCAAACTGGAAACCGAGCTGATGTTGCGATACCGCGATGAATACCATAACGATCCCAGCGCCACCACGCTCGACGCGGTCAAGCACCATACCCGCGATGCCAGCGCTACAGCCGCCAGCAGTGGCGCCGGCAGTCGGCGCCCCAGCAGCGTCTGGGCGGGCAGCAAGACCACCTATACCTTTGATGATGACTCGAAATTCTCCTTCGGCCTGGTCTACTACCAATATGCCCACAACAACAGTCCGAACAGCCCCAGCAACCCGAGCTACTGGGACTGGCACGACTTGAGTGTGGTGCTCGGCTACGACCGTACGGATCAGTTGTTCGGCCACGAAAGCCGCACCAACCTGGCGTTCACCTCCACCGAGCATTTGAAGGGTGAAGTGAACTCAACGTATGCCAACAAGCAGACGCGCAAGTTCGTCGACTACGGCTCCTCGTTCGACCACGTGTTCTCGCTGGGCAATGATCTGGAGCTGGTCAACGGCCTGTGGTTGACCAGCGGTGTATCGGCGATCGACGTGCGCCGCGATGTCAATGTCAAGCAAGCCTTGCAGGCCAACACGTCGGCCTTCCCATCGAGCGAAACCTACGACAACTGGAGTCTGGCGCCACGTATCGGCCTGCGTTACGAGTTCACCCCGCACTTGCAGGTGTTCGCCAACGTCAGCCGCTCGATCGATCCGCCGGCCTCGTGGGAGTACTCGGGTTCGGGTCCAACCCAACCTTTCGTGCGCCCGCTGATCGAGCAGAAAGCCAACACGGTGGAGATCGGCGTGAAAGGCGCGTCAGGGATTTTTGACGGCAGCCTGGCGTTGTACCGTTCCTGGGTCCGCGATGAGCTGCTCAACGTGCAATTCATCGCCCCGACTGCCACGGCCGCTGCCGTCACCGGTGCGTTCAACGCCACGCCGACCATCCACCAGGGCATCGAGGCCGGGTTAAATACGCAACTGTGGGAAAGCGATTCGGGTGAAAAAGTGACCTGGCGTCAGGTTTACACTTACAGCGATTTTTACTACCGCCATGACCCAACCTTCGGCGACAACCAACTGCCCGGCATCCCGAAACACGTCTATCAGGGCGAAGTGCAGTACCAGCATCCACAAGGTTTCTACACCGGGGTCAACGTGCAATCCGCATCGCGTACTGCGGTGGATTATGCCAACACCTTCTACGCGCCCTCCTACACGATTTTCGGTGCGAACGTGGGTTACGAAACCCCGAAAAAGGACTGGAAGGTGTCGCTGGACCTGAAGAACCTGGCGAACAAGAAATACGTCACGGCGGTGCAACCGCTTTATGATGCCAAGGGTCAGGACACCGCCGCGCTGTATCCGGGCGATGGTATTGGCGCCTACGTGGGTGTGGAATTTCGTTACTAAGGGTCGACATCGCCATCCGATGACAGGGCTGCGATGGCCCTGTTTGTCATTCATCGCGACGGTCAAGATTTGTTATTCGAGGGATAGAACACGTGGCACAGAATATCTACGACAACCCCGATTTTTTCGAAGGCTACAGCCAGCTCTCGCGCTCGGTTGAAGGATTGGCCGGTGCACCGGAATGGCCGACGCTTCGCGGGTTGCTGCCCGACTTGACGGGGCAAAAAATTGTCGACCTTGGCTGCGGCTATGGCTGGTTCGCGCGCTGGGCTGTCGAGCACGGAGCGCAGAGCGTGTCAGGGCTCGATGTCTCGGAAAAGATGCTCGCACGCGCCGTCGCCGAGGGTCAGGACCCACGCATCACCTACCAGTTGGCTGACCTGGAACTGCTGCAACTCCCAAGCGCGAGTTTTACCTTGGCCTACAGCTCCCTGGCGTCTCACTACATCGCCGACCTGAGCCGGTTATTTCGCACCCTCCACGACGCACTCACGCCCGGCGGCAAACTGGTGTTCTCCATCGAGCACCCGATCTTCATGGCCTCCCTGCGGCCAGACTGGGTCATAGATGAGCAAGGCCATAAGTCCTGGCCCGTCGACCATTACCAGATCGAAGGCCCGCGCAGCACCGACTGGCTCAGCGAAGGCGTGATCAAGCAACATCGCACCCTCGGCACTCTGCTGAACCTGCTGATCGAAAGCGGTTTCACGCTGGATCACGTCAACGAATGGGGACCGTCGCCGCAAGACCTGGCAGACCGCCCAGCGCTGGCCGATGAAGTGCATCGCCCGATGATGCTGATCGTTGCGGCCAGTCGCTGAGCGATTAATCGCCCGCCCAGCACAGCCGCGCGCGCTTAGCCGGACCACTGCCATGAAGACAGTCATGCTGCGAACGTTTTTCATCAACCGCAATTTTCTACTGCTGTGGCTAGGGCAAGCGCTGTCGTCCTTCGGCGAGTTTCTGGTGAACGCGGTGGTGACGGTCTGGCTGGTCAGCGACCTGCTCGCGGGCGATCCGCAGTTGCCCCAGGCCATCGGCCTGACCGTCGCCGCCGCCACACTGCCGCGCATTTTCATCGCCCCGCTGGCCGGCGCCTGGATTGACAGCGCTCGCCCCGTGCGGGTGATGGTGATCGCCGACGCAGTGCGTATTTTCGCGTCATTGCTGTTCATGGCTGCTTATGAATGGGCGAACCTGACGCCTTGGCAAATGCTTTGCGGCGTCAGCCTCTTGCTGCTCATCAACGCCACGGCTGCGCAGTTCTTCAATCCGGCCCGGGCCTGCATCATGCAGATCGCTATCCCCGAGGAGCGGCGAATCGAAGCCTGCGCCAAGGCGATGTTCTCGCTGAGCGGCGTGGGTATTCTCAGCTCTGCCCTCGGCCCTTTGCTGTTCGCCTGGGTCGGCGCCATGTCGGCGTTTGTTCTGGTAACCCTGGGGCTTGCTGGCTCGGCTTTCTGCGTACTGCGCACCACCGGGCTGGCCGCCCGTATCGAGCCCAGTGTGCCCAGTGAACCCTATTGGCAAGCGCTGGCGTCCGGAGTGCGCCTGGCGTGGAGCCATCGCACCATCCGCCTAATGATGCTTGGCACCGCGCTGTATGGCATTTCGCTGGGCATCAATAATCCGGTCCTGCCGCTGTTCGGCATGCAGACGCTGGCCCTCGAACCCTCCGCGTACGGCGTGCTGATGGCAGCCTTTCCCCTTGGCGGGCTATCAGCCACGCTGCTCAGTACCTGGCTGTCGAGAAGGCTGCGAGCGGAAACCCTGACCTGCGGCGCGCTTTTCCTGTTGGGGCTGGCGAACCTGGCCTTCGCCCTCTCCAGCGGCTATTACGTACCCATGCTGACCCTGTACCTGTCAGGCATGTGCTTGGCTACCTACGCCGTGGCCCAAGGCCCAGTGCTGCAAATGCATGTGCCTGCGGGGTACATGGGACGCATCTCCTCACTGTCCAACCCGGTGCTGTCGATCGCCTCCGTGCTGGCAACCGCAGGCGTTACTGCGGCGTTGTCAAACGGCGAAGCAGCCCCGTGGCTACCCAGCGAGTTCAATGCCAATCGCCTTGCGCTGAGCGTCTCGGCCATCATCGTTTTGGTGGGCGGCGCGCTGATGCTGTACAGCCTGAGAAGGTCGGCATCGACGATTGAAACGGTTGAGGCAACTCACTGATGACAGCTGCCGTGAACGGACCCGCCACACTCATCTTCGACATGGACGGGACGTTGCTCGACTCTGCCCCCGGAATCGTTCGAAGCCTTAGGTGATCCGCTGAGGCTGTTACTCAAGTCGCTCAGCCGACCCGCATCACCGGCTTTCATGATCGGCGATAAACGCGACGACATGCTCGCGGCCAGCAAGAACGGCATACCGGCAATAGGTGTGACCTGGGGTTACGGCACGGCGCAGGAGCTGAACTCCAGTGGAGCGCTTGCCCTGGCGGCCAGTCCTGGGGATTTGGAAGGGCCTGAGGAGGCTTCTCGCCGAGTGCAAGCAGTGAGCTTCGCGGTGACTCAAGCAACATCCGCAGGATTTTTCGCTACGTGTCAGCACTCAGTGCATACGCCAGGACGGCCTGCTGAACAGCCAATAATGCAGTCTTCTGTTCATACCCGGCGAACGGCATTACCTTTGAAACGCTGGCAGGCAAGCCGGTTTTGGCGTCTGTCGGCCACGGGCAAACCTTTCATAATCGGGAATGACGCTTGTGATGTCGGGAAGTGAGCAGTCCGGCATCCCTTGCACAGACCACCCTGCCACCGCATCGAGGTTGAAAATGAACAGGCTGGACATTCAACAGATCATGGCACTGCCCGCTCAGATTCAACGGTTGGAACACGAGGCCGTTGCGCAGGGCTTCAGGTTTGTTACGCGGTTGATTGCCGATTGGGAATCTGGATTAAACCGTTTCGACAAGCCTGGCGAGTACCTGATGGCGGTCTATAGAGATGATCGGTTGGTGGCCATAGGAGGCCTGTCGCGGGACCCTTGGCTTGACCACGGCATGGGGCGACTGCGCCGGCTTTACGTGGCTGACGCAGAGAGAGCCCAAGGCGTCGGGAAGACCTTGGTGAGTCGGTTGCTGGAACAGGCCGTCGAAAAATTCCGGGCCGTACGCCTCTCCACCGATACGCCAGAGGGGGCGGCGCTTTATCAACGCTGCGGTTTCCAGCCAGTGGACGATGTGCACGCGACACACATCAGGGTGTTGAGCTGCAACTGAATGCCTATGGATCCTTCGCCGGTTGCCACGCCCAGTGTGAGCAACCCATCAGAACCCAGGCGGCATTGGCCAGTCACGGTGCGCGAGCGAACGGGTCATAACCGTTCATCGCCCGCCCTCAATTTTTTAAAACTTTTCCATAGGTGTGATGAGTCAGAACCCTACAACGATTGGCAAATTCGCCAGCCCTTGTATCTCGTTTATTGACGAAGAGGCTCTACCCCATGAATAAGAAACTGAGTTATACGCTGGCACTGGCCGCTCTGACCTGCGCGCTGTCCGGTACTTCGATGGCAGCGACCAACGGTTCCAGCGCCGGCTCCACCGGCACAACCATGCAAGGTCCTTCTGCCCCTGCTCCTGGCAGCCCTTCCAGCGGCAGTTCCAAACCCAGCGGGGAGAATGGCGCCAATACCAACGGCACCGCGCTGCCGGGCTCCGGCGGCGAAGCCGGGAGTGGCGGCAATTCGAGTTCGGGCAATAAGTCGCCGTCGGGTGCAGGCTCCAGCTCAGGCAGCGGCGCTTCCGGCTCCGGCAGTGGTTCATGAGTCGGCGCACTCCAGCCCTCTGGCCAAGTCCGGGATCTGTCCCGGTCTGGCCGGCGTTGCAAGGCGCAACTAAAGCAGTGCTGCGCCTTACACTCCTTGCCTTATGTATCACGAGCGGCGTGAGCCACGCTTCCGAGCAAACCAGCGTGACGCTTGACAGGCCCGGCGCCGGGATTACGGAGCTGAAAAAAGGCGACAACGTTCCGGATGAATACCAGCGTCCGAGCCTGGCCGTAAAGGACTGGAAGTCGCGTCAGTTGAGCGCGCCAGGCAAGAATGAGCAGTGGGTCGAAATCAACGGCAAGCTAGCGCTGGTCAGTATTCCGACTGGCACCATCAAACAGTTGATTGACAAGCCGTAGATTGCTGTGCAGCCGATTCAAGCGATGACCGCTCACTGATTCCCGTCAGTTGAAGCGGTCATTTTGCATGCGCAGCACACGCTTACTGCTTATCGTCCTTCTGTTGCATTTGCAGCGACGGTTTGGACTGGTCTTTGCCTTTGTCCTGATTCTGGTCATTGTTGAAACACCCGTGCAGGGCTATTACACAGCTGAGGCCGATCACCATGCGAAGTACTGTTTTCATAACGTGTTACCTCTGTGAGTTGCAGACGTTGTGTTTCATGATTTGGCAGGCGGCGTGCCCCGAAAAGCGTCCGGCCCCTTGAAGTGCTCCAGCTGTACCGGTTTGCCGATACGGGCGGACTCGTAAATCGCTTCCATGATGCGTTGGTCCTGAAGCCCCTCTTCCCCGGGCGTCCACGGCTGTTTGCCACTCACGATACATTCAGCGAAATGGTCCATTTCCAGGGCGAATTGGTTCTTGACCTTGGTCGAAATCTGCTCGACGCCTGGCGCGATGAATTCGTCGGTGTCGCTGGCGATGCGGCTGCGCTTGAGCTGCAGGCCTTCGTAGGAAAATGCCGGGTCCATGTCGGCCCACCCGCTATCACCCAATACGCGGTAACGCTTGGAGGTGAACGTGGCGTAACTCGATGAGCATTGCACCCGCACGCCACTGGGGAAGCGCATCTGCCAGAGGATGGCCTCCTCGACTTCCTTGAAGCGCGGGTCGCCCTCGCTGCTGTATTGACTGGCCGACACCTCCACCGGTTCTTCGCCCAGTAAAAAGCGCGCTGTGTTCAGGCAGTACAGGCCGATATCGGGAAGTGCACCGCCACCGGCCAGGGCTTTCACGTGGCGCCACTGGTGTACGTTTTCCTTGGACTGGTTCTGACAATTGGCCATGTCGATCAGCTTGATCGTGCCCAGGGTTTTCCCGTCGCGTGCCCAATCCTTCACTTGCCGATTAAGCGGTTCGTATTGAATGCGGTAGGCGATCATCAATAAGCGGTCGGCCGCCTTGCACGCGTCGATCATGGCCTGGCAATCGGCGACCGAGGTGGCCATGGGTTTTTCGCACAGCACGTGCTTGCCTGCCCGCGCCGCGCGCACCGTAAACTCTCGGTGCAGCGCGTTAGGCAAGACGATGTACACCGCGTTGACATCAGGGTTATCGCGCAACTGATCGAACGTTTCGTAGCTGTAGATCGACGACTCGGGAATGTCGTACATCGCCGCGACACGTTGGGCCTTGTCGCGGTCGCCGCTGACCAACGCAGTGACCCGGCAACGTTTGGAACTGGCCAGCGCCGGCATGATCTCTTCAAGGCTCAGGCGCCCCAGCCCGACAATGGCCAGACCCAGCCTTGCGTCCTTGCCCAGTTGCACCGGCATCTCGGACTTTTCCGTCTTGTCCTCCTGCATCGCGGGGAGTTTGACCGCTGCCGGAAGGTTAGCAGCAGGCTTATGAGGTGTTTGGCCAATGGAGGCGCCAGCGGGCTGCGCGGCACTGGCTTGCGAAGCCCAGCCCAGTAAGCTGGCGGCGGCCACGGCCGAACCGGTGATGCGCAGGAAACGGCGGCGTTCTGGAAGTTGCTCGGTGATCAGACTCATCAAGGGCTCCTGATATAAGCGGCGCTCATGCACTCACGTGGATAGAAATGACGCAGACGCGTCAATTCACGTAAACCGAATGCAAATGAATTGCCGAGCGCCGACGGCGGTTTCCCGCGTGCTGCTCAATTATGGGGCGGGTTTTCTTCGCTCACCGAGTCGTTGACCTCAACATCGAGCATGTCCTCTTCTTCAAGCGCTGCGTCGTCACCGGCGAAAGGCCCCTCCCCATCCTTGGACGGCTTCAACCCCTCTTCGGCCGGCATGATGTTGGGTCGTCCAGGCTCAAGCGGTAGACCGGGAATGATGTTTTCCGATGGAAATTCACTGTTCATATGCGCCTCCAATGGCCGCGAATCAGTCGAGGCCTGATGGTTCGAGGGCGACCGGACGGCGTGGTTCTATGAATTTCGCCAACGGTGAATCCAGATGACAAACAGCGAACTGTTTGCGCGCCTGCGCCTCTGATGAACACGCTTGCGGCAAAACGAAGGCCCCGGGATGAAAACCCTGAAGATCGCGACATATAACGTCAACGGCATCGGTGCCAGGCTCCCCAATGTGCTGCAATGGCTGGAACGTGAGCAGCCTGACATCGTCTGTTTGCAGGAACTCAAGGCCCCGGACAAGGCATTCCCGGCCAGTGACCTGGAAGCGGCGGGTTATGGCTCGTTGCATCTAGGCCAGACGTCGTGGAACGGCGTGGCCATCCTTGCGCGCGACGCCGAGCCTTTGCTGATCCGTAAGGGCTTGCCTGGCGAAGAGCAGGACACCCAGGCGCGCTATATAGAAGCAGCTGCCCACGGAGTGGTGGTGGCATGCCTGTATCTACCCAATGGCAATCCACAACCAGGGCCGAAGTTCGACTACAAGCTTCGGTGGTTCGAGCACCTGATCGAGCATGCCGCAACCCTGCAGGACAGCGATCATCCGGTGGTGCTTGCCGGTGACTTCAATGTGGTGCCGACCGATGAAGACATCTATAACCCGCGCTCATGGTTGAAAGATGCCTTGCTGCAACCGGAAAGCCGCGACTGCTATGAGCGGCTGCTGTCGCAAGGCTGGCTCGACTCCCTGCGACACCTGTACCCGGAAGAGCGGATTTACACGTATTGGGATTATTTCCGCCAGCACTGGGAAAAGAATTCAGGGCTGCGAATCGACCACTTGCTGCTCAATCCCGCCCTCGCCCCGCACCTTCAAGACGCCGGCGTGGATGCCTGGGTGAGGGGCGAATCCCACCCCAGCGATCATGCGCCGACGTGGATCCGTATCAGCGATCCACAGAAACCTGCCAAAGCCAGCAAATCCAAGACCAGAAAACTACCGGCCAAAGCTGACCCGAAGCCGGTGAAGAAAAGCCCTGCGCCCAACAAGAAGCAGGCTGCAAGCAGTACGTTGACGCAGGCGCAGCAGGCGGGTCTGCCCGAGACTCTCAAACCCGAACTGGCGACGCTGGTCGAGTCCGCGCCCGAGGGTGACTGGCGCTACGAAATCAAGTTCGACGGTTATCGCGTCATGGCCCGCGTCGCTGAGGGCAAGGTGCAGCTCTTTACCCGCAATGGCCACGATTGGACCCATAAACTCGCGCAACAGGCGCAGGCCATCGCCAAACTGGGGCTGGAGTCTGCCTGGCTGGACGGGGAAATGGTGGTCGCCAACGAGGATGGCGTGCCGGATTTTCAGGCGCTGCAAAACGCCTTCGAGTCCGAGCGCAGTAGCAACATCGTTTACTACCTGTTCGACCTGCCCTTCCTGAACGGGATGGATCTACGTGAAGTGCCGCTTGAAGAACGCCGAGCGGCGTTGGCTAAAGTACTGGAAAGCAATGAGGACGCGCTTCTGAGGTTCTCCGAGGACTTTGGCGAGACGCCAGACGCGCTGCTCAACAGCGCCTGTCAGATGAACATGGAGGGCCTGATCGGCAAGCGGGTTGGCAGTCCCTACGTTTCCAGGCGCAGCGATGACTGGATCAAACTCAAGTGCAAGCGTCGGCAGGAATTCGTGGTGGTCGGCTACAGCGACCCTAAGGGGGCGCGCAGCAAGTTCGGCGCGTTGCTGTTGGGGCTGCACGACGCCGACAGTGGTGAGTTGAAGTACGCAGGCAAGGTCGGGACGGGGTTCAACGAAGAGACGTTGAACACGATTTACGCCCAGCTTCAGCCGCTGGAAAGCAAAACGCCGGCAGTGGTCAACCCACCCACAGGCTTCGAGGCAAAGGGCGTGCACTGGCTCGAACCCAAGCTGCTGGCCGAAGTGGCATTTGCCGAAATCACTCAGGAAGGCTCTGTCAGGCATGCGGTTTTCCAGGGCTTGCGCACGGATAAACCGGCGACATCGATCACCGAGGAGCGCCCTGCTGCGCCTCCCGTTGCCGACGAGACCGCCCCACGCAAAAGCACTCGGGCAGCCCGTGTGAAGGCCCCGCCGCCCACCAAGGCTGCATCCCGACAGGAAAAAACAGAACCTGTTGCGACCACCGGAAAGATCCGCCTCACCCATCCGGAACGGGTTATCGACCCAACGAGCGGCGCGACCAAGCGCGATCTGGCCGATTACTACATCGCGATTTCCGACTGGTTACTGCCGCAACTGGCGGACCGACCTGTGGCGCTGGTGCGGGCGCCGGAAGGCATCGGCGGCGAGTTGTTCTTCCAGAAAAACGCCGATCGCCTGGCAATTCCCGGCATCGAAACCATGGGCAAGGAATACACCGGCCATCCGGTGATGCTGATCAACAACATCGAAGCGTTGATTGGGGCGGTGCAGATGAGCGCCATGGAGCTTCACACCTGGAATGCGGTCGCCAAGGACCTGGAGCGTCCCGACCGCTTTGTCCTCGATCTGGACCCCGACCCCGCACTGCCATGGAAAAGCATGGTGGAGGCCACACAGCTGACCTTGGCTGTGCTGGACGAACTGGGTTTGACGACCTTTCTCAAAACCAGTGGCGGTAAGGGCATCCACCTGGTCGTGCCGCTTACGCCAAAAGCCGATTGGGATGCGGTAAAGGACTTTAGCCACGCCATCGTCAAACACATCGCCAAGCTTTTGCCCGATCGCTTTTCAGCGGTCTCCGGGCCCAAGAATCGCGTCGGACGCATTTTTATCGACTACCTGCGCAATGGGCTGGGCGCCACCACCATCAGCGCGTATTCGGTACGCACGCGGGAAGGCCTGCCGGTGTCCGTACCGATCTTTCGTGAGGAATTGCTACAGATCGAAGGCGCCAATAGCTGGAACATCCGTAACCTTGGCCAGCGCCTGGATCAGCTGCCGAGCGATCCGTGGGCGGACCTGCCGAAGACGCGGCAAACCATCACCGCCGAGATGCGCCGCCGCGTCGGCCTTCAATAACTGGAGCGGCGCGTAATATGGCACATTCACCCTGCACCGATGCACCCTTTCACTCATCAGGAGGCACACCATGGACAACTACCACATCACCAAGACCGACAAGGGTTGGGCGCTGACCAAACAAGGCGCAGAGCGCGCTTCGAAAACCGCCGAAACCAAGGCCGAGATCATCAAGCTGGCCAGCGAATTTCTGGATGCAAAGACCGCTTCGGTAAAGATTCATAAGGAAGACGGCACTATCCAGGAAGAGCGCACCTACCCGCGCAGCGCGGATCCGTCGACGTCCAAAGGCTGACTTTCACCCGGGCTATCGGCATGGTCTCGCATACAGCGGGGCCGACGTCACGCGGATAGCCGTCTGTCCCGCCGGTTGCACCAACGTCTTCATGCTGACCCATCCACAGGCTCAGGGTAAGACAGGCATGCGTTTCACCGCCCGTCCCGATGGAGCTGAGCTGAGCACGATTGCCAAGTACGTCGCGGACGGTCGGGTCACCGTGATGATCGACCAGACCTTCGAACTGCGCGAGGCGGCCAAGGCGCTGGCCTACCTCGCCAATCAGCATGTGCACGGCAAGGCCGTACTGCGCGTTCGGCAGCGGGGTTCGGAACAGAACCATGGCCTAAGTGACATGAACGGACCGCATGGCCTGAAGGCTCGCCGGGCGGGGTTTTGAGCCTTCAAACCTAGGCCCTGAAGAAAGCGTCATGAACCTGTTTGATCGCCGCCCGGTGTTTCAGATGACCGCCGTCAGCGGCGCTTTCCGTTTAATACGCCGCTCGCCGCTACGGCGGATCTGGTGCCGGTCAAGGAACAGGTCGAGAAGGACGCTGCCGGGGCGTTTTGATTGGGTGCCCCGAATTCAGCGCCTGGCGCGCATCGCGCTGGTGGCCCGACCCTATGGGCGTGTCGCCGATGCCCAAGGGGCAACTTTGCCCATATGGCATCATTCGCGAATTCGACACTGTCGCGACCACATCGCCGAAGACGCCATCACATCACCCGTCGCTGCAACTTGAACGCCCCGACATTCGGCGCATAGCGGCCTGTGACCAACCGGGCAATGCGCTCAGCGCTGGCACACGCCAGCGTCCAGCCCAACGCGCCATGACCGGTATTGATGAACAGGTTCTCGACCGGCGCGGCGTCGATGTATGGCAAGCCATCGACGGTCATCGGCCGCAGGCCGCACCAGGCATTAACCTCGACCGGCATACGGATCTGCGGATACAGGTTGCTCAACGCCTGCTTGAGGTTGTTGACCCTGGATTCGCGCAATGTGCGGTCGTTACCGGCAAACTCGACGGTACCTGCCACCCGCAAGCGGTCGCCCAGCGGCGTCACGCAGATATGCTCGTGGTCATCGACGATAGGTCGGGTCGGCGCGACACCTGCCTCGTCGCGGTTCAACGTCAGGGAATAGCCTTTGACCGGTGCCAGAGGCAACTTTACGCCCCAAGGCGCGAGCAGCATGGGTGATGCAGCGCCGCCGCAGACAATAACCCGTTCGGCATCGAGTCGACCTCCGGCAAGCCGCACGCCGATGATCTTTCCGGCCTTGACCTCAAGCCCGGTGACCTGGGTGTCATGCTGGAAATGCACACCCTCTGCTGTGGCCACCCGGGCGATTTCCCGGGTGAATTTATGCGCGTCGCCCCAGCAGTCATTTTCCAACCATAGCCCGATTTCGATGCTCGATTCGATGGGCATCAGCGAAGGTTCGAGTGCGACACAAGCCAGCCGGTCGAGCCGCCTGACGGTAGCGCCCATGCGCTCAAGCAGCGTGGCAAAGGCCTCGGCGCTGGACCGGGCGCCCGGGCCCTTGAAAATCTCCAGAAAGCCGCCGCGGCCCAGGTCAAACTGCATGGCATCACGCGCCAGCAATGTGTCCATCAAGCGCAGGCTGCGTTGACCGAAACGGGTCAGGGTATTGGCCGTGTCGCGGTATTTGCTGTCGCGACAGTTGGCGAGAAACTTCAGCCCCCAGCTGCCCAGTGAAGGGATTGCCGAAGGGCGTAACAGCATGGGCGCATCCTCGCGCCCCAGCCATTTGAGCAGCTGCAGCGGGGTCCCTGGGGACGACCAGGGCAACGCGCTGTTGGCCGCCAGCAGACCACCATTGGCAAAACTGGTTTCCATGCCCGGCGCCGGCTGACTGTCCAGAACGGTGACCGACAACCCTTCCCGAGCGAGAAAACATGCAGTCGTGGCGCCAATGACCCCGGCGCCGATGATGATCGTGGCGGTCATGGTTTTATTGTTCCAGGTAGGCGTTGGCGATGATTTCGATCTTCGCGCCCGGCACCATCAGGTCGGCGATGATCGTTGCGCGGTTAGGGAACGGTACGCTGAAGAATTCGCGATACACCGCGTTCATGCCTTCGAAGTATTGCTTGTCGGTGAGGATAACTTGCAGCTGGGTGTAATCGTCCATGCTGCCGCCGGCCGCTTCGATGGTCTGCTTGAGGTTCTGCAGTGTCAGCCTGGTTTGGGCGGCGATGTCGCCGGTTTCAATGCTGCCATCGGCGTAGATCGGGATGCTCGCGGTGTAAAGGGTCTTGCCGCCGACAGTGGCCCATTCCACGGGTGAGGATCCATCGGGCAGACCGGTTTTGATCACGTTACGCATATTGACTCCTGCTTAGGTTGAGGATTGGCTTGGGGTTATGCATTTGGTTGGGGTGGGCGGATCATCTTAAGGTTTTGCGCTCCAGCATCCGCACCGCGAGCGACAGTGGGAAACACAGCACGAAATACAGGGCCCCTACGATCAAATAGGTTTCCAGCGGCATGAAGTACACCGAGCTCAGGTCTTGAGCGCGCAGCATCAGATCGGGCGTGGCAATCAGTGAAGCAACCGAGGTGTCCTTGAGCAGTGAAATCGCGACGTTACCGATCGGTGCCAGGACCACGCGAATTGCTTGTGGCAGGACCACCCAGCGCAATGTCTTGTAGTGCGACATGCCGATGGTCTGCGCGGCCTCGAACTGGCCTTTGGGCACTGCTTCGATGCCCGCTCGATAGACCTCGCTGAGGTAGGCCGATGCATTGAGGCCCAGCCCGATCATCGCTGCCTGGAAGGAGCTGAATTCGATGCCTACGGTGGTCAGGCCGAAGTAGAGGATGAACAGTTGCACCAGCGCCGGGGTGCCGCGAAACAGCTCGACGTACGCCGTTGCCAGTCGGCTGAACTGGCGTTTTGGGCTCATGCGCAGCAGCGCCACCAGCATCCCGACGATCAAACCGATGATCAGCGCACCAAGTGCCAGTTGCAGCGTCGACCAGGCGGCACTGAGCAGTTCTTCGCGGCAGGCTTGCCAGAGCTCGTAATAGGTCATCTCAATGCCCTCTGCGCAGCCGGAATTTGGCACGATTGCCCACACGTGCCAGCACCAGGCTCAGCCCCAGATAGATGACCGCGACCATCAGGTAAATCAGGTTGGTCTGGTAGGTTTCGCTGACCAGCATGCGTGCTTTGAAGGCCAGTTCCGGAACCGCAGCAGCCGAGGCCAGCGACGTGTCCTTCAACAGGCTGATCGCAAAGTTGGACAGGCCAGGCAAGGCCAACTTGACGGACTGAGGCAGGATGATGATGCGCATTGCCATGCGTCGGGTCATGCCGATGGCCCAAGCCGCTTCACCCTGCCCTCGGTCCACGTTGTTGATGCTGGAGCGAAAGATTTCGCAGAGAATCGCCGCGCCATTGAGGCCGAAACCGATGATCGCCGCGACAGTGGCCGGCAGCGTCAAACCCAGACGCGTCAGGCCGAAGTACAGGATGAACAGCTGGGTCAGGATCGGCACGTTCCGAAACAGCTCCAGGTACACGCTGGCCAGGGACCGCAGCCACAGATGTCGTGACAGGCGCATCAATGCCAGGGCGAACCCTAATAGCATGGCCACCACGAACGAGGCGGCGGTCAGGCCAACGGTGCTCAACGCGCCCAGCCCAAGCACCTTGAGGAAGTACGGAAACAAGCTTGCGGCGTGTTCCCATTCGCTCATAAACGCCATGAATCAGCGCTCCTGCACAGCGCGCAGGAAAGCACGCGTGCGCTCGACCTGGCTTTCGCGGAACACCTGCACCGGCGTGCCCTGCTCGACAATACGCCCGTCCGCCATGAACACCACCTGATCGCTGACCTGCTCGGCAAACCGCATCTCATGGGTGACGATGATCATGGTCATGCCCTCTTCCGCCAGTTGATGCATCACCCCGAGTACTTCGCCTACCAATTCCGGGTCCAGCGCCGAGGTGGCTTCATCGAACAATATCAATTTGGGCTCCATCGCCAACGCCCGGGCAATCGCCACGCGCTGCTGCTGGCCACCGGAAAGCTGGTCCGGATACGCCCGCTCCTTGCCGTGCAAGCCAACCTTGGCCAGTAACGCGCGGGCCTGATCCGTCACTTCAGCAGCCTGGCGCCCCTGTACCTTCAGCGGGCCGAGCGTAATGTTCTGCAGCACGGTGAGGTGCGCGAAAAGGTTGAAACGCTGAAACACCATGCCAATGGCGCCACGCATTCGCGCCAACTCCACGTCACGCAATGGCACCCGCCGCAAGCCCACCTGGCGCTGCCCCATCAGCTGATTTTCGATATAGACGTCACCGCTGGTGGGTTGCTCCAGATAATTAATACAGCGCAGCAAGGTGGTCTTGCCTGAGCCACTTGGGCCGATCAGCGATACTTTCTGGCCGGGCAGAACGTTGAGATCGATACCCTTGAGCACCTCGATCCGGCCGAACGATTTGTGCAGCGCCTGAATGCGCACAAGCGGCTGCCCCGCGAAGGCGGGAGGGACTGTGTAAGACATAGCGAAGCCCTTTTGCGACTATCGAAGACAGCGACGGATCAGCTGTACGCCTGGCTGAAATCGCGTGACGGATGCGCGAATGGGCCGATTAGATTGCCCTGGGCATCGCGGTCGACGTCAAGACGCGGATCGACCGGGGTCGGTACCAGGTAGTCCGGGTTCCTGATGCCATACCTGGCGAGGATGGGGGCGATCTGGCCAGTGGACTTGAGCCAGCGTACGCCCTGATTGACCGCGTCGAACAAGTCCTTGTTTTGCGGGTAGATACCCCAGATCGCTTGAAACTTGCCGGTCAGGTTGGGGTAGCGCTCATCGAAGGCAATCGGGATCTGTTTGAGCTTCATGCCGGGATTCTGCAGGATCATGTAATCGATGGTTGGCGCGTCCAGCACTGCGAAATCCAGGCGCCCGGCAACCACGTCGCGGATACAGGCGTCGGAGTTGTCGTAGAGCTTGACCTCCTTTACGCCGGGGATCTTCTTCATGTCCGGGACCACCGAATAGCCGGTATTGCTGCCCAGCGTGCGGCCCTTGAGGTCATCGGCGCTGATGCTGGCAGCGAACGGCTCGGTGTCGCGCATGATGATGTAGGCCCCGGTGTAGAACACCGGATCGGTCAGCAGCAGGATTTTCGAACGCATCGGATTCCAGGCGAAATTGCCGCCGAACCAGTCCGCACGACCGGAGCGCACCGCCTCGATCACGGCCGGAAAGCCCATGGGCAAGATGTCCAGCTTGAGCTCGAGTCGATCAGCGATCAGCTTGAGCATTTCCAGATCGGTACCCACCGGCTGCCCGTCGCGTACGGCGCCCAGCGGCATGTCGCCCATGCACGCGGCTGTCAGGTAACCGGAACGAATAGTCTTGATCGGCGCTCCGGCCGCAAAAGTGCCTGGCACGCGGCCGAGCATGCCTGCAGCCACACAGGCGACAGCACCGTAGCCTGATGCCTTGAGCAGTGCACGACGGGAAAGGCCACGTTGCAAGAGAATCGAATCTGAGGTCATGTGTCACCTACCAGGGAGAAGTGATGGACTGGTTACGTTGTCCGATGACGAGCGCGAACGTCGAACAACAGCGGGCAGGCTGAACAATGAGGCGGTGAAGCTGATTGGTTTTGTGTTGGCGAGATGAAATCTATAACCGATTTTGCATAAATGCAAATATTTTTCTTTATTGAGATAATGTGCAAAAGAATGCAAAATCCCTGCCGGCCGCCCTCTTCCCCTCTAACTCCGCAATAGGACGTTTTTTCATGAGCGATCACCCACGCGCCAAAGCGGCGCCCCCCACGAACGCTCAACCGTTGGAAGCAGCACCGTCGGAGGTTACGCCGACATCCTCCGAACCGATTCATGAGCCGGGGCCGATGATCGCGATGCAGCGCAAACGCCTGAAATGGTCATTGACCCGCCTGGCCGAGAAATCCAAGGTTTCGATTTCGACCATTTCGAGAATCGAGAACGGATTGATTTCGCCCACTTACGCGGTGCTGGCACGCCTGTGTGAAGCGTTGGAAATCCGGTGGGCCGACATGCTTGGCACTGAAGAGCAGCGATTTGCAAAGGGTTGCAGGGTGGTTAACCGCGCGGGTGCAGGCGTGATGCACAGCACGGCGCGCGGCGTGTACGAATGGTTGGGCGCGGAGCTAGCCACCAAGAGCATGGAGCCGACCATCGTCGACGCAGTGCCGGACACCGGGTTGCGCGCGCTCGAAGGGCATCAGGGAGAAGAGTTTTTGCTAGTGCTGGAAGGCAGCATCGTGTTTTTCATGCAGGACTATGCGCCGCTGCAGATGAGTCAGGGCGACAGTGTCTATTTCGACGGCTCGATTCCCCACGCCTACTACGGCGCTACACAGCCTGCACGATTCCTCAGCATCGTGTCGCGCAACCGCGGTTGACGATACGCCGCATGCGCTAGGCGGCGTGATTCAGCGCAAACCCTGTGTGGATGCCGTAACCGCTCTGGATCAAGGGCGGCCGGCTGGAGCAGATCCTGTCAGAAGTGCTCTTCAAACGCTGGCCTGGCGGCAGCTGCGACATTAGGTGCCGAGATCGAGCCTGCGGTCAGCCCCATCCAATCCCCCATCCAACAGGTGCTACTGCAGATTGACGAACAGGCCACCATCAACCAGCAACGATGCACCGGTTACGTACCTGGCCATATCCGAGGCCAGGAACACGATCGGCCCGGCGACATCTTCCGGCTCACCCAAGCGGCCCAACGGCATGCGCGAGATCATGTAGGCCAGTTTCTCCTCGTCGGCCAGGTCTTGCTTGTTGATGTCGGTGGCGATCGTGCCCGGCAGCACCGAATTGCAGCGAATACCGTACGGCCCCAATGCAATGGCGCAGGACTGCATCAGCGAGTGCAGCCCGGCCTTGGTGGGGGTGTAGTGGGTCTGCATGCCGCCGCCCACTAGCGCACTGATCGAACTGACGGCGATGATCGCACCGCCCTTGCCTTGGTTCTTCATCTGGTTGGCCGCCGCCTGCACCGCGAAGTAGGCGCCATTCAGGTTGGTGTTGACGGTCTTCAGATAAACCTCGCGGGGCATGTCGAGGAATGAGTGAAACGGACAGATACCGGCATTGTTGACGAACACATCGACAGTGCCGAAGGCCTTGACAGCCGCAGCGACCAGACACTCGCCGGTATCCGGATCGGCGGCGTCGCTGCCCACTTCGATGGCTTGGCCGTCGAAGGCTGCGATTTCCTCGATCAGGCCGTGTGCCGCTTCGCGGCCTTGGGCGCTACCACTGTGGCCGATGACCACCCGCCCCCCTTGTCGTGCGCATTCCCTGGCCGCCGCGCGACCTATACCACGAGAGGCGCCGGTGATAATGACGGTTTTGCCTGCCAATAACATAAAAACTCCTTAATGAACGAAGCCAGGAATCGGCCGCGGATTCAGCTTAGATAGTTGCCATAACCGACCATGCCAATGGCGCCGAGAATCACTGCGATGCCCGCCACCAGCACGCCCTTGTTGGACGCACTGGTGCCCTGCCATTCGCGGAAATACAAACCCCAGCAATTGGACACAATGATGATGAAAGACATGTGCAGGACCCAGGAACTGGCGTCGTTGTGCAGTCGGGTCTCGCCCATGCCATAGAAGAAGAACTGCAGGAACCAAAGCGTTCCAGCGCTGGCCACCAGCAGGTAATTGCGCAGCAGCGGCATTTGCGTATTGGTGTAGTCGCCAAAGCTGCGATTGCGCAGGTTCAGCCACAGGCACCAGAGGGCATTGGTGGACAACCCGCCCCACATGATCACCATGAAGGTCACGTTGTTCTGAAACAGGCTGTTGGCACCATGGGCGACAGCGGCTTGGGCCAAGGGACGGCCCGCTGAAATGCCATAGCTGAAACAGGCGCTGAGCACGCCTGAAATCACTGCTACCAGCGCGCCCTTGCTCAGGGAAAACTCACTGACGCTGGCGAACTTGGTTTCTGCCGAGACCTCCCGCTCCTTGAGCACCCCGGCGCGCCCGCACAAGGCGATGCCCACCAGCGAAACCGCAACGCCCCAAAGGACCCAGTTGCCACTCGAACGGGTCATCATCTGGCTCAAGGTGCCCGCCGTGGCGTCGGTGAACAGGTCGCGATACAGAGCCGGCATCAAAGCGCCCAGCGCCGAGGTCAGCCCCATGACCAGCGACATGCCCAGAGACAGGCCCAGATAGCGCATGGTCAGGCCGAACGTCAGCCCCCCGATGCCCCACAAAACGCCGAACAGGTAAGTCCAGAACAATGTGCTCATGTCGGCTTGGCGCAGGATGTCGACGAATCCCGGCACGGTCAGTTGCGCAGCGATCAGCGGCACGATCAACCAGGAAACCAGGCCGCCTGTGATCCAGTAACTTTCCCAATGCCAGCCGCGCACTTTCTTGTACGGAATGTAGAAACTGCCGGAAGACGCGCCTCCAATGAAATGCAGCAATACGCCGAGCAGAATGACTTCCACGCTGTATGTCCTTTTATTGTTATGGGCGTCGCCGAAAACCAAGTGCCAGGCTCAGTCCCGATTGAGGCTGAACATCGGTTGAAGATCGATCGCGATGGGTGAGGCGTCAGGGTGGCTGGGCATGATCGACTGCATGTGCTGCCACCAACGTTGCATTACCGCCAGGCGCGGCAGCTGATCCAGCAGGTGCTCGTCTTCATGGGTCAGCACGGCAAACAGTGCAAGCGATTCGGGGTCGAGGAATATTCGGTAATCCAGCACCCCGGCGGCACGCAACGCGGCGACCAGGTCGGGCCATATCTGCTCGTGGCGGCTGCGGTAGGCCTCGGCCTGGCCGGGATTGAGCGACATTCGAAAGGCACGGACAGGCATCAGTTTGGCTCCGGGAAAGCGGGCAGCGAATAGGCGTTACCGACGTTGTGCAGGAAGAACTTCTCCTGCACCGATACCGGCTTGTCGGCCACGCTTTGCCTGACCAACTGCAAGGTACTGTCGAAGTCAGCGATTGAATCGCTGTTGGGCCAGTCACTGCCGAAAAAGCAGCGATGCTCGCCAAACGCTTCCCACAGATAAGCCAGCCGATGACGGTAGAACTCTGGGTCAGTCACCAGTTTGCCGGCAGTGTGCTGGGGTATTTCCGCAAGCTTTGCGTAGACATTCGGTCGCTCGGCCAAGGCGAATACGTCACGCTGAAATTCAGCCAGTTGCCCCTCGGGCACAGCCGCGTTGGGCAGGTGGTCAACGACGATTCGCAGAGTCGGCACGGCATCGGTCAGGCGCAGTAGCCCCTTGATCAGGCGCGGATCGGGATTGGCGCTGTCCAGCGTGCGACCGGATGCCGCCAGCCGCCGCATCGCATCGATGAAACCGGGCCGGCTCTGGTCGTCCAGCAAGTCGCGCTGCCAGAGGTTGCCATAGCGCAAGCCCAAAAACAGCGGCTCGGTTTCCAGCACGCCCAGATCCTGATGAAACGCTGCGTCGAGCGGAGAAAGGTTGCCGACGAACCCCAGCAAGCGTGGGCTTTGGCGCAGGGTTGCCAATAGCCAGTGGTTATCCCGCCGCCAGGGACTGGCTTCTACCACGATGGCGCCGATGATCGGGTGGGACTGAACGAGCTGCCAGTAGGTGTCCGGCAGTGCTGCGCCGTGCAGTGGATGCCCCTGCTCAGGCCAAGGAATACCCTCAGGCCGAGACGCGTCGAAGAGATGGATGTGGCTATCGATGATCGGGCCGGTGTAACGGTCAGCAGTCATGCTCGATTGCGTCCAGATTTGTTGTTATTAGCAACAGACTGTAGGGGCAGCTGCGATACGTGACTAATCGATTTTGGGTTAGCAACGATACCCTTACGGTATTGCCTGCGGCTGTGAAGACAGGTCAACAGGACTCCCGCGCACGCTTGCGCAGCAGGTCGATGAAATGCTGTAACTCGCGGCTCACCGGTTCATCCTTGCGCCGCAGCAGACCAAAAGGCGCCATCTGCGCATCCAGTGCCACGGGCAGCGCCTTGACCAGGCCCATCTTCAGGTAGTCGCGCATTGCCGATTCGGACAGCACCATCAGTGCGTCGGTCAATTGCACCAGTTGCTGCATCGAATACACCGAACTGCATTCGATGATGTCCGCTGGCATCGGCAGTTCCAGACGCTGTAACGCCTGTTCGATCGCAATCCGCGCAGGGCTGGTTTCCGGTTGCAGAATCCACGGCCAGTCCCTGACCAGTTCCTGCCATTGCAGCTTGCGTCGTCTGGCCAACGGGTGGCCACTGTGCACCACGGCGATCAGGCGTTCGTTACCCAGCGGCTCGAATTCATAATGCTCACGATCATTGGCCGGGTTGCGCCGGGTGACGGCGATGTCCACGCGCCCCTGCTCCAGCAGCTGAACCACCTGGTCACTGGTGTCGCCCATGATGCGAATCCGCAGTTGTGGGTTGAGACTCTTGATTTCGGCGACGGCCTTCATCACCAGGTCAGGCGCGGCGCCCATGATCGTGCCGATGGAAAGGTAGCCGTACCCGCCTTGCTTGCGTGCTGCAAGGTCTGCGGCCGCACGGTCCAGACCACTGAGGGCGGCTTCGGCAAAGCGCAACAGCTCGCGACCCAGCGCCGTGGGCCGCATGCCCCGTGGCAGCCGCTCGAACAGCTCGCAACCGAACATGTCTTCGATTTCCTGCAACATGCGGGTCGCTGCCGGCTGCGACATGTTCATGCTCAACGATGCACGGTGCATGTTCAGGCTTGAGCCCAGCACCACCAGCATCTGCAGATGCTTGTAACGCAGACGGCTGAACAGTTGCTGCGGGGATCGCTCGACACTCATGCTGCTCTCCTGATCGATAACCTGAAGGTATCAACTATAAGCTTAATTCGATTAGTCAGGCATCAAAGCCACGCAGTAGAGTCTGTCCCACAAGAAAACCCACCCATCGAGGTGCATGACATGACGTTCTCCCCTGCTTGCCTGTCGCCATCGCCTACGACGCCTCCCGGTTGTTCCTTTCGACGCCCAGTCCCCACTTCTTGTTGAGGCGCCTGTAACCCCTACGCTTTTTCAGCAAATACGCAGTCGAATAATTCCAAAAAGGAAACTGACGTGAACCCTCTCCCTGTGTCCTTGCTGCGCAAGGTTTCCTGGCGGCTGCTGCCGTTCCTGTTGCTGATGTACATCATGGCGTTCCTGGACCGGGCCAACGTCGGCTTTGCCAAGCAGGCGTTTCAGGCCGATACCGGCATTGGCGACGCTGCGTTCGCCTTCGGCGCTGGCGTGTTTTTCGCCGGTTACGCCTTGCTGGAAGTCCCCAGCAATCTGATCATGCACAAGGTCGGCGCGCGCTTGTGGATGTGCCGGATCATGGTGACCTGGGGCCTGATCTCTGCGGCCATGGTCTTCGCCCATACCGAAACCAGCTTCTATGTATTGCGCTTCCTTCTGGGGGTGGCTGAGGCCGGTTTCTTCCCCGGCGTGATCCTCTACCTGACCTACTGGTTTCCCGGCGCGGCCCGAGGTAAAGCCATGGGCTTCTTCTACTTCGGCGCGCCGCTGGCCTTTATCTGCGGCAGCCCGCTGTCGGGTTTGCTGCTGGAACTGGACGGCGTGCTGGGCACCCACGGCTGGCAATGGCTGTTTGCGGTCGAAGGGTTGATGGCCACGGCTGTCGGCATCTGGGCTTATTTCTATCTGGATAACCGACCTGCCGATGCCAAATGGCTGACCCCCGCGCAGCGTACGCAACTTCAAGCGGTGCTTGATGCCGAGGACAGCCACAAGCAGTCCCACGGCAGCCTGCTCAAGGTCCTGTCACAACCTGCCGTGTTGTACCTGTGCCTGATTTATCTGCTGATCCAGGCCAGCGTGTATGGGGTGGTGTTCTATCTGCCGACACAGGTCGCCGGGTTACTGGGGACCAAGGTCGGCCTGACGGTCGGTCTGGTAAGCGCCGTGCCGTGGTTGTGTGCATTGCTGGCCGCCTGGAAGATCCCGAGCCTGGCCGACCGCACCGGCCGGCACCGCGCAGTAGCAGCCCTGACGCTGCTGGTCTCGGGTCTGGGCATTGCCGCGTCGGTCACATTCACCAGTGCGCTGCTGGGCATTCTGGCGCTGTGCTTCGCGGCGTCGGGGTTCATCGCCGTGCAACCGGTGTTCTGGACCTTCCCCGCCAGCTTTCTCGCGGGCTCCGCCGCAGCCGCCGCCATCGCCCTGATCAACGCCTTTGGCGCCCTGGGCGGGTTTATCGCGCCGATCCTGAAAAACTGGGCCGAAGGGACTTTTCACTCCCCGGCGGCCGGCCTCTACCTGCTGGCCATCACGACCCTGATCTCGGCTGTCTTGGTGATGGGCATTCGCCCTCCCCGTGCGGCAACGCCTCACCCGCAACCCACCTTCCAGCTCTGAGCAAAAGGAATCAATCATGGCCACTCCTACCATCAAACACGTGCGTGCTTTCGTTCTTCGCGGTGGTGGCGCTGACTATCACGATCAAGGCGACGGCCACTGGATCGACGACCACATCGCCACGCCCATGAGCAAATATGCCGAGTACCGCCAGAGCCGTCGCAGCTTCGGCATCAACGTGCTGGGCACGCTGGTGGTCGAGATTGAAGACTGCGAAGGCAATGTCGGTTTTGCCGTCACCACCGGCGGCGAGCCGGCGGCGTACATCGTGGAGAAACACCTGGCGCGCTTCGTCGAAGGCGCCAGGGTTACCGATATCGAGCGCATCTGGGACCAGATGTACTTTGCGTCCCAGTACTACGGGCGCAAGGGCCTGGTGATCAATACCATTTCCGGTATTGACCTGGCGCTGTGGGATTTGCTCGGCAAAGTGCGTAAAGAGCCGGTGCACCAGCTGCTCGGCGGCGCGGTGCGCGATGAGCTGCAGTTTTATGCCACCGGCGCACGTCCCGACCTGGCGCAAAAGATGGGTTTCATCGGCGGCAAGCTGCCGCTGCACCACGGCCCCGCCGAAGGCGAAGAGGGCCTGCGCAAGAACCTCGAAGAACTGGCAGTGATGCGCGAGCGGGTGGCCAAGGATTTCTGGCTGATGCTCGACTGCTGGATGAGCCTGGACCTGAATTACGCCACCCGGCTGGCCCACGGCGCGCAGGCGTTCGGGCTCAAGTGGATTGAGGAGGCATTGTCGCCAGATGATTATTGGGGCTACGCCGCGCTCAAGAAAGCCGTTCCCACTGGCATGCAGGTCACCACCGGCGAGCATGAAGCCACGCGCTGGGGCTTTCGCATGCTGCTGGAAATGGGCTGCTGCGACATTATCCAGCCGGACGTCGGCTGGTGCGGCGGCATCACCGAACTGCTCAAGATCTCGGCGCTGGCCGACGCCCACAGCGCGATGGTCGTACCCCATGGTTCATCGGTCTACAGCTACCACTTCGTCGCCACGCGCACCAACAGCCCGTTCGCCGAATTTCTGATGATGGCGCCGAAGGCCGATGAGGTCGTGCCCATGTTCCACCCGCAGCTGTTGGGCGAACCAGTGCCCGAGAATGGTCGCATGCGCCTGTCCAGACTCGATCAACCGGGCTTTGGCGTGACCCTTAACCCGGAATGTCAGCTGCATCGCCCTTACCAGCATTGATCGCGCAGCGTTCGCCGCGTTGCGCACACTGGCTACTTTCGATTGCACAGGAACCCCACCATGAAAATGCCCCGCAACACGTTCAAGGCCGCGCTGGCTAAAAACCAACCGCTCTATGGCATCTGGGCAGGTTTGGCCAGCGGTTATGGCGCGGAGATGACGGCCAGCTTCGGTTATGACTGGATGCTCATCGACGGTGAGCACGCGCCCAACACGGTGCCGTCGATTCTCGCCCAGTTGCAGGCCGCCGCACCCTACCCCACGGCACCGATCGTGCGCGCCGTCGGTCACGACCCGGTGCTGATCAAGCAGTTGCTGGACATTGGCACCCAGAGCCTGATGGTTCCCATGGTCGAGACCGCAGACCAGGCGCGGGCGCTGGTGCAGGCCACGCGCTATCCGCCCCATGGCATCCGCGGTGTCGGCGGCGGCCTGACCCGCGCCACCCGCTGGGACGCTGTACCTGACTACCTCAATACGGCGCATGAAGAGCTGTGCCTGATCGTGCAGGTCGAGTCACGCACCGGCGTCGACAACGTGGCGCAAATTGCCGCCGTCGAGGGCGTGGATGCGGTGTTCATCGGTCCGGCGGATTTGTCCACCGGACTGGGGCACATCGGCAATCCGTCCCATCCCCAGGTACAGGAAAAAATCCGCCACGCCATCGATGCCACCCTCGCCGCTGGCAAGGTCAGCGGCATTCTGGCCCCTGCCGAAGAAGACGCACGTCGCTATCAGCGCTGGGGCTGCCAGTTCATCGCCGTGGCGATCGACATCAGCCTGATGCGCCAGGCCGCGCTGAGCAATCTGGCGCGCTATCGCGACACCGAACAACGCCCGGCATCGAAGACTTACTGATTGCAAAGGAGCCAGACCATGACCTCAGCACCGGTTTACCAGAATTACATCAACGGCGAGTTCGTTCAGAGCGCCGAGCATTTCGAGGTGCTCAACCCGGCCACCGGCGCCCTGCTAGCCCGGGTTCCGGCTTCGAACGCCGACGAGGTTGATCGTGCCCTGGCCGCCGCACGCTCGGCGCAAGCGGCATGGGGCCGCCGCCCGGCCAATGACCGCGCAGGCTACCTGCGCAAGATCGCCAGCAAGCTGCGGGAAAACGTCGCCCACCTTGCCCGCACCATCACTCTGGAGCAGGGCAAGATCTATGGGCTGGCCGAGGTCGAGGTGAACTTTACCGCCGACTATCTGGACTACATGGCCGAGTGGGCCCGGCGCATCGAAGGCGAGATCATCACCAGCGACCGTCCCGGCGAAAATATCTTCATGTTCCGCAAACCGTTGGGCGTGGTCGCGGGGATTCTGCCGTGGAATTTCCCGTTCTTCCTGATCGCCCGGAAAATGGCTCCGGCGCTGGTAACCGGCAACACCATCGTGATCAAGCCTAGCGAGGAAACCCCCAACAACTGCTTCGAGTTCGCGCGGCTAGTCGCGCAAGTGGATCTTCCACCCGGCGTATTCAACGTGGTCAGCGGCGATGGCCGAGTGGGAGCCGCACTGACGACGCATCAGCAAGTGGACATGATCAGTTTCACCGGCAGCGTGGAAACCGGCGCGCGAATCATGAGTGCTGCGGCGCCTAACATCACCAAGCTGAACCTTGAGTTGGGCGGCAAAGCGCCTGCCATCGTGCTGGCCGACGCGGACCTGGATCTGGCAGTCAACGCCATCCGCGACTCGCGGATCATCAACACCGGCCAGGTGTGCAACTGCGCGGAACGGGTGTACGTCGAACGCCGGATGGCCGATCAATTCATCGACCGGATCAGCGCCGCGATGGCAGCGACGCGCTATGGCGATCCGTTGGCCGATGCGTCGGTGGAGATGGGCCCGCTGATCAACCGCCAAGGGCTGGAAAGCGTCGCGGCCAAGGTGAAAAAAGCCCAGGAGCAAGGCGCGTCGCTGATCACCGGCGGCCAGATCGCCGATCTCGGCCAAGGCTTTCACTTTCAGCCGACAGTGCTGACCGGATGCACCGCCGAGATGGACATCATGCGCAAGGAGGTGTTTGGTCCGGTGTTGCCGATCCAGATCGTCGATGACCTGGACGAAGCCATCGCCCTGGCCAATGACTGCGAGTACGGGCTGACGTCCTCCCTGTACACCCGCGACTTGAGCAAGGCCATGCATGCCATTCGCCAGATCGATTTCGGCGAGACCTACATCAATCGGGAAAACTTCGAAGCCATGCAAGGCTTTCATGCAGGCGTTCGCAAATCCGGTGTTGGCGGTGCAGACGGCAAGCACGGCCTGTATGAATACACTCACACCCATGTGGTCTACCTGCAGGCTTGATCTTGCATTCAGGGGCCGTACCGCCCGGGCGGCACCTGAACGCAAGCGTGAGCGTACCTGCGCCTACCCGGCCCTAGCCGAGAATCTTTACATACACGTCCTTATCGACGTTGCCACCGGACAGGATCACGCCAACCTGCTTGCCCCGCATCGCCTCACGTTCCTGCATCAACGCGGCGAGGGCCGACGCTCCTGCCCCCTCTGCCAGATTGTGAGTGTCGGTGTAATAGACCCGCATCGCCTCAGCAATCTCGGAGTCTGTCACCGATACGATGCGCGCCGCACCCGCGGCATAGATGCGCAAAGCCTCAGGCACCGGTTTGCGCACCGCCAGGCCATCGGCAAACGTGTCGGCCGAGTCCGTTTCGCGCAGCTCGCCAGTTTCGACCGACTGTTTGGCCGCATCCGCTTCAGAGGAGACCACACCGACCACATCGGTGCTCAGGCCGAGCGCGTCCCGCGCGGCAATCACCGCGCAGATGCCCGAGCCGCAACCGATGGGCACATACACCGTATCCAGCGCAGGCGCTGCGTTGAACAGCTCAAGCGCATAGGTGGCCACACCCTTGACCAGCTCCGGGTGGAAGGCAGGCACCAGAAACAGACCCTGTACTTTCGCCAGGCGCATCGCCTGCTCACGGGCTTCGTCGAAGTCTTCGCCAAACTCGATGACCTCGCCGCCAAAACCGCGCATGGCGATGTTCTTCTCCCTGGAATTGCCCACCGGCACCACGATCACGGCGCGCATCCCCACTGCCCGCGCGGTCATGGCCACACTTTGCCCGTGGTTGCCGCGGGTCGCCGCGATGACGCCTTGCGTGCCCGGATAGGCGCACTTGAGCCAGCGCATGAAGGTGATGCCGCCACGAACCTTGAAGGCGCCGGTGGGCGTATGGTTTTCGTGCTTGACCCAAACCGTGCAGTCCAGACGCCGGGCAAGCAGCGGCCATGCATACTGTGGCGTGGCTGGCATCACTTGATACACATGGCGTGCGGCCTCTTCGATCTGTTCGCGGGTCAGGTTGTACATAGTGTCCTCCGGTTTTTTGCCCAGTCTAGGCGGCGGTGAGGCGAGGCGGCTTTCAAAAAACCGACCTGACCTTTCTTCCGAACCCTGAGTACTATGGCCAGCATGAACCCAAGCGATCATTCCGAATTTCCTGCCAGCAGCGACCCGGTCCGACGAGCCGAGGCCGGCCCGTGGCTGATCGAGTTGCTGCCGGCCGGTGCTTATGAAGCGCGCTACGTGGCGCAGCGATCGGCCGTGGGTTTCGCCTTCGACAGCCAGCGCGGTGTGCACGCGATCGGCAGCGACCGGATTCGCCCGTTCGACGCCGTTCCCAACGGGTTGGCCTTCGTGCCTGCGGGCTGCGACGTGTTCTCCCAGTCCCGCAACGGTGGCGAGTACCTGCGCGTGCTGCGCGAGGATGGCATCGCGCTGGCAGGCCCCCATGCGTTCAACAACATGATTGATTTACCAGCCATCCACCTGGCCCGGCGCATGCGTAATGCACTGCTCAAGGCCTCGCCGGACGATGACTGGGAGGGTTGGGCTCTGGCGTTAGTGGAGCGCATGGCGAACGATCAGACCTCGTCGATCCCTGGGCGAAGTTCGCTGACCGCGCGCAGGTTGCGGCTGCTTGATGAATACATGGATGCGCAACTGGCAGGGCCTATCAGCGTGCAGGACATGGCGAGCCTGCTGAGGTTATCCGAAGGGTATTTGATGCGCGCGTTTGCCCAGGCCACCGGTAAAAGCCCGCACAGTTATCTGATCGACCGCCGCATCGCCCGCGCCCGGACCCTGCTGCGCAACCCTCGGCAGGGGCTGGCGGACATCGCCCAGGCCTGCGGCTTCGCTTCGCAGGCGCACATGGCGACCACCTTCAAACAGCGACTGGGCGTAAGCCCTAAAGCCTTGCGGGCCTGAGCTGCACGCTCTTGGCGTGGCAGACCATTCAGCGCAAACCGAGCGCAGCCAACTGGCCGGCAACCTCGTGCGCAATAGCCGCATGGTCAGTGGCCAACAACCTGCCGCCGCGCTTGAGCACGCGCCCCTCCACGATCACCGTATCCACATCCGCAGGCGTCGCCGACTGCACCACGCTGGCATAAGGGTCGATGACCGGCGTCATCCCCACTCCACGAGCGTCGATCAGGGTCAGGTCGGCACGTTTGCCGGGGCTGATCGAGCCAATCTGCGAACCCAGACCCATGGCATTCGCGCCGCCCTGGGTGGCCCAGAACAACACATCCCGGGCCGTCACGGCCTGCTCGTTACCACTTATGCCGACGGCCAGGTTGAGCAGCGTTTGCATCACCATGAACGGGTTGGCGTTGCCACTCAGCACCAGCGTGTCAATACCCAGGGTGATGGGGATTTTCGCTCGGTGCAGCGCGTCCACCTGCGCCAGGCCATAGCCCACGCGCATTTCAGTCAGCGGCGTGAGACACACCGAGGCACCTGACTGAGCGATGGTGGCGATGTCCTGTGCGTCGACATGAGTGGCATGCACCAGTTGCACGGAGGGCCCCAGTACCCCGTTGTCCGCCAACTGCTGCAGGGCTTTTTCCTTCTGGGCTTTTGCCGTCACCGCAATGTGTGTGGAAATCGGCAGGCCATTGGCTTTGGCAAACGCGAATTCCGGCGCCCATACCTCAGGCTGGGTGCGCTCCGGCCCGCGAATCGCCATCCCCAGATCCACAAGGGAGGCAGGCATCGATTGAAGCTGAGCGTGCACTCGCTGGATATCGGCAACATCCATCGCCGCTGTGGCGTCCAGATCCTGGGCATAGCCATACCAGAACCGGCCTCGCAGGCCGCTCTGGCTCATCGCGCTCAATTCAGCCTGGGCGAATGCCGGAGTGCGCAAATTATGCGCCCAGTTGTTCACCGTGGTGATGCCGCCATTAATGGCTTCCAGCAGGCCGAGCCGAACACCCAGCGCCGACATCTCTGGGGTGAAGCGTTTGCTGACCGCCAGTTGCGATTTAAAGAAAGCCTCAGCACCTGGCGCCGGCGCGCTGTTGCGCAACAGGCTATTCCACAGATGCCAATGGCTGTCCACCAGCCCGGGGATGAGGATCATCCCCGTGGCGTCGATCACCTCTGCGCCCTCGCTCGGCAAGCCTTTGCCGAGGGCCACGATACGACCGTTGCGCAGCCGTACATCGGTGTCGTTCATCACCGCGGCGCCAAGTTCCATGCTGAGCACAGTGGCATGGCGAATGAGCAGATGCGCAGGGCCGCTCGCCAGCGGTTGATCCGTGGCCAGCTCGGCGGCCCCGACAGCGGGCAGTGCCAAACCGGCGCCGACCGTGGCGCCGAGCTTGAGCAGTGTTCTTCGGTTCAGGCGTGCGTCGTCCGGCATTCGAACCTCGCTCGGGATCGTCAGGTTTCAGGAAGACGTGGACGCCAGAGACTGGCCGACCACGACGGGAACCGTCTCGCGGCCACCGAAGCTCGCCGGCAACTGGATTTTGTAGACCTTGAACGGCAGCTGCAGACCGTTCACACCGTTCGGTCCGCGGTTGGAGGCCATGCGCGCACTCTGCGGCACCGGAATGTAAAGCTCGCGCTGTTTGGAAATGATCATCGCATCGGGATTCCACAGCCGCTGATCTTCCACCGCCACGCGCAGGCTGCCGTCAGGTGAGAGCACGGTCACGCGGGGTTTGTCATACTCGCCCAGGTATAAATTGCCTGCGCTGTCGATGGCAGTGCCGGTCAGCGCGCCAGTGTCGTAGACGAACTCGACCTTCTCTCCCAGCGCCTTTTCGGTCACCTGGGTATCGCGCAGAGCCGCCGTCGGTACTTTCCAGAGCGGACCGGTGAGCGCCTGGTAATACAGCCAAGCACCGTCCGGGCTTATTTCCAGCGGGTCGGAATGCACTTGATGGTCGCTGCCATCGGGCATCATCAGCGGCTGCGCGTGTTCGCCCAACGGCCGGCGTTCGGGGTTCATTTTGGTCGAGGGATGATCGGCCAGGCGACGCAGGGCCACGCCGGTTTTGAGGTTGACGATGATGATCGCCCCCAGGCCCGAATCGGTGAGGTAAGCGTGTTCGCTGTCCAGGCGCAGGTCGTTGAGATTGGCCCCGGCGGGCAGCACGCTCGGCGGCAGGCTGATGGAGCGCAGCAGCGTGCCGTCGCGGGTATCGAACTGAAGGACTTTCTGATGCGGATTGATGCCGTGCGGGCCGGCATCCTCGCCCTGGTCGATGGCCCACAAGGTGTCGTCATCGAAGATATGAATGGTGTTGATCTTGACCAGCGATCTGGCGCCGGATTTGCCCGGTTGCCACTGGTTCCACTCGCCGCCGGGGAATGGCTTGAGGGAACCGTCGGGCAGCACTTCGGCAATCGAGGGGGTCTTCTCGAATCCGGGCCAGCGTGGCAGACCGACGAACAGCCGGCCTGCGGCGGTCAGCCCAACCGCATTGCACAGCCAGTCAAGGCTTGCGACCTTGATCAGGGGCGGTCCGGCCTGAACCAGCGCAGCGGCACGGGCAAGCTGGCTGGAAGCCAGAACGGCGGCGCCAGAGGCCAAAGCGGTGGCCTTGCAGAAGTTACGTCTATCGAGCATCGAATTCCCTCTCTTTGTTTTCACGGCGGTGCAACAGCCAGTGCACCTCTCATAGGCGGGTTATGCCACCCGGAAAAATGACCGGACGAGGCAGAAAAAAATTTCAAAAAAACGCAGGAAGAACCGCGCCGGATTGACGCGAAACCCTCAAGCACGTCTGCGACTTGGGCGCTCAATGGCCCGCGCAGGCCTGCTGACCTACGTTAGGGGTAGGCATATTGGCAGGCGTGTCATCCGGGCGTTTAAGCTCGCCAACGATGAACATGTAACTGATGAACGCCCCGGCGGCGTTGAGCGCTACGTAAATCAGCGCGCCATTGAACGAGCCCATGGACTGCACCATGTAGCCGATCACCAGCGGCGTGACGATGCCGGCGACGCTGCCGAAGGTATTGAAAATCGCGCCATTCATGCCGGCACTGCGCTTGGGCGAGACGTCGGAGATGATCGCCCAGCCGAGCGCGCCCATGCCCTTGCCGAAGAACGCCAGGGCCATGAACAGCACCACCAGCAGGTCGGTCTGCACGTAATTGCACAGGATCATGCTCATCGACAGCGCCATGCCGATGTAGATCGGCACCTTGCGCGCACGGGTCAGCGACACGCCTTTGCGCAGCATCCAGTCAGAGACCATCCCGCCACCGATGCCGCCAATGAAGCCGAAGATCGCCGGTACCGCCGCCAGCAGCCCGGCATTGAGTATGGACAGGCCTCGCTGCTGCACCAGATACACCGGGAACCAGGTCAGGAAGAAGAACGTCAGGGTGCTGATACAGAATTGCGCCAGGTAGATCCCGAGCAACATCCGCTGGCCCAGCAAGTCGCGCGCGCTGACCCAGGTTTGACTCCAGCTCTGGCGCTCGCCAGCGCACGCCGGACGCTCCTGCAGATTAGCGCCACCTAAACGAAGGGTTTGTAGCTCAATGGCGCTCAGGCTGGCATGGTCCACGGGGGCCTTGATGCGGATGAAAAACACCACGCCGATCACAATCCCGGCGGCGCCCATCACGTAAAAGATCCACGGCCAGCCCCAACGTGTGGAAATCCAGGCCAGCAATGGGGTGAACACCACCGCCGCGAAATACTGCGAGGCATTGAAGATCGCCGTTGCCGTACCGCGCTCGGCGGTGGGAAACCACATCGAGACGATCTTGCTATTGGAGGGGAAACACGGCGCTTCGGCAGCGCCCACCAAAAACCGCAGGGCGAAGACTGCAAAGAAGGCCAGGGCCACCGGCATCAGCGCCACGGTGCCGATCATTGCGGTAAAGGCCGACCAGGCGATGATCGCCAGGCCCAGCACCTTGACGCTGCCGAAGCGGTCAATGGCCAGGCCGCCCGGCAGTTGCAGCAGCATGTAGGCCCAGGCGAACGCGGAAAACAGCCAGCCCATTTCGGCGTGGCTTAACCCCAGCTCCTGAGACACGCTGGCGCCAGCGACGGACAGCGTGGCGCGATCACCCTGGTTGATGATCATCATGATGAACAGCAACGCGATGACTTCGTAGCGGCGGTGCTCGGCGATGAAACGCCGCAGAGAATCTATTTTTTTCATTGTGTTCTCGATAGCGGACAACAAAAGTCATGAAACGATCAGGCAGCTCCCCAGCGGCGGCCCCCCCACCAGAGACGCAGGGTCACGGGCGCGTCTCGCGGATGATGGCGTCCCGACGCTGGCGCACTTCGGGGCGTAACGCGGTGCCCAGCCCCGGCTGGGTCGGCGCCAGTGCGTAACCCTCGACGATTTGCGGCAAATGGGTGACCAGATCGCCGTACCAGGTCGACAACGAGGCCCGCACCACCTCCTGCAACACGGCGGTCGGGGCATGCACGCCGATCTGCAGGCCGGCGAACAGCGCGACCGGGCCGGTGCAGTCGTGAGGTGCAAGCGGTTTGTTGTAGACCTGGGCCAATGCGGCGATCTTGCGCGCCTCGGTGAAGCCACCGCACCACACCAGATCAAGCATCAGGTAGTCCATGGCGCCGGCTGCCAGCAGGTCGCGGTAGGCCACGCTGCCGCCGAGGGTTTCACTGGCACAGATCGGCACGCGGGTGCGGGTGCGCAGATCGGCCAGCGCCTGGGCGTCGTCCATCTTGCACAGCGGATCTTCGACCCAGTAAGGCTCGAACGCTTCGAGGGCCTGGCAAATGCGCAACGCCGCGGTGCTGTCCCACAGGCTGTGCAATTCGCACATGATTTCGATCCGGTTGCCCACCGCCTGGCGAATCTGGCGGAAGGCTTCGACGCCCTGTTTCACCTCGGCCAGGCTGATGGTGTTGGCCCCTGCCTGCCGGGCGAAACGGTCGAACGGCCAGATTTTCATGGCCGTGTAGCCCTCTTCCACCAGGCTGACGGCCAGGGCGCCGGCATCGCGGCTGAAGGCCAACTGGTCGTCATAGGGGCCTTGGGCGCGGTCGGCGCTGGTGATTTCCCGACGCGCGCCCTGCTGGGTGTTGAATTCGTAGCCGGCACAGGTGTTGTAGACCCGGATCCGCTCGCGGCACGCACCGCCAAGGGCTTCGTGAATCGGAATGCCGTGACGCTGCCCTTTGAGGTCCCACAGCGCAATATCCACGGCGCTGGCGGCGCGAATTTCGGCACTGGCGCTGTGGTAGCCGACGTAGGGCGTGGTGAGCTCGAGGGAAATCGCTTCGATTTGCCGCGAATCACGACCGATGAGCCCGGGAGCGATCAGTTCGTGCACGGCAGCCTCCACCGTGGCCGCACCGCGAAAGGTTTCGCCGAGGCCGATCAATCCTTCATCGGTTTCGATTTCCAGCCAGATCAACTTCGGGCGTTCTGGCAGGCGCAGGGTTCTTACGCATGTGATTTTGGACATTGTTATTTTCCGCAGCGGATGATGCGCAAATGAGAGCGCTACCATTTATGGTGAAAAATATAGCTCAGCTTTTTTTCAAGGACAAGGGACACTTATCAGACAACTGCAAATCGTCATCATGGTAGCGCTCTCAAGGCGAATGACCGTGACGTCCTGCGGCATCGGATGGCAGGTTTCAGACCAGCGTCGAAGTGCTGTCGCGTTCGATCACGGTGAAGCCGATGTCCTCGACCCCCTCGCTGTCGTCATGGCCGGTGATCCGGTCCAATAGCATCGATGCGGCACGGTCGCCCATGAGCTGCCCATCGATGCGGACGGTCGACAGCGCCGGGAAGGTGTGTGCGGCGAAATTCATGTCGCCAAAACCGATCACCGCCAGTTCCTGTGGCACGCGAATGCCACGGGCAGCGGCTTCGGTGAGCACACCATGGGCGATGGTGTCGGAGGTGCAGACGACCATCAGCGGACTGTCGCCCAACATCTGGCCATGGTCGATCAACCCCGTCAGGCCTGCACGACCGTGGGCGAGCGTGGGCAAGCCTTCAAATACCTGGCGCGGAACATCGCTGATGCCCTGCTCCGCCAAGGTGCCGATGAAGCTTTCGGCCCGACGCAAACCTCGGGGGTCGTTGACCGCCAGCACGGCGAATCGGCGATAGCCTTTGCCCAGCAGGTGCCGCGCCACGTCACGGCCGACTTTCTCGTGAGAGAAACCGACCAGCATGTCAATCGGCTCACGGCTCAGGTCCCAGGTCTCCACCACCGGCACGTTCGAGGCGCGCAGACGATGACGGCTGGCCGGGGTGTGCAAGGTGCCGGTGAGGATGATGCCGTCGGGGCGGCGGCTGAGAATGACTTCAAGCAGCTGCTGTTCGTGCTCGGTCTGATAACCGGACACCCCGAGCAGCACCTGGTACCCGGCTTTGGTCAGACGCTCGTTGATGGCCTGGAAGGTGTCGGAGAAGATCGGATTGGTCACCATCGGCAGCACCACTGCCACCAGACGACTGCGGCTGGAGGCCAGCGCGCCGGCCAGACGGTTGGGCACGTACCCGGTCTGGTCGATGGCCCGTTGCACCTTGAGCCGGGTTTCGCTGCGCACGGTTTCGGGCTGGTTCAGGCAGCGCGAGACGGTCATCGGCGCCACGCCCGCCAGCCTCGCAACATCGCCTAACGTCACGCCACGACTGCCTCGGCCGTTGCTGTCTGGTTTCTTGCCCGTCATTATCTGTGTGTGTTCCCGACTGTTCGCCCAAGATTCCCCGCGAATGCTACCAGTCGGCCCCTCCCTGATGCGAGCGCGCCGGACGCCTTCCGGTCCGGTACGGAAGATGAAGTTGGACAGCGACAAAAAGAAAGGGCTGCTCGAAGTCGCCGCGCTGGCGGGCGTCAGCCTGAGCACCGTGGACCGGGTGCTCAACGAACGCGGCAGCGTGTCGGATCTCAAGCGACGAAAAGTGCTGAACGCCGCCAAGGCGTTGGGGTTGCGTCGGCTGCTGCCCTCCCCGGTCCACGGTTTGTTGCGTTTTGACCTGCTGATCGTCGAGAGCCACACCGATCACTATCGACGCCTGACCCTCGCCTTTGACCATCAGGCGCGGCTGCTGCGCTCGCGCCTGGTCCTGCAGCACCAGACCTGGAACGACCAGAATCCAGAGCAACTGCTGGAGTTCATCAACCAGCCGCGTACGTCGCGACAAGGGCTGATCGTGGTAGCCCATGACAGCCCTGCCATTCGCGCCGCGCTCAAGGCGCAGATCGCCCGAGGCGTGCCGGTGGTGTTACTGACCAGCGCGCTGTCGGGGCTCGACGGTGCCACCTACATCGGCATCGACAACCGCGTGGCTGGCCGCAGCGCGGGCCGCTTGCTCAGTCAATGGCAGGGGCAGGCGTCGGGGCGCGTGCTGCTGCTCACCAACTCGTTGCTTTATCACGCTCACCAGCAGCGCGTCGAAGGCTTCCTGCAAGTCTTGAGCGAGCGTGCGCCGAGGATGACGGTCCAGGGCCCGGTGCAATGCCACGACGACGATGTCCTGACCGCGCGCGCCGTACGCGATGCCTGCGCGACGGGGGCACCCCTGACGGCAATCTATAACACCGGCGCAGGTTCCGCCGGGATTCGCCAGGCGCTGCCCGCGCATGGGGTCAGCCCGGTCTGGATCACCCACGAAGCCAGCCAGCAACACGCTGAGTTGCTGCGCGAAGGGTCGCTGTCGCTGGTGATCGATCAGGACCCGGAGGGCCAGGCGGAAGCTGCCATTCAACACCTGCTGTACGTTAATGGCGATATCGATACGCCGGTCCTTATCACCCCGCAATTGCGCATTGTCATCGACGAAACACTGTCCGGCTAAACCGTTCTATCTGTAGGGTTTTTTGAGGGAAACACGTCAAATTGTTAGTGGCGCGGTGATATGCCGCACCCTAGACTCGCCGCCGCCATCGATTGGCCCGCGGGCTTTGGCCCGATTACCCATCGACTTCCCCTCATCCGAACAGGACAGATTCATGCAGCGCAGAGAATTTCTTTCATCGGCGTTGGCGCTGGCAGCCGCGTCCACCTTGCCGGCTGCGCGCGCCGAGGTTATCAGCGGTGGACAGCCCTGGGAGCCGGGTCAGGCCAACCTGCCTGCACTGCCCGCTCCCCGCCAGGGCGGCCTGGCCTACTTCACCCAGGCCGAATTCGACACCGCCGGCGCCCTCGCCGACCGCCTGATACCCGCCGATGAACTGAGCATAGGCGGCAAGGAAGCCGGTTGCGCAACCTTCATCGACCGACAGCTGGCAGGCGACTATGGGCGCGGCGCGACGCTGTACCGCCTCGGTCGCTTCGTCAAGGGCACCCCTGAGCAAGGCACGCAATCGCCCCTGACCCCGGCCGAACGCTGGCGCAAGGGCCTGGCTGCCCTGGATGCCTACTGCCAGAAGGCATTTTCGAAACCCTTCGTGCAACTGGACGGTGCTCAACAGGACGAACTGCTGCGCGGCATGGAAAGCGACAAGCTGGATCTGGGCGCCGAAGTCGAATCCAAAGAGCTGTTCGAACAGATTCTGGCCAACGTCCGTGAGGGTTTCTTTGCCGATCCCATCTACGGCGGCAATAAGGACATGGCCAGCTGGAAAATGATCGGCTTCCCCGGTGCCCGCTATGACTTTCGCGATGTGATCGCCAAGAAGGGCCAGAAACTCACGATCATTCCCACCAGCCTGATCGACAACACGCTCTGATTGCCCTGCGCAACCACTGATACGAGCAGTGCGGTACGCCGACACCTGCCTTGATTCTCGTGATGACACCGTATTGATAAGGACCCCTAAATGGCCAATGTTCGCCCCAAAGTCGACGCTGTGATCGTCGGCCTCGGCTGGTGTGGTTCTCTGATGGCTGAAGAGCTGACCCGTGCCGGCCTCAATGTGGTCGCGATCGAACGCGGCCCCTGGTTCGAGACCTCCACCGACTTCCCGCCCTCGGTCGACACCGACGAGTTGCGCTGGGATACACGCCGCAGCATGTTGCTGCCGCCAGCCATCGAAACCACCACATTCCGCAACAACCGCTCGCAGACCGCCCTGCCAACTCGCGACTGGAGTCTCAACGAGCTGGGCTACAACGTAGGCGGCTCGGGCACTCACTGGGCCGGTATGGCCTGGCGCTTCCTGCCTTTCGACTTCGAGCCCTATACCTACACCCTCAAACGCTATGGCAAACAGCAACTGACCGAAGGCTTGATCGTGCAGGACTGGGGCGTGACGTATGACGACCTGGAACCCTTCTATGATCGCTTCGAGAAAATCGCCGGCGTCTCGGGCAAGGCTGGCGTGCTCAACGGCAAGCCGGTCGAAGGCGGCAACATCTTCGAAGGCAGCCGTAAAAACGAGTTCCCCCTGCCGCCCCTGGCCACTACACGCCTGACTGACCTGTTCACCGAAGGCAGCAACAAGCTGGGCCTGCACCCGTTCATGGTGCCCGCCGGTCAAGCCTCGCAGGCTTACACCAACCCGCTGGGCGTGCGCATGGGGCCTTGCACCTATTGCGGCTACTGCCTGTACTACGGCTGCGGCAACTTCTCCAAATCCAGCCCCAATGCCTGCGTGGTCCCGGCCCTGATGCAGCGCAGCAACTTCACCGTGCTCACCGAATCGGCCGTGTTGCGCGCCACGTTGGCTGAAGACGGCAAGACCGCCACCGGTGTGACGTATCTGGATCGCAACAAGAAGGAATGGCACCAGCCCGCCGACATCGTGATCTTCTCCGCCTTCCAGATGCAGAACGTGCGTCTGTTGCTGCTCTCGAAAATCGGTCAACCGTACGACCCGGCTACCCGCAAAGGCGTGGTCGGTCGTGCCTACAGCTTCCAGACCGTGTCAGGGGCAAACCTGTTTTTCGAGGACGAGCAGCTCAACCAATACATCGGTGCCGGCGCCCTCTCGGTGCAGGTGGATGACTACAACGGCGACAACTTCGATCACACCGGCAAGGGTTTCATCGGCGGCGCCGGTATTCTCGTGGTGGCCCGGGGCGCACGCCCGATCGGCAACGCCGACGTCGTGCCGCCGGGCACCCCGCGCTGGGGCAGCACCTGGAAAAAGGCCTACACCCACGCCTTCCAGAACGGCACTTTCATCTTTAACCAGGGCACCAGTTTCTCCCACGACGAGTGCTATCTGGACCTCGATCCTGAGTACAAGGACGCCAACGGCGATCCGCTGATTCGCGTGACGTTCGACTACAACGAGAACGACCGGCGCATGGCGAAGTTCACCGAAGACAAGGCCATCGAGATCGGCAAAGCCATGGGCGCGAAGATCGTCAATGGGTTCGACTCGGCCGCCACCAACTACGGCCCGTATCTGCCAGCCAGTGACCACACCATCGGCGGCGCGGTCATGGGCACCGACCCGAACACCAGCGTGCTTAACCGCTATCAACAGAGCTGGGACGTGCATAACGTCTTCGTACTCGGGGCGTCATCGTTCCCCAACAATGCCGGTTACAACCCGACGTCGACCATTGGCGCCCTGAGCCTGTGGACGGCCAAGGCCATCATCGAACAGTACCTGAGCAAACGCGGCCCGTTGGTGGAGGTGTCGGCATGATCTTCGGTCATCGTAAAACACGGGTGGCCGTCGCCCTGCTGTCGCTGAGCGGCGCCATTGGCCTGTATGGCGCCTACGGTGTGGCGGACGCGGCCGACGGTATCGTGCAGCCCGGGCAGCAGAGCGACAACAGTCAAGGTATCCAGGCTCCGGCGAACCAGCCACAGGAAGATCCGACCGTGGCCCGTGGTCGTTACGTCGCCATTGCCGGCGACTGCGCGGCGTGCCACACCGACCCGCATCAGGGCAAACCGTTCGCCGGCGGCTACGCGCTTGAAACGCCGTTCGGCAAACTGCTGGCCAGCAACATCACCTCGGACAAGGCCACCGGCATTGGCGACTGGTCAGAAGAACAGTTCACCCGCGCCGTGCGCGAAGGCAAAGGCCGCCACGGGGAAAACCTGTATCCGGCGATGCCCTACAACGCTTACGTGAAAGTCAGCGACCAGGACATGCATGACCTTTGGGCCTACATGCAGACAGTGCCTGCGGTGAACAACCAGGTGGTGTCCAACCAACTGCCCTTCCCGTTCAACATTCGCTTGATGATGATGGGCTGGAACCTGCTGTTCTTCGACAAGACGCCGTTCAAGCCGGTCGCCGACGCCAGTGCCGAACTCAACCGTGGCGCTTACCTGGTGCAGGGCCTGGGCCATTGCGCGGCGTGCCACACGGAGAAGAATTTCCTCGGTGGCGACAAGAGCGGCAGTTTCTTGCAGGGCGGCGACCTGGCCGGCTGGCATGCACCGGAAATCACCGGTAATCGCTACGCAGGCGTAGGCGGCTGGACCACTGAGCAGATCGTTCAGTACCTCAAGACCGGAAGCAACGACATTGCCGTGGCGTCAGGCCCAATGGCCGAAGCAGTCACCAACTCGACCCAGCACATGACCGACCAGGACTTGAACGCGATCGCGGCCTACCTGCAAAGCCTGCCCGGTTCGAAGGCAACCAAGCCGCAACCCCTGACCGCCACGCAGCAGGCCATGAAACAGGGCGCCAACGTCTATTCGGCCAACTGTTCGGCCTGCCACAACAGCGACGGCAAGGGCATCAATCAGCTGGCTGCGGGGCTTGGCAATAACCCGGCGGTGCAGGCCGATAATCCGCAGAGTCTCACCACCACGGTACTGCAGGGCGGACGCGGCGCGGTCACACTGGGCAACCCCACCAGCGGTGCGATGCCAAGCTTCGCCTGGAAGCTGTCCGACCAGCAGATCGCGTCAGTATTGACCTATATCCGTAACACCTGGGGCAACGCTGCCCCGGCAGTCGATGCAGCACAGGTTGCTCAGACGCGCAAGGACCTCAAGCTGCCCGCGCAGCTGAGCGCCGACGGCAGCGCCCGCTGAGCTGACTCCACACGCCCTGGCGCGGGGCGAACTGCCCCGCCGCCAACCCTCTCCCCCCTGACGAGAACACGAGCATGAAAGGAACGCTTTCGCGCCAAAGACCTGCGCCTCACGCACTGGTCATGGCACTGTCGATCGGTGCGGCCAGCGCTTGCAGCATCAGCGCCCAGGCTGCCGACGCCTTTGCTATCGACTCCCCCTGGATGACCGGCGACTGGGGCGGCACGCGAACTGACCTGCTGAACAGGGGCATCGACATCAAGATGGGTTACACCGGCGAGTCGGCCTCCAATCTAAGCGGCGGGTACGATCATGATCGGGTTACCCGTTATGCCGATCAGTTCAACCTGGGCGCCGACATCGATCTGCAAAAGCTGCTGGGCTGGAACGACGCGGCCTTCAGCCTTTCGCTGACCAACCGCAACGGCGACAACATCAACGAGAAACTTAACGACCCGCGCTCGACGGGCATGGGCTCGACTCAGGAAATCCAGGGCCGGGGCAGCGTCACCCGGCTCAGCGAATTGTGGCTGAGCAAAGGCTGGTTCGACGACAGGTTGAACGTCAAAGCCGGCCGGCTGGCCGTGAGTGACGATTTTGCCGTCGAAGACTGCTCGTTTCAGGGCCTGGCGTTCTGTGGATCGCAGCCCGGGAACTACGTCAACAGTATCTACAACGGCCCGATCAGCCAATGGGCCGTGCGCGTTCGCTACCGCTTGGCCAGTGAGCTATACGCGCAGGTCGGCGCGTTCAACGTCAATCCGTCGGGGCTGGACAACGACAACGGCTTCAAGCTCAACGGCGCAGGCACCGCCGGCACGCTGTTTCCGGTCGAACTGGTGTGGCGGCCGAGCGTCAATCGCTTGCCCGGTGAGTACCGTGTCGGCTACTACCACAGCACGGCCAACGGCAAGGATGTCTACAAGGACGAAAACAACCGCCCGGCTGCGATCACCGGCAACGACTATCGCAGCGATAACAGCCGCCACGGGTTCTGGGTGGTGGGCAAGCAGCAACTGACCTCAGTCAACGGCGACACCTCCCGTGGCTTGACCGCGACCGCCAGCGCCACGTTCCAGGATCGGGCGACGACCGCCGTGGACAGCTATCAAAAACTCAGCCTGGTCTATAAAGGCCCGTTCGACTCGCGCCCGACCGATACGCTGGGCGTTGGCATCGCGCGCGTGCATGCCAGTTCACTGTTCCTGCGCAACGCCCGAACCTTCAACAGCCTGAACGGGCTGAGCGATGACGACGCCAGCTACCTGCCCGAGCAGCACTCCATGTACGCCAGCGAGCTGAACTACGGTATCCAGGCGACAAAATGGCTGAACATCATGCCCAACCTGCAATACATCAAAAACCCGAACGGCGTGCGCCAGGTGGATAACGCGCTGGTGTTGGGGCTGCAAGTTCAGTCAGCGTTCTAGGCCCGTGCGTGGGGGTGATGCTCACGTTCCCGCGTATCGTGCTCCGGCTCCCGGCGGTGGTGTCCGTAAAGCGCCACCGCTCACCGTCATGCAAACAAGTGGGCGCAGACGACTATGGTGGAGGGTTCGAACCTGAACATATCGATATGTCATATTGATATTTAAACCACGTTGCTTATACCTATAAAGTCGTCTGCATTCAGGACGGCGCAGCGTGCTCCCGTCCACCCGACAACGGAGTCGTTCATGTCTGAACAGCGTTCAGGAGTTTCCCGGCGCCATCGCCTCGGCGCGGCCTTGACCCTTGCTGCGTCTGTATTGGCAGCCACCCTCGGCGCCCCTCAAACCGCACAAGCCGAAGGTCAGCTGCGCATCGCCGAGCAGTTTGGCGTGGTGTACCTGCTGCTTAACGTAGCGCGCGACCAGCATCTGATCGAGAAACACGGCAAGCAGGCAGGCGTCGACATCAAGGTCGACTGGACCCAGCTCTCCGGGGGTTCGGCGGTCAACGATGCGTTGTTGTCAGGTGCGGTGGATATCGCCGGTGCGGGCGTCGGCCCGCTGCTGACCATCTGGGATCGAACCCACGGCAAGCAAAACGTCAAGGCCGTCGCGTCGCTGGGCAACTTCCCTTATTACCTGGTCAGCAACAACCCTGACGTCAAAACCATTGCCGATTTCTCCGAAAAGGACCGCATTGCCGTGCCGGCGGTGGGGGTATCCGTACAGTCGCGCTATTTGCAGTTCGCCTCGGCCAAGCTGTGGGGTGACGCCGAGTACAACCGCCTGGACAAATACACCGTCAACCTGCCGCACCCCGATGCCAGCGCGGCCATCAAAACCGGTGGTACCGAACTGAACGGGCATTTCTCCAACCCGCCGTTCCAGGAGCAGGAACTGGAAAACAAGAATGTGCACGTCGTGCTCAACTCTTACGACGTGCTGGGCCCGAACTCGCCGACCGTGCTATTCGCTACCGAAAAATTCCGCGAGCAAAACCCCAAGACCTATCAGGCGTTCATCGAAGCGCTGGCCGATGCTGCGGACTACATCAAGCGTGACAAGGCAGGCGCGGCAGACACTTACATCCGCGTGACCAAATCCAGCATCGATCGCGCGCAACTGATCAAGATCATCGAAAACCCGCAGTTCGAATTCACCATCAACCCGAAAAACACCTTCCCGATGGCTGAGTTTCTTTACCGCGTTGGCGCCATCAAGACCCAGCCGACTTCGTGGAAGGATTACTTCTTCCAGGATTCGAAATTGCTTGAAGGAAGTTGATTCTCCAGCATGGCCGGCCGGCCACACGCGCCCCCCTGTAGCGTCATGGCTTGCCGGCGACACGGGTGTGTCAGGCGACGAGTCAGTCCCTGATACGCCGCCACCTTTGTCAGGCCGGACTGCAACAGTGATCTTCCGCGCCACAGTGCCCACCGGGCATCAGTGCCTCAAACCAGTGCACGTTTGAACGGTGCCGCTGTCCATCCCCTATGTGTTGTGCACGTGAGGATATGACATGCCAGCTGACTCCCGCCCCGCCGTACTTGAACTGATCGGCAATACCCCACTGGTGCGCGTGAGTCGCATCGATACCGGTCTCTGCACTCTGTTTTTGAAACTCGAATCCCAAAACCCCGGCGGCTCGATCAAGGACCGCGTGGGGCTGGCGATGATCGATGCCGCTGAGCGCGACGGCCGTTTGCGCCCCGGTGGCACCATTGTCGAAGCCACCGCCGGCAATACCGGGCTGGGCCTTGCGCTGGTGGGCCGCGCCAAGGGCTATCGCGTGGTGCTGGTGGTGCCTGACAAAATGTCCACCGAGAAAGTCCTGCACCTCAAGGCGATGGGCGCAGAGGTGCATATCACCCGCTCGGATGTCGGTAAGGGCCATCCCGAGTACTACCAGGATGTGGCTGCGAGGCTGTCCGAAGAAATCCCCGACGCCTTTTTCGCCGACCAGTTCAATAACCCCGCCAACCCGCTGGCCCACGAAAGCAGCACCGCCCCCGAGATATGGGCACAGACCCAGCATGATCTGGACGCCATCGTGGTCGGCGTCGGCTCGGCAGGCACGCTGACCGGCCTGACGCGCTTCTTCAAGCGTGTACAACCGGAGCTGGAAATGGTGCTGGCCGATCCGGTCGGTTCAGTGGTCGCCGAGTACAGTCGCACCCGCACGCTGCCCACGCCCGGCTCCTGGGCGGTAGAAGGCATCGGCGAAGACTTCATCCCCTCCTTCGCTGACTTGTCAACGGTGCGCCAGGCCTACTCGATCAGCGATGAAGACAGCTTCGAACACGCCCGCCACCTGCTGCGCGCCGAAGGCATACTCGGTGGCTCATCAACCGGCACCCTGCTGGCCGCCGCGTTGCGTTATTGCCGGGAACAGACCGTGCCCAAACGCGTGGTCAGCTTCGTATGCGACACCGGCACCCGCTATTTATCCAAGGTCTACAATGACCAGTGGATGACCGACCAGGGCCTGATGCAGCGTACCCGCTACGGCGACCTGCGGGACATGATCGCGCGGCGCTTCGAGGACGGCCGGGTCATCAGCGTCGGCCCGGACGACACGTTACTGACCGCGTTCCAGCGCATGCGCCTGGCAGACGTCTCGCAACTGCCGGTGCTGGTGGATGGCAAACAACTGGTGGGAGTCATCGATGAGTCCGACATCCTGCTGGGGGTACACAACGACACGTCACACTTTCGCACCCCGGTCGCCAGCGCCATGACCGACCAACTGCAAACCCTGCCGCCTGACGCGACCCTGGCCAGGCTTCAGGAGGAACTGGATCGCGGCCACGTCGCGATCATCGCCGACGCTTCGGGCTTTCATGGCCTGATCACCCGCGTCGACTTGCTCAATCACTTGCGGAGATCCCTTGCATGAGCCAGCACGACGAACACCCTGCCACGCATGCTTTCGCTACACGCGTGATTCATGCCGGGCAGAGCCCCGACCCCAGCACCGGCGCACTGATGCCGCCGATCTACGCCAACTCCACTTACCTGCAAGATAGCCCTGGTGTGCACAAAGGCCTGGATTACGGGCGCTCGCACAATCCCACGCGCTTCGCGCTGGAGCGTTGCGTCGCCGACCTGGAAGCTGGCACCCAGGCGTTTGCCTTCGCTTCGGGGCTCGCCGCAATCTCATCGGTACTCGAACTGCTCGACGCCGGCTCGCATATTCTGTCAGGCGACGACCTGTACGGCGGGACATTCCGCCTGTTCGACAAGGTGCGCAAACGCAGCGCCGGTCACCGCTTCAGTTTCGTCGACATGACCGACCTGTCGGCGTTCGAAGCGGGGCTTGAGGACGACACCAAAATGATCTGGGTCGAAACGCCGAGCAACCCGCTGCTGCGCCTGACTGACCTTGCCGCCATTGCTCGCATCTGCCGTGACCGCGGCATCATTTGCGTGGCCGACAACACCTTTGCCAGTCCGTGGATTCAGAATCCGTTGAGCCTGGGTTTCGACATCGTCGTGCATTCGACCACCAAATACCTCAATGGCCACTCCGACGTCATCGGCGGCATTGCGGTGGTGGGTGACAATCCCGAACTGGCCGAACGCTTGGGGTTTCTGCAAAACTCGGTCGGAGCCATATCCGGGCCTTTCGACGCCTTTCTTACCTTGCGAGGGGTAAAAACCCTGGCATTACGCATGGAGCGTCACAGCAGCAACGCGCTGGAACTGGCGCAATGGCTGGAGCGACAGCCGCAAGTGGCACGTGTCTACTACCCCGGCCTTCCCTCCCATCCTCAGCACGCGCTCGCTGTTCGACAGATGCGCGGATTCGGCGGAATGATTTCCGTTGACCTGAAGACTGATCTTGCGGGAACGCGGCGCTTCCTCGAACAGGTGAACATCTTCGCCCTGGCTGAAAGCCTCGGCGGGGTCGAGAGCCTGATCGAGCACCCAGCGATCATGACCCACGCAAGCATCCCGACGGAAAACCGGGCACGGCTCGGCATCGGCGATTCGCTGGTGCGCTTGTCCGTGGGTGTGGAAGACGTAGAGGACCTGCGCGCAGATTTGGCGCAAGCGCTGAGCACAATCTGACGTGGCGATGGCTTCACCTGTTATCCAGGTATTGTTGCTGCTTTGGTAACAGAGCTTTGCCGAAAGGTGCATGGCTGAAAGTTAGATAGCTTGCTAACGTTTCCAACGTCAAATCCGCCGATTTGATGGAGGCCCTTCAAGCCGCTAAACCGTCCGAGATAACGGGGCAGCGGCTTTTTTATGGGTGAAGTTTTCAATATTGCTCGACGCAAAGCGTCAGAACACCACACTCCCACGCGGAGCGTGGGAACGATCACGTTCCAACGCCAAAGCTCGCCCTGAACCTTGACCTTGACCTTGTGATGGTTCCCACGCTCCGCGTGGTAACGCCGGTCTGGACGATCCGCGTCCGCTGTTTGCCTGACGCTAAGCGTCAGAAAAACCCATTCCCACGCAGAGCGTGGGAACGATCACGTCACAACGCCAAAGCTCGCCCTGAACCTTGACCTTGACCTTGACCTTGTGATGGTTCCCACGCTCCGCGTGGTAACGCTGGTCTGGACGCTCCGCGTCCGCTGTTTGCCTGACGCAAAGCGTCAGAAAAACCCATTCCCACGCAGAGCGT
>NZ_DIHC01000029.1 GCF_002419965.1 Pseudomonas sp. UBA5706
GGTTTTGTAGGGGCAAGTCCATGTACTTTGGGGAGCACTTCATCGGGCACAGCTACATTTGGGATGGAGCCTATGGCAAGAAGAGCGGTGACTCAGTGACAGTCTCCATCAGAGACCAGAGCTACACCCCTCAAAGCGATTTCATCGATGAAATCGAGCACTTTCTCAACACTGGCTCTTGCCGCTAGTTTCCAACAGGCAGTTCGCACTGCCTTCAGTTATTCCGGCCCAGCGAGGGTCGCGATCCAACTCAATGACAACGTTGGTGCGCAGTCGCTAAAAATGACCGCGCGCTTTCCATCTGGCCAATTGGCCGCATTCGTCTAGACCAGCAACCCAGAAGTAGGTGCAAACCTTGCCATTTGTGCAAACTCAGGTGGGCAAGTTTTTTGCGAGCCCCATACCAAACCATTTGTCGATCTTGGCATAGAACGCTCTCGCGTTGCGGGTCTGTGCCCGAGTGGCATAAGACGCCGAATCCGTCCGGCCAGAGTTCCTAGACAGTATCTCGGACGTCACGTCCGACTCTTTAATGCAGTAGGTGGCCCAAAAGCCTGGACTCTGCGGCCTCTCAAGCAACACAGCTACATTTTTCCATCGAGCCCTATACCCGGTAGCAAGCGCCCGGGTGAGCGCATCTATGACGGCAGATAACTGGTCATCCGGCACACACAGCACACCGTGAATGTGCAGTGGATGGTTCTCACGACAGGCACCGTGCACAAACTCAAGGTTGAATGCCAATTCGGTATTAACATCCAACGCCTTGAGCGTTCTCATGATCACGCCGGCTAGGTAGTCAGCAGGACCTCTTGGAGCACTCAGGGCCGCCTCCGCGACCTTGTGCCCTAAGCGAATACTGATTACTTGAGCGTGAGGCTGTGAGAGAAGATGACGCAGCCGGAAGAACTGCTTGATGTCTTTACTGAGGCTCTTCGACCAATCCGGGAGCTTGCCGGTAGAGAGGTAGCTCCTTGCAAGGCTTCGAACATAGGAATCGATCTTCTGGATACGCTCTATGTCTGTCTGATCTATCTGAGGGTCCAATTGACTAATAGCTGCTACCCGTTTTTCCATACCGGCAGCAAAGCCAGCTAGAAGCTGTGCCTGACCTGAGGTTACAAGCGCTCTAGCAGTCACTCGCCGACGGATTGTTTTTGCATTTACTCCAGCGCAGGGCGGTGTTGGAGTGGCGAAAAAGCGTGTGTGATCATTCATGGCTTGCTGCTGCCAGGTCTCGGGTCCGATTTTCAAAATGACCATACCGGCAGAACAGCCATGGTGGTCGATGCTTACACTGCGTTCTAAGGGTTTGACACTTGACCGGTCAGGTTCCGGTCATAAGAGAGTCATCGCCCTCGATCACGATGTCGTCATCTGCGCGATTCAACTGTGCCAGTCGTCTGGATGCCATCCATCGCAAGTTTTCATGCTCATCGTTGAGGCTCTGAAGATCTCCGTTTCGCTCAGCTTCTTCGATGCGTTGCTGCATCCGCATCTCTGCAACATCATCTTCCGTCATGATCCGAATCCGAAGCTCCGGTAGCTCCTCGATTTCCATCGCCTGACCGAGCTTGTCGACAGGCAACGCGCGACGAGTAACGTCTTGAGTAAGTTTCAGCGCCGTCGAGGCAGCAGCGAGGCCACGGAAGGCTATGGGGTTCGTCGGATCTAGATGCTCTACCGAACTGGCGATCTTTTGTCGGATCTGCCGGACTAGCGCCAGCTCGTCGGCTACCAATGATGCCGCTGTTTGCTGAACTGCCTCCAAAGAGAACGCAGCAGTCAACAGTTCCTCTCTGGCCTTATCAATCAAAGCCTGAGTACCGGCGCCGGCAATCACATGATGCTTCTTCAAGAGACGCTGCACAGTGCTAACACTTATAGTGAGCCGGTCAGCGATTGCCGATACGGTCCAACCGGCTTCTCTGAGCACGATTGCTTGTGTCTCTTGATCTGGAGTCTTCTGCTTACCTGACATGATTACGCTCCCTCCACCCTCACAGTCGCGGAAGATCTGCCGGCGCACGCCCGCTTCACTGCCGCAATCGATATCGAAAATTGTGTAGCCGTTTCTTGAATCGTCGCCTTGTTTGCTTCGCGCCAGATGCGGACAGCCTCGTCATCGATACGCTTCGGAGCGCCCAGCTTCTGCCCAGAGGCCTTCGCTCGTGTAATACCTGCCAACTGACGGGCTTTTATGTTTGATCGCTCAAGCTCAGCTACTGCGCCCAACATCGTAAGCATCGCTTTTCCGATGGGCGTCGACAGATCAAAGCCTTCTCGAAGTGAAACGACTGCCACACGTTTCCCTTCTAGCGCTTGAACCGTAGTGAGCAAGTCCAAGGTATCGCGTCCCAGGCGATCAATGGCAGCGACAACCAGGGTGTCGCCCTCTCGCGCATATTTGAACAACTCTGCGAAACCTGGACGATCAAGAGCTTTCGTTGCGCCGCTGACAGCTTGATCCTCGAACCATTTACCGACGTTGTGCCGCTCAGTGATTGCGTGACGCTGAGCGTTCGTGCTCTGGTCGTCGGTACTGACTCGAACATAGGCTAGGACTGTCATGAGAACTCACCGCTATCTGGCTCAAAAATATGGCTCAGAATATACGGGATGGCTCAGAATAAAACAACAATTCTGAGCCACCTCATCACCCAATGTCTTCAAGAGTGCGCCAGTCGGGTCTTGCTGGCTAAAAAGGCACACTCTCTGAGCTAGCAACAATTGCGTGGACGGGGCGCGAGCCCCATCCACAACCATGCAGTGAGCGTGAAGTCACCACTGCAAGCTCTGGAGCCTCATCTGCATCTTCACCACAGATCTGAGCAAAGCCATATACGCCTTTCCATCGGGGCTATCGAGGGTTATGCGTGCTCGCGCTAAGACGACTGACACACCTTTTCTGCTAAGTGATTGCAAAGCCTGCAGAAGCTCTTTTGGATTGGTGCCTAGGATGTCCGTTGCGGCAACGACGAATGTGTCCCCACTACGAAGCGCCCTCCGCGCCTCTAGAAATTTCGGTCTTTTAAGGAGGCTGACCGACCGGTTCGACGCTTCTTCTACGAACACATCATCTAGCTTGCCAATGTCGCAAGCCTGGGTAACAGCCCTAGCAATGTCGCAAGCTTGGCTAACAGTCTTGTCCGTGTTACCGCTGAGAACGATATAACCGAGAGTCGCCATCAGAGTGCTCCTCCTGCCAAGTTGCGACTGGAAGGATTACCGGAAACGCGATGCTCTATCCATGCGTCGATTGCATATGAATCCCACCCGACGGCTCGGGCCCCAATCGGAACCGCCTTAGGAAAAAGTCCTCGCTTCATTAGGCTGTAGATATGTGCGCGTTTGAACCCAGTTCGAGTTTCAACTTCAGGGCGGCGGAGGATCCGGCGCTGGACCTGGCTTTCGAAGGTGTTTCTTTCCATTACTTTGCTCCAATGACCGCTGTGGCCTCGGGTGGTTGACGAAAAGCAAGGTAATGAATTAACTCAGGCTTTTGTCCCAATAGATTGAGCAAAAACCTATTAAGAGATAATGGGGTGGCTGCACCTATTTTTTTTGTGCCATCTCCAGAAACTTTGCGATAGTGTCATCGTGCTCGGGGAGAACTAAGCCGTAGCTAGCGGCAGATGCTCGGATTGCAGCGATGTCCCCATACGGGTGCGAGATGTCAACACCTGCCATTTTCGCGAGGACTGCGATAACCATAGCGACGCTTTTTTTCTCTCGCGGATCGAGCTTCAACTTCTTGCCGGTGCTGGCTGCAAATCTCTCTGCAAGCCCCAGGATGTCGGGTGTGCTGAACCGCACCATGAGACGTTCACACGCTACCAGCCCATCCCATACGCATACTCGCTCCTGAAAGTCATCCTCGTGATCCGAGAAGACCGGGCCGACCAACCTTAGAAGGACCGCCCCCGCACTGCTTACCCCCCTCAACGCCTCAGCATTAAGAATCCTCTGATAACCGGCCCCATATACCGATTTCGGGACCTCATCGCTTGATCCCACCTGTTCGTCTCCTTTGAGTCCGCCGCCATCAATATAGACGGAGCAGAGATTCTCCTCACAATAGCTAATCAGGTCCTCTTCGGAGATAGGTTGGTTCGTCATACTCCTCAGGTTTTCGAGCGCCTGACTGGTGGTAAGCCACTGAAGCAACAAATGGTCATGCCTCATAATTAATCTCCACTGCGCCGCGCTTGTCTATCAAACGCACCTAACATGAGGTTATCAGAGGGACTGCCGACCGCGAAGCTAGCCCAGTCGGACATCAGGCTTCGACGCTTCTCAAGAAAATCCGTGCGCGAATAAGCTCCTTCAGTCTGGTCACGTTCATCATGCGCCAGCGCCATCTCGCAGATTTCCCGAGGGTAGCTAGTACGCTCGGCAGCCCAATCACGGAAAGTCGAGCGAAATCCATGGCGAGTAATGTCGCCATGATTCAAGCCATGTAAAAGGTTACGAACAGCGTTCGCATGCATCACTCCACTTTTACCTCGCCCCGGGAAGAGGTAAGGACTGGCCGCGACGCGTGGAATCTTGCCCAACAGCTCGACCACCGGCTCTGCAAGCGGGACCACAAACTCCTTCCGCATCTTCATACGCGTAGCTGAAAGTGACCAAGTGCGCGCCTCAAGATCAAACTCCTCCCAGCGAGCGAACCCCACCATACGGGCGCGAGCACCAGTTAGGATCAACAGCTGGGCAGCGAATGAAGGGAAAGTTTCAAGCAATTGAAGTTCAGCAATCAGAGCTGGCAGCACCTGCCATCTCATGGCTGCAAAATGCGTGCGCTTTCTTCCATGCTTCTTGGAATCTCTTGATAGCAGATTGTCCAAATGCCCGCGCCAACGAGCCGGGTTCTCGCCTTCACGCAATCCAAGAGCCTTCGCTGCATCTAAAACTTGTTCAATCTGCCCTCTGACCTCATCGCCGGTGCGCGGCTTGGACTGCCAGATTGGTTTGAGCACGTCCACCACGTGCTCAGTTTCAATCTCAGCTGCGGGCAAGCTGCCGATGCTGGGGAACGCGAAACGCTCCATCTTGGAAAGCCATCCCTTACGCCACTTCTCCGACCACCCCTCGCCGTGAGCAGTGATGTAATCACCGACAAGTATTTCGAAGGTGGATGTCTTGGCTGCGCTGGCGCGCTGGGCTTTACGCTCCGCCTCTCGTACCAGATCTCGTTCGCGCAAAGGGTCCATTCCATTTGCAATCAGCTTTCGAGCGTCAGCGGCCTTAATGCGAGCGCTTTGCAAGCTGACATCAGGAAATGAGCCCAGGCCCATATCCCGGAGCTTGCCAGCTAAGCGATATCGAAAGATCCAGCCACCGCCACCAGACGGAGTGATTCGAAAATAAAGGCCCTGACCATCATTGGTCATTCCCGGCTTGCGTTCTTTGACCAGTTTGTTAACACCTGCAACGGTCAGCTTCGTCACATCATTCCCCACACAGCCCATACATTAGCCCATACCAAAAGCAGTAGCTTCTGATGGGCGCTCTTGGCAAACAGTGGACGAATATTAGGCGTAAAGCCTTATTTTATCCAGGCATACACGCACAAAGGCATAACTCAGCAGAACTTCAAGGAAATAAAATAAGCCGGCCACAAGCCGGCTTTTTAATTGCCTGTGATTTGCCCACTGCGTTGAGTTGCGCGATCGGGAAACTCTCTGACGCAAAGATCCGATCATCCTAATCGTGATGCTTAGATCCATTCGCAGCTCAAGCCACCAACGCCCCCGCTTCAATCTTGCCCAACGCGCAAAGCAACGCGTCGATCTGCTCGGAATCAAACAACCCGTCCGGCCCACTCGGGGTGATATCCGTAAATGGCGACTCATAAAGACGCGCGGCGCTCATGACCCCATGCTCGGTCAAATGCTGGATGACCAGGTTGCTGAACTCGATCTGGTTTGCGTTGAATGATTTCCCAACAAGAAATCCTGAGAGCGCGTCCGCAGCCGCGCCCAGGTCCATGCCCACCAAAGAGCGGATGAACAGCCCCAGCCCCTTGGCCTGCTCCTTTGCCCTGCTGATCTCACCCGCGCCGCCGCCGCTTTCGATCAGCATCTGTTCCAGCGCCTCAAGGTCCAAAGGTGTCAGCGGTTGATTGCGACGTAGCTTCTGGAGCGACAGGTGATCCAGATGCGCCCGCAAAAACGTACGCGCTTTCTCTCGGAATCGCTCGAAACTTGCCGGGTTGACCATTGAGGGCATCGCCACTTCATCAATGCTGCCCAAGGCATCTTCAAAATCCGTATACACCGCCACGCCCCGGCCCTTCTCCAGCAGCTTGATCAAGCCACGCAGCTTGCGGCGTGCCTGCTCCAGCATTGAGACCGTAACGTCTTCCCACCACGCTTGCCCGGCGACCGCCTCGATCAGCAGTGCATGTTTCGCAATATCCGGAATGTTCTTCTGCCCTAAAAGCGATTCGGCCAAATCCCTAACCTTTTCACTCAAGCGCGCAAAACCCGGTTCCCCGTTGAGAATGCACAACTGCAATCGCAGCAACAGAAGGTCGAAGCGCTTGGCCTCTTCGTCTTCCTCGGTGACCCTGGAAGGCAAACCGGAAACGTGCTCCGCTATTTCTTGCAACTGCGTGTCACTCAGCGTCTTCCACGCGCCAGCAGCGGCATATGGCTCGACCCAGCGCCGTTTCGGGCGGACGACAAAATTATCAAGCGTCGTCGACGAGACGCGCTCATGCAGGCTTTGCGCGATGTCATCGCGTAGCTGGTCATCGCTGAACGCGCCTTCATAAGGCATGGGTATTTCTGCGACCTGAACACTGGCGCGTCTGCGATCCAGCGCCGCCAACATCTCCAGACGCGACTTGAACAGGCGCTGCCCTAGCGGTTCGCTCAGCGTGCCCTCGGTGGGCTCAGGGTTGTGGTTGAAAAACTCCAGGTTCTGACAGAAATCGAAGATGAAGAAGTCTTCTTTGTCCTGGCCCGGCGCGAAGAGGTTTTCGCACAAGCGAGTGCCGCGCCCGACCATCTGCCAGAACTTGGCCTTGGAACGCACGATCTTGAAGAACACCAGGTTGACCACTTCCGGCACGTCGATCCCGGTGTCGAGCATGTCGACAGAAACCGCAATGTGCGGTGCTTTGTCTCTGATGGAGAAATCATCAATGAGCGTTTGCGCGTATTTCGTCTCGTACGTAATGACCCGCGCAAAGGCACCCGCCTTATCCGGGTAGTTCTCATCGAAACGCTTGGCAATAAACAGCGCGTGAGCATTGTTCTTGGCAAAAATAATGGTTTTGCCCAGTCGGTCGCCACCCGCGACTGTGTGGCCGCGTTCCATCAACGCTTGCAGCATCTTGTCGACGGTGTCGGTATTGAACAACCAACGGTTGACCGCATCGGCGTTCACCTCGTCCGGCACCTCCTGCCCTTCACCCCACTCCAGCTCGTCCCACTGATCCTTCTCGTCTTCGGAAAGATCATCGTAGCGAATGCCCGCTCGCTGGAACTTAAACGGCACAGAAACCCCTCGGGGCCTAACCAGATAGCCCTCGGCGATGGCGTCTTCGAGGGTGTAGGCGTCGGTCGGCACGCCGCTTTCCAGGTTAAAGAGGCTGTAGGTGTTGCGGTCGATCTCGTCTTTTGGGGTAGCCGTCAGCCCGACCAATAGCGCGTCAAAGTAGGAAAAAATCGCCCGGTACTTCTGATACACCGAGCGGTGAGCTTCATCGATGATGATCAGGTCGAAATGGCCAGGGCCAAACCGGCGCTGTCCGTCCTGCTTTTCATCGATCAGCCCCATCATCGTCGGATAGGTCGATACGTAAATGCGGCCTTCAGTGTGCTTTTCAGTGACCAGATTTACCGGCGCCGCGCTGGGCAAAAAGCGCTTGAACGCGTTGGCTGCTTGATTGACCAGCGCCACCCGATCAGCGAGAAACAGAATGCGTTTGGCCCAATTGCAGCGCATCAGCAAATCGCTCAGTGCGATGACGGTTCGGGTCTTGCCTGCACCGGTCGCCATCACCACCAAGGCCTTGCGCTGACGATCGCGCTCGAAGGTTTCACTGATTCGCCGGATCGCCCGATGCTGGTAATGCCGCTCGACGATCACTTCATTGATGGTTGCCATGCCCAGCGCCTTGCGGCGGGTGCGGCGTTGAATCAGCAGTTCAAGCTCGGCCTTCTTGTGAAAGCCCTGAATCATTCGCGGCGGGTACATCACGTCATCCCACAGCCAGTGCTCGTAGCCATTGGTGAAATAGATCAGCGGGCGCTGGCCGTACATCTGCTCCAGGCAATCGGCATACAGCTTGGCTTGCTGCTGCCCTTGATGAGCATCGCGTTGCGTACGCTTGGCTTCGATCAAGGCCATGGGTTTGCCGTCGTCGCCCCAGAGTACGTAATCAACGTAACCCTTGCCCTGACCGCTCGGCATACCCGCGACTTCATACTCGCGATCACGGCCTGCATCCAGCGACCAACCGGCTTCGTGCAGTAACTGATCAATGAACAGATCCCGGGTCTGGGCTTCGTCGTAATCGTGGGTATCGGGCTGAGCCGCGTTGGCCACCTTGGCCTTCTCAACCTCGACACGCAACGCGGCAAGCTCGCGATCCAGGTCTGCGTTTTTCTTTTGCGCCTGCACCAGCGCGGCATCGCGCAACGCCAGCTCTTTTTCCAGCGCCTGCAGTTGAGCCTGACTCTGGGTGGCCACGGCGTGCGCAGGCTTGGGTATGAGCGCAGGATTAAAGCGTAACGCGGCGTCGGGTCTGCCGGCCGCGCTGCGTGCGAAACGTCGGCCCAGCCAGTAGGCCACGTGAAACAGCTCACTCAATACTGCCTGAGCATCTTGCTCACGAACCTGCCGGGCGCTGTGCACGGCGTCGTTACCGCGCTTGCGGATGACTTCCATTTTGGCGTGCAGCATCGGTCCGGTCAGCGCCTTGAAGGTGGGCTCGAAGAGAAATGCCGAGAGGTCGCTTTTGTAAGGCAGCTTCAGACTGCGGTCGGCCTGGAACAGCCAGGCCACCAGCAGCTCCAGCGTGCGTCGGGCATAGAAACAGGAGGATCTGGGGTCCGCCAGAACGTTGGCTTCGGCGTTGATCGCCTCGGCGTAGAGACCGGGCCATTCAGTGCGCAGGAAGGCAAAGTTACTCATATCAACGTCCTTGAAATAGGGCGGCAGCGTCCAGCCGATCGGTCAGGTAAGGGGTAAAGCCGGTGAACAGAATACAAAGTGCCAGCATGTCGCGCATCTCTACCTTGCCCTCCACGCTGCCGGGCTTGCCGCCATGGCGAATGCCCGGGTAGTCGCAGGTGAAGCTGTAGAGGTTTTTCAGCGACTGCCGCACTTTGATGTGCGGCCAGTGAGGCAACTGATCGCAGATGCTCGACAAGGCATATTCATCAACCTGCGGATGAACCCGGCCGAGTGCTTCCAGCAGGTTGATGTGTTTTTGCAAGCAGGTCTTGATGCGCCCTTCGCCACCCTTGTCGTGCAGGTCGCGGAAGGCGTCGTCGAAGTCGCGTTGCAGGGTGTGCAGGTGGGGATGCTCGGCATGGGTGTCGCGCAGGCCTTGAACCATGCCAGCGAACAGACCAGGCAGCGTAGGATAAAGCCGGCAGGGGCGACGTAATTCGTACCGCAGATTGTAGGTGGTGATGAAGTGTTCGAGCCGGTTGAAGTACGCGTTGGCCAGCGCCTCGCCCGCCAGATCATTAAGGACCGCGTGAGCGTTTTGCAAAAACGCCAGCAGCGCAGGCTCGTCGATCAAGGCAGAGGCGTTGATCCGCCTGAAAGCACGGCGGGCCAGAGGCGGGTCGTCGATGATTTCGGCCAGTACCGCCATAGACGGCGGTGTTTTCAGGGCGGGCAACAATGCCCGGTACAACTCGCAGAACAGATCGGCTGGCGCAGAAGCATGACGCGCCAACGGGCTCCAGACCTCGCGCCATGTTCGGGACCAGACGGGGAGTACGGCGCCGCGCATGGGTTAGAGCTCGCCTCGGAAGGCGCGGTGTTGGAGGGAGGCGAAAAGGTTATCGAGTCGGGCGAGATGTTCGCTGTGAGAGGCTTTGAGTTTCTCCAATGACGTAATCCTTCTCAAAAAAATCTCTAGGTCTGTCGGGGAAGGAATGGGGATATCCAGATCACGTAAAACAGCTAAATTTATATTTTTCTGTGCAGACGACGGGGCGCTTTCCTCTAATTTTTTTTGTAAAAAAGACAACCAGACGCGAACATATTCAACAGTTGCTGACCGATCAGAAGAGAAACCTACAACACTGTCCGGAAAACAGGCATCAAACATTAACACCCCTGTTTTAGCAATATTAGCGGCGATGGTTATACATAACGTTCCGGCAGGCCAAATCTTACTTTGACGAAGTCCAGCATCTGAATAAGTCGTGGTAAAAGTCCTCAAATAGCCCCCACACCGAGAGACATCCCCGGTTTGAACAAGAGGGTAAGGACCTCCCATTAATTCTGGCGCATTTCTAGGCCTGTGCTTAGATACGCCCCGCTCCAACCTTCCTAAGTCTTTGAGCTTCGCCATGGGAAGGCCTTTTGGATTTATTTCTGGATCACCGAACATATGGACGAAAATCGCTTGGGTAAGTCCGCCGAGCTTGCTCAGCGTTAATCGTCGCTTCGCGCGAACAGATTCGACGCAATCCAATATCGAAACAATTTTATTTTGTTCATCTATCGGTGGTAGCCCAAAGCTATAGCGACCGAGATCTTTACTCGTAAGATGCTTGATCGTAGCGCCTGTGTAATACTCTGCGAGCCGCCCCGAATGCGAATCCATCAACAGCCTATGAACCAAAAACCTGTTGAGCAGTTCGGGGCCTGGCCTAACTCGGTGAATCGCCTTCTGAAACTTGATATTCGGCAGTTGCTCGTCCCAAATCGCAGCACGTCCAGCTTCGCCACCCTCGCAAATGAGCACATCCCCTTTTTTCAGCCCAAAGCGCTCTAGCTCATGCCCCTCGAACTGCATGGATCTTAAATCAGAAAGATCAAATCCAAACCATTTAACATTGACATTTCCAAGATAAAAAAATGGACAGCCTTTATTTTTTGCAGCGTCTAGCATTTTCCCAAGTGAATATTCCGCAACTTGGGAGAGAGTGACTAACTTCCAATCTGGGGGCAATATATCTGCGCGGATAAGTTCGCCGGATGCGGGCGTCATTTCAGTAATTCCCGGACACTCTGCATGCCCTCACTGATCTCAACTTCCAGCGCCTCCAGCTCCGCTAGAATCACTTGAAGCGAGTCATACTCTACATTCTCACGTACCGTAGCTTTATATCGACCCAAGCTAAGATCATAACCCTGCGCCGCTATTTCGTTTTTTGACACACAAAAACTCTGCTCCGTACGAGAACGCTCCCGCTCTTTACCGTTTCGCTCTTTCCACCGCGAAACTACATCCGGCAAATTATTCTTCGCATGCTCCTCATCACTCAGCGCAACCTTGGGCGCAACCCCCAACTTATCGTCACTGAGCAGCGGCGTGCGCTTGTCGTCCAAACTCATACCATCCGCCTGCACGTCGTAGAACCAGACGTTGTCAGTACCGCCGGAATTGGTTTTGGTGAACAGCAGAATCGAAGTGGCTACACCTGCATACGGCTTGAACACACCACTCGGCAACTTCACCACGCCATCGAGCTTGTGGTCTTCAATGATCGTCCTGCGCAGCTCTTTGTGCGCCTTGCTCGAACCAAACATCACGCCGTCCGGCACGATCACCGCCGCACGACCACCCGGTTTGAGCAAGCGCAGGAACAAGGCCAGAAACAGCAGTTCGGTCTTTTTGGTTTTAACGATGCGCTGCAGGTCTTTGGCGGTGCTTTCGTAATCCAGGCTGCCCGCAAACGGCGGGTTGGCCAGGATCAGGCTGTAGTGCTCGGCCTCGCCTGCGGTGTCTTCGGCCAGGGAATCGCGATAACGGATGTCCGGGTTTTCCACCCCGTGCAGCAACATGTTCATGCTGCCGATGCGCAACATGGTGTTATCAAAGTCGAAGCCGTGGAACATGCCGTGGTGAAAGTGCTGACGCTGGGTAGCGTCCAGCAGCAAACCCGGATTTTGTTCGCGCAGGTACTCACCCGCGGCGACCAGAAAGCCACAGGTGCCGCTGGCCGGGTCACAAATGACATCGTTGGGCTTGGGCGCCGTCAGCTCGACCATCAACTGAATGATGTGCCGTGGTGTGCGGAACTGCCCGTTCTGCCCGGCGCTGGCGATCTTGCCCAGCATGTACTCGTAGACATCGCCCTTGGTGTCGCGATCCTCCATAGGGATGTCGTCAAGCAAGTCCACCACTTTGGCCAACAAGGCGGGCTTGGGAATGGTGAAGCGTGCATCGCGCATGTGATGGCTGTAAGTAGAGCCGTCACTGCCGATGGTTTTCAGGAAAGGGAACACATGCTCGCCCACCACTTCGAACATCGTCTCCGGGGGCAGGTGTTTGAAGCACGACCAGCGATAGTCGTTGTAATTGCACCCCCGTGGGTCCAGCCCTTCAGGGAAGATACGACGCTCCATCGGCTGCTTCAGGCGATTGGCCTTGTTCTCTTCCAGGATGTGCAACTCATCAAGACGACGCAGGAACAGCAGGTACGTCAGTTGCTCCATGACTTCCATCGGGTTGGAAATGCCACCCGACCAGAACGCATTCCAGATAGCGTCAATCTTGCTCTTGAGTTCGCCGGTGATCACCGTCAGTTGCTCCATAGCACACGCGCCCATTGGGCAGGCGCTGAAAAAGTGGGGGATGATAGCGCCTGCGCGAACAGTGCGCTGTCGGAAGGCGACATTAATTGCGCAAGAATCGCCTGTAAGAACAGCCTTGGGACTTGGGCTGCGACCCAAAGCCATCGGTCGTAAGTCAAGCCGTGACTAGGCTCTGTACGAAGAGTGGCTACGTTCGGTGATGCTGCGTTAAAAACAGGCTCAGAATGCTCAATTACAACACGTAGACTCCGCTTCCTCGCCTGTTTTTGCCTTGCCTGACCTTCGCTCGCCGACTTTTCGTACAGACCCGAGTGTGTGGAAGGACATCACTCCCCGCTATCAGCCCCCAAAAAAACCGCCTTCAATCGCTCAATTGTCCAACGCCATTTTGGGGTGCTTGGGCGACAAATGGTGTTTTGATTGCCAAACAACCCCACCTCACGCACAGCCTGCGAAAGCGCAACGGTGTGCAGCCATTCAACTGCGACAAAGTACTCGCATCGCTCTGGATCATCGACGAACTCAACGTGATAGCTGCCACGGTTGGCGGCCTCCAGCACGGGCACCTCCACACCATTTTTCATGACGGTGAACCCATTCGCCGGTGCGGCGGGTGCGAGTACGCGGCAGACACCCACGTAGCCCTGCTGTGGAACATTGACCCACACTCGGTCTCCTGCCTCCAGCACCTGCAGTGTTCTGCTGTACCAGGTACCGCCTCCGCCGGAGATGAAGCCGTAGTCAACGGCATCCTCCCAAGAACGGGCAAGGGAATCGCCAAATGAACAATAAAACTCGCCATTCCATGGCTCGTTGTGGGTCGCTGCGGCTGATACGGCATTGACCTGGGTTTGAGCCGGATCGAGCAACCACGAACGACTGAGCAACTGCCGGTCGCCCGCTTGAAAGATTTGAAAGCAGAGAACGTTGATGGGGATGTCGCGCGCGCTGAGGTAGGAAACGATGCGCTCGCTGCTGGCGTCGAGTTCGGTCGCCACGATGATGAGTTGATGGCTCTTGTTCAATTCCTCATCGACAAGCAAGCGACCAAAGCGAGAGCGGAAGTCCTCATCGAGGCTATGACCTGGGCGGAAGCGCTTATAGATGGCGCTGACTTCGTCGTTGTTCAAACCTTGCACCCAAACGGCGTAATCCAGCGCCTGGGCAACGACCTCACGCGGGGTGCGATCACGTTTGAGCTCGATTAGCACCAGCGCGCCGTCAGGGGCGATGGCAAGCAGATCAATCCGGCCACCCATACCGGTGACTTCCTGTCGGCCGATAAGCATCCACTCATCCGAGAGAATACTTGGGGCGTTTACGATCATGTCTTCGAGCAGTTGCTCGCTTATCAACCTGCTGGGAGCGAGCTTTGTCGGGAAAGCATCGACAGTCCAAATATCCGTTTTAATCGGCAAGATCCGGGTCCTTACTCAGGTGAAACAGAGGTTATGCTGACGGCTAATCATAGCCGCCAAATTCCAGCGTCATACACGCGGCGCGCACGAGCCTACTTAGGCCTTCTCGGCGCCAGCAGTTCAGAACGCCCGATCTGGACGCGTCCACTCTCCGCTGACCGGGGACCAGAGAAACCCGCTTCGGTAATGGCTTCGTCCAGCCCTCTGAAGTGGACTGCCGTTTTCGCACTGCGCAACGTTTCCATCCCTTGGTTCCATGCGTGCACCATGTGCTTGGCAACGTCCCGCCAGGCAGGCTCATTCTTCGACGCTTCTATCACCTCTTTTCCGACCTCGACGGCAGACTGGCAGAGTTGCTCCACCATCGCCGCGTACTGACGCGCAGGGATTCCCAGGACACCGTTGAAAAAGACCTCCAGAGTACGACCCGGCGTCCAGGTTTGCCTTCCGCCGACAGGCAGCCCCGGAGGATTAGCGGCGAACCGAGGGTAAGCCTGGGTGGTCACCAGGTCATACACCGGAGTGAAGGTGACGTCCGTTCGCGAGGTGTAAAAAAGCGCGATGTTTTTAGCGTGACAGTCAGCATTGCGTACCACGTAATTCGCCAGAATCTGCCAGCCGAAGTGCTCTCGCTGCGCGCGCAACCGATCCGCCGGGATATACGGGCGAGTGGCGTTCCACACCCGTTCGGTGGTGGTTGCGTATTTCTCATGGGGGGGCAAACCCAACAAGCCACAAGCGTCCTCAACGCCATAGAGCGGCCGACCTTGTTCATCGACGTCGAAGCGATCCACTATCAGTACCCGTCCATCTTCGGACATCCGGCATTTGGCCACCGGCGTAACCTGTAGACGCTCAAGCACCCTCATCGTGTAAAACTCGTTGAAGCCCAGATAGGGTGTGGTTTCATCCGACCCTTTGATAATGTGAAAACCGGTGCGAATCGTGGGTTTACCGAGTGGCAAGTCAGCATGCCCCACATCATTAGCGATGAATTTAGGCACGACGCCAGATACCGCAGCACGCGCATAGCGTCTAACGAGCGATGCGAAATGCTCTGCCGTGTTCTGCGCTTTCAACAACTGCTCGATTTCCAGAGGAGCCATTTCCACGCCAGGAGCGATGCCCTCGGGGGTCACGGTGACGCGCCCAATACCGGCGCCACCAATCACGGCTAGCAGCGAGAGGTCTGTGCCATCGAGCAGCGAACCAAATTCTTCGCGGATCACTCCCAGCAAGTACCCTTCGGGAAGGTTTTGCCGGAAAAAGGGGAAGAGATCTCGCGGCCAGCGCCAGGGTTCTTCACGGACGGGCAGTGCCAGGCTCACAAAGTCTTGAAGCGGGACGCCAGGTAGATATTTCAAAACGTATTCATCACGCTCTCGGTAGAGCTGGGCAACCTTGTTTGGGCCCACGTGCACATCAAGCAGCATCATTCGGACGCTCCCGAACGTTGCTCTGCGAGGATGTCTTCCACCGTTCTCTGATGACCGGCTTTGACCAGCTTCAAATCATAGCCAGCGGCCTCCAGTAAACGGACGAGGGCAGAGACGCTCATGTCGCCTTTGGCCATGGTCTCCATGCGTGCGACGGTGGAGCGCGAAACCCCTGCGCGAGTGGCTATAGCCTCTTGACTCAGTCTGGCCTCGCCGCGAGCTTGTTTCAGCATTTCGCAAACATCGGTAAGCGTTGACAATTTGTAACCCTCGGGCATCAAAAATCCGATCAAAGTGAGTTTTTGTAGCTTATAAGCCACAAAACCACAATGTTCATACAGCCTTAAAATCGCAGGCTCGCGGAAATAAATTGTAGCCCGCAAGCATCAATTTCGGCATTAAAGCGTGGTTTTGTAGCCCCGGAGCATCAATAACGCAGCCCATCACCCCGCCAATACATGCTCAAGAAACAACCCCGCCGCCGTCGATAACCCTTCCCGCGATCTCACGCAGACGCTGAGTTCGCGGCTGGCCCATTCCTCATTCAATCGCACGACTTTGACACCCTCCAGCTTGTAAATCGCCGCGCTGCCTTCGGGCATGATGCCGAGCCCGACGCCTGCTTGAACCATTAGACACAGGGCGTCGTAGCTGGCGACTTCCATGCGGATTTTCAGGGCGCGGCCCAAGTCATTGGCGGCTTTGATCAGCTGGAAGTTGAGGTGGGTGCCGCTGCGCAGGGTGACGTATTGATGGTCGAGGGTTTCGTTGAAGGTGACGCTTGCGCGCGCGGCCAGCGGGTGGTCGTTGGGCACGAGCAGGACCAATTGATCGGTGCGAAACGGGAAGACTTCGATGTCGGCGCCGTGTGGCAAGCGGGTGAAGATGCCGATGTCGGCGCGGTTTTCAGCGACGGCTTTGGTGATTGCCAGGCTTGGCTGTTCTTCGAGGCTGACGTTGATCAGCGGGTATTGCGCCATGAACGAGGTGAGCAGGCTGGGCATGAATTGGGTGATGGCCGAGATGTTGGCCAGAATGTTGACCGAGCCGCGACCGCCGTGGGAGTAGTCACGCATTTGCACGACGATTTCGTTGAGGTTGTTCAGCGCGCTGCGGGCCATGAACAGCAGCGATAACCCGGCGTCGGTCGGGGTGATGCCCTTGTTGGTGCGGTTGAGCAGCCTGGAGTCGAGCACTTGTTCCAGTTCGCTGAGCCGCTTGCTGACCGCCGCCGCCGCAATGTGTTCGCGTTTGGCAGCTGCGGCGATGGTGCCTTCTTCGACGACACTGACGAAAAGGCGCAGCGAAACGGGATCGAGCTTCATGGGAGGTACCGGGCGTGGGCCTGCGTGGCGGCCATAGTACCTCGTCACGGGTGTACTCAGAACTTGCCGGACAGCAGATGGCCGGCATTCGGCACCTGGGCCTTGAGGCCGAGGGTTTTGAGCATCTGGTAGACGGTGGCGACGGAAGCTGAAAGCACCGGTTTGTCGAGACGATCCTGTACGACCTGGATCGCAGGCAGTGACGGCATTTGCACGCAGCACGACAGCACCACGCCATCGGCTTGTCCGATATTGAGCTTGTCGGCGTGGGCCACGAGATTCATCGGGTCCAGACGACCGACTTCAAGGTTGTCGGACACTTCCAGGCTGATGGAGTCGACGACTTCGATACCGGCCGCTTCGATGTAGTCGATGACCTGTTGAGTCAGCGGCTTCATATACGGGGTGATGATCGAGACCTTCTTGTAGTCGAGCATCTGCAGACTGTCGATGAGCGCACCGGCGGAGCTGAGGACCGGGGCATTGGAGTTGTTGCCGAGGACGGTTTTGCCCAACCGCTCCTGCGAAACTGTGTGGTAACCCGCGCCCTGGCACATGATTGCCACCAGGCAGGCATAGGCCATGACATCTACTCGTGCGTCGCTCAGTTCCAGCGCGCAGCGGTCGCTGTCGATGTCCATCTTTTTCAGCTCTTCGGGGCTGACGTGCATCATGCGCATGCGCGAGGAATGAAAGGTGAAGCGCTCATCCGGGAACAGCGAATAACGCGAGGTCAGCATCGCCGGGATTTCGGTTTCCATGGTGGTGTTGGAGCTGGGGACGATCTGGCCGATGCGGAAGTGTTTCATGGGTTCTCCTGTCATTTCGCGGGCAGCAATGGGGGCATGCGTGAGCGATGTTAGGAGGGGTGATCAAGGGCGTATATCAGGCATTGGTGAGCTTGCCATCGCGGATGGCGATGGCAAGCCCACCTATATTCGTCGCAGCACGGCATGCCGATGGCGGCGATCGGCCAACACGCCGAGGGCGTTAAAGGGACGCGGTTTGCTCGCGAGACGCCTGCCCATTCGCCAGCAGTATCTCAGCAAATTCCGACGCGGCTCCCAGCAATGGCTCACCTTTGCGGGTCAGGATTCCGTAATCCTGGGGCGCCAGTTCCAGCGAAGTATTGAGCACCTTCAATAGCCCGCTTTCCAGATGCGGCTGGGCCATCGAAGCGGGCAGCATGGCGATCATCGGGCCGGATTGCAGCACCTGCAGGAAGGTCTGCATCGAGATGGTGTCGATGGTGTTCTTCGGCGTCGCAATGCCCGCCTTGGCGAAGGCCTGCTCCATTCGCGCGCGAATCGGCGTGCCCACCGGGTAGAGAATCCACGGCCAGTTGCCCAGCTCCTTAAGCGGCGTTTGCGCACGCTCGGTCAGTGGGTGGCGGCTGTTGACCACCATGCAGAAAGGCTCCGGCGCCAGCGCGTGAAAGTCATACACCTGCTGCTGGCTTTCATCGGTAAAGCGCGCCACGGCAAGGTCGAGTTTCTTGTCATCGAGCATGTCCATCAAATGGTCGCTGGTCTGTTCGACGATCTCGATGGACAACAGCGGCCAGCGTTGCTTCAACTGCACGATCGCGTCCGGCAGCACTACGGCCGTGGCTGCAAAGATCGCTCCGACCTTGAGAAAACCATGACCGCCCTCACGCAGGCTGCTGATCTGATCGACGAACTTGTTCGCGTCGTTCAGGGCGATCTGCGCATAGCGCACCACGTGTTCACCGAGCGCGGTGGGCGGCATGTTGCGCGGCAAGCGCTCGAACAAATCGAAACCCAGCAGCCGCTCGATCTCGCGCAACATCTTGCTGACGGCAGGCTGACTGAGGTTCATGTGCAGTGCGGCAGCGTGCATGTTGCGGGTTCGCGACAACGTATCGATGAGCACCAGATGCTTGAATCTGAGCCAATTGCAGACCGTCGAAAAGGAAATATCTGACATGGGACAGCCTCGAATCGCGATAACTCAGTGTTATCGATAATTGAGCAGATGTCATTGGAGTTTATCGCTTGCGCTGATTAGGGTCGGTAGCAAAGCACAAGAACCTCGAGGATTGCCCTATGCCCATCCAGCTCACCGCCGAAAACACCCTGCCTGCCGATGGCCTGAGTGGAACCTTGATCGGCCGCGCCTGGGTGCCCGGCAAGGTTGGCGGGCCATCGCCGGTGGTGCTGCGCAGCGATGGGGTGTTCGACCTGTCCGAGCGCTTTGCCACCTTGAGCGAACTGCTGGAATCCGAGTCACCGCTCAAAGCCATACGAGAAACCCAAGGCAGGTTGATTGCCAGCGTCGAAGCGTTGCTGGCCAACTCGAATGCCAGCCCCGACCTGAGCAGGGCATTCCTGCTGGCGCCTACCGACCTGCAGGTGATCAAGGCTGCTGGCGTAACGTTTGCGGCCAGCATGATCGAGCGGGTGATCGAGGAGCAGGCCGCGGGCGATCCCGCCAAGGCCGAGAGCGTGCGCGCTATCGTGCACAACGCTATCGGCGACAACCTGCGCAGCATCAAGCCAGGCTCGGCACAGGCGGCGACACTCAAGGCGCTGCTGATCGAGCAAAAGATGTGGTCGCAGTACCTGGAAGTCGGCATCGGCCCTGATGCGGAAATTTTCACCAAGGCGCCAGTGCTGGCGGCGGTTGGCAGCGGCAGCCAGATCGGCATTCACCCGAAGTCCGAGTGGAACAACCCCGAGCCTGAAGTGGTGCTGGCGGTTAACAGTCGCGGGCAGATTCAGGGCGCGACCCTGGGTAACGACGTTAACCTGCGAGACTTCGAAGGTCGCAGCGCGCTGCTGCTGAGCAAGGCCAAGGACAACAACGCCTCCTGCGCGATCGGACCGTTCATTCGGCTGTTCGACGAGACCTTTTCGCTGGATGACGTGCGCAATTGCGTCGTCGATTTGCAGGTCAAAGGCAGCGACGGCTACCTGATGAAGGGGTCGAGTTCGATGTCGCAGATCAGTCGAGATCCGCAGGACATCGCCGCCCAGACGCTCAACGAAAATCATCAATACCCGGACGGTTTCCTGCTGTACCTGGGCACCCTCTTCGCCCCCACCGAAGACCGCGATCACGTCGGCGGCGGCTTTACCCACAAGCTGGGGGATGAAGTCAGCATCAGCAGCCGCTTGTTGGGGAGCCTGCATAACGAGGTAACCCATAGCAGCCAGGCGGCGCCCTGGACGTTCGGGGTGGGCGCGTTGTTTCGCAATCTGGTGGCGCGCGGCTTGTTGTCGCATTAAACGCCGTTTTCCGACAAGCCCATTGCCGCATCCACAATGACAAGAGAGATCCGGACCATGCCTACCACGCCCAAACGCCCCCTGCGCAGCCAGCAATGGTTCGACGATCCCGAACACGCCGACATGACCGCGCTCTATGTCGAGCGTTACATGAACTACGGCCTGACTCGCGAAGAGCTGCAATCGGGCCGACCGATCATCGGCATTGCACAGACGGGCAGCGACCTGGCGCCGTGCAATCGACATCACATTGAATTGGCGCAACGGGTCAAGGCCGGGATTCGCGACGCGGGCGGGATTCCGATGGAGTTTCCAGTGCATCCGATGGCCGAGCAAACCCGTCGCCCGACCGCGGCGCTGGACCGTAACCTCGCCTATCTGGGCCTGGTGGAGATCCTGCATGGCTACCCGCTCGATGGTGTCGTGCTGACCACCGGTTGCGACAAGACCACGCCCGCCTGCCTGATGGCCGCTGCCACCACGGACCTGCCCGCGATCGTGCTATCAGGCGGGCCGATGCTCGATGGTCGGCACAAGGGTGAGCTGATCGGTTCCGGCACGGTGCTCTGGCATGCGCGCAATCTGCTGTCGGCAGGCGAGATCAATTACGAAGGCTTCATGGAAATGACCACTGCCGCGTCGCCATCGGTGGGGCATTGCAACACCATGGGCACGGCACTTTCGATGAACGCGCTGGCCGAAGCGCTCGGCATGTCGCTGCCCGGCTGTGCAAGCATTCCGGCGGCCTATCGCGAGCGCGGCCAGATGGCTTATATGACCGGCAAACGTATCTGTGACCTGGTGCGTGAAGACGTTCGCCCCTCGCAGATCATGACCCGCCAAGCCTTTGAAAACGCCATTGCCGTCGCCTCGGCGCTGGGGGCGTCGAGCAATTGTCCGCCGCACTTGATCGCCATCGCGCGGCACATGGGCGTCGAGTTGAGTCTCAGCGACTGGCAGCGCATCGGCGAGGATGTACCGTTGCTGGTCAACTGCATGCCGGCCGGCAAATACCTCGGCGAAGGCTTTCATCGCGCAGGCGGCGTGCCCGCGGTCATGCATGAGCTGCAAAAAGCCGGGAAGCTGCATGAAGACTGCAGCTCGGTGTCGGGCAAAACCATCGGTCAAATCGTGCGCAATGCAGTGGCCCACGACGCCGATGTGATCCGCCCTTATGAAGATCCGCTCAAACATCGCGCCGGTTTCATCGTGCTCAGCGGCAATTTTTTCGACAGTGCGATCATGAAGATGTCGGTGGTAGGCGAGGCGTTTCGCAAGACCTATTTGTCCCAGCCCGGTGCGGAAAACAGCTTCGAGGCGCGGGCCATCGTCTTCGAGGGGCCGGAGGATTATCACGCGCGGATCAATGACCCATCGCTTGAAATCGACGAGCGCTGCATTCTGGTGATTCGCGGGGCTGGGACCGTGGGCTACCCCGGCAGCGCCGAGGTGGTGAACATGGCGCCCCCGGCCGAGCTGATCAAGCGTGGCATCGATTCGTTGCCTTGCCTGGGGGACGGTCGTCAAAGCGGAACGTCGGCCAGCCCTTCGATTCTCAACATGTCGCCGGAAGCGGCCGTGGGAGGCGGCCTGGCGCTGCTGAAAACCAACGACCGGTTACGTGTAGACCTGAATAACCGCAGCGTAAACGTGCTGGTCAGCGACGAAGAAATGGCCGAACGGCGCGCGCACTTCGAACCCAAAATGCCCGCCTCGCAGACGCCATGGCAGGAGCTGTACCGGCAGTTGGTGGGGCAGTTATCCACAGGCGGTTGCCTGGAACCGGCGACCTTGCACTTGCGAGTGATTGCCAGAAGTGGCGAGCCGCGGCATTCGCATTGACGTGGGAGGCCGGCCCTTATAGCCGACGCCGGAGTTTACGAAGGCAGTAACAGGGGTGGATCAGGGGTTAATCGGCTGCGGGACGCGCCGCGTAGGCTGCCGCATGATGATCATCGGCGTCACAACAACTTGGGCAATCCTTGCTCCATTTCCATAAATCGGTTTTTGAGTAGCGAATGCAGTTGTTGCACCGCAGGCGAGAACTGTTTGCGGTGCGGGTACACCAGATTCAGTGGCGCGGGTTCGCCCCGGTAGTCCGGCAACAGCAGCTCCAGGCGCCCGGCCATCACGTCATTGCGCACATCGACCCACGATTTATAGGCAATACCCTCGCCCGCCACGGCCCAGCGCCGCACCAGGTCGGCGTCATCGGTCAGCAGAGGCCCGGACACCGTAAGCAGCCGCCCGCCCACCGCCCACTTGTCGTAGACGCGGCCATGGAGGATGTACAACAGGCAGTCATGGCGCAGCAGGTCGTCCGAGTTCAACGGTCGCCCTTTGCGCGCCAGATAATCCGGCGAAGCCACCAGCACACGGCGATTCCAGGGTGCGAGCGGCATGGCAATGTAATTGGCGTCCTCAATCACCCCGCTGCGAATCGCCACATCGACCGGATCGCGAAACATATCGGCCAGTTGATCGGAGACGAACAGGCGCAAGTTCAATGCCGGGTGCTGTCGACGAAAGCCGGTCAGCCACTCCAGCATCACGTTGCGTCCCAGGTCCGAAGGCATCGCCACTTGCAACGTGCCTTGCAGCTCGGCGCTTTCGCGGTGCAATTTTTCGCGACCATCGCGCAGCGCATCGAGCACGGTCTGTGCAGTTGGCAGGTATTGCTCGCCCTCGGCGGTCAGGCGCAGGCTGCGCGTCGAACGGGCGAACAAGCGGATGTCCAGTTCGCGCTCCAGGCGCTTGATTGCCGCAGCCACTTGACCCGGCAGCAAATCAACCTCCCGAGCCGCGTTTGAAAAACTGCCCAGTGCTGCTGTCCGAACAAAAAGAGCCAGATCATCGATACGGATCATTTTCACTCCAGCTGTGAAAGTGTTGGCGCATTGTGCGGGTTTTTCTTATGGGTGGCGAAGAACAAGATAGGCCCACGTTGCAGCACCCATTAGCGGCCCACCCGACTTCATCCCTTTAGAGAAAACGCCATGAAAGCCATTGCCTTCACCCAACACGGTTTGCCTATTGAAGATCCGAAATCGCTGATCGACATGGACCTGCCCAAGCCGACTCCCGGCCCGCGCGACCTGCTCGTGGAAGTACGTGCCATTTCCGTCAACCCGGTGGACACCAAAATCCGTGCAGGTTCGGCGGCTACCGATCCCAGGGTAGTGGGCTGGGATGCCGTCGGTGTGGTGCGCGAAACCGGCAGCGAGGTCACGCTGTTCAAGGCTGGCGACGAGGTGTTCTACGCCGGTTCCATCGCACGCCCGGGCAACTACAGCGAATTCCATCTGGTGGACGAGCGCATCGTCGGTCACAAGCCGACATCCATCGACAACGCCCACGCTGCCGCACTGCCGCTGACGTCAATCACCGCATGGGAGCTGCTGTTCGACCGCCTGGGCGTGCAGGAAGGTAGTGGCAAAGGCGATAGCCTGCTGATTATCGGTGCAGGTGGCGGCGTGGGGTCGATGCTGGTCCAGTTGGCGCGTCAGTTGACCCAGTTGACCGTCATCGGTACGGCATCGCGCCCGCAGACCCAGAGCTGGGTCAAAGATCTGGGGGCACACCATGTCATCGACCACAGCCAGCCGCTGGTGGCGCAACTGGAGAAAATCGGCGTCGGCCAGGTCAGCCACGTCGCGAGCCTCACGCACACCGACAGCTACTTCACGCAGCTGATCGAGGCGCTGCGCCCACAAGGCAAGCTGGCACTGATCGACGACCCGAAAAGCCTCGATGTGGTCCCGATGAAGCGCAAGGCGCTGTCGCTGCACTGGGAACTGATGTTCACGCGTTCGCTGTATGAAACCCCTGACATGATTGCCCAACACCAACTGCTCAACCGCGTTTCGGGCTTGATCGATCAGGGTGTATTGAAGACCACGCTAGGTGAACACCTGGGCATTATCAATGCCGAAAATCTGCGCCGCGCCCACGCCGTGATCGAAAGCGGCAAGGCCCGAGGCAAGATCGTTCTCGAAGGTTTCTGAGCAATCGTCCTCCCGCCGGCCGGTCGTGAAGATCGGCTGAATGCGGTGTCGCCGTCGCACCGCGTTGACAGGGCGTGGGGGGCTTTGCACCCATCGTCAGCAAGCTGAACGCCTCCGCCCTGCGGCCACAAACGGTCTTGCATGCGCCGCCATCGCGCCCTGCCCGGCACCTCTCATTTGCCCCATTGCCGTCGCTCTGCTAGTGTCGCGCCGGTTTAACGTCTACCGGGATAGCCGCCATGGCCCGCAAGAAAGCTGCACTGGATTTCGAACAATCCCTCACGGATCTGCAAACGCTGGTCGAGCGTCTGGAGAACGGCGAGCTGTCGCTGGAAGATTCATTGACCGCCTTCGAACAAGGCATCCGGCTGACGCGCGAGTGCCAAAGCGCACTGGCGCAGGCTGAACAGAAGGTCCAGGTGTTGCTGGAACGCGATGGCGAGCTGGCCGAGGAACCCTTCGAAGCGGAAGAGCCAGAATGATCGCCGAGTATCAGGCGCTCAGTCAGGCGCGCGTCAATGCGGCCCTGGAAACCCTGTTCACTGTTCCCTCTCCCGAACTGACCCGCCTTTACCAGGCCATGCGCTACAGCGTCACCAACGGCGGCAAGCGCGTGCGCCCGTTGCTGGTGTATGGCGCCTGCGAAGCCTTGGGCGGCGATGCCGAGCGAGCCAATGGGGCAGCCTGCGCGGTCGAGCTGATCCACGCCTATTCGCTGGTTCATGACGATCTGCCGGCAATGGACGACGATGACCTGCGTCGCGGCCTGCCGACCACGCACAAGGCGTTTGACGAAGCCTGCGCGATCCTCGCCGGCGACGGCCTGCAAACCCTGGCGTTCAGCGTACTGAGCGACCGAGTGCTGAACCCGCAAGACGCACAAACTCTGTTGAAAATGGTCGCTACCCTGGCCCACGCCGCCGGCCCTGCCGGCATGGTTGGCGGGCAGGCGATCGATCTGGGGTCGGTGGGCCTGAAGCTCGACCAGACCGCGCTGGAGTTCATGCATCGGCACAAGACTGGCGCCCTGATCGAGGCCAGTGTACGGCTGGGAGCCCTGGCCAGCGGCCAAGCCAGCCAGGTCCAGCTGGACTCGCTGCAGATCTACGCGCGCGCCGTCGGCCTGGCGTTTCAAGTCCAGGACGACATCCTCGATGTCGAAAGCGATACCGCCACGCTGGGCAAACGCCAGGGCGCCGATATTGCTCGCGACAAGCCCACGTACCCGGCCTTGCTGGGCCTGGAAGAAGCCAAGCACTACGCCCTGGAACTGCGCGATCAGGCGCTGGTAGCATTGCGACCTTTCGACGCGGCCGCCGAGCCTTTGCGCGCGCTGGCGCGTTATATCGTCGAACGCCGCAATTAGCGCATACGACCCCGAACGGCTGTTTAGGAGCGGCGACGTCCGGGGGCGTGTGACGAAACCTGGGTGCATCACAGGTATTTTCGTAATCGGATGGACTTATCGCGGGCAAGCGCGCTCCTACAAAATGACACGCCGTTGCTTCTGCTCTCGCTGCTTGCATTTGAACATCATCGACTTCAGTTCATGGGCAGCCCGCGATGCATCAGGTAAACTGCCGCCTCTTTCACTATAACGATTCGCCTGATGCCCACGACGTTCCAAGAGATTCCCCGCGAGCGCCCGTCCACGCCACTGCTCGACAAGGCAGCGACGCCGGACGGACTGCGCCGGTTAGGTGAAGCCGAGCTCGAAGCTCTGGCTGATGAACTGCGCCTGGAGCTGCTCTATACCGTTGGCCAGACCGGCGGGCACTTCGGTGCCGGGCTTGGGGTCATCGAGCTGACCGTGGCGCTGCATTATGTCTTCGATACCCCCGACGACCGGCTGGTCTGGGACGTCGGTCATCAAGCGTATCCCCACAAGATTCTCACGGGTCGGCGTGAACAGATGTCGACCCTGCGCCAGAAAGGCGGTGTGGCCGCTTTCCCCCGCCGCGGCGAAAGCGAGTACGACACCTTTGGCGTCGGTCACTCAAGCACCTCGATCAGCGCTGCGCTGGGCATGGCCATCGCCGCCCGGCTGCAGGGCAGCGAGCGCAAATCCATCGCCGTCATCGGCGACGGTGCGTTGACGGCGGGCATGGCGTTCGAGGCGTTGAATCACGCCCCGGAAGTCAACGCCGACATGCTGGTGATCCTTAACGACAATGACATGTCGATCTCGCGCAACGTCGGCGGCTTGTCGAACTATCTGGCGAAGATCCTTTCCAGCCGTACCTACGCGAGCATGCGCGAAGGCAGCAAGAAGGTGCTGTCGCGTCTGCCCGGCGCTTGGGAAATCGCCCGGCGCACCGAGGAGTACGCCAAAGGCATGCTGGTCCCGGGCACCCTGTTCGAGGAGCTGGGCTGGAACTACATCGGCCCTATCGACGGCCACGATCTGCCTACGCTAATCGCCACCTTGCGCAACATGCGTGACCTGAAGGGGCCCCAGTTCCTGCATGTGGTCACCAAGAAGGGCAAGGGTTTCGCCCCGGCCGAGGTCGACCCGATCGGCTATCACGCGATCACCAAGCTCGACCCGCTGGACGCGCCTGCTGCGCCGAAAAAGGCCAGCGGTCCGAAATACTCCGGCGTGTTCGGCCAGTGGCTGTGCGACATGGCCAAGGCTGACGAACGCTTGGTCGGTATCACCCCGGCAATGAAAGAAGGCTCTGACCTGGTGGCGTTCAGCGAACGGTTCCCTGAGCGTTACTTCGACGTGGCGATCGCCGAGCAGCATGCGGTCACACTGGCTGCCGGCATGGCTTGCGAAGGCGCCAAGCCTGTTGTGGCGATCTATTCGACCTTCCTGCAACGCGGCTATGACCAACTGATTCACGACGTCGCGGTACAGAATCTGGACGTGCTGTTTGCCATTGACCGCGCAGGGCTAGTCGGCGAAGACGGCCCGACCCACGCCGGCAGTTTCGATCTGTCCTTCCTGCGCTGCATTCCTAACATGTTGGTGATGACGCCCAGCGACGAGAACGAACTCCGTCGAATGCTCAGCACCGGTCACCTGTTCAATGGCCCGGCGGCTGTGCGCTACCCGCGTGGCACTGGCCCGAATGCTGTGATCGACAGCGGGCTGGAGCCGTTGGACATCGGCAAGGGTATCGTTCGTCGTCACGGCAGCAAGGTCGCGATGCTGGTGTTCGGCGTGCAGTTGGCCGAGGCACTGAAAGTCGCCGAGAAGCTCGATGCCACGGTAGTCGATATGCGCTTCGTCAAACCGTTGGACGAGGCACTGGTCCGCGAAATCGCCTCCAACCACGAACTGCTGGTCACCATCGAAGAAAACGCCATCATGGGTGGCGCCGGTGCGGCGGTCAGCGAGTTCCTGGCGCGGGAAAACATTCTCAAGTCAGTGTTGCACCTGGGCTTGCCGGACCTCTACGTCGAACACGCCAAGCCGGCGCAGATGCTTGCAGAATGCGGGCTGGATGCGGACGGGATCGAAGCGTCGATCAGCGAGCGCCTGAAAAAGCTCTGAGGCCGCCCAGCTGTCTGACATTTGATCGCTCCCACGCTCCGCGTGGGCATCTACCGCTGCGGGCCATTGACGCAGAGCTTCTACAACGGCTCACCACGCAGAGCGTGGGAGCGATACGATCAAGCGGCCCACACACGCCCTGTAGCAGTCCGGCTTGCCGGCAGTAGCCAGTTCGATGATGCCACCGCTGGCAAGCCGGACTGCCACAGGGCATAGCGACAAGATAAAAATATGACCCTGCCCCGTCTCGCCTTTGCCCTTTCGCTTCTGCCCGCTGCGCAAGCCTTTGCCGATCTACCCGATCGCGACGCCGCTTTGAAGCTGTCCGATGTGTTGGTCAGCGCCAATCGCCAAGTCGAACAGCGCGACGCCAGTGTGGCCGCGAATACGGTATTCACTCGCGCCGATATCGAGCGTCTGCAACCGAGCAGCGTGACTGACCTGCTCAACCGCGTGCCAGGGGTGCAGGTTGCGCCGAGCGGTGGCCGTGGCAGCTTGCCGGGGATCTACATTCGCGGGACCAAGTCCGCACAAAGCCTGGTGCTGGTCGATGGCCAGCGCATCGCTAACGCCACGTCCGCCGACAGCGCCCTTCAATACCTCAATGTCGAGCAGATCGAGCGGGTCGAAGTGCTGCGAGGTTCACGTTCGGTCGTGTATGGCGCTGATGCCATCGGCGGGGTGATCCAGATCTTCACCCGGCGCGGCGCCGAACAAGGCCTTCAGGCCCGCCTGCACAGCGGCGTTGGCAACCGAGGCACCTGGCAGAACAGCCTTGGCCTGTCGGGCGGTGACCAGCAGACCCGCTTCAACCTCAGCACCAGCCTCAACGAAACCGCCGGTATCGACCGCACGGGGCCTTCGTTCGCCAGCGACGCCGATCGCGACGGCTACCGAAACAAGTCCTACAGCCTGAACCTGAGTCATTGGCTGAACGATGACGTAGAAATCGGCTTCAATGCGCTGGATAACAAGGGCAAGACCGAGTTTGACAACCCGTTCGGTCTGTTTGACCCGATCACTTTCAACAGCAATGGCCAGCAGCAGTACAGTGATTTTGAACTCAGCAGCCTAGGCACTTACATCGATGCCCGCATCAACGAGCGCTGGAAAACCCGTCTCGAAGTGGGCCACAGCGAAAACCGTGAGAAAACCTTCGACAAGCTCAGCGACGATCGCTCCGTATTCAACACCTACCGCGATTCGGTTACCTGGCAGAACGACCTGACGCTGGACGAGCGCAACAACGTGATGCTCGGTGGCGACTGGTATGAAGATCGGGTCAACAGCAGCACGCCGTTCGATGAAGACAGCCGCTGGAACCGGGCGGCGTTCATTCAGCACCGTTTCAAGGGCGAAGGATTTTCCACCGAGCTTGGGCTGCGTCGTGACCAGAACCAACAGTTCGGCAGCCAGAATACCTGGAGCGGCACCCTGGCCCTGCCGGTCAATGAGGCTAACGACGTGCTGCTGTCCTACAGCGAAGGCTTCCGTGCGCCGACATTCAACGATCTGTATTACCCAGGTTTCAGCAACCAAAATCTCAAGCCTGAGCATTCGAAAAGCTACGAGCTGCAATGGCGTAGCCGCCTGAGCGACACCAGCAAACTGGAAGCGTCCCTGTACCGTACCGATCTGAAAGACGCGATAGCACTGGACAGCGACTTCCGCCCGCAGAACATTGCTTCGGCGCGAATCAATGGCTTCGAGGCATCGCTTGAGCAACGACTGTTCGGCTGGACCGGCAAGCTGGGCGCATCAATCATCGACCCTCGCGACCGCGACACCGGCCACACACTCAACCGGCGTGCGCGCCGAACCTTGAACCTGGACATCGATCGCCAGTTCGACCGCCTCGGCATCGGCGCCAGCTGGCAGGCGGTGAGCGACAGTTACAACGACGAGGCGAATACCCAAAACATCGGCGGCTATGCGCTGTTCGGCCTGCGCAGCAGTTGGAAGGCCAGTGATGAGGTGAAGCTTGAATTCAAGCTAGAGAATGCGCTGGACAAACGCTACAGCCGCACGCTGTACAGCTTTGATGGCAGTCATTACGGGTACCGCGAAGAGGGACGCACATGGATGTTCGGGGTGACCTGGACGCCGAGCTTGTGACGCAGGGTCCGCTGCAGGAACGCGCTCGCCGTTGATTCATTCCGTCGGTTGTAAAGATCGCTATCGCAGGCGAGCGCGCGCCTACAATCGGATGTTCATCGCTCTGGCGATAACGCCGCGCACAACTTTTCCACAGCATCCAACATCTGGCCGCTCGGCCGCTCGATGCCTTTATCCGGCACTACCCGCATCCGCGCCTTAAGCGACGGCCAGGCTTTCCAGAGGTTCAGCTGTGAGGTCGAACCTGCAACGATCACTTGAGGATTTCGCTGCAAAACGGCTTCAAGGCTGACCTGCGGTGCGGGTTGGCTCACATCGGCAAACACGTTTCGCGCCCCGCAGACACTTAACCCATCGCTGATGATCTGCCCGCCGCCAACGGTATACAGCGGCTGGTCCCACACCTGATAGAACACACTCAGGGGGACGTCCCGGCGATAGCGCTCTCTCAATGCGGACAGTCGCTGACGAAATTCACCCGCCATTTGCCGCCCGCGTTCAGCGCGGCCCAAGCGCTCGCCAATCTGCTCGATCTGATCGGCCAGTTGCTCCAGAGTGTGCGGTTCGGCGGTGAACGTGGGGATATTCAAGCGCTGCAACTGATCGCGCTGAGCGACGCTGACGCTGCCCGGCCATAGCAACAACAGATCAGGCTGGAGACTGAGCAGTCGCTCCGTTTCCAATTGTCCGTATCGTCCCACCGACGGCAAAGCCGCGACAGAGGCAGGACGGTCACCACCGTCCAGCACCCCGACCAATAGATCGGTAGCGCCCAGCTCGGAGACGATTTCAGTCAGCGAAGGTGCAAGACTCACCACTCGCTCGGCGGCGCAGACAGGCCAGACCATGAGCGAGAGCAGACAGGCAATGAGACGACGCATCAGCCTAGTTGAAGGAGAATGTCTGGAAGCACCAGCTGACAGCGCGCATAGTCGAGTGTCACGCCGGATCGACCTCACTCTGATGCTCATTGCCCATCATGTGACCCAGCTTGCCCGCCTTGGTGGCCAGGTAAAGCTTATTGTGCGGGTTCTGGCCGGTATGCAACGGCACGCGCTCGGCAACGGCGATGCCCATGTCGGTCAAGGCTTTGACCTTGCGAGGATTGTTGGTCATCAGGCGCAGCGACTTCACGCCCAAGTGCTCCAGCATGGGCAGGCAGATCGCATATTCGCGTTGATCGGCGGCAAACCCCAGGCGTTCGTTGGCTTCAACGGTGTCCGCCCCGCCGTCCTGCAGCTCATACGCCCGGATCTTGTTCATCAAGCCAATGCCGCGCCCTTCCTGGCGCAGGTACAGCAGAACACCCCGGCCTTCGGACGCAATCGCTCGCAGGGCAGCTTCGAGCTGAGAACCGCAATCGCAACGCTGGCTGAACAGAGCGTCGCCGGTCAGGCATTCGGAATGCACGCGGCCCAGAACCGGGGCGCCATCGGCTACATCGCCAAGACTGAGAACGACGTGTTCACGACCCGTTTCCTGCTCCAGGAAGCCGTTCATGGTGAAAGTGGCAAAAGTGGTAGGCAGCTTGGAAGCCGCGACAAATACGACGGGCACCGTGTGCTCCTGATCAGTATGAGGGCTGAAAATGCGAAAGGTGACATTGTAACAGCAGGCTCCGGCAGACGCTTAGGCTGAATTGTCGGGCATTGAGATCAGCACGTTCGATCATTGCCTCATTCCTGTCTTGACAGGAATGTCGATGAGATCAAACGGGTAAGGTTGCTTCCAGCGGGCGAAGATAGGCCGCAGCTTGCCGGAACGCACCAGTTGCGCCATGCGTCGGTCAAACAGAATGCGCAGAGAGCGGCCCCTCGCAGTATTGGCAAAGCTTAGGTACAACGGAATCGCCGCAAGATATGTCGTGCGAAAACGCTCCGGCTCCTTGGTTTGCTGGAGTATGAAGCTGATTTCCGGTTTTGCATCGATGTAGAGGTCTGCACGGCTGTGGTCGAGCATATTCAGGATAGGCTCACGCCGAGCGACTTCATTGAAGTGCACGATATCGGGCAGGTAATGCTCAAACTCATACCCTCGAACCCAAGCCAGGCGATAGCTGCCCAAGGTATGCAAGGTGGGAGTGGGCTCGGAGGCCAGGCTCAGCGCGTAGATTTCATCGACATCGTAATGCCATTGCGGATACAGCGTGCCTTCGACTTCATTCTTGTAGGCACCCACCCAGGCGTCAGCTTCGCCACGTTGCACCAGGCCGACGGCTCGGGTGTATGGCTCGACGCGCGCCTGGACCTGCACTCCGGCAGGTTCGAACAGCTCGCGCATCAGGTCCCACCCCAAGCCGGTACCGTCGGCCTCGGTATAACCGTTCCACTGCTCGCTGACGAGCACGATATCGTCAGGCCTGTCAGGCTGGGAGTCGGCCCGCACCGGGATCACGGCCATCGCCAGTCCCATCGCCAGCCACGATAGGCCTGACAGCCATTTCATCCCCGCCCGACCCATGAGTCGTTTCCTATATGACGCCCCACACCCAGACCAGACCCTGCATCGCCAACCAGGCGAAAACCCCGGCCAGAACGTCGTCCAGCATGATGCCGACGCCGCCGTGCACGTGCTTGTCGATCCAGTGGATAGGCCAAGGCTTGAGGATGTCGAAGAAGCGGAACATCAGGAAACCCACCAGCAGCCAGACCCAGCCCTCGGGCACCAGCCATAGGGTGATCCACATGCCGACCATTTCGTCCCATACGATGCCTTCGTGATCGTGCACACGCAAATCGTCGGCCACCTTGCCACACAGCCAGAAGCCGAACAGCATGGTGACGCCCAGCATCAGCCAGTAACCCCAGTCAGGAAGCATCTGCCATAGCGGGATGAACGGCACGGCCACCATGGAGCCCCAGGTACCTGGCGCCTTGGGCAAGGTACCTGAACCAAAACCAAAGGCCAGAAAGTGCCAGGGGTTGGTCCACACCGATGGCGGAACGTTTTCCGCCGGGACTTGATTAGGATGATCTGTCACCGTGTCTCCCGAAAATGTTGATAACCCCGAGTCAACGGAGTGACGTCCTGCCCTCGATCGTCGATTAATCCCACGCCCTGCCCTTCGACCACCCGACCGATCACAAAAATCGGCCAGCCAGCGGCAACCAGGTCAGCCAGCAATGATGCCGGGAGCGTGAACGCGAGTCTGTAGTCGTCGCCGCCGCTGAGCGCGGCATTGAGCGCTTCGTCGGCGTTGAAAAATGCCAGCAGCGCGTCAGACATTGGTACCTTGTCACGCTCTACCAACAAGCGTACGCCGGAAGCCGACGCGATGTGTCCGCAATCGGCGAGCAGCCCGTCGGAGATGTCCAGCGCCGATGTCGCCTTGCCGCGCAACGCCTGCCCCAGGGCCAACTGAGGTTGCGGCGACCAGTAGCGCGCCAGCAACGCCTGTGTGGTAGACGCCTCGGTGCTGCGCTGGTTCAACACCAACGGCAGCGCGCCAGCGCCGTCACCCAAGGCGCCCCCGACACACAGCAGATCCCCCGGCCGGGCGCCGCTACGGGTCAGCGCCTGCCCCGTCGGGACCGTACCGAAAACCGTCACGGTCAGGCTCAAAGGGCCGCGCGTGGTGTCGCCGCCAATCAGGCGCATGGAGCAGCCTTGGGCCATCTGGTTCAAACCGCGGGCGAATGCCTGGAGCCAATCGGCGCAAACCTCCGGCAAGGTCAGGGCAAGGGTGAATGCGAGGGGACTTGCGCCCATGGCTGCCAGATCACTGGCAGAGACGCCGAGGGCACGCTGGCCCAGCAGGAAGGGATCACAGACCTCGGGGAAATGCACCCCGGCGACCAGTGTGTCGGTGGAGATTGCCAGCTGTTCGCCGGGGTTCATCGACAACAGGGCGCAGTCGTCGCCGATCCCCAATGCGACGCCCATGCCTGGCTGCGCACACGGCGCAGCGGCAAAGTAATTGCGGATCAGCTCGAACTCGCCCATGGCATCAACGCTGGAGGATCTGGAGGCCCAGACGCCTTAGCGCTTGTGAGCCTTGACTTCGACTTCGCGCAGACGCGGAGCCAGCTTGTCGAGCACGCCGTTGACGAACTTGTGACCGTCGGTGGAGCCGTAGACTTTCGCCAGCTCGATGCCTTCGTTGATCACCACACGGTACGGCACGTCAATGCGATCGATCAGTTCCCAGGTCGACAGCCGCAGTACGGCCAGTTCAACCGGGTCCAACGCTTCGATGGTGATGTCCAGGCAAGGTGTCAGCGCCGCGTCGATCTCGACCTTCTTGGCCGGGACCCCGTGCAGGATTTCACGGAAGTAGGCCGCATCGACATCACTGAAGTCGTTGTCGACCCGAAACTGCGCTTCGATTTCATTCAACGACTGCTTAGCCATGTACCACTGATAGAGCGCCTGCATGGCGAGCTTGCGGGCAGCGCGGCGTTTTTCACTCTTTGAGGGCTTGCCAGCGTCGGCCGGGCGAGGGTCGCGCGGGTTGAACTGATCGCTATCGTCGTTAATCACTTGGCCTCCAACTGCGCCAACAGGCTGACCATCTCGATGGCGGACAGGGCAGCTTCTGCTCCTTTGTTACCGGCCTTGGTGCCGGAACGCTCGATGGCTTGTTCGATGGAGTCAACGGTCAGCACGCCGAAGGCAACCGGCACACCGAACTCCATGGAGACCTGAGACAGGCCCTTGGTGCACTCGCCAGCCACGTATTCGAAGTGCGGGGTGCCGCCACGAATGACTGCGCCCAAAGCAATGATCGCGGCGAACTCGCTGCGTTGAGCGACCTTCTGCACGACCAGGGGGATTTCGAACGCGCCCGGCGCGCGGATGATGGTGATATCGCTTTCGCTCACGCCATGGCGAACCAGGGCATCAACGGCACCGCTCACCAGGCTTTCGACGACGAAGCTGTTGAAGCGGCCAACCACCAGGGCATAGCGACCTTGGGGGGCGATGAAGGTACCTTCGATGGTCTTCAGGGTCATTCGGCTGAGTCTCGTGTTCTCGTATTAAAGAGCATGCAAGCGCGCATCAGGCGCGCGCTTGCAGGGATTTTAGGCCACGAATCGGCGACCGCAGGGACAAAAACCGTGGAAGCATCGGTGCTTGCACGGTCTATCGACTGCCGGTCTTTATTCGGAGGGCACGTATTCTACAACTTCCAGATCGAAACCGGATATCGCGTTGAACTTCATTGGCGAACTCATCAGGCGCATTTTTCGTACGCCCAGGTCGCGAAGGATCTGCGAACCGGCACCGACGGTGCTGTAAGTGGTCGGCACCTTCACCGGCGCAGCACCTGCGGTTTCCCGGACATGGGCCAGGACGGCGTCGCCATCGAGGGGGTGACCGAGCAGCAGAACCACGCCACTGCCCGCCTCTGCCACCGCAGTCATGGCGGCGCGCAGGCTCCAGCGGCCCGGCTGTTTGACCAACAGCAGGTCGCGCAGCGGGTCCATGTTATGCACGCGAACCAAGGTTGGCTCTTCTGCGCAGATCTTGCCCAGGGTCAGGGCCAGGTGAACGTCGCCTTCGACCGAATCGCGGAAGGTCACCAGGTTGAACTGGCCTTGTTCGGTATCCAGCGGCTGCTCGGCAATCCGCTGAACGGTACGCTCGTGGATCATTCGGTAATGGATCAGGTCGGCAATGGTGCCAATCTTTATGTTGTGTTCAGCAGCAAACGCCTCGAGTTCTGCGCGACGGGACATGGTGCCGTCGTCGTTCATTACCTCACAGATCACACCCGTAGGCTCGAAGCCCGCCATGCGCGCCAGATCGCACGCCGCTTCGGTGTGGCCTGCGCGGGATAAGGTGCCGCCTGCCTGGGCCATCAGCGGGAAGATGTGGCCAGGGCTGACGATGTCATCGGCCTTGGCGTCCTTGCCAGCAGCGGCCTGCACGGTACGCGCGCGGTCGGCAGCGGAAATCCCGGTGGTCACGCCTTCAGCGGCTTCGATGGAAACAGTGAACTTGGTGCCGAAACCCGAGCCGTTGCGCGGCGCCATGAGTGGCAGTTTCAGGGTTTCGCAGCGCTCGCGGGTCATGGGCATGCAGATCAACCCACGGGCATAACGCGCCATGAAGTTGATGTGCTCGGCCCTGACGCACTCGGAGGCCATGATCAGATCGCCTTCATTTTCGCGATCTTCGTCATCCATGAGGATAACCATCTTGCCTTGGCGAATGTCTTCAACCAGTTCTTCGATGCTATTGAGCGCCACTCGGCACCCCCTTCGATTCAGGATTTGAGGTAGCCGTTGGCGGCCAGAAAGCTTTCGCTGATGTTGCCACCCTGTGCCGGAGTCGGATCGGCAGCCTTGTCACCGAGCAGCAGACGCTCCAGGTAACGCGCCAGCAGGTCCACTTCCAGATTGATCTTACGGCCCGGGCGATAGTCGCCCATGATGGTCTCGGCCAGCGTGTGCGGCACGATGGTCAGTTCAAACTCGGCGCCGTTGACGGCATTCACGGTCAGACTGGTGCCGTCGACCGTGATCGAGCCTTTATGCGAGATGTACCTGGCCAGCTCCCGAGGGGCGCGCATGCGGAACTGGATCGCACGCGCGTTTTCTTCACGGGACAGCACTTCGCCGACGCCGTCGACGTGACCGCTGACCAGATGCCCCCCCAGGCGAGTGGTCGGGGTCAGGGCCTTTTCCAGATTCACGCGGCTGCCGGTCTTCAGATCGACGAACGCGGTGACGTCCAGGGTTTCGCGGCTCACATCAGCCCAGAAACCGTCGCCAGGCAGTTCGACGGCGGTCAGACACACGCCGTTGACCGCAATGCTATCGCCGAGCTTGACGTCGGAAAGGTCAAGTTTGCCGGTCTCTACATAAACGCGGACGTCGCCACCTTTAGGGGTCAGGGCGCGGATGCTGCCAATGGATTCGATAATGCCGGTAAACATGGGTCCTCCGGGAGAACAAGGCCAGCGCTAAAAGCGAAAGCCGGAATTATACGCTCGGGTCGAGGGCAGGTACTGCAGTGACTCGCCAGTCACTGCCCACGGCGCGCATGTCGATGATTTTCAACGCCAGTGCCTCGCTCATCTGCGCCAGCGGCAACTCCAGCAACGGACGCGCGGATGAACCCATGAACTTGCCTGCCACGAATATCTGGAATTCATCGACCAGCGCCTGGCGGGTGAACGCACCGGCAAGCTTGGGGCCGGCTTCGACCAGAACATCGTTTACGCCGCGTGTTGCCAGCTCGGCCAACAGTTTGCGCAGGTCGACATGCCCGCCGCTGCTGGGCAGCGCTAGCAATTCGTGCCCCTGCGCCTGATAACGCTCGCGGGCGGACGCCGCCGCGCAGGTCGCAACCAATGCATTACCAGCCCTGAAAAATGGCGCATCCAGAGGCACACGCAGGCGACCATCGACCAGCACGCGCAACGGCGTACGCGTCACGGCCAGCGCGGTCAGTTCCGCGTCCAGGCCCAGTTCATCGGGGCGCACCGTCAGACGGGCATCATCAGCCAAAATGGTGTCGGCGCCAGTCAGCACCGCACTCGATTGCGCCCGCAAACGCTGGACCGCCGATCGCGCTTGGGGGCCGGTAATCCATTTGCTCTCGCCACTGGCCATCGCCGTGCGACCGTCGAGGCTCATCGCCAGCTTGACCCGCACATACGGCAGGCCATGTTCCATACGTTTGAGAAAACCCTTGTTGATCGCCCGCGCCTCGCTTTCCAGAACGCCGCTCTGCACGGCGATGCCGGCATTCATCAGTCGCAGCAGGCCACGCCCGGCGACATCGGGATTGGGGTCTTGCATCGCCGCGACCACGCGACCGACCCCGGCATTGACCAGCGCGTCGGCACATGGGGGGGTTCGCCCGTGATGACTGCAGGGCTCAAGCGTCACATACGCCGTGGCGCCTTTGGCTTTTTCGCCGGCCTGACGCAGCGCATGGACTTCGGCATGAGGTTCGCCTGCGCGCACGTGCCAGCCCTCGCCCACCACTTCGCCCTCGCGCACGATCACGCAGCCGACCCGAGGGTTGGGGTGTGTGGAGTAGACACCCTTACGCGCCAGCTCTAGCGCCCGCGCCATATAAAAGGCGTCGAGCACATTTTGCTCTGTGGTGAACATGCTCACTCTTTAACCGGCTCGCGGGCCAGTCGGTCGATTTCTTCGCGAAATTCGTTGAGGTCCTGGAACCGGCGATACACCGAAGCAAAGCGGATGTACGCCACTTCGTCGAGTTTCTGCAGCTCGCCCATCACCAGCTCGCCGACGATCAAGGACTTGACCTCGCGCTCGCCGGTCGCTCGCAGCTTGCTCTTGATGTGCGCCAGCGCCGCTTCCAGCCTTTCAACGCTGACCGGACGTTTCTCCAGCGCGCGTTGCATACCGGCGCGCAGCTTTTCTTCATCGAACGGCTGACGGCTGCCGTCCTGCTTGATCAGCCGGGGCAGAACCAGTTCGGCGGTTTCGAAGGTGGTAAACCGCTCGCCGCAGGCAACGCATTCACGACGGCGGCGAACTTGATCGCCTTCGGCGACAAGGCGCGAGTCAATGACTTTGGTGTCGTTGGCACCGCAAAAGGGACAGTGCATGGTGGCAGGCAACAAAAAAAGGGAGGGCCATGGTAGCGCATCCCGCCCGCAAGACAAGTCTCGGGCTTTGAGGTATATAGACGCGCACCCGGTGCAGCCAAATCCGTCGCCCTCGGCGATACTGCGTCATCCCACCCGTCTTCCTGATTTGCTGGAGCTGTTCATGTCGCTACGTTCGCTTGCTGTCATCAGCCTGCTCGGTTTGCTCGCCGCCTGTAGCTCCACAGAGCCGCCCAAATCTGCAGCCCCTGCCAAGCCTGCGCCCAACGCGATCAAGCTGCCCGAGGGCCCCGGTCCACTGCTGCCCTACCAGCGGCAGATAAGCGGTCAGCTGCTTGGCATCCCGGCGGGGGCTGAAGTCGAATTGGCGCTGCTGGTCATTGATGATCGCAATCGTCCGCAGAAGCTGCTGAGCAGCACCAAGCTCACGGGCAATAATCAATCGTTGCCGTTCCAGTTGCGCTTCAACCCCGAGGCCTTCCCCATAGGCGCCAGGGTAGAGTTGCGCGGACGTGCCAGTCAGTCCGGACAGTTGATTCTGCATCTGCCATCGGTACTGATCTCCAAACCTGAAACCCAATCGCTGGGCCAACTGCAACTTTTCAAGATGCCATGACACCACCGCCTCAGCTGCAAGCCGCGTTGAGCGAGCTATTGGGCGATGCTCGTCTGGTCGCCGAGCCGCTGCCGGGTACTGATCTGAAGCTGTGGTTAATCGACGCGCTGAACATGGATCGCGCGTTCAACGCGCAAGAAACCCGCCGCATTTTGCACGAGCCCCCCTACTGGAGTTTCTGCTGGGCCAGTGGGCTGGCACTGGCGCGGTTTTTTGCCGCGCAGCCGCAGTGGGTCCAAGGCAAGCGCGTGCTGGACTTTGGCGCTGGATCGGGTGTGGCGGGCATTGCGGCAATGAAGGCCGGCGCGCTGGAGGTCGTGGCGTGCGACCTTGATCCGCTGGCGATTGAGTCCTGTAAGGCGAATGCACAGCTCAACGGGGTGACGCTCGGCTATTGTGCGGATTTCTTTGCCGAGGCAGACCGCTTCGATCTGATTTTGGTGGCAGACGTGCTCTATGACCGCGCCAACCTGCCGTTGCTCGATCAGTTTTTGACTCGCGGCAAGGCGGCACTGGTGGCCGATTCGCGGGTGCGGGATTTTCAGCATCCTGCTTATCAGCGATTGGGCATTGTTGAAGCACTGACCCTGCCGGATCTGGCCGAGCCGTGGGAGTTTCGGCGAGTGAGCCTTTATCACGCAGTGCGATGATCACGACAGGCACTGCTTCTGACCGCAGGCGGTGGAACTCCGCTTTGCTCTCAGGGCCTGCGGCCAGAATCAGAAGCAACCATGCGCATCATCCATTTGCGTGCAGATCTCGCGCCCCGCTTCCGACAATGCCCCCGGCCCTTTATAGTTGCCGCCAATGAGTCTTTTTTCGAGAGTTGCGATGAGCCAGGACACGCCGTACATCTTCGATGCGACCACTGCCACGTTCGATCAGTTGGTCATCGAGAATTCGTTTCACAAACCCGTGCTGGTAGATTTCTGGGCCGAGTGGTGCGCGCCGTGCAAGGTGCTGATGCCACTGCTGCAGCAGATAGCCGAGAGTTATCAGGGCGAGTTGCTGTTGGCCAAGGTCGATTGTGACGCCGAGCAGGACATCGTCGGGCGCTTCGGCATTCGCAGCCTGCCAACCGTGGTGCTGTTCAAGGACGGCCAGCCCGTCGATGGTTTCGCCGGGGCGCAACCGGAGTCCGAAATCCGCAAACTGCTTGAGCCGCATGTGAAGCTGCCGCCTCCGGCTGCGGCCGATCCCTTGCAAACGGCCCAGGCGATGTTTGCCGAGAGCCACTTCGCCGAAGCGCAAGCTGTTCTGCAGACCATTCTGAGCGAGGACAACACCAACGCAGCGGCACTGATTCTGTATGCGCGTTGCCTGGCAGAGCGTGGTGAATTGACTGAAGCCCGCAGCGTGCTGGATGCGGTTAAAGGCGATGATCATAAAGCGGCGCTGGCAGGCGCCAAAGCCCAGTTGACCTTCCTTGCAGAGGCGGCTGCGCTACCGGATGTCGCCGACCTCAAGGCCCGTCTGGCGCAAAACCCGCAGGACGACGAAGCGGCCCATCAACTGGCGATTCAGCAACTGTCCCGTCAGCAATACGACGCTGCGCTGGAGGGCCTGCTCAAACTGTTCATCCGCAACCGCAGCTACAACGAAGGTCAGCCGCACAAAACGCTGCTGCAGGTGTTCGACCTGCTGGGCAACGATCACCCGCTGGTGACGACCTATCGCCGCAAGCTGTTCGCGGCATTGTACTGACGTCGCGACTCAGCAGACTGCCCCTCCTCCCTCTGTGGGAGCGAGTCCATTCGCGAAAAATCGCGCAGCCGATACAATGCGTCGTCTGGAATGCATCGCGAATGAATTGGCTCCCATAGGAGAGTGTGTTCTGTCCTGAAAACAATCATTCCACCCAGTGATACTCAGGCGCATCGCCTTGGCTTTCGACTCTGACGTTGGCGCTGTGACGCATGCGCACCATCAGGCGCTTGCCTGCCGCTGTACTCCCCGCCAGCCCTTCCAGCTGTCCGAGCAGATCAGGGCCGCTCATGTGCCCGGCCTTGCGCAGCAGCTCCTGAGCGATGTCCCAGACGGCATCGTTGCGAGTGGCCAACGGTTTGACCGGCGCGGTACTGTGCGGATTGCTGTCTTGCATTGGGGTCCCGAATTGCGCGCCCAGCTTTGCCCAATCGCTGTCGTCCATCTCCACAGTCAGATCCACCGGCAGGTCGCCAACGGTTCCACGGATTCGCAGCATGATGTGTTTCCTCTGATTGGCGATGTGGCATGGTCCCACAGCACGCGACCCACAAACAAAAAAGTTAAGAAACCGCGTAACGTACTGTTATAAGATCACATAACAATTTTAGACCCTTTCCTGGAGCCCTTCCTCATGCGCCGTTTGCTACTCGCCCTGCCTCTCGCGCTGCTTCCTTTTGCCATCGCCTGCGCCGCAGATGCGCATGACCACGATCATGGGCACGGCAGCCTGGGCGCGCATGTGCATGGTGCAGCGCGTCTGGACATGGCGCTGGAAGGCCGCACGCTGGAGCTGGAGCTGGACACCCCGGCCATGAACGTCGTCGGCTTCGAACACCCCGCCACCTCCGACGCAGACAAGGCGACGCTGGCCCTCGCGCGGGAAAGCCTGCTCAAACCCCACGGCCTGTTCAGCATTCCTGAAGCGGCCGAGTGCACGGTGATCAAGCAGACGCTGGAAGGCCCGCTGTTCGGCGACAAGGCCGAAGGTCATGGCCATGTTGACGGCGATGCCGACGCGCATGAACACAGCGATATCAAAGGTCATTATCAGTTGACCTGTGCCGTGCCGGCCGTACTGAACAAGCTGGACCTGACCCAACTGTTCAAAAGCTTCCCTGCTTTCCAGACCATTGAGGTACAGCTGGTGACACAGAAACGCCAACTGGGCGCCGAGCTGCGGCCGAGCAACCCTTTAGTCAAGTTCTAAGCACCACCTCTGCACGCACGACCGGACTTTTCCGGTCGTTCACTTTTTAGAAATGACTCAGGCCATGACTCAAGCACTCATCGAGCTGTCCGACCTCGGCTTCACCTGGCCGGGCCACGCGCCGTTATTGGACATTCCGGCATTTCGCCTCGAGCCTGGCGAAACCTTGTTCCTCAAGGGCCCGAGTGGCAGCGGCAAAACCACGCTGCTGGGCTTGCTTGGCGGTGTGCAAAAGCCCGATCGTGGCAGCATCCGTCTGCTCGGTCAGGAGCTGGCACAGCTCTCTGCCGGTGCCCGCGACCGCTTTCGCGTCGATCACACCGGCTACATCTTTCAGCAATTCAATCTGCTGCCGTTCCTCTGCGTGCGGGAAAACGTAGAACTGCCCTGCCACTTTTCGAAGCTGCGTGCTCAACGGGCGACGCAGCGTCACGGCAGCGTCAACCAAGCCGCTGCTACCTTGCTCGCGCACCTGGGTTTGAAAGATGCGACATTGCTCGACCGCCGCGCCGATGCGCTTTCCATCGGCCAGCAACAGCGCGTCGCCGCCGCTCGCGCACTGATCGGTCAACCTGAGCTGGTGATCGCCGACGAACCGACCTCGGCGCTGGATGCCGACGCCCGGGAAGCCTTCATTCAGCTCTTGTTTGCCGAATGTCGCGAGGCCGGCTCCAGCCTGTTGTTCGTCAGCCATGATCAGAGCCTGGCGCCGTGGTTCGACCGCAACCTGTCACTGGCCGAACTCAATCGCGCCGCCGTCGCCACCGAGGCTTGACATGTATCTTCTTCGCCTGGCACTGGCCAGTCTCGCTAACCGCCGCTTTACCGCCTTTCTCACGGCCTTCGCCATCGCGCTGTCTGTCTGCCTGCTACTGGCCGTGGAGCGGGTACGTACCGAAGCCCGCGCCAGCTTTGCCAGCACCATCAGTGGCACTGACCTGATCGTCGGCGCCCGCTCCGGCTCGGTCAATCTGCTGCTGTACTCGGTGTTTCGCATCGGCAATGCCACCAACAATATCCGCTGGGACAGTTTCGAACACTTCGCCAGCAGCAAGCAGGTGAAGTGGGCGATTCCGATTTCCCTAGGCGACAGCCATCGCGGCTATCGGGTGATGGGCACCAGCGAAGCCTATTTCGAGCACTATCAGTACGGGCGCCAGCAGCATCTGGAGCTGGCCGATGGGCGCCCGTTCGCTAGCGATCCTTTCGAAGTGGTACTCGGTGCCGAAGTCGCCGACGCCCTGCATTACAAGCTCGGCGACAAGCTGGTGCTGGCCCATGGCGTGGCCGTGGTGAGCCTGGTCAAGCACGACGACAAGCCATTTACCGTAGTGGGTATTCTCAAGCGCACGGGCACTCCGGTAGACCGCACGCTGCATATCAGCCTCGGCGGCATGGAAGCGATTCATATCGACTGGCACAACGGCGTGCCGGCCTGGGGCGACGGACGTATCAGCGCCGATCAGGCGCGCAACATGGACCTGACGCCTACCGCCATCACGGCCTTCATGCTCGGGTTGAATAGCAAGATTTCCACGTTCGCCTTGCAGCGCGAAATCAACGAGTTCCGCGGCGAGCCGATGCTGGCAATCCTTCCGGGAGTGGCCTTGCAGGAGCTGTGGAGCCTGATGGGCACGGCGGAAAACGCGCTGTTGGTGATTTCGCTGTTCGTGGTACTGACAGGGTTGATCGGCATGCTCACCGCGATTCTCACCAGCCTCAACGAACGGCGTCGGGAAATGGCCATTCTGCGTTCGGTCGGCGCACGGCCCTGGCATGTTGCGAGCCTGCTGATCCTTGAAGCATTTGCCCTGGCGCTTGCGGGTACGGTCAGCGGTCTGGCGCTGCTGTACATCGGCATCGCTGCCGCGCAGGGTTACGTGCAGGCCAATTACGGTCTGTACCTGCCACTGTCACTGCCCAGCGCTTACGAATGGACGCTGCTCGGCGGCATTCTTTGCGCAGCGCTGCTGATGGGCGTCGTGCCTGCCTGGCGGGCCTATCGCCAGTCGCTGGCCGATGGTCTGTCGATTCGCTTATGAGGGCGTTGTGATGCGCAGGTTGTGGGTAATGCTGTCCCTGCTGATTGCGTCCAGCGCCTGGGGGCAGGACTTACGGGTGCTGACGTGGCAGGAAATGATCCCGCCGGACGCGCCGCCGGTAAAGCTGATCACCGCGCCTATCCACGATCTGTCGAACATGGCCGACGCTTTATCGGTGGAATCGGCGCCTGCCGCCCATCAACTGGCGCCTGACGCTCCGGTGGTGAAATCCCTGGACGGTGAGAGGGTGCGCCTGCCGGGCTATATCGTCCCGCTGGAGGTCAGTGAAGAAGGCCGCGTGACCGAGTTTTTGCTGGTGCCGTATTTCGGCGCGTGTATCCACGTGCCGCCTCCGCCGCCGAACCAGATCGTCCACGTCACCAGCGGGCTTGGGGTGAAGGTGGACGAGTTGTACCAGCCGTACTGGATCGAAGGGCCGATGCAGGTCAAATCCAGCACCAGCGAACTGGCCGACGCCGGGTATCAGATGGAGGCGGACAAGATTCTGGTCTATGAGCTACCGGATCAGTAGCCAAGCGTCTGGATCGGATGTCCGATCTGCAGCAGCAGGGCGACAGGCCTGTTGATCGATCATGCGTATGGTCCGGCCACAACCGGGATCGGGACGAGCTTGCGGTCGACAAAGTTCCAAAGACCTCCATCTGATCGACTTTTCATTGAGCCAAGTCAAAACCCTGGTTCCAGACGCTTCGTAACATAGGGCATCACTTTTAAACGCCCTTTCGGAGCCCTCCATGAACAAGTCCCTGCTTGGTGCATCTCTCGTTGCGCTGGCCCTCTGCACACCGATTGCCGCTCAAGCCCACACGGCTGGCGACATTATCGTGCGCGCAGGCGCGGCGCGGGTGAACCCCAACGAAGACAGCGGCAATATCAAGCTCGACGGGACCAAGGTGTCCGGCACCAAAGCCACTGCCGACAACTCGACACAATTGGGCCTGACCTTCGCCTACATGCTGACCGATCACGTCGGCCTGGAACTGCTGGCCGCCACGCCTTTCAGCCACACCATCGGCGTCAAGGGCCTTGGCCCAGGGCTCGACGGCAAACTCGCAGACGTCAAACAGCTGCCGCCGACCCTGTCGCTGCAGTACTACCCGATGGACGCCTCGTCGAAGTTCCAGCCTTATGCCGGTGTCGGCCTGAACTACACCAAGTTCTTTGACACTGACCTGAGCGGCGAGCGCAAGGACCAGGGCTTCAGCAACCTGAAGCTCAAGGACTCAGTCGGTCTGGCCGGCCAGGTTGGCATGGACTACATGCTGACCGATCGCATCATGCTCAACGCCTCGGTCTGGTACGTCGATATCGATACCAAGGCCAGCGTCGACGGCCCGTCGGCACTGAGCGTCGGCAAGACCAAGGTGGATGTGGATATCGATCCTTGGGTATACATGGTCGGCGTTGGCTACAAGTTCTAAAAGCCTGAACGAACAGCAGCTGGCGCAACGCCAGATCACTGTGGCGTGAACATCAAAAGCCCGACGCATGTCGGGCTTTCTGGTTTGTAAAAGCCAGAGCCGCGTCGATAACCATGGGTCATCGGTTGATCAAGGTGTGCTGCAACGATCTTGCCGCGTCCCTTTCAGGCGCGGCATTGTGGCTCTTTGGGAAGTTCAGCCCATGCGCGGCGGGCAGCCCGAAGCCAGAGCGCTCGACAATCAGGGGTGCTGCTTTCCACTGTCAATTCGGGGGAAGCCACCCAGTTGCCGGACAGTCGATAAGAGGCGCTAAAAGGGAGGTCCAGGGGATCAGCGTCGGGCCCATTAATTTGTTTCAGCGTCCCATCAGGCGCGCCAGGCCCACGGCCAAGGGCGTCGGCTCCGGCACCTTGAAGCGTGTGAGCAAACGCTGATTGTCAGCACGGGAATGCTTGATGTCCCCCGAGCGCGCCGGCAGATACGTCACCGGCGGCACACTTCCCACCACTCGGCCAAATGCTGCCAACAACTCATTCAACGATGTGGTGGCGTTCAGGCCAACATTGACCGCGCCCTCCTCGACGACGGGCAGTTCGAATCCCTGCATGACAAGATCGACCAAATCTTCGACGTAAAAGAAATCCCGGGTTTGCTCGCCATCGCCAAACACGCAAATCGGCAGGCCCTTCTCGGCACGTTCGGCGAAAATGCTGATCACCCCGGAATACGGCGAAGAAGGATCCTGACGAGGCCCAAAAATGTTGAAGAAGCGAAATATCACCGGCTCCAGGCCATGCTGGCGGCGGTAGAAGTCCAGATAGTGCTCACTGGCCAGTTTATCCGACGCGTAGGGCGTCAGCGGCGCTTTGGGCGTGTCCTCGGTAATGGCTTCACCTTCGCCATTGTTGCCGTACACCGCGGCACTGGAGGCGAACACCACGCGCTTGATGCCGGCGTGGCGCATGGCCTCGCAGACATTCAAGGTGCCGATGAAGTTACTCTGGTGGGTTTTGACCGGGTCATCCACCGAGGCTTGCACCGAGGCCACGGCCGCCAGATGCGCCACCGCCTGGCACCCCAACGCAGTCCGCGCCACCAATGCCGCATCGGCCACATCACCCACAATCAGTTCGACCCGAGGATTGTCCAGCGGCAGGTTGCTGCGCTTACCGGCAGACAGGTCATCGAGCACGCGCACTGCGTAGCCTTTAGCAAGCAGCGCATCAACCAGATGCGAACCGATGAAACCGGCGCCGCCGGTGATGAGAACAGGAGCTTCAGACATGACGGTAATAGCGATCCAGTAGGCTGGGCAAACCGGCACGCCATGCGCGGGGCTTGATACCAAAGGTATGGAGGATTTTCTTGCAGGCCAACACGGCGTTTTGCGGCTCTTCGGCGGCATCGGGGCTGGCGGCGTGCGCTTGCGCGGTCGGCGCTTCGATGGCCAGGGTGCGCGCCAGACGCGCCTCCGTGAGGACCGCCTGGCCCAGCGCCAGCGGCGTGGTGGCCTCGTGACCTGCGTAGTGATAGGTGCCCCACAATGGCGCCGCACAATCGAGCTGCTTGAGCACTGAAATAATCACCCGCGCGGCGTCATCCACGGGGGTCGGATTGCCCCGACGGTCATCGGCCAGGAGCAATTCGTTGGTGGTCTCTGCGCGGGTCAGGAATCGTCCTAGCACACCGTCGGCGCTGTCATCGAGTAGCCAGCCGAAACGCAACAGCACATGTTGCGGGCAAGCGGCGCGCACACTCTGTTCGATGCGCCAAAGCGCCTGACCACGAGAGCCCATGGGCACGGGTTCGTCCTTCTCGCTGTAGGCAGTTGCCCGCGAGCCATCGAATACGCGATAGCTGGAAGGTTGAACCAGAACGATATTGTGGTGCTGGCACAGTTCGGCCAGACGCTCGACGGAGCGTTCCTGGGAGTCCAGTCGTTCAGCGCTCACACGCTGTGCCTGAAACCAGTCGAAGTAGTACGCAAGGTTGATCAAGGCGTCGGGGCGGGTGTCATCGAGCAGTTGCGTCAGGCTTGCCGCATCCCACCCGTCTTGCGGTGGACGCGGTGCGAGGAAGCCAATGTCCTCCTCGGCACCCAGACGGATCAACGCCTGCCCAAGGGCATTCCCGCCGCCCAACAACATAAGGCGCATTCGCATAGAGTCAGCAGGCTCGGTCTTGGAATTCAATTGAAAAAATAGGTGAAAAACGGTCGCAAACATAACACGTTGTATGCGTTTGGCCCAATAACCCGCCCTTGAGACCACCGCCGATCACCGGCCCTTGCATCCCTTACCGTTCACCCTCATAAACAGGCTCATGAACCCTACCCAAACTCTCGCGCCAGTGCTCGACGACTTTCATCCAGCCGTCAGTGCCTGGTTCAAGCAGACGTTCCCGGCCGTTACCGCAGCCCAGGCGCAGGCGTGGCCGTTGATCAAGCGCCGTCAGTCCACGCTGATCGCCGCGCCCACCGGCTCTGGCAAAACCCTGACCGCGTTCCTGGCGGTGATCGACGATCTGGTGCACCAGGGTCTGGAAATGGAGGGCAAGCTGCCCGATCAGACCTTCGTGGTCTATGTTTCACCCCTTAAGGCGCTGTCCAACGATATCCAGATCAACCTGCAGAACCCATTGGCAGGGATCACCGCGCAGCTTGAGCAACAGGGCCTGCCGGGGTTGCGCATCAGTACTGCCGTACGCACCGGTGACACGCAGCAGAAAGAGCGCAATGCGATGCGCAAGGTCGCGCCGCACATTTTGGTCACCACCCCCGAATCACTGTACGTGCTGCTGGGCTCGGACTCCGGTCGTCGCATGCTGTCGAGTACGCAAACGGTAATCATCGATGAAATCCACGCCATCGCCGGCGGCAAACGCGGCAGTCATCTGGCGCTGAGTCTGGAGCGGTTGCAGGCATTGTGTGACACGCCGCTGTTGCGCATCGGGCTTTCGGCCACGCAAAAACCCATTGAGCGGGTGTCGCGCTTTCTGGTCGGCAGTGACCCGGTCTGCCGGCCTTGCGCCATTGTCGATATCGGCCATGCCCGACCGCGGGACTTGGCCATTGAGGTTCCTCCCGTGCCGCTGACAGCGGTCATGGCCAATGATGTATGGCAACTGGTTTACGATCGTCTCGCGGAACTGGCGCGCGAACACCGCACCACGCTGATCTTCGTCAACACCCGGCGTCTGGCCGAGCGCATGGCGCGCTTTCTCAGCGAGCGCTTGGGCAAAGAGGCTGTGGCCGCGCACCACGGCAGCATGGCCAAGGAACAGCGGCTGGATGCGGAGCAGCGGCTAAAGCGCGGCGATCTCCAAGTGCTGATCGCCACTGCCTCGTTGGAGCTGGGGATCGACATCGGCGATGTCGATCTGGTTTGTCAGATCAGTTCACCGCGTTCCATCGCATCGTTCCTGCAGCGTGTGGGTCGCTCCGGCCACCATGTGGGCGGCACGCCAAAAGGCCGATTATTCGCCATTTCGCGTGATGACCTGATCGAATGCGCCGCATTGCTCGATTGCGTACGCCGCGGCGAGCTCGACACCTTGGTGATTCCCAAGGCGCCGCTGGACGTCGTGGCGCAACAGATCATTGCCGAGGTCAGTTGCCAGGAGTGGGAAGAACAGGCGCTGCTGGCGATGTTTCGCAAGGCATCGCCCTACGCCGAACTCGACGAAGGCCATTATCAGGCCCTGTTGAGCATGCTTGCCGAAGGCTACAGCGGGCGTCAGGGCGTGCGCGCGGCTTATCTGCATCGCGACGCCGTGACCCGTACGCTGCGGGGGCGGCGCGGCAGCAAACTCACCGCCGTCACCAGCGGTGGCACGATTCCGGACAATGCCGATTACAGCGTGGTGCTTGAACCGCAAGCGCTGAACATCGGCACGGTCAACGAAGACTTTGCCGTGGAAAGCCTCGCGGGTGATGTCTTCCAGTTAGGCAATACGTCTTATCGTATCCTGCGCATCGAATCAGGCCGGGTGAGGGTCGAGGATGCGCAAGGTGTCCCGCCAAATATCCCGTTTTGGATGGGCGAAGCGCCAGGACGCAGCGATGAGCTTTCGTTTGCGGTCGCTCGTTTACAGGCCGACATCGATCAGCAGCTTGGCGAGCATCCTGGCAATCTGCGGCCCTGCGTTGACTGGCTGATGACCACCTTGGGCCTGGGGCTGGACAGCGCCGAGCAATTGGTCGAATACCTGGCGCGAGCGCGCTCGGCCCTCGGCGCTTTGCCCTCGCAGGACACGCTGGTCATGGAGCGTTTCTTCGATGAGTCCGGCGGCACGCAATTGGTGATCCACACGCCATTCGGCAGTCGCATCAACCGCGCCTGGGGTCTGGCGCTGCGCAAGCGCTTCTGTCGCACCTTCAATTTCGAATTGCAGGCCGCCGCCAGTGAAGACGCTATCGTGCTCTCGCTGTCCACCAGCCACAGCTTTGCGCTGGATGAAGTCTGGCGTCACCTGCATTCCAACAGCGCCGAGCACATCCTGATTCAAGCAGTGCTGGATGCGCCGCTGTTCAACGTGCGCTGGCGTTGGAACGCTGGCGTCGCGCTGGCCCTGCCACGCTACGCGGGCGGGCGGAAGGTCGCGCCCCAACTGCAACGCATGAAGAGCGAAGACCTGATCGCGACGGTATTCCCGGATCAGATCGCCTGCCTGGAAAACCTCGTCGGGGAACGCGAAATCCCGGAGCACCCGCTGGTCGAACAGACCCTGGACGACTGTCTGCATGAAGCCATGGACGCCGATGGCTGGCTGACGCTGCTGCGGCGCATGGAAACCGGCCAGGTGCGCCTGATCGCCCGCGACCTGCCCGCGCCCTCCCCGCTGGCGGCGGAAATTCTCAACGCAAAACCTTACACCTTCCTTGACGATGCGCCGCTGGAAGAACGTCGCACTCAAGCTGTGCTTAATCGCCGCTGGAGCGATCCGGAGTCGACCGACGATCTGGGCGCGCTGGACGCGGAGGCCATCGTTGCGGTGGCCGACGAAGCCTGGCCCCAACCCCGGAACATCGATGAAATGCACGAAGCGCTGATGAGCCTGGGATGTGTCAGCGGCTCGGAGGCACGTGACCAAAATGAGTGGATGAAGTGGCTGGAGAGCCTGGCCCGTTCCGGGCGCGCCACACGCCTGCAAGTCACGCCCGAGCAGGCGCTGTGGATCGCTCTGGAACGTCTGGCCTGCCTGCAGGCGGTTTATCCCGCCGCTGAAATGCATCCGCCCCTGGTCGTGTTGCCAGGCTTCGATGAAGTCTGGAGCGAAGACGAGGCCAAGGTTGAAATCGTCCGCGCCCGCCTAAGCGGCTTTGGGCCTTTGACCTTGCCGGACATCGCGCAGCCGCTGGGGCTGGCCCCCCTGGATGTCGCACAGGCATTGGCCCGACTGGAAAGCGAAGGCTATGTGCTGCGCGGGCGTTTCAGCCCCGGCGCCAACGAAGAACAATGGTGTGAACGGCATCTGCTGTCGCGCATTCATCGCTACACGGTCAAGCGCCTGCGTCGGGAAATCGAGCCTGTCTCCCTGCAGGATTTCATGCGTTTTCTATTCGATTGGCAGCATCTGTCTGCCTCGACACAGAGCCAGGGCAAAGCGGCATTGCCGCAAGTCGTCGATCAGCTGGAAGGCTTCTCGGCAGCAGCGGGCGCATGGGACAGCGATATTCTGCCGGCGCGGCTGAAGGATTATTCCCAGAACTGGCTGGATGACCTGTGCCGGTCCGGCAAAGTGGTGTGGATGCGTCTGACTAATCGCAGCAAGGTGGGCAGCGCTGCATTACGCAGTACGCCCATCGTTTTGCTACCCCGCTCGCAGGTGCGCCTGTGGAGCGGCCTGACCGAACAACCGGCGCCCACCGAATTGTCTTTGCGCGCCCAACGGGTTCACGAAGTGCTGGCGACACAAGGCGCGATGTTCTTCGATGAACTGACGAGCGAAGCCCATCTGCTACGCGCCGAACTGGAGAACGCATTGCAGGAGCTGGTCGGCGCAGGCCTGGTGAACGCCGACAGCTTTGCCGGACTGCGCGCCCTGATCACCCCCGCCAGCAAGCGCGCTACCCATACCAGCCGGCGCAATCGCGGAGCGTTCATCGGAGGAATGGACGACGCGGGACGTTGGGCCTTGTTGCGTCGAGCGCCTCCTGCCGAGACCACATCGCCGCGAAGGCTGGACAGCGATACGCTGGAGCATATCGCTATGACATTGCTGCGCCGCTATGGCGTGGTGTTCTGGCGCCTGCTGGAGCGTGAAGCGGACTGGTTGCCGAGCTGGCGCGAGTTGCTGCGCACTTTCCATCGCCTGGAGGCGCGAGGTGACATTCGTGGCGGGCGATTCATCGCCGGGCTTGCCGGTGAGCAATTCGCCTTGCCAGAGGCGATTCCGGTTTTGCGAGAGGTCCGCAAACGGCCTCTGGATGGCAGCCTGATCGCGGTAAGTGGTGTCGATCCGCTGAATCTGGCGGGTACTTTGCTGCCGGGCGCAAAGGTCGCGGCAGTGGTGGGCAATCGGTTGGTGTACCGCGACGGCGTACCCATTGCCGCAATCGTGGCGGGCAAACCCCAGTATTGGGGCGAGCTGGATGCCGGGATGATGTTGCAGGTGCGAGACCGGTTGTTCAGATAACCGCCTCCTGTAGTCAATATCGAATCTGTGAGAGCGGGCTTGCTAGCGAGTGCGCTGGGTCAGTCATCGATTTCGTGTCTGAACCCATGCTTTCGCGAGCAGGCTCGCGCCTACAGATGCCCGAAGCGATCAATAAATCCTACGTTCGAACCGGGCTTTCCGACCCATCCTTATTGACCAGGGTTGCCTTTCCAGGAACCGGTTGCTGCGCTTCCCCTTCATCCATAAACGGCGCCTGCCCGTTGTGAGGACTCATGATCAACTGTGGATAAGTCTGCGCGAACCTCACGTTGTCGGATTTATCCACAAGGCGCTTGAGCTTGTCATTGAAGGCACGGCTCACCGCGTACTGCCCGCCCGACGATGTACGGAATTGAGCAGTGATCACTATCCCGTTCATGTCCATGCGATCGAGCCCGAAGACTTCCAGCGGCCCTTGCAGCTTGCTCGCCAGCAGGAAATCGTCACTGATCGCCTGCCCGGCTTCGCGGATCAGCGAAGTTGCCGCATCCACGTCCGAGTCGTAGGTGAACTGGAACGAGAAGAACGCATAGGCAAATTGCCGGGACTGGTTGGTCACCGCCTTGATCTGCCCGAACGGCACCGAATGCACGAAACCCTTACCGTCACGCAGACGCAGCGTGCGAATGGTCAGGCTTTCCACCGTACCGGCATGGCCGGAATCGAGCACCACCCAATCGCCGATGGAAATCGTGTCCTCGATAATGATGAACAGGCCGGTGATGACATCCTGTACCAACTGCTGCGAACCAAAACCGATGGCCAGGCCGACGACACCGGCACCCGCCAACAGCGGCGCTACATTGATCCCGAGATTGGCCATGGTGGTGATCGTACAAATCACCACCAAAACGATTTTCATCGCGTTGCGCAGCAGCGGCAGGATGGTCTTTACCCGAGTGCTGGGCTGGCGTGAGGAGCGATGGTTGGTCGGGGGTTTCAGAGCCTCCTGAATCGCGGTATCCATCACCACCCACAGCAGCCAGGTCACCAGGAAAATCATCCCGATGCTGCTCAGCGAATCGCTGATCACCTTGCCCAAGGCATTGCGCTGGGCAAACTCAAACATCGAAAAGCCCCAGATCCTGCCCAGCAACTCAATGAAACCCACCGCCAGCACGATGCGCAGCACCGCATGCAGCAGACTGAGCAGGCGCTCTTTGTAAACACTTGAGCTGTGAGCTTCGGCAGGTTTGAACATGTGCTGGAACAGGGTGCTGAGAAATACCGCCCCGATCAGCAGCACCGTCGTGAGAATGGCACAGCGCAGTGCCTCCTGGCTGTCCTCGCCTGCCCCGATCAGGTTGACGGCCGAGACCAGAATCATCAACAGAATCGGCAGATGCCACAGGCTCGAGAAAATCTTCAGCGTCTGCTGCACCGCCGGTCGCGCCAGCCGAGCGTCCAGCGGGCGATTGCGGATCAGGTGCGCCACCGGCCGACGCATGCGGATCACCACCATGCAGAACATGGTGGAGGCCATCAATCCGGTAAACACGGCGACACTGGTGGTCACATTGCCACCCAGTTGCCGGACGATCTGCGGGCTGGTAAGTGCATCACTCAAGGCCGCGAAAAATCCCACGATGAACAGCGGATGGGGCGCGTACTCACGAATGATGCGAACCGCTGGCCGCTTGTGTCCGGAGTTGAACAGCATGACCAGTGACATCAGCACCGACGTAGAAAATATGCCGCTGCTGGTGGAGTACGCCAGGCACAGCGCTAATGCGCGGCCAACCGATGTCGGTATGAAATGACTGACATACAAGGTCAGGGGCAGACAGATCAAGGCCGGCACGGTGAATGGCAGCACATAATCCAGTACGCCCTGGATACGGCCGTACTTCTGGAACAGGTGATAGCCGGCCAAACGTTTGGCTACGAATCCCCCAATCCGGTTGAGGATCAGGAATGCGCCGATCCAGACGAACGAAAGAATCAGGAAATCTCCGGCGATGGCCCAAGGCGAGCGGGCGGAAGGTTTGTTGACCAAGGCGCCCAACTCGTCGGCCGCGCGATCGGCACGCAAGCGCCAGGAATCGAGCAAGTGACCGTTCAGATCCAGTTTGTCTTGCACGCTATCGATGCTGGAACTGATGGCGCCGAGCAATCCTCCCTTGACCAGAATCTCCGGTTTGGCAGGCTCGGTGGCCGGTGGCGGATCAGCCGGTGCGCTTGATTGTGCGGTACTGGCCGCAGGCGCATCAGCCGCTTGGACGGTGAAGCTGCCGAAGCAGAGCATCACACACAGCAGCAGGACAGATTTGAAGTTCGACAAAACGCAGGTCACTCCTTTCAGTCATGAGGGACGGCGGAATCAAGGCCCAGAGAAACTGATCGATATTCGCCCCGCAAGTTCGCCTGTAAGGCAAAGCTGAATGCATATCGATGCGCCCCGACCGACGTACACGGCTGTTTTTGGATGCCGCTTGACGCGGTAGAACGATCGTTCTACCGTAAGCGCCATGAGCACACAAACCCACGATACCCGCGAAAAAATTCTCGCAACCGCCGAGCAACTGATCTATCAGAATGGGATTCATGCCACGGGTATGGACCTGTTGGTGAAGACTTCGGGCGTCGCCAGAAAAAGCATTTATCGCCACTTCGCGACCAAAGACGAAATCGCTGCCGCGGCGCTCAATGCCCGGGATGTGCGCTGGATGCAGTGGTTCAGGACCGAATCCAACAAGGCCGATACGCCTCACGCGCGCATCCTGAATATGTTCGCCGTGCTCAAGAGTTGGTTCGAATCAGAAGGCTTTCGCGGCTGTGTCTTCATCAATACAGCCGGGGAGGTTGGCGATCCGGATGACCCGATCCGGCTGATCGCCAAACGGCACAAACAGAAGTTGTTCGACTACACCGTTGAGCTGACCGAGCAACTGGACATCGAGCAACCGACAGCACTGGCCAGACAGTTGCTGATTCTGATGGAAGGCGCGATCACCACCGCCCGCGTAATGGGCGACTACAGCGCCGCCGACAGCGCAAGGGACGTTGCACAGTTGTTGCTGCAACAGGCACCGCTTTAAAAGCCTGAGTTTCAAGAACGCTTTACTTAACGATCCAACTTCCTTGGAGGCTCCGCCATGTCCAATGCTCAGACTCGCCCGCCACTGCCCCCCTTCACTCGCGAAACGGCCATCGAAAAGATCCGCCTGGCCGAAGATGGCTGGAACAGCCGAGACCCGGAAAAAGTATCCCTGGCCTATACCCTCGACACCCGATGGCGCAACCGCGCCGAGTTCGCCAGCAACCGCGAAGATGCCAAGGAATTTCTGACTCGCAAATGGAAAAAGGAACTCGACTATCGCTTGATCAAAGAGCTGTGGGCCTTCACCGACAACCGCATTGCCGTGCGCTACGCCTACGAATGGCATGACAATTCAGGCAACTGGTTCCGCTCGTACGGCAACGAAAACTGGGAATTCACCGAAGACGGTCTGATGCACCGCCGATTCGCCTGCATCAACGACCTGCCGATCAAGGAATCGGAGCGCAAATTCCACTGGCCGCTGGGGCGCCGTCCCGATGAGCATCCAGGTTTGTCTGAGCTGGGGCTCTAAACACAGCCAATCGCTCACCTGGAACGCTGGGCGCTAGTCGCGAAATCGATGGCCGTTGTAGGTGTATCAACGCACGGGCGGCGGACTGAAACGACCTTGCTCCAGAGAGCGCACATCGTTGCCCATCGCATCGCGTGCGTTCAGGTCTGCGCCCTTGGCGGCCAACGCATCAAGAATGTCCTTGCGCTGAAACAGCGCGGCATACATGGCCGCCGTCTGGCCTGAATGATTGCGTTCATCGGTGGCGCAGTCGGCGTTGAGCAACCGGCGCGCGATGCTGACTTCACCTTTGAAAATGGCGCCCATCAGCGCAGTGTTGCCACGCTTGTCCTGACTACACGCGTTGGCACCGGCTTGCAACAGTTGCTCCACGGCAGCCTGTTGGCCGTGATAGGCAGCGAGGATCAACGCGGTGTAGCCGTTTTCATCGCGGGTGTCCAAGTCATAGTGAGCATCGATAAAAGCGCCCAGCCGATCGGTGCTGCCCTCACGAGCAGCTTCGAAATACAACGCCTGGAGTTGCTGGCGGGTATCGGGAGCAGGCATGTCATCCGCCATGGCGGTTGAAGCCAACAGGGCTGACAGCATCCCAAGGATGAGATTTCGCATAGCCATTTCCTTGTAGAAGATCACCAGCCGTGGCTACACGGCCGGTGAGCGCAGGGATCAATCCTGAAGGTTGGCGGCCAATTGCTTGACCTTGGCCAAATCACCTTTGGCGACTTTGGTCACGCCCGTCCCGTAGGCGGGGTCGGCTTTGTAGAGGTACGAAAGCATGATGTTCTTGCTTTCAGTATCCGTATCGGCCAAGGACTCACCAAAGCTGTTGATCAGGTCCTGCTGCTCCTTGGGCGAGTAGGAGCGGTACAGGTCACCGGCCTGCTTGAAGTTCTGCTCGCGCTGGATCTTCGCCTGCTGGGTCTTGCCACTCACGGCCATCTGGCTATAGCGCGCGTTGTCATCGGCCGGCCGCTGATTCAGGCGACTTGGCTCGTAATTCACGCTTCCGCTGGTGTGGCCGCTATTGAGCGCACCGTCCTGATTACCATTGTTGACCGTCACCAGCGGCCGGTTAACAGGCAGGCTCAAGCCGTTGGCGCCCAGGCGATACATCTGCGTATCGGCGTAGGAGAACACCCGACCTTGCAACAGCCTGTCCTCGGAAGGCTCGATGCCCGGCACGACGTTGGCAGGTGCCATGGCCACCTGTTCGGTTTCCTGGAAGAAGTTATCCACGTTCTTGTTCAGCACCATCTGGCCGATCTTCTGCTCCGGCACGTCAGGCCAGATCTTGGTAGCGTCCAGCGGATCGAAAGCGAACTTGGCCAGGTCTTCAGGCTTGAGCACCTGGATGTACAGGTCCCATTTGGGGTAGTCGCCCTTGTCGATGGCAGCGACCAGATCGTGAGTCATGTGGGCGTAGTCTTTGCCCTGAGTCTGCACCACTTGGGCCGGGTCCAGGTTTTTCAGACCTTGCAGGCTCTTCCAGTGGAATTTCACGTAGTGCACTTCGCCCTTGGCGTTAACCAGCTTGTAAGCATGCACGCCGTTGCCGTCCATGAAGCGATAGCCCGCCGGTGTGCCTTCGTTGGAGTACAGCTGCGTGAGGGTTCGCGTGGCTTCCGGAACGTGAGAGAAGAAATCGAAACGCCGCGAGTCATTGTCCAGGTTGGTGCGCGGATCTGGTTTGAACGCGTGAACCATGTCCGGGAACTTGATCGCGTCACGAATGAAGAAAGTCGGGAAATTGTTCCCTACCAAATCCCAATTGCCGTCGGCGGTATAGAACTTGGTGGCGAAACCGCGAGGATCGCGCAGGGTTTCTGGAGAATGGTTACCGTGTACCACCGCAGAGAAACGCACGAAAACCGGCGTATGGGTGCCCGGGGTGAACACTTTTGCCTTGCTCAAATCGCTGATGTTGCTTGAGGCGACGAACTCACCGTGTACGCCCGTGCCGCGAGCATGCACGACGCGCTCCGGGATTCGCTCACGGTCAAAGCGTTGAAGTTTCTGCAGCAACTGGACGTCTTGCAGCAGGACCGGCCCATTGGCGCCAGCAGTCTGCGAATTCTGGTTATCACCCACCGCGGCACCATTGTCGCGAGTCAAGGTGTCAGCAAAGGCTGATGGCAACAACATACTCAGGACCAATACGCTGACAGCGCGCCCGGATAAGGTTCTGTTTTTCATGGTAAATCCCTCACGGTTCTTATGATATGAACAGGGCCGTAACCCTAGTGGCGACAAGCGCGAGCTCCCAATTGGATGAGGCTATAGGTGCGATAGAGGAATATTCGGGCCAGAACGAAACCGCGTGCGAAGCGGCGCACGGCAGGGCCTCCAGTGCCTGGCGTGCATCAGCAGGACGCTGTCCGGGCGGCGCACCGGGCACATCGCGGTGCGGCTTGCGACGAAGGAAACAGCTGTTTCAAGGCAGGCGCGAGCAAACTTCATCTAGCCACTAGGGTGAAGTCGCGGTTGTATCGAGGGATGGTTGCGTGAGGGTTTCCCAGGTAAAAAAACGCAAACCCCCCGCAGCGCGGGGGTCTTGGAGACAGGCTTTACAACACCGCCTCAGCTATATCCTAGAACGGAATATCGTCATCGAAACTGTCGAAATCAGGCGCTGGCTGAGGAGCCTGCTGCGGAGCGGGACGCGACTCACGCTGCGGCTGAGATTGCGGCTGAGGAGCAGCCTGCGGACGTGACTGCTGCGGACGAGGCGCGGAGTTCTGATAACCACCATTACCCTGACCTTGTTGAGCGTCGCCTTGTGGACGGCCACCCAGCAGCTGCATGGTGCCCTGCATGTCTACGACGATCTCAGTAGTGTAACGCTTGATACCGTCTTTTTCCCACTCACGGGTTTGCAGCTTGCCTTCGATGTAGACCTGCGAACCTTTACGCAGATACTCGCCAGCAATCTCGGCAACCTTGCCGAACATTGAAACGCGGTGCCATTCGGTCTTTTCGACTTTCTGACCGGTTTGCTTGTCGGTCCACTGTTCGCTTGTCGCCAGACTCAGGTTGGTCACAGCGTTACCGTTAGGCAAGTAGCGAACTTCGGGATCCTGGCCACACGTGCCGACCAATATGACTTTGTTAACCCCACGGGCCATAACGTTCTCCTAGGCTTCACACGTTTCCGACGCTGGATTGACCACTTCGTCGAAAGACGCCCGATCCAACTGTTCTTTGTCAAATTTGATATAGATAGCCGCTTCATCGGCCACCACTACTGCATCGGTTACTCCACGTACGGCCAACACGCGATCGGCAAGGCCTGTGTCGCGTTGAGCCTCGGGCGACAACGGCAAGCGAAGGCTGGTCACGTACGGAGGTTCGCGCATGGTAACAGCAAACGCCAACCAGAGGGCGGCCAGCCCGGCCCCTCCAAGGAAGACGACGCTCAGCCCGCCATGCTGAAACAGCCAACCTCCGAGGATGCCACCCGCCGCGGAGCCAAGGAACTGGCTGGTGGAATAGATCCCCATCGCCGTGCCTTTCCCTCCTGCCGGAGAGACCTTGCTGATCAGCGAAGGCAACGAGGCCTCCAGCAGATTGAACGCGGTAAAGAAGACCACTGTACCGATCACCAGCGCCCGAAGCGTGTTGCCGAACTCCCAGAAGAATAGCTCAGTGAGCATCAGCACCAGGACTGCACCCAACAATATCCGCTTCATCTGACGCTTTTTTTCGCCGTAAATGATGAAAGGGATCATTGCAAAGAAAGAGATCAGCAGCGCTGTCAGGTAGACCCACCAGTGCTGTTCCTTGGGCAAGCCGGCCTTTTCGACCAGCGCCAACGGCAATGCAACGAAACTGGACATCAGCATGGCGTGCAACGCGAAGATACCCAAATCCAGGCGCAACAAATCCGGATGACGAAGCGTCGCCCCCAGCGCCTGACGCGCGAGCCCCGATTCGCGGTGCTGAAGGGTCACCGTCGACTTGGGCACCACGAAAGCGACGATCCCGACGCCAATCAGCGCCATGGCGCCGGTAGCAAGGAATAGACCAGACAAGCCGAACGCGCTGGTAAGGATCGGACCGACCACCATGGCGATGGCGAACGACACACCGATGGTCATTCCGATCATCGCCATGGCTTTGGTACGGTGCTGCTCGCGAGTCAGGTCGGAAAGGAGCGCCATCACCGCTGCAGAAATCGCGCCGGCACCTTGAAGGATTCGACCGGCAATCACGCCCCAGATCGATGTCGACTGCGCGGCCAGTACGCTGCCGAGTGCAAATACCACCAGGCCCAGATAAATGACCGGACGCCGGCCAACGCGATCGGAAATGATGCCAAAGGGGATCTGCAGCACGGCTTGGGTCAGGCCGTATGCGCCGATCGCCAGGCCAATAAGTGCCGGACTTGCACCAGCCAGCCCCATGCCGTAGGTCGCCAGAACCGGCAAAACCATGAACATGCCAAGCATACGGAACGCGAACACCAGTGCCAGACCGCCCGCCGCGCGGGTTTCGCTGCCACTCATGCGCTCGCTGTGAGAATCGTACATGGAAGAACCTCATGTGAACCGGCGGCGATTCTACCAGTCCCATCGATGTACAGCACATACGACGCTTTGCCGCGCATCGCGGGAAATTTGTTTTTTCGCAGATAGGGCTTGGCGCTTTTCAATAGTGTGCATCCATCCAGTATTTGGCCGTATACTCCTGCGTTTTGACGCCCGCCGTGCGAGGCCACCTTGGACAAGATCCTGATTCGTGGGGCTCGAACCCACAACCTGAAAAACATCGACCTTACCCTGCCGCGCGACAAGCTGATCGTCATAACCGGGCTTTCCGGTTCGGGCAAATCATCGCTGGCATTTGACACGCTCTACGCCGAAGGCCAGCGCCGGTATGTCGAGTCGCTGTCCGCCTATGCGCGCCAGTTCCTGTCGATGATGGAGAAGCCTGACGTCGACACCATCGAAGGTTTGTCGCCAGCGATCTCCATCGAACAGAAATCCACGTCCCATAACCCGCGCTCGACTGTCGGCACCATTACCGAGATCTATGACTATCTGCGTCTGCTCTATGCGCGCGTCGGTCAGCCTCGCTGCCCGGATCATGACATTCCGCTCGAGGCGCAAACCGTCAGTCAGATGGTCGACCTGGTACTGGCCGAACCGGAAGGCAGCAAACTGATGTTGCTCGCGCCGGTCGTGCGTGAGCGCAAGGGCGAGCATCTCGCCGTCTTCGAAGAGTTGCGCGCCCAAGGTTTCGTGCGTGCAAGGGTCAACGGTAGGCTTTGCGAACTCGACGAGTTGCCGAAGCTGGACAAGCAGAAGAAGCATTCCATTGATGTGGTCGTGGACCGTTTCAAAGTGCGCTCCGACCTGCAGCAACGTCTGGCAGAGTCTTTCGAGACCGCGCTGAAGCTAGCCGACGGCATCGCGCTGGTAGCGCCGATGGACGATGAGCCAGGTGAAGAGATGATCTTCTCCGCGCGCTTCGCCTGCCCAATCTGCGGTCATGCGATCAGTGAGCTGGAGCCCAAGCTGTTTTCCTTCAACAACCCGGCAGGCGCATGCCCGACGTGCGACGGCCTGGGCGTGAAACAGTTCTTTGATATCAAACGCCTGGTCAATGGGGAATTGACGCTCGCCGAGGGCGCCATCCGCGGCTGGGACCGACGCAACGTTTATTACTTCCAGATGCTTGGCTCATTGGCCAAGCACTACGGCTTCAGTCTTGAGGTGCCTTTCAAAAAACTGCCGGCCGATCAGCAGAAAGTCCTGTTGAGCGGCAGCGGCAGTCAGAACGTCGATTTCCGCTACCTGAATGATCGCGGCGACATCGTCAAACGTGCGCATCCATTCGAAGGTATCGTCCCCAATCTGGAACGTCGCTACCGCGAAACCGAGTCAGTGACCGTACGTGAAGAACTGGCCAAGTTTCTGAGCACTCAGCCGTGCCCTGACTGCCGTGGCACGCGCCTGCGGCGGGAGGCGCGACATGTCTGGGTCGGCGAGAAAACGCTGCCAGCGGTAACCAACCTGCCCATCGGTGACGCCACTGACTACTTCGGCGAGTTAAAGCTGACGGGCCGTCGCGGCGAGATCGCTGACAAGATTCTCAAGGAAATTCGCGAACGCTTGCAGTTCCTGGTCAACGTTGGTCTGGACTACCTCACTCTTGATCGAAGCGCGGACACGCTGTCCGGCGGGGAAGCTCAGCGCATCCGCCTTGCCAGCCAGATCGGTGCGGGCCTTGTGGGCGTCATGTACATCCTCGACGAGCCGTCCATCGGCTTGCATCAGCGTGACAACGACAGGTTGCTGGATACCTTGCGTCACCTGCGGGATATCGGCAACACCGTGATCGTCGTCGAGCACGACGAAGACGCGATCCGCTTGGCGGACTACGTGGTGGACATCGGCCCGGGAGCAGGCGTACATGGCGGCAGCATCGTCGCTGAGGGTACGCCACAAGAAGTCATGGATCACCCGGACTCGCTTACCGGCAAGTATTTGTCCGGCCGTGTGAAGATCGAAGTACCCGGCAAGCGCACGCCGCGCAACAAGAAGATGTCCCTGAAACTTAAAGGCGCGCGCGGGAACAACTTGCGTGACGTCGATCTGGAGATCCCGATCGGGTTGCTTACGTGCGTGACGGGAGTTTCCGGCTCTGGCAAATCGACGCTGATTAACAACACGCTGTTTCCGCTGAGTGCCACCGCACTTAACGGCGCGACCACGCTGGAAGCGGCGACGCATGACAGCATCGACGGTTTGCAACATCTGGACAAGGTAGTCGACATCGACCAGAGCCCGATTGGCCGCACCCCACGCTCTAACCCGGCGACCTACACAGGGCTGTTCACGCCGATTCGAGAGTTGTTCGCCGGTGTGCCAGAATCCCGCTCACGTGGCTACGGCCCAGGTCGTTTCTCGTTCAACGTCAAGGGCGGTCGTTGTGAAGCGTGCCAGGGCGATGGCCTGATCAAGGTCGAAATGCACTTCCTGCCAGACATCTACGTGCCGTGTGACGTGTGCAAGAGCAAACGCTATAACCGCGAAACCCTGGAAATCAAATACAAGGGCAAAAGCATTCACGAAGTGCTGGAGATGACCATCGAAGAGGCACGCGCCTTCTTTGACGCGGTTCCCGCGCTGGCGCGCAAGCTGCAAACGCTCATGGACGTAGGCCTGTCATACATCAAGCTGGGCCAGTCCGCCACTACGTTATCAGGCGGCGAAGCGCAGCGGGTCAAACTCTCTCGCGAGCTTTCCAAACGCGATACGGGCAAAACGCTGTACATCCTTGATGAACCGACGACCGGTCTGCACTTTGCCGATATCCAACAACTGCTGGACGTTCTGCATCGCTTGCGTGATCACGGCAATACCGTGGTGGTGATCGAGCATAACCTGGACGTCATCAAGACGGCGGACTGGCTTGTTGATCTCGGGCCGGAGGGCGGTTCGAAAGGTGGCCAGATCATCGCAACCGGGACCCCGGAACAGGTTGCAGAGATGAAGCAGTCCTATACGGGTCACTACCTTAAACCACTGCTGGAGCGCGATCGCGCCTGATAGAGTTTAGAAGAAGCAGGATGAAAAAAGCCCCTGTCATGATGATCATGACAGGGGCTTTTCTTTGCCGAATCAGAACTGCGACTGCAGGTAATTTTCCAGTCCGATGGACTTGATCAGGCCCATCTGCTTTTCGAGCCAATAGGTATGGTCTTCTTCAGTGTCTGCCAGCTGAACACGAAGAATGTCGCGGCTCACATAGTCCTTGTGCTGCTCACAAAGAGCGATGCCTTTGCAAAGCGCGGCACGGACCTTGTACTCCAGGCGAAGATCGCTAGCGAGCATCTCAGGGACAGTGGTGCCAACGTCCAGATCGTCCGGGCGCATACGCGGCGTACCTTCCAACATAAGGATGCGGCGCATCAACGCATCAGCGTGTTGGGCCTCTTCTTCCATTTCGTGGTTGATCCGCTCATACAACTTACTGAAACCCCAGTCCTCGTACATCCGTGAGTGGACGAAGTACTGGTCGCGCGCAGCCAGCTCGCCGGTCAGCAGCGTGTTGAGGTAATCGATGACGTCCGGGTGGCCTTGCATTGCCGTAAATCTCCTTCTCGAAAGGCGATAGTCTGAACCAACCTCGCGGGAAGGTCACCGACTAAAAGCAGAAAACTAACGAAAAAACGTGATTTCCTGACATTTGGTGTCGAAAAACAAGGTAAATGAGGTGAGTTCTCTTTATCACTAAGAATTAGCGCAATAACTGTGCAGCTTAAGTGATAACGCGTTGTATTTAGGCAAGTTGTAAAAACAAAAAACCGGGCGCTAGGCCCGGTTCTTTGTGAAGACAGATGTCTTATTCAGCGGCTTCTACAGAACCACCGATAGGACGATCAACCAGCTCGACGTACGCCATAGGCGCGTTGTCGCCAGCGCGGAAACCGCACTTCAGGATACGCAGATAGCCACCCTCACGGGTTGCATAGCGCTTGCCCAGATCGTTGAACAGTTTACCGACCATTTCTTTCGAACGAGTACGGTCGAAAGCCAGACGACGATTAGCAACGCTGTCAGTCTTGGCCAGGGTGATCAGCGGCTCGGCAACGCGACGCAGTTCCTTGGCTTTCGGCAGGGTCGTTTTGATCAGCTCGTGCTCGAACAACGACACCGCCATGTTTTGGAACATGGCCTTGCGGTGAGAGCTGGTACGGCTCAGGTGACGTCCACTTTTACGATGACGCATGGTTCATTCCTTACCAAACACAACGTTCGGTGATTACGACGATCAGGCAGTCGCCTTGTCGTCCTTCTTAAGACTTGCAGGCGGCCAGTTGTCGAGGCGCATGCCGAGGGAGAGACCACGAGAAGCCAGAACGTCCTTGATTTCAGTCAAGGATTTCTTGCCCAGGTTCGGAGTCTTCAACAGTTCCACTTCAGTGCGCTGAATCAGGTCACCAATGTAGTAAATGTTCTCCGCCTTAAGGCAGTTGGCCGAACGCACGGTCAGTTCCAAATCGTCAACCGGACGAAGCAGGATCGGATCGATCTCGTCTTCCTGTTCGACTACAACAGGTTCGCTGTCACCTTTGAGGTCGACGAACGCAGCCAACTGCTGTTGCAGAATGGTTGCTGCACGACGGATAGCCTCTTCAGGATCCAGAGTACCGTTGGTTTCCAGATCAATAACCAGCTTGTCCAGGTTAGTACGCTGTTCGACACGGGCGTTTTCCACCACGTAGGCGATACGACGAACTGGACTGAACGAAGAGTCAAGCTGCAAACGACCGATGCTGCGGCTTTCGTCTTCATCGCTCTGACGCGAGTCTGCTGGTTCATAACCGCGACCACGAGCTACTACGAGCTTCATGTTCAGGGCGCCGTTAGACGCCAGGTTAGCGATTACGTGATCGGGGTTAACGATCTCGACATCATGATCCAGCTGAATATCGGCAGCGGTAACCACCCCCGAACCCTTCTTCGACAAGGTCAGCGTAACTTCGTCTCGACCGTGCAGCTTGATAGCCAGACCTTTAAGGTTCAACAGGATTTCAATGACATCTTCCTGTACACCTTCGATGGCGCTGTACTCGTGGAGCACACCGTCAATCTCGGCCTCGACTACTGCACAGCCGGGCATGGAGGACAACAGGATGCGGCGCAGCGCGTTGCCCAGGGTATGGCCGAAACCACGCTCGAGAGGCTCGAGAGTGATCTTGGCGCGGGTTGGACTGACAACCTGTACATCAATGTGACGAGGTGTCAGGAACTCATTTACCGAAATCTGCATGGATGCACCTATTTTCTAGCCCTTACTTGGAGTAGAGCTCGACAATCAGGCTTTCGTTGATGTCGGCGGACAGATCACTGCGAGCTGGAACGTTTTTGAAAACGCCAGATTTCTTTTCAGTGTCTACTTCTACCCATTCTACGCGGCCACGTTGGGCACACAGATCGAGAGCCTGGACGATACGCAGCTGGTTCTTCGCCTTTTCGCGAATAGCGACCACATCACCAGCACGAACCTGGTAGGACGGAACGTTAACGGTTTTGCCGTTCACGCTAACCGACTTATGCGATACCAATTGACGCGATTCGGCACGAGTGGAACCGAAGCCCATACGGTAGACGACGTTGTCCAGACGGCATTCGAGCAGCTGCAGCAGGTTCTCACCAGTAGCGCCTTTCTTGCCGGCAGCTTCTTTGTAGTAACCGCTGAACTGACGCTCGAGAACGCCATAGATACGACGGACTTTCTGCTTCTCGCGAAGCTGGGTGCCGTAGTCGGACTGGCGACCGCGGCGTTGGCCGTGGATACCAGGTGCTGCTTCAATGTTGCACTTCGATTCGATAGCGCGCACGCCGCTCTTCAGGAAGAGATCGGTGCCTTCGCGACGAGCGAGTTTGCATTTTGGACCAATGTAACGAGCCATTCTTTACAATCTCCTGGATTACACGCGGCGCTTCTTCGGCGGACGGCACCCGTTATGCGGGATTGGCGTCACGTCGGTGATGCTGGCGATCTTGTAGCCACAGCCGTTCAATGCACGGACAGCGGATTCACGACCCGGACCTGGACCCTTGACGTTAACGTCGAGGTTTTTCAGGCCGTATTCCAGCGCAGCTTGACCAGCACGCTCAGCAGCTACTTGAGCAGCGAACGGGGTGGACTTGCGGGAACCGCGGAAACCCGAACCACCAGAGGTAGCCCAGGAAAGAGCGTTGCCTTGACGGTCGGTAATGGTCACGATGGTGTTGTTAAAAGATGCATGGATGTGGGCGATGCCATCAACCACTGTCTTTTTAACTTTTTTACGAGGACGAGCAGCAGGTTTTGCCATGATTTAATTCCTGTCGATTCGCTGGGGCGATTACTTGCGGATCGGCTTACGCGGACCTTTACGGGTACGCGCGTTGGTCTTGGTACGCTGACCGCGCACTGGAAGACCGCGACGATGACGCAGACCGCGGTAGCAACCGAGGTCCATCAAGCGCTTGATTTTCATGTTGATTTCGCGACGCAGGTCACCTTCAGTGGTGAACTTCGCGACTTCGCCACGCAGCTGTTCAATCTGCTCATCGCTCAGATCTTTGATCTTTGCCGCCGGGTTAACCCCGGTGGTAGCACAGATTTTCTGTGCAGTCGTGCGACCAACACCATAGATGTAGGTCAGCGAGATAACAGTATGCTTGTTATCTGGAATGTTAACGCCTGCAATACGGGCCATTCAGTGGGACTCCAATTGACAGCTACCTACGCCCCGGAAGCCAAGAAATAGGGCGCGAGATAATATCGCTGTAATAACAAATAATCAACCCAGCAGCGCACTAGCTGCTGGGCTTTTAGCACAGATCACACTCAGCCTTGGCGCTGTTTGTGACGTGGTTCCGCGCTGCAAATTACTCGAACAACACCTTCGCGGCGAATAATCTTGCAGTTACGGCACAGCTTTTTCACCGATGCACGAACTTTCATCACCAACTCCTCGAACCTTATGGGTGCTTCAGCGCAGCATGCCGCTGCCGTAGCCCTTCAGGTTGGCTTTCTTCATCAGGGATTCATACTGGTGCGAAACGAGGTGAGATTGCACTTGGGACATGAAGTCCATCACAACCACGACCACGATCAGCAACGAGGTCCCGCCAAGGTAGAACGGCACGTTTGCCGCAACCACCAGAAACTGGGGCAGCAGGCACACGGCCATCATATAAAGAGCACCGAACATGGTCAGTCGAGTCAGAACGCCATCGATATAGCGTGCAGACTGCTCACCAGGACGAATGCCCGGAATAAAGGCACCGGACTTCTTCAGGTTTTCCGCTACGTCTTTCGGATTGAACATCAACGCCGTATAGAAGAAGCAGAAGAAAATAATCCCTGCACTAAACAGCAGAATATTCAACGGCTGACCAGGAGCGATCGACTGCGAGATGTCCTGTAACCAGCCCATACCTTCAGACTGACCGAACCAGGCACCCAACGAAGCCGGAAACAGCAAGATGCTGCTCGCAAAAATGGCCGGAATTACACCAGCCATGTTCACTTTCAAAGGCAAGTGGCTTGTCTGCGCTGCGAAGACCTTGCGGCCCTGCTGACGCTTGGCGTAGTGAACAGCGATACGACGCTGACCACGCTCAATGAACACCACGAAACCGATGATCGCTACTGCCAGCAAACCGATGGCGACCAAAGCGAAAATGTTGATATCACCTTGACGTGCAGACTCGAAAGACTGCCCGATCGCTCTCGGAAGACCGGCGACGATACCCGAAAAAATCAACATCGAGATACCGTTACCAACACCGCGCTCAGTGATCTGCTCGCCCAGCCACATCATGAACAGCGCACCAGCCACAAAGGTGGTGACCGCCACGAAGTGGAAGCCGATATCTGCAGAAAAAGCAACGCCCTGACCGGCCAAACCAATGGACATACCAATAGCTTGAACCAGTGCCAGGACGACGGTGCCATAGCGGGTGTATTGACTGATCTTGCGACGACCAGCCTCACCTTCCTTCTTCAACTGCTCCAGTTGCGGACTGACAGCGGTCATGAGCTGCATGATGATCGATGCCGAAATGTACGGCATGATCCCCAGTGCAAAAATGCTCATGCGCTCCAGTGCGCCACCGGAAAACATGTTGAACAAGCTAAGAATGGTCCCCTCATTCTGTCGAAACAGGTCCGCCAGCCGGTCAGGGTTAATACCTGGAACTGGGATATGCGCACCGATCCGATAGACGATAATCGCCAGGAACAGAAAACGCAGACGAGCCCAGAGCTCGGACAACCCGCCGCTTTTGCTGAGCGCTGAGAGAGCACCTTGCTTAGCCATTTATTCCTCGAACTTGCCGCCAGCTGCTTCGATAGCCGCACGCGCACCTTTGGTGGCTGCGATACCTTTAAGGATGACTGCGCGAGTAACCTCACCGGACAGCATGATTTTCACGCGCTGTACGTTTTGGTTGATCACGTTCGCATCCTTCAGGGACTGCACAGTTACGACGCCTTCCACTTTAGCCAGCTCGGAAGTGCGAACTTCTGCACGATCCATAGCTTTCAAAGAGACGAAACCGAACTTAGGCAGACGACGATGCAACGGCTGTTGGCCGCCTTCGAAGCCCGGAGCGATGGTGCCACCGGAACGGGAGGTTTGACCTTTGTGGCCGCGGCCACCGGTTTTACCCAAACCACTACCGATACCACGGCCCGGACGATGCTTCTCGCGACGGGAACCCGGCGCTGGACTCAGATCATTGAGTTTCATCGATTAACCCTCGACTCGCAGCATGTAGTAAGCCTTATTGATCATCCCACGGTTTTCCGGGGTATCAACGACTTCTACAGTGTGACCGATGCGACGCAGACCCAGACCCTTAACGCACAATTTGTGGTTAGGGATGCGGCCGGTCATGCTTTTGATCAAAGTAACTTTAACGGTAGCCATGATCAGATGATCTCCTCAACGTTCAGGCCGCGCTTGGCAGCGATCGACTCAGGAGACTGCATGGCCTTCAAACCCTTGAACGTTGCGTGAACAACGTTGACCGGGTTGGTCGAGCCGTAGCACTTGGCCAACACGTTCTGAACGCCAGCAACCTCAAGAACGGCACGCATTGCGCCGCCAGCGATGATGCCAGTACCTTCAGAAGCAGGCTGCATGTAGACCTTAGAAGCGCCGTGTGCGGACTTCATGGCGTACTGCAGAGTTGTGCCGTTCAGATCAACTTGGATCATATTGCGACGAGCAGCTTCCATTGCCTTCTGGATCGCAGCAGGCACTTCACGCGACTTGCCACGGCCGAAGCCAACACGGCCCTTACCATCACCAACCACGGTCAACGCGGTGAAAGTGAAGATACGGCCGCCTTTTACGGTTTTTGCTACGCGATTAACCTGAACCAGCTTCTCGATGTAGCCTTCGTCGCGTTTTTGGTCGTTATTTGCCATAACTTAGAACTCCAGCCCGCCTTCACGAGCAGCATCAGCCAGCGCCTTGACGCGACCGTGGTACTTGAAGCCAGAACGATCAAAAGCCACTTGCGATACACCGGCGGCTTTCGCACGCTCAGCGATCAGCTGGCCAACTTTAGTGGCCGCGTCGATGTTGCCAGTGGCGCCATCACGCAGTTCTTTGTCCAAAGTCGAGGCATTTGCCAGGACCTTGCTGCCGTCGGCCGAAATGACCTGGGCATAAATGTGCTGCGAAGAGCGGTACACGCAGAGACGCACGACTTCGAGTTCGTGCATTTTCAGGCGTGCTTTGCGAGCGCGACGCAGTCGGGTAACTTTTTTGACGGTCATTTGCTATGCCCTACTTCTTCTTGGCTTCTTTACGACGGACGACTTCGTCCGCGTAACGCACGCCTTTGCCTTTGTACGGCTCTGGACGGCGGAAGTCGCGGATCTCAGCGGCCACTTGACCAACCAACTGCTTGTCGATACCCCGGATGAAGATATCGGTTTGGTTGGGGGTCTCAGCGGTGATGCCTGCTGGCAATTCGTAGTCCACTGGGTGCGAGAAGCCAAGGGCCAGGTTCAGCACCGTGCCTTTTGCTTGCGCTTTGTAACCAACACCGACCAGCTGGAGCTTGCGCTCGAAGCCTTGGCTTACGCCTTGGACCATGTTGTTTACCAACGCACGAGTGGTACCGGCCATTGCGCGAGTCTGTTGATCGCCATTGCGAGCAGCGAAACGCAACTCACCGGCTTCTTCAACGATTTCAACGGACGAATGAATGTTCAGGTCCAGAGTGCCTTTAGCACCCTTCACCGAAAGTTGCTGGCCGACGAGTTTGACTTCGACGCCTGCTGGCAACTTAACGGGGTTCTTAGCTACGCGTGACATGCTTATCCCCCCTTAGAACACAGTGCAAAGCACTTCGCCGCCGACACCGGCAGCGCGCGCAGCACGATCCGTCATCACACCTTTGTTGGTGGAGACGATAGACACACCGAGGCCGCCACGAACTTTTGGCAGATCATCGACGGACTTGTACTGACGCAGGCCTGGACGGCTAACGCGCTTGACTTCCTCGATGACCGGACGGCCTTCGAAGTACTTCAGCTCGATAGACAGCAAGGGCTTGGTTTCGCTGCTGATCTGATAACCCGCAATGTAGCCTTCGTCCTTCAGGACTTTAGCTACAGCCACCTTCAAAGTGGAGGATGGCATGCTTACGACGGGCTTTTCGGCCATCTGGGCATTACGGATACGAGTTAGCATGTCCGCTAACGGGTCCTGCATACTCATGGGCTAGACGCTCCTAATACAAAATAATTAGCCTTACGGCTACTGCTTGTCGCCACAAAAACACGGGCACGTGAGGACACGGGCTCTGGCGAGCCGGCAATTCTAGACGCACGCTAGAAACGAATCAAGCCCCAAAAGGGGCTTGATTCGAATTCAGGTCTCACGCTGGTCAGTTTCCGAAGATCCCGACCAGCACGAGACAAGAGGTGCGGCTTACCAGCTGGCTTTCACCAGACCCGGAACGTCACCACGCATTGCAGCTTGACGCAGCATGTTACGGCCCAGGCCGAACTTGCGGTAAACGCCGTGCGGACGACCAGTCAGGCGGCAACGGTTACGCATGCGCGAGGCACTTGCGTCACGTGGCTGCTTCTGCAGGGCAACTGTCGCTTCCCAACGCGCTTCCGGACTTGCGTTCAGATCAACGATGATTGCTTTCAGTGCTGCACGCTTGGTGGCGTACTTGGCAACAGCAAGCTGACGCTTCAGCTCACGGTTTTTCATGCTCTTCTTGGCCATGGTCCTACTCCAATCAGTTGCGGAACGGGAACTTAAAAGCACGCAGCAATGCGCGACCTTCTTCGTCCGTACGAGCAGTGGTGGTCAGGGTAATGTCCAGACCGCGCAGGGCATCGATCTTGTCGTAATCGATTTCCGGGAAAATGATCTGCTCTTTGACACCCATGCTGTAGTTGCCACGACCATCGAAGGACTTAGCATTCAGGCCGCGGAAGTCGCGCACCCGAGGCAGGGAGATCGACAGCAGACGATCCAGGAACTCATACATACGCTCACGGCGCAGAGTCACTTTTACGCCAATCGGCCAACCTTCACGGACTTTGAAGCCAGCGATGGATTTCCGAGCGTAAGTCACAACGACTTTCTGACCGGTGATCTTTTCCAGGTCAGCAACAGCGTGCTCGATGACTTTCTTGTCACCGATCGCTTCGCCCAGACCCATGTTCAGGGTGATCTTTGTTACGCGTGGAACTTCCATCACGTTCGACAGCTTAAGTTCTTCCTTAAGCTTCGGTGCGATTTCCTTCCAGTAAATCTCTTTCAGTCGTGCCATGGTCTTCTACCTAGCAGTGTTCAAGCATCAACCGCTTTTTGGGTCGACTTGAAGACACGAATTTTTTTGCCGTCTTCAACTTTGAAACCAACGCGGTCAGCCTTGTTGGTTGCGCCGTTGAAAATGGCGACGTTGGAAGCGTGCAGTGGCGCTTCTTTCTCGACGATACCGCCCTGTACGCCCGACATCGGGTTAGGCTTGGTATGACGCTTCACCAGGTTGATCCCACCAACGACCAAACGGTCGTCAGCGAGAACCTTGAGCACCTTACCGCGCTTACCTTTGTCTTTGCCGGCGATCACGATGATCTCGTCGTCACGACGAATCTTTTGCATGTCGGATCTCCTTACAGCACTTCTGGGGCGAGCGAGACGATCTTCATGAACTTCTCAGAGCGAAGTTCACGGGTCACTGGCCCAAAGATACGGGTACCGATCGGCTCTTGCTTGTTGTTCAACAGAACAGCAGCGTTGCCATCGAAGCGGATGATGGAGCCGTCTGCACGACGAACACCGTGGCGAGTGCGGACCACTACTGCAGTCATCACTTGACCTTTTTTCACCTTGCCGCGAGGAATTGCTTCCTTGACGGTTACTTTGATGATGTCACCGATACCAGCGTAACGACGATGAGAGCCACCAAGCACCTTGATGCACATAACGCGGCGTGCGCCGCTGTTATCGGCCACATCGAGCATGGATTGAGTCTGAATCATATAATTTCTCCGACCCCTAGCCCTTAGACTTCCACAGCGCGTTCGAGAACATCAACCAACGCCCAAGATTTGGTCTTGGCCATCGGACGAGTTTCACGAATAGTGACCTTGTCGCCGATGTGGCATTGGTTGGTTTCGTCGTGCGCGTGCAGCTTAGTCGAACGCTTAACGTATTTACCGTAGATAGGGTGCTTTACGCGACGCTCGATCAGTACGGTGATGGTCTTGTCCATCTTGTCGCTGACGACACGGCCAGTCAGCGTACGGACGGTTTTTTCGGCTTCAGCCATGATTACTTACCTGCCTGCTGGTTGAGCACAGTCTTCACGCGAGCGATGTCACGCTTAACTTGCGAGAGCAGGTGAGACTGCCCCAACTGGCCAGTTGCTTTCTGCATACGCAGATTGAACTGGTCGCGCAGCAAGCCGAGCAGTTGCTCGTTCAGTTGCTGTGCTGATTTTTCACGAAGTTCATTCGCTTTCATCACATCACCGTCCGCTTAACAAAGGAGGTGGCGAGCGGCAGCTTTGCAGCAGCCAGGGCGAAAGCCTCACGCGCCAACTCTTCGGAAACACCCTCGATCTCATACAGGACTTTGCCTGGCTGAATCTGGGCAACCCAGTATTCGACGTTACCCTTACCTTTACCCATCCGAACTTCGAGGGGCTTTTTGGAAATAGGCTTGTCCGGGAATACACGGATCCAGATCTTGCCGCCACGTTTCACGTGACGGGTCAGAGCACGACGCGCTGACTCGATCTGACGAGCGGTGAGACGACCACGAGCAACAGACTTCAGCGCATATTCGCCGAAACTGACTTTGCTACCGCGCAATGCCAGACCACGGTTGTGGCCGGTCATCTGCTTGCGGAACTTCGTACGCTTTGGTTGCAACATTTGGCGTACCCCTTACTTGGCAGCTTTTTTACGAGGCGCTGGTGCTTGAGGTTTCAGCTCTTCCTGGCGACCACCAATTACTTCGCCTTTGAAGATCCAAACCTTGACACCGATCACACCGTAGGTGGTGTGCGCTTCGTAGGTGGCATAGTCGATATCGGCACGCAGGGTGTGCAACGGCACACGACCTTCGCGATACCATTCAGTACGTGCGATTTCAGCACCGCCGAGACGACCGCTCACTTGGATTTTGATGCCCTTGGCACCAATGCGCATGGCGTTCTGTACGGCGCGCTTCATGGCGCGACGGAACATCACACGACGCTCCAGCTGCTGAGCTACGCTCTGAGCAACCAGCATACCGTCCAGCTCCGGCTTGCGGATCTCTTCGATATTGATGTGCACAGGCACACCCATTTGCTTGGTCAGGTCCTGACGCAGTTTCTCAACATCCTCACCTTTCTTCCCGATAACGATACCTGGACGAGCGGTGTGGATGGTGATGCGTGCAGTTTGAGCCGGACGATGGATATCGATACGGCTAACGGACGCGCTTTTTAGTTTGTCTTGGAGATACTCACGCACCTTCAGATCTGCGAGCAAATAGTCCGCATAAGTCCGACCGTCTGCGTACCAGACGGAGGTGTGCTCCTTGACGATTCCCAGGCGAATGCCAATGGGATGTACTTTCTGACCCATCTCTTCGACTCCGTTACTTGTCAGCAACCTTGACAGTGATATGGCAAGACCGCTTGACGATGCGATCAGCACGGCCTTTGGCACGTGGCATGATGCGCTTCAGCGAACGCCCTTCGTTGACGAAAACGGTGGAGACCTTCAGGTCATCAACGTCTGCGCCTTCGTTATGCTCGGCGTTGGCTACGGCCGACTCCAGCACTTTTTTCATGATCTCGGCGGCTTTCTTACTGCTGAAAGCCAACAGGTTGAGCGCTTCGCCCACCTTCTTCCCGCGGATCTGGTCGGCGACCAAGCGGGCTTTCTGGGCGGAGATTCGAGCGCCCGACAACTTAGCGGCTACTTCCATCATTCCTTACCCCTTAACGCTTGGCTTTCTTGTCTGCCACGTGCCCACGATAAGTGCGGGTACCGGCAAACTCGCCCAGTTTGTGGCCGACCATGTCCTCGTTCACAAGAACAGGAACATGCTGACGACCGTTATGCACTGCAATGGTCAAACCGACCATTTGTGGCAGGATCATGGAACGACGCGACCAGGTTTTCACCGGTTTGCGATCATTCTTTTCCGCCGCCACTTCGATCTTCTTCAGTAGGTGAAGATCAATAAAAGGACCTTTTTTCAGAGAACGTGGCACTGTCGTATCCCTCTATTTACTTGCGACGACGGACGATCATTTTGTCGGTACGCTTATTACCACGAGTCTTCGCGCCCTTAGTCGGGAAGCCCCACGGCGATACCGGATGACGACCACCAGAGGTACGACCTTCACCACCACCATGTGGGTGGTCAACCGGGTTCATGGCAACACCACGAACGGTCGGGCGAACGCCACGCCAGCGCTTGGCACCGGCTTTACCCAGAGAACGCAGGCTGTGCTCGGAGTTGGATACTTCACCCAGAGTAGCGCGGCATTCGGACAGAACTTTACGCATTTCACCGGAGCGAAGACGCAGAGTCACGTAGACACCATCACGAGCGACCAGCTGAGCCGAAGCACCAGCGGAACGAGCGATCTGAGCACCTTTACCAGGCTTCAGCTCGATGCCGTGAACGGTACTACCTACCGGAATGTTACGCAGCTGCAGAGCGTTACCCGGCTTGATTGGAGCCAACGCACCCGCAATCAGCTGATCGCCAGCACTCACGCCCTTAGGCGCGATGATGTAACGACGCTCGCCATCTGCGTACAGGAGCAGCGCGATGTGAGCAGTACGGTTTGGATCGTATTCAATACGCTCGACGGTGGCAGCGATGCCATCCTTGTCGTTGCGACGGAAGTCGACCAGACGGTAATGCTGCTTATGACCACCACCGATGTGACGAGTAGTAATACGGCCATTGTTGTTACGACCACCAGACTTCGATTTTTTCTCGAGCAGCGGTGCGTGAGGAGCGCCTTTATGCAGCTCCTGATTGACCACCTTGACCACAAAACGGCGGCCAGGGGAAGTCGGTTTGCATTTAACGATTGCCATGATGCACCCCTTCCTTACTCAGCACTGCTGCTGAAATCGAGATCTTGGCCTGGCTGAAGCGAGATAACCGCCTTCTTCCAGTCATTACGCTTGCCCAGACCGCGAGCAGTGCGCTTGGTCTTACCCAAAACGTTCAGGGTAGTCACACGCTCTACTTTCACGCTGAACAGGCTTTCGACGGCCTTCTTGATTTCCAGCTTGGTTGCATCAGTAGCAACCTTGAAAACGAACTGACCTTTTTTGTCTGCCAGAACCGTAGCCTTCTCGGAAACGTGCGGGCCAAGCAGAACTTTAAATACGCGTTCCTGGTTCATCCCAGCAGCTCCTCGAATTTCTTCACGGCCGACACAGTGATCAACACTTTGTCGTATGCGATCAGACTAACTGGATCGGAACCTTGAACGTCACGTACATCCACGTGCGGCAGGTTGCGAGCAGCCAGGTACAGGTTCTGATCAACAGCGTCTGACACGATCAAAACATCGGTCAGACTCATGCCATTCAGTTTGCCCAGCAGGTCTTTGGTCTTCGGCGATTCAACGGCGAAATCCTGAACCACGACCAGACGATCAGTACGCACCAGTTCAGCAAGGATGGAGCGCAGAGCTGCGCGATACATCTTCTTGTTGAGCTTCTGGGTGTGATCCTGAGGACGCGCTGCGAAGGTGGTACCGCCGCCACGCCAGATAGGGCTACGGATAGTACCAGCACGAGCACGGCCAGTACCCTTCTGACGCCATGGGCGCTTGCCGCCACCGGAAACGTCGGAACGGGTCTTTTGCTGCTTGCTACCCTGACGGCCGCCAGCCATGTAGGCCACGACTGCTTGGTGAACCAGCGTCTCGTTGAACTCGCCGCCAAATGTCAGTTCGGAAACTTCGATCGCTTGAGCGTCATTTACATTTAATTGCATGTCAGCTTCCCCTTAACCGCGAGCCTTGGCTGCTGGACGTACAACCACGTTGCCGCCAGTAGCGCCAGGAACAGCACCCTTGACCAACAACAGATTGCGTTCAGCGTCCACGCGCACTACTTCCAGGGACTGCACGGTCACGCGCTCAGCGCCCATATGACCGGACATTTTTTTGCCCTTGAATACACGACCAGGAGTCTGGCACTGGCCGATAGAGCCCGGGACGCGGTGGGAAACGGAGTTACCGTGAGTATTATCTTGCCCACGGAAATTCCAGCGCTTGATCGTACCCTGGAAACCCTTACCTTTGGACTGACCGGTCACATCAACCAGTTGACCAGCAGCGAAGATTTCAGCGTTGATCAGATCGCCAGCCTTGTATTCGCCGTCTTCAAGACGGAATTCCAGGACGGTACGACCAGCGGCAACATTTGCTTTAGCGAAGTGACCTGCCTGAGCAGCCGTCACACGCGAAGCACGACGCTCACCTACAGTGACTTGCACTGCACGATAGCCATCGCTTTCTTCGGTTTTGAACTGGGTGACGCGATTCGGCTCGATCTCAATGACCGTAACCGGAATGGAGACACCTTCTTCGGTGAAAATACGGGTCATACCGCATTTACGACCGACTACACCAATAGTCATGTTGTAAACCTCATGAGTGTACGGGGCTTTCACCCGCTATGGCCGCCCATTTCAGAGCGTTACACGACCAAGACCCGAGTCTTAGCCGAGGCTGATCTGCACTTCCACACCTGCCGCAAGATCGAGCTTCATAAGTGCATCAACGGTTTTATCCGTTGGCTGAACGATGTCCAGAACGCGCTTATGAGTACGGATCTCGTACTGGTCGCGCGCGTCTTTGTTGACGTGCGGAGAGACCAGAACGGTGAACCGCTCTTTACGGGTAGGCAGTGGAATTGGACCACGCACTTGAGCACCAGTACGTTTCGCGGTTTCCACGATTTCCTGGGTGGATTGGTCGATCAGGCGATGGTCAAAAGCCTTCAACCTGATACGGATTTGCTGATTTTGCATTGGATTTCAGACTCCAGGCTACTTCCCACCGAGCGCAATACGCCCGTTTAAAGGAGGCGCAATTCTATAGACGAGCTAACAGAGTGTCAACCCAATAAAAAAGCCCCCGCAAGCGGGGGCTCTTCCTTAAATCAACGCTTAGGCGATGATTTTGGCTACGACGCCAGCGCCGACGGTACGACCGCCTTCACGGATAGCGAAACGCAGACCGTCTTCCATTGCGATTGGCTTGATCAGAGTGACGGAAACTTTAACGTTGTCACCTGGCATAACCATTTCGGTGCCTTCCGGCAGTTCGCAGCTACCGGTTACGTCGGTAGTACGGAAGTAGAACTGTGGACGATAGCCCTTGAAGAACGGGGTATGACGACCGCCTTCTTCTTTGCTCAGAACGTAGATTTCGGCTTCGAACTGAGTGTGCGGCTTAACAGTGCCTGGCTTGACCAGTACCTGGCCACGTTCTACGTCATCACGCTTGGTGCCACGCAGCAGAACGCCACAGTTTTCGCCAGCACGACCTTCGTCAAGCAGCTTGCGGAACATCTCAACACCAGTACAAGTAGTCTTAGTGGTGTCACGCAGACCCACGATCTCGACTTCTTCCTGAATCTTGATGATGCCACGCTCAACACGACCAGTCACAACAGTACCGCGACCCGAGATCGAGAACACGTCTTCGATTGGCATCAGGAATGGCTTGTCGATAGCACGAACTGGTTCTGGAATGTAGGTGTCCAGAGTCTCAACCAGTTTCTTAACGGCCGTGGTACCCATTTCGTTGTCATCTTGGCCATTCAGAGCCATCAGAGCGGAACCAATGATGATTGGAGTATCGTCGCCTGGGAAATCGTAAGTGCTCAGCAGGTCGCGAACTTCCATCTCGACCAGTTCCAGCAGCTCAGCGTCGTCAACCATGTCAGCCTTGTTCAGGAAGACAACGATGTACGGAACACCAACCTGGCGGGACAGCAGGATGTGCTCACGGGTTTGCGGCATCGGACCATCAGCGGCCGAACAAACCAGAATTGCGCCGTCCATCTGAGCAGCACCGGTAATCATGTTTTTTACGTAGTCGGCGTGACCTGGGCAGTCAACGTGCGCGTAGTGGCGTGCGGCCGAATCGTATTCAACGTGAGCGGTGTTGATGGTGATACCACGAGCTTTTTCTTCTGGCGCGCTGTCGATTTTATCGAAGTCGACTTTAGCCGAACCGAAAACTTCCGAACAGACACGAGTCAGAGCTGCGGTCAGAGTGGTTTTACCGTGGTCAACGTGACCGATAGTGCCAACGTTGACGTGCGGTTTGTTACGTTCAAATTTTTCTTTAGCCACGACAAATAACTCCTAGCCTAAAGGCGCTGAATCAGCCTTGTTTTTTGGTTACAGTTTCGACGATGTGCGACGGAGCTGTATTGTATTTTTTGAATTCCATTGAGTAGCTTGCGCGACCTTGGGACATGGAGCGAACGTCGGTTGCATAACCGAACATCTCACCCAACGGGACCTCGGCGCGAATTACCTTGCCGGAAACCGTATCTTCCATACCCAGGATCATGCCGCGACGACGGTTAAGGTCGCCCATCACGTCACCCATATAGTCTTCAGGCGTAACAACCTCTACCGCCATAATCGGCTCAAGCAGCTCACCACCGCCCTTCTGGGCCAACTGCTTGGTCGCCATGGAAGCAGCCACCTTAAACGCCATCTCGTTCGAGTCGACGTCGTGGTAAGAACCATCAAACACGGTAGCCTTCAGGCCGATCAGCGGATAGCCGGCAACAACGCCGTTCTTCATCTGCTCTTCAATACCCTTCTGGATAGCCGGGATGTATTCCTTAGGAACCACACCACCCACCACTTCGTTCACGAATTGCAGACCTTCCTGACCTTCGTCAGCAGGAGCAAAACGGATCCAGCAGTGACCGAACTGGCCACGACCGCCGGATTGACGAACGAACTTGCCTTCGATTTCACAGTTCTTCGTGATGCGCTCACGATACGAAACCTGAGGCTTACCGATGTTGGCTTCGACGTTGAACTCACGGCGCATCCGGTCAACCAGGATGTCCAGGTGCAACTCGCCCATGCCAGAGATGATCGTTTGACCAGTCTCTTCATCAGTCCTGACGCGGAAAGATGGATCTTCCTGAGCAAGCTTGCCCAGAGCGATACCCATTTTTTCCTGGTCATCCTTGGTCTTAGGCTCGACGGCAACCGAAATAACCGGCTCCGGGAAGTCCATTCGAACCAGGATGATTGGCTTGGCAGCGTCGCACAAAGTCTCACCAGTGGTGACGTCCTTCATGCCGATCAGGGCCGCGATGTCACCAGCGCGCACCTCCTTGATCTCCTCACGGGCGTTTGCGTGCATTTGCACCATACGACCCACGCGCTCTTTCTTGCCTTTAACCGAGTTAATCACGCCGTCGCCGGATGCCAATACGCCCGAGTAAACACGGACGAAGGTCAAAGTACCCACGAATGGGTCGGTAGCGATTTTGAACGCCAGAGCCGAGAACGGCTCGCTGTCGTCTGCATGACGCTCCATTTCTTCTTCCTCGTTATCAGGGTTGGTACCCTTGATAGCAGGAATATCGGTTGGAGCAGGCAGGAAGTCGATCACAGCATCGAGAACCAGGGGAACGCCCTTGTTCTTGAACGAGGAACCGCAAACAGCCAAGACGATCTCACCAGCGATAGTGCGCTGGCGCAACGCTGCCTTGATTTCCACGTTGGTGAGCTCTTCACCTTCGAGGTACTTGTTCATCAGCTCTTCGCTGGCTTCAGCAGCAGCCTCAACCATGTTGTTGCGCCACTCGTCAGCCAGCTCCTGCAATTCTGCGGGGATAGGCTTGCGAACAGGAACCATACCCTTGTCAGCGTCATTCCAGTAGACCGCTTCCATGTTGATCAGATCGATCTGACCCTGGAAGTTGTCCTCGGAACCGATTGCCAACTGGATAGGTACCGGTGTGTGACCCAAACGCTGCTTGATCTGGCCGATCACACGCAGGAAGTTGGCGCCAGCACGGTCCATCTTGTTCACGTAAACAAGACGTGGAACGCCGTATTTGTTGGCTTGACGCCATACGGTTTCCGACTGAGGCTCAACACCCGAGGTGCCACAAAACACAACGACCGCGCCGTCGAGTACGCGCAGGGAACGTTCAACTTCAATAGTGAAGTCCACGTGGCCCGGGGTATCGATTACGTTGAAGCGGTGCTCGTCTTTGTATTGCTTCTCGGAACCTTTCCAGAAGGCGGTAATAGCAGCAGAAGTAATGGTAATACCACGCTCCTGCTCCTGAACCATCCAGTCTGTGGTCGCGGCGCCGTCATGCACCTCGCCCATTTTGTGACTTTTGCCGGTGTAAAAAAGCACGCGCTCAGTGGTGGTGGTTTTACCAGCATCCACGTGAGCAACGATACCAATGTTACGGTAGCGGTTGATCGGTGTAGTACGAGCCATAAAGCCCTCGCAAAATTAGTGACGCTGTGATTAGAAGCGGTAGTGCGAGAAAGCCTTGTTGGCTTCAGCCATACGGTGCACGTCTTCACGCTTCTTAACCGCAGCACCTTTACCTTCAGCGGCATCCAACAGTTCGCCAGCCAAACGCAGAGCCATAGACTTCTCACCGCGCTTGCGCGCGAAGTCTACCAGCCAACGCATTGCCAGAGCATTACGACGGGACGGACGAACTTCGACCGGAACCTGGTAAGTAGCACCGCCTACGCGGCGCGACTTCACTTCGACCAGCGGAGCGATGGCGTCGAGAGCTTTCTCGAAGATTTCCAGGGGATCGCTGTTCTTGCGTTCTTTAACCTTTTCCAGCGCGCCATAAACGATACGCTCGGCAACGGCTTTCTTGCCGCTTTCCATCACGTGGTTCATGAACTTCGCCAAAATCTGGCTGCCGTACTTTGGATCGTCAAGCACTTCGCGCTTGGCTGCTACGCGTCTTCTTGGCATGGATAAGCCCTCAAACGGTCTTCAGGTTCGCTCGGAATCAGCGCCCTTTCGGCACGCCTCCGACCTTACTCTTATCGACTCAGAAAATAAGATGATTCAGTTTTTACAAAAAGCCGCTACTACTTAGGCTTCTTGGTACCGTACTTCGAACGACCCTGATTACGGCCTTTAACGCCGGAAGTATCCAGAGAGCCGCGAACGGTGTGGTAACGAACACCTGGCAAGTCTTTTACACGGCCGCCACGAATCAGGACGACGCTGTGCTCTTGCAGGTTGTGGCCTTCACCACCGATGTACGAGGAAACCTCGAAACCGTTGGTCAGACGCACACGGCACACTTTACGCAATGCCGAGTTAGGTTTTTTCGGCGTAGTCGTGTACACGCGAGTGCACACACCACGACGTTGCGGGCAGTTCTGCAGCGCAGGCACGTCGGATTTCTCGACGATACGCTTACGCGGCTGACGTACCAGCTGGTTGATAGTTGCCATCTACTAGCTCCACTGTTGTCTTGCGACGCTATTGTCTTACAAGAAAAGCAAAATGGCCGGACATACGTCCCGCCAGATTTAGGGGTACAAGAGTCTAAAGAGGATCCCGCCCCCAGTCAAGTCAAAGCCCCGCCCCCAACGTCAACCCACTCAGAGCAGTTGCCTGCCAGTTTCGGGTGGACCTCGGGACCAGGGCCTTTACTCTCAGTTACTGCTCGAGTTCAACGCCTCGGTCAGCGCGGCTTCAACCTCGGTCGCACTCACGCGCAAGGGCTTGTCAGCATCACGACGGCGCTTGCGCTCGCTGTGATAAGCCAAACCGGTACCGGCAGGAATCAAACGACCTACGACCACGTTTTCCTTCAAACCGCGCAGATAATCGCGCTTGCCGGTTACCGCCGCCTCGGTCAGGACGCGAGTGGTCTCCTGGAAGGAGGCCGCCGAGATGAACGACTCGGTGGACAGCGATGCCTTGGTGATACCAAGCAAGACACGAGTGAACTTCGAAATGAATTTCTCGTCCTGCGCCAAACGCTCGTTCTCGACCAGTACATGCGTCAACTCCATCTGGTCGCCCTTGATGAAGCTCGAGTCGCCCGACTCACTGATCTCGACTTTACGCAGCATCTGACGAAGAATCGTTTCGATGTGCTTGTCGTTGATCTTAACGCCCTGCAAACGGTAAACGTCTTGAATCTCGTTGACGATGTATTTCGCCAGAGCACTGACACCCAATAGACGCAGGATATCGTGAGGATCGCTAGGACCGTCGGAGATAACCTCGCCACGGTTGACTTGCTCACCTTCGAAGACGTTCAGGTGACGCCATTTCGGAATCAGCTCTTCATACGGATCGCTACCATCGTTCGGTGTAATCACCAGACGACGCTTACCTTTGGTCTCTTTACCGAAAGCAATCGTGCCGCTGACTTCTGCCAGGATCGACGCTTCTTTCGGACGACGCGCTTCGAACAAGTCGGCAACGCGCGGCAGACCACCGGTGATGTCACGGGTCTTGGACGTTTCTTGCGGGATACGGGCGATAACATCACCCACGCCCACTTGAACACCATCCGCCACACCAACCAGGGCGTTTGCCGGGAGGAAGTACTGTGCAGGTACATCGGTACCCGGCAACAGCAGATCCTTACCATCGGCGCCAACCATCTTGACCGCAGGACGAATATCCTTGCCTGCTGCAGGACGGTCTTTGGCATCCAGTACTTCGATGTTGGTCAGGCCGGTCAGTTCGTCGGTCTGACGCTTGATCGTAATACCTTCTTCCATGCCCACGTAGGTCACGGTACCTTTCATTTCGGTAACGATTGGGTGAGTGTGCGGATCCCACTTGGCTACGATAGAGCCAGCGTCGACCTTGTCGCCTTCCTTCACCGAAATTACTGCACCGTATGGCAGTTTGTAACGCTCACGCTCACGACCGAATTCGTCAGCAATTGCCAGCTCACCGGAACGCGAAACCGCAACCAGATTGCCGTCAAGACGCTCGACGTGCTTCAGGTTGTGCAGACGGACGATGCCGCCATTCTTGACCTGAACGCTGTCAGCAGCAGAAGTCCGGCTTGCCGCACCGCCGATGTGGAACGTACGCATGGTCAGCTGGGTACCCGGCTCACCGATGGACTGTGCAGCAATAACGCCTACAGCCTCACCGATATTCACCTGGTGACCGCGGGCCAGATCACGACCGTAGCATTTGGCGCAAATGCCGTAACGGGTTTCACAACTGATCGGCGAGCGAACAATGACTTCGTCGATGCTGTTCAGCTCGATGAACTCAACCCACTTCTCGTCAACCAGGGTACCGCCAGGAACGATAACGTCTTCAGTACCCGGTTTGAACACGTCACGTGCAATTACACGACCCAGTACGCGCTCACCTAACGGCTCGACAACGTCGCCGCCTTCGATGTGCGGAGTCATCAGCAGGCCCTGTTCAGTGCCGCAGTCGACTTCGGTAACCACCAGGTCTTGCGCAACGTCTACCAGACGACGAGTCAGATAACCGGAGTTAGCCGTTTTCAACGCGGTATCCGCAAGACCCTTACGAGCACCGTGAGTGGAGATGAAGTACTGAAGTACGCTCAAACCTTCACGGAAGTTCGCAGTAATCGGCGTTTCGATAATCGAACCGTCCGGCTTGGCCATCAGACCACGCATACCTGCCAGCTGACGGATCTGGGCAGCGGAACCCCGTGCCCCAGAGTCAGCCATCATGTACATCGAGTTGAACGACTCTTGATCAACTGTATCGCCGTGACGGTCTACAACCTTCTCTTTCGAGAGGTTGGACATCATCGCCTTGGAGACTTCGTCGTTCGCCTTGGACCAGAGGTCAATTACCTTGTTGTACTTCTCACCCTGGGTTACCAGGCCTGAAGCGTACTGGCTTTCGATCTCTTTAACTTCGTCGGTGGCAGCATCGATGATGCGAGCTTTCTCATCAGGGATAACGAAGTCGTTAACACCAATGGAAACACCCGAAATCGTCGAATAGGCGAAACCGGTGTACATCAACTGGTCAGCAAAGATCACGGTCTCTTTCAAACCGACCACGCGATAGCACTGGTTGATCAGCTTCGAGATCGCTTTCTTCTTCATCGGCTGGTTGACGACGTCGTAGGACAGGCCGGCCGGAACCACCTGGAACAACAGCGCACGGCCAACAGTGGTGTCGACGATACGAGTGTTCTTGACGCTGCCACCATCACGATCGTTGACAGTTTCGTTGATGCGCACTTTGACCTTGGCGTGCAATGCGGCTTCGCCGGCACGGAACACGCGGTCGACTTCCTGCAGATCCGCGAACACACGACCTTCGCCTTTGGCGTTGATCGCTTCACGAGTCATGTAGTACAGACCCAATACAACGTCCTGAGAAGGAACGATGATTGGCTCACCGTTCGCTGGCGACAGGATGTTGTTGGTCGACATCATCAACGCACGCGCTTCAAGCTGGGCTTCCAGCGTAAGCGGTACGTGGACAGCCATTTGGTCACCGTCGAAGTCGGCGTTGTACGCCGCACAGACCAGCGGGTGCAGCTGGATAGCTTTACCTTCGATCAGGACCGGTTCAAACGCCTGGATACCCAAACGGTGAAGGGTCGGTGCGCGGTTGAGCAACACTGGGTGTTCGCGAATCACTTCAGCAAGAACGTCCCAAACTTCAGGCAGCTCGCGCTCGACCATTTTCTTGGCCGCTTTGATGGTAGTCGCGAGACCGCGCATTTCCAGCTTGCCGAAAATGAACGGTTTGAACAGCTCAAGCGCCATTTTCTTAGGCAGACCGCACTGGTGCAGACGCAGGGTCGGACCTACGGTAATTACCGAGCGGCCGGAGTAGTCAACGCGCTTACCCAGCAAGTTCTGGCGGAAACGACCTTGCTTACCCTTGATCATGTCAGCCAGGGATTTGAGAGGACGCTTGTTCGAACCTGTAATGGCACGACCGCGACGACCGTTGTCGAGCAGCGCATCCACAGCTTCCTGCAGCATGCGTTTTTCGTTACGCACGATGATGTCAGGAGCGGACAGGTCCAGCAGGCGCTTCAATCGGTTATTACGGTTGATCACTCGACGATACAGATCGTTGAGATCGGAAGTCGCGAAACGACCGCCGTCCAGCGGAACCAGTGGACGCAGATCTGGCGGCAGAACCGGCAAAACGGTCAACACCATCCACTCAGGCAAGTTGCCCGAACCCTGGAAGGCTTCCATCAACTTAAGACGCTTGGATAGCTTCTTGATCTTGGTTTCGGAGTTGGTTTGCGGAATCTCTTCGCGCAGACGGCCAATCTCATGCTCCAGATCGATAGCATGCAGCAGTTCACGGACAGCCTCGGCACCCATACGGGCATCGAAGTCGTCGCCGAACTCTTCGAGGGCTTCGAAGTACTGCTCGTCGTTCAGCAACTGACCTTTCTCAAGGGTGGTCATGCCTGGATCGATAACGACGTAGCTCTCGAAGTAGAGAACACGCTCGATATCGCGCAGGGTCATGTCCATCAGCAGGCCGATACGGGACGGCAGCGATTTCAGGAACCAGATGTGGGCGACCGGAGAGGCCAGTTCAATGTGAGCCATGCGCTCACGACGGACCTTGGCCAATGCAACTTCAACGCCGCACTTCTCGCAGATCACACCACGATGCTTCAAGCGCTTGTACTTACCGCACAGGCACTCGTAATCCTTGACCGGGCCAAAGATCTTGGCGCAGAACAGGCCGTCACGCTCAGGCTTGAACGTACGGTAGTTGATGGTTTCCGGTTTTTTAACTTCACCGAACGACCACGAACGGATCATCTCAGGCGAGGCCAGTCCAATACGGATGGCGTCAAACTCTTCGACTTGACCCTGGTTTTTCAGCAAATTCAGTAGGTCTTTCAAGGCCTTTCCTCCTGGCGGAGCAGAGGGCGGTCATACCGACCCACCCTCGATTCGCGTCACGTGTTATTCGGTTTCCAGATCGATATCGATACCGAGCGAACGGATTTCTTTGATCAACACGTTGAAAGACTCGGGCATGCCCGGCTCCATACGGTGATCTCCGTCCACGATGTTTTTGTACATCTTGGTACGGCCGTTCACGTCGTCCGACTTCACTGTGAGCATCTCTTGCAGAGTGTATGCCGCGCCATATGCCTCCAGCGCCCAGACCTCCATCTCCCCGAAACGCTGACCACCGAACTGAGCCTTACCACCCAGCGGCTGCTGTGTGACGAGACTGTAAGAACCAGTGGAACGCGCATGCATCTTGTCGTCCACCAAGTGGTTCAGCTTCAGCATGTACATGTAGCCAACAGTTACAGGACGCTCGAATTTATTGCCGGTGCGCCCATCAAACAGTTGCATCTGGCCACTATCTGGCATGTCCGCCAGGCGCAACATGGCCTTGATCTCGCTTTCCTTGGCGCCGTCGAATACCGGAGTTGCCATTGGCACACCGCCGCGCAGGTTCTTCGCCAAATCGAGAACTTCTTGGTCAGACAGATCGTCCAGACTTTCCTGGCGACCGCCGATCTCGTTGTAGATCTCGTTCAGGAACTTGCGTAACTCGACGACTTTACGCTGCTCTTCGAGCATGCGGTTGATCTTCTCCCCCAACCCCTTTGCCGCGAGGCCCAGGTGAGTTTCGAGGATCTGACCAACGTTCATACGCGAAGGTACACCCAACGGGTTGAGGACGATATCCACAGGCGTGCCATTGGCATCGTGCGGCATGTCTTCAACTGGCATGATCACAGAGACCACGCCCTTGTTACCATGGCGTCCGGCCATTTTGTCGCCCGGCTGAATGCGGCGACGAATGGCGAGGTAGACCTTGACGATTTTCAGTACGCCCGGAGCCAGGTCGTCGCCTTGCTGCAGCTTACGCTTCTTGTCTTCGAACTTATCGTCCAACAGACGGCGACGATCGACGATGTAAGCCTGAGCACGCTCGAGCTGCTCGTTCAGGGCATCTTCGACCATGCGCAGCTTGAACCACTGACCATGCTCGAGGCCGTCGAGGACTTCATCAGTGATTTCCTGACCTTTCTTCAAGCCAGCACCGCCCTCGACGCTACGACCTACCAAGGCAGAGCGCAGACGCTCGAAGGTTGCGCCCTCGACAATGCGAAACTCCTCGTTCAGGTCCTTGCGGATCTCGTCCAGTTGGCTCTTCTCGATCGACAACGCCCGAGCATCACGCTCGACGCCGTCACGGGTGAAGACCTGCACGTCGATGACAGTACCTTTGGTACCGGTGGGTACGCGCAGGGAGGTGTCTTTAACGTCGCTGGCTTTCTCACCGAAAATTGCACGCAGCAGTTTTTCTTCCGGAGTCAGCTGAGTCTCGCCCTTCGGAGTGACTTTACCAACCAGAATGTCGCCAGCGCCTACCTCAGCACCTACATAAACGATACCGGCTTCGTCCAGCTTGTTCAGCGCTGCCTCACCCACGTTCGGGATGTCAGCGGTGATCTCCTCCGGACCCAGCTTGGTATCACGAGCCACACAGGTCAGTTCCTGAATGTGGATTGTGGTGAAGCGGTCTTCCTGAACAACGCGCTCGGACAGGCAGATGGAGTCTTCGAAGTTGAAGCCGTTCCACGCCATGAACGCAATGCGCATGTTTTGACCAAGAGCCAGCTCACCCATGTCGGTGGACGGGCCGTCAGCCATGATGTCGCTACGCTGTACGCGATCACCCTTGCTAACCAGAGGGCGCTGGTTGATGCAGGTGTTCTGGTTCGAGCGGGTGTATTTAGTCAGGTTGTAAATGTCTACACCGGCTTCACCTGGCTCGACTTCGTCATCAGCGACACGAACCACGATACGGCTGGCGTCAACGGAGTCGATCACGCCTCCACGACGGGCCACCACACAGACACCGGAGTCACGCGCAACGTTGCGCTCCATGCCGGTACCTACGAGCGGCTTGTCAGCACGCAAGGTCGGTACGGCCTGACGCTGCATGTTCGAACCCATCAACGCACGGTTGGCGTCGTCATGCTCGAGGAACGGAATCAGTGACGCAGCAACCGAAACGACCTGCTTCGGCGAGACGTCCATCAAGGTGACATCTTCTGGCGCCTTGACAGTGAATTCGTTCAGGTGACGTACGGCAACCAGCTCATCGATCAACTGATCCTTGTCGTTCATGGCTGCCGAAGCCTGCGCGATCACGTGGTCGGCTTCTTCGATTGCAGACAGGAAAACGATTTCGTCGGTCACCAGACCCTCTTTCACCACTCGATACGGGCTTTCCAGGAAGCCGTACTGGTTGGTGCGGGCATAAGCAGCGAGCGAGTTGATCAGACCGATGTTCGGACCTTCCGGCGTCTCGATCGGGCAAACACGACCGTAGTGAGTCGGGTGCACGTCACGAACTTCGAAGCCAGCGCGCTCACGGGTCAGACCACCGGGGCCAAGGGCAGAAACACGGCGCTTGTGAGTGATCTCGGACAGCGGGTTGTTCTGGTCCATAAACTGTGACAGCTGGCTGGAGCCGAAGAACTCTTTGACCGCAGCAGCGACCGGCTTGGCGTTGATCAAGTCCTGTGGCATCAGACCTTCGCTTTCTGCCATCGACAGACGCTCTTTGACCGCACGCTCAACACGGACCAAACCGACACGGAACTGGTTCTCAGCCATCTCGCCTACGCAGCGCACCCGACGGTTACCCAGGTGATCGATATCATCGACGATGCCCTTGCCGTTACGGATATCGACCAACGTCTTGAGGACGGCAACGATATCTTCCTTGCACAGCACGCCAGAACCTTCGATCTCGGTACGACCGATACGACGGTTGAACTTCATGCGACCCACAGCGGACAGGTCGTAGCGTTCCGGGCTGAAGAACAGGTTGTTGAACAGTGTCTCGGCCGCATCCTTGGTAGGTGGCTCACCAGGACGCATCATGCGATAGATTTCGACCAGGGCTTCCAATTGGTTGCCGGTGGAATCAATTTTCAGCGTGTCGGAGATGAACGGACCGCAGTCGATGTCGTTGGTGTACAGCGTCTCGATACGGACAACCTGAGCCTTGGCGATTTTCGCGAGAATCTCAGTATTCAGCTCAGTGTTGCATTCGGCAATGATCTCGCCCGTAGCCGGATGCACGATAGCCTTGGCACTGGTGCGGCCAAGTACATAGTCCAGCGGCACTTCCAACGCCTTGATACCGGCTTTTTCAAGCTGGTTGATATGGCGAGCGGTGATACGGCGACCTTGCTCAACGATCACCTTGCCTTTGTCGTCCAGGATGTCCAGGACGGCGATTTCACCACGCAGACGCTGAGGCACCAACTCCAGGCTCAGGGACTCGCCCTGCACGTGGAAAACGTTGGTGGTGTAGAAAGCGTCCAGCACTTCCTCAGTGGTATAGCCGAGCGCACGGAGCAGAACCGATGCAGGGAGTTTGCGACGACGGTCGATACGGACGAATACACAGTCCTTTGGATCGAACTCGAAGTCCAACCACGAACCACGGTAAGGAATAATACGAGCGGAGTACAGCAACTTACCTGAGCTGTGCGTCTTGCCGCGATCGTGGTCGAAGAACACGCCCGGGGAGCGGTGCAGCTGGGAAACGATAACACGCTCGGTACCGTTGATAACGAAGGTACCGTTCTCAGTCATCAAGGGGATTTCACCCATGTAGACTTCTTGCTCTTTGATGTCCTTGATCGCTTTGTTCGACGATTCTTTGTCGAAAATGATCAGGCGCACTTTTACCCGCAAAGGCACTGCGTACGTTACACCGCGCAGCACACATTCCTTGACGTCAAAAGCCGGTTCGCCCAGACGATAACCGACGTACTCCAGAGCAGCATTGCCGGAGTAGCTGATGATCGGGAAAACGGATTTGAAGGCCGCATGCAGGCCCACGTCGCGGAACTGATCTTTAGTCGCTCCCGCTTGCAAGAATTCACGATACGAATCCAGCTGGATGGCCAGGAGGTAAGGCACATCCATGACGTCCGGCAACTTGCTAAAGTCCTTGCGGATACGTTTTTTCTCAGTATATGAGTAAGCCATCAGCGTTCCCCAGCTTGGTCACCTGCTTGTTTGGCCTCCCCCGACGGGAGCGGCCAGAAAATCTTGCAAACCCCATGGTTTGCGCCACCATTCGCGGTGGTTGAAGCACGTTACTGACGCCGACCTGATCGGCGGCCAATAACGGAAAAAGGCCGGTGGCAGAAGCCACCAGCCATCAGCCTTCGCTTAACGCTTGGGCTGGAGACGCAAGGTCAATGCTTACTTCAGCTCGACTTTAGCGCCTGCTTCTTCCAGAGTTGCTTTGGCTTTGTCAGCAGCGTCTTTTGCTACTGCTTCCAGCACCAGGGCCGGAGCACCGTCAACGACTGCCTTGGCTTCTTTCAGGCCCAGACCGGTCAGCTCACGAACAGCTTTAATAACGTTAACCTTCTTCTCGCCAGCTTCGGTCAGCATGACGTTGAATTCAGTTTGCTCTTCGACAACAGCGGCAGCAGCAGCTGGACCAGCCGAAGCTGCAGCAGCGCTAACGCCGAATTTTTCTTCGAAAGCTTTGATCAGTTCAACAACCTGCAGAACGGACATTTCAGCTACGGCGTTGAGGATATCGTCTTGAGAGATAGACATGACTCTAATTCCTGAATTGTGTGAGGGCCTATACGGCCTTCGAAATAAACAAAAATACGCGGAAAGAGGTGTGCGGCCTTAAGCTGCAGCAGCTTCTTTCTGTTCGCGAACTGCCGCCAACGTACGAGCCAATTTGCTGGTAGCGCCTTGAATCACGCTCATCAGCTGGGAAATTGCTTCGTCGCGGGTCGGCAAGGTTGCCAATACGTCGATCTGATTGGCTGCGAGGAACTTGCCCTCGAACGCAGCTGCCTTGATCTCGAACTTGTCCTGACCCTTAGCAAACTCTTTGAACAAACGGGCAGCGGCGCCCGGGTGCTCGTTGGAGAAAGCGATCAAGGTCGGGCCAGTGAATGCGTCGTTGAGAACACTGTATTCAGTGTCAGCAACAGCACGCTTAAGCAAAGTATTACGCACGACACGCACGTATACGCCAGCTTCACGAGCCTCTTTACGGAGTCCGGTCATCGCGCCTACCGTCACACCGCGGGCATCAGCCACGACAGCGGACAGAGCGACTTTGGCAGCCTCGTTGACTTCAGCGACGATGGCCTTCTTGTCTTCGAGTTTAATTGCCACGGGTTCAACTCCTGCTTGTTACCGTTTCATCTGGCCGGAGCCGGATGTCGTTTTGGTGTCTGATTCGGTAAGGAACCGGGAGCACCATCTGCGTAGGCTTGTGTTTTAAGACTCGCGCCGCCTACGGTCTTGGATAGCCCCCGCCAGGCAGGGACCCCAATTTGTTGCAAAGGCGCAGCTAACCGCACCCCGCGGTCTTACGCGTTCAACGAACCTTGGTCGATGACCAAGCCTGGGCCCATAGTGGTGCTCAGGGTAACGCGCTTGACGTAAATGCCTTTCGAAGAAGCTGGCTTGATACGCTTCAGATCAGCGATCAGGGCTTCAACGTTCTCACGCAGCTTGTCAGCATCAAAACCGACCTTGCCAACCGAGGTATGGATGATGCCATTTTTATCAGTGCGATAACGAACCTGACCAGCCTTGGCGTTTTTTACCGCGCTAGCTACGTCTGGGGTAACGGTACCGACTTTCGGGTTAGGCATCAGGCCACGAGGGCCGAGGATCTGACCCAGTTGACCTACAACACGCATTGCGTCCGGAGAGGCAATAACGACGTCATAGTTCAGGTCGCCGCCTTTCATTTCGGCAGCCAGGTCGTCCATGCCAACGCGGTCGGCGCCGGCAGCCAGAGCTGCTTCAGCTGCTGGACCCTGAGTGAAGACAGCAACACGAACAGTCTTGCCAGTGCCGTGCGGCAGCACAGTGGCGCTACGGACGACCTGGTCGGATTTACGCGGATCAACGCCGAGGTTTACGGCGACGTCCACGGACTCGCTGAACTTCACTGTCGACAACTCTGTCAGCAAAGTTGCAGCGTCGTTGAAGCTATAAGACTTGCCCGCTTCAATTTTGGAAGCGATTGCCTTTTGACGTTTGGTCAGCTTAGCCATTACACACCCTCCACGTTAAGGCCCATGCTACGAGCAGAACCGGCGATGGTGCGCACGGCTGCTTCCATGTCAGCAGCAGTAAGATCCGCGTTTTTGGTCTTCGCGATCTCTTCCAGCTGAGCACGGGTAACAGTGCCAACTTTGACGGTGTTCGGACGAGCCGAGCCGCTGGTCAAGCCAGCTGCTTTTTTCAGCAGAACCGATGCAGGGGTACTTTTGGTTTCAAAAGTGAAGCTGCGGTCGCTGTAAACAGTGATGATCACTGGAGTCGGCAGACCTGGCTCAAGACCCTGAGTACGGGCGTTGAAGGCCTTGCAGAATTCCATGATGTTCACGCCATGCTGACCCAGAGCAGGACCAACTGGCGGGCTCGGGTTAGCCTGAGCAGCTTTCACTTGAAGCTTGATGTAAGCGGTAATCTTCTTGGCCATGAGGCACTCCAATTACGGGTTCGAACGCCTCGAAAGGCTCCCCGGTTACTTGCGCGTTTATCCCAGTGACGAAAAAACCCCACAGCCCAAGGCTGCGGGGTATGGGATTTCCGGCTCAGCTATGCCTTCTCGACCTGGCTGAACTCGAGCTCCACCGGAGTAGAGCGTCCGAAAATAAGCACAGCCACTTGGATCCGGCTCTTTTCGTAGTTAACTTCTTCAACCGTACCGTTGAAATCCGCAAACGGACCATCGGTAACGCGAACCACTTCACCCGGCTCGAATAATGTCTTCGGCTTAGGCTTGTCGCTGCCATCAGCAACGCGACGCAGGATAGCTTCCGCCTCCTTGTCGGTGATCGGCGCAGGCTTATCTGCCGTCCCACCGATGAAGCCCATGACACGAGGAGTATCCTTGACCAAGTGCCAAGTACCCTCATTCATGTCCATCTGGACAAGCACATAACCAGGAAAGAATTTACGTTCGCTTTTGCGCTTCTGGCCATTACGCATCTCCACCACTTCTTCGGTAGGGACCAGAATTTCGCCAAAACCATCTTCCATGCCTGCCAGCTTTACACGCTCAATCAGAGAGCGCATAACATGCTTCTCGTAACCCGAGTAGGCATGCACTACGTACCAACGCTTAGCCACGGGACACCCTTAGCCGACGATCAAGGAAACAAGCCAGCCGAGCAGGGAATCTAATCCCCACAACAGCAGCGCCATAACCAAAACCACAGCCACCACAATGAGGGTAGTCTGAGTGGTTTCTTGACGAGTAGGCCATACGACTTTACGAATCTCAGCGCGAGCTTCCTTGGCCAACACGAAGAAAGCTCGGCCCTTGCCGGTCTGCAACCCTACATAAGCTGCGACAGCGGCAATAATGAGCAGAGCAAGCACGCGATACAGGATTGGCTGCGCGGAGTAGTATTGATTTCCGACGACACCCACGACGACGAGAAGGACTACTACTAGCCACTTCACAAGATCAAAACGGGAGTCAGGGGCTTCAGCCTTTGGATTCATCTACTAAAATCCTGTGAAAAGAAAGCCAGACACATTACGTGAATCTGGCAGGTCAGGAGGGAATCGAACCCCCAACCTACGGTTTTGGAGACCGTCGCTCTGCCAATTGAGCTACTGACCTAAAAGCAAAATCAGGCCGACCATTATGCGGACCCGACAAGAAGTTTTCAACAGCTATCCTACAATATCGCACGGATGCGCATCGAATCGCTGCAGGAGCCACTATCACCGAGGCGCGAAGCCAATACACCAAGCGAAACGTGACACCTAAAACAAAGGCAGATACTTTCATATCTGCCTTAGTAATGGAGCTCTTGAGCGGATTTGAACCGCTGACCTCACCCTTACCAAGGGTGTGCTCTACCAACTGAGCTACAAGAGCGAAACACATTGCACAACCAACAAAACTGGAGCGGGTAGCGGGAATCGAACCCGCATCATCAGCTTGGAAGGCTGAGGTTCTACCACTAAACTATACCCGCCGAGCATGTCGCTTACGCTCGAAATTTGGTGGAGGGGGAAGGATTCGAACCTTCGAAGTCGTAGACGTCAGATTTACAGTCTGATCCCTTTGGCCGCTCGGGAACCCCTCCTAAGCGAGGCAGCATTCTATCTTATGCTGCCCTTCTGTCAACCTTTTTCTCAATAAAAACTTGAGGTTACAAACATTGACTCTTGCTTCACAGGCGTTTCAAACTTATCTTGCACTGCGAAGCGGGCGCCATTCTATGCAAACTATTCAGCCGTTGCAATGCCCTCGCACAACATTATTTTATTTTTTAGCTGAGGAAAGTCGTGCTTCAGTCCACTTAACAACGCGTCGTCGAAAAGGCGCCGGCTACCAGGTGCAACTTTCAACCAGTAGATTGCGCCAGAGCTATCTACCCGCTTGCCGAATTGCGTCTGGATATCCAGACTTGTCAGTCGCTGCTCCACCGTCCTCGCCTGGCTTTGAGAAAGCTCCCCACCTAGATAGAGACACTCGTCCGCGACGGGACTTGAGTTCGACGCGGCCTTCTCTTCTCCAGCCTCGCTCAAAAGCCGAAGGCCCTGTTGATTCCCTTTGTAAAGCGAAAGCGGAGTCACTTCTTTCGGCCTCAAAGGAGCGCTCTGCTGATGCCACCCGTAGTAAAAAAAATTCAACATCAATAAAAGCAAAAACACCCAACGCATAACGACCTCATTACTACCATCAAGCACCAGGACGAGAGCGTCTGTGACCCATTGAGCTCACAGCAGGATAGTTTTCGGCTTACTCACGCAGCCTTAGACTAAGTTCTCCCCCGCTGAACGCGTGCACCTGTTCACCGACCTTCAAGCGCAACGCACCGATCGCATCGATTCCAACCACGATCCCTTCAATAGCAGTTGAACCGGCCAGCAGCGTAACGTTTTGATTTTGCCAAAGATGATTGCGCTCCCACTCCTCCTGAAACGCAACAAATCCTTGGCTGCGGTGGGCCGCGAGGTACTCTTTCAGATCAGCACTCAACCGTGCAGCGATTTGGTTGCGATCCAGGCTTGCGCCGGTTTCCAGCATCATAGATGTCCACAGCTGATCAACTTCCTCAGAGGCCCGCATGTTGACGTTGATTCCGATACCGATGACTACATGACAGACATCGGCAGGGTCACCAGTGAGTTCTAGAAGCACACCAGCGAGCTTGCGCCGGCCGACGAGAATATCATTGGGCCACTTAAGCCCAGCACCGTCGACGCCCATCTCGCGTAGCATTTTTACGACCGCCAAACCTACCAGAAGACTAAGTCCTTCCAATTGGCGCATGCCACCGTCAATGCGTAAGGCCAAACTGTAGTAGAGGTTCTCAGCGTACGGGCTGGCCCACTTGCGTCCACGGCGTCCTCTACCAGCTGTTTGCTGCTCTGCAAGCACTAGTAAAGGGAGGGATACCCCTTGTCCGGCTAGTCGCATCGCTTCGGCGTTTGTGGAGTCGATCGTATCGTGCACATGAATCGACCATCCGGCATCACTCTGGTTATCTCTTAGCCATTGCTGATTCAGCAGATACAGTGGCGAGGCAAGGCGATAACCACGGCCACGGACTTTATGAATCTCCAGCCCGGTCTCCGCCTCAAGCTGCTGAAGCCTTTTCCAGACAGCGCTACGACTGACTCCAACCGCGACGCCCAGGTCTTCACCAGAATGGAATGCCCCATCGCTTAGAAGCTTTAACAATGTCCGCATCGGTCATACGCCTGGCAATAAGGGACGCATAATAGCGATGCATACTGCCGGTGCATATATGCAGCGCTCACGCGATTGGCCCCAAGTGCCGTGTCGCTTTAGGTCGTGAGACAGGGGAAGTCCACTTTCTTCGCGCAAAAACAAAACCCCAC
>NZ_DIHC01000039.1:0-8007 GCF_002419965.1 Pseudomonas sp. UBA5706
GATTCTGCCCGAAGGGCGTAGGAGCGCAGCTTGCTCGCGATCGGCTGCGCAGCAGTCGCAAAACCCGCAACCTTTGCCCGCCTGACACACCGCGCCGTGTGGTTTTGCTGCCGGTTACCGAAAGAACGCCCGACCGCGGTCCGCAACAGGCAGGCCTGCGGCCAGAATCAAGGTAGATCCAGTAATTACCCCAAAATCCCGCGCACGATGAAATACAGCAGCGAAGGCCCGAGCAGGCAGCCCAATCCAGTATGGAACGTTGCCGTCAGCGCGCCATAAGGCACCAAGCGTCGATCCGTGGCAGCAAGCCCCGCCGTCACGCCACTCACCGTCCCCGCCAGGCCACCGAACACCATCGCCGAACGTGGGTTGTCGAGCCCCATCCAGCGCGCGGCCATCGGCGTGCCGACCATTACCAAAATCGCCTTGATCAAGCCGGTGGCGATCGACAGCGCCATCACATCCGAAGTCGCCCCCAGTGCTGCGCCGGTTACCGGACCGACGATGTACGTCACCGCGCCCGCGCCAATGGTGGTAATGCTCACCGCATCACGGTAACCGAACGCATAGGCCACGCATGAGCCGACGACAAACGGCAGCAACGTGCCGAGAAACAGCGAGATCGCGCCAATCAAACCCGCCTTCTTCGCTTCGGTGGCCTGAACCTCGAAGGCCGTAGCGACGATAGCGAAGTCTCGCAGCATTGCGCCGCCCATTAGGCCGATCCCGGAAAACAACGCCAGATCCGCCAGCCCCTTTTGCCCGCCAGTCATGATTCCGCCGACCCACGCCAGCACCAGGCCGATCACGATAGCGATAGCCGAACCATGAATGCGGCCGAAGGTCAGTCGTCTGGACAGCACCACGGAAATCCACATCACTACGCCCACCACGGCGAAGGCAGTGACCAGGCCCTGGCTGATCAGATCTTTCTGAATGAGATCCCACATGTCAGCGGCCTCCGGCTGGCGTAACACTCGGCGCGGTCACCGGGTTTTGTACAACGAGTTCGTCTTCCTTGGGCAATGGTTCGCCCTTGTTGGTGCGGCTGATGACAGCGATCGTGCAGGCACAAATCACTACCGATCCGATTGCCGCGATGACGGCAATCGGGCCGCCTTTCAGCGCAGTGACGACGTTTTGCTGTGCCGCCATGGCCACGACCACCGGAATGTACATGGTGCCCCAGAAGCCGACGCCCATTTCGCAGCCTTCGCTCAACCCACCCCGCTTTTGCATATAGAGACGGGCGCAGATCAGCAGGATCATCGCGATCCCGACCCCGCCCACGTTGGATTTGACGCCCAGCAGCACGCCAAGCAGATCACCGAGAATCACCCCCGCCAGGGTGCAGATAGCCAGTAACGCAACGCCATAGATAACCATTGTTCTTATCCTCAATTTGCATCGTCGAAGTTGTTGTTTTTGTGTCCTTCGAAAAGCAGCAACCGGTCTATGAGTGGCGGCGTTCCTCCTCTCGCGACAGCGCGCTCAGGGTATCCAGCCGGGCGCCCTGAAAGGCGACGGCGGACCCTTGCTCAAACACTCGCCGCGCCAGCGCCGTGAGCACGGTGCCGGGCGGCAGTTCGATTTGCAGCCGGGCCCCACGCTCGTAGGCGGTTTGCACGGTGCTGCGCCAGTCGATGACCCGGCACATGTTGAACGCCAGGTCGTCGCGCAGTTTGTCGGGCGTAAAGACCGGCCGCGCGGTGCTGCCGCTCAGGTATTTCAAGGTGGGCACCTGAACGCAGACCTTCGCCAAAGCATCGGCCAGCACTTGCGCAGGTTCGCTCAACAGCTCGCAATGGGAAGGCACGCTGACCGCGAGACGTTTCGCAGCAGCGGCACCCTGCTCTTTCGCCAGCGCGGCGACTTCGGCCATCGCCTGATCGCTACCGGCGATGACGAACTGATTCTCGGCGTTGATATTGGCCAGATACACCGGCGTATCTTCTCGATGGATCTGCTTGACAAGGGCTTCAACCGTGGATTGCTCCACGCCGATCAGTGCCGTCATGCCGTAGCCTTTTGGGTAAGCGTGCTGCATCAGTTCGCCGCGTAGCGCCACCAGCCGCACCGCGTCGGCAAACGTCAGCGCCCCGGCGATTACCGCTGTCGGGTACGCACCAATCGACAGGCCCGCGACGTAGTCCGGGGTATTGCCCTGAGCCCTCAACAAGCGAGCACAGGCAACCCCGGCGATCAACAGGCACAGTTGCACCGCACGGGTCGATTGCAACGCGTCAGGGGTGTCCAGATCCAGAACGTTTTCATCCAGCGCGTCGCTGGCTTCGCGCAGGCATTCGCTAATCAGGGCGTCGCTCGGCAGCGCGTGCAGCATGCCCGGCTGCTGCGCGCCCTGCCCCGGAAATACCCAGAGGCTGCTCATGCCGCGTGCACCTGAGGCTGCCAGGGGTTGTCCACCAACCGGGCGCCGTCGTCAGCCTTGAGCAATACCTTACGCGCTGCCCCTGCCCACTCACGCAATGCCACGGCGCCTGCCGGGGTCTGCAGCTGCAGGTCGATACGGCAGAGCGCGTTATCCAGCGCTTTCACCAGATCAGCCGACCGTTCGCGGCTGAAGAACCGCTCAGTGCGCAGGACCAAATCCAGATCGCTGTCTTGATGCAACACCTGAATGCCGGTGGCCAGTTCGAATCCAACGCCTCCCGCTACGCCCCAAGGCAAACCCAGCGCGTTCATCAGCGAACACCTCTGCCGCAACGCTCGCAAGGCTGGCCAGTGAGCTGCGACGTTATCCAGCGCTTCGATCAGGTGCTCAGGCTGAACCCGGCGGGTGATGTCGGCCATCCTCATCCGCGTCGCAAAACGCTGATCACGCGAATGACCCCGCACGCCAACGGCGATCCAGCCTTGCGCGACCCGCGCGCGACGAACCACCACCGGATGCCCAAGGGTTATCACCTCACACACCCATGCCGGAGCATCGGCAGGCACAGCCGCCACGGGCATGCCCCACAACAAATCATGAGGCTGTACGGGCAGGTTGACGCGCATTACCACTGTGCCCGCAGCAGTTCACGCACCTTGGATGAGGCACTGCGATTGACCGCGCCTAGCCGCGAACCCAATCCATTGTCGCTACCCTGAACATCCTTGATCGCTGCCATCAGGCATTGCTGGACAGAGGTGATATCAGCATCGAACGGCTGTTCGATCTGGCTCACCGAAAGCGTCTCCCAGAGCAACCCCAGCCCGGCATAACTGTCGATGTCATAAGCCATGGGTGGAATGCTGGCGGTGAGTTTTTCCAGTTCTTCGACACTGCGCAATGTGACCCGCGCAGCCGACGCCTTGCCCATGGCGTGAACCATCACACCCGGATCACGCAAGGCAATCAGCCGATTGGCCTGGTATCCGTGAGCAAGAAATGCCCCTGACATCGCCTTGCCCACCAGCAGCCCAATCACTGCATGCCCGGCCAGACGCGCGCGAGCATAGGCGTCTACAGCGCCCGCCAGCGCCTGGTGAATGCCCAACGCCTCTTCGCGGCGGCCGTATGCCTGGCTCGGCACATCGATGATCGCGATCAGCGCGCGTTTCTGCAGATTGTGGTGGTCCAGTTCAATGGCCGCGTCGACGGCTTTCGCCAGCCCCCATCCTTCCAGCAGGCCGACTTCACCCTTTTTTGCGCGAGGAAAGCGATTGGCAGGATCGGCGACTACGGCCAGAAAACGTGCAGGCTGATCCCCCAACTGGCCGTCGGCAGCTTTCACCGAAGCGGGCAGTCCGCCCACCTCGACGGCGCCTGCGCTCAGTGCGTTGAACCAGTTCAGACCTCGGGTGGAGTAGCCGCTTTCTGCGTCTTCGCTCACCGCGTTTTGTTCGCTCACTGTTTTTTGTTCGCTCACGGCTGTTCTCCTTGATACAGGCTGCGCACAGCGGCGGGGTCGATCTGGGTAGAGGTGTCCAATCCAGAGAGCCGTTGCAGATACAATGCGTACTGGCTGCTGCGCTCCTGCGCGGGTCTGCCTGTGTGCAGCAACGCTTGCACCTGCTGCCCAATTGCCTTTATGTCGTCAGCGACGTAGGCATCGGCCAGCCCGCTGGCAAAGCGCTGTTCCCCACCAGTCAGGCTCCAGATGAAGGGCCGGTCGCGTGAGTCATATTCTTCGATCCCGGCTTCCTGCTCGATCACTTGCGGGCCGTTCAAACCCAGCCGCGCCTCTCGGGTGACCACCAGATAACTGCACAGCCCGGCAGCGATGGACATGCCACCAAAGCAACCGACACTGCCCGCCACCACTCCGATGACTGGCTGATAGCGACGCAGATCGACAATAGCCGCGTGAATTTCAGCAATGGCAGCAAGGCCCAGATTGGCCTCCTGCAAACGCACACCACCGGTTTCCAGTAGCAGCACGGCGGCGGTCGGGATACCTTGGCGGTTGTCTTCGGCGGCCAGTTCCAGCGCTCCGGCCATTTTCGCGCCGCCGACCTCGCCCATGCTGCCGCCCTGGAAGGCCCCTTCAATGGCGCAGATCACCACCGGATGACCGCCGATAGCGCCTTTGGCAACGACTACACCGTCATCGGCTTGCGGCACCACGCCTTGTTTGGCCAGCCAGGGCGAAGTGATACGCGCGAACGGGTCGATCAGTTCACGAAAGCTGCCTTCGTCGAGCAAGGCGCGGGCGCGTTGCCGGGCGCCCAGTTCGACGAAGCTGTGTTGTGTCAGAAGGCGAGCGCTGTCAGTCATGGCCGATCTCCTCGAAGCCTTGCTCCAAACGCAGACGCACGACACCGGGCGTCGCGCCGAAATCGTGGATGTCGATGCTCAGCGCGGGCGGCGTTTGCCCGTCGAACATGCGCTCGAACAGATGCTGCCAGCGCGCCGAACTACCATTGACCGAGGTCAGCACCTGAATGGTCAGTTTGCCAGGCTGGCCCGGTTCCAATAGCACTTCGAGGTCGCCTGAGCCGACACATCCCACCAGCGCTCTGCCCAAAGGCGGCTGCCCGGCTGGAAATTCAAAAGACAGGGTTTCCATTTCAGAGAGTCCTCGCTTGATCGCCGAGCGCAGGCTCAAGGCAATCGATAAACAGGCAAGCGGCGAGCAGATCAGCAGCGCCACCGGGGGAGGCATTCAGGCCAAGCAGTTGCTGATCCAGATCGTGCAGCGCGCGACGACCGCTGAGGGTCGCGCTGCCGCCTACATCCAGCACACGCTGTGCGCCTTGCTGCATCGCGTTCAGCCCCTGCTCGCCAGCGCGATACAACACGCAGGTGTCCGAGAGGTTGGTCATGATTGCCAGCAGCGCGTCGAGCCGGGCGTTTTGCTCACCGTGACGAGCCGCGCGGCTGCGCTTGAGCTGTGGCAGGCCAGTTTGAGTCACCGCGGGGAAGCCCATTTGCGCCTGCTCCCGTGCGCCCCTCGCTCCGTATTTGCGAGCGACTTCAGCGCCGTGGCTTTGCGTGTTCGAGACGTGGTTGCGGTCCTCGATCAGTGCCAGACACCCGGCCCGCAGACCAAGCCCGGCAGGCGTCAGATCCGACGGATCCAGCGCAGCTGCCGTGACCAGCAAGCCAAGTGCCCAAATCGCACCGCGATGGGTATTCACGCCATCGGTGGTGCGCATCATGGCTGCCTCGCCTTCACGACCGATGTGGCCAATCGCTTCTCGCAGAGGCTGACCTATCTCGCCGATCTGAAGGGCGACTTCAGCCATTTCCTTGAAGGCGGGCCAGAGCGACAACGCTGACGCGTGCATCAGGCCCAGATGCAAGTCTGTATGCGCGCCACTGCTGCGGCGGTCGACCAGGGCCGGCTTGGGCGACAGATCGGCTTCGTCGATCAGCGCATCCACGGCCAGATCAGCCAGCCGCTCTGCGAGGGACAGCCCGCGTGGCATATCAGTGAACGCTACGTTAAGTGCAAGCATCACCAACTCCTGAATTTCGCAGGCGGGTTGTACAAACCACCGGACCACTCCACCAGCTCGGCGATGCTTTTAGCGGCGAGCAGTTCGCGGCTGGCGTCGGTGCGGCGGATGCCCAGGTCCTCAGGCAGCGCAATCAATCCTTCGCGGCGCATGCGCGCAGTGTCTTTGGGGTTGTGGCGCAGTCCGATAACCGTCACGCCTGCCACGGCGGCGATCATTGCCTGACGCTCCTCCAGACTGCGCGCCTTGTACAAATAGGCGATGCCTTCTTCGGTCAGCAGGTGGGTCACGTCGTCACCGTAGATCATGATCGGCGCCAGCGGCATGCCGCTTTTCCTGGCCACGTCGACCGCATCAAGGGTTTCGACGAACGTGGGTTTGCCACCCTCCTGGAATGTCTCGACCATCTGCACAACAAGTTTTTTGCCGCGTTCAAGGTAGGCGTCGGCGCCCGGGTTCTGCTGGCGCATGTCCAGCCAGGCAGGCGTGCTGTGGCGCCGGCCGTGTGGGTCATGCCCCATGTTCGGCGCGCCACCGAAACCGGCCAGCCGCCCGCGGGTCACCGTCGAGGAATGGCCGTCGCCGTCCACTTGCAAGGTAGCGCCGATGAACAGGTCCACCGCGTATTGTCCGGCCAATTGGCACATCATGCGGTTGGAACGCATCGAGCCGTCGCGGCCGGTGAAGAACACATCCGGGCGCGCCGCGATGTAATTCTCCATGCCCAGTTCGGTGCCGAAACAGTGCACGCTTTCGACCCAGCCGCTTTCGATGGCGGGGATCAAGGTCGGGTGTGGGTTGAGCGTCCAGTTACGGCAAATCTTGCCCTTGAGGCCAAGGGATTCGCCGTAGGTCGGCAGGATCAGCTCGATCGCGGCGGTGTTGAAGCCGATGCCGTGGTTCAGCGACTGAACGTTGTGTTTTTCGTAGATGCCGCGAATCGCCATCATCGCCATTAGCACGTGGACCGGCTTGATATGGCGTGGGTCGCGGGTGAACAGCGGCTCGATGTAGAAAGGCCTATCGGCCACCACCACGAAATCGACCCAGGACGCCGGAATATCGACTCGCGGCAGATCGCTGACGTCATCTACCAACTGATTGACCTGCACGATGACGATGCCGTCGCTGAAGGCGGCCGGCTCGATCAGGGCTGGGGTGTCTTCGGTGCTGGCGCCGGTATAAATGTTGCCTGTGCGGTCGGCCATGAATCCGGCGGACAGCACGACATTGGGAATCAGATCGACCAGCAGGCGCGAATACAGCTCGATATAGGTATGAATCGCGCCCACTTCCAGCAGGCCGTCTTCCAGCAACTGGCTGATGCGCAGACTTTGCGTACCGGCGAAAGAGAAATCGAGTTTGCGGGCAATGCCGCGCTCGAAGAGATCCAGGTGTTCGGCGCGACCTACGCTGGGCATGATCATGTGCAGGTCATGCAACTTGGCCGGATCGGCCTTGACCAGCGAGCGGGAAAGGAAGTCGGCCTGTTTCTGGTTGTTGCCTTCAAGCACCACGCGATCACCGGGCGCAATCAGCGCCTCCAGCGCCGCGACAATCCTGTCGGTGGGCAGAACCACGCCATCGGCGAGGGAACGCACTTGCTCGAGCCGTCGCTGCTTTTCGCTGCGACGACGCGACCAGCGCGGGTCAAGTTTCGTTGTTGTCGTCATGCTGACTCCACGAGTTCGCTGTCGTGGGCCAGATTAGGAGCTATGGGTTGCGGGCATCAATCAAGCAAAGGGCTGGATCGTTACGGTTGGAGTAATGATGACTCACCGGTTGATCCGCACCCTCACCTCCTACGGCCTTCGGCCAGAATCAAAAGCGCCAAAATCAAAGCAGGCTGCGGTAGACGTCGATCCGCTTCTGCCGAAGGCGTAGGAGCGAGCTTGCTCGCGATCTGGCGCGAAGCGGCAGCCAACCCTGAACATGCGCAGTACCTGAAACAAGCGGTCGGCCGGTCTACTGCTGCGGCGCAGCAGATCGCGAGCAAGCTGCGCGCCTACGGCCTTCGGTCCGAGTCAAAAGCGCCAAAACCAAAGCAGGCTGCAGGAGACGTCGATCCGCTTCTGCCGAAGGCGTAGGAGCGCAGCTTGCTCG
>NZ_DIHC01000039.1:8051-127209 GCF_002419965.1 Pseudomonas sp. UBA5706
GGCGTAGGAGCGCAGCTTGCTCGCGATCTGGCGCGAAGCGGCAGCCAACCCTGAACATGCGCAGTACCTGAAACAAAGCGGTTGTCCGGTTTTACTGCTGCGGCGCAGCAGATCGCGAACAAGCTACGCGCCTACGGCCTTAGGCCAGAATCAAAAGCGCCAAAATCAAAGCAGGCTGCGGTAGACGTCGATCCGCTTCTGCCGAAGGCGTAGGAGCAAGCTTGCTCGCGATCTGGCGCGAAGCGGCAGCAAGAATTGCGGCATGACGGGGCCTGTCAAATCCCCGGCCCCACTCCCTGCGCCCATCCCGAATCCACCAGCCATTGCTCCAGTGCCACAAGATCCGGGATTCGTGCCACGGTCTCGCCCACTTGCACCGCCGCCAGCTCCAGCTCGGCGAGCGGCACGTCGACGTAGCTCAGTTGGCTGTCGAGCTTGCATGAACGCGGGATGCCTTGCGTGAGCAGGGCGATGAATTTCAGGTCAGGTCGTTCACCCAGTGCATTGAGGACCACGATCCGCGCTCGGCCGCCCACCAGTGCCCGGCTGCCGCAAGCGGCTTCGAAGCTGAGCAGCGGCAGGCTGCGGTGGCGCCAGTTGATCGGCCCCAGGTACCACTGCGGCGCGGCGGGGTCGGCGATGCTGTCCTGATAGTCGATCAATTCCGCGACAGCCACATTGGGCAGCAGCAAATGCCGGTCACTCAAGGGAATCAGCAGTCCGGTGAGACTGGTCAGGCGCGTGGTTTGGGTAGTGGTATCAGACATGCGCGTGACTCCAGTGGGCGACGCTTTCCAGCAGCGCCGCTTCCTGATACGGCTTGCTCATGTAGTCGTTCACCCCTAGCGCCATGGCGCGGTCGCGATGTTTTTGGCCTGAGCGGGACGTGATCATGATGATTGGCAGGTGTTTTAGCGCTTCGTCTTCACGTACTTTGCTCACCACTTCAAAACCGTCCATGCGCGGCATTTCGATGTCCAGCAACATTACGTCCGGGGTGTGTTCTTGCAGCAGCGCCATGGCGTCTACCCCATCCTTGGCAGTCAACACGTTCATACCGTTTCGCTCCAAAAGACGCCCTGTGACCTTACGCACCGTGATCGAGTCGTCTACCACCAGCACCAGCAGCGGTCGCGCCTGCTCAACTTCGACGTAACGCGGTGGCACCTGCCCGGACATCTGCATCGCCAGTATTCGCGCGTGCAGGCGACGAATGTGCGCAAACAGATCAAGAATCAGCACCACGCGGCCATCCCCTAGAATGGTCGCCCCGGAGATCCCCTTCACCGCGGCGAACTGCGGGCCAAGGTTCTTCACCACGATTTCCCGCGAACCGGCCAACGCATCCACCTGCACCGCCACCCACTGGTCATGCACATGAACCAGCAGCACAGGCAGCGGTTGAGTCTGGCCGCTCAACCTGGGCGGTTGGCCGTTGTTGAGCAATTCGCCCAGATAGCGCAGTTCATAGGAGCGCCCGCCATACTGATAGCGTGGCGACAGGGCTTGATAGCAAGCTTCCAGCTCACTGGGCATAACGCGGACAATGCCTTCGACGCTGTTCAAAGGCACGGCATATTGCTCTTCGCCGCACTGGACCATGAGCGCCCGGTTGACCGACACCGAAAACGGCAGACGAATCCGGAAACGCGCGCCCTGCCCCGATTTGGAGTCGATGATCATCGACCCGCCCAGTTCCTTGACCTCCGCGTGCACGACATCCATGCCCACGCCGCGCCCGGAAATCTGGGTGATGGTTTCGGCGGTAGAAAAACCGGCCTGCAAGATGAACTGCAGGGTGTCGTGCTCGCTCAGTTCGGCGTCAGGGCCAATCAGGCCACGCTTGATCGCCTTGCGTCGCACGGCTTCGAAATCCACTCCGGCACCGTCATCGCTCATTTCAATCACGATGTCGCCACCCTCATGGGCCAGGCTCAGCGTAATGTGCCCCGCTTGCGGCTTGCCCGCTGCGACGCGTTTTTCAGTGCTTTCCAGGCCGTGGTCGATAGCATTGCGCAGCATGTGTTCCAGAGGCGCGACCATGCGTTCCAGCACGTTGCGATCCATTTCACCTTCGGCGTTGACCACGTCGAAGGTGACCTTTTTGTGCAGCTCGCCCGACACTTGCCGCACGATCCTGCGCAGGCGCGGGACCATACGCTCGAAGGGCACCATGCGCGTACGCATCAGGCTTTCCTGAATCTCGGTGTTGACCCGTGCCTGTTGCAGCAGCAGGGTCTGAGCCTCATGGGCACGAGTGTCGAGGGTTTCCTTAAGGTCCATCAGATCGGAGGCAGACTCGAACAACGCCCGGGACAATTGTTGGAGCTGGGAGTGACGGTCCATTTCCAGAGGGTCGAACTCTTCATAACCCAAGCGCTCGGTCTGATGATCGCGGCTGAGGATCCGGCCCTGCGTCTCGATGTCCAGGCGCCGCAGTTGATCGCGCATCCGCTCGATGGTGGTTTCCATCTCGGCAAGGTTGACCTGCGCGTCGCTGACCTGCTGTTCGATGCGGCCCCGAAAGATCGAGGTTTCGCCCGCCAGATTGACCAGATCCTCCAGTTGCTCGGCGGGCACCTTGACCATTTCCGGCCCGGCGCGCTCGGCGTCGGCATCCGGCGTTGCGCAAGCCGGGTCGGGGTCGGGGCCAGGCGGCGCCGCAGGGGCAGTGGCAATGGCAGTGGCAGTGGGTTGCGCAGGCTTGGCGACGATTTCCTGGATACCCCCCGACGACGAATAGCGGGTGATGCTGTCGATCAGAAGCGCCGGATTGGGCAACGGCGCGTAACCGCGAACGGCATCGACCATGTCGGCCAGCATGTCGTGGCCGCTTTGTAGCAGCCCGTTGAGCAGCGCACTGTTTTTCAAGTGCCCGGACGCAAGGCCTTCGTACAACGATTCCAACTCATGGGCCAGGTCGCCAATAGGGGCGATTTCTACCATCCGCGCCCCGCCCTTGAGGGTGTGCAGGTCGCGCAGCAGGTTCTCCACCTCCACGGTGTTGTGCGCATCGGCCTGCCAGCGCACCAGCGCAGCGCTCGAGCTTTCGATGATGTCGTCGGCTTCTTCGAGGAAGATCTCCAGCAACTCGGGGTCGCGCTCATCCAGGGGCTGAATCATCGATTCGACGTTACGCAGCCCGCCTTCAGAAACGGGCATGCTCGCGCCCGTTTGGCGCAAGGCGCGAATTGAGTCGATCAACGCGTCGGGGGACGTCAGTTCAGTGCGGTTCTGCAACTGTTCGAGCATCATCGCCAAGTGATCATGGCTGCGCATCAGCAAATCGGCCAGCGCAGGTGTGTGGCCGCAGCGGCGGTCAATCAAGCCTTCGTAAAGCGATTCCAGCTCATGCCCAAGGTCGCCAATCGGACCGATCTCGGCCATACGCGCGCCGCCCTTGAGGGTGTGCAAATCACGTTGCAGCGACGACAGCGGCAGCGGATTTTCCGGGTCGTCCAGCCAGCGCTGCAAGGCCTGGCCTGCACTGTCGAGGATATCGACCGCCTCCTCTAGAAAGATATCGACGATCTCCTGATCGATATCGTCCGAGGGCGGCGGGGTCGGCTCAGGTTCAAAGTCGAGGCTTTCAGTGGCCTGGCTCAACTCCGTGACACGGGTCGCCAACCCTCCATCGCTTTTGATCAGCCCCATCGCGCCTGGGTCCAGCGCTTGATCAAGCAACTCACGCAACGCCTGCACACGCGCCGGGCATGGCTCGACCTGCTGCCCGGCCGCCACCTGATCGAGCATGTTGATCAGTGCTTCGTGGGCATTTTCCGCTTCATCGAAAAACCGCTCGCTGATCGCAAGACTGCTCTCCTCCACTGCGCCATACAGATCGAGCAGCGCTTCGCACAACTGATCAACCTGAGACAGATTGGCCATGTGCGCCCCGTGGCTGAGCAAGGTCAGCTCATCGAGCAGCGCATTGAGTTCCTGACGCTCGCGCGGATGCCGCCGCCAGCGTTTGAGCAGGTTTTCTGCGTCCAGCAGGATGTCCATGCCTTCGGCTAAGAAGCTAGCCATCAGCTGCGGATTGCGGCGTATGCGCTGCCCGTTGTCACCGGCGCTAAAAGCGGCGGCCATGCGCCGGTCAAGCAGTTCATGAGCAGCGGCGATGAGCTGCGAGGCGCCCTCGATCGGCATCAGCGGATCGACTTCCAGTTGCGTCAGCCCTTGTTGAAAAAGCGGCTCGGCCGCACATAGCAGGTCGATCTCCGCCTGACCCACGGCAATCAGGTTAGTCTTTAACTCGCGCACCAACTGATCCAGCGGGCTCGCCAGCTCCGCCATCGGCAACACACCGGCCATGTAGGCGCTGCCCTTGAGGGTGTGCAGCGCACGCAGCAAATCATCGCTGAAGGAAGGTGACGGATCTTGCCGTGCTGCATCGAGGTAGCGATTGAGCACGTGCAGATGGGCTTGGGCTTCCTGACGGAAGATTTCCAGCAGTTGAGGGTCGAAGCCTTCGTTTTCAGCTTGCGTGTGCGCAGCAGGCACCGGGTGCGCAAGTTCGTCGCTGTTTGCCTGGGCCAATGCATGGGCGCGAGCGGCCAGTTCGTCCACGTCGTCGCGCTGACGTTGAACGTCTTCGGAAAAATCACGAATCACGTCAGGCAGCAGCGCCAGCACATCCTGTAACACTTGCTGAACCTGCGCATTCGGCTCGACGCTGCCCTCCAGTACGCGGTTGAGCAGGTTTTCCACCGACCAGGCCAGTTCTGCGAGTACTAACGCGCGAACCATGCGCCCGCTGCCCTTGAGGGTGTGAAAGGCGCGCCGGATCTCGCCCAGCGCCGTGAGGTTGCCGGTGTCGGCCAGCCAGCGCGGCAGGTATTCGAGCAGGGCGCCGATCACCTCATCGGTCTCCTCCAGAAACACATCGCGCAATTCGTCGTCGACCGTTTGCTCACCCTTGGGTGGTGGCAGCAAGCTGGCAGGCACGTGACGCGCAGGAGGATTGACGGCTGACAACGGGCTGGCCAGCACGTGGGCAATACTCGGGTTAAGGCTGGCACTGGCCAGCGCCTGCTGCTCGCGCAACGCGTCAAGCTCTTCCTGGCTGATGACCTCATCAAGAACCGGTACCTCAATGGCATCGGCAGCCGGGGAGTAACCGAGTTTGGCCAGGCTGTCCTGCGCCAGATCAAGCACATGCTCACCCGGCGCCTCCGGGTCTTCGGCCATACGCTCCAGGTAATACTCAATGCCGATGATGACGTCGGCCAGATGGTCCAGCTGCGACCAGGCCGGACGCTCCCCACCCTTCAGGAGATGCTCGACGATGTATTCGTTGCAGGCCGCCAGCAAGCCGGAAGCCCTGGACAGCGGGATCATCGCCAATGCGCCACGCACCTGTATCAATTGCTCGGACACCGGCGCCAGACGCTGGTGGTCGAGCTCGCCATCGATGTAATCGTCGATCACGTCCTTGGCCTGTTGCAGCACGACGCGGGCTTCCTTGATCACCAACTGATGAATCTGACTCAAGTCGGTGGTCGGCAAGCGACTTTCTTCGGGGCTGCTCTGATCGACTGTTCCCGCCATGCCCGCCAGGGTCGACTCCACATAAAGCAAGGCGCCTGCAACATCCATCAATGTCGAGTCGCTGGGTTCGCGCTGGCCTTGGGACAGCCCCTGGACCACCGCCAGTTGGTCGATGATGACCTTGCGCGGCTGCCCGAAACCCAGAACCGCCAAGGTATCGGCGATCTGCCGAAGCGGCGGCAGCAGCGCGTTGAGTTCGCTGACATGCTGCCGATCGCCACGCACGAAAACGTCCAGCCGCTCCTTGGTGCGTACCAGTTCTTCGCAGAGTGCGATGATCACCGAGCGCATGGCGTCGCGATCCGGCCCTTCCATGCTTGAGCGCTCTTCATTGACCAGCGTGCTTTCCGGCAGCGCGTCCGCCAGTGCGTATTGATCCTTCAATTGCATCATCCTCTGGGCCTGGCTGTCGGATTTGGCGATATAGAACAGCAGGCTTTTGAGCAACTCATCCGGCGCTGGCTGATTGATGCCTGCAATGCCTTGTTCCAACAGGCGCTTAAGCTCCTTGTCGGCCTCCTTGAACAGGCTGCGTAGCGCCGGGCTGTTGGTGAAGTTGCCGCCGGCCATGGTCTCGACCAGCGCCGAGGCGATACGCCACAGCGGCTCCAGCGGTGCGTCCTTGCACAGCACTTCAAGCCGCGCAAACACCTTGCTCATGTAACCGAGCTGCGTCTGCATATCCTGCTCACGCAACAGCCCGACCAACGCGGCTTGCAGGGTCTGACGCAACTTGCGCAGCTTTGCTGGCAGTTGCAGGTCATCACGCTCGGCCAGAGCCCGAGCATCGAGTGCGGGGAGCGACAGCAGCTGCGGCGCAAACAGGCTGGTTTCCGAGAGCAGGCTTTCCCCACGCGCGCTGCGCAGGTCGTTGAGCAAGGGCAGCACCACCAACGGCAGGTCACGGCGGGCCAAATGCACGCGGTCCAGATAGGCTGGTAATTGGCTCATCGCCTGATTGAGCAACTGAATGGCTTCACTTTTGCGAACCACATGTCCCTGCTGCAAGGCCAGCGCCAGCTGTTCGATTTCCTCGGCAAACAGGGCCGCGCCGTAGAACTCGATCATCTGCAGGCTGCCATGAACCTGATGAATGAGGTCCAGACAGGTTTGCATCGCAGCAGGCTCGAGAGGACGCGCAACGAAGGCGTCCAGCGCCTGCCGGGCCTGCTTGAAGGTTTCGGCTATTTCGCCCTTGACCCATTCCAGGGCCACGTAGTCGTGACGGTCAGGCATGGTGGCTCCGGTTGCCCAAGTCTTGTGACCTGTCGATCAATGCTGATCCCGTGAAGCCGGCAGTGTAAAACCGGACACCGAGCGACGCATCTCGCTGGCCATTTTTGCCAGGTTGCCCATGCTCTGCGCAGTGGCCGCCGTGCCCGAGGTGGTTTGGGTGGTGGTCTGCTGGATCACGGTCATGGTCGCGGAAATCTGCTGACCCAATGCCGCCTGCTGCTGAGCGGCGTTGGTAATGCTCTCGACCAGCGCCGCGAGCACCTTGGAGACCCCTTCGATTTCTTCCAGGGCGACACCTGCATCCTGCGCCAGTCGAGCACCCCGTACCACCTCCGTGGTGGTCTGCTCCATCGAGATGACTGCTTCGTTGGTGTCATTTTGAATGGCGCGGACCAGCGTCTCGATCTGCTTGGTCGCCGACGAAGAACGCTCGGCCAGACGTTGCACCTCGTCTGCAACCACGGCGAAGCCACGGCCGGCATCGCCGGCCATGGACGCCTGAATCGCCGCATTGAGGGCAAGAATGTTGGTCTGGTCGGCAATATCGTCGATCAGGCTAACGATGTCGCCAATCTCCTGTGAGGATTCGCCGAGCCGTTTGATGCGCTTGGAGGTGTCCTGAATCTGCTCGCGGATGTTGTCCATGCCGTTGATGGTGTTGTGCACCACCTCATTACCCTTATTGGCAATCGCCACGGAGCGCTCGGCAACCGCCACCGACTCCGATGCGTTGGCCGATACCTGCTCGACGGAACGGGACATGTCATTGACTGCATTCGACGCCGCGGCGATTTGCAACGCCTGATGCTCGGAAGCTGCCGCCAGTTGGGTCGCGGTGGTCTGGGTATCCTTGACCGCGCCAAAAACCTGTTCGGCGGTCAGGTTGATGGTCGCGACCAGTTCGCGCAACTGATCGATGGAGTAGTTGATGGAGTCGGCGATAGCACCGGTGAAATCTTCGGTCACGGAAGCGGCCACGGTCAGATCGCCATCGGCCAGGTCTTCGATCTCGTCGAGCAGGCGCATGATCGCGGTCTGGTTGCGCTCGTTCTTCTCGGCGGTTTCGCGCAGCTGGCGATTGGTTTCCCGAACCATCACCAGACCGATCAGGATGATCGAGGCCAGTGCCAGCAAACCCAGCACGTAACCTAAGTAGGTATTGGTAGTTCGACCACCGGCCAGGTGCTCGAAACTGTTGGCCAGCACCGACGCCTCGTCAAGCAGGGTCTGGGAGAGGGTAAAGATGCTACCTGCGGATTCACGAACATCCAGCAGTTCCGGCGAGGTTTCCAGAATCTCGTCGACCGATCCCGACACGAACTGGAACAACTCGGAAATCTCGGCCAGTCGCGCACGCGCGTCGCGGTCTTCGACCTGGGTGATCTTCAGGGTCGGATTGCCCTCGAGCATGCCATTGAGTACACGACCGAACTGGCTGGCGTCCCGACCAAACGCGTCGGCCGCCTGAACCGCTGTTTCGTCGCCCGAGAGCACGGTATTGACCGCGCCGAGAATCCGCTCGGCCAACAATGACTGACGCTGAGCGAGCGCCACCTGGCTGGCGGGTGCACGGGTTTGCAAAAGGATGTCGACGACTTTTTCCGATTCCACCTGCAGTTGCGGAATGGTCTCGGCCAGGGTTGCCGCGACCTGATGCAGGGACAGCACTGTCTGTTCGCGTGCCAGGATGACATCGGTGCTTTTGCGCAGGTTTTCCCAATCGTTCTGCACCGCTTTGAGCTCGTCGGCGACCCCCGCAGGCGCGGCGGGCAGGCCCGTGCTCTTGTCGCCCTTTTTCAAGTAACTCCAGCGCGTGTCGAAATCGTTGCGTGCATCGGCCAACAGTTTAAATGCTGCAGCTTTGCCGGCGGCGGCTTCGGTCGCGTTTTTGGCGATCCGCTGGGACAACACGCGCAACTCCCCAGCGTGGCCGATGTACTGCTTGTCGTAGTTGGACTGCGTGCTCAAATACGCAAAGTTGACGAACAGCAGCATGATGAAAACGATCAGGCCGACGAACAGCGCGATGATTTGCGAGCGGCTGCGCACGCCTTCCAGTGACTTGCCGGTATTACTCATGTCTCAGGGCTCCGCCTGATGTTGGGTTTGGGTCAAGGCGGCATGTACACGACGACCCACTGCAGGGGTTGGCGCCCGCCGCGCGCCCGCCAGGACGACGGACGCCTTCGCAGTTTTGCCAGACACTATTAAAGTGCGACATCCATGAAACCCTGCGACTGCACAAGGACTCTGGGGCTGAAAACCCGCCACGCCTGCTCGCGCAGGAAGCGGCCTTGAATGTAAGGGGTCATATCGGAGTCGCTGTCCTCGGGCGAGTGAGGCATCAAACTGCGCTCGTTGAAATGCTGCATGCCCAGCACTTCATCCACCAGCAGACCGGCGAAGACATCCTGATGATCGATGACCAGCACCCGCCGTTGCTTGCGCAAGGGCGATGACTCGTGGCCGAAGAAAGCGTAAAGATCCATGATCGGCAGCAATCGGCCACGCAGGTTGGCGATGCCCCGGACCCAGGGTTTCACCCCCGGCAGTGGGGCATAGCGTGGCTCGTGAAGGATTTCATCGACTTCGCCCATGGGCGCAACGTAAAAACGCTCGCCCATGCGAAAGCCAATGCCGCTCCAGCCTTGTTGCCGGGTTTCCTGCAAGGGCAGTCCGGCAGCCAGCGAGCGGCACCGCTGATCGATGTCGAGCAGCAGCTGAAAGGCGGTTTTCGACTGAGCCATGAATACTGGCCGGCGCTCAGCCCGCCAGAACCGCGTTCAGGGTTTTCATGAGGGTTTCTTCGTCCACCGGCTTGGTTAGATAATCCCGCGCACCTTGGCGCTTGCCCCAGACCTTGTCGGTTTCCTGGTCCTTGGTGGTGATCATGATCACCGGGATCATGTTGGTGTCGGCATCCTTGGTCAGTTGCCGGGTCGCCTGGAAGCCATTAAGGCCGGGCATGACGATGTCCATCAGCACTGCATCGGGCTTTTCCTGACGCGCCAGGGCCACGCCATCAGCACCGTTTTCCGCCTTGAGGACTTGATGGCCGTGCTTTTCCAGCATCCCGGTCAGCTTGTACATTTCGGTCGGCGAATCATCGACGATCAGAATTCGAGCCATGGTGCTTCCCCATAGAAACCGCCGTCCTTCAACTCAGGAGCGGCATCAAGATAGTTGTTGTTCTACTGCAACGAAACCCGGCACGTGAGCCTTGATCGCACTGAGCAGCTCTTCCTTGCTAAACGGCTTGGTCAAAAACTGATCGGAACCGACGATACGCCCCTTGGCCTTATCGAACAGCCCGTCCCGGGAGGACAGCATGATCACCGGCGTAGACTTGAATGCCCGGTTGTTCTTGATCAACGCACAGGTCTGATACCCGTCCAGCCTGGGCATCATGATGTCGACAAAAATGATTCTCGGATGATTATCAGCGATCTTGGCCAGGGCATCGAAGCCATCGACAGCCGTGATCACTTCACAGCCGACATTCTTCAACAGCGTCTCGGCGGTACGACGAATCGTGCGCGAGTCGTCGATGACCATGACTTTCAATGGGGCTGAATGCTGTTCCATATCTGCTCTACCATCGCCGCGACGATTCAGATGGGTGTGCGTTCTGCCTGGCTTGGGTGCTGCTCGAATCGCTGCCCCCACCTTAAGGGGCCTGGGACAACCGGCTCGACGCCAGATGCCGAGCCTTTTTAGCACACTCCAGACACTCAATCCATAAAGCATGTCCGCCGTCCTTGCCCCTTGACCGCAGGCCAGCGCAGCGCCACCCTGACGCCTGTTTTCGGCCCGTTGCGGCCCTTATCGATCAGAGGATATCGCCCATGAGCATTCGCCTGGGAATTGTCATGGACCCCATCGAGCGCATCGCCTATAAAAAGGATAGCTCGCTGGCCATGCTCCTTGCGGCGCAAGCGCGCGGCTGGTCACTGTTCTACATGGAGCAGCACGACCTGTATCAGGACGCGGGGCAAGCGCGGGCCCGCATGAAGCCATTGAAAGTCTTTGCTGACCCTGCACATTGGTTCGAATTCGAAGCCGAAATCGACAGCGGGCTGGCCGATCTGGATGTGATCCTGATGCGCAAGGATCCGCCGTTCGACATGGAATTCGTCTATGCCACGTACCTGCTGGAGCAGGCCGAGCGGGCGGGCGTGCTGGTTGTCAACAAGCCGCAGAGTCTGCGCGACTGCAACGAAAAGCTGTTCGCTACGCTGTTCCCGCATTGCACACCGCCCACGCTGGTCAGCCGTCGCGCGGATATTCTGCGTGAATTCGCCGCCAAACACGGCGATGTGATCCTCAAGCCACTGGACGGCATGGGCGGCGCGTCGATCTTCCGCCATCGCGTTGGCGATCCGAATCTGTCGGTGATCCTGGAAACCCTGACGCTGCATGGTCAGCAACAGATCATGGCCCAAGCCTACCTGCCAGCGATCAAGGATGGCGACAAGCGCATCCTGATGGTCGATGGCGAGCCGGTGCCGTATTGCCTGGCGCGCATCCCGGCTGCGGGCGAGACCCGTGGCAACCTGGCAGCCGGTGGCCGCGGCGAAGCCCGCCCGCTCACTGAGCGTGATCGCTGGATCGCCGCCGAAATAGGCCCGACCCTGCGTGAAAAAGGCCTGTTGTTCGTAGGGCTGGATGTGATCGGCGAGCACCTGACCGAAATCAACGTCACCAGCCCGACCTGTATCCGCGAAATCGACAATGCATTCAACACGGATATCGGCGGAATGTTGATGGATGTGATCGAGAAGAAGCTTCAAGCCCGAGCGTAATCCGCACGCCCTCTCCTAGGAGCAATCCGGCTTGACGACGTCGGCGACTTCACAATCGCCACCGCCGACAAGCCGGACAGCAACAGGCACTGCGCGCGCCAAGCCCACTAATCGGCCCGCCGGCATCAAAGCCCAAGCGGCCTGCGACATTGCGTTATCATGCGCGGCCTGAATTTCGCCCTAGGTGGGTTTTAGCAATGCTGGTTCATGTGATTGCGGAGTGTTGATGAACGCTGCGCTCGACAATGATCTCCCGACGGCCCTGACCCGCACCCGCGTGCGCCCGGCCGATCGTCTGGGCTTTACCCTGGTGATCGCTGCGCTCGTGCATCTGGCGGTGATCCTTGGTGTGGGGTTTACCTACGTCAAACCGGAGAAGATCAGCCAGACACTGGAAATCACCCTCGCGCCTTTCAAAAGCGACACCAAGCCCAAGGACGCGGACTTCCTCGCTCAGGAAAACCAGCAGGGCAGCGGCACCCTCGACAAGAAAGCGGTGCCCAAAACCACCGAAATCGCGCCCTATCAGGACACTCAGATCAACAAAGTGACGCCGCCTCCCGCCTCCAAACCGGTGGTCAAGCAAGAGGCGCCGAAAACCGCCGTGGCCACCAAGGCCCAAGTGCAGCAGAAGACCGTCGCCAAACGCGATGAGGTCAAGCCAGACGCGCCGAAGAAAGCCGCGCCGACGTTCGACAGCGCTCAGCTCAATAGCGAAATCGCCAGCCTGGAAGCCGAGTTGGCCGATGAACAGCAGGCCTACGCCAAACGGCCGAAGATCCACCGCCTGAGTGCGGCGTCCACCATGCGTGACAAGGGCGCCTGGTACAAAGAGGATTGGCGAAAGAAGATCGAGCGCGTCGGCAACCTCAACTACCCCGAAGAAGCACGGCGCAAGCAGATCTACGGCAGTTTGCGGATGATGGTGTCGATCAACCGCGATGGCTCCTTATATGAGGTGCTGGTGCTGGAGTCGTCTGGCCAGCCGTTGCTGGACCAGGCCGCGCAGAAAATCGTGCGCCTGGCCGCGCCTTTTGCGCCGTTCAGCGGCGATCTTTCGGACATCGACCGGCTGGAGATCATCCGCACCTGGAAATTTGCTCGCGGCGACAAGCTCTTCAGTAACTGACACCAAGGATGCCCCTTGGAGCCGCCCACGTGCCGCGGTCCAGATCGCTACTGTCGGTGAGCCGGGCCGCCAAAGAAGGTCAGCGTAAACCTCCCTCGACACGTTTTGACATAAACATGAAACCTGACGCACGTCGCGATTTATCCACTGCAGCGTCGGTTCTGCCAGTTGTCACAACAGCCCCACGGCGCCACACTAGGGCTCATGAAAAACGTCACTCCGTCTTACCTCAAACATCAATTTCTGATCGCCATGCCTCACATGCACGATGAGAACTTTGCGCAGACCTTGACCTACATCGTCGAGCACAACGCCAATGGCGCCATGGGCTTGGTGATCAACCGACCGCAAAGCCTGTCGCTGGCAGACATTCTCGAGCAATTGCGCCCCGAACTGCCGCCGCCATCGCGTTGCGAGGACATCCCCATCCACGTCGGCGGCCCGGTGCAGAAAGATCGAGGCTTTGTCCTGCATCCAACCGGTCAGGTCTTTCAAGCGACGGTCGATCTGGGCGGGATTTCGTTGTCCACCTCACAGGACGTCCTGTTCTCCATCGCCGACGGCTACGGACCTGATCAGAATTTGATCACTCTGGGTTACGCTGGCTGGGACGCTGGGCAACTGGAAGCTGAATTCGCGGCCAATGCCTGGCTCAATTGCGCGTTCGACCCCGCCATCCTCTTCGAACTCGAAAGCGAACAGCGTCTCGACGCTGCTGCCGCAAAACTGGGCGTAAACCTGAATCTGCTGACTAGCCAGGCGGGCCACGCCTGATGGCCGCATTGCGCCTGCTACTGGGGTTCGATTACGGCAGCAAACAGATCGGCGTCGCAGTCGGCCAGGTCATTACCGGCCAGGCCCGTGAGCTGTGTACCTTGAAGGCCCAGAACGGCGTGCCGGACTGGGACAAGGTGCAAGCCCTGATCACCGAATGGAAGCCGGACGCCATCGTGGTCGGCCTGCCCCTGAACATGGACGGCACGCCCAGCGAGATGAGCGCCCGCGCCGAAAAGTTTTCACGCAAGCTCAATGGCCGCTTCAATCTGCCCGTCTACACCCAGGACGAACGCCTGACCACCTTTGAAGCCAAGGGCGAGCGCATGTCCCGCGGCGGTCAACGCGGCAGCTACCGCGACAATCCAGTGGACGCCATCGCCGCGGCGCTCTTGTTGCAGAGCTGGCTGGAAGAAAACACAGCACTGTTTGATACCTGAGCGATTTACACTGCTGTGCAGTGAACAGCATCAAATTCGAGCTTTAGCCCGTGCCGACAAGGAATACGACCGGGCCTCTGAAGGAGCAACCATGACCCTGCCCAACCCCGCCGAACTGATCCGCCAGATGGCGATCGATCTGAACGCGCACCTGAACAAACGCGGCATCAGCGAGCCTCGCTTCATCGGCATCCGCACCGGTGGCGTGTGGGTCGCCCAGGCCCTGCTTGAGGCGCTCAACAGCCAAGCGCCGCTGGGCACGCTCGACGTTTCTTTCTATCGCGACGACTTCAGCCAGAACGGCCTGCACCCGCAAGTGCGTCCATCGGAACTTCCGTTCGAGATCGAAGGCCAGCATCTGGTGCTGATCGATGACGTATTGATGAGCGGCCGGACCATACGCGCGGCCCTCAACGAGTTGTTCGACTACGGTCGCCCCGCCAGCGTAACCCTGGTTTCGCTACTGGACCTGGATGCCGCCGAGTTGCCGATTCGCCCGAATGTGACCGGTGCGACGCTGGACCTGTCTTCAGACGAGCGCGTCAAACTGTCCGGCCCGATGCCACTGACGCTAGAACTGCAAGACCTTTCGACCGATTCCGCCGCCCTTTAAGAGTCCTTTGCGATGACGCCTTTCGACGCCAAGCGCCCGCTGCAACTGAACCATCAGGGTCAGTTGCAACATTTTCTCTCGCTCGACGGTTTGCGCCGCGAACTGCTCACCGAAATTCTCGATACCGCCGACTCGTTCCTTGAAGTCGGCGCCCGGGCGGTGAAAAAAGTCCCGCTGCTGCGCGGCAAGACCGTGTGCAACGTGTTCTTCGAGAACTCGACCCGCACCCGCACCACGTTCGAACTGGCGGCACAACGACTGTCGGCGGACGTCATCACGTTGAACGTCTCGACCTCTTCGACGAGCAAGGGCGAAACCCTGTTCGACACCCTGCGCAACCTTGAGGCGATGGCCGCCGACATGTTTGTCGTACGTCATGGCGACTCGGGCGCGGCGCACTTCATTGCCGAACATGTGTGCCCACAGGTCGCGATCATTAATGGCGGCGACGGGCGTCACGCGCATCCGACGCAGGGCATGCTCGACATGCTGACCATCCGCCGCCACAAGGGTGATTTCAAAAATCTCTCGGTGGCCATCGTCGGCGACATCCTGCATTCGCGCGTAGCGCGCTCGAACATGATTGCGCTCAAGACCCTGGGCTGCCCGGATATTCGCGTGGTCGCGCCGAAAACCCTGCTGCCGATTGGCGTCGAGCAGTACGGTGTGAAGGTCTATACCGATCTGGAGCAGGGCCTCAAAGACGTGGACGTCGTGATCATGCTGCGCCTGCAACGCGAGCGCATGTCCGGTGGCCTGCTGCCGAGCGAAGGTGAATTCTACCGCCTGTTCGGCCTGACCACCGCACGCCTGGCCGGTGCCAAGCCTGATGCGATCGTCATGCACCCCGGCCCGATTAACCGCGGCGTCGAAATCGAGTCGTCAGTGGCCGACGGTGCCCACTCGGTGATCCTCAACCAAGTGACCTACGGCATCGCGGTGCGCATGGCCGTGCTGTCCATGGCCATGAGTGGCCAAACCGCCCAACGTCAGTTCGAACAGGAGAACGCCCAGTGAAGTTCAGCATCCTCGGCGCTCGCGTCATCGACCCTGTCAGCGGTCTGGATCAAGTCATCGACGTTCACCTGGAGGCCGGCAAGATTCTCGCCCTGGGCGCAGCACCGACCGGTTTCAGCCCATCGCAAACCATCGACGGTAAAGGTTTGGTCGCAGCGCCTGGTCTGGTTGACTTGAATGTCTCCCTGCGCGAGCCGGGTTACAGTCGCAAAGGCAGCATCGCCAGCGAAACCCGCGCCGCGGCAGCAGGCGGCGTCACCAGCCTGTGTTGCCCACCTCGGACCAAACCGGTGCTCGACACCTCCGCCGTTGCCGAATTGATCCTGGATCGCGCCCGCGAAGCGGGGCACAGCAAGGTATTCCCGATCGGTGCGCTGAGCAAAGGCCTGGAAGGCGAACAATTGGCAGAATTGATCGCCCTGCGCGATGCGGGCTGCGTGGCGTTCACCAATGGCCTGAGCCAGTTCAGCAGCAATCGCACCCTCTGCCGCGCACTGGAATATGCCGCGACGTTCGACCTGACCGTGATCTTCAACTCGCAGGATCATGATCTGGCGGCGGGCGGTCTGGCGCACGACGGTGCGACGGCAGCGTTTCTCGGGTTGCCGGGCATCCCGGAAACCGCCGAAACCGTGGCCCTGGCGCGCGATCTGTTGCTGGTTGAGCAAAGCGGCGTGCGTGCTCACTTCAGCCAATTGACCAGCGCCCGTGGCGTTGCCCTGATCGCACAGGCGCAAGCCCGCGGTCTGCCGGTGACTGCGGACGTTGCGCTGTATCAGTTGATTTTGACTGACGAAGCACTGATCGACTTCTCCAGCCTCTACCACGTGCAACCGCCGCTGCGCACTCGCGCCGACCGCGATGCCTTGCGTGAAGCGGTCAAGTCGGGGGTGGTTCAGGCGATTTCCAGCCATCACCAGCCACACGAGCGCGATGCCAAGCTGGCACCGTTCGGCGCGACCGAGCCGGGCATCAGCAGCGTCGAGCTGCTGCTGCCGTTGGCGATGACGTTGGTGGAGGATGGCCTGCTGGACCTGCCGACGCTGCTGTCGCGCCTGAGTGCGGGCCCTGCGGCGGCGCTACGCTTGGCTGCGGGACGGTTGACCGCCGGGACTGCGGCGGATCTGGTACTTTTCGACCCGGCCGCCTCGACCGTGGCAGGTGAAACCTGGCTGTCCAAAGGCGAGAACTGCCCCTTCCTCGGCCATTGCCTGCCGGGCGCTGTGAAGTACACCTTTGTTGATGGGCGGATCAGCTATACCGCGTAACCCACTGGCAGACTTCTATCAGACGCCAGTCACAACCCTGTAGCAGTGCGGCTTGCCGGCGGTGGCGGTCTCATGATCACCACTGCGTCAAGCCGTGTGGCTACAGCGCTAACCCTCAACGCCGGGCATTCTTCACGGAAATCTGGTCATTCAGTGTCCAGAAGTCATAAAGCACGCCCATAAAGAACAGGCCGCCTGTGAGCAGGTAGAGGATCCCGCTGATCCATTTGCCCTGGTACATGCGGTGTACGCCGAACACGCCGAGAAACGTCAGCAAGATCCACGCAAGGCTGTAGTCCGTCGGCCCGGCGTTGAATCGCATGTCCGCTTCCCGGTCCATCGACGGGATCAGGAACAGGTCGATTACCCAGCCAATTCCGAGTAATCCCAAGGTGAAAAACCAGATCGTCCCGGTGACAGGCTTGCCGTAATAGAAGCGATGCGAGCCGGTGAAGCCGACGATCCACAGCAGATAACCCATGACCTTGCTGTGGGTGTCCGGACGCTGGCCGTCAGGGTAATAGGTGTTCATTGGCTACCTCTTTGCACTGATAGAAAAAAATATGCGTAACTTTTGTGACTTTGCCGAGGCCGTCCGACGTATGGTTTGAACCTCTGCACGCAGGCGCAAACCCATGTTCTGCAAGGTGATGGCCACAGTGATGTGACAATTTGGCGGTCAACTTCGACCCTCGGGCCAGTAAATTGTTCGACAAATGGCCTCGGAAATTCTGAAAAAGCTGTTATAAAGTTGCGCGCTGACCACTATGAGCCCTGCCTAATGCGTCCATTTTTCAAGACATGGCTAACCATTTGCCTATTAATGCCACTGGCCGCCCACGCCACCAACCGTGAGCAACCGCTTCCTTCAGGCTTCACCGGCTTCACCGCCAAAACCGAATCGGCGGCAGTCGTTTCGCGCAATATTGCCGCTCAACGAGCAGCAATGGCCGCGCTTGAAGAGACAGCAACCCCGCTTGAAACATCAAGCAAAAAAGCGCGAGCAACCAAAGGCAAGAAAGCCCAGGGTTCTCGCAAGATTTCGCAGAATACCGTCGCCCTCGCCACGCCTGGGTTGATGGGCACCAAACAGAGCAGCAACGTGGTCAATCGGGCCGTCAAGGCCATTGGTACTCCTTATCGTTGGGGCGGCACCAGCCCGACAAAAGGTTTCGACTGCAGCGGCTTGGTGAAATATGCCTTCAATGACGTGAGCGAAGTGGATCTGCCCCGTACCTCCAACGCCATGGCCGAAGGTCATGGGCAAAAGGTCGATCGCAAGGATCTGAAACCGGGCGACTTGCTGTTCTTCAACATCAAGAGCAGCCAGGTGAACCACGTTGCCATTTATCTGGGTGACGATCGCTTCGTGCACGCCCCGCGCCGTGGCAAAGCGGTAACGATCGATACGTTGAAGAAGCCGTACTGGGACAGCCACTATGTGGTTGCCAAACGAGTACTGCCCAAACAGCCACCGAGCAAAAAAGGCCTGGTGCGGATCGCGCAGCGCTGATCAAGGTTTGATTCCGGGCAAAGGCGGTAGGAGGGCTTGCCGGCGATCGGCTGCGCAGCAGTCGCAAACCCTGCAACCTATGCCTACCTGACACACCGCGCGATCTGCCTGTGCCACCGGTTCCGCCGTCTGGTTATGCTGCCGGTTCCCGGCAGATCGCTGGCAAGCCAGGCTCCTACGCCTTCGGCAGAGGCTGATCGGCGTCCACCGCATCCCGCTGTTGATTCTGGCCGAAGGCCGTAGGAGCCCGGCTTGCCGGCGATCGGCTGCGCAGCAGTCGCAAATCCTGCAACCTGTGCCTACCTGACACACCGCGCGATCTGCCTGTGCCACCGGTTCCACCGTCTGGTTATGCTGCCGGCTCCGGCAGATCGCTGGCAAGCCAGGCTCCTACGCCTTCGGCAGAAGCAGATCGGAGTCCACCGCATCCCGCTGTTGATTCTGGCCGAAGGCCGTAGGAGCCCGGCTTGCCGGCGATCGGCTGCGCAGCAGTCGCAAACCCTGCAACCTATGCCTACCTGACACACCGCGCGATCTGCCTGTGCCACCGGTTCCGCCGTCTGGTTATGCTGCCGGCTCCGACAGATCGCTGGCAATCCAGGCTCCTACGCCTTCGGCAGAAGCAAATCGGAGCCCACCGCATCCCGTCCTTGATTCTGGCCGAAGGCCGTAGGAGCCCGGCTTGCCGGCGATCGGCTGCGCAGCAGTCGCAAACCCTGCAACCTGCGCCTACCTGACACACCGCGCGATCTGCCTGTGCCACCGGTTCCGCCGTCTGGTAGTGCTGCCGGTTCCCGGCAGATCGCTGGCAAGCCAGGCCCCTACGCTTTCGGCAGAGGCTGATCGGAGTCCATCGCATCCCGCTGTTGATTCTGGCCGAAGGCCGTAGGAGCCCGGCTTGCCGGCGATCGGCTGCGCAGCAGTCGCAAACCCTGCAACCTGTGCCTACCTGACACACCGCGCGATCTGCCTGTGCCACCGGTTCCACCGTCTGGTTATGCTGCCGGCTCCGGCAGATCGCTGGCAAGCCAGGCTCCTACGCCTTCGGCAGAGGCAGATCGGAGTCCACCGCATCCCGCTGTTGATTCTGGCCGAAGGCCGTAGGAGCTCGGCTTGCCGGCGATCGGCTGCGCAGCAGTCGCAAACCCTGCAACCTGCGCCTACCTGACACACCGCGCGATCCGATTTTTGCTGTCGGTTCCGCCGTCTGGTTATGCTGCCGGTTCCCGGCAGATCGCTGGCAAGCCAGGCTCCTACGCCTTCGGCAGAGGCTGATCGGCGTCCACCGCATCCCCGCCTCTCATTTGCTATCGCGTCGAGCGATATCGTTGTCCCTCAAAAGTTATCCGGCGTCTTTGCCTTCTCGCGAGCGCTTTCGCGGGTGATCAACCCTTTGGTCACCAGATCCTTCAAGCACATATCCAGTGTCTGCATCCCCAGCGCGCCTCCGGTCTGAATCGACGAATACATCTGCGCCACCTTGTCTTCGCGGATAAGGTTGCGGATCGCCGAAGTGCCGATCATTATTTCGTGAGCCGCCACCCGACCTCCGCCGACTTTCTTCAGCAGCGCCTGGGACACGATGGCGTGAAGCGACTCGGACAGCATCGAACGAATCATCGATTTTTCCTGAGCCGGGAAAACGTCCACGATCCGGTCGATACTTTTCGCCGCCGACGTGGTGTGCAACGTGCCGAACACCAAGTGCCCGGTTTCTGCAGCGGTCAGCGCCAGGCGGATGGTTTCCAGGTCACGCAGCTCACCTACCAGAATCACGTCCGGGTCTTCCCGCAGCGCCGAACGCAACGCTTCGGCGAACCCGTGGGTGTCGCGGTGGACTTCACGCTGGTTGATCAGACTTTTCTTGGACTCATGTACGAATTCGATGGGGTCTTCAATGGTCAGGATATGGTGATGCTTGTTGGCGTTGAGGTAATCGACCATCGCCGCCAACGTCGTCGACTTGCCCGAACCGGTGGGCCCGGTGACCAGCACCAGCCCGCGAGGAACGTCTGTAATTTTGCGAAACACTTCTCCCATGCCCAGATCGTCCATGCTAAGGACCTTCGACGGGATGGTCCGGAACACAGCTCCTGCACCGCGGTTCTGGTTGAACGCATTGACCCTGAAACGCGCAACGCCGGGCACCTCGAACGAGAAGTCCGTTTCCAGGTCTTCTTCGAAGTCCTTGCGCTGCTTGTCGTTCATGATGTCGTAGATCAGCTCCTGAACCTCTTTCTGGTCCAATGCTGGCAGGTTGATCCGCCGCACATCGCCGTCGACGCGAATCATTGGCGGCAGGCCGGCAGAGAGGTGTAAGTCCGACGCGCCTTGCTTGGCACTGAAGGCAAGCAGCTCGGTAATATCCATACAGCTCCTCATCACATAGAATGCCGCAGACTTTAGCCCTGCTGGCGCAAATCAATGTCCACGATAGCAGAGAACATTTCAACGCTCGCAGAGCGAATTCACGACGCAGCGCAGGCCGCACAGCGCGATCCGGCGTCCGTCGGCCTGCTGGCCGTGAGCAAAACCAAACCGGCGGACGATCTGCGCGAGGCGTATGCCGCCGGATTGCGCGACTTCGGCGAGAACTATCTGCAGGAAGCGCTCGGTAAACAGGCCCAATTGAGCGACCTGCCCTTGATCTGGCATTTCATCGGCCCCATCCAGTCAAACAAGACTCGCGCCATCGCCGAGCAGTTTGCCTGGGTACACTCCGTGGATCGTTTGAAAATCGCACAACGCCTGTCCGAACAGCGCCCCGCCGAACTGCCCCCCCTTAACATCTGCATCCAGGTCAACGTCAGTGGCGAAGCCAGCAAGTCAGGCTGCAGCCCCGAGGACCTGCCTGCGCTGGCACACGCCATCAGTGCGCTGCCCAACCTGAAATTGCGCGGCTTGATGGCCATCCCCGAGCCGACCGAGGACAGCGACGAACAAAACGCTGCCTTTGCTGCCGTACGCAATCTGCAACATCAACTCAATCTGCCGCTGGACACCCTCTCCATGGGCATGAGCCACGACCTGGAAGCCGCCATTGCACAAGGCGCAACCTGGGTGCGGATCGGCACTGCCCTCTTCGGCGCCCGTCATTACGGGCAGCCTTAACTTTTGGCTCACAGGAAATCGTTCATGAGCAAGACCCGTATCGCGTTTATCGGTGCTGGAAACATGGCTGCCAGCCTGATTGGCGGCATGCGTGCCCAAGGCGTCGACGCTGACTCGATCCGTGCCAGCGATCCTGGCGCAGAAACCCGCGAGCGCATCGCCAAGGAACACGGCATCAAAGTCGTCGCCGACAACGCCGAAGCTGTCGAGGGCGCCGATGTGGTGCTGCTGGCGGTCAAGCCGCAGATGATGAAAGTCGTTTGCGAAGCACTCAGGCCAGCCCTGCAGCCCCACCAACTGGTGGTGTCCATCGCCGCCGGCATCACCTGCGCCAGCATGAAGGCATGGCTCGGCGAACAGCCTTTGGTGCGCTGCATGCCCAATACCCCGGCGCTGCTGCGCCAGGGCGTGAGCGGCCTGTATGCCACTGCCGATGTGTCCGACACCCAGCGCGAGCAGGCCGAGACCCTGTTGTCCGCCGTCGGCATTGCGCTGTGGGTGGACGAAGAACAGCAAATCGATGCGGTGACCGCCGTTTCCGGCAGCGGTCCTGCGTATTTCTTCCTGCTGATCGAGGCTATGACCGCAGCGGGTGTGAAGCTGGGCTTGTCGCGCGATGTTGCCGAGACGCTGGCCGAGCAAACTGCACTGGGCGCCGCCCGCATGGCGACCAGCAGCGACGTCGATGCTGCCGAGCTGCGTCGGCGCGTGACGTCCCCTGCAGGCACTACCGAAGCTGCGATCAAATCGTTCCAGGCAGATGGTTTTGAAGCGATCGTCGAGAAGGCGCTGACCGCCGCCGCGCATCGCTCGACCGAGCTTGCCGAACAGCTGGGCAAATAAGGAGCCATTCATGAATGCACTCACCGGCGCTACGATCTTTGTCATTCAGACGTTGATCAGCCTGTACCTGACCATCGTTTTGTTGCGCTTCGTGCTGCAACTGGTCAAAGCCAACTTCTACAACCCGCTCAGCCAGTTCGCGGTGCGCGCGACCCAGCCGCTGCTCAAGCCCATCCGCCGTATCGTCCCAAGCGTCTTTGGGCTGGACACATCGTCGCTGCTGCTAGCGATCGTGATTCAGGCGCTGCTGATGGCGTTCGTGCTGATGATGACCTATGGCACTATCGGCGACGTGCCACATCTGTTGATGTGGTCGATCATCGGCGTCACTTCGCTGCTGCTGAAAATCTTCTGGGTGGCGATGATCATCATGGTGATCGTTTCGTGGATCGCACCCGGCTCTCACAACCCCGCTGCCGAACTGGCCTACCAGATCAGCGAGCCGATTCTGGCGCCGTTCCGCCGCATCATCCCGAACCTCGGCGGTCTGGATATTTCGCCGATCTTCGCGTTTCTGGCGATCCAGGTGCTGCAGTCGTACGTTATGCCTGAACTGGCGGCCTACGCGGCCATGCCGCAGGAGTTGTGGCGGCTGATCTGAATATCCAGGGCAACGCCAACATCCGGTTGCCCGGATTTACGACCTAAACAGTTCGCTTCTGCCGCTGGCGTAGGAGCTGCCGGGTGGCGCTCCACCTTGCCAGCGATCTGTCGCGCAGCGGCAATAAGTCCGGGAACTGCGGTGCATCTGACAACCGAGGTGTCTGATTTTGCTGTCGTTTTGCGACAGATCGCGAGCAAGCTGGCTCCCACGCCCTCCGCGCAGAATCAAAAGCACGACCGGCAGCGAATTCAATATTTACTTGGTTGCCGCTACCCCGCCTGATCTTTAGACTTACGCCTCATTTCAGCGAGAGCAGAGTCGATGTCCACGGTCTTTCCCGAAGATTCTGTCGGTCTAGTCACGCCGCAAACGGCGCATTTCAGCGAGCCATTGGCGCTGGCCTGCGGTCGTTCACTGGCTGCCTACGACCTCATCTACGAAACCTACGGTCAACTTAACGCGGCCAAGAGCAACGCGGTGCTGATCTGTCACGCCCTGTCCGGTCATCATCACGCCGCCGGCTACCACAGCCCCGACGACCGCAAGCCGGGCTGGTGGGACAGCTGCATCGGCCCCGGCAAACCGATCGATACCACCAAATTCTTCGTCGTCAGCCTCAACAATCTCGGCGGCTGCAACGGCTCGACCGGCCCAAGCAGCATCAACCCGGAAACCGGCAAGCCGTTTGGCGCCGACTTCCCGGTGCTGACAGTGGAAGACTGGGTTCATAGCCAGGCGCGGCTGGCCGACACCCTTGGCATTCTGCAGTGGGCGGCCATCGTGGGCGGCAGCCTGGGCGGTATGCAGGCGTTGCAATGGACCATCACCTACCCGGATCGCGTACGTCACTGCCTGGCCATTGCTTCGGCGCCCAAGCTGTCGGCGCAGAACATCGCCTTCAACGAAGTGGCGCGTCAGGCGATCCTCACCGATCCCGAATTCCATGGCGGGTCGTTCCAGGAAATGGGCGTGATCCCAAAGCGCGGTCTGATGCTGGCGCGCATGGTCGGGCATATCACTTACCTGTCCGACGACTCCATGGGCGAAAAATTCGGCCGCGGCCTGAAAAACGAAAACCTCAACTACGACTTCCACAGCGTCGAGTTTCAGGTCGAGAGCTATCTGCGCTATCAGGGTGAAGAGTTCTCCGGGCGTTTCGATGCCAATACATACCTGTTGATGACCAAGGCGCTGGATTACTTCGACCCTGCAGCCAACTTCAACGACAACCTGGCCGCAACCTTCGCAGGCGTCACGTCGAAATTCTGCGTGATGTCGTTTACCACTGACTGGCGCTTCTCGCCAGCGCGCTCGCGGGAGCTGGTGGATGCGCTGATGGCGGCGAAAAAGGACGTCTGTTATCTGGAGATCGACGCTCCCCAAGGCCATGACGCCTTCCTGATGCCGATCCCGCGCTACCTGCAGGCCTTCACCCGCTACATGAACCGAATTGCATTCTGAGGACACCATGAGAGCCGACCTGGAAATCATCCAAGACTGGATACCGGCAGGCAGCCGCGTGCTCGACCTCGGCTGCGGCGACGGCGAATTGCTGGCCTGGCTGCGCGACAACAAGCAAGTGACCGGCTACGGCCTGGAAAACGACGCCGATAACATTGCGCGCTGTGTCGCGCGGGGCGTCAATGTCATTGAACAGGACCTGGACAAGGGCCTGGGCAACTTCGCCAGCAACAGCTTCGACGTCGTGGTCATGACGCAGGCGCTGCAGGCCGTGCATTACCCCGACCGGATTCTCGACGAAATGCTGCGGGTCGGTCGCCAGTGCATCATTACTTTCCCCAACTTCGGCCACTGGCGCTGCCGCTGGTACCTGGCAAGCAAGGGCCGGATGCCGGTGTCCGAGTTCCTGCCCTATACGTGGTACAACACGCCCAACATCCACTTCTGCACCTTCGAAGACTTCGAAGAGCTGTGCCGGGGTCGCTCGGCGAAGGTCATCGATCGGCTGGCAGTGGATCAACAGCATCGCCACGGTTGGGCCAGCAAGCTATGGCCTAATCTGTTGGGTGAGATCGGCATCTATAGGGTCAGCAGTCCGGGCTTGCAGGACCATCGGATTGCCGTGTGACATCAACCTGGATACACGCGCCAGCACCGCTTGCCCCACAGTTTCAGCCAGCACATTTTCACGGACCTCACATGAATTTCACCCAACTCGTACTGGCCAGCCACAACGCCGGCAAACTCAAGGAACTCCAGGCCATGCTCGGCGGCAGCGTACAGCTGCGGTCGATCGGCGAGTTCAGCAGCGTCGAGCCGGACGAAACCGGCCTGTCGTTCGTCGAGAACGCAATTCTCAAGGCCCGCAACGCGGCACGTATTTCCGGGCTGCCGGCACTGGCCGATGATTCGGGGCTGGCAGTAGATTTCCTCGGTGGCGCACCAGGCATCTATTCGGCGCGTTATGCCGACGGCAACGGCGATGCGGCCAATAACGCCAAATTGCTCGACGCGCTCAAAGACGTGCCTGAAGAACAACGTGGCGCGCAGTTCGTCTGCGTATTGGCGCTGGTCCGGCATGCCGACGATCCGCTGCCGATTCTCTGCGAGGGCCTCTGGCACGGGCGCATTTTGACCGCTGCCAGCGGCGAGCACGGCTTTGGCTACGATCCACTGTTCTGGGTGCCGGAACGCAACCTGTCCAGCGCCGAACTGCCCCCGGCCGACAAGAACCAGATCAGCCATCGCGCCCGCGCCATGGCTATCCTGCGTGAACGCCTGAATCCGAGCCCTGACCTGAAATGAATCAGGACTCCACCACCCGGCCGCTGATTGCTGGCGCGGCCGGTTTCAGCTCACAGCAGCCAAGAAACCCCCTGCCCGAGCTACCCCCGCTGTCGCTGTACATCCATATTCCGTGGTGCGTGCGCAAATGCCCGTACTGCGACTTCAACTCCCACACCGCCAGCGCCGTACTTCCCGAGCAGGAGTACGTCGATGCGCTATTGGCCGACCTCGACCAGGACATGCCTCATATTTATGGGCGCGAGCTGAGCACGATTTTCTTCGGTGGAGGCACGCCGAGCTTGTTCAGCGCCGACGCTTTGGGCCGTTTGCTGAGAGGGGTCGAGCAGCGCGTTCGCTTTGCGCCGGACATCGAAATCACTCTGGAGGCGAACCCGGGCACCTTCGAACAGGACAAGTTCAGCGCCTACCGCGGCCTGGGTATCAACCGCCTTTCCATCGGCATTCAGAGTTTTCAGGAAGCCAAGCTCAAGGCGCTGGGGCGCATCCACAATGGCGATGAAGCCGTGCGCGCTGCCGATATGGCGCGGCAAGCCGGTTTCGATAACTTCAACCTGGACCTGATGCATGGGCTGCCGAATCAGTCGCAGGACGACGCTCTCGGCGATTTGCGTCAGGCCGTCGCATTGGCGCCGACGCACCTGTCCTGGTATCAACTGACCCTCGAACCCAACACCGTGTTCTGGAACCAGCCGCCAACGCTGCCGGAGGACGATATCCTCTGGGACATTCAGGAGGCCGGCCAAACGCTGCTCCGGGAAAACGGCTACGCCCAATACGAGGTCTCAGCCTATGCGCAGGCAGGACGTGCTGCACGCCACAACCTGAATTACTGGAGCTTCGGGGACTTCATCGGTATCGGCGCCGGCGCACACGGCAAGCTCAGTCACCCCGACGGGCGCATCGTACGCACCTGGAAGACCCGACTGCCCAAGGATTATCTGAATCCGGCGAAAGCATTTCAGGCGGGCGAGAAACTGTTGCCGATGGACGAAATGCCCTTCGAATTCCTGATGAACGCGCTGCGCCTGACAAATGGCGTGGACGCTGCATTATTTCAGCGCCGCACCGGTCTAAGCGTCGATTCGCTCGCCAGCGCACGCCGACAGGCCGAACAACGGGGCTTGCTGGAAGACGATCCAGCGCGGCTGGTGGCAACGGCTCGGGGTCAGCTGTTTCTCAATGACCTGCTGCAGTACTTTCTTATTTAAGGCTTAACGCAAAGGAAACTGAATGGACCACGTACTCGACCTGCTGGCCAGCGTTTCGCGCTGGAGTCGCGGCAACCTCTCGGAAATCGCTTTGGCGTTGGTAGGCTGTTTGCTGATCCTGTTCGGCGCAGATATCAAAGGCTGGATCGAGGGTCGTCTGAGCAGCTTTGCCGGGGCATTGCGCGTCCCGGTCATGGCCTTGCTGTGCACCATCGGCAGCGGCGCGGCGCTAATCTATGCGACGCCTTGGGTGGTGCGCGGGCTAAGCCAGTTCAACAACTACAGCCTGGCGCCGGTGTTGTTGGTGGTGCTGGTGTTGATTGGGGTTGTGGCAGACAGGAAGTGAACCGAAGGTTTACACAATCCACTGCAGGAGCCGGCGTGCTGAAAGCCGGCTCCTGCAGGGTCAGGCTGTTTTCTCGAACTTCAAATCCCACACACCGTGCCCTAAACGCTCACCCCGGCGCTCGAACTTGGTGATAGGACGCTCGGCCGGGCGCGGTACGCATTTGCCGTCTGCAGACAGGTTTCGATAGCCCGGGGCGACGTTCATCACTTCCAGCATGTATTCGGCATACGGTTCCCAGTCGGTGGCCATGTGCAGAATGCCAGCGGGCTTGAGCTTACTGCGCACCAGTGCTGCGAACTCAGCCTGCACGATACGGCGCTTGTGGTGCCGCGCCTTGTGCCAGGGATCCGGGAAAAACAGCATCAAACGATCAAGGCTGTTATCGGCCACGCAACGGTTGAGCACTTCGATCGCATCGCAATCGTAAACCCGCACGTTGGTCAGGCCCTGAGTCAGCACGCCATTGAGCAGCGCGCCCACCCCTGGACGATGCACTTCCACTCCAATGAAGTCCTGCTCCGGCGCAGCCGCTGCCATCTCCAGCAACGAGTGGCCCATGCCGAAACCGATTTCAAGGGTGCGCGCGGCCGAACGACCGAACACCTGATCGAAATCCACTGGCGCATCGGCCAGTGGCAGGACAAACAAGGGTTTGCCCTGATCCAGACCACGCTGCTGGCCTTCGGTCATGCGACCGGCACGCATCACGAAGCTCTTGATGCGCCGATGATGGCTGTCATCGCCCAGGGCTTTAGCGTCTTCGTCGTTCATCACTTCGTCGTCCGGAAGCGGGTCGCTCATTTGCGAATCAATCATCAACAGGCTCTTACTTGATCAGACCATCCAGCGGCGAGGACGCGCTGGCATAGAGTTTCTTCTGCATACGGCCAGCCAGGTAAGCCATGCGGCCTGCCAGGATGGCGTGTTTCATGGCCTCGGCCATCAGCACCGGTTGCTGCGCGTGCGCGATAGCCGAATTCATCAGCACCGCTTCACAGCCCAGCTCCATGGCGATGGTTGCGTCGGAAGCCGTACCGACACCTGCATCGACCAATACCGGGACCTTCGACTCTTCCAGGATGATCTGCAGGTTATACGGATTGCAGATCCCAAGGCCGGTGCCGATCAGGCCTGCCAGCGGCATCACCGCGCAGCAGCCGATTTCTGCCAGCTGACGCGCGATGATCGGGTCATCGCTGGTGTAGACCATCACGTCGAAACCGTCCTTGACCAGCGTTTCTGCAGCCTTGAGGGTTTCAATCACGTTGGGGAACAGGGTCTTCTGGTCAGCCAACACTTCGAGCTTGACCAGGTTGTGACCCTCGAGCAGCTCACGCGCCAGACGGCAGGTGCGTACTGCTTCGATGGCGTCGTAGCAACCGGCAGTGTTGGGCAGGATGGTGTAGCGATCCGGCGGCAACACGTCGAGCAGGTTCGGTTCACCCGGGTTCTGGCCCAGGTTGGTGCGGCGCACGGCGACAGTGACGATCTCGGCGCCCGAGGCTTCGATGGCCAAACGGGTCTCTTGCATGTCCTTGTACTTGCCAGTGCCGACCAGCAGGCGCGACTGGAAAGTACGACCGGCCACGGTGAACGGCTTGTCGCTACGAACGTTGCTCATCGGAAATCCTCTTTACGGTTGAGGTTCTTGCAGTTCATCTGGATCGGCTGCTACGGATGGACGCAGAGGCCTAGCCGCCACCGATGGCATGCACCACTTCGATCTGGTCGCCCTCGTTGAGCGCGGTGGAGGCATGCTGGCTGCGCGGGACGATATCCAGATTGAGCTCGACCGCAACTCGACGCCCGGTCAGGTCCAGACGATTCAGCAACGCCGCAACGGTATCGCCGTCCGGCAGTTCGTAGGATTCACCGTTCAACTGAATGCGCATGCGAAGGGCAGCCATCATTTTAGGGGGCGAGCATTCTAGCCCGATCAGCCGGTATGACCAAGGCAAAGGCACGCCATTCGTCTTTGTCGCTGGTCAGCCGGCGCCAGATGCGCTGTAGCGATCCGGCTTGCCAGCGCTGGCTTACAGTGTATCCAGGCCAAGTCGCCAGGCGAGCCAGCCCAGAATGAACCAGCCAACCAAAAAGCACAGCCCGCCGATCGGGGTGATGATGCCCAGTTTGCCGACGCCCGTCAGGGTCAACAGATAGAGGCTGCCGGAGAACAGCAAAATGCCCAGCGTGAAGGCAATGCCTGCATAGCTGACCAATCGGCCCTGGATCTGTGTCGCCAGAATCGCTACGCCGAAGATCGCTAGCGCGTGGATCAACTGATACAGCACGCCGGTATGGAAGATCGCCAGGTACTCAGGCGTCAGTCGATTTTTCAGTCCGTGGGCCGCGAACGCGCCGAGGGCAACGCCGGTGAAGCCGAAGAAAGCGGCCAGCATCAGAAAGGTTCGTAACATGTGAAGCTCCAGGCAAAGTCGTTCAATGACGCGTGGTCTGTATAATGGCCCGCTCAAACGGTTCGGCCAAGCCATCTCTATGCTGCGTTTCCTCCTCCGTCGTGTCGCCAAAGGCCTGCTCTGGTTCGCAGTGGCGAGCATCGTGCTGGTTTTGATGTATCGCTTCGTGCCCCCGCCGTTCACCGCACTGATGGTCGAGCGCAAGATCGAATCCTGGTTCAACGGTCAACCCATCGACCTGCAACGCGACTGGCAGCCGTGGGACAAGATCTCCGATGACCTTAAAGTCGCGGTCATCGCCGGCGAAGACCAGAAGTTTGCCGAGCACTGGGGTTTCGATGTGCAAGCCATCCAGGCCGCATTGCTCCATAACGAACGCGGCGGCTCCATTCGGGGCGCCAGCACACTGAGCCAGCAGGTGTCGAAGAACCTGTTTCTGTGGTCGGGGCGCAGTTACCTGCGCAAAGGATTGGAAGCCTGGTTCACAGCGCTGATCGAGGTGTTCTGGTCCAAGCAACGGATTCTTGAAGTGTATGTCAACAGCGTGGAATGGGATGACGGCGTGTTCGGCGCCCAAGCTGCCGCGCAACACCACTTTCATGTTAACGCCAGTCAGCTGTCGATCCAGCAGGCCAGCTATCTTGCGGCAGTGCTGCCTAATCCTCGCGAATGGAGCGCCAGCCACCCAAGCAGCTATGTGTCGCGCCGTGCCGGATGGATTCGCCAGCAGATGGGGCAGTTGGGCGGGAATGAATACCTTGTTGGGTTGAATCACAGCCGCAGGTGGTAAACCCTGAGCTATTCCGGTGCACGACCGATTTCTTCGCTGCGACACCCGGCAGCATCACAGCCAGCAATGGCGCTTTGAAATAACTGCAAAAAGCAAAACGCCCCGATCATCTCGGGGCGTTTTTTATTGCGGCGTGTCGCTTATGCAGCTATCGACAGCTTCAGCTTGTTCATCGCGCTCTTTTCGAGCTGACGAATACGTTCGGCAGAGACTTTGTACTTCTCGGCCAGGTCATGCAAAGTGGCTTTGTCCTCGGCCAGCCAGCGCTGGTAAAGGATGTCACGGCTGCGCTCGTCAAGGACGTTTAACGCTTCATGAAGGTTGGCGGTCGAATTGTCCGTCCAGTCGGAATCTTCCAGCTGACGTGCCGGATCGTAGCGATGATCTTCCAGGTAGTTGGCCGGCGACTGGAACGCGCTGTCGTCGTCGGCTTCGGCAGCCGGGTCGAACGCCATGTCGTGGCCGGTCAGCCGGCTTTCCATTTCGCGAACCTCGCGCGGCTCGACACCGAGGCTTTCGGCCACACGATGCACTTCTTCATTGTTCAGCCACGCCAGACGTTTCTTCTGGCTGCGCAGATTGAAGAACAGCTTGCGTTGAGCCTTGGTCGTCGCCACCTTAACGATGCGCCAGTTGCGCAGGATGAACTCGTGGATCTCGGCCTTGATCCAGTGCACCGCAAAGGACACCAGGCGTACACCCATCTCAGGGTTGAAGCGTTTAACGGCTTTCATCAGGCCGACGTTGCCTTCCTGAATCAGGTCAGCCTGCGCCAGGCCATAACCGGAATAACTGCGTGCGATATGCACGACAAAACGCAGGTGGGCGAGCACCATCTGCCGAGCCGCCTCCAGATCCTGCTCGTAATAGAGACTCTCGGCCAGTTCACGCTCCTGCTCGGGCGTCAGCAGTGGAATGCTGTTCACCGTGTGCACATAGGCTTCCAGGTTTGCACCGGGAACCAGGGCATAAGCAGGTTGCAAAGAATTGGTCATACGAAAAAACCTCCGACACATGACTCGTGCAGTTCAGCACTGCGAAATTGACCGGGAACCGCTAAACAAGTTCCCTAGCTGAAAAGTCAATAGATGAAACAAAATTTACGCAAAAAAATTATGTGATCCTAAAACTCAGCGAGGTGCCAGCTCTCTCAAATGGCGTGCGACTGCAATCCAAGCACCGATATACCCCAACAAGACCGCTCCAAGCAAGAGCGAGAGGCCATCAGACACTGGCACACCGGCCAAGGCAAAATCGCTGCCGTACAACCCTGCCAGGCGGACCACGGCTTCGTTAAGCCAGTCCAGTCCGAAGGCCAGGACACCCCACGAGAGAATCCCTGCACCGAAGCCATAAAGCGCCCCCATATAAAGGAAGGGCCTACGCACGTAGCTGTCGGTGCCGCCTACCAACTTGATGACTTCAATCTCGGTACGCCGGTTCTCGATGTGCAGACGAATGGTATTACCGATGACCAGCAACAGGGCTACCACCAGCAAAACCGTCAGACCAAACACGAAGCGGTCACCGAGCTTGAGAATTGCCGCCAAACGTTCAACCCAGACCAGATCCAGTTGGGCCTGCTGGACTTTCGGCAATTCGGCAAGACGCGTACGTAATGCCTCCAGCGCGGCTTTGTCAACTTCCTTCGGTGTAACTAACACTACACCCGGCAGCGGGTTCTGAGGCAATTCCTTCAGCGCTTCACCCAGACCGGACTGCTGTTGGAACTCGTTCAGCGCCTGATCGCGGGAGATGTACTGCGATTCGGCAACGCCGGGCATTGCTTTGATTTGCGTAACCAGGCCCTGCCCTTCGGCCGGTGAAGCATCCAGTTGCAAATAAAGGGAGATTTGCGCGGCGCGTTGCCACGAGCCACCCAAACGCTCGACGTTACTCAGCAACAGCGACAGGCCCATCGGCAAGCTCAACGCAACCGCCATCACCAGACAGGTAAAGAAGCTCCCGATCGGCTGTTTGCCCAAGCGACGCAAGCTGTCGGCCATGCTGGAACGATGTGCTTCGATCCACGCATTAAACAGCTGGCCGAAACCGGGGCCGTCATCATCGTCGTGTTTCTTTTTCTTCTTCGGGGCAGGCTCGGACGCCTTAGGCGCCACCCGCTCGGAAACCTTGGAACTGCGCGTGGCACTCATACGCCAGCCTCCCCATCGCCGATCAGTCGGCCGCGTTGCAGAGTCAGCATGCGATGGCGCATACGGGCAATCAGGGCCAGGTCGTGACTGGCGATCAGCACGCTGGTGCCCAAGCGATTGATGTCTTCGAATACACCCATGATTTCCGCCGCCAGCCGTGGATCGAGGTTACCAGTGGGTTCGTCCGCCAGCAGCAAGGCCGGGCGATGAACGATAGCGCGCGCAATACCCACTCGCTGCTGTTGGCCGGTGGATAAATCGCCTGGGTAAAGCTCGGCCTTGTCGGACAACGCTACGCGTTCCAGCGCCGAATCGACGCGCTTGGTCACTTCAGGCTTTGACAAACCGAGTATCTGTAGCGGCAAGGCGACGTTATTGAATACGGTGCGGTCGAATAACAACTGATGGTTCTGGAAAACGACGCCAATCTGACGCCGCAAAAACGGGATCTGCGCAGTACTGATTTGTCCCAGATCCTGCCCGGCCAGCAGCAATTTGCCGGTCGTTGGACGCTCCATGGCCAACAACAGGCGCAGCAAGGTACTTTTGCCGGCACCGGAGTGGCCGGTTACAAACAGAAACTCGCCACGACGCACTCGAAAGCTCAGCTCATGCAAGCCGACGTGTCCGTTCGGATAGCGTTTGCCGACCTGTTCGAAACGAATCATGTGCGCTCCCGCTCGGCGAATAGGGCCTGAACAAAAGGTTCGGCCTCAAAAGTCCGCAAGTCGTCGATGCCTTCGCCGACACCGATGTAACGGATCGGCAACCCGAACTGCTTGGCCAGGGCGAAGATCACCCCACCCTTGGCAGTGCCGTCGAGCTTGGTCAGCGCCAGGCCGGTCAGGCTCACGGTCTGGTTGAACTGTTTGGCCTGGTTGATGGCGTTCTGACCGGTGCCCGCGTCGAGCACCAGCAGCACTTCGTGCGGAGCCGCTTCGTCGAGCTTGCCAATCACACGGCGCACTTTTTTCAGCTCTTCCATCAGGTTGTCTTTGGTATGCAGACGACCGGCCGTATCGGCGATCAACACATCGATACCACGGGCCTTGGCAGCCTGCACGGCGTCGAAGATCACCGACGCCGAATCAGCGCCGGTGTGCTGGGCAATAACCGGGATCTTGTTGCGCTCACCCCAGACCTGAAGCTGCTCCACAGCCGCCGCACGGAAGGTGTCGCCCGCCGCGAGCATGACTTTCTTGCCTTCGAGCTGAAGCTTCTTGGCCAACTTGCCGATGGTGGTGGTCTTGCCTGCACCATTGACACCCACGACCAGAATCACGAACGGTTTGTTCTGCGAGCCAATGACCAATGGAGCTTCCACAGGCTTGAGCATCTCTGTCAGTTCGCTTTGCAACGATTTATACAGAGCGTCGCTGTCAGTCAGCTGTTTACGGGCCACTTTCTGCGTCAAGTTGCGCACGATCAACGATGTCGCCTCAACGCCAACGTCGGCAGTCAGCAGCCGGGTTTCCAGCTCATCGAGCATGTCGTCGTCGATGGCTTTCTTGCCCAGGAACAGACTGGCCATGCCTTCACCGAGGCTGGCACTGGTCTTGGAAAGGCCTTGCTTAAGACGGGCAAAAAAACCGGGCTGTTTTGGCTCGACCGGCTGCGCGGGTGTTTCAGGCGTGATCACCGCGGGTGGCGTTTGTGCTGCGGGTGCAACCGGCGCGGCAATAATTGGCGCAACAACCGCTGACGGCTGCGACAACGCAGGCAGATCGCCGCCCGCAACCGGGCCGGGTTCGACGACTGGTACAGGCTCGATCGATGGCGGCACTGGCAGTGCGGCAGTATCCACCGCAGCATGCTGAACCGGCGCCGACTCAATCACGGCTTCGGATGGCACGTGAGATGCGGTATGGGCCGGAATCTGCGGCGTGACGTGGGGTTCGCTTTCGTCGACCAGCGCGACAGGCTCTTCGGCGACCGGTAATTTCAGCCAAGGCTCTGACGTCGGCTGCTCGTCCTTGACGGGCGCAGGCGGTGCGGCAGTTACGGCTTGCGGCACAGGCGCGGGAGAAATGCTCGGTGCGATCTGCGGTTCAGCGGCGGGCGGCGTCGATTCGACGATAGGCTCAGGCGCTATTGTGGATAAGTCTTGGGGCTGATCAGCGACGGTTTCCTGCGGCTTCTTGCGCAGCCATCCGAACAGGCCTTTCTTCTCGCCAGCCGGGGCTGGGGTCTTCTTGTCGTCGTTGGAACCAAACATGGAGGACGGCTATCTCAAGGTAGCGACGCGCCAGAGCGGCGCCTCTGAAAAATTCTGTATGCGAAACAGACTGCTTTTATGTCCGCTTGTTCATCCGCTGGCTGAGCCCGGCTATGTCACCGCCTGCCGGGACCTGTGAAGACTTGTACCAAAAACCCGTCAGACGAACGGTTTTTCTCGTAGTCCGATTCCCAAGCACGAGTCTTAGACATAGTCGGCAGCCAAACTGGCCGCTATCCTAACACCCCCGCGCCCGCCGACGCTAAGTTCAAGCAGGCCGTCTCGAAGGTTCAAATTACGAATGAATGCTATTGCCCGCCGTGCCGCAGGCCTTCTGCTCGGCACATTGTGTTTGCCCCTTGCTGCTCTCGCCGCCGACCCTCAACCCACTTCCGAATTCACGCTCGATAATGGCCTGAAGGTGGTCGTGCGCGAAGATCATCGCGCGCCGGTGGTGGTGTCCCAAGTCTGGTACAAGGTGGGCTCCAGCTATGAGACGCCCGGCCAGACCGGCCTTTCCCATGCGCTGGAACACATGATGTTCAAAGGCAGTTCCAAGGCCGGCCCCGGTGAAGCCTCCTTGATCCTGCGCGACCTGGGCGCGGAAGAAAACGCCTTCACCAGCGATGACTACACCGCCTACTACCAAGTCCTGGCCCGTGATCGTCTGGGCGTGGCGTTCGAGCTTGAAGCCGATCGCATGGCCAGCTTGCGGCTGCCGCCGGAAGAGTTCGCTCGCGAGATCGAGGTTATTAAAGAAGAACGCCGCCTGCGCACCGACGACAAGCCGAACGCCAAGGCCTATGAGCGTTTCAAGGCCCTCGCCTACCCCGCCAGCGGTTATCACACGCCGACCATCGGCTGGATGGCTGACCTAGACCGCATGAAGGTCGAGGAACTGCGCCACTGGTATGAATCCTGGTATGTACCGAACAACGCCACGCTGGTAGTCGTCGGTGACGTGAAACCCGACGAGGTCAAAGCATTGGCCGAGCGCTTCTTCGGGCCGATCCCGCGCCGCGACGTGCCACCGTCGAAGAAACCGCTGGAATTGCCAGAGCCGGGCCTGCGCCAGATCACGGTGCATGTGGCCACGCAGATGCCAAGCCTGATGTACGGCTTCAACGTGCCAAGCCTGGCGACCACGACCGATCCGCAATCGGTTAACGCATTACGCTTGATTTCCGCGCTGCTCGACGGTGGCTACAGCGCGCGCATCCCGACCCGTCTGGAACGCGGTGAGGAATTGGTGACAGGCGCATCGTCGGACTACGACGCTTACACGCGCGGCGACAGCCTGTTTACCATCAGCGCCACGCCGAACATGCAGAAGAAAAAAACCCTGGCCGACACCGAGGCCGGTATTTGGCGCTTGCTCGACGAGCTGAAAACCAAGCCGCCGACCAGGGAAGAACTCGAACGGGTTCGCGCCCAGGTCATTGCCGGCCTGGTCTACGAACGTGATTCCATCACCAGCCAGGCCAGTACGATCGGTCAACTGGAGACCGTAGGTCTGTCCTGGAGGTTGATCGATGGTGAACTGGCTGCGCTGCAAAGCGTTACCCCGGAAGACATCCAGAAAGCCGCCCGCACTTATTTCACTCGCGAACGTCTTGCCGTCGCCCATGTTCTGCCTGAGGAGAAAGCCCAATGACCCAGCGCATCGAACTACGCGCTTCGCGAACGCGGGCTCCTGCACTGCTGTTGGCCGTGACGCTGGGCCTTTTCGGCACCACCCCTGTGATGGCCGATACGCCAGCCGCTGCGCCTAAAGCCATCGACAAGGCTGCCAATACGCTCCAATCGTTGAAGGAACTCGACGGTAAGGCCCCGGCCCGCCGCGAGTTGAACATTCAGTCGTGGAACACGGCTGAAGGCGCGCGCGTGCTGTTCGTCGAAGCTCACGAGCTGCCGATGTTCGATCTGCGCTTGCTGTTCGCCGCAGGGAGCAGTCAGGACGGCGCTACCCCTGGTATCGCCTTGATCACCAACGCCATGCTCAACGAAGGCGTCAAAGGCAAGAACGTCAGTGCAATCGCCGAGGGCTTCGAAGGCCTGGGCGCCGATTTCGGCAACGGCTCCTACCGCGACATGGCGCTCGCGTCGCTGCGCAGCCTGAGTGCAGCGGACAAGCGTGAACCGGCGCTCAAGCTGTTCTCGGAAGTCGTCGGCAAACCGACGTTCCCCGCCGACTCCCTGGCACGGATCAAAAACCAGTTGATGGCCAGCTTCGAGTACCAGAAGCAGAATCCCGGCAAACTGGCGGGCGATGAGCTGTTTAAACGCTTGTACGGCGATCACCCTTACGCGCACCCGAGCATGGGCACGGCGAAAAGCATCACGCCGATTACCCTCGCCCAGCTCAAGGCCTTCCACGCCAAGGCCTATGCCGCTGGCAATGCGGTTATCGCGCTGGTGGGCGATCTGTCTCGCCAGGAGGCAGAAGCCGTGGCGGCGCAAGTGTCCGCTTCGCTGCCTAAAGGCCCGGCGCTGGCCAAGACGGCCGCGCCAGCCGAACCTAAACCTGGCGAAACCCACATCGAATTTCCGTCCAAGCAGACTCATCTGATGTTGGCGGAGCTGGGTATCGACCGCGCCGATCCTGACTACGCAGCGTTGTCGCTGGGTAACTCGATCCTCGGCGGTGGCGGTTTCGGCAGTCGTCTGATGACTGAAGTGCGCGAGAAACGCGGACTGACGTACGGCGTGTCATCGGGCTTCACGCCAATGCAAGCGCAAGGCCCATTCATGATTGGTCTGCAAACCCGCGCCGAATTGAGCGAAAACACACTCAAGCTGGTCAAGGACATTACGCGTGATTTCCTGGTCAACGGCCCAACCCAGAAAGAGCTCGACGATGCCAAGCGCGAACTGGCCGGCAGCTTCCCGCTGTCCACCGCAAGCAATTCGGCGATCGTTGGCCAACTGGGCGCCATCGGCTTCTATAATCTGCCGCTGACCTACCTTGAGGATTTCATGACGCAGTCCCAAAGCGTCACTGTCGAACAGATCAAGACGGTGATGAACAAGCATCTGGACGTGGACAAGCTGGTCATCGTGACCGCGGGCCCCACTGTCGCGCAGAAGCCTTTGCCGGCCCCTACAGATAAACCAGCCGAACAACCTCTCGGCGTTCCGGAGCACTAATGACCTCGACATCCAAGCCGCCACGCATTCACAAAGGGCACAAAATCCACACGGGCCTGGGCCAATTGCGGATTATCGGCGGCGAATGGCGCAGTCGGCGTCTGAGCTTTCCTGATGCCCCGGGCCTGCGTCCGACGCCGGACCGGGTTCGCGAGACCCTGTTCAACTGGCTGGCACCCTACATTGCGGGCGCCCGGGTCCTCGACCCGTTTGCCGGGAGTGGCGCGCTGTACCTGGAGGCATTGTCCCGTGGCGCCAGCATGGGTCTGGCGCTGGACACCAACTCATCGGCCATCTCCAACTTGCGCGAGCATTTGGGAACGCTGCGTTGCACGGTTGGCAAGACATCGACTGGCGACGCCCTGCGCTATCTCGAAACCCAGCCTGCGGAGCAGTTCGACGTCATCTTTCTCGATCCGCCGTTTCACCAGAACTTGCTGGCACCTGCGTGCACGCTGCTGGAAGAACGCAACTGGCTGGCGGACAACGCATGGATCTACACCGAAAGCGAAACCGCGCCATCGACGCTCGGCATGCCGGGTAACTGGCGCTTGCATCGGGAGAAGAAAGCCGGTCAGGTGTACTACGCGCTGTGGGAACGAAGTGTCGTCGCCAACTGACAGCCGGCCGTTCGTTCCGGCAACCGGCCTTGGCAACCCTCACCTGCAGACGCTGTGGGGGCCGCTGTGGCGCAAGACCCTTCATCTGCAGCGCCGTCGCGAACGCCTCTGGCTGGAAGATGGCGACTTTCTCGACATGGACTGGCACGGGCCGCATGACGCGAACGTGCCGGTGGTGCTGGTGCTGCATGGCCTGACCGGCTCGTCGAACTCACCCTATGTGGTGGGCCTGCAACGGGCAATGGAGCAACGCGGCTGGTCCAGCGTGGCAGTGAACTGGCGCGGTTGCTCGGGCGAACCCAACCTGTTGCCGCGCAGCTATCACTCCGGTGCCAGTGAAGATTTGGCGGCGGTCATCGAACACCTGCGCTCGGCGCGCCCCTTGGCACCGCTCTATGCGGTTGGGTATTCGCTGGGTGGCAACATCCTGCTCAAGTATCTGGGAGAGTCAGGGCAGGACAGCCACCTGCAAGGCGCGGCAGCGGTGTCGGTGCCGTTTCGTCTGGACGAGTGCGCTGACCGTATCGGCCTGGGGTTTTCCAGGGTCTACCAGCGGCATTTCATGCGCGAGATGGTGGGTTATATCAAGGACAAACAACGACGCTTTCAACATGAAGGCCTGGGCGACGGACTGGCAACATTGGCGGCCCTCGGCTCGCTGGACAACCTGCGCACCTTCTGGGAGTTCGATGGCCAGGTGACTGCACCGCTCAACGGGTTCGTCGACGCCCGCGATTATTACCGACGCGCCTCGAGCCGCTATTACCTTGGCGCGATTCGCACACCCACCCTGCTGGTGCAGGCTCTGGATGATCCTTTCGTCTTCAAGCACAGCTTGCCCGAAGCGCGCGAATTGTCTGCAAGCACTCGGTTCGACCTGCAGGAGCGCGGCGGACATGTCGGATTCGTCGGCGGCACGATAAGAACACCGAGCTATTACCTGGAACAGCGGATTCCGGAATGGTTGGCAGATGTGCACAGCGGCCACCCGACGCTCTGACCCCAGGCACGCATTCGTTTGCAGCAGCACGGCCGTGCAAGATCGTTCTAGAAACCCTTCCCGCGAAGGTCCTAACATCAGGGGCATAAGGAGAAATCGCATGTCCCGTCATCAACTGTTCGTTCGCGGCCTTCGCGACAGCGTGCCCATGCTCGTCGGCGTTGCGCCATTCGGCATCATATTTGGAACCCTGGCCGGGGTCGGTGGCCTGTCGCTGTGGCAGGCGGTGGGTATGTCGTTGTTCGTCTATGCAGGGTCCGCACAATTCATCGTCGTCAGCCTCATGGGCGCGGGCGCGAGTGCTGTGGTGATTCTGCTCACCACTTTCATCGTTAATCTGCGCCATGTGCTCTACAGCGCCACACTGCAGCCTCAGGTCCAGGGCCTGCCGCAGCGCTGGCGATTGCTGCTGGCCTTCTGGCTCACCGACGAAACCTTCGCAGTGGTCCAGCGCTATTACCAGTTGCACGGCCGTGGGCCACTGACGCATTGGTACTGGCTGGGCGTGACCAGCGCGCTGTACGCCTGCTGGGTCATCAGCTCGCTGGTCGGTGTGCTGTTCGGTCAGGCCGTACCGGACCTCGCCAGTTGGGGTCTGGAGTTCGCGATGCTGGCGACTTTCATTGGCATTGTCGTGCCCCTTCTGCGCAACCGGCCGCAAGTCGCTGCAGCCCTGGCGGCAGGTGCTGTCGCCCTGCTGACCTGGTCGTGGCCGTACAAACTGGGCCTGATGGCTGCGGCGTTCAGTGGTATCGCTGTAGGGGTTTTGCTCGAACGCCACCCATTGTCAAAACCCTGCGACGTCTCGGCCAAGGAAGCTCACCCATGAGTGACTGGTGGCTGATTCTGGGGATGAGCGCGATCACCTTTCTGATGCGCTATAGCCTCTTCGCCTGGCCGAACCTGCGCTTCCCGCCCGTTGTGCGACAGGGGCTGCATTACGTGCCGACGGCGGTGCTGACCGCTATCGTTGTGCCAGGAATGCTGTTGCCCGACGGACAGCACTGGCAGATGTCGTGGACTAACGCCTACCTGCTGGCAGGCATCGCGGCAATCGGGATAGCCGCGCTCAGCCGCAATCTGCTAGCGACCATCGGTGGCGGGTTGATGGCGTTCTTTTTGCTGCGGTGGGCACTGGGGCAGATCTGAGGTGCAGCTCCGATACCCGATACCCGATAGCCGTGCGGCTTGCCGGCGGCGGTGAGCTCAAGGGCGCTGCCGCCGATAGGCCGGACAGCTAGGGAGCCAGCAACGCATGGACCGCGAGGGTCTACTCACATGTCGAAGGTTATAAGCAAAGAATTAAAAATTCCTTTCAGCTATAACAAGATGCACTGATTATGCGGTTCTTGAATGATTGGCGGCACTTCTGATGTCGGCGGTTTTTGACGTCTGATTTGTTCGCGCACGCGAATATCACCCAGGACAGCTGCAGTGAGTGATCCGATTTTCCGTCTGGCCCACGTCAGTAAAACCTTCGCCCGCGACAATACAGCAACGACCGCATTGTCCGATATTGAGCTGGAAATCCAGCGCGGTTCCTTTCTGGGTATCGTCGGCACGTCGGGTGCCGGTAAAAGCACCCTGCTGCGCCTGCTCAATCTGCTGGAAATCCCCACGACGGGCATCATCGAATTCAATGGCCAGGACCTTGCGCTGCTGGATGCCAAAGGGCAACGCGAATACCTGTCGAAAGTGTCGACCATCTTCCAGCATTTCAATCTTTTCCACGGTAAAACGGTGCTCGACAACGTCGCTTTTCCATTGGCAATCCGCGGTATACCGGCCGCTGAGCGGTATGCACGCGCCCGTGAGCTGATTGCCAAGGTCGGCCTGCACGATCGCGAAGGACACTACCCCTCGCAGTTGTCCGGCGGGCAAAAGCAACGCGTCGGCATTGCACGCGCCTTGATCACCAACCCCGAAGTGTTGCTGTGCGACGAAGCCACCAGTGCCCTGGATTCGCAAACCACCCAGACGATTCTCGATCTGCTGGTTGAGCTAAAGCGGCTTTATGGCTTCACCGTCATTCTGATCACCCATTCCTGGGACGTTATTCGTTACGCCTGCGACGCCGCCGTGCTGATCGAACATGGGCGTATTACCGAAACCGGCACGCTCACGCAGGTCATCCAGCGGGAGCATTCGGCGCTCAAGGATCATCTCCTGCCGCTTAACAAGGACGCTGCCTGGCAAAGCGGCCCGGACACCCTCGACCTGATTTTCGAACACCCCGAAACCCAGACCGAGCTTCTCTCCACGCTGGCCGGTGTCTTGGGTATCGATTTCTCGATCTTGTCCGGGCGCGTCGACAACCTGGGCAAGACCCCGGTTGCACGGTTTCAGGTGAGGTTTCGCCCGCGCCCTCCGCAAACCCGGGTCGATGTGCTGCAGGTCAGGCAGTGGCTCACCGACCAGATGATCACCGTCAATCTTTAATATCCGTTCGAGCGCCCCATGAGCCCAATGACCTGGCAAAGCTACCTACCGGATTTCTGGGCCGCACTGGCCCAGACCCTCTACATGATTGCCATCGCCGGCCCTTGCGTCATCGTGTTCGGGCTGACAGTGGGAACCACGCTGTACCTGATTGCGCCGCAGTCCATTTCGCCGAGGCCGGCGCTCTATTACCTGCTGACCACGGCCGTGAACATTGGGCGCTCCATCCCGTTCCTTATCCTCATCGTGCTGCTGATTCCCATCACCCGAGCGGCGGTGGGCACCACACTTGGGCCCATCGCCGCGATTATTCCATTGGTGCTGGGATTCACGCCGTTCTTCTCAAGGCTGGTGGAAGCGGCGTTGCGCGAGATCGACCAAGGCCGGATCGAGGCCGCCCGATCCATGGGCGTGACTCGCATCCAATTGATTTTCCGCGTGCTGCTGCCCGAGTCATTCTCCGGCCTGCTGAACGCTATCACCATCATTCTGGTGGGCACCGTGGAAGGCACGGCGGTGGCCGGAGCCGTGGGTGCGGGCGGGGTCGGCGACTTTGCCATCGAGTTCGGTTACCAGCGCTTCTATGGCGAACTGATGTTCATCTCGGTATTTGCCATGGTGATCATCGTGCAACTGATTCAGGTGACCGGCGACGTGTGGATCCGCGCACGCAGTCACAAGCGCTAGCTACACCTATCCAGCAGTCAGCCCCGCCCACCCCTTGTCGAAGAGAAATCATGGAAAACACACGAGCCAAGTCAAGACGCACAGTACTGCGCAGTGCCGCCATTGGAGTGATGGCCGTGGGCGCCGCGCTGGTTCTACCGGTGCTGGGCAAGTACGCGTACGCATCGGCCAGCGAGCTGGCAACCACCGCCAACAAGGGCACAACCGTACCTGACACGCCGCTGAAAATTTATGCCACCGCATCGCCCCAAGGCGACATCGTTCGCTTCGTGCAGAAACTGGCAGACGCAGACGGATCGGGGCTTACGCTGAAATTGACCACCAGCGGTGGCAGCGGCGCGCTGGATTCCTACGAACTGCTCGCCAGCGGCGACACCGACGTGAACTTCACCGGGCATCAGCCTTACGTCAATACCTGGAAGGCGGCACACCCCACACTCGATAACTTCGACGGCAAGGCGACCGTTCTGCTGAATGCCTTCGGCCTGTACTCCGAGAAATACAAAAGCGCTGGCGATCTGCCCGACGGCGCAAAAATCCTGATCCCCAACGAGCAAACCAACCTGCCCCGATCGCTGTTCATTCTTCAGGACCTGGGCCTGATCAAACTCAACGTGGATAAACTCGACAGCTCGCCGGCGGCCATTTCCGTGAGCGAGAAGTCGATCGTCGAGAACCCTCGGCACTTGCACTTGGTCCCCACCGACACGGTGCTGCGTGCCAAAGCCTTACCCGACGCCGACGCAAGTTTCATCAACGGTGACGTCGCTCTCTCGAACGGCATCGACCCTTCTCGGGCGCTGGTGCGAGAACACACGACCGACAATCCTTACGCCAACCTGATTTACGCCCGCAACGACATGCTTGATGATCCGCGGGTAACCCTGCTGGCGAAGTACCTGACGGGACCTGAAGTGAAACAGTTCATCGACGCCAATTACCGGGGCTTCGTGGTCCCGGATCAGAAGCTTGTGCGCTAGGCACATGGCTCAGTGAATGGGCTGCCGTTCAGGTCAGCCCACGCAAGACCCGCTCGCCTCACTCCCCTTTTGCGACCCCATGCTGCGGGTCGGTGATCCATTCACTCCAGGACCCGGCATACAAACGCCCCAGCGGATAGCCGGCCATGCACAGGGCGAACAGGTTGTGGCAGGCGGTTACGCCTGAGCCGCAATAGGCGACCAGTTTCTCCGGCGGGCGGCCGTTCAGGGCGTCGTTAAAGCGTTGCTTGAGTTGCTCCGCTGGCAGGAAACGGCCGTCCGGACCGAGGTTGTCGGTAAAGGCGGCACACTGCGCGCCCGGAATGTGTCCCGCCACCGGATCGATGGGCTCCACCTCTCCCCGAAAACGCGCCGGGGCACGGGCGTCGATCAACGTCACGTCCGGCTGATCTTTCTCCTGCTGCACCTCGGTTGCGCTCAGTATTAACGAGTCGTCGGGCTTGCCGTCGAACCAGCCCTTGGGATGTCCGGGCGGGTCCAGGCTCAGTGGCTGCCCGGCGGCATGCCAGGCTTTGAGGCCGCCATCGAGGATATACACGCCAACACGCTTGCCCAGCCACGCCAACAGCCACCATGCACGAGCGGCGTAAGCACCGGGGCCATCGTCGTAGAGCACGATGTCGCTATCGTTGTTGACGCCCCAGAATCGCAGACGCTCGATCAATGCCTGCGGTTCCGGCAGCGGATGGCGGCCGGTCACCCCCTTGGTGATCGGGCCGCTCAAGTCGTTGAGCAGGTCGGCGTAGCAAGACCCCGCGATATGCCCTTCTGCGTAGCTGCGCTGGCCGTAGTCCTGATCCTCCAGGGAAGAACGACAATCCAGAATCACCAGGTTTGGCTTCGTCTGGCGTTCGGCCAGTTGTTGCGGGCTGATCAATTGCGCGATGGACATGACGGCTCCTGCAGACAGTGAAAGTGACTAAGCGATAAGACAAGCTATTAGAAGATAAAGACGCATTTCAATTGGCGTCTTCCAGTGCCTTGTTCAGCGGCACATAAAATTCTGCACATAACGCATGTACGGCGTCATGCGCCTGGGGCGTAACGTAGGCCAGCTCCAGCACCAATACCTGGTACACACCGCGACGGATAGCGTCTTGGTTCAGATGCGTGGCGCTCTCTCGGGTGGTACAGAGAAACCTCACCCAGGATGTCAGGATGATCCACGCGTTGAGGGTCAGCGACTCGATCTGCACCTTGTCCATGTCCAGTATCCGCGCCGCAACGAAACCGTCGTAAATCGCCATCGCCTTGATCAGGCAGTGCTGCGAAAAGCGACGATAGCGGGCTGCAAGCTCTGGATCGGCGTCAAGCAGATGCTCGAGGTCGCGATGCAAAAAACGGTAGCGCCACATGCAGTCAAGGATGGCAATCAGGTAATGGTGCTTGTCTTCGACGTTCGGCAGTCGCCCCTTCGGCGGGTGCAGGAAGCTATCCACGCGTGCTTCATATTCGCTGAACAACTCGGCGATGATCGCTTGCTTGTTAGGGTAGTGGTAATACAGGTTGCCCGGCGAAATCTCCATGTGCGCGGCGATATGGTTGGTGCTGACGCTGCGCTCGCCCTGCAGGTTGAACAGTTCCAGACTGCTCTGCACGATACGTTCGCGGGTATTGGTTCGTAGGGTTTTGATACGCGGGGCCATGCTCGACTCGAACGTAGGGTGTAACACAGATGTGCCGGATCTTAGCGCAAGTGCTGGTGTTGATCAGGCGTGTCGTTTGACTTTATAGAGCATTGACTCTAGAACCGCTCTATAAAGTCAAAAGGAACCGCAGTGATGACGTTCGAATCCGTGTGCTCGCCCCTTCCCGCTGGTGCTGGTTCCTCGCGCACGGACCTTGAACAACTGTTCGACATGCAGCGCCAGGCGTTTACAGACAACCCGATGCCGCCCGCCGGGCAACGCCTTCAGTGGCTGGACAACCTGCGCCGCGTGCTCAGCGACGAACGCCAGGCGTTGATCGCCGCGATCAGCACAGACTTCAGCCACCGCAGCGCCGACGAGACGTTGCTCGCCGAACTGATGCCGAGCCTGCACAACATCCATCATGCTCGTCGCCATTTGAAAACATGGATGCGGCCCTCGCGGCGCAGCGTCGGTCTAGCGTTTCAGCCGGCATCGGCGAAGGTCATCTATCAGCCGCTGGGCGTTGTTGGCGTGATCGTGCCGTGGAATTACCCGCTGTATCTGGCGATTGGCCCGCTGGTGGGCGCCCTGGCCGCAGGTAATCGGGTAATGCTCAAGCTCAGCGAGTCGACGCCCGCCACGGGATCGTTGCTCAAAACGCTGTTCGCCAAGGTGTTTCCCGAGGACCTGGTCGCTGTCGTGTTGGGTGAGGCCGAAGTGGGCGAGGCGTTCTCCAGGTTGGCGTTTGATCATTTATTGTTCACCGGCGCGACCAGCATCGGACGCCATGTAATGCGCGCAGCAGCGCAGAACCTGACACCGCTGACGCTGGAGCTGGGGGGTAAATCCCCAGCCATCGTCGCCCATGACGTACCGATCAAGGACGCGGCCGAACGCATCGCTTTCGGCAAAACACTGAACGCCGGACAAACCTGCGTAGCGCCGGATTACGTGCTGGTGCCCGAACATCGAGTGGACGAGTTCGTTGATGCCTACCGCCAGGCGGTCAACGGTTTTTATCCGACGCTGACCGACAACCCAGACTACACCGCTATCATCAATCCCCGGCAGATGGCTCGGCTCAACAGCTATCTGGACGATGCGAGCAGTAAAGGCGCGCGGATCATTTCGCTGTACGAACAGGGCCAGGGACGACGCATGCCATTCAGTCTGGTGCTCGATGTCAGCGACGACATGTTGGTAATGCAGGACGAAATCTTCGGCCCGCTGCTGCCGATCGTGCCGTATCAGCGCATTGAACAAGCGTTTACCTACATCAACCAGCGACCGCGGCCTTTGGCGCTGTACTACTTTGGCTACAGCAAGGCGGAGCAACAACGGGTGCTGGAGCAGACGCACTCCGGCGGTGTGTGTTTGAACGACACCCTGCTGCATGTGGCACAGGATGACTTGCCCTTTGGCGGGATCGGTCCTTCGGGCATGGGCCAGTACCATGGCCGCGAGGGATTCCTGACATTCAGCAAGGCTAAGGGGGTCTTCATCAAGCAGCGTTTCAACGCCGCGAGGCTCATCTATCCGCCCTATGGCCGGTCGATTCAGAAGCTTATTTACAGGCTTTTCGTACGTTGAGTCCGGGGCCTGCGCCCAATCCCGATGCGTACTGGGCCGCAGAGTCAGCCTTACCCGCCCATGCAGCGTGTCAGTGAATACCTTCGTCACTGACCTATCGCTTTGGCTGCCGTCGCAGCCTGCGATGTCTTCAACAGGGCTCACTCTAGAGCTCGCACATTCCCGGCGCTGCCGCGACTTGGCCGCCTCGTCGCGCTGCGATACCATCCCAGTCCCCAACGGATTCCGATCAGGACGATGCGATGAACCGAGTGTTGTACCCAGGCACCTTCGACCCGATCACCAAGGGCCACGGCGATCTGGTCGAGCGAGCCTCGCGCATGTTCGACCAAGTGGTTATCGCCATCGCTGCCAGTCCCAAGAAAAACCCGCTGTTTGCGCTGGAGCAACGGGTCGAGCTGGCTCGAGAAGCGACCAAGCACCTGCCCAACGTCGAAGTCGTTGGCTTCTCCACCCTGCTGGCGCATTTCGCCCAAGAGCAGAACGCCAATATTCTGCTACGAGGCCTGCGTGCGGTCTCCGACTTCGAGTACGAATTCCAGCTTGCAAACATGAATAAACAGCTGGCGCCTGACGTGGAGAGTCTTTTTCTCACCCCCTCCGAACGCTATTCATTCATTTCATCTACGCTGGTCAGGGAAATCGCGGCGCTGGGCGGGGATATCACCAAATTCGTACACCCGGCCGTCGCCCAGGCGCTCAAGGAGAAGTTCCAGCCGGGTTCCTGAGTGATGCACAGGTGCATACCGCTCACTAATGCGGCACAATTCGCTGCATTAGTTTTGATATGCCCCGGTGTCGACCGTGGCAGGAGTATCCATGTCCCTGATCATCACCGACGATTGCATCAACTGCGACGTCTGCGAACCCGAGTGCCCGAACGAAGCGATTTCCCAGGGTGAAGAGATCTACGTGATCAACCCGAACCTGTGCACCGAATGTGTTGGTCATTACGACGAGCCGCAATGCCAGCAAGTCTGCCCTGTGGATTGCATCCCCCTGGATGAAAACCACGTCGAGAGCAAAGATGAGCTGATGGCCAAATACCAGTTGATAACAAGCAAGGCATAAACGAAGGCATATTCCTGTCGGCATCCGCGATTTCGCCGAAGACACTGGCTGTAATGCCTGTTGACCTGAGCGAGATACGCATGACATTAAAGCTTACGTGGGTACCCTCCTCGTTTGGCGCAGCACTTTTGCTGTGCGCCCTATCGGTTGAAGGCAGTCCTGATCATCCCGATCAGGCCGCCGTCGCCAGTCCTCACCCCATAGCCACCGCCGCCGGCCGGGAAATCCTGGTCGACGGCGGTAATGCGTTCGACGCCGCCATCGCGATCAGTGCGACGCTTGCCGTGGTCGAGCCCTATGGTTCGGGCCTGGGGGGCGGCGGCTTTTTTTTGCTGCGCCAGGCGGGCGACCCGGTGCAGTACCAGTTCCTTGATGCGCGAGAAAAAGCGCCGCTCAAATCCAGACTCAAGATGTTCACCCGCAATGGCATCGTGCAGCCGGATTTATCCCTGAACGGCCCATTGGCAGCGGCGATTCCCGGCCTGCCTGCGGCATTGGTCGAACTGGCCGAGCATTATGGTCGCCTGCCACTGAGCATCTCCATGGCGCCGGCCATACGGATTGCCTACAGCGGTTTCAAGGTGGACGAGTTGTATCGCGAACGCGCCAGCTGGCGGCTGTTCGCCTTACGCGCCAACAAGGAAAGCGCCCGGCTGTTCCTGCGTAACAACAACGTGCCGGCGTTAGGCGAAATCATCAGGCAACCGGAACTGGCGCAGACGCTGGATCGGCTGGCCGATCAGGGCCGCGCCGGGTTTTACAGCGGTCTGACCGCGCAGGCGATGGTCAGTGGGGTGCGGGCAGGAGGTGGAATCTGGAATTATCATGACTTCGAGGAGTACGAGGTCATCACCCGTACGCCCCTGCGCTTCCAGTTGGCCGATCAGCGCGAACTGATCAGCGCCCCGCCCCCTTCCGCGGGAGGCATTGCGCTGGCGCAGAGCCTGTTCATGTTGCAGCAGCTGCCTTGGCGTGAATCCGCAAAAGTCCAGCGTGCCCATTACGTGGTGGAAACACTGCGCCGGGCCTACCGCGACCGCTCGCTGTTCGGCGACCCGGACTTCGTACCCAATCCGACTGCCCAGGTGCTCTCCTCGAATTACCTGTTGCAACTGTCCACCAGCGTCGATCCGCACAGTGCGACGCCCAACAGCGCTCTGCCCCCAGCCCCTCGCTGGCGGGAGGGTGACAATACCAGCCACTTCTCGGTACTCGACGACCAGGGCAACGCTGTTGCGGCAACGCTTTCGCTGAATCTGCCGTTCGGTTCGACTTTCACGGTGCCCGGCACCGGTGTGGTGCTCAACGATGATATGGACGATTTTGCCGTCGATCCAAAAGCCAGCAATACCTACGGGCTGGTGGGCAGCCAGGCCAACATTGTCGAACCAGGCAAGCGACCGCTGTCCAGCATGAGCCCAAGCTTCATTGAAAGCCCCCGCGCCTTTGCCTCCTTCGGCACACCTGGCGGCAGCCGGATTCCCAGCATTGTGCTGCTGTCGATGCTGCAATACCTGGACGATCAGCCCGTGGCCAATTGGGCATCGGCGCCGCGCTACCACCATCAATACCTGCCCGATGTGCTTGAGTATGAGCCGGATGCGTTTACGGATGCAGAGTTGAGCGACTTGCGCGAGCGCGGGTATCAGCTGAAGGAGGCAAAACGCGACTTCGGCAATGAACAGGTGTTGCTGTGGCGCAAGAACAACGCCAGCGTAGAGGCCGCGAGTGATCATCGCGGCGTGGGCGTTTCAGCGATTTTCCGGCCGGCCGCACCATTGGACAGGGTGCCCGGCTGCGGCGATCAGTCGTGTTTGCCGTAGCCGCTGGTGGTGCAACCCAGGCAGCGTACGAATGCAGCCTTGCCGGGATCGACCACCAGGGCCTTGCCTGTGGCGCCCAGGTTGCCACCCGCCGCCGCGAACGGCGACGCAACCACGAATAGCGCTGCACCGGCAACCGTTGCCACGATCAGCAGTGGACGTGCGATCAGTAAGTCACCAATCATGGCGTATGCAGGTGGGTTATCAATTTGGTAAACCGGATCGCCACTGCCTGAGGCCTCGACCTGCGCCATGGCCGACGTCATGTGCAGGCCGAAAACCAGGGTCAGCGAAGCAGCAAGAATACGAAACGGGCTCATGGCGTGATCCTTCAGGCGCAGCAGGAAAAGTGATGCTGCTCACTATAAACAGCGATCAGGGTTAAGCAAGGGGATGTCTATTTCATTCGCGACATTCTGTAGCCGCACGATCGACGAGGGCTGCGGCTATGAAATCGTCGCCAATAGGCAAGCCGCACAGCTGCAGGATACGGGGTGGCTGCATTCGTTATTTTTGGCACTTGGGGCAATACACACTCGCTCGCTGCCCCAGCTTGACCTCGCGCAGCAGGGCCCCGCAGACCTTGCAGGGCTCTGCGCCACGGCCATAAGCAAACAGTTCCTGCTGGAAGTAACCGGGCTGGCCGTCACCGCCGATAAAGTCGCGCAACGTGGTGCCACCGCGCTCGATGGCAGCGGCGAGGATGCGCTTGATCTCGATCGCAAGCTTTATATAGCGCGCCTTGGAGATGCTTTTGGCTTCACGACGCGGGTCGATGCCTGCCGCAAACAATGCCTCGGTCGCATAGATGTTTCCGACGCCCACCACTACCGCGTTGTCCATAATGAACGGCTTGACCGCCATCGAACGCCCACGGGACAGCTCGTACAACCGCAGACCGTCGAACAGCTCGGTCAGCGGCTCCGGCCCCAGGCGAATGAGTAACTCATGGTTGTGCGGATCCAGGCTCCACAACATCGCGCCAAAACGACGCGGGTCGGTGTAGCGCAGGGCCATTCCCGATTCCAGCTCGATATCCACATGCTCATGCTTGAGCGCGGGCAGCCCCGCTTCGACCAGGCGTAAATTGCCGGACATGCCCAAATGACTGATCAGCGTGCCGACTTCTGCCTGAATCAACAGGTATTTGGCGCGGCGTTCGACGACTACGATTTTCTGCCCCGAAAGCCGCACATCCAGGTCTTCCGGGATCGGCCAGCGCAGGCGGCGATCGCGGACGATCACACGGCTGACGCGCTGGCCTTCCAAATGAGGCGCAATGCCCCGGCGGGTGGTTTCGACTTCCGGTAATTCAGGCATGGGGCAGCTCAATGGCAGGTGAAACCCGAGCGCACAAAATCAATGGGCGCTCAGCTCTCGAATACTTTCTTTGAGGTTTTCGAAGTCGTAATCGGACAGCCCGACATAATCGAGGATCAGGTGACCAATGCTGTCCCACTCATGGTCGACAGCCTGATTGCCCAGCACACGGTGGGACGCACAGACATGCTCGGCCATCTTCAGGATCGCCAGCAGATTCTTCAGTGGCGCGTTTCGACCCGAGTCTTCCTGAAAAATCGCCAGTGCGTTGTGGTGATTGGCGATGGCGTTGCTGACATGTTCGGGCAAACGCCAGGATTTGGCGGTGAAATAACCAACAACGGCGTGATTGGTGTTTAGCACACGGTTCTCGGTATCAACCACCCGACACGTGGGCCCGGCTTTGGCGTAGGCCTCTTCCAGCACGCTCATGTATTCGGGAAAACGCTTGAGCATCAGCGGCACGCCACAATCGTGGAACAGACCCAAGGCGTAGGATTCGTCGACAGTCTGCGAGCCAATACGCTTGGCCAGCGTCAGACTGGTCATCGCGACGTCCTGTGCTGTATCCCAGAAGCGGTTGAGCACAACGATCGTCTCATCGCTCATCTCGCCCTTGATCGACTGGGCGTTGATCAGGTTGATCACCGAACGACTGCCCAGCAGATTCACTGCACGCTGGATCGACGCAATCTTGTTGGTCAGGCCATAGTGAGGAGAATTAACGATTTTCAACAAGGCACCGGACAGTCCGGGGTCCTGCGCGATTAGCCGGGCGATCGCCCCCAGATCGGGGTCGGGCATGTATTGCTCCATCTGCAAATCCACCATGATTTGCGGCTGGGGCGGCACGGTGATGCCTTGCAATGCCTGCTGGATCTGCTCGGAGGTAAGCTCTTGGGACATAGATAAACACTCAAGGTCAGGGGGCGATTCTAACCCTAGCAGCCCCACTTCGACATCTGTCGCAAAGACCTTTCGAAACTGTCTGATGGCTCCCCGTTTATTCATCAGCCCACGCTAGAGCAACATCACGCGCTATAATCCCGCTCTTTTTTCCGGAGCGACGTCATGTCCCTGCCTAGCTTGCGCCTCAAGCCCAACGCCGATCGTCGCCTGCGCGCCGGCCACCTGTGGATCTACAGCAACGAGATCGACGTTGCTACCACCCCGCTCAACGGCTTTGCTCCAGGCGCTCAAGCAATTCTTGAAGCAGCAGGCGGCAAAGCGCTGGGCATCGTTGCCATGAGCCCGAACAACCTGATCTGCGCGCGCCTGCTATCGCGTGACGTCAAACTGCCGATGGACAAGTCGCTGCTGGTGCATCGCTTGAACGTCTGCCTGTCCCTGCGCGAGCGCCTGTTCGACAAACCGTTCTACCGTCTGGTGTATGGCGACTCCGACCTGTTGCCAGGGCTGGTGGTGGACCGTTTTGGCGACATTCTGGTCGTGCAACTGGCGTCCGCTACCATGGAGCAGCACAAGGACGACGTGCTGGCTGCGCTGATTCAAGTGCTCAAGCCAAGCGGCATCCTGCTCAAGAATGACTCGGCGGCTCGTGATGCCGAGGGCCTGAATCGCTATGTCGAAACTGCGTTTGGCCTGGTGCCGGAGTGGGTAGCGCTGGAAGAGAATGGTGTGAAATTCGAAGCGCCGGTGATGGAAGGCCAGAAAACCGGCTGGTTCTATGACCACCGCATGAACCGTGCGCGCCTGGCGCCATACGCCAAGGGCAAGCGCGTGCTGGATCTGTTCAGCTACATCGGTGGCTGGGGCGTGCAGGCCGGTGCCTTCGGCGCCAGCGAAGTGTTCTGCGTCGACGCGTCGAGCTTCGCGCTCGATGGGGTTGAACGCAACGCAGCGCTGAACGGTTTCGCTGAGAAAGTGACCTGCATCGAGGGCGACGTGTTCGAGGCCCTGAAAGAACTGAAAGCGGCTGAGGAGCGCTTCGACGTGATCGTGGCCGACCCGCCTGCGTTCATCAAACGCAAGAAAGACCTGAAAAACGGCGAAGGCGCCTACCGCCGCCTCAACGAACAGGCCATGCGTCTGCTCAGCAAGGACGGCATTCTGGTCAGCGCCTCGTGCTCAATGCACCTGCCCGAAGACGATCTGCAGAACATCCTCCTGACCAGCGCCCGCCATCTGGACCGCAATATCCAGTTGCTGGAACGCGGCGGCCAAGGCCCGGACCATCCGGTACACCCGGCGATTCCGGAAACGCGCTATATCAAGAGCATTACGTGCCGGTTGTTGCCTAATAGTTGAGGTTACGTCTCTTGCCGGGGTTGGCGGCTGCTGCGCCTGGAGCGATCTAAATCCGGCAAGACGAATGACGCGGGAAGCTACGCATCGAAGCCAGATCCTGACCGATGCGTAGCGTCAACTAACGATTTCGTTGACATCTGCACGCATCAAGCCATGCCCACGCATTTTTCAAGTGTCATTCTTATCACCGACCTCGGTTATTCCTCGTCAATATAGCTGGCCCATAAAAGTACCTTATCCCGCAGTTGCTGCATCAGTGCCCAGGCTTCCTGAGTTTCGGGAGCTTCGTTCAAGGAGGGAATTTCAACAATCGCCTTATCATAAGTTTGTTTAGCGAAATCACAGGCTTTGTGCAGCTGGTTAAGAATTTCGAAATCAAAAATCGAAGAGCTCAACGCCGAGCTAAGTCTATAGGGATCGAAGGTACTCAATTTTTTCTCCGCTTCGTCAAAAGCTTTATTATAAGAACGCTGCGCCTGATCGATAACCGAATTACGTTCTTCCGTTAGTAGAATGCGTGCTAAACAGGTGTATATATCTCCTAAAAGCGTTCCGAATAAAACCTTGTGAACAGTTTCGCCTCCTAAGTCTAACTGCTGCCTCACGATTTTTATAAGTTTATTGCAAAATGCCCTGAGCACCTTTTCAATTTCTTGTTTTTCTTTTATTGCCTCCTCCCGCACGTTCTCGTTGCCTTCTGCCTTCCGCTCGCGCTCAGACACAGCAACCCAAGACTTCAGTCCTGACTGAATTCCCTCTCTGACGGCAGAACCAAATGTCGTGCGCTCTTGGCCGCTAAAAATCGTATGATCATCCAGCCTGCTCGATAAATTTTCTATCTCACCAAACTCCCCGGCGCGTATGGCCGCTATTAACTTACTGAATACTTCAGATCGGCAACTGCCATGATGTTCTCCATGATTGAGAATCGAATACAGGTAATGATTGGTTGCAGCTAGCTGCCATCCAGAGCACTCTGCGAAGTTAAATTAATATTAGCCATCGCGAAATGTACTTAAATTATATTAGACCCAAGCTATAACTTCGAACTTATTAATTCGCACTAACATTTATAGCAAAATAGAATATGCGAAAACTTTATAAATGCAGGGTAACTAGACACATCGCTACCTGCCTGTTTCGTGCCCACCGAGGGCAAGGGTGGGCTCCTGCCATCGTTCACGTCTCAACGGGACGACGACAGGAGACCCTCGGAATCGATGAGTGGACAAATACACGACGCGGATTTAGGAGGATACACCCGTCAATCCAATACCTTTAAACGGTCAGATCCAGCATTGCGGAGGCAATACCAAAATAAACCACAACCCCAGCCGCATCGGCAATCGACGTGATAAGCGGCCCGCTGGCGACAGCCGGGTCCATCCGCAGGCGGCTGAACATGAAAGGCAGGCTCATGCCAATGAGGCTGCCGATCAATACGATGACCAGCATGCTGCTGGCCACCACCATTGAAATTTCCCAGCCGCCACGCACCGCCCCCAAAAAGGCTACCGCAACGGCCATTGTGACGCCCAGCGCCAGGGCAACCGAGCATTCGCGCCATAGCAAACGCAGCCAATCTTTAAGGACCACCTCCCCGGTCGCCAACGCACGGACCATCAAAGTCGCCGACTGCGCGCCGGCATTGCCGCCGCTATCCACCAGAAGCGGCAAGAAAAACACCAGCACGATGTTGGCCGCTATCACGTCTTCGAACACGGCAATTCCCGCGCCTGAAAACAGATTGCCGAATACCAGCAGCACCAGCCAAAACACCCGCTTGCGGTAAAGCATGGCCGCCGAAGCCGTCGCAATATTGCCCAGATGCTTGCCGATCAGCGCGCCTTTGTGGAAGTCCTCGGTGGCTTCCTCGACGACGACGTCCATGGCGTCATCGCAGGTCACGATGCCCACCAGAGCGCCCTCGGCGTTAACGATAGGCAAAGCAAGCAGGTCGTAATGGCTGATCAGGCGCGCGACTTCTTCCTGATCGGTGTCAACGCGCGCGCTGATGACCGGCTTGATCATCAGCTGTGTGACAGGCGCGTACGGCGCGGCCAGGATCAGTTCGCGCAACGACACGGTGCCAAGCAACTGGCGTTGATCGTCGAGCACATAAGTCTGGTAGATAGTCTCCGCATCCGCTGCCTCGCGACGAAGCGCGTCGATAGCCTGTGCGGCAGTGAGTCCGGCGCAAATCGCAGAGTATTCGCTGGTCATCACGGCGCCAGCGGTGCCTTCGGCATAGCTGGCCAGGTTGCGCAGGTCTTCGCGTTGCAAGTGAGCCAGCGCTGGCAGCAGAGCATCCCGGGCTGGCTGACCGATGCGGTTGAACAGGTCGGCGCGTTCGTCCGATGACATAGCGGCGATCAAGGCAACCTGAGCGCTGCGGGGCAATGTTTCGGCCAGTGCGGCCTGACGCTCCAAGGGAAAGTAGCCGAAGACCTCGGCGCGCTTCTCCAGGGGCAGTTCATTGAGCAGGCGGATAATATCGGCCAGTTCCAGTTGGTCCAGGTAGCGGGCAATGTCAGCTGAAAGCAGATGGCTGGCGACAGCCTGTGGCTTGAGGTGGTGCTCCTGCAGGGAAGCGCGAAGCAGTTGAGCGAAGTTCAAAGTGGTCATGGTGTTCTCCAGACAACGGCGCGTGCCTGCCTGGAGAGCGGACGCATCAGCTCACAGACAAGGCCACCACCGCTGCGGTCGGGCCAGATTGTGTGTTCTCGAGGAACTTAAACCGGGGTGGTCCATTAAGATGATTTCTCGTTGACCGCACATGCGGCGCGGGGATGTTAACCAAGCAAGCAAGGCTAAAAAACCCGAAGGAAAAAACTCAGACATTTCCTACACACTCACGACTAAAGGCCCATGATCGGTCTTGGCATTCCATCCCGCCGCCAGCGGTGTAGAATCGGCCTATTCATCGCCAATCATCCCCCGGCGGGTTTATGAGCTCCGGTCGAGCGCGCAGTGATCCTGTGGCGTTACCGACCTCATCCGCAACGGTAGCGACCTGTCGCCGTTGCAACGGACCAAGAGAAGCTCACTCCCCTACTGAACCTGATTAGCCGCCCGGAGTGCTCCAATGCCTGATTACCGCTCGAAAACCTCTACCCACGGCCGCAATATGGCCGGTGCGCGTGCCTTGTGGCGCGCCACGGGGATGAAAGACGAAGATTTCAAGAAACCGATCATCGCCATCGCCAACTCCTTCACCCAGTTCGTACCAGGCCACGTGCACCTTAAGGACCTCGGCCAACTGGTGGCCCGCGAGATAGAGCGGGCCGGCGGCGTGGCCAAGGAGTTCAACACCATCGCGGTCGATGACGGCATCGCCATGGGTCACGATGGCATGCTGTACTCGCTGCCCAGTCGCGAGATCATCGCCGACTCCGTGGAGTACATGGTTAACGCCCACTGCGCCGATGCCATCGTTTGCATCTCCAATTGCGACAAGATCACCCCCGGCATGCTGATGGCTGCCCTGCGCCTGAACATTCCGGTGATTTTCGTCTCCGGCGGCCCGATGGAAGCCGGCAAAACCAAGCTCGCCAGCCACGGCCTGGACTTGGTCGATGCAATGGTCATCGCCGCGGATTCCACGGCATCGGACGAGAAAGTTGCCGAATACGAGCGCAGCGCCTGTCCGACCTGCGGATCGTGCTCCGGCATGTTCACCGCCAACTCCATGAACTGCCTGACCGAAGCCCTGGGCCTTGCGCTGCCTGGCAACGGTTCGACACTGGCGACCCACAGTGACCGCGAGCAATTGTTCTTGCAGGCTGGCCGCACCATCGTCGAGCTGTGCAAGACCTACTATCGCGACAACGACGACTCAGTGCTGCCGCGCAACATTGCCAACTTCAAGGCGTTTGAAAACGCGATGACGTTGGACATCGCGATGGGTGGCTCGACCAACACCATCCTGCACTTGCTGGCCGCGGCCCAAGAAGCCGAAGTGGCGTTCGACCTGCGCGACATCGATCGCCTGTCGCGCCGTGTGCCGCAGCTGTGCAAAGTCGCGCCGAACATCCAGAAGTACCACATGGAAGATGTGCACCGCGCAGGCGGCATCTTCAGTATTCTCGGCTCGCTGGCCCGCGGCGGCCTGCTGCACACCGATCTGCCGACTGTGCACACCAAGTCAATGGAGCAAGCCATCGCCAAGTGGGACATCACCCAGACCACAGACGAAGCGGTGCATCACTTCTTCAAGGCAGGCCCGGCCGGTATCCCGACGCAGACCGCATTCAGCCAATCGACACGCTGGGACACGCTGGATGACGACCGCGAAAACGGCTGCATCCGTAGCGTCGAGCACGCCTATTCGCAAGAAGGCGGCCTGGCCGTGCTGTATGGCAACATCGCGCTGGACGGCTGCGTGGTAAAAACCGCAGGCGTGGACGAGTCGATCCACGTGTTCGAAGGCAACGCGAAGATCTTCGAAAGCCAGGACAGCGCGGTCCGCGGCATCCTCGCAGACGAAGTGAAAGCCGGCGACATCGTGATCATCCGTTACGAAGGTCCGAAAGGCGGCCCGGGCATGCAGGAGATGCTCTACCCGACGTCTTACCTGAAGTCCAAGGGATTGGGCAAAGCGTGCGCGCTGTTGACCGATGGCCGTTTCTCGGGCGGTACGTCGGGACTGTCCATTGGTCATGCCTCGCCAGAGGCGGCGGCGGGTGGCGCGATAGGGCTGGTACGCGACGGCGACAAGGTGCTGATCGACATCCCTAATCGCTCGATCAATCTGTTGATCGACGACGCGGAAATGGCCGAGCGCCGTGCCGAGCAGGACAAGAAAGGCTGGAAACCGGTCGAGACCCGCCCGCGCAAAGTGACCACGGCCCTCAAGGCCTATGCCCTGCTGGCGACCAGTGCCGACAAAGGCGCCGTGCGTGACAAGGCTCTGCTGGACAAGCTGGTGCCGTAACCGGCGTCTGAGCAGCAAGCGAAAAGCCCGGCAGCGATGTCGGGCTTTTTATTGGATATCAGAAATGCCACCCGTCCTATGGGAGCGAGCTTGCTCGCGACGCGTCAGGTCCGGCACCGCAGGGGGGCTCACGAAACGCAATCGCGGGCAAGCGCCTTCCTACACGTTGAGTAGTGCCGGCTTTACTGAATCTCGTCCGGCTTGACGATCACCCAGTTTTTGTCCGCCGTCACGGGCAAACCTTCCTTGGCTTGTGCTTGGGCATTGGACTCCATCATGCCGTTTAGCTGAGTCATGTACTTGTCCTTGCGATTGATCCACAAGTGGATGCCACCCTTACTGACATCGACGCTGTGGAACAGCATGTACCCATCGCTGGTGGGCGTATCACCGCCAACGATTACCGGCTTTTTCCATTGATCAATGTAGGTCAGGATGGCCGCCTGCTTGCCCGCCATCCAGGTCGCCGGGGTCCAGAGGTAAGGCGTAAGCTCAAGACCGAGGTTGGCTTTCTCGTCGTACTTGCCTGCGCTGATTTGCTTGCGCGCCGTGGTCAGTTCGCCGGTGTCGCGGTTCTTCAGCAAAGTCGTTACGCCGATCACATTCTGCGGTTTGACGTTGTAGCCGTATTTATGATCGGAGGCGACCATGCGCACCAACTCCTCGGAGGCGGCGGTCACGACATAGACCTCGATGCCGTTTTCCATAAGCTTGTTGAACAACTCCGCCTGGCCTGTGAAGACTTTTGGCGACTCGACATTAATGCTCTTGACCACATCGCCATCGTAGTAGGTGCTCGGTACAGCCTTGCCCGATGCCATCAATTCGTCGACATACCCCTTGAGCTCCTTGAGCGTGAAGCCCGAGAAGACCTGCGCGACCCACGGATAGCAGACCATGTCGTCGATTTCGCAGAGGCGGTAGTAGTAGCTGAACAGGCTTTCCTTATGATCGGCGGTGTCTTTGAACGCAATCAGCTTGAGGGAAGGATCGAGTGTGTCGCGGGTAATCAGCCCTTTGTTTTCCAGGAATGGCAGCAGCGACTCTTCCAGGTCGTAGCGATAACTGGTGTTGTCCATGTCGAAAACGGCGAAGTTACCCTTGTTGGCATTGGCCGCAATCATGGCATCAAGTTGCTTGGCCGCAGGCTCGGGCCAGTGCTTGAGTTCGGTGGCAAATGCCTGTCCGGCGAGCCCCAGACAGAGCGCAGCGGCCAACAGTTTCGGTGCGAGCTTCATAACGGTGTCCTCCCCTTTATCAGTTCGAGGCTGGACCGTAACAAAAAGCCATTGCGGTTTTAATGCGTCAGCGACAGCGTGCGTTCTGATGGCGTCACGCCGATCACCGTTGGCGACAGACGACATAAAAACGACATTTGAGTGGAGGTCCTCAGTCGCAGCAGGATGAACGCTGTCACAGCACAGCCAGCCTGCGGTGACAGCGTTCAATGACTCAGCGCCGGCAAGCCGTGCTGTCACGGGTGATCGGTCAAACGCGCTCCCACACCTCGAAGTGGTAAGCAGGCTTGTCGTCCACCGCCGGGTTTTGCGCAGTGGAAACCAGCTTCCATTCGGCCTGATCGAATTCCGGAAACCATGCATCGCCTTCGGGGCTCAACGCCACACGGGTCAGATAGAGACGGTCTGCCTGCGCCAGTCCTTGCGCGTACAACTGCGCACCACCGATCAACATGATTTCGCCGACACCCTGCTCAATCGCCCAGGCTTCTGCGCGTTCAACCGCGGCCTGCAGCGAACTGAACACTTCGGCGCCTTCAAGCTGCAGGTCTGCCTGACGGGTCACGACAAGGTTCAATCGACCGGGCAGAGGCCGGCCCAGCGAGTCCCAGGTCTTGCGACCCATGACGATCGGCTTGCCCAGTGTGGTGGCCTTGAAGTATTTGAAGTCACCCGGCAGGTGCCAGGGCATGGAATTGTTGACGCCGATGACCCGGTTTTCACCCAGGGCGGCGATGAGGCTGAGGGGGAGATGTTTTTTCATGATGGCGAGGATAGCAGAGCGAAACGTTGATTTCGTGCTGCCAGATCGCAAACGCCGAGGTCCAACGTCACACAAACCCGTGGCCCTGCGCGATTGCGGCGACAACGGTTATGCTCAACCCTGACTTCACCAATGAGACGCCGTGTGACTGTACTGACCCCACTCGATGAATTATGGCTGACCGAAGCGGTGCGCCTGCGCGAGCAGCATGCCGGATCGCTTGAAGATGACGAGGCCAGCCGTCGCGCCCGCGCCAATGCGGGTGACTTGCTGACACGTATCAAGTATCGCGCGCTGTGGCTGGCCGAGCGCGACGGCATGCTCGCCGCGTTGCGCCACTGGAAACAGGGCGCGCGCCTGTCATTGGTCCTGTTGTCCGTCTTCGCCGTGGTCAGCGGCGCGGGGCTGGCTTTCGCCGCCTTGGGTGACGGGCAAGCGGCCGTCAACGTGTTCTGGGCCTTGGGCAGTCTGCTTGGGCTGAACCTGATATTGCTGATCAGTTGGGCGCTGGGCCTGCTCTTCGCTGGTGAAAGCGCCGCCAGCCTCGGGCGTCTATGGCTTTGGCTCAGTGAAAAGCTCGCCCGCGATGCGCAAGCTGCGCAGTTGGCGCCCGCGCTGATTTTGCTGCTGCAACGCAAGCGCCTGAACCGCTGGCTGCTCGGCACCTGCGTCAACGGTTTATGGCTGCTGGCGCTGCTGAGCGCTCTGACCCTGCTGCTGTTGCTGATGGCCACCCGACGCTACGGTTTCGTCTGGGAGACCACTATTCTGAGCAGCGACACGTTCGTCAGCCTGACCCAGGGCCTGGGCACTTTACCGTCGCTCGTGGGCTTCCGGGTTCCCAGCGAGGCCATGATCCGTGCCAGCGGCGACAGTGCACTGGTCATCGAGAACGCCCGGCAAGCCTGGGCGGCGTGGCTGGTGGGCGTGCTGGTGGTCTACGGCATCGGGCCGCGTCTGCTGCTGACCTTGCTCTGCTACGGGCGCTGGCGCGCGGGCCGCAAACAGTTAGCGCTGGACCTGAGCGAACCCGGATTTGTCGAACTGCGCGAACGATTGATGCCCAGCAGCGAACGCTTGGGCATTAACGATGCGGCGCCCGCGCAGCTTCATGCAGTGCAAACCGGCACTTCAGCCATCGAAAGCGAGGGTGCGTTGCTCGTTGCCATTGAACTGGACGCGCAACGCCCGTGGCCACCGAAGTTGTCGGAGGCCGTGGCCGACGGGGGCATTCTCGACAGCCGCGAATCGCGCCGGACCTTGCTCGACCAATTGACCCGCTTCCCACCCGCACGCCTGGCGATAGCATGCGACCCGCGTCGCTCGCCTGACCGGGGCAGCCTTGCGCTGATTGCCGAACTGGCCCGTTGTGCCGCGGCAACCCGCGTCTGGCTGCTCCCTGCCCCAGCCGGCGAGGCGCTTGATGCCGATCGTCTGGGCGACTGGCGCAGCGCGCTGCACACGCTTGAGCTGACCTGGGCCGACAGCGCACCGCTGACTTGGCTGGAGACCGGACATGATTGAAAAAAACCGGGCTCGCCCGCTGAAACTCGCAGTGGTCGGTCATACCAACGTGGGTAAGACATCGCTATTGCGCACCCTGACCCGCGATGTCGGCTTCGGTGAGGTCTCTCATCGTCCCAGCACCACGCGCCACGTGGAGGGTGCGCGGCTGTCGGTGGACGGCGAGGCGTTGTTGGAGCTGTATGACACTCCTGGCCTGGAAGACGCCATTGCCCTGCTGGATTATCTGGAGCGTCTTGATCGCCCCGGCGAACGCCTTGACGGCCCGGCGCGGCTGGCGCGTTTTCTGGAGGGCAGTGAAGCCCGCCAACGCTTCGAACAGGAAGCCAAGGTGTTGCGCCAGTTGCTGGCTTCGGACGCCGGCCTTTATGTGATCGATGCCCGCGAACCAGTGCTTGCCAAGTACCGGGATGAACTGTCGGTGCTCGCCAGTTGCGGCAAACCGCTGTTGCCAGTGCTCAATTTCGTCAGCAGTGCGCACCATCGCGAAACGGACTGGCGCGAAGCCCTCGCCCGCCTTGGCCTTCATGCATTGGTGCGCTTCGACACTGTCGCGCCACCCGAGGACGGTGAGCGGCGGCTGTACGAAAGCCTGGCGTTGCTGTTGGAAACCTCGCGAGGGCAATTGGAGCGGTTGATCCTCGACCAACAAGCCCAACGTGACGTCCGCCGGCATAGCGCTGCGCGGTTGATCGCTGAGTTGTTACTCGATTGCGCGGCCTGTCGGCGCAGTGTCGCCACGGTGTCTGACCAAGTGCAGACGGCTGTCGACGATTTGCGCAAGTCTGTGCGCCAGCGCGAACAGCGTTGCGTCGAAGCACTGCTCAAGCTGTATGCGTTTCGCCGTGACGATGCTTCGGCCAGCGACCTGCCGTTGCTGGATGGACGCTGGGGGGATGACTTGTTTAACCCGGAAACATTGAAGCTGCTTGGGGTGCGGGTGGGCAGCGGTATTGCCGCCGGGGCTGCGGCAGGCGCTGGGGTGGATTTGCTGGTGGGCGGGGTTACCTTGGGCGCGGCGGCACTGGTCGGGGCAATCGCCGGAGGTGCCCTGCAAACCGCGCGCAGCTACGGCGCACGCTTGCTGGGCAAACTCAAGGGCGAACGTGAGCTGACCGTCGACGATGCCGTGCTGCGGCTGCTGGCATTGCGTCAACGGCAATTGCTGCTGGCACTGGAGGCACGGGGTCACGCGGCGCTGGAGAGCATCAAGCTGGATGCCCCGCAAGATAAGTCCTGGCGCGAGGGCAAACTGCCAGATGCTCTGCACAAGGCTCGGGCTCACCCGCAGTGGTCCTCGCTCAATCCGCATTCCAGGCTCAACCAGGCTGAGCGGCATGAACAGATCGAGGTGTTGGCCGCAGAGGTCATGCGCTGATCTTTTGCAGCAGCCTGGTTAAGGTCATCGCGCGACGACCGTGAACAATCGGGCCATGGAGATCTGATACCTGCCGACAGTCGCCTTGAGCATTTTGCGATAGGGGAAATGCTCGCCGCCCGGTATGATCGCGCGCCCGATACACCCGGAACCCCGACATCATGAAGCCAACCCTGATCGCTGCTGCAGAACTCGACCGCCTCGAGACTTGGCAGAAATATTCCAGCCACATGTGCGGAGGCTGTGTTTCCAGCTGTTGCACACTGCCGGTGGAAGCGAAGATCAAGGACCTGATTCGCATCGGCGTGGTGGACGAATTCGAAATCGGCGATAACCCCAAGAACATCGCCAAGCGCTTGCAGAAGGAAGGCATTATCGAGCGCTTCAATCAGAAATCAGGGATCTTCACCCTGCAGCGCATGAGCAACGACGACTGCCTGTATCTGGATCGCAAGAGCCGGTTATGCACCATCTATGACAAGCGCCCCGACACCTGCCGCAATCACCCCAAGGTCGGGCCACGCCCGGGATATTGCGCCTACAAGCCCAAAGCGGTGCAGCGTCAGGACAGCGGTACGCTGAGCGCGAACTCGGGGCGGGTTCCTTTGAAGTTCTGACCACCCTGCCTGCCGCCTGTAGCAGTATGGCGTGCGGCGGTGGCGCACTTGAAATCGCTCCCGCCGACAAACCGTGCTCCGGCAAAAAGACATTCCCGGCCCACTCGAATCCCGCACAAACAAAAACGCCCCCGGCCTTTCGACCGGGGGCGTTTTCGTTGAGCCTGGGCTAGTTACGCCTTGGCTTTCTTGGCAGCGCGGGTACGCTCGCCTTCGTCCAGAATCTTCTTGCGAAGACGGATGGACTTAGGCGTGACTTCGCACAGCTCGTCGTCCTGGATGAATTCCAGCGCCTGCTCCAGGGTGAAGCGAACAGGTGGAACCAGAGCGATGGTTTCATCTTTACCCGACGCACGCATGTTGTCGAGCTTCTTGCCTTTGGTTGGGTTGACGCCCATGTCGTTGTCACGGCTGTTCAAGCCAACGATCTGACCGTTGTAGATCTCCTGACCGTGCTCGACGAACAGCTTGCCGCGCGCCTGCAGGGTTTCCAGGGAGTAGGTCAGCGCCTTGCCGGTTTCAACCGAAACCAGAACGCCGTTCTGACGACCCGACATGTCACCGGACTTCATGGTGTCATAGCGATCGAAGATCGAGGTCAGGATGCCAGCACCGTTGGTCAGGGTCAGGAACTGGTTACGGAAACCGATCAGACCGCGAGCAGGGATGTTGTACTCAAGGCGAACACGGCCTTTACCATCCGGCACCATGTTGGTCAGGTCACCCTTACGCAGACCCATCTCTTCCATCACCTTGCCCTGGGATTCCTCAGGGGTATCGATGGTCACGTTTTCGAACGGTTCCTGCTTCACGCCGTCAACCTGACGGATGATTACTTCAGGACGACCGACGCCCATTTCGAAGCCTTCGCGACGCATGGTTTCGATCAGTACCGAGAGGTGCAGCTCGCCACGGCCGGAAACCTTGAACTTGTCGGCCGAGTCGCCTTCTTCAACGCGCAGAGCAACGTTGTAGAGCAGCTCTTTGTCCAGACGCTCCTTGATGTTACGGGAGGTCACGAACTTGCCTTCTTTACCGCAAAACGGCGAATCGTTGACCTGGAAGGTCATGGAAACGGTCGGCTCGTCAACGGTCAGCGGCTTCATCGCTTCAACGGTGTCCGGGTGGCACAGCGTGTCAGAGATGAACAGCGACTCCATACCGCTGATGCACACGATGTCGCCTGCAGCGGCTTCTTCAACGTCGATGCGGTGAAGGCCGTGGTGGCCCATCAGCTTCAGGATACGACCGTTGCGCTTTTTGCCATCGGCACCGATAGCCACGACTGGCGTGTTCGGCTTGACGCGACCACGGGCGATACGGCCAACACCGATAACACCCAGGAAGCTGTTGTAGTCCAGAGCGGAAATCTGCATCTGAAACGGACCGTCACGGTCAACCGACGGCGCAGGTACGTTGTCGACGATCGACTGGTACAGCGGGGTCATGTCTTCAGCCATGTCGGTGTGATCCAGACCGGCAATACCGTTCAGGGCCGAGGCGTAGACGACCTTGAAGTCCAGCTGTTCTTCGGTGGCACCCAGGTTGTCGAACAGGTCGAAGATCTGGTCCAGAACCCAGTCCGGACGCGCGCCTGGGCGGTCAATCTTGTTGATGCAGACGATCGGACGCAGGCCGGCTTCGAACGCCTTCTTGGTCACGAAACGGGTTTGTGGCATTGGGCCGTCTTGAGCGTCCACCAGCAGCAGTACGGAGTCGACCATCGACATTACGCGCTCTACTTCACCGCCGAAGTCGGCGTGGCCCGGGGTGTCGACGATGTTGATGTGGTAGCCATTCCAGTTGATCGCGGTGTTTTTCGCGAGAATGGTAATACCGCGCTCTTTTTCCTGGTCGTTGGAGTCCATCACGCGTTCGTCGTTGAGCTCGTTGCGCTCAAGGGTGCCGGACTGACGCAGAAGCTTGTCGACGAGGGTGGTTTTACCGTGGTCAACGTGAGCAATGATGGCGATGTTACGTAGATTTTCGATCACTTGTGTATCTCGATCAGAGGATTCGGTCAGCTGACTGAATGCAGGCAGCTATGAACGGTACAGTCGGCGAGACCCTGTTCGGGGTCTGCAGCCGTTACGGCTGACGACTGGTGTCGGGGGGCCGGTGACGCAAGCCACAGGCAAACAGCCCCGGGCACTTAGCTCGGTCGATAAACGCGCACATTGGCATGTCCCTCACTGAGCAAATGGTGAGCATGCAGGCGACTCATGACGCCTTTGTCGCAATAAAGCAGGTACTGGCGTGTGTCATCCAGTTCCTTGAAACGGCTGTTCAATGCAAAGAACGGCAGCGTTTGTACTTCGATGCCCGACAGATCCAGCGGACGGTCTTCGGTTTCATCCGGATGGCGGATGTCGACGACCACTTGCCCGGCCAGCGCCTGACTGACTTCTTCAACCTGAACGTCCTGCCCCAACTCCTCGATCACGCGATCGATAGGCACTAGACGGGCGTTTTCGAGCGCACGCTCAAGCACGGCCATGTCGAACTCTTTTTCTTCATGCTCGACGCGGTTACGTTTGGCCGCGGTCTTTGGATTGACCGAGATCACACCGCAGTATTCAGGCATGTGCCGGGCAAAATCGCCGCTGCCGATCTGGTCGGCCTGGTCGATGATGTCCTGCTTGTGACTGGCGATCAGCGGGCGCAAGACCAGCTTTTCCGTCACGCAATCGATTACCGACAGATTCGGGAGGGTCTGGCTTGACACCTGGGAAATCGCTTCGCCGGTTACCAGCGCGTCGATTTCCAGCCTGTCGGCAATGTCGGTCGCAGCGCGCAACATCATACGCTTCAATACTACGCCCATATGACTGTTATCGACTTTTCCGAGAATTTCTCCCAGAACCTCTTCGAACGGTACGCTGACAAACAGCACTCGCTGTGAACTGCCGTACTTCTTCCAGAGGAAGTGCGCCACTTCCATCACGCCCAGTTCGTGAGCCCTTCCGCCCAGATTGAAGAAGCAGAAATGGCTCATCAACCCGCGACGCATCATTTGATATGCCGCCACGGTGGAGTCGAAACCACCGGACATCAGCACCAAAGTCTGCTCCAGCGAGCCCAGCGGGTAGCCGCCAATGCTGTTGTGCTGGCTGTGGATCACGAACAGACGCTTGTCGCGGATTTCTATCCGCACCTCGACTTCTGGAGCCTTGAGTGAAATACCGGCGGCGTTGCACTCACGGCGCAGCTTGCTGCCAACGTATTTCTCGACATCCATGGAGCTGAAGTCGTGGTGACCGGCGCGTTTGCAGCGCACCGAGAAAATCTTGCCGGACAAGGCATGACCGAAGTGCAGCTTGCACTTCTCATAGATGTCATCCATGTCGCCCAGCGGGTACTGATCGACCTGCAAGAAATGTGCGATGCCCGGCATGCAACTCAGGCGCTCGGTCATTTCCTGCAGAAGCTTCGGATCTTCGACCCTGGTTTCGACCTCGAGGTTATCCCACACGCCATCGACCACCAGCGCCGGGTCCAGATCGCGGAGCACGGTGCGGATGTTTTTGGCCAGCTGCTTGATGAAGCGCTTGCGCACAGGCCGGCTTTTGATGGTGATTTCCGGGAAAACTTTAACGATTAATTTCATGAAAACAGCGCGCGGGGTGCCGGTCGAAAAAGGGGGGCGCGGATTATAGCGGAAATTGCTCAAGGTTTAACCAGTTATCGTATAGCCGATCATCAGTGCACCAAAATGTGACTGTATACAATCCTCAAGCACCATAACGGTGCGCTAATTTCTACAAATGCGACGTTTATCGCGCTAAAACCCGGCATTTTTCACGGGAAACCCAACACGGGGCACTGGCATGCAAATTGCTCCCTTGTGAGGCAGGTTGCCTTGGTCGACTATCGCGCCCGGCATCACCCATATTAAGGGCCCACCACTACCCCGGCCCTAAGCCACCCCGGAGGACAACATGTCGAAGTCGGTTCAACTCATCAAAGATCATGACGTTAAATGGATTGATCTGCGCTTCACGGACACCAAAGGTACTCAGCACCACGTGACCATGCCTGCTCGCGATGCGCTGGAAGACGACTTCTTTGAAGTCGGCAAAATGTTCGACGGTTCGTCCATCTCCGGCTGGAAAGGCATCGAAGCCTCCGACATGATTCTGCTGCCGGACGACGAAAGCGCCGTTCTGGATCCGTTCACCGAAGAGCCGACTCTGATCCTGGTGTGCGACATCATCGAACCTTCGACCATGCAAGGTTACGACCGCGATCCGCGCGCCATCGCTCACCGCGCTGAGGAATACCTGAAGTCCACCGGTATCGGTGACACCGTATTCGCTGGCCCAGAACCAGAATTCTTCATCTTCGATGAAGTGAAATTCAAGTCCGACATCTCGGGTTCGATGTTCAAGATCTTCTCCGAACAAGGCTCCTGGATGTCCGACGCTGACATCGAAGGCGGCAACAAAGGCCACCGTCCAGGCATCAAAGGCGGTTACTTCCCGGTTCCTCCGTTCGACCACGACCACGAAATCCGCACCGCAATGTGCAACGCCCTGGAAGAAATGGGCCAGGTCGTCGAAGTTCACCACCACGAAGTGGCAACGGCTGGCCAGAACGAAATCGGCGTGAAATTCAACACGCTGGTTAAAAAGGCTGACGAAGTTCAAACCCTGAAATATGTGGTTCACAACGTTGCCGATGCCTATGGCCGCACCGCAACCTTCATGCCTAAGCCTCTGTACGGCGATAACGGCTCGGGTATGCACGTTCACATGTCCATTGCCAAAGATGGCAAGAACACCTTCGCCGGCGAAGGCTATGCCGGTCTGTCCGACACCGCCCTGTACTTCATCGGCGGCATCATCAAGCACGGCAAGGCACTGAACGGCTTCACCAACCCGTCGACCAACTCCTACAAGCGTCTGGTCCCAGGCTTCGAAGCTCCAGTCATGCTGGCCTACTCGGCTCGCAACCGCTCCGCTTCGATCCGCATTCCATACGTCTCCAGCCCACGCGGCCGTCGTATCGAGGCGCGTTTCCCGGATCCATCGGCCAACCCGTACCTGGCCTTCGCTGCACTGTTGATGGCTGGCCTGGATGGCATCCAGAACAAGATCCACCCTGGCGATGCGGCCGACAAAAACCTGTATGACCTGCCGCCAGAAGAAGCAGCAGAGATCCCGCAAGTGTGCGGCAGCCTGAAAGAAGCCCTGGAAGAGCTGGACAAAGGTCGTGCGTTCCTGACCAAAGGCGGCGTTTTCAGCGACGACTTCATCGACGCGTACATCGCCCTGAAATCGGAAGAAGAAATCAAGGTACGTACCTTCGTACACCCTCTGGAATACGAGCTGTACTACAGCTGCTGATCCAGTCGCGCCAGCGGACGCTGCGCCAGAAAGGCCTCCTTCGGGAGGCTTTTTTTATGCTCCTGAAGCAGACCGCTACGGGTCGAGAGCCTTACGAAGTCGTAAAGTCTTGCCCGTGGTGGTATCGGGTTATCGCATTTTCAACGATTTATTCCGGATACTGTTGCATTCGACATGCGGCTGTTACGCCACAATGACTCACAAGGATCCCCACATGCCAAAACCACTCTGGCTCATGCTCTTGACCGCCCCCTTGATGTCCGGCTGCATCAACGCAGCATCGTCCTCCTGCGCACCTGTCGCTCTGCGTCCGCTCATCGAGGCAATGGGTCAGCGGCTCGATATCGCTAACGATGTTGCGCAGAGCAAGTTCTACAGCGGCAAACCGGTTCAGGACACCGAGCGCGAGCAGCAAGTGATCGCCAATGCCCAAGCCCAGGCCGCAGGGTACAAGCTCGACAAAAGTAACGTTCGCCAGTTCATGACTGCCCAGATCGAAGCCAACAAGTTGGTGCAGTACGCGCGAATCGCACAGTGGCACGACACTCAGCCGCCCGAGAAACCCACTGCCAGCCTGACAACGGGAATCCGCACTCGCCTGGACACGCTGCAGCCAGTGCTGATGGAGAAATACGCTGCGTTTTTGCCGTATCGCAAGGACGAGGCCTGCCAACACTGGGTGCAAGCCGAGATCAAGCGCCAGGCAGCCGACCCCACCCTCGTGACTGCATTGCAGCGGGCCGCGGAGGGTCTGTGCACGAACATAAACAAAGGCTGACGGTAACGACGGACCTGACTCAACGCCAATACGGTTTTGCTCTATGCTGGCAACTGCCCTTGCACTACCGATGTAGCGGGGCCTGAGTTTGTCGTTCTCATGATCGCGGTACCGGAGTATTCATGCGTCAAAGCCTTGCCCTTGTGCTGCTGTTACTCGCACTTCCCGCAGTCGCCCAGATCTACAAATACACCGACGCCAACGGCAATACTGCCTTTAGCAGCCAGCCGCCCGACGGAAAGAAAGTGGAGACGGTCGATCTGCCACCACTCAACAGTCTGGGAGGTACAGCGCCCATGCCTTCATCGCCCAGCCCGTCACAAAACCAGATTCAGGCACCGCCTACCCCTGCGTCCTATCAAACATTGCAGCTGACCGACTTGCCCAACGACGAAGCCCTGCGCGCCAACAATGGCTCTTTCATCGTGGGCGTGATGATTCAACCGCGTTTGCAGCCCGGTCACCTGCTGCAACTGCTGGTCGATGGCAAACCCTATGGTCAGCCCACCAACGTTCCTCGCGTCCAGGTCACGGAGCTGGACCGCGGCGAACACAGCCTTTCAGTCCAGGTGCTGCAAGGCGCACAGGTGATCCAGCAAAGTCAGACGATCAATCTGACAGTGCAGCGAGTCCATGTTGGTAGACCGTAAGCAGCTGTTGCTGCGCAATGCGCTGCTCTGCCTGTTCATATTCATCAGCCAATCGGTAGCCGCAGAGGTGTATACCTACGTCGACGCCGAGGGGAATCGTGTCTTCACCGATCAGCCTCGCAAAAATGCGCAGAAGGTCGACATCGCGCCGGGTAACCAGATCAGGTCCACGCCTAAAAAGCCAAGCCAGGCTGCCAGTAACAAACCCCAGCCAGGCCCGCTGTTTCACTATCAATTGTTGCGCATTCTGGCGCCGGAACCCGACGCCACGATTCGTGACATTCAGGGCAACCTGATCGTGACGGTCACCAACGAACCGGAGCTGCAACCCGGCCACACCTATCGCCTGCTACTGGACGGCAAGGCATATGCCCAGGCAGGCCGCAGCCCGGTATTCCCGATGACCAACATCGATCGAGGCACGCATCAGCTGTCGATTGAAATCGTGGACGAGTGGGGCCGAGTGTCTGAACGCACGCCCAATCAGCCATTTCACATGATGCGTATTTCACTGGCGCAGAAACGGCTCGCCCAACCCTGCAAGCCTGACGATTACGGCGTACGCCCGGAATGCCCGATCAAGGACAAGCCGCCGGAACCAAGCAGCATCCTGCCCTTTTTCTAATATGAAGGAGTCGGGACGACCAAGCTCCAAAATGGTGCACAACCTGAACGAATGCGCCTCGATAAAGCCCATTTTGGTTCACTTATCGGCTCAGGTCGCGCTGTCTTTGGGCTGACGGTGCAAAATAAGCCCAAAATGCTCGGCCAGACGCTTCTTTTCGGAGCTTGGTTTGTTTTTTGCATTTTCTTACGAATAAGCAAGGGATGAACGGCGCACCCGTCCTCTTCCTACGCTGGCGAAGACCAACCAGAGCCTGCACCTTCGGGTCCGCCCTTTGTGCGATGTGCCAAAAGAGGTCAATGAAGTTCATGACAATCAGCGATACATTGCACCGACTGTTACTCGACAACCTGACCACTGCCACAATTTTGCTCAACGCTGACCTGCGCCTGGAGTACATGAACCCGGCCGCCGAAATGCTGCTGGCGATCAGCGGTCAACGCAGTCATGGGCAATTCATCAGCGAGTTGTTTACCGAATCGGCCGAAGCACTCAGCTCGCTTCGCCAAGCGGTGGAGCAAGCGCACCCGTTTACCAAACGCGAAGCCATGCTGACTGCGCTGACGGGCCAGACGTTGACCGTCGATTACGCCGTAACGCCGATTCTTTCGCAAGGCGAGACCATGCTCCTGCTGGAAGTCCATCCCCGCGATCGCCTGTTGCGCATCACCAAGGAAGAGGCGCAGCTGTCGAAGCAGGAGACCACCAAGATGCTGGTCCGCGGGCTGGCTCACGAGATCAAGAATCCGCTCGGCGGGATCCGAGGCGCTGCCCAGTTGCTGGCCCGCGAACTGCCCGAAGAAAGTCTCAAGGACTACACCAACGTCATCATCGAAGAAGCCGACCGCTTGCGAAACCTGGTTGACCGGATGCTGGGTTCGAACAAGCTGCCGTCGCTGGCGATGACCAATGTCCACGAAGTCCTGGAGCGGGTGTGCAGCCTGGTAGAAGCGGAAAGCCAAGGCTGCATCACATTGGTGCGCGACTATGATCCCAGCATTCCTGACGTGCTGATCGATCGCGAGCAAATGATCCAGGCTGTGCTCAATATCGTGCGCAATGCGATGCAGGCGATCAGCGGTCAGAACGAACTGCGCCTTGGCCGTATCAGTTTGCGTACTCGCGCGATGCGTCAGTTCACCATTGGCCATGTGCGTCATCGACTGGTGAGCAAGATCGAGATCATCGACAACGGGCCGGGTATTCCCCAGGAACTTCAAGAAACCATTTTCTACCCGATGGTCAGTGGCCGCCCGGATGGTACCGGGCTGGGCCTTGCCATCACCCAGAACATCATCAGTCAGCACCAGGGGCTGATCGAGTGTGACAGCCATCCTGGCCACACAACTTTCTCGATCTTCTTGCCACTGGAACAAGGAGCAGCTTCGACATGAGCCGTAGTGAAACTGTCTGGATCGTCGACGACGACCGTTCCATCCGCTGGGTATTGGAAAAGGCCTTGCAGCAAGAAGGCATGACCACGCAAAGCTTCGACAGCGCCGACGGCGTAATGAGCCGCCTGGCGCGTCAGCAACCGGACGTGATCATCTCCGACATCCGCATGCCGGGCGCCAGCGGCCTGGACCTGTTGGCGCGGATTCGCGAACAGCACCCGCGCCTGCCGGTGATCATCATGACCGCCCATTCGGACCTGGACAGTGCCGTAGCCTCGTATCAGGGCGGCGCCTTCGAATACCTGCCCAAACCGTTCGACGTCGATGAAGCGGTTTCGCTGGTCAAGCGGGCCAATCAGCACGCCCAGGAACAACAGGGCATGGACGTCGCGCCGACCCTGACCCGTACCCCGGAAATCATCGGCGAAGCGCCGGCGATGCAGGAAGTGTTTCGCGCCATCGGGCGTTTGAGCCACTCCAACATCACCGTACTGATCAACGGTGAGTCGGGCACCGGCAAGGAGCTCGTTGCGCACGCGCTGCATCGCCACAGCCCGCGCTCGGTTTCGCCGTTCATTGCGCTGAATATGGCCGCGATTCCGAAGGATTTGATGGAATCGGAGCTGTTCGGCCACGAAAAAGGCGCGTTCACCGGCGCAGCCAACCTGCGTCGCGGTCGGTTCGAACAAGCCGATGGCGGCACGTTGTTCCTCGATGAAATTGGCGACATGCCTGCCGACACGCAAACGCGTCTGTTGCGCGTGCTGGCGGATGGGGAATTCTACCGGGTAGGCGGCCATGTGCCGGTGAAGGTGGACGTGCGCATCATCGCCGCGACTCACCAGAATCTGGAAACGCTGGTGCAAGCGGGCAAGTTCCGTGAGGACCTGTTCCACCGCCTGAATGTGATCCGTATCCACATTCCGCGCATGTCCGACCGTCGCGAAGATATCCCGACCCTGGCCAAGCACTTCCTGAGCCGCGCGGCGCAGGAGTTGGCAGTCGAGCCGAAGCTGCTCAAGGCCGAAACCGAGGAGTACCTCAAGCATCTGCCCTGGCCGGGTAACGTGCGCCAGCTGGAAAACACCTGCCGCTGGATCACCGTCATGGCTTCGGGTCGCGAAGTGCACATCAGCGACCTGCCACCCGAGTTGCTCAGCTTGCCGCAGGACGCTGCGCCGGTCACCAACTGGGAACAGGCGTTGCGTCAGTGGGCCGATCAGGCGCTGGCTCGCGGGCAGTCCAGCCTGCTGGACAGCGCGGTGCCGACCTTCGAACGCATCATGATCGAAACCGCTCTGAAGCATACTGCCGGCCGCCGCCGCGACGCCGCCGTGCTGCTCGGTTGGGGCCGTAACACCTTGACGCGCAAGATCAAGGAGTTGGGCATGAAGATCGATGGTGGGGACGATGATGAGGGGGATGAGGGCTAATCGGTTCTCGCTGAACTCACAGTGATCTGTGGGAGCGTCTGGCGGTTACGACGGTGGCAATGGCGGTGTGTCAGGTCGACCCCCTTCGCCACCGTCGTTACCTGCGCAAGCTCCCTCAGATTCAGCGTTCCAGGTTTATCTGGCGTCACTCAGCCGACGATGGCTTTTCCCAGAGGTTGATGCCGCCTTCCACTGCGAACCGATCGATCTCGGCCAGTTCTTCCTGGCTGAACGCCAGGTTATCCAGCGCGCCGACGTTTTCGATGATCTGTTCAGGACGGCTCGCGCCAATCAAGGCAGACGTGACACGCGGATCCCGCAGGGTCCAGGCCAGCGCCATTTGTGCGAGGCTTTGACCACGACGCTTGGCGATCTCGTTCAGCGCACGCACGTGCTCGATATTCTGCTCGGACAAGTGCGACGCCTGCAGCGAGCCACCACCGGGACGATTGATCCGCGCGTCCCTGGGAACGCCGTTCAGGTATTTGTCCGACAGCAGCCCCTGGGCCAGCGCAGTGAATGCGATGACACCTGACCCCAACTCGTCGGTGGTGTCCAACAGGTCTTTTTCGACCCAGCGATTGAGCAGGTTGTAAGCCGGCTGATGAATCAGCAGCGGCACCTTCCACGCTTTCAACAAGCCTGCGATCTCACGGGTCTTGGCCCCTGAATACGAAGAGATTCCGATGTACAGCGCCTTACCCTGTTGCACGGCAGTCGCCAGCGCGCCTGCGGTTTCTTCCAACGGCGTGTCCGGGTCGAAGCGATGCGAATAGAAAATATCCACATAGTCCAGGCCCATGCGCTGCAGGCTTTGATCGAGACTGGCCAGCACGTATTTACGCGAACCACCGCCCTGGCCATACGGGCCGGGCCACATGTCCCAGCCCGCCTTGGTGGAGATGATCAACTCGTCGCGGTACTGCTGGAAGTCTTCACGCAGCAGGCGCCCGAAGTTGACCTCGGCGCTGCCATAGGGCGGGCCGTAGTTGTTGGCCAGATCAAAGTGGTTGATACCCAGATCGAACGCCGTGCGCAGCATCGCGCGCTGTGTATCCAGCGGTGTGCTGTCGCCAAAGTTGTGCCATAGGCCCATCGACAGGGCGGGCAGCACCAGACCGCTACGGCCCACGCGGCGATACGGAACGCGTTCATAACGGTTTTCGGCAGCGATGTAGGTCATTCAATCCTCTCTTTCTTGTCTGAATGGCAGATAACGAAGCCCTTGCGAGACTACTCGCATTCGAAATTCCTCGCATAGGCGCAGTGAGCTAGCGCACCAAATGCAAAAACTGCATGTGCCGCTCGTACTGGTCGAGGATGTCGTTGATCACCTGCTCCTTGGTATAGCCCACCAGGTCGTAATCCTGACTGCCCTCGCTCAGGTGCACCTCGGCCCGGTAATAGCGCCTGTTGTTCAGTTGTTTGGAGCCCATGCCCGCGCGGGCAAAGGACGGCGTGAAATAACCACGCATGGTCACCTGGTAGATGAAAGGTCGCTCTTCACCGTGGCCGATTTCCAGCCCGACCGTGTGATTGGACGGATCAGGTTGTGTGACCACGTTCAGGCCTTTTTCGACGAACACCGCAGTGACGTCTTCGATGGCCGGGCGCACGGTCTGATCGAGGAAGCGATACACCTCATCGCGGGACGGGAAATGCACCGCCTGACTCAGACGCTGACGCCAGCCTCCTCGACGCGCCCCGGAAACCGGCGCCAATGAATAGAGCTGTGCGATCTGGCGCTGCGACTCCATGTAGAACGCCTTGTGCAGGCCCCACATCATGGTCAGCAGAATCAGCGAGAACGGCAGCGACGTCAGCACCACGGCCGACTTCAGCGCATCGATGCTCCCCGAAAACAGCAGCCCGCTGGTGATCAGCGCCGTCATCACGCCCCAGAACACGCGTAGCCATTTGGGACCGTCCTCGTCCGGGCTGCCGCCCTTGGCCGAAAGGGTCGACAGCACCACCGTGCCGGAATCCGCCGAGGTTACGAAAAACACGAAGCTGATGAACACCGTGACCGCAATGACGGTTTTGCTCCACGGATAGTTTTGCAACATCAGGTAGAGGGTCATGGACGGGTCGTCGATGGCCGATTGTCCCAATGCCGCCATGCCGTGGTTGAGCACCAGGTCGATGGCGCTGTTGCCAAAGATCGACATCCACGCCAGGGTGAAGCCCAAGGGAATCAACAGCACGCCGCAGACGAACTCACGAATGGTGCGGCCTCGGGAAATGCGCGCAATGAACAGTCCGACGAAAGGCGACCAGGCAATCCACCAGGCCCAATAGAACACCGTCCAGCCGCCCAGCCAGTCACTCGGGCCGTCGTAGGCATAGACGTCGAAACTCTTGGTCGGCAGCGCGCCGAGGTAATCGCCGATGTTTTGCACCAAGGTGTTAAGCAGATGCTGCGTGGGCCCGGCAAACAGCACGAACAGCAGCAGCGCGCAGGCCAGCAGCATGTTGATGTCGGACATCACCCGCACGCCTTTGTCGACGCCTGCCACAGCCACGAGGATCGCGGCGCCCATCATCAACGTGATGAGCCCGACCTGAATCCAGTGTGTGTGCGCGACGCCGAACAGGTAATCCAGACCAGCGTTCAGGTGCAGTACACCGAACCCCATGTCGGCACCCAGGCCGAAGATGGTGGCAATGATGCCGAAGCCGTCAACCGCGTATCCGATAGGGCCGTTGATGCGCTTACCGATCAACGGGTAAAGCGCAGAACGCAGTGCCAATGGCAGGTTGTGCCGGTAGGCGAAATAGGCCAATGCCATGCCGACAAAAGCGAAGACGCCCCAGCCGTGCAGACCCCAGTGCAGAAACAGCAACTGCATGGCCTGACGCGCCGACGCGGTGGTGCCGCCCTCGCCCTGCGGCGGTTGCAGCATGTGGGTCAGTGGCTCGGAGACACAGAAGAAGAACAGCGTGATGCTGATCCCCGCAGCGAACAGCATGCCGGCCCATGACAGGTAGCTGAACTCGGGTTCGTCGTGGTCGGCGCCAAGCTTGATCTTGCCGTACCCGGACAGGGCCGTGACGACCACGAACACCAGATACAGGGTCATGGCCAGCATGTAGTACCAGCCAACGGTATTGGCCGCCCAGTTCTGCGCGGCAAGCAACCATTGGCCGGACGCTTCGGGGAAGCTGATGACGACCAGTCCGAAAATCAGAATGAAGCTGGCGGCGAAGTAAAAGACGGGAGCGTTCATACGCACAGGCGCGCTGTTTTGCGCGCTTGCAGCGCTCACGCGGATACCGCCCTGAGGGGAGTGAAAACGTTCATGCACAGCGGATACGGCAAGGGTAGGCCTCCTGTTTTGAGCGGGCAGCGAACCACCGGTTTAACTTGATTGAACGTTCAATTAAAACATGGAAAGGGGGTGAAGAACCAACCGCAGGTCCTTGGACACCGGCTCAAGCGAGGCTATGACGCGCCCTCGAAGGTGTTGGTTCCGGGGCTTTGAGAGGGATTGGAGGGGCGGATAAAAAACTGTTGCAGTACGGCTCGCCAGCGGTAGCGATTATAAGATTGCTGCCGCCGGTGAGCCGTGTTGCTACAGAGTCTGTGTACATGGCATCGAGCTCCGTAGGAGCCCGGTGCGGTAAGCGGTCAGTTACTTCTGCGTCCCGTCATCGTGCTGCAGGCTGGCCTGGTTCACGTTGCTGTCCGGTGGCACGCTGCGGGTCAGCCAGACGTTACCGCCGATGGTCGATCCCTTGCCAATGGTGATGCGCCCCAAAATGGTCGCGCCTGCATAAATCACCACGTCGTCTTCGACGATCGGATGGCGAGCATGACCTTTTTGCAACTGCCCGTCCTCGTCCGCCGGGAAGCGTTTTGCTCCAAGAGTCACGGCCTGATAAATCCTTACGCGCTCCCCAATGATCGCCGTTTCGCCGATGACCACACCGGTGCCGTGATCGATGAAGAAGCTCAGGCCGATCTGCGCGCCAGGATGGATGTCGATGCCGGTGGCCGAGTGCGCCAGCTCCGAACTGATTCGCGCCAGCAGCGGCAGGCCATTGTTGTAAAGATGATGGGCCAGACGATGATGAATGACTGCGAGAATCCCTGGATAGCACAGCAGCACCTCATCGACACTGCGCGCCGCCGGGTCGCCCTGATAGGCCGCCAGTACGTCGGTATCGAGGATGCGCCGGATGTTCGGTAGTGCGCTGGCGAAGTCCTGAATCAGCCGCTCGGCGTGCACGTCGGCGCAGGTCGCGTCCTCCCCGCGCTGGCGGGCGACGTAACGCAGTTCGAGCCGCGCCTGATCCAGCAGCGAGTTCAGGGCAACGTCCAGGGTGTGGCCGACGTAGAAGTCTTCGCTCTCTTCGCGCAGGTCCACTGGCCCCAGGCGCATGGGGAACAGCGCACCGCCCAAGGCCTCAAGAATGTCGCGCATGGCCTCGCGGGAAGGCAGCTCACGACCGCCTTTCTCACCACTGACACGACCATTGCGCGTGCGCCAGTCATCACGCGCGGCGCGCAACTCACCCACGATCCGCTGCAATTGCCAATGGCCGGTCAGTCCCTCGGCACAGTCTTGCGGCGACAGTTCGGGAATAGTGCTCACGCAGGTTTCTCCTCAGTTCAACGGCTCGTCAGGCTGGACATGGCCGAAGGCCAAGCCACTCTACGGCAAACATTTGCCGCAAAAAAATAACTATTTTTGTGAGCCTATACCCGATTCGTTAAGTAAACCCTCCAGTTGCCCTGTCGGAATCGTCTACCTATAGTCCAGCGACTCACTTGCGGATGTACCGATATCACCATGATCAAACAACAGCTTGAACGTTTTGACCGCCTGCAACTGCTGGGTGCTCCAACGCCGCTGGAGAAACTCGAACGCCTATCGACATGGGCCGGTCGGGATATTTATGTCAAACGCGACGACATCACTCCGTTGGCCATGGGTGGCAACAAGTTGCGCAAGCTCGAATACCTGGCGGCGGATGCGCTGGCCCAAGGTGCTGACACGCTGATCACCGCCGGCGCTATCCAGTCCAACCACGTGCGCCAGACAGCCGCGCTGGCTGCAAAACTGGGACTGGGCTGCGTCGCGCTGCTGGAAAACCCGATCAACACCGAAGACCGCAATTACCTGGGCAATGGCAATCGACTGCTGCTGGACCTGTTCGACGCCAGGGTTGAGCAGGTGGAAAACCTCGATAACGCCGATGAGCAGCTTCAAGCCCTGGCCGCGCGTTTAAGTGCGAGCGGCAAAAAGCCGTATCTGGTGCCGATCGGGGGCTCCAGCCCCGTTGGCGCACTGGGTTATGTGCGTGCGGGTTTCGAGTTGGCCGAGCAGATTCAGCAAAGCGGCGTGCAATTCGCCGCAGTCGTGCTGGCTTCAGGCAGCGCGGGCACTCACAGCGGTCTTGCCCTGGCACTGGCCGAAGCATTGCCGCAATTGCCGGTGATCGGCGTGACCGTATCGCGCCCGGAAGAAACTCAGGCGCCAAAGGTGCTGGGGCTGGCCGAACGCACTGCCGAGCTGCTCGGTGAACCAATGCCCACGGCCTTCAAGGTGAGCCTGTGGGACGAATATTATGGTCCACGCTATGGCGAACCGAACGCGGGCACCTTGTCAGCGATCAAACTGGTCGCAAGCCAGGAGGGCTTGCTGCTGGACCCGGTGTACACCGGCAAGGCAATGGCCGGGCTGCTGGATGGAATCGGTCGGCAACGCGTGGACGATGGCCCGATCATCTTTCTGCACACCGGCGGCGCTCCGGCGTTATTCGCCTACCCGGATGTCTTTTCACGCCAGTGATTGGCGCGGGGTTTGACAGCAAGAGACGGCGCCACACGTTGCTCTGGCGATACCCCGTCAAGCAACGGCTGGGCATATACAAAAACCAACTAACGGATTCATTTTTTATTATTTTTAATCCTAAACAACTGCTTTTATGATCGCTGCCAGCAGCCGCAGCGCTATCCGGCAGAGCACTGAAAAAGCTGGATAAAGCTGCGATGCCACAGTAGTTTCGTCAGGTCTGAAGCTTGCCTGACACTCCAATTAGAACAGGGGACTCACATGAATATGTCTGCAATCCGCCGCACCTTCCTGCTGTCGGCATTCAGCCTGGTGCTCGGCACCGGTCTGGTCACCCATGCCGTCGCTGGTGATCAACTGGAAACCATCAAAAAGAACGGCACCCTCAATGTCGGCCTGGAAGGCACCTACCCGCCTTTCAGCTTCGTGGGCGAGGACGGCAAGCTGACCGGTTTCGAGGTCGAATTTTCCGAGGCCCTGGCCAAGGAGCTGGGCGTAAAGGTCAAGCTGACTGCAACGCCATGGGCAGGCATCCTTGCGGCGCTGGAATCCAAGCGTCTGGACGTCGTCGTCAACCAAGTGACCATTTCCGACGAGCGCAAGAAGAAATACGACTTTTCGGAACCCTATACCGTGTCCGGCATTCAAGCCCTGGTACAGACCAAGGATGCTGGCGTGATCAAGACGGCTGCCGACCTGAAGGGCAAAAAAGTCGGTGTTGGCCTAGGGACCAACTACGAACAATGGCTGAAGGCCAACGTTCCTGGCGCCGTCGTCAAAACCTACGACGATGATCCGACCAAGTACCAGGATCTGCGCGTGGGCCGCATCGACGCCATCCTGGTCGATCGTCTCGCCGCGCTTGAGCTGATCGCCAAGACCAAGGACAAACTGGCCGTTTCCGGGGAACCCTTCTCCCGCCAGGAAGCCGGTATTGCACTGCGCAAGGACGAACCTGAACTGCTGGACGCTCTCAACAAAGCTATCGACAAACTGCGCACCGATGGCACCCTCGCCAAGCTTTCGCAAAAGTACTTCAAGGCTGACGTGACCAAATGATTCCAGAGAGCCTGCAGCTCGCGCTGGACTCCGCGCCCTTTCTGCTTAAGGGCGCGTATTACACGGTGGGCCTGAGTCTCGGATCGATGTTCTTCGGATTGGTGCTGGGCTTCGGCCTGGCACTGATGCGTTTGTCGAAGGTGTGGATCGTCAGTGCCATCGCCCGGGTCTACGTGTCGTTCTTTCGCGGCACGCCCCTGTTGGTTCAGCTGTTCATGATCTATTACGGCCTGCCTGATCTGGGCATTGAACTGGATGCCATCAGCGCGGCATTGATTGGCCTTTCGTTGAACATGGCCGCCTATGCCTGCGAAATCCTGCGCGCCGCCATCGGCGCGGTGGATAAAGGGCAGTGGGAAGCCGCCGCCAGTATCGGCATGACCCGAGCCCAGATCATGCGCCGGGCGATCCTGCCGCAAGCCGCGCGTACCGCTCTGCCGCCTTTGGGTAACAGCTTCATTTCGCTGGTCAAGGACACGGCGATGGCCGCCACTATTCAGGTGCCGGAAGTGTTCCGTCAGGCGCAGCTGATTTCGTCGAGGACGCTGGAAGTCTTCACCATGTACCTCACCGTCGCGGTGATCTACTGGGTGCTGTGCAGCGTGCTGGCACATTTCCAGAATCGCCTGGAAGCACGGGCCAACCGCCACGATGTGGAGTCCTGAAGCATGATCACGGTTGAAAAACTGACCAAGCAATTCAAGGGCAATGAAGTGCTCAAGGGCATTGACCTGAAGGTCGAGCCAGGCGAAGTGGTCGCTATCATCGGCCCCAGCGGTTCCGGCAAAACCACGTTCCTGCGCTGCCTGAACTTTCTCGAGGAACCCACCAGCGGCAGCATCGTCGTCGGCGACATCAGGATCGACGGCAGCCGGCCACTGAGCCAACAACAGGGCTTGATCCGCCAACTGCGCCAACACGTGGGTTTCGTGTTCCAGAACTTCAACCTGTTTCCCCATCGCACGGCGCTGGAAAACGTCATCGAAGGCCCAACTGTGGTCAAGAAGATGCCACGCGGACAGGCCATCGAGTTGGGACGCACGCTGCTGGCCAAGGTCGGCCTTGCCGGCAAGGAAGACGCTTATCCGCGTCGCTTGTCCGGTGGGCAGCAGCAGCGGGTTGCGATCGCCAGAGCTTTGGCGATGGAGCCGGAGGTCATTCTGTTCGATGAACCGACCTCGGCGCTTGACCCCGAATTGGTCGGCGAAGTGCTTAACGCCATCCGCGCACTGGCCGAAGAAAAACGCACGATGGTCATCGTCACCCACGAAATGAAATTCGCCCGGGATGTGGCCAACCGTGTGGTATTCATCGATAAGGGTGTGATCGTGGAACAGGGCGACGCCAAGGAGCTGTTCGCCAACCCCAAGGAAGAGCGCACTCGTCAGTTTCTGGAACGCAGCAGGAACTAATCCTACAACTTGCGTGTAATAAACGGCGCTCATCAGCGCCGTTTTCTTTGCGTCCAACATTTGGAAAAGTTTGGAGTCAACAAAGCTCTCTCTAATGCCGCCCCGCATCATCGTGGGCTTTCTATCGACTTTCTCAATGCAATGCACGGGTGCTTACGTCAGCTGACGGGCTCGTACATTGACCTTCCAGCGCCTCACGAATAGCGCTCGACTCGGTTTCCAACGTATTTCGCCCTGCTCTCTATTAACAGACGAACCGCTACAAGTAGGACATTGCGCCGACTTACTGCATCTGGAGCTAAACCAAGCTGTAGGAAGTATCTGTTTATGTCGCACACAACCGCTTACCCCTTATCACTCATTGACAGATATGCGGTAACACAATTAGCTCGACAACAATCTCGATTACTTTCAGGGCGAAAGAAGCAAGTCCGAAATTGGAACCGTTTGTATGGTTTGCCAACACTACGCATCGAGCGTGTACTTAGGACATCGATTCAACAGAGTGCCCGTGATGGCGATTACCGTTGCACCGCTTACTTCAGGCCCAACTTCCAGTGAGAACCGAAGATGATTCATACCCCTGTCAGCCGAACGCCGCTAAAACTCTTTGCACCGTACTTACCGCAATCAAACAAACAGGGGATCGGTGCGCTGGCCGCCACTCACCTGTTAGTCAACATCGATCCTTACCCGCAGATGGAGTGTGGCGATTTAATCGAACTTTTTTGGGGAGACTGTTATGTCGCGTCGACACTGTTATCGGAATCCGACATTGGATATACATCCGTCCTACATATACCCGAGAGTTTCCTGCAGAGCGGCAAGGTCAAAACTTACTATCGTGTGACGAAGATAGGCAGCGAATCCGTCCGATCACCCAGTTGCAAAGTCTGGGTCAAACTGGAAACGCCCGGTGGCCATCTGGTCAGCGCGGAGGGTGATGAAAACCAAGGGCTGGCCCCGGTGAAGTTTCCCGACTCCGTCATGCATCGGGGGTTGAGCGCTCAACAAGTGAAAGACGGCATCCATGTCACGATCGAGCCCTACCTGCACATGGAGGTGTACGATGAAATCACCCTGCGCTGGGGCGATATCCGCATGGATATTCCCGCGCTGACGGAGCAACAGGTCGGCCGGGACATCACGCTTCATGTGCCGGCTGCGCTGATCCGCGAGGCCGGGGACGACCCGCATCAGGAAGTGACTTACTGCATCATCGACCGGGTAGGCAACAACTCACTGTGGGCACCGGCACGTAGCCTCAAAGTCTGTACTGGCGCTACCCCCGAGCTTGAACAGTGACCGCTGCCCCGCCCCGAAAGCACCGTCGCGACGCGCGCTATCGCGCTGCGGCGGTGCTGGAGGTTACAGGGTCTTGAATTACCCAGTTCGTCGCGGTGGGTCCGAAGCGTGAACGAATCTTCCACTGCGCTGTTCACCAGACGCATCCCGAAATTTTTATAAAACTCCTGCAACGCCCAGCCAGGATCGGCGTTCCCCCGCCAATGAGCGGCGTGGAACTCCCTGCGAATCGTCCGCCATGCCGCCAACCGATCGTCGGCCACTCCACCCTCTTGCTGCTCTTCAGTCCATACCCACGATGGGCAAACCTGCTGACCTGCAAAAATCGAAATGTACCCATCAGCGCCCCTTTTCGGCTTCTATGCTTATTCCCAAATGTAAGTTTATTTAATTTTTATACACGCTTAGGGTATATGCACCGGACCACCGGACCACTGCAAGTTCCCCTGCCGCCAATGCGGCGACGAATCGAGGTTCCAATGGGTCCGTACACAATTACCCCAGTGCATAACGCCAGGGCATTGAGCATTTGGAGAAGTCGCCACCATGACTGATCTAAACGCACTTTCTGTCCAGCACACCCTGGACATTGCTCCCCCTCTGCTGCCCGCAAAAGTACTGCGTAACGACGCCGAAGCGCTCTGCGCCGCCCACCAGCTGGCAGCCCTTATCCGGCCTGGCGCTGCCACGCGAGATCGCGAGCGCCTGTTGCCATGGGCTGAAATCGAACTGTTCACGCGCAGCGGTTTGGGCAGTATTTGCGTACCGAACGCATACGGCGGGCCTCAAGTATCGTTCGCCACCGTCGCCCAGGTATTTGCCATTGTGTCCGCAGCCGATCCTGCGGTTGGGCAGATACCGCAGAATCATTTCGGAATTCTCAATTCACTGATCGGCAGCGCCAGCGATGCGCAGAAGAAAGTGCTGTTCGACAGCATTCTCAACGGCGCGCGCATCGGTAACGGTGGCCCTGAACGTGGCACAAAAAACACGCTTGAAGTGAAGACGCGCTTGACCGCCGACGGTGATCATTTTTCGCTCAATGGTCGCAAGTTTTACTCGACCGGCGCGCTGTTCGCCCACTGGGTCGCAGTCAAGGCGATCAACGACGACGGCAAACAGGTGCTGGTCTTCGTGCCGCGCGGCACGCCGGGGCTGCATATCATTGACGACTGGTCCGGCTTCGGCCAGCGCACCACCGCCAGTGGCAGTGTGCTGCTGGAAAACGTGCGGGTCAGTGGCGAGCTGGTGATCGAAAACTGGAAGCTGGCCTTGGCGCCGAATATCCAGGGTGCGGTTTCGCAACTGATTCAAGCGGCGATCGACGCAGGCATTGCTCGTGAAGCCATCGACGAAACCATTGGCTTCGTGCGCGAGCGCTCAAGGCCGTGGATCGACGCTAATGCCGAGCGCGCCAGCGACGATCTGTACGTCATTGCCGATATCGGCAAGCTGAAACTGGAACTGCACGCTGCCGAAGCCTTGCTCAACAAGGCCGGTCGCGTGCTGGATGAAATCGCCGCGGCGCCCATCGATGCGCAATCCGCTGCCCGAGCGTCCATCGCGGTGGCCGAAGCCAAGGTGCTCACCACCGAAATCGCCCTGCAGGCCAGTGAGAAGCTCTTCGAGCTGTCCGGCAGTCGCGCGACGTTGGCCGAATTCAATCTCGATCGTCACTGGCGTAATGCTCGCGTGCACACCTTGCACGACCCGGTGCGCTGGAAGATTCACGCCGTCGGTGCCTGGAACCTCAACGGCAGCCTGCCTGCCCGTCACTCCTGGATCTGAACCAGACAACTGGAAGCACACATATGAGTCTTCAATCCTTGCCGCGTGACACGCAGGCGGCGACCGCGATCATCAAAGATGACGCCCAGGCACTGCACGTCGCCCATGCGCTGGCCGAGTCATTCAAAGAGCAGAGCGCCATTCGTGATCGCGAACGCCGTCTGCCGCACCTTGAACTGGAACAGTTTTCCCGCTTGGGGCTGTGGGGTATCAGCGTGCCGAAAGCCTTTGGCGGCGCGGGGGTTTCCAGCGTCACCCTGGCCGAAGTCATCCGCCTCATCTCGGTGGCCGATGGCTCACTGGGGCAGATTCCACAGAACCACTTCTACGCCCTCGAAGTGCTGCGCGTGAACGGCAGTCCCGAGCAGCACAAGCGTCTGTATGCCGAAGTGCTCGGTGGCCAGCGATTGGGTAATGCGCTGGCCGAACTCGGGACCAAGACCGCCCACGACCGTACCACGCGCCTGAGCCGTGACCCGAGCAGCGTTGACGGCCAGGGCTGGCGCATCAACGGGCGCAAGTTCTACGCCACGGGTGCGCTGTACGCACAGCGTATTCCCACCTCGGTCATTGATGACGACGGCGTTCAGCAATTGGCATTCGTCCCGGCTGATGCGGCGGGCCTGCAAGTGATCGATGACTGGAGCGGGTTCGGCCAACGCACCACCGGTAGCGGCTCGGTGGAGTTCGACAACGTGTTTGTCAGCGACGAGGATGTGGTGCCGTTTCAGACGGCGTTCGAGCGCCCGACGACCGTCGGCCCGCTGGCGCAGATTCTTCATGCGGCCATCGACACCGGTATAGCCCGGGCGGCTTATGAAGACGCCCTGCATTTCGTGCGCACTCGTACCCGTCCCTGGATCGATTCGGGCATCGAAAAGGCCGTGGACGACCCGTTGACCCTGCACAGTTTCGGCAGGCTTGGCATCCGCCTTCATGCCGCCGAAGCCTTGCTCGAACGCGCTGGCGAATATCTGGACCGGGCGCAGGCCCAGAGCACTGCCGAGAACGTGGCAAAAGCCTCAATTGCCGTGGCCGAAGCCCGCGCCATCAGTACCGAGATTTCGCTGGCGGCCAGCAGCACGCTGTTCGAACTGGCCGGCTCGCAGTCGACCCTGGCCGAGCACGGGCTGGATCGCCACTGGCGCAATGCTCGGGTCCACACCCTTCATGACCCGGTGCGCTGGAAGTACCACGCCATCGGCAATTTCTACCTTAATGAGGTTAACCCTCCACGCCGGGGGACGATCTGATGAGCAAGAAAAAGATCCTGCTCAATGCGTTCAACATGAACTGCATCGGGCACATCAATCACGGTTTCTGGACCCACCCACGGGATACCTCGACCCAGTACAAAACCATTGAATACTGGACCCACCTGGCTCAGCTGCTGGAGCGCGGGATGTTCGACGGACTGTTCATCGCCGATATCGTAGGGGTCTACGACGTCTATCAGAAATCGGTTGATGTCACGTTAAAAGAGTCGATTCAGCTGCCGGTCAACGACCCGCTGCTGCTGGTCTCAGCCATGGCTGCAGTGACGAAAAACCTCGGTTTTGGCCTGACCGCCAATCTCACCTATGAAGCGCCCTATCTGTTCGCCCGCCGCATGTCGACGCTCGATCACCTGACGCGCGGGCGCGTGGGCTGGAATATTGTCACCGGCTATCTGGACAGCGCCGCCAAGGCCATGGGCCTCACGGAGCAGATCGAGCACGACCGTCGTTACGACCAGGCCGACGAATACCTGGAGGTGCTGTACAAGCTCTGGGAGGGCAGCTGGGAAGACGACGCGGTGATAGAGGATCGTCAGGCGCGCATTTATGCGCAACCGGAAAAAGTGCACTACGTGCGCCACCACGGCGAGTTCTATCAGGTTGAGGGCTATCACCTGTGCGAGCCATCGCCGCAGCGCACGCCGGTGCTGTTTCAGGCCGGCAGCTCCGAACGCGGTTTGCAGTTCGCTGGCAGCAATGCCGAATGCGTGTTCATCAGCGCGCAGAACAAATCCGCGACCCGCGAGCAAGTGGACAAGGTGCGCGCCAGCGCCGTGGCCGCCGGTCGCAACCCGGACGACATCAAGGTGTTCATGGGCCTTAACGTCATCGTCGGAGTGACTGAACACGCCGCGCGCGCCAAGCATGCGGAGTATTTGAAGTACGCCAGCGCCGAGGCCGGACTCGCGCACTTCGCCGCCTCGACCGGTATCGACTTCGCCGACTACGGACTGGACGAGCCGATCCAGCACGTCAAAGGCAACGCCATTCAGTCGGCAACCAAAATTCTCAAAGACAACGACTGGACCCGTTACAAACTGCTGGACCAGCACGCGCTGGGCGGTCGCTACATCACGGTGATTGGCTCGCCCGAGCAGGTGGCCGACGAGCTCGAATCGTGGATCGCCGAGACCGGCCTGGACGGCTTCAACCTGACCCGCATCGTCACGCCAGAGAGCTATGAAGACTTCATCGAGCTGGTGATCCCCGAGTTGCAACGGCGCGGTTCGTACAAGACCGCTTACGAGCAAGGGACCTTGCGCGAGAAGCTGTTCGCCGAAGGCGATGCGCGTTTGCCACAACGGCATATCGGCGCCGGCTACAGGCAAAAGCAGGATTCAGAAGCGCTTCCCCTGTAGCAATCCGGCTTGCGACGGTGGCGTCTTCACGCGCGCTGCCGTTGGCAAGCCGGACTGCTACAGAACGCGCTCTGCCCAACCGGCCTCACTCATCAGATTATTGAAGCGGACATAACAATATGAGCAAAACACTTCTGACCCTGGCCCTGTCCTTGGGCCTGTTCACCGGCGTTACCCAAGCAGCCGATCAGCCACTCAAGGTTGGCACCACCGCCGCCTTCGCCATTCCGCTGGAGGCCGCTGTCGCTGAGGCAGACAAGCAAGGCCTTAAAGTCGAACTGGTCGAATTCACCGATTGGATCGCGCCGAACGTGAGCCTTAACGCGGGCGACATCGACGTGAACTACTTCCAGCACATTCCGTTTCTGGAAAACGCCAAGGCTGCATCGGGCTTCGATCTGGAGCCCTACGCGCCGGGCATCATCAACAACGTAGGCTTGTACTCCAAAAAGTACAAAAGCTTCGATGAACTGCCAACCGGCGCCACCGTGGCCATCGCCAACGACCCGATCAACAGCGGCCGCGGGCTGCAACTGCTGGCCAAGGCAGGCCTAATCACCCTTAAACCGGGCGTCGGTTACAAGGCCACCGAAGACGACATCACCGCCAACCCGAAGAAGATCAAGCTGATTCAGGTCGAAGCGGTGCAGTTGGTCCGCGCTTATGACGACGCCGATCTGGTGCAGGGTTACCCGGCGTATATCCGCCTGGCGAAAACCTTCGATGCAGGCTCGGCGATTCTGTTCGACGGCCTGGATCATCCGGAATACGTCATCCAGTTCGTGATCAAGCCGGACCACAAGGACGACCCGCGCCTGGCCAAATTCATCGACATCTACCAACACTCCCCTGTGGTGCGCGCTTCACTGGATAAAGTGAATGGCTCGCTGTATCAGGTTGGCTGGAAGAACTGAACATGAATGCAACCATGCAACGCTCCCTGCCACTGGAAGAGCCCGCTGCGCATTCCGCCGCACAGGCGAGCCTGCATCCGGAGAAAGCCAATGCCCACGTGCGCTTCAGCCAGCTGGGCAAGATTTATGAGGGCCAGCAAGGACCGGTCGCGGCACTGCAAGGTATCGATCTGGATATTCAGCGCGGCGAGGTGTTCGGCATCATTGGCCGCAGCGGCGCAGGCAAATCATCGCTGATCCGCACCATCAACCGCCTGGAGCAACCCAGCAGCGGGCGGGTATTGATCGATCAGGTCGACATCGCTGCGTTCAACGAAGACAAGCTGGTGGAGCTGCGCCGACGGATCGGCATGATCTTTCAGCACTTCAACCTGATGTCGGCCAAAACCGTGTGCAAGAACGTTGAGTTGCCGCTTAAGGTGGCCGGCGTTCCCAAAGCGCAGCGCAAACGCAAGGTTGCCGAGCTGCTGGAGTTGGTGGGTCTGCAAGACAAGCACGATGCCTATCCGGCGCAGTTGTCCGGAGGGCAGAAACAGCGCGTGGGCATTGCGCGCGCGCTGGTTCACGACCCGCAAATTCTGCTCTGTGACGAAGCCACCTCGGCCCTTGACCCGGAAACCACGCAATCGATTCTCGGCCTGCTGCGCGAGATCAATCAGCGGCTGGGGCTGACGATCATCCTTATCACCCACGAAATGGCGGTCATCCGCGAAATCTGTGATCGCGTGGTGGTTCTTGAGCGCGGCAGAATCGTCGAGCAGGGCCCGGTCTGGCAGGTGTTCGGCGACCCGCAGCATGAGGTCAGCAAAACCCTGCTGGCGCCGTTGCAACACGCGTTGCCGGAAGACGTGCAGGCTCGCCTGCAAGCGCAGCCATCGGACAACAAGGCCAGCGTCGTGCTCGATCTGCAATTCACCGGCAGCGACGGCAACGAGCCGGATCTGTCAGCGCTGTTCAGCGCGTTTGGCGGGCGCGTCAGCCTGCTGCACGGCGGTGTGGAACGCATTCAGGGACGAGCGCTGGGGCATTTGCTTCTGGCCGTTAGCCACTCGCCGTTGTCGCCCGAAGAACTTCTCCTGCGCGCACGCAAGCTGGCGCAACATGCAAAGGTACTGGGCTATGTGGCTTGATCGTTTGTGGCAAGGCGTTATCGATACCTTTCTGATGGTCGGCGTGTCATCGCTGATAGCGCTGATCCTGGGCATTCCGCTGGCGGTCATTCTCGTCACCAGTGCCAAGGGCGGGATCTTCGAAGCACCAAACGTCAATCGTGTATTGGGTGCGTTCGTGAATATCTTTCGCTCGGTGCCGTTTCTGATCCTGATGGTCGCGCTAATTCCCTTCACCCGGCTGATCGTCGGCACCACCTATGGCGTGTGGGCCGCCGTCGTGCCGTTGACCATTGCGGCTACACCCTTCTTTGCGCGCATCGCCGAGGTCAGCTTGCGGGAGGTCGACCACGGTCTGATCGAAGCTGCGCAGGCGATGGGCTGCCGACGCTGGCACATCGTCTGGCACGTCCTGCTGCCCGAAGCGCTGCCGGGTATCGTCGGCGGCTTCACCATCACCCTGGTGACCATGATCAATTCGTCCGCGATGGCCGGTGCGATTGGCGCGGGTGGTTTGGGCGACATCGCTTATCGCTACGGGTATCAGCGCTTCGATACACAAGTGATGCTGACGGTGATCGTGTTGTTGGTGGTGCTGGTGGCAGTGATTCAGCTGGGCGGGGATCGGCTGGCGCTTCGGTTGAACAAACGGTGAAAAGGATCGAAAACCGATCTGCTCGCACGCTACCACAGGCTCTCCGGTGAGGTTTGCTCATGAGACCCGAAGCATCCGGCGGCTGTGCGAACGCTTTCGTGAGCAAGCTCACTCTCCACCGTTTTCAATCATGGTCCCAACCGTGATCCCGCGCCGGGGTATATTGGCGGCTCCTTGCGCTCAGAATCGGCCTACGATGAAACTCGATCCACAGGACCTCGCTCAGATCACCTCGACAACGCTGGGCAACTACAACGATGTGGCCGAGGGCTTTCGCCAAGGCACTCGGGATCACGATGTCAGCCAGAACATCGATGCCCTGTTGCGCAATATTCGAGGCGTTGCGCCGTTTCGGATTCTCGACTTCGGTTGCGGACCAGGGCGGGATTTACGCACGTTCAAAGCCTTGGGGCATGTCGCAGTCGGGCTGGACGGTTCGCAACGCTTCGCCGAGATGGCCCGCGCCGACAGCGGGTGTGAGGTGCTGCAGCAAAATTTTCTGGAGCTCGACCTACCCTCCGAACAGTTTGACGGCATCTTCGCCAACGCCTCGCTGTTTCACGTACCCAGACAGGAACTGCCGCGGGTGCTGAGCCAGTTGCGCGCAGCGTTGAAACCCGGCGGCGTGCTGTTCAGTTCCAATCCGCGCGGCAACAACCAGGAAGGCTGGAAAGGCGAGCGTTATGGCGCGTTTCATGATCTGGATTCATGGTGTGCGTTGCTGACCGAAGCAGGGTTTGTCGAGATCGAGCATTACTACCGGCCAGAAGGCTTGCCCAGAGAGCAGCAACCTTGGTTGGCGAGTGTCTGGCGCAGAACCTGATAGGTCACCACCGTTGCATCGAGCCCAATCGCCGTCACACTGTGCGGCCCGAATGCCTGGCCGCCAACGTCCCTGGCCGTGCCATCAAAATTCGCCACCAGCCGTGTGCCATCGGCGAACGTGGTTTGTTGAACTCGCTTGTCGTGAGTCAACCACTGGAACCCGGTCATTGCTTGCGTCCCAAGACGCTCATGCAAAGGGCGGAAAAAAGCGTCTTGGCGCTGTATCGCCTTCAACCGTCTGCTCAGCGTTTCGCGGCTCACGTGGTAGAGCGGCGGCACGTTGTAGAGCAGCTGCGTCAGTTCGTTCTCAATCTGGACGTTGCTGAGCTTGAGGCTGTCGAACAGCCAATGGTGGGTGGTGATGACCGAGCCGTGGAACACGGTCTGATAGAGCGGCAGACGGGTCGTCGGATCGAAGTGCACGCGGCGATAAGGCTCCTTGATCGGCACTGGCTTAAAGAAAACGGCAGGCTGTTCGGGAGGATACCAACTGCCCAGATACCAGGGTGAGGTCCTGTTGCGGGCCAGGTCAGGGTCACCCCAGCCAATCACCGGCGTCTGCATTCCATGAGCAAAGAGGATGCCCTGAGACGTGCTCGCGTTGCCGTCCTCGGAGCCGACAGTCAGCCCCTGTGACTCGGCGATCCACCGCGCCCCATCGACGTTGGCTTCTGCGTTCTGCGCTTGGGTCAGGCTCGCACCGGGACGGTAACTGTCGAACACCATTCCCGTGGCGTAGGCATCGAGAAACCAGCTGTTGAACCCGGCCACCTCATGGATTGCTTGCACGCGTGCCTCAAGCAAAGGCCGGACACAGCGCGGATCGGTGTATCGCCCGGATTGCTGAAAGCCGCTCCTGGGCCTGCCGTCCTTGAGGACGATCCCGCAGTCGCGGTGCGCATCGCTGCCCAGATGGGCGGTGGTCCAGTCTGGATTCTCGTTGTCGGAAAGCGCTGTCTCATATGAGTCGTAGGGCGCAATCAAATAGCCCGCCTGCACGGCCGCTCGAACCGCTTCGGGATGCCACAGGCCGCCCTCCCACCCTTCGCCGAGGCCTAGCCATAAGTGCGTGAGACCGGCAGCACGCATCGCATCGATGTTCTTCGCGGACAGCATGCCGCCCCACGTGGAAGGGTCATCAGTGAGGGCTGCGCCAAAAAGCTGGGCAACTTGCGCTCGCAGCTCGCCATAGCTCCCCGCCAGGCGCCGCATGTTCGGCCTCGACTCGGAGCGCCATTGGTCTCGGGCTACTGAATTGAACGCCTGGTTCAAACCGCGCAGCACCCGGATCTGCTCCCATCGCTGCACCGGTGCGCTTTTGCGCTGGAGTATCGCGCTCGCCTCGGCATCCATGAGCTTCGACAGCCGACCGGCCAGAGGTGCCGGAGACGCAAGAACCTTGAGCAAACGTGGCCAGGAACGGACATCGTCCGGGCCCAGCAAATCATTGCCCCATAAATAGAGATGTGTCGCGCCCAGCAATTTGCGGGCTTCGGGGGTCGCAGCGAATTTTTCCTCAAGGGGCAGGTACGCGCCAGTGTCGATTAGCCATTGCCGATAATGACGCGCCCCGGCCAGCGGGTCCGGGTCACCCAGGTACAGGCGAAAGGTCAGGGGCGCGTGAGGATCGAGCGAGGTGAATTCATGACGGGCGGAAATCGCCAGGGCGTCGCCTTCGGCCTTGAGCACGAGTCGGTTGTTGAATGGGTGGGTCATCATCCAAGTGAGACTGAACGTGCCGTGGTGCATGCCCCACAGCGGCAGACTCAGGTCCTGCGTGGTATTGAGTTCACCCTGCCCGACCAGAAACCGCTGCCACACGGCATCGCCCCTGGGCACGTAATGCCCTTCGGCAGGCGGCCATATCAGCGCCCTGCCCATCGCATCAGCGGGCTGATTGAGAATATCCAGCACACCCGCCTCGCGGGCCCTGAGCGTTAGCAGCAATTCACGCTGATCAAGGTGTGCTTCGAGCGACCAAGCGCCCTCATTCCACTGCCAAGTGAGTCGATTTGATGTTCGCTTAAATTGACTGACTGGGTGCGTGGCGACGCCCGTGGAGACGTCCACCCACATTTGTCCGGCGGGCTGCACCCGAATCGCCAACGTCGAGGGATCCACATCAACCCGCCAAATTGCGTTGTCCAGTGCCTCACCGGCCGACGCAGGCCCGCAGACGAAAGCGCACAGCCAGCACACGGCGCGCAACAAAAACCCCGACATATCGACACCCCTGAGCCATGGAGGGTGTCGACCCTAATCGGAACGCCTGCAGGCGTCTCTCAGACACGTCCTAAAATCACGAAGGCCCTCGCAACTCAGCGCGTAGGCGCTGGCTCACTCTGATCCCCCTCATCGTCAGTGCCCTTTTCCTCGGCTATGTGCTTCTTGTCCTGTTCAGCCTTCTCCCGCTGCTCTTGGGTCGGCTCCTTGATCTTGTACCAGGCCACATACAGCGCTGGCAGGAACAGCAGCGTCAGCAAGGTCGCGATGATGATGCCGCCAATCATCGCGTAGGCCATCGGCCCCCAGAACACCTCGCGGGCAATGGGGATCATGCCCAGGCTGGCCGCCGCAGCGGTGAGCAGAATCGGCCGACGACGATGTTCGGTGGCTTCGGCGACGGCATCCCATGGCAGGTAGCCGGCGATTTCATATTCATGGATCTGCGTCACCAGAATCACCGAGTTGCGGATGATGATGCCGATCAGCGCCAGAATCCCGAGAATCGCCACGAAGCCCATCGGCGTTCCCGTCGGCACCAGGGCCAGCACCACGCCGATCAGGCCCAACGGCGCGACACTGGCGACCAGGAACATCTTCTGCACGCTCTGCAACTGGATCATCAGGAACGTAGCCATCAGGAACAGCATCAGCGGCACGACCTTGGCGATCGGGCCTTGGGCCTTGCCGCTTTCCTCTACCGTGCCACCGGTAGCGATCTTGTAACCAGTGGGCAAGTCCGAGGCGAACTTATCGATCTCGGGCTTGAGTTCTTTCACCAGATCCGTTGGCTGCATCTCATCCCGCACGGCAGCCTTGAGGGTAATGGTCGGCTTGCGGTCGCGACGCCAAACCAGCGGTTGCTCCATCTCATAGCGCACGTTGGCGAACGCCAGCAGCGGGATGGATGTGCCTTGCGGCGTGACGATCTGCAGGTTCTGCAAGGTCTCTGGCGAATCACGCTCGATGTCCACCGCGCGGCCGATTACGTTGATCAGGTAAATGTCATCGCGCACTTGTGTGACAGCCGAACCGCTGACAATGCTGTTCATCAGCTGCGCCACGTCCTCGGAGGACAGCCCCAGCTGCCGCGCCTTGTCCTGGTTGATGTCGATACGCAGGACTTTGCCGGGCTCGTTCCAGTCGTAGATCATCTCGCCGATGTGCTGGTTCTTGCCAAGCAGGGTCGCCAGATCGATGGCGTGCTGGCGAACCTTGTCGATGCTGTCGCCACTGACGCGGTATTGAATCGGGCGCCCCACCGGAGGCCCCATTTCCAGTGGCTGGACATAGGTGCCGATACCGACAAAGTCTTCACGCAGGCGCTTGTTAATGCGATCCATCAGCCCTGCACGTTCCTTCAGGCCTTTGCTGACGATCACTAACTGCGCGTAATACGGGTTCTCCAGTTGCTGATCCAGCGGCAGGTAGAAACGCACGGCGCCCTGCCCGATGTAAGTGCTCCAGCGCACGATGTCCGGATCATCCTTAAGCGTTGCTTCCAGCCTGTCCACGGCCTTGCGTGTCTCGTTGATCGAGGCGTTCTGCGGCAGGTTGAGGTCGACCAGAATCTCGGGGCGGTCCGAAGACGGGAAGAACTGGTTCTGCACGAAGCGCATGCAAAACACCGAGGTCGCGAAGAGCAACACAGTAATGATGATGGTCAGCCAGCGATGGCGCATGGCCCAGAACATCGAGCCATTAAACGCACGCGCAATGCGGCCCGGCTTGTCGTGCTCATCTTTCTTCTTCACGTTTTCGCTGAGAATGTGCACCGCAATCACCGGCGCGAACAGCACCGCCACGACCCACGAGACCAGCATTGCCACGGCGATCACCGCGAACAGGGTGAAGGTGTATTCCCCCGCCGAGCTGGCGTTCAGGCCAATGGGCACGAAACCGGCCACCGTCACCAACGTACCGGTGAGCATCGGGAACGCTGTGGAGGTATAGGCGTAGGTTGCGGCCTGCTCCTTGGATTCGCCCTTTTCCAGGCGCGAGACCATCATCTCCACGGTGATCATGGCATCGTCCACCAACAGGCCGAGGGCGATGATCAACGCACCGAGCGAGATCCGCTGCATGGTGATGCCGCTGTACTCCATGAACACGAAGACCATCGCCAACACCAGCGGGATCGAGCATGCGACCACCAGACCGGCACGCATGCCGAGGCTGATGAAGCTGACGATCAATACGATCACCACCGCTTCGAACAAGGCGCTGGTGAAACCGCCGACGGCCTTTTCAACGACCTGGGCCTGGTCCGAGACGTTATTCACGCCAACGCCAATAGGCAGGTCGGCGGTAGCCTCATCCATGCGTTCATGCAACTGCTTGCCGAATTCCTGGACGTTACCGCCCTTCTTCATCGCAATCGCCAGGCCAATGGCTGGCTTGCCATTAAAGCGGAACAACGGCTTGGGCGGATCGACATAACCGCGAGTGATTTCAGCAACGTCGCTCAACCGGTAGAAGCGGTCATTGAGGCGCAGATTGACCTTTTCCAGGTCCTTCTCCGAGGTGAACTGCCCGGAGGTGCGGACCGAAATCCGCTCAGGTCCGGCCTCGATCACACCTGCCGGGGTCACCGCGTTCTGCGACTGCAGGCTCTGCACCACCTGCCGTTGATCCAGCCCTAATGCAGCCAGTTTGCGAGTGGAGAAGTTCAGGTACAGCACTTCGTCCTGCTGGCCAATCATCTCGACCTTGCCCAGCCCCGGTACGTCGCGGATCTGCACCCGCACCTGTTCGACGTAATCGCGCAGCTGGCGCATGGTCAGGCCGTCGGCGGTGAAGGCATAGATCGAGCCGTAGACATCACCGAACTCGTCGTTGAACGAGGGGCCCTGCAACCCTTGAGGGAACGTGCCGCGAATGTCGTCGATCTTTTTGCGGACCTGATACCAGATCTGCGGAATCGCCGATGCACTGGTGGTGTCGCGCAGGTACACGAACACCGTGGATTCGCCCGGGCGGGTGTAGCTCTTCACATAATCGAGGGAGTCGAGTTCCTCGAGCTTTTTCTCGATGCGGTCGGTGACCTGCTCAAGGGTTTCGTCCACCGTGGCGCCCGGCCAGCGGGTCTGGATGACCATGGTCTTGATGGTGAACGAGGGGTCTTCTTCACGGCCCAGGTTCATGTACGAGAACACGCCCATCAGCAAGCCGACGAACATCAGGTACCAGACGAAAGATTGATGCTTAAGGGCCCAATCGGAGAGGTTGAACTTCCCTTTCATCGTGGGCTGTCCTTATCGACTTTAACTTTCTGCCCCGGTTTGAGGCTGTTCACACCGGCCGTTACGACCAACTCACCGCCTCTGACGCCACCTGTCAGCACTATGCTGTCATTGTCGCGACTGACGACCTGCACGGGGCGCGGCGACACAGTCTGGTTTTGGGTGTCGATGATCCATACCTGGGTCTTGCCGTCGACCTCCTGCAGTGCGTTGGCGGGCAACTCGATGCGCGGCTCGATGGCGGAACTGAGGGTCACGCTGATCGCCGTGCCGAGGCGAAACGACGATGGTGTATCCGCGAGGGTCAAACGCGCCCGACGCGTGCGGGTTGTGCTTTCAGCCTGCGGCTCCAGCTCGCGTACAGTCGCGGTGGTGTTAATGTCAGGGTCCAGCTGACTGGCGACCTTGAACACCACGCCCTTGGGTAACTGATCAGCCAGCGAACCGGGCAGATCGATGACGGCTTCCTTGATATCCGGTCGGGCCAGCGTCACCACCTGTTCGCCAGCGCTGACGACCTGCCCGGCTTCGACCTTCCACTCGGTTACGACGGCGTCGTGATCGGCTCGCAGTTGGCTGTAGCTCAACTGATCCTTGGCCTGTTGTGTCGCAGCCTTGGCTTGCTCATAGGAGGACTGCGAGGTTTTCAGGTCCGTCACCGCGACATCCAGCGCAGCCTGGGCACCGACGCCGCGATCGAACAGTTCCTGTTGGCGGCGGGCATTGGCCTGGGCGTTGATCAGTTGCGCCTGGACTCGCGCCAGATCGCCCTGAGTGGAACGCACCTGATTCTGTTGATCGGTCGGATCGAGCACGGCGAGCATGTCGCCCTTCTTCACCTCGGCGCCGACGTCCACGCTGCGCTGAGCGATACGACCCGAGACGCGAAAGCCCAGGGTGCTTTCATAACGTGCGGCGATGTTGCCGGCAAAACGGCCCAGGCTTTCCTCGGACTGGGGTTTGACTTCAACGAACAGCACCGGGCGCACAGGCTCCGGCGGCGGTTCTTCCTTGCTGCATGCACTGATCAGCAGCGCGCCAAGCACGATCCCCGACAGGCGCTTCATTGCTGCGCTCCTGCCGCGTTCTTCCGGGCATCGGCCAGCTCGACCTGCATGTCCGGATGCAGCAACTGGTTGCCAGCGACGACCACTTTTTCACCATTATTCAAACCGTCGATGATGATCACCTTGCCCGTCAGGTAGCGGCCCACCGTCACCCCGCGCAGGCTGGCCTTGTTCTGGTCGTCGACCACCCATACCGCCGGCTGGCCGAGCTGATCGCCCAAGCCCTTGGTCAAGGCCGACCACGGCAACTCGACGCTCTGCTTGGCAGGCACCTTCAACGCTGCACTGACGACCGACCCCAGCTGCATGCCCGGAGGCAGAGATGCCAGGGCAATTTTCACCTGTAACGTGCCGGTCTGTGCCGAGACCGCCGGGGTGATTTCCCGCACCTTGCCCATTGCCTTGATCTGCGGATTATCCAGCAACGTGACCTCGACTGGCTGGTCGGTGGGCGGGTTGACGAACAGCGACTCGTAGACGTTGAACACGGCATCGCGCTCTCCGTCACGCGCCAGGCTGAAAATCGGCATCGTGGCCTGCACCACTTGACCGACCTCGGCCTGCCGCGCGGTGATGATGCCCGGTGCATCGGCGATCAGCGAGGTGTAGCCCAGTTGCTCGCGGGCGTTGGCCAGCTGCGCCTGGGCCGCCTTCAACGCGCTCTGGCTGCCGCGCAGTTGTGCCTGCGCGGAGTCGTATTCGCTTTTGCTGGTGTAACCCTTGGGCAGCAGTTTTTCCTGACGCACGAACGCCGCAGCGGTCTGCGTCACACGGGCCTGTTCAGCGGCTTGGGCAGCAATGGCCGAGTCAACGTTGGTCTGCAAGTCCTTGGGATCAAGCTTGGCCAGCACTTGCTTGGGGCTGATGCGATCGCCCACATCGACCATGCGCTGGATGATCTTGCCGCCCACGCGGAACGACAGCTGGGTCTGCACGCGCGCCTGAATATCGCCAGTGAGCGCGACGGCAGCGGCGAATTCGGCGGTCTTGACCTCCTGCACCTGCACTCGCGGCAGTACAGGGTCCTTGGGTTTTTCCTTGCTGCAGCCTGACACCAACGCCAGGCACACGCCGAGCGTCAGGACCGTCAGGCCATGTTTGAAAACCGGGGGTTGAGCAGGCATGCAAGCTCCTTGTGCCAATGCCGTTGCGTGCATCACGCTGCCGAGCGTCGTCTTAACGTGATCATGCGACTGCGAGCGTAGATCAGGGTTCCTTGCACAGCTAAACTGCGCCAGCCCGATTCGCCAGCTGCGCACATTAACAGCAAGGAACGCTCGATGCTCACTACCTTGGCCGTGGCCAACTACCGCTCGATCAATACGCTGGTGGTGCCCCTTGCGCGTCTGAATCTGATTACAGGCCCCAACGGCAGCGGCAAGTCGAATTTGTATCGCGCACTGCGCTTGCTCGCTGAAACGGCACAGGGTGGCGTTATCCATGCACTGGCGCGCGAAGGCGGATTGAAGTCGACCGTTTGGGCCGGGCCGGAAACGATCAGTCGACGCATGCGCAATGGCGAAGCCGAGATTCAGGGTGGGCCGCGCAAGGAAGTCGTCCGACTGCGTTTGGGCTTCGCGTCCGAGGACTTCAGCTACGCGATCTCACTGGGCCTGCCCTCGCCGCCTGACGCGCCGACGGCCTTCGGCCTGGACCCTGAGATCAAGCGCGAGTGCATCTGGGCCGGGGCGGTGTATCGGCCTGCCAGTTTGCTGGTCGACCGTGCAGGCCCCATGATCCGCGCCCGCGAAGGCCGCAGCTGGGATGTGTTGGCGCAACACACGCCGACCTACGACAGCCTGTTTGATCAGGTTGGGAACCTGCGCTCGTCGCCGGAAGTGCTGCAACTACGCGAGAGCATTCGCGGCTGGCGATTTTATGATCACTTTCGCAGCGACGCCGACGCGCCTGCACGCAAGCCGCAACTGGGAACGCGCACGCCGGTGCTTCACCACGATGGGCGGGACCTGGCGGCAGCCTTGCAGACGATTCGCGAAATCGGCGAGCCCGAAGCGCTGGATGCCGCGATCAGCGACGCCTTCCCCGGCGCGCGCATCCAGATAAACGCTCAGGGCGGTGGACTGTTTGCGCTGGAGTTTTACCAGCAGGGTTTGTTGCGGTCCTTGTCAGCGGCCGAGTTGTCGGATGGAACATTGCGTTATCTGCTGCTGATCGCCGCCCTGCTGACGCCACGGCCGCCGACCATGATGGTCCTCAACGAGCCGGAAACCAGCCTGCATCCTGATCTGCTGCCTGCGCTGGCCAGGCTGATCATGAGTGCTTCGCAGCGCTGTCAGGTCTGGGTTGTTTCCCACGCCAGCCGCCTGATCGCCGCGCTGGAGCAGGATCCCGAATGCAACTGCATCGTACTGGAGAAGGAATTGGGACAGACCGGAATCGTCGGCCAGGGCATGCTCGATGAGCCTGCCTGGCATTGGCCGGATTGAGGGCCGCGATTCACCGCCCCTCCCCAATCTGCGAAACATCATTTGACTCTGCCGACGCTGAGCGTCAAAGGCGGCATTCCCAAGCAGAGCGTGGGAACGATCAAAACGACACCCTACCTGTAGGAGCAGCCGGAGCTGTGCGACAACCGCGAATGCGGCGGGTCAGTCGCATCAATGGTAGCTGACCCACCACGCCCGCCGCCGTCGTAACCTCCTGCCTCTCCCACAGGTACCCTTTCAGTCCAAAATCAGCTGCCCGCGCCACCGTAGGCTTCTTCAAAGAAAAAATCCTTCCAGCTGTCGGCCTTGTTTTTCAGCACGCCGATCTCATGCAGCTTGTCGGCGTAGATGTAAGTGCGTTGCGGGACGACGGTGAAGTCGATTTCCGGGTCCGACACGATCTTCTCAACCAACGGCAGCGGCAGCTTGGATTTCTCGACGTCGATGTACGTCTTCGCCGCTGCGGCTTTATCAGCCTTGATGATCTGCTCGGCTTCGGCCAGCGCGTCATAGAAGGCTTTGTAGGTCTTCGGGTTTTCGTCATGGAATTTCTGGGTGGTGTAGAGCACGTTAAACGTGGCCTGACCGCCCAGCACATCGTACGAGCTCAGCACTTTATGCACGTTCGGGTTTTCCAGCTCCTGATACTGGAACGGCGGGCTTGAGAAGTGCGCGCTGATTTCCGAACCGCCTGCGATCAACGCTGACGTAGCATCCGGGTGCGGCAGGCTGACGGAGATGTTGTCGAATTTCTTGTAGTTGTCGTTACCGAACAACTTGGCGGTTTCGATCTGCAAGGTGCGCGACTGGAAGCCCACGCCTGCAGCAGGCACGGCAATGCGATCCTTGTCGGTGAAGTCGTTCAAGGTCTTCACTTCAGGCTTGTTGCTCAGGAGGTAATTGGGCATCGACCCCAGAGAGGCGATCGCCTTGACGTTCTGCTTGCCCTTTGTCCGGTCCCAGATGGTCAGCATCGGCGGTACACCCGCCGAGACCACGTCCAGAGCCCCGGCCAGCAGCGCTTCGTTCATTGCCGTGGCACCGGAAATGCTGTTCCAGTCGACCTTGATATCGATGCCTTCTTCCTTGCCATGCTTCTCGATCAGTTTCTGCTGCTGCACCACGTCGAGGATCAGATAACCGATACCGAACTGCTGAGCGATGCTGATCTTGCCTTCGGCATGCGCGCTGCTGCTCAACAGCGCGCCAGTCAGACCCAGGGTGGCCGCCAGTGCCGTCATCACGTGTGGGAGCGAACGTGCTCGCGAAGGTTTGGTGTACCCCATGAAATCCTCACAATGAAACTCGAAAGTGTTCGATAGCTGAAGGCCCGGTTACCCCGGTCATTCAGCATGTTTTTCTTCTTATTGCCTGCTCAGCGCTGCATACCCCAACGCTTGACGGTCAAGCGCTCGACGTTGCTGAACAGCAGGTTTTCCACCAGCAGGCCGATGATGATCACGGCCGCGAGACCCGCGAACACCTTGTCGGTGTACAGCTCATTGCGGTTCTGGAAGATGTACCAACCCAACCCGCCCTTGCCCGAGGACGCGCCAAACACCAGCTCTGCAGCGATCAGGGTGCGCCAGGCGAATGCCCAGCCGATTTTCAGACCCGCCAGAATCGACGGCAGCGCGGCGGGAATCAGGATGTACCAGACGAAGCGCAAGCCCTTGAGGCCATAGTTGCGACCGGCCATGCGCTGGGTTTCGGAAACCCCGAGAAAGCCCGCGTAGGTATTGAGCGCCAAGGCCCACAACACCGAATGCACCAGCACGAAGATCAGGCTGTTTTCGCCAAGCCCAAACCACAGCAGCGACAGTGGCAGCAGCGCGATGGCAGGCAGCGGGTTGAACATCGCGGTCAGGGTGCCGAGCAGATCGCGACCCAGCTGTGTGGAGACCGCAAGCGTGGTCAGCGCGAATGCCAGGACGATGCCGATCAGGTAGCCCTTGACCAGCACGGTCAGGGAAATCCATACCTTGCTCAGCAGCTCGCCCGTGACGATGCCATCGATAAACGCCTTGGCGGTATCGATGAAACCGGGCAGCAGCAGGTCATTCCCTTGAATGCGCGCAGCGATTTCCCAGATCACCGCCAAGGCAATCAGGATCACGCTCTTGCGCACCCAGCTCAGTTGCCAGATACGTTGTGCCAAGGGGATTTCGCGGGCCAGGTCTTCCTGAGTGAAAGGCTCCAGCGCGATTTCGTATTCCTCGCGAATGGGGGGTGAAAAGCTCATGGTGTTGTCTCGTCAGGGCCACCGCCCTTGTAGGAAAGCGCTTGCCCGCGATTGCAAAGTGTCCGTCAAAATAGCTGGCGCAGACAGAATGCAATCGCGGGGCACCACGCCCCTGCAAGAAAACGGGGCGCACATTAATAGGCGATGCGAATGTCCTGAAACCGCAGATCCTGTTCCACCGCAGGCGCTTCGCCCTCGTCGAACAGCAGCCGATGGATACGCTGCGCGGTAGCCTGAAAATCAACACCACCGAGGCTTTTCAGGTCGTATTGATGGCTGTTGATCTCGGCACGCACGCGCCCCGGATGTGGGGACAGCAGCAGAATCCGGTTGCCCACTACCAACGCTTCCTCGATGGAGTGGGTGACGAACAGCAGCGTGAACCGCACCTCTTCCCACAGCTCCAGCAACTCCTCCTGCATCTTGCGCCGGGTCAAGGCATCGAGCGCGGCGAACGGCTCGTCCATCAGCAGGATTTTCGGTTGCATCGCCAGCGCCCGGGCAATCGCCACTCGCGCCTTCATGCCGCCGGACAAGGTGTGCGGATACGCATTGGCAAACGCGCTCAAGCCGACTTTTTCCAGGTAATGCCGGGCACGTTCTTCGGCTTCACGGCGCTTGAGCGTGCGCGAGGCCAGCAGCGGGAACATGACGTTCTCGATCACTGTCTTCCAGGGCGGCAGTTGATCAAACTCCTGAAACACCACGATCCGGTCCGGCCCTGGCTCCTTGACCTGCTGACCGGCCAGACGGATCTGCCCTTCGCTGGGCTTTATGAAACCGGCGACCGCCTTGAGCAACGTGGACTTGCCGCAACCCGATGGGCCGAGCAGGACGAAGCGGTCCGCCGGATCGATCTCGAAACTGACTTGATGAGTGGCCCGCACCACGCGTTCCGGCGTGCGGTATTCAAGGCTTACGCCCTGGACTTGCAATAGCGCTTCAGCGGTAGGCTGATTGGCCTGTTGCGCATTTGAGCGATTGCTAGCCGTGTGGCTTTGCAGAACAGCGTTCATGAAACGGGGCTCCTTCATTCAGGGCAGAAAGCAGTGCATGAATCAGAACGGAGCGTCGCCCTGGATGGTGGTGCGGTGCAGGCGTCGGCGCAGATGATCAGGGGTGCCGCCTGCCAGGTGAATCAGCGAGCGGTTGTCCCAGAAGACCATGTCGTTTTCCTGCCATTGATGGCGGTAGACGTTTTGCGCACGCACGCTGTGCGCATAAAGCTCGTTCAGAATCGCGCGGCTTTCGTCTTCGGGAATGCCGACGATGTGGGTGGTGAAACCCTCGCTGACGAACAGCGCCTTGCGGCCGTTTTCCGGGTGCGTGCGCACGATCGGATGACTGACTACGGCTACTTGCGCCAACTGCTCGGCGCTGAGGGTCGGGCGCCAGTTTTCGGCGTTGTGCCCGTCGCGGTAGCGCGAGGTGTAGCTGTGCACGGCGCTGCGGCCTTCGACAGCCTTGCGCAAGTGTTCAGGCAGGGTTTCCCAGGCCTGGTGCATGTCGGCGAACAATGTGTCACCGCCTTCACTTGGCAGCTCCTGGGCGTAGAGCATCGAACCCAGGCTCGGCAGCTCTTTATAGGACAAGTCCGAGTGCCAGTACTTACCTGCATCGCCCAACCCCACCGGCTGGCCGTTCTCGACGATATTGGAAACGATCAGGATTTCCGGGTGGTTGGCGAGCAGGAATTGCTTGAGCACGTGAATCTGCAGCACACCGAAACGGCGGCTGAAATCGATCTGCTGTTGCGGGGTGATGTGCTGATCACGGAACACCACGACGTGGTGATCCAGATGCGCGCGATGCACGCGAGCGAAGTCTGCATCGTTTAGCGGCTGGGACAGGTCAAGCCCGACGATTTCCGCGCCCACCTTTTCGGTGAATGGACGCACATCGAACTGCTGGTCCGGCGTATGCGCGGATGTGGAAGCTTGGGAGGCTGCTGGCATGAGAACTCCGACTCCAGAATAGGCGTGACTGAGAAGTCGGAACTTTATAGATATAAGAAGGGAAATTTAAATATCGATAGAGCATATGGATAGCGCCGAATGTGCTAGCGGCGGCCCAATGCCAGTATTGGTCACCGTGCTGATACCAAATCCTTATCGTTAGAGACGAACCAGAAGTCCAGGATAGCGGTCTATCTCAGTCTTTTCAGCCGGGTCTGGCTTCGAATCGAGAGACCTTAGGGAATTAAAAAAGGGGACCGAACATGCTGCCACGAGCCCGCGAATCCGACCCATCGAACGACAGGGCGCACGAAGACTACGTGAAATTGCTCATCGCCCTGCGTCGCGCATTGGGCACACATGCAAAAACGCCGACGCATGTACAAGCCGTCGGCGTGAAAAACATAGGGCAGTGATCCGGTTGTCGCGCCGAGCGACTCCCCTGTAGCCGTCCGCCGTGCTGGCGGCGGTCGTCTCGCAACCGCCGGCAGGCGCGCGGCTACAGGAACACGCTCAATACTCCGTCCAATCAGAACGCTGGCAATACCGCGCCGTCGTACTTCTTGTTGATGAAGTCTTTAACTTCCTGGCTGGTCAGTGCCTTGGACAGCTTGTTGATCGCGTCGGTATGAGCGTTGTCGGTACGGGTCACCAGAAAGTTCACATACGGCGAATCAGCACCTTCGATGATCAGCGCGTCTTTCTTCGGATTTAACTTGGCTTCCAGCGCGTAGTTGGTGTTGATCAGGTCCAGGTCGACTTGATCCAGCGCGCGCGGCAGCAAAGCCGATTCCAGCTCACGGAATTTCAGTTTTTTCGGGTTGGTGGCGATGTCTTTCGGGGTCGCCAACGCATTGGTCGGGTCTTTCAGGGTGATCAAGCCGTTCTTCTGCAACAGAAGCAGTGCGCGACCGGCGTTGCTGCCTTCGTTAGGAATGGCAACGGTCGCGCCTTCCGGCAACTGATCGATGGACTTCCACTTCTTGGAATAGCCGCCGAACGGTTCCACGTGGACGCCTACGCCGGTCACCAGATTGGCGCCTTTGCCCTTGTTGAAGCCATCCAGGTAGGGCTTGGTCTGAAAGTAGTTGGCATCCAGACGTTTCTCGTTCAGTTGCACGTTCGGTTGCACGTAGTCAGTGAAAACCTTGATTTCCAGATCCACGCCTTCCTTGGCCAGCTCAGGCTTGATCAGCTCCAGAATCTCGGCGTGCGGAACGGCAGTGGCGCCGACAACCAGTTTCTCTGCAGCCTGGGCCGCAGTAACGCCGAGGGAGAGGGCAGCCGCCAGTGCGGTGAACAGCAACGTCTTTTTCATTCGATGTCCTTAGAAAAATTCCGGTCGCCTTGGCGGGCGATTTCTATAAGCAGAAGTGCCGCTGCCCCCCTTTGTAGGAGGGGAAGCGGCGTGATGCGGACATTACCGAGAATCTTTATTCCATGACAATAATTTTTAAGCCAACGAATATTCTATTTAGCTATTAAGGAAGCGGTAACGATGGTGTTTACCACCGTGAAATCTTCCCTAAATCAAACGACGTATCTGCTCCACACGTTTCAGGTCCGGCGCCAGGAATTGCGAAATGGCCTCTACTACAGCCTTCTTCGCAATATGTTTGCCACCTGCGCGCAGGACACTTTCCAGCACGGAGGTCTGCGCCTGCGATGGCGCGTTGGGATCCTTCTGCGGAGGAAACAGATAGGGAATGACATAGTCCTCGATCTTTTCCGCGCCATCGACCGCCTGCTCGAACGCGCCCAGTACTTGCTGGGCGATTCTGATGCGTTCTTCGATCTGTACGGTATTGCGGGCACCGGCGCCCAGATTTGCCAGCCCGGATATGCTCTTCAGCGGCTGGCCATTGCTGACCCTGATGGCGTTCTGTCGTACCAGCGTGCTGCTGGCCTCGGTCGCGGTACGTCCAGCGGCCTTGTCGAACCCGCCACCCAGGATTCCGAGCCCCAGGCTTACATAGCCGAGAATCGCACCGGCTTGCGATTGTGGCTCCACTTCCTGGACAACGGTGGCGGCAATGCCCACAGCGCTCGACGCAAGATTGATGAGCGCTGCCGAGGTTGACAGCGAAAGACCGCCCACCGCTGCAGGCCCGGTGGCCGGCGCCGCTGTGCCCAAGGTCACGACGGTGATGGCAATGGATGCAACGGCAATGACAATGCCCAGAACCGCTCTCCACGAAAAATGCCCGCTTGGATCGGACATGTTGATCGGGTCACCCAGGCAGTACGCATAGGGGTTAATGCCCCCTGCACCAAACGGGCTCAAGTTGTCCGGGCTGTGAAAGCGCATCAAAACCGGATTGTAAGCCCGGTAGCCGCTGCCCAGCAGGTAACAGCCCGTCACCGGGTCCGGCAGCTCGCCATTGAAACCCAACAGACTGCCAAGCCCGCCGCTGGTCGGGCGAAGGCCGTATGAGGTATAGGCGTGAGCCTGCTGCCCCTCAGGGGTCACCGTTTGCAAGACACTGCGCTGCTGGTCGGTGCCCAGAAGGATGTGCTCGACCTTCGCTCCCTTGCGGCAGGCCTGTGCAAGCAGGTGTTGGTCATGCAGCAGGTAACTGTCGCACGCATCCCCCTGAAGCCGCGTGACGAGGCGCTCGTCCTGATAAAAGTGGGTGGTCGATGCTTGCCCGGTGATGTCGGTCCCCAGCAGGCGGTCCTGCGGGTCGTAACGGTAATGGATCAGGCTGGTCGCCGCGGCAGCGGGCGATTGCTTGACCTCGACCAGACGACCCAGTTCGTCATACACCCACCCTCGCCCCTGTTCATCGTTGAGCAGATGCCCATCCTTGTTGTAGCTGAAGGAGGCATCAAGGGCCTTGTAATCGGGATGGCTGTGCGTCACACGCGTCAGCTGAGTGCGGTCGGGGTTGGTGTAGTGGTAGGTCGCGATGTCCTGGCCTCCGACGAAGACCGTGGCCAGTTCGCGGATATTGTCCAGGGCGTCGAACTTATAGAGCTGGCTGACAATCGCCCTTGCGCGCGCATCCACAGGGGTTTGAGGCCCTATACAGCTGTAGCGCTGCAAACGACCGCGAGGGTCATAGTTAAACCGCTCGTCTCGCAGAACCTGCTTATCTTGGCTCAGCGTGCGGCGAATCAGTTTGTCGTTATCGTCGAAGTGTTGGACCAGCTCTTGAGTCTGGCCGCCCTCAACACTCGTCACACGCCGGATTTCACGTCCGAAATCATCATGAAACAGGGTTGTCACAAGGCTGCGCAGGGTTTGCCGATCGTGGGTCACCATCCGCTGAGGTCGGCCCAGTGCGTCATAGGTAAACGACACGCGCAACTCGCCCTGTTCAAGGGTCGACACGCGACAAAACGAATCGTAACGGATGACTCGCGCCTGCCCGCCAGCATCGGTGTATGTGAGAGGCAGCCCGTTGAGCGAGGTTTCATGAAGTACCTCAAAACGTGCGCCGCCTTCGACCAGTTCCTCTCGCAGCAATTTGCCGCTCGGGGAATAGTGAAGTTGCTGCTGGCTGCCTGGGTCCGAAGCCTGAACCAGACCGCCATGCGTACCGTCGTAGTGGAATCGCGCCGCCAGGTTTTGATTTCCGGCGACCTTGCGTTGCGTGAGCTGGTTTTCCAGTGAGGGTTCGTAATCGAACTGCAGCAAAGCCCCTGCAGGCGTTGTGCGGGAAGCCGGCCGCGCCTGAGCGCCGTCGAACGTGAACACCTCGCTGCGACCCCCCACGTTCAAGCGCGTCACCCGCAGCAAGCTGTCGAACTCACGCTGACCGACCAGATAGCCGTCAACCCAGATGTGCGTGGCCAGGTCGTCCGTGCTGTGGCCCACGTAAGCTTTTTTCACCTGCGTGCCGTCCGGCAACAGCGTGGTCAGCAGGCGGTCGGCAAAATCGTAGGTAAATCGAGTCACCGCACCCGTAGGCGAGGTTTTTTCGATACAGCGTCCCATGCCGTCATAGGCATAGCGCGTGACGCCGCGCGCGATGCCCTTTTGGTCGATGCGCTCGACACTCACGGGTTTGCCGAACAGGTTTTTGCGCGTGATGGTGCGGCCCGCGCCTTCCTGCCATTGGGTCTGCGTCATTTCGATGGGATCCTGGACATCATGGCGCTTGACGCCGTCGGCCCCCATGCTGCTGACGCGATTGCCCCAATCGTCGTACTGGTGTTGGGTTGTCACCGCGTGCGGCTTGCCCTTGATCCAATCGGTATGGACCTCTTCAACCAACTGGCCAACGCCGTCGTATCGCGCCGCATAAACGGCGCGCAGAGGGGTCCCAGGGCTGTCCAGATCCTGAAGCTCGATCAGCAACTCGCGATTAAGCCCATCGAAACGGGTACGCGTCTGCGCGCCTGCCGCATCGTTCATGACGATGTGGGACGCGCCACCGCGTGTCGTGGGCAGCTGGTACTCGAACGTCTTGGCCGCCTCATTGGGCGTACCGGGTTCGACCACTTGCGAGGTCATGCGCCCGAGCCGGTCGTAGGATATTTCTATAACTACCCCGGTCAGCCCCAGGGTTTTGACCTCCTGGCCGGTCAGGGCATGCTGCCAGATGCTTCGCGCGCTATTGACGCGATCATGACCGGTCATCCAGATGTCGGTACGCAGTACGTCGTCCTGTAAGCGATAACGATAATCCAGCGTCGACATGGCCTGCTGCACGGTCTCGGTGCGACGAATGACCTTACCAAGGAAGGGGCTGGTTTTGTTCTCTTCGTACTGCGTCTCGATGACCTTGAAGGGTTGCGCATTTTTGCCCTCATACAGCGACTCCCGCGCCACCGCAATCCAGTGAGGACGCACGCTGTGCGATGACGGGAGCTGCGTATAACGAAAACGACTGAGCAAGGACGGCGTGTCGACCGCAGAGCCCGCCGGGATCACAGTCTTCTCGCGCAGCCAGCGCGGCCGGCCAAAATCATCCGCCGGGCATCCGTCGGCACCCTGCGCAGGATAAAACTCATACAGCTCCGTCACGCCAGACGGCAGCACCTTGCGGATCAGATTGGCGAAGTCATCGAATTCGCTGACGGTGACTTCGGTGCGCTTTACCCGTGGCGCGCGCGTGTCGTAATAGTCGGTCTGCTCACGTCGAGGCAGCTGGAATTTGGGCGATTGACGGGCGAACTCCACACCTGCCGAACCGTGGTATTCGGTTCTCTTGTCGATCACCTTGGTGTTCTGCTGCGTAGTCTCCCTGACCTGAAGATGAAAGCGGTTGTAAGTGCGCTTGATGCTGCGCACCACGCGGCGATTCTGGCCGGTACCCTGCATGAGCGTTTCGGTCGTCCAGTACTCATAATTACCGGGTAATCGATACAAATTGTCGCCACTTGCACGCCAGGGAGCAGACGAGCCGAAGCCCAGATAGTTGTTGGATGAGTAACTGTATTCGCGCCGGATTGACGGCTGATCGGCTCCAGGAAAGACGCTGTGCGCAGACACGGCGGGAAGGGCCCTGACGGGCGCGTTGGACGGCAGCTTCAACGCGGCAGGGCTATAGCTCAGCGTTTCATGACCACCGGTGGGGTGTTGCAGCCGGGACATCATTAACAACCCGTCAATGGTTAGGTATTCAAATTTCCATTCCATTACGTCGCGTGTGCCCGGATTGGCACGTATCGTGGTCAATACGCCGTTTTGCAGCAGTAACACGAAGATGAGCTTCTTGTCGGGGCTGTCCGGCCATAGCGTGATGGTGGGCGATGACCCCGCCAGCTGAATATCAACCAGTGCTCGTGTTTCATCGCGAATCTGGGACAGGTAACGAGTGCCGCCGTGCAGCGCATATTTGAAGTACAGGGCCTGACCCTGTGGAGAGTAGAGCGCCGACATCAGCCAGTCACGAGAACCGGCGCCGGCTTGCCTGAGGACTTCCAGCATGCCGGTTTTATGTTCGATCAGCAGCTCGTTGCCGCGCCGGGTTGCTTTCAAGTCATCGACTTTATTGTCCAGCAATACGAATGCCTGGCGCGACAACACCGCCTCGTAGGTGGCTCCCGTGGACAGGCTGAGTTTGCGGCTGGATTCGTTGTACCCGGAAATACCTATCGACCAGCCCCGGCCAAATCCGGAATTGGCGCGAATCAGGGGATCGAATGACAATGCCAGCGGAAGGGTCGGGCCGCTGAGGAGGTTGGAGGTGAGTTCGGAAAGCGCGATCCGGCAGCTGTAGCTACCGGTGCGCGGATCGACTCCGGATTGCAAAAAACTCAAAAAATTATAGGCATTGGAGTTCCCTCCTGCCGATGGAGAAGTGCTCATAGATCATCTCAACCATTTGAAAAAAAAAGGCGCCTGGGTAACAGGCGCCTTTATTAGGCGGTTTAAACCAGTTCTAGATAGTTACGGCCATTGCCGCGGAACTGCAGACGTACAACATGATCGTTGCCATACATATCCAATGCCCGAATGGTGGCCGGGCCTGCGCTTACGACCGGATCGGGATTGGCTGGCCCCATAACAGGACGAACGCCGACGGTTTTGGAGGCCAGCGCGGCAAGCACCGAACTGATTAGCGAGCTAAGGGAATTACCTGGAGACACAATGGGTGCTGATGCGGATTCGAACTTATGCCGTCTCACCAAGTTGATGAATACTTTGCCGGGCCTCTTGTAACCTGGGTTAAGCCTGGTCGGGAGCTGCTTTAGCGCCATCCCGTAATTAAAGTGATCATCACCCGGATAAGTGAAACCTGTAATACTTCCTCGGTCCATTGGAGCGACGGCATCACGCCGGATGCTCAACGGTTTCATCTCGAAGTGGCGGAATTCCAACGCAATGTTATTGGAGACAAGATCAAAGGTGTAATAGTCCAGCGTATCGAAGTGCTGCTTGCTTTCAACGTCTCCCGAAATAGCGATGCGCTTAAAGTCATAGTCACGTGCAACATAAGTGGGCGGCACCACCGGCCGAAGGGTCAGCCTGCCATTATGATACGCAAGCGAATCAAATGTCTGGCCATCATCGCGGGTCAACCGTACCGCCAGACGCACCTGAATATCACTGATAGTGCGCACATACACATCGACCACGTAAATGTGCTCTCGGTCGCTGCCGTAGTCCTCTTCAGGTAAACGCTCCGCCGACGCACGTGGGTAAAACTCGTAGTCGGTGTTACGCACACCAGACCATACAGTGGTCACGTCGTTAAAGAGCTTTCGGGCTTTGTTGTACTGCAGCAGGTCGTGCTTGGCCGGGTTGAACACGACACTGCCTGAAGCGACCCTTTCATATTCTTCCGGGTCGTACTGCTTACGCACGAACGTCAGCGGGTTCAGCGCTCTTTCATGGTAATCAAGCGGGTCCAGCTTGACCGGCCTGCCGTTGGGTTCGATCAATTGCAGACTGGCCAGTTCTTCATCGCTCAAGGGCACCGGGGTGCCATTTATATCGATAGCCTGCACCTTGATGCGTAGCCGCGTCTGCTGGCGCCCGTTTGCGAAGATGTCAGTGCTGCCTGTAGCGGACGTCACCGCAAATACTTGAAGTGTTTCCCATGTGGCGTATTTCATGAATATATCCTCTAAAAACAAATGATGATCAGCCTTACCAAGCCGCTACACAGGACAACTTCCCGCCCAGTCGACCGGTTTTGGGACTGCCCGCTGTTTCCAGATGATCTTCAAGGTATGTGCCGTTACTACCGTCGTGAGCGAGATTACGACTGCCGCTCATATTTAAGGTTTCACCTTCATCCCCGACAATTCGATACCGATAGGTCGGTTCCGAATAGCCGCAGTTAGGCGCATCCATGAACACTAGCAGTGTGCCTGGCTTGCCACCGGTAATAGCAAAGTAATAATAATTGTCATTTTTGCAGCCCCGCGATTTTCCATGGTCCTTCAGGGAAAACGCTTTGCCTATTTCAAGGGGAAACGAACAGGTGTCATTCGGGTTCTTGCCGACCAGAGTAATGTTACCCAGCTTCGCGGCTCGCGGGTCAGCAGATGCGATATTGACCACGCTCATGGTCAGTAACAGAGATGCGGCAAAGCCGACAGAAAGCTTATTCATATCAATATTCCATTATTAGCCGCTGACATCCTGTCAGCGTGTCCATATTCAATTTAACGAAGGCGACCTGATGAAGAGTTGTATCAGGATGACTTATCCGCATCGAACTAGCCGCCTCGGATTCCAGACTGATCCAAGAACAAAAAGTTGTCCACCCACAAGCAACATGAAGAAATGAACAGTGCCGCTCTCGCTATTAATTATTTACAGACAATCAGATCACGTCACAGCATTACGGCAGATGCGTGAACTTCAGGCGTACGATATTTCAGCATCACATGTAGGGGTGGAACCGATAGCGACTTTTCCCACAGTCAACCCGACTGTCTCGAGCTAACTGGGAGATGATCGTTTCAGGAGGGTATCTGCGACCTGGATCGGCCACTCAGCGGTGCCTGCGAAGGACGTCACGCTGGAGCCCTTGACGCGGCAACCGGTCTTGCAGTTATCCCTGGCGCAGGCTATTGAGTTGCGGCAGATTGAGGTGTTCAGGCAGGACTTCCGCACCGCTGCTGACCAGCAACGCAAAGTGAATGACGTTTTCCAGCTCCCGTGTGTTACCCGGCCAGTAGTGCGCCTCAAGCAGCTTCTGCGCGGCCTCGCTGATTAACGGCATTTCGAAATCCAGACGCTGGCTGTAGATGCCAAGGAAATACTCGGCAAGCGGCAGAATATTACCCGGCTGCTCACGCAACGCCGGCAAATCCAGTCGCCCCTCGCTCAAATAGCGGTAAAGGCGCTCGTGAAACTTCCCGGCAGCCACTGCCAAGCTCAAATCGATACTGGTTGCAGCCACCAATCGGACGTCCACCGGGCTGGGCTGCGAGGCACCGACGCGGGTCACCTCGTGATTTTCCAGCGCAGACAGCAGCTTGATCTGGATCGACATCGGCAAGTCGGCGATCTCATCCAGGTAAAGCGTCCCGCCTGTGGCAGAGCCGAACCATCCGGCGCGACTGCTGACCGAACCACTGTGGGCGCCTGCGGCATAGCCGAACAATTCGGCGTCGGCGTAAGTCGGGCTGATTGCGCCGCAGTTCACCGAAACAAAAAGTCCCGAGCGATCACTGCCGCGATGAATATGCCGCGCCAGCAGCTCTTTACCGGTGCCCGGTTCGCCGCGTATCAGCACAGGCAGTTCCAGTGGCGCCAGTTGCTCCATTTCTTCGCGCAAGCGTCGAGAGCGCGGATCGAAAAACACCAGTGCCTTGGCGCGGATGCTCAGCGGGCTTTTTTCAGCGTCGGGAAAGGTCAGAAGTGGTTGGTTGGTCGGCGGTTGCGGGTTGACGGAGTGACTCATGGCAGGCTCCCGCCCAAGCCATCATTGCCTGAGCGTTAAAAAAAAGGCCGCAGCGCCTGTCGGTCCACTGCGGCGAAAAAGAAGGTGATCGGCGAATTAGTCGAAACGATCATGGCCACGCAGCATGGCTTCATGCGCGGCGGCGTGTGAGTTGTTCGATACGGCCTTGCAGGCGATACAGGTAGGCGAAACCCTGCTCCCAGCGTTGGTGGCCGGATTTGACGTTAATGTGACCGGCGCCACTGAGGATGCCAATTTCAGCCCCCCAATTGCGGGCCATTTCCATGGCACGCAATGCGCTGACGGCGCAGTCGTTATCGGAACTGACCACCTGTGCCGGAAATGGCAGCAGATGTTCTGGTATAGGCGCAAAGTTGCGAATCGCTGGCGGGCAGTTAGGCCGCTCGACATCGGCTGGCGCCACCAGCAACGCACCGCGCACTTGCCTTAGGGTGTCCAGTGGCGCCAATTGCGCCCAGTGAGCGACCGTCACGCAGCCCAGGCTGTGTGCGATCAGGATCACCGGCGAGCTGTCGGCGGTAATGGCCCGCTGCAGTTCGCCCACCCAGTCTTCGCGGCGAGGTCTGAGCCAGTCGGCCTGTTCCACGCGGACGCTGTTGGGCAGACTGTTCTGCCAATGAGTTTGCCAATGGTCTTGGGCAGATCCTTGCCAGCCTGGCACGATCAGGTAACGGATCGATTCGTTATGCACGGCCTTCGCCTCCTGCACTTTTTGCGTTCATGACGGCGAGTATAGGGATGCGACATATATTCGAAAAAGAATAAGAAGATATTTATTAATAGCTCAAATACATATGCCGCAATCACAGGCGATAGCGCTGAAAAAAAGAGGGCCACCCCCTGCCTTAAGGAGTAGCCCTGCAAAATCATGCTGTCTGTCCCCAGCTCGCCAGGGATGAGCTGAGCATACGGGGGGGTTGTGACAGAATTTTTATGGACGGATAAATTCATCGGTCGACATCGGACCAGCCTGAGGCGTCAGCGGGCTAATGGTGTGCCGACTCCGGCGTTTTGCTTGTATCGGCGCCGATCGTCCTATCGAACCGGTTCGCCCGCCCGAACGTCCCGAGATCATTAAATCGCACGCCCATTTGCGCCATGGCCTTGTGCGCCACCGGGGCAGTCATCTGGCGGATATAAAACGGTTCTTTCACCACGAAATGATGGATGCCGTGGGTGCTGCCGAAATTGAAGCAGAAAGCCTGCATAGGCCACAGCCACCAAGGATTGAGCACCTGTGTCTGCTGCATGATGTTGCCCGGCTCGACGTCACCGTAGTAATGCATATTCGAACTGACAAAGTGCAGGCAAAAGGTCCGTAACACGTTCGGCCCAATCAGCACCACCACGGCAATGTCGATCACGTGCATGAGCGCCAGGGTATTGGCCGACCAATCCACCGCCGAACCCATCAAACGGGCAATGCCGTTGGCGCCGTGAAAACCGAGAAACACGTACCAGGCGCTCCAATTGAGCAGCGCAAGCGGCGCATAAACGCGCAAGGTGCGCTTGAAGATGCTCAACTTGTGCGCCCGGGTTTTCGCGCGCAGCATCCGGATCAGCGAAGACATGACGTTGTCGCCCACCATCAGCAACCGCACGAGGCCCCACGGCTCACCGTTGGTGATGGCCCGCTCCTCCAGGTCCGCTTCGGTGCCCGAAACCTTATGATGATTAAGGTGCAGATGCCGACGAATCCAGGGGTTGATGGTGCTGGGCCGCGCCATCCACACCAGCGCCAGCATCAGGTTGTGCGGCACACGCTGTTTGCGGAAATACATGCTGTGGATCAGATCGTGCTCCAGCTCGTGGGTGAGCGAGGCGAAGAAAGCGTTCAGCAGCAAACACGCCCACCAGGCCAGGTAACCGCCCAGGTACAAGGCTGCGCAGCCGATCATTCCGGTAAACGAAAAAAGCAGGATGCCGACGCCTATCGCATCCTGATGCTCGAGAACCGGATAGCGTTGACGCAGGGCGGTGCCGCGGGCCAAAACCACCGAGCGAATATGCGCTGAGCGCTGCTGCGCATTCATTCCGGCTGCATTTGCAGAAGTGTCGTGCATGCTTCCATTCCCCGGTCTTATGATGAGCAAACCCCGGGACCACTGTGCCCTGCCGGGTATTAAACCGCCCGCCCGTGGACGCCAATCTGTTGACCGGAAGCGCCAATCTGTATGGATGAGCCGAGCATTCTCGCCAGCTGGACCCGTGCCTTGCGCAAGCAACTGGACGCCCTTGGGCTCGACAGTCTGGCGCTAAGTCGGGCTGCAGGTCTGGATCCGCAGTTGATGGACGACCCCAATGCGCGGTATCCGGTGAGCGTCACCACACGACTGTGGGAACTGGCGGTCGAGGCCAGTGGCGATCCGGCGCTGGGTTTGCGGGTGTCGCGCTTCGTCAGCCCGACGACGTTTCATGCGCTCGGCTACGCGCTGGTGGCCAGTGGGTCGCTGCGCGAGGTGTTCGAGCGCATCGTGCGTTATCACCCGGTGGTCAGCGATGCTCTGGACCTGGACTTCAAACGGGTCGGCGATTATTACGAATTTCGTTTTCGCGTGCCGGCGGGTGGGCCGATGCCAGCCAACGAAGCCATGGACGCCTTCGCCGCGATTTACGTGCGTACCTGCCGCAACCGCCTGGGACGACATTACGCACCGGTCGCGGTACATCTGGTACGTGCGCAGCCTGCCGATCCCAAACCCTGGCACGACGTGTTTCGTGCGCCACTGTATTTCGGCGCAGCGGAGAACCTGCTGGTCTTCGGTTGTGCCGACTTCGACAGCCATCTGGACGACGCCAACCCGGAACTGGCCGAGCACAACGAAACGGTTCTTGATCGAGCGCTGGAAAAGCTCAGCCCCTTAACCTGGGAGCGCAAGGTGCGCAGCGCTATCGAGATCCAGTTGCCGGAGGGCGAACCTTCGGCGCAGCGTATCGCTCAACACTTGCACCTGAGCCTGCGCAGCCTGCAACGGCACCTGGCCGATGAAGGCTGCAGCTACGATCTGCTGCTCAATCAGTGCCGGCAGAATCTGGCGCTTCAGCACATGCGCGACCCTGCCAGTTCGATCAGCGAAATCGCCTATCTGCTCGGGTTTGCCGACACCAGCAGCTTCAGTCGCGCTTTCAAACGCTGGACCGGCATGACGCCCAGCCAATACCGGGATGGCATGCTGCGCTGATGTCGTTTAGGCGCTCAGTTGCGTCAGCCGATGACACGCGGCTTTACGCAGTTTGTCGGTGTCCAGCACGCTGATGAAGTTGTGATCGCGGCGAATGATTGCGCGCTTTGCGAACTGCTCCAGGACGCGATCGACCACTTCGGGGGTCAGCCCCAGACAGCGTGTCGACGCCAGCTCGTGGATCGAAACGATGCGAATCGAACGGTCGATTTCGCCATAGCCTTCGCACAGCATTAACAGGCGAAACGCCACGCGCTCATCGGTCGGCAGCGAGGTCACTTGATCGCGAGACGGGACACCTACTCCCAGCTTGCGACCGAGCAACTCGCAAAACCAGCGCCAATGTCGAGGATTTTGCTCCAGCAGTTGATTCAGAGGAGCCTGGGGCATTTGCAAAACGATGACCTGATCCTCGGCGTAAACGTCGTGGCGTCGCGGGCAGTCGTCGAACAGTGACACCTCTGCGAACCAGTAAGGCCGCGTGGAGGCTGATTGCGGGGCAAGCCAGTGTCGCTGCTGCTTGACCTCGCCGAAGCGAATGGAACCTGCGAGCAGCGCGTAAAGACCGCATGCAGGCTCGCCACGCTTGAAGACCAACTTGCCAGGGGTGATCCGCCGCTGCCGCATACCCAGCAGCAAGCTATCCTGCAGGGAGGCGGGTAGCGTGTTGAACCAGTGATCGTTGATCAACCACGAGCGCCATTGCGTTCCATTCGTCACGTGAATCTCCTTTTTCTTATTGGCAATTTATTGCAGGCTGAGCCACTACGAGGCTCGGCCCAAAAAACAGCGCAATGATCCACACAACAAGGGAGGAATAACAATGAAAAGCCTCATCGATCACCTCAGCCAGTACGCGGCCTACCACCGCGACACCCGAAACATCGTCACCCACTTCGTCGGCATTCCATTGATCGTCCTGGCTGTAGCCATTCTGTTGTCGCGGCCCGGCTGGAGCAGTTGGTCGCTCGGCGAGTTGTGGCTGTCGCCGGCATTGCTGGCGACGGTCGCGGCCACCCTGTTCTATCTGCGGCTGGACAGACCGTTCGGCATTGCCATGGGTATCGTGCTGGTGTTTTTCCTGTGGATGGGTGCACACCTGGCGCAACAGAGCACGCTGGTCTGGCTCGGCGCTGGCGTCGGCCTGTTCGTGGCGGGTTGGGTCATCCAGTTCATTGGCCATTATTACGAAGGCCGCAAACCGGCGTTTGTCGATGACGTGTCAGGCCTGATCATCGGACCGCTGTTCGTGGTGGCTGAAGCAGCATTTTTGCTGGGGATGAGGAAGAAATTGCAGAACAGCATCGAAGGCAAGGTGGGGCGTACGCGAAGGCGGAATATGAAGAAAGCGGCGGTCTAGTGATATCGGCTTGCGCCGAAGGTGCCGGCTACGGGCGATTTACAGGCTGACACCAGATTGCTTTTGATTCTGCCCGCAGGCCGCAGGAGCCTGGCTTGCGCCGAAGGTGCCGGCTGCGGGCGATTTACAGACTGACACCAGATCGCTTTTGATTCTGGCCGCAGGCCGTAGGAGCCTGGCTTGCGCCGAAGGTGCCGGCTGCGGGCGATTTACAGACTGACACCAGATTGCTTTTGATTCTGGCCGCAGGCCGCAGGAGCCTGGCTTGCGCCGAAGGTGCCGGCTGCGGGCGATTTACAGGCTGACACTAGATTGCTTTTGATTCTGGCCGCAGGCCGCAGGAGCCTGGCTTGCGCCGAAGGTGCCGGCTGCGGGCGATTTACAGACTGACACCAGATTGCTTTTGATTCTGCCCGCAGGCCGCAGGAGCCTGGCTTGCGCCGAAGGTGCCGGCTGCGGGCGATTTACAGGCTGACACCAGATTGCTTTTGATTCTGCCCGCAGGCCGTAGGAGCCTGGCTTGCCGGCG